>NZ_MUYE01000002.1 GCF_002022445.1 Bartonella sp. AR 15-3 | reverse complement strand
GGGAGGAACGGAGGAAAAAGGGAAGACCGAAACCCAAGGGAAAAGAGCGGCGGGCCAGGAGAGGCGCGAGCGGGGAGAGGAACGCACGGAAGGAGAGCGGGACGGAAAAAGAAGGAGGGAGGGGAACGGGCACGGACAGAGGGGAGAGAGAGGGGGCGGACGAGGGGGGAGGAGGCCCGAAGACCAGGGGCAAAGCGAGGGGCGGCGACGGAAGAGAAAAGAGAAGGGAGACGAAAGGGAGGGCGGGGCGGAGAAGGGGAAACGGGCGCGGGCACGAAGAGAGGGGCGCGCGAAGGAAGGGGAGGGCGGCAGCAGAAGGGGGAGGGGCAGCGGGGAGAACACGAACAACAGCGACAAGACCGGAGAAGGAGCGACGCGGAGAACGAAAGGCGCGACGGGGAAGGGGGAAGGGACCACGGCGAAAGCCAAAGCGAGGGGCAGCAACCCCAAAAGCACGGCCAAAGCGAGGGCCAGGTGCAGGGGCAGGCGCGGACGACGCAGACGAGCAAGTCGAAGGACCGCGCGGCGCGGAGAGAGGCGGGAAAGGCAGCACGGGCAGGGGGGAGCGCCGCAGGCGGAGAGAGGGCGGGGGAGGGGGAGGGGAGGGCCAGGAAGGGGAGGGAGGGCGACAGGAGCGGCGGGGGCGGCAGGGGCGGGGGGGAGGAGAACAGGAGGGGGAGGGGCGGGAGCGCCAGAGGGGGAAGGAAGGGGGAGGAGGAGGCCAGGGCCCGGAGGGAGCAGACGGGGAGGGGGCCAGGACAAGCGGGGAAGGGGGGGGGGCCAGGGTGAAAAGAAGCGCAACCCGGAAGGGCGAGCAAAAGAAGGAAAAGGAGAGGGAGGGGGAGGGGCAGGAGCGGAACGCGCAAAGAGGGAAAAAGAAAAGAGGGGGGGGGCAGGGCAGAAGGGGACCGAAAACAGGGAGCAAAACAGGAGAACGGAGGGGGAAAAAAGCGAAGAGAGCGGGCAGCGGCGAGGCGGAGGGCGAAGACCGGGGGGGGGAAGGCACGGACGAGAGCGGGGGGGAGAAACAGGGGAGAGGAAAAGGCGCCACGACCACCGCCACCCAGCAGGCGAGCAGCGGGGGCGGCGGGGGCAGCGGGGTGCAGCGGGAGAAGCGCCGGCAGGGCGCCGCGGGCCGCACGGCGACCGAGGGAAAAGCCGCCGCGAACAACGGGCAAGGCACCAGAAGCCAGGGAGAGCAGGCGGAGCCGGCGGAGACGCCAGCAGGAGAAGAGGGCCCGCCACGAGAGAGGGCAGAAGCAAGGGGAGGAAGGGAGGGGAAGAGAAGAACGCCGACGAGGAGACGACAAGGACAGGAGGAAGCAAGAGAGAGAGGGAAGGAGAGGAGCCAGCGAAAACAGACAGCAGAAGGGGGCACAGCAGGGGCCAAGCAGCAGCACAAGAACGGGGAAAACGGGAAAAGGAACGAAGGGGAAAGCCAGGAAGCGGCGGAGCGGCGAGGGACAGGGAAGAAAGAGAAACGAAGGAAAAGAGACCAAGACCGAGCACCAGGAGGAAGGGAAGGGGGCAAACAGGGGAGAAGAAAACCAACGGGACAAAAAAAGACAACCGCCAAAAGCAGGAAACCCCCGACCAAGCCACCGAAACCGGGGCAAAAAGACCAACGCGACCGAGAAAGCGGGAGAGCGCGGAGGCGGAAGAACAAGAGAGAAGCGAAAACAGTGAGCGGCGACGGGACGGCGAGGGAACGCAGGCCCAAGAGCAGGGGCGAAAGGACCGAAAAAGAGAGCGGGAGGGAAAGAGGAAAGACAGCGGCAGGGGGGCCAGGGGGGCACAACAACGAGGGGAAGGACAGGAGGAAGGAGACGAGGCAGGGAAAGGGCGACGGGGCCAGGCAGAACAGGAGACCAGAGAAAAAGAGAAAAAGGAGGCAGCAAGAGGAAGGGCGCGGCAAGAGCAGAAGACAAGCGACGGACGGGGGAGCCACGACAGGGGGAGGGGGGGAAAAGAGACGAAGAAACAGGGCAAACGGAGGAAAGGAAAAAGCGGACAGGACGGGGAGCGGGGGAAAAAGCGGACAGGAGGGGAGCGGGGCGAAGGGGGCCGGGAAGGGGGGAGAAAGAGGA
>NZ_MUYE01000001.1:1247500-1627995 GCF_002022445.1 Bartonella sp. AR 15-3 | reverse complement strand
TGGTTAATAAGCGAAGTTTAATTATATAAATTTAGTGTAATTAAGCCTTAAGAGCTTTTAAACGTTTGGCCAAACGCGAAACTTTTCGGGCAGCAGTGTTTTTATGAAAAACCCCTTTAGAAACCGCACGCATAATCTCAGGTTCAAAATTTTTAAATGCCACCTCAGCAAACGCCTTATCGCCATAGGCTAAAGCGTCATCCAATTTACGCATAAAAGTGCGGACACGGGAACGACGGGCCTTATTGACCTGCGTACGCACTGCAATCTTACGGACAGCTTTTTTAGCTGAAGATGTATTCGCCATAAATATATCTCTCTTAACTGATCAGTATAAATAGTTTAAACTATACCGATACTGAAACAAACGATTCCAAGCTACAAACTGCTCACTACCTGTAAACTTATAACTTAACATTAAAGCTAACGTCAATTAATTTTTCAAAAATAAGTATAAAATTAGTGAAGTACTTCCGTCAATCCCTCACTCTTAAATATATATTCCCAATATAAGTAAATCGGATCAATATTGGCTAAATTATTTAAACTGCCAAATTACGTAAAACGTATTGCAAAATACCACCATGACGTAAATAGTCTAATTCGTCTTCAGTATCAAGACGACATAATAATCGCACTTTCTTTTCTGTGCCATCAATAAAAGTTATTGTAACTGTTACCTTCTGCCGAGGTTTCAAATCATTGATGCCTTCAATTGTTATTTTCTCACTTCCCTTTAATCCTAACGATTGCCAACTTGTACCTGCTTCAAAAACAAAAGGAATAATTCCCATACCAACAAGATTAGACCGATGAATACGCTCAAAAGACTGAGCAATTACTGCTTTTATACCAAGAAGATAGGCACCTTTAGCCGCCCAATCCCGAGATGATCCATTACCGTATTCAATACCAGCAAAAACAACAAGGGGCACTCCCTCTTGTTTATATGTCATTGCTATATCGTAAATAGATCCTTCCTTTTCTGACGGATAATGAACTGTATAGCCCCCTTCACGACCATTCTCTCCAAGAATAAAATTACGAATTCGGATATTTGCAAAAGTCCCACGCATCATAACTTCATGATTTCCACGACGCGTTCCATACTGATTAAAATCAGCGACTTTAACACCATGATCAGTCAAATATCTTCCTGCAGGCGAATCAAGCTTAATAGAACCGGCAGGTGAAATATGATCAGTCGTGATTTTATCACCAAATAAACCTAAAATCCTCGCATTTTTAATATCTGCTAATGCACTAGGAACTTTAAGCATATTATCGAAGTAAGGAGGATTACGCACATAAGTTGACTGATCATCCCAAGAGTAAGTAACACCAGCTGGAACTTGAACTTTCTGCCAATTTTCATCTCCCTTAAATACATCCGCATATTTCTCAATAAAAATCTTACGAGTGACATTCTGTTCAATAAATTCTTGTATTTCTTTAGAAGTCGGCCAAATATCTTTTAAGTAAACAGGTTGACCATCTAAACCTATACCAAGAGGCTCCTTCGTTAAATCTTTACGCACTGTTCCTACTAACGCATGGGCAACAACCAGTGGAGGTGAAGCCAAATAATTTGCTTGCACATCAGGTGATATACGTCCTTCAAAGTTACGATTACCTGAAAGAACTGCTGCAGTAATTAAACCATTATCGTTAATGACTTTAGAAATAGCTGGTAACAAAGGACCAGAATTCCCAATACATGTCGTACATCCAAATCCTACTAAATTAAATCCTAACATGTCTAAATCTTTTTGAAGACCTGAAGCAAGGAGATAAGCTTCAACCACCTGCGATCCAGGCGCAAGAGAGGTCTTAACCCATGGTTTACTCCTGAGTCCTTTTGCGACAGCGTTACGCGCTAAAAGACCAGCCGCAATAAGAACACTTGGATTTGACGTATTTGTACAAGAAGTGATAGCAGCAATAACTACATCTCCATGACCAATTTCATATTCTTTATTCTCAACCTTATAACGATCATTTTTCTTATTGATTTTCTTATAATCATCAACCAATGCTTGCTCAAAACCTTGCCCAACATTTTCTAATGAAATACGCCCTTCTGGACGCTTTGGACCAGCCATAGAAGGTACAACATTTCCCATATCTAATTCAATTATATCACTAAAGATAGGATCCCCAACCCTTTCATCATGCCACATTCCTTGTGCCTTAGAATAAGTTTCCACCAAAGCAATGCGTTTTTCATCACGTCCTGTCATATTAAGATAACGCACTGTCTCTTTATCGATTGGAAAGAAACCGCAAGTTGCGCCATATTCCGGTGCCATATTTGCAATCGTAGCACGATCAGAAAGTGTCATATGTTTTAACCCAGGGCCAAAAAATTCAACAAATTTACCAACGACACCTTTTTGGCGTAACATTTGCGTAATTAGAAGCACTAAATCAGTCGCTGTTACGCCTTCTTTAAGTTTGCCCGTTAAACGAAAACCAATCACTTCAGGTAGCAACATTGAAACTGGCTGTCCCAACATTGCTGCTTCTGCTTCAATACCACCAACACCCCAACCCAAAACACCTAAACCATTAACCATGGTTGTATGGGAATCAGTTCCTACACATGTATCAGGATAAACTGTCTGACAACTACTATCATCTCTTATCCACACACATTGTGCTAAATATTCCAGATTCACCTGATGGCAAATCCCTGTACCAGGAGGAACAACACGAAAATTTTTAAATGCTTGCTGTCCCCACTTCAAAAAACGATAGCGCTCACTATTGCGTTCATATTCATATCCAACATTTCTCTTAAACGCCTCTGAATTCCCAAAATCATCAACAATAATTGAGTGATCAATGATAAGATCTACAGGAATAAGTGGATTGATTTTTTCAGCATTCCCTCCGAGCTTATCCATGGCATCTCGCATAGCAGAAAGGTCAACAACAGCAGGAACGCCTGTAAAATCTTGCATTAGAACACGTGTAGGGCGATAAGCAATTTCCACACCAGAATGCCCTTTATCATTTAGCCACTGAGCAACATTCAGAATATCTTCTTTCTTAACTATGCGACCATCTTCAAACCGCAACAAATTTTCAAGAAGAACTTTCATCGAAAATGGCAAATGAGAAATCCCTTCAAGCCCATTCTTTTCTGCTTCAATCAAGCTGTAATAAATGTATTCTTTGCCATTAACACTTAAAATTTTACGACAATTAAAACTATCAATTTGAGACATGACTGTTCACCCTTAAATATTACAAACCACTCCATTTTTCAGAACGAACAATGCAAACTGCAGGTCAAGATCGCAGCCTGATGCGGGTATAACTATTTCCGCTATTCACTCCCCGCTCTTTTATCGGTAAATTCAGAGAGTGGCCTCAAACCCGTCCCAAACCGACTGCTAGCGTAATATGCGCCTTATAAAACTATTTCTAGAACTATTCTAGTTACAATTTCATAAAAAAACGTATTTTTTTACTTTATTATGTAATAAAAATCAAAAAATAATAGAATAGCAGGTTATTATTATGGTGTTATCGGGTAAAAATCTAACGGTACATAGAAATGAAAAAATTTTATTTCAAGGTCTTTCTTTTTGTTTATCCACACAACAACTCATGACAATCACAGGCCCAAATGGTATTGGAAAATCTACACTATTGCGAATCATTGTTGGTCTTTTCAAAGCTACTGAAGGTGACTTAAAGTTAGAAAGCAAGGGAAAAATATATCCTTTGGCAATCGCATGCCACTATCTCAGTGCTCAAAATGCCATGAAATCCTCTTTATCCGTTATTGACAATCTAAAATTTTGGGCAGAATTTTACGGACAACCTTTCTACCATCCCTATGATGCTCTTGCAGATATTGGTCTTTCTGATCTCGCGCATTTACCTTTTAATATTCTATCAACTGGACAAAAAAGACGTGTAGCCATCGCTCGCTTGCTCCTCTCTTATCGCCCTATTTGGGTTCTAGACGAACCAATATCTGGCCTTGATCACCATGCTCAAAAGATTTTTTCGACATTGTTTCAACGTCATCTCAATCAAAGAGGGATGATTATTGCAGCAACCCATATTTCTCTTGGTCTAAAAGAACACCATGTCATTGCCTTAGAGCATTTTTATCCTCTTAGGAAAAAATAAAATGAAAGCACTATTTTGGCGCGACCTTAAATTAATTTTAGCATCACAAACTTCTTTATTAACAGGGCCTTTATTTTTCATCGCCATCATTATCATAACTCCCTTTACTCTCGGAACAGACCCAAATACTCTCACACGAATAGGCCCAGGCGTATTATGGTTAAGCGCTCTTCTCGCAGGACTACTCAATCTTAATAAGCTTTTTCAAACCGACTGTGATGATGGAAATCTCGATCAACTTATTCTTTGTGGTCAAAGAAAAAGCTTAACATTTATCGTTTTTATCAAATGTCTTGCACATTGGGCAGGAACTATGCTCCCTCTTATTTTTGTCACTCCTATCGCAGCATTTATGCTTCATTTAGATACTCTAATAACTTTTACAACAATTTTAACCCTTGTATGTGGAACGCCTTCTTTCATTTTCATTGGTGCAATTGGGGCAGCTTTAGCAACATCATTATCGCATAATACAATGCTCATTTTTATTATTATTTTGCCATGGACAATTCCAATTATAATTTTTGGCGTTACAACTGCCACAGCTCCAATAACATCAAAAGTTTCTTTCCTCACTGCTCTAGCTTTTCTGTCTGCTTTTTCACTCTTTTTTGGTCTTTTCAGTTCTTTTGTAACAGCTATAACACTCAAATACTTATCAGAATAACAAAAGATAATTGCTCCCAAGCAAAAATCTGCCTATTATAAATTTATGAATGAATTATCGCGAAAAAAAACGAAATTTTCCCTCGTCAATCCAACCCGCTTTATGGAAATAAGTAGCGCTGCTTTACCTTGGTTAACCAGTATCACATTATTTCTTCTTATCTTAGGTCTTGTTTTGATTGTATATTCTCCTGATGATTATCAACAAGGTATTACTGTCAAAATTATGTATATTCATGTTCCATTTGCCTGGTTATCTACTTTTTGTTACATCACAATGAGTATTGCTGCATTAGGAAGTCTGATCTGGAACCATTGTCTCGCGGATATAGCACTAAAATGTGGAGCATCCATTGGGACTATCTTTACAGCTTTAGCACTCATAACAGGAGCACTTTGGGGACGTTCTACGTGGGGAACATGGTGGGTATGGGATGCCAGATTGACATCGGTTTTAATTTTGTTTTTTATCTACCTTGCGATTGTTACTCTTGCTTATTCTTTCGATAACCAAATCAAAGCTGCATATGCTACAGCAATTTTAACATTAGTTGGATTAGTCAATATTCCTATTATCAAATTCTCTGTCAATTGGTGGAATACACTTCATCAACCAGCATCACTTTTACGTGCAAATGGTACAACTATTGATCATGCCATGTTATGGCCTCTTATAACGATGATGTTTTGTTTTACCTTCATGTTTATTGTATTGTATTTAATAGCTATGCAAAATGAAATTACCTACCGCCATATTAAAACACTTCAAATCAAAGCAGCTTATTATCCTCAACATCAGGTCTCTTCGTCATGCTCCAACTAAATCACGCTCAAAATGAAGCTTTTGGAAATTTTATCCAGCGAATTGATTTTTTCCTTGGAGCCCTACACCATGAGCAAATTGTTGCGTTAAGTTATATGCTCTCTGCAAGTGTTCTATTTTGTTTTATTGGATATATCCTTCATAAAAGTGCGCGTCAGAAAAAAATTCTGAAACAACTTCAAATAAAAGAAAAAATTTGGAAAAAACAATACGATGAAAATCATCTTTCTCAGACCTAAACAAAGCATATCTTTGCTTATCTTATTGAAATCTTTGTGCTCATTTTTTCTTTTCCTCTTCTGGTTATATTCTTCTTTAACTCTATAGAAAGAAAAAATGCCCATGACATTTCTTTAATCTTTTGGCAATCCTTTTAAATTAATTGGTTTTGATGCTTCAGGTCTTACAGCTATTAACTGAGGTATACATGGATCACCAGAAGCTTTTATCTTCAATAAATTTTGACTATTCACACACATCATATTCTCACTCTTCGTCTTTCTGACACTGGCTGAAACGCTATTTTAGCATGAAAATCACAATAAGGACTACTTTCGCTAGAATCAGCACCACAGAAATGAAAGTTTGATGATAAAGGATCTCCAACAGGCCATCTACATGTATTTTCATTCAATTGTAAAAGATTAAGATTACGCGACATAGGTACAACTACATTTGATTTTTCAGGCGCATTTGCTTCTGTTGCATTCTCAGCGACAAATTCTTGTTTTAAATTTGCTGCTTTAGAATTTTCAGAAGAGCAGTTATCTTGCAACATCGATGATGTTGCACGACGCATCCGCGATGTTGATGAATTAATACCTGTTAATACTTTTTGTGCACGTGATACTACTTGTGTTGTTTTACCACGTCCTGGTAATTTCAACCGGTGTACCTTACCAATCACAGCATTTCTACTGACACCACCCAACTGTACTGCAATTTGACTTGCACTCAGGCCTTCACTCCAAAGCCTCTTAAGAAGTTCAACGCGCTCACATGTCCAACCCATACTAGAACCCCATTCCAATTATCTCACCGAAAGGCTCTTAACTGCATCTTCGAATATCTTATATATTCGAACAGCTCAATAAAAAACCTTTTAACCTAACCAATCGCGGAATTTATAAATAGAAATCCAATTTCGTTTATTTACTCAAACTATAATACGCACTGACTCTATGACAAGAGTTATTATATTTTGATAACGTTCTTTTAAAACGTTTTCCCCAACTTGCAAACAAATCATAGAAAAAAAATTTTAACTCCAACTTTTTCATATAAAGATACCTTTTCGAAACCTTAATTGATTTTTTATTAATTAGCACGATAGTCCATTATAATGAAGAAAACTATCAATGTATGCAGAAACAGATCATAGTTCTCAATATCATATTACAGCATTTAAACAATCAAGAGTATAACGATGAATACCATCCATACACAATCACTTTATAATACTTTTGCTCGACGTAATTTGCATTTTACACAAGGAAACGGTGTATGGCTTATCTCTGATAAAGGACAAAAGTATCTTGATTTCACATCTGGCATTGCTGTCAATGTTTTAGGATATACACACCCAAAGCTTATTGATGCCATTAAAACACAAGCTGAAAAACTTTGGCACATTTCTAATCTTTTTGAATCACCTGAACAAGAATCACTTGCTGCACGTCTTTGTGCTAACAGTTTTGCTGATAAAGTTTTTTTCTGCAATTCTGGTGCTGAAGCATTGGAATGTGCATTCAAGACTGCTCGCCGCTATCATTATACATTGGGTCAACCAAAACGATTCGAAATCATTACTTTTGAAGGTGCATTTCATGGTCGTACACTTGCAACAATTGCTGCTAGTGGGCAAAAAAAATATCTTGAAGGTTTTGGCCCAAAAGTTTGTGGTTTTATTCAAGTACCCTTTGATGATGAAAAAGCTTTACGCCATGCTATCAATAAGAATACTGCAGCTATCCTTATCGAACCGATTCAAGGAGAAGGGGGATTACGAACAGTTCCTTATGAAACTTTTAAAAAGCTACGCAAATTATGCGATGAAAATCAACTACTATTGATCTTAGATGAAGTTCAAACCGGAATCGGACGTACAGGAAAACTTTTTGCATATGAATGGAATGACATCATACCAGATATCCTCACTCTTGCTAAGGGGCTGGGTGGTGGTTTTCCGTTAGGAGCTTGTCTTGCAACAGAACAAGCTGCAAAAGCCATGACACCAGGAACCCACGGTACAACCTTTGGAGGCAATCTCCTTGGTATAGCTGTAAGCAATAGTGTTCTTGATATTATCTTAGAACCAGGCTTTCTTAACCATGTTCAACATATGGGTAATAAGCTACAACAAGGACTTTTAAGCATTTTAAACACTTATCCTGATATTATTTGTGCAATTCAAGGTATAGGCCTTATGATGGGTATACAATGTACCATCCCCCAAAATGAAGTCATCACTGCACTCGATAACGAATATATTCTCAGTGTTGGGGCTGGTCATAATATTGTTCGCTTCTTGCCCCCTCTTATAATCACTGAAGAAGAAATATATGAAGGCTTGCATCGTATTGAAAAAGCTATCGCTTATCTTTCGCAAACAAATAAGAAAAGACAAGTATAATATTATGACATATACTCTTCGCCACTCTACCGATCTATCTATTTTAACTCTACAAAGAGCATGTGCTCTTATCGATTATACCAAAATTCTCAAAACTGCCTTTAAAGCAGAAGAGAATTTAAAACCTTTCGCTGATAAAACACTAGCAATGATTTTTGAAAAGCCCTCTACACGGACCCGAGTTTCATTTGATCTTGTCATGCATCAGCTTAGTGGAGAAACAATGATGCTAACGAGATCTGAAATGGAGCTTGGTAATAGTGAAATAATCGCCAATATAGCACGTGCATTATCACGCTTTTTAGAGATCATAATAATACGGACTACAGCACATCATCGGATACTTGAATTGGTACAATATGTGCAAATTCCTGTCATTAACGCTCTTACAGACGACACACATCCTTGCCAAATTTTAACAGATATCCTTACCTATGAAGAACACCGTGGTATTATTGCTGGTAAAACATTTGCTTGGATGAGAGATGACAATAATGTTCTTCATTCCTTAATCGAAGCAACAACTCTTTTCAATTTTTATCTGCACATTGCTACACCGCAAGGAAGTAAAATCCAAGAAAAATATGTAAACTGGGCATGTGAACAAGGACCACATAGTATGCTCACTCAAAATCCTCAAAAAACTGCCGAAAACACTGATTGTATTATCAATGACACATGGGTTTCTGTGGGACAAGAATTTCGTGCTAGAAGTTATCCCATTTTTCAACCTGATCAAGTCAATGAAGCTTTAATGGCACGTGCCAAACCTGATTCTCTCTTTATGCACTACCTTCCTGCTCATCGCGGTGAAGAAGTTTTAGACAACGTAATCAACGGGCTGTATTCTGTTGTTTTTGATGAAGCTGAAAATCGCCTGTATACCCAAAAAGCAATCCTTTGCTAGTGTTTACAAGATGTGTTTTTTAACCCAATCATTTATGAAATAAACTATTAAAAAGCAAAAATATGAATAACAAATACAAAAAATCTAAAGATCAAATCTATTTAAATAATTTTTATCAGAATGAAGATGATACCGTTACTCCCTTTCAAGTCGAAGAACTAGATGTTCGTGGATGCGCTGTACAACTTGGAGAAAGCTTAAACTCCATTCTCACAAAGCATCAATATCCTGATCCTGTTTCTTATCTTCTAGCGGAAGCTTTAGTCACAACTGTTTTACTTGGAACATCATTCAAATTTGAAGGAAAATTTATTTTACAAACTCATTCTGAAGGACCAGTCAATATGTTAGTATGTGATTTTGTTCCTCCCTCCAATTTACGTGGTTACGCTCGTTTTGATAAAGAAAAGTTAAAACAGGCTATAGCCAATGGTCAGACATCTTCAGAAATTCTTCTCGGAAAAGGGACTTTGGCTTTCACTATTGACCAAAGCCGCTATACACAACGCTATCAAGGAATCGTCGCCTTAGATGGCTCAAATTTTCAAGAAGTCGCTCGCAATTATTTTAATCAATCAGAACAAATTCCTACTGATCTCCGTCTGGCAGTTTCCACCTTAATCAATCGTAATCAGCGTGGGGAAATACAAAAAAATTGGAGAGCAGGAGGACTTTTGACTCAACTCTTACCCCAAGCTTCTCCTTATCATACCTCATGCCAAACAAATACAAAATTAGACAAAACAAAAACTCGTATTCAACTCGAAAACCAATGGCAGGAAGTACAAGCGCTCACTGCAACTATTGACAGTGCAGAACTTACAGATCCTCAGGTTGATACTAAACGATTGCTTTTCCGCCTCTTTCACGAACGAGGTGTAAAAGTTTTTCAAACTTTTCCTATAACAGACCAGTGTTCTTGCTCACGAAAAAAAATTAAAGAAATATTAAAAAGCTTTTCTGTTGAAGAACGTTCTCAAACAATAGAAAATCAACAAACTTCTGTTACCTGTGAATTTTGCTCAACGGTTTATCGTTTCAAACCAGAAGAACTTTTTTAAGTATAAAGTATACAAATAATTATTCCTGTAACAGACAAATTTTTCTTTCTATTAAAAAATCTTATACTATAAAATATGCAAATTTATTATAAATTTTATTGCACATAATATATTAATTTATCTATTATTTTTAAAAGTTCGGAAGACTTTTATTGATGCTGAGATTTAAGATTCTAAAAACTACCTATTATTTATTACAAAGTTTAAGAATTTTTTCCGTGTAATTTTTATGAATATTGTATTATAATAAAGTGATTAAAATTTAAATCATAAATTTAATATTGGCTAAATAAGTTGTTTTTTTCTAAATCTACTGAAAGATAATTTTATTTTAATAATTCAAAGGCTTGCCATAAATGGATAATAAAGCAGAAGCATTAGTATCGTTCCGTCACTATAATTATCCAAATAGTTTTACACTGAAAAATAAATATCACATACGAAACTATGAAAGACTTGAGCTAATATGCATACATCGTTCGACACAAGAAATTATTAATCTGCACAAAGAGGCCATGCCAGAACAATTTGATTCCTTTTATTTAAAATATATTCATAGACGTCTCTTTTATAAAATATTTGAATGGGCTGGATGTACTCGTGATATTCCATTTATGTTTTTAGATGGAACAGTTGCCTGCCAACCAGAAATTAAAAAAGTGGTTTCGAATACTTTTTTTGCAATTGGTGAACAAGTCCAGACAGGTTTAAAAAAATTTGACAAAATACTCGCTGAGAAAAATAATTTACAAGGTTTATCACCCAAAGAATTTACCAATGAAGCAGCCGAACTGTTTTCCTTTCTCAACTATATACGTCCTTTTAAAAAAGGTAATAGACGCGCACAATGTTTTTTTTTCCAAAAACTTGCTGAAGCTGCAGGTTATACGCTTGATTTTTCAATTATAAGAGAAGATCACATGCTAAGTGCTTCTATAAGTGCATTACGAGATAACGATTTACAGCCTATGCAATCTATATTTAAAAAAATCCTTGTTCAAAGGCCACCGCGTATTGCTTATAATAGACGAAGCTTAAAAAACCCAGAATACAATAATTGTTCACGTATGTGCTAACTGGCTCTATGTTTTTTCCTTTACGGAAAACGACGTAACTGAATATAAAGGGCACCACTACCTCCATGGCTATAAGCCGCTTGCTCAAAAGCATGGATGTAATATTGAAAAGTAGGCGTTGATAACCAATAAGGGACAAATTGGCGCAAAACACCATTGCTTCCGTATGAATAACCTTTTCCTGTTATCACTAGAACATAACGTAATCCGCGCTGATGAGATGACTGTAAGAATTCTTTTAAACAACGATACGCTTCATCTTGTATCAAACCATGAAGATCGATACGTGCTTCTATACGACGGAAGCCTTTTGCAATTTTACGATGCACTGTATGATCAAAATACTGCATTTTCTTTGTTTTAATTATTTCTTTCTTTTTCCCTTTAGCTATCGTCGGTTGCTGCTTTTGTTGGCTTTTTTGAGAAAGTGGAAAAATTTGTATAGCTTGTCGTTTTTTATTCTTTGTATTTTCAACATTGTTTCGCATAAGAAAATTCAACCGGTCACAAAGTGGCATTGTCGTACGACAAACCTGCTCCCATAAAAAATAGTCTTGTGAAACCAGTAGGTTTGTTTTTCTTTCATCCTTAACCATTAAACTTTTTAATCTCATGTAATCTTATGAAAAATTTTCCATAAACCAATAATAATTTTAATTTTCATCTTCCGTTGCAAAAAGTTTCCAATTTGGATTTTTAGATGTAGTATTACGCACAAAAGTCCAGATATCTCTGATTTCTATAATAGCTTCAGGATCACCATCTATATATTCCTCTCGCTCATTATAAGTCGCAGAAATAATTTCACTAACGATACGTACTGTTAAAAATGCTTCTTCTTTCTGCATTTCTGCTGCAATAAATTCAATCTTATTAATCCCCACAAAAGTGAATTGAATTCTTTCATTATTTTTTTCTCGTTGCTCTATAGCCTCACAAAAACTCTCAAAAACATCCGATGAAAGATGTTCTTTAAGCTGATCACGATTACCTTGTGCAAAAGCTGTCATAATTATTTCGTAAACAATTTGAACACCATTTATAAAAAATTGAGGAGAAAAAGAAGAATCAGCTAGGCTAATAGCACGCAAACCACTATTCAGCGCACTCTTTTCTGGTGCGATGGTATTAATTTCACTAAAATTATTCTTTTTTGAAGAAGACTGATCAGGCAATGAAACAATATTATCACTTGTTTCTCTTTCAATCTGCTTTTTAGAATGTTTCGAATAAGAATCAAAGGGAGGTTTTTCAAAACCAATTCGTTTTCCTAATACATTTCGTAGTTGTACAAAAACAACAACTATAACAACAAGAGCTATTATCAATACAACGTCAAATTCCATGATTGTGGTCAATCTCCAAACCTTAAATGATTTGCAATAAACATTGCGGTCAATATCATTTATCAATAAACATGTAAAAAAAATAAGTAAATCTATTATTTAAATAATGTTCATGGCTTCCTAATTTAAATTGAGAAAAGAATAATATGATTTTCTCAATAAAAAACTTGAAAAAGGTATCTTCATTTGACAAAATTTTATTATACAAGGTCTCAATTTTTTTTAATTATAATTCTTAGTGCTCTCTTTTTTGAAATCGCTGGTTTTATCGTTGTCGGAAAAGAAATTGGAATTTTAGCAACTTTGAGCTTAATTTTTCTAACAATGATAAGTGGAATTATTTTGTTACGTATTAAAGGCATAAGTCTTATAAAAAATATACAAAGCAAGCTTATTCAAGGGCATACATTAGAGTCTCACATAGCCGATGATGCACTTATTCTGCTTGGTGCAATTCTCCTTATTCTTCCTGGTTTTATAAGTGATATTTTTGGAATATTACTCTTTGTAAAGCCAATTCGTACTTTTATCTGGAATTTTTCTTTATCCCTTATAAATAAAACAAATACTCATGTTACAATAAATTCTGAAACTCAAAATGAATCTGAAAAAATAATTGAACTCAACGCAGAGGATTATCAGAGCTATAATGCGACAAAGTCTCCCTGGAAAAAATAATGATAATAACTAAAATACAAAAAAATAATTAAAGGTAAGACGAGCATTTCTTGCAACCATTTGCAAGTCATGATAATTTATTTTAAACTTAAGATAGAAATACGTGTATTATAATGAAAGGTTTTCAATATGGCCGAAGGTGAAATACATAATAATAATGGAGAACCAGTATTTGCTGTTTTAACCCAATATTTAAAAGATTTTTCGTTTGAAAATCCGAATGCACCTCGTTCATTGCGTCCACGAGAAAAAGCACCACAAATTGATGTTAACATTAATGTCAACGCCAATCCAATTGGCGATGATAATTATGATGTCGTACTATCCCTTTCAGTAAAAACTAAAGATGATACCGAAATGCTATTTCACGTAGAGCTGATTTACGGCGGTATTTTCCATATTAAAAATATTCCACAAGAGCATGTAATGCCGCTCGTTTTTATTGAATGTCCGCGTCTTTTGTTTCCTTTTGCTAGGCAAATTATATCTGATGCTACACAAAATGGTGGTTTTCCACCTTTGTGGATTGATCCAATTGATTTTGCAACTATGTTTCAAAAACGTGTTGCTGAAGAACAAAAAAATAATCAAACACAACCATCTTAAAGGCTATCTTGTAAAATTATATAAAATCTATTTTATTTCTTTTATTATAAAAAAACCTTGAAATTTCAAAGGCTTTTATTTTTTTTAGCAATTTTTTCTGCGTGATAGGCAGCCAAAGTTGCGGTATTAATAATGTCTGTGTCGCGTCCACTAAACGGCACAATTTGCACAGATTTATTCAATCCAATTAAGATAGGGCCAATAATGGTTGCATCACCAAGTTCTTGCAATATTTTGCTAGAAATTGAAGATGAATGATATCCAGGCATTATTAAAATATTAGCTGGTTCTGTTAATTCCATAAAAGGATATTGTTGCGTCAGTTTCGAATTAAGAGCTACACCAGCACTTATTTCTCCATCAAATTCAAAGTCAACTTTACGTTCATGTAAAATATCAACAACTCTCTGAATACGTTGTGTAATTTGACCTTTTATATGACCAAAAGTAGAAAATGCTAAAAATGCTACTCGTGGTTGATATCCAAATTCACGAACAAAAAAAGCTGTTTGTTCAGCTATATCAGCGAGTTCTTCAGCATTAGGATTCTCATAAACAGCTGTATCAGCAATAAACACAGTGCGTCCGCGACAAATAGCTATTGAAATACCAATTAATCGTTCTTGTGGTTTCTCATCAATTACTCGTCGTATATTTATCAAAGCCGTTTCATAATTGTGTGTTACTCCTGTAATCATTGCATCAACATCATCCAAAGCTAACATACAAGCAGAAAAATAATTGCAATCATTATTGATAAGATGATAACAATCACGCAACAGCCAACCTTGGCGCTGCATCTTTTTATAAAGATATTGAGCGTAAGCATCCGTGCGACAAGACAGCTTTGCATTCAGAATAGAAATTCCTTCACGCTCAAGATCAATTCCTGCAATAGCAGCAGTATCTTTAATTTGTTCTTCACGACCAATTAAAATTGCTTCCCCTAGTTTTTGATGAACGTAAGATACAGCCGCTCGCATGACCGGTTCTTCTTCTCCTTTTGCAAAAACAATTTTCTTTGGTGCTTGACAAACATAATCATAAACACCACGCATCGTAGATGCAATGGGATCACGTCGAGCATTCAAGTCATGTTCATATACTTTTAAATCATGAATATGCTTTCTAGCAACACCGCTTTCCATTGCTGCTTTTACCACCGCAACTGAAATAACTGTTAGTAAACGTGGATCAAATGGAACTGGAATAATATAATTAGGGCCAAATTTCAGACGATTTCCATGATAAGCTTCTACAACACAGTTAGGAACTTCCTCATGAGCTAATTTTGCAATAGCTTTGGCTGCAGCAATTTTCATGCTTTCATTGATAACCGTTGCACGAACATCAAGAGCACCACGAAATATATACGGGAAACAAAGAACATTATTAATTTGATTGGGATAATCTGATCGACCTGTTGCTATAATAGCATCATCACGTATTTCTGCTACTTCTTCAGGTGTAATTTCTGGATCAGGATTAGCCATAGCAAAAATAATTGGTTGTGGTGCCATTGATTTTACCATCTTAGCGGTTAGTGCACCTTTTGCTGAAACTCCAAAAAACATATCAGCACCTTCCATCGCTTCAGAAAGCGTGCGTTTATCTGTTTTAATGGCATGAGCAGCTTTCCACTGGTTCATTCCTTCTTCACGACCTTCATAGACAACGCCTTTTGTATCACACAACAAAATATTTTCAGACCGAAAACCCATTGCCTTAATAAGCTCAATACAAGCAATTCCTGCAGAACCTGCACCATTACAGACTAACCGTGTATCTTGCATAGTACGCCCCGTTAAATGCAAAGCGTTTATGACACCCGCAGCCACAATAATTGCGGTACCGTGTTGATCATCATGAAAAACAGGAATATTCATGAGTTCGCGTAAACGGCTTTCAATAATAAAACAATCAGGTGCTTTAATATCTTCAAGATTAATACCACCAAAAGATGGTTCTAAATGCCGTACTAGATTGATAAAGCTTTCCGGATCGCTCGTATCAATTTCTAAATCAATTGCATCCACATCTGAAAAGCGTTTAAAGAGAACTGCTTTTCCTTCCATCACTGGCTTAGATGCCAAGGCACCTAAATTACCCAAACCTAAAATAGCTGTCCCATTTGATATAACAGCGACAAGATTCCCTTTTGCCGTATAATCGTAAGCCATTAAAGGATTTTCAGCAATTGCTTTAACTGGAACAGAAACACCCGGCGAATAAGCAAGCGCTAGATCATGCTGTGTTGCCATAGGTTTTGTTGCAACAATTTCAAGCTTCCCAGGACGATCACCCTTATGAAAATCAAGGGCTTCTTGGTCGTGTACACTATAAAATTTTTTATATGTTGTTTGATCCTGTTCATTTTTTTTCATTTCACTTACTTTCTTAAAAAACAGCATAAACTCTAATTAACAACAAATATAATGATTAATTTTTAAAATTTGATTCGTATGCCAAAAATCGCTATGCTCACTTTATAAGAGCATCTTATCATGCGCTTCATTCTAGAGGTAATGAAGATATATCTCGAAGTAAACAAAAAAGGGCAATAAAGCCTGTATTAAAGGGAACAATCGTATAAAATGGAAAAAGAGACTGAACATAAAAATGATTCACTCCAACTCCCTACGATTCCACCCAATGCTCAGCAAGAGCGCCTTACCCCTATGATGGAACAGTATATAGAAATTAAAGCTGTTAATAGTGACTCTCTTCTTTTTTATCGTATGGGTGATTTTTATGAATTATTTTTTAATGACGCAACTGAAGCTGCTCAAGCCCTAGGGATTACACTCACAACACGCGGGAAACATTTAGGTAAAGATATCCCAATGTGTGGTGTTCCTGTTCATTCTGCAGATGATTATTTACAAAAACTTATTGCTTGCGGTTATCGCGTTGCCGTGTGCGAACAAATAGAGGATCCTGCAGAAGCAAAAAAACGTGGTTCAAAATCAGTTGTTCAACGCGATGTAGTTCGCCTTATAACACCCGGAACGATAACGGAAGAAAAACTTCTTGATCCAGCGCGGGCAAATTACCTCATGACCCTTGCTCGCACGATAACTAGCAGTAAAGAAGAATATGCCCTTTCTTGGATAGATATTTCTACTGGTATATTTCGAGTTACAGAAAGCCGTCAAGAAAATCTTTTAACAGATATTATGCGTGTAGATCCACAAGAGATAATTGTCGCTGATTCACTTTTCCATGATAAATCTCAAAAAGCTCTTTTCAATGTTCTCGATCAGATTATCTCCCCTCAACCAGAAAATCTTTTTGATACCACCACTGCTGAACGAGATATTTGTCATTACTTCAAACTCTCAACTCTTAAAGGCATTGCAGATTATTCTCGCCCGGAACTTTCAGCCATTGCTGCTGCTATTCGCTATATTGAAAAAACACAAATCACACACCGTCCCCCTCTCATGCGACCTGAGCGTCAAAATGAAAGCACAACTCTTTTCATTGATGCAGCAACAAGATTCAGTCTTGAACTCATTCGAACTACATCCGGTCAACGCGATGGAAGTCTCCTCAAAGCAATTGATCGCACTGTTACAGGAGGTGGTTCACGCCTTCTTGTTGATCGCTTAATTTCGCCTCTAACAACTCCAATAGCTATCGATAAACGTCTTGATTCAATAGATTTTTTTCTGAGCAATCCTCCTCTTGCAGAAGCTATTAAACTTATTTTGAAAGGAGGGCCAGATATGCCACGTGCAGTATCACGTTTAGCGCTTGGTCGAGGAGGGCCGCGTGATATGGGTACAATCCAGCGCGGTTTTAAAATCATCAATGAAATTAATCAGATTCTTAATAATAAATTACTCCCTCAGGAAATCCATGATGTACGAGAAGTTTTCTTACACTTACCTACCACTCTGCATTTTCATCTAGAACAAGCGCTAATTGACGATCTTCCTCTTTTCAAGCGAGATGGAGGTTTTATTCGTCCTAATTATCACCAAAAATTAGATGAAATGCGTAGTTTGCGGGATGAATCACGATGTGTTATTGCTGGTCTCCAAGCGCAATATGCTCAAGAAACAGATATTAAAACACTCAAAATCAAACATAACAACATTTTAGGCTACTTCATTGAAGTCACCAGCTTACAAGCCTCAGCTCTCACAAGCACTCCACAAGCAAAAGCTCGTTTTATCCATCGACAAACAATGGCAAATGCTATGCGCTTCACCACAGCAGAGCTTGCTGAACTCGAGAGTCGTATTGCCCACGCAGCAAATCATGCTTTAACACTTGAATTAGAAATTTTTGATGAACTCGTCGATGAAATTACCGAACAGATTGATTTCATTCGTCAAGCTTCTGAAGCTCTGGCTATTTTAGATGTATCTATCGCTCTAGCCCACTTAGCTGAAGAGCAAGGATATTGTCGTCCCAAAATTGATAATTCGTTAGCCTTTCATATTACTGCTGGACGTCATCCCGTTGTAGAACAAGCATTACGAAAACAAGTTGCAGAACCATTCATTGCCAATAACTGTAATCTTTCGGCACAAAACCGAGACCTAAATGCAGACATTTGGTTATTAACAGGCCCTAATATGGGAGGAAAATCAACTTTTTTACGACAAAACGCTCTCATTGCTATTATGGCGCAAATGGGCTCATTTGTACCAGCTGCTTCAGCTCATATTGGCATTGTTGATCGTTTATTTAGTCGTGTTGGTGCTTCTGATGATCTTGCTCGAGGGCGCTCAACCTTTATGATGGAAATGGTTGAAACGGCAACTATTCTTAACCATGCCAGTAGCCATTCTCTCGTCATTCTTGATGAAATTGGACGAGGGACGTCAACTTTTGATGGTCTTTCAATTGCTTGGGCAACAGTTGAACATCTTCATGAAATAAACCGCTGTCGTGCTATTCTTGCTACACATTTTCATGAAATGACGGCGTTAACTAAAAAACTTAATCGCCTTCATAATGTAACAATGAAAGTTAAAAATTGGAATAATGATGTTATTTTCCTTCATGAAATCACTAAAGGTACGGCTGATCGCTCCTATGGTGTGCAAGTAGCGAAGCTAGCTGGATTACCTGCAACAGTTATTTCTCGTGCAACAGATGTTTTACATCAATTAGAACAAGGTGAAATGTCCGGGAAAGCTCATAAATTAATTGATAACTTGCCGCTATTTTCTCTTAGATCAACACCTTTTACAAATGAAAAACATGAGAAATGTTGCGCAATTAAAGATGCTTTAAAAAATATCCATCCTGATGAATTATCTCCTAAAGCTGCTTTAGAAGAGCTCTACCGTCTCAAACAACTTGCAGAACAATAGCATAATCACTAGCACTATAAAAAATACAAATGACAATGAAGCTCACTCAACAACTTATAATTTAAAGCTCATAAAGCAGTTTCATAAGAAATACCCACACTCTTTCTCTATCAATTTCAAATATAAATAGAATATTACAATTGTAAATATACCCCTTATGAAGGAGCTCTCAGCTTATTATCATTATACCTCTCTATTATAAATAACAGTAAAACTTCATGATACTTTCATAAAGCTTCTTGAGTATCAAATAATAATGAAATGATTTTTATAGAGACAACCAAGACAATACAATCACATGCCTCATTTTTCGATGAATATACAAACTCTACATTTGAATATCTCATCTTACTAAGAAAAATATTTGATCTTTTTGGTGGAGCTAAGCGGGATCGAACCGCTGACCTCTTGCATGCCATGCAAGCGCTCTCCCAGCTGAGCTATAGCCCCACAAAAGACAACAAATAATTTCCACAGAATTCTTAGAACGAGACAAGCTGAAGATCAAGAAAAATCTATATTAATAAATAGAACATAATCTCTTCTTACTTCTCTTAAACATCATCATCGTTAGAAACCCCATTGCCAAGGATATCAGTAACATCATCATCTTCATCACCTTCGTCATGAGACAAAAACGTATCATCATCGACAAGATCTACATCATCATCCAATTCAGGGAGCTCATCATCTTTAGACACATCGACATCTTCTTCAAGTAACATAAAGGCAGACTTCTCAAGTGCCATATCAAGTTCTTCAGTATCAACCTCTTCTTCATTACTTGCTTCAGCCGCTGCAACTTCAAAATAAGAACGCGGATAAGAAAGTCCTGTGTAGGGTGATACGATAGGATCACGATTAAGATCATAAAATTTCTTTCCCGTTTCCGGGTCAACACGTTTGGTTCCAAGTTCTGGCTTTGCCATAGACCGTGCCTCTTTGATTAGTTAAATTGCATTAAAACGAATTCCATGGTGCTTAAGCAAAAAATAACGTACTTGTCAAAGACAAATACATAGTTCCACACGAATTTTCTTATGACGCTTATCAAAACATATGATAAAGGGCATCTAATTCTTGAAAACTCATGTCTCATTAAATAAAGATTCGATGTATAAAGCAATACCAGCAACTGCTAAAAAATCAACCAATCTTTCTGGCACAATCAAAATGCCAGGAGATAAATCAATCTCCCACAGAGCACTTATATTAGGAGGACTGGCACATGGAGAATCATATATTCATGGGCTTCTTGAAAGTGATAATGTTTTGCGTACAGCCACCATCATGCAAGCTATGGGAGCGCAATGTTACAAGAAAAATAACCTTTGGATTATTCGTGGAACCGGTAATGGTTGTTTACTACAAGCACAAATACCTTTAAATTTCGGCAATTCTGGAACAAGTGCTCACCTGATCATGGGACTGGTTAGTTCTTATCATATAAAAACCACTTTTCTCGGCCATGCTTCACTTTCTAAACTTTCAATGGAGCATATCCTTAGTCCGTTGCGTTTAATGGGAGTTGAAATTGAACCAACTCGTGGTAATCGCTTACCTTTAACATTTTACGGCCCCAAAATGGCTAACCCGATTCGGTATCGTATACCTATGGCTTCCACTCAAGTGAAATCAGCAATCCTTTTTGCCGGTCTTAATACTGCCGGTACTACAACTGTTATTGAGTCAACTCCCACACGAGATCATACAGAAAAAATGCTACAAGCATTTGGTGCTGAACTTGATATAAAAACAGATAAAACAGGTACGCGTTCCACCTCTCTTAAGGGTCAACCACATCTGATTGGACAAATCATTAATGTTCCAGGTGACCTATCTTTAGCAGCTTTTCCAATTATCGCAGCTCTTCTTGTAGAAGATTCTGATATCACACTTGAAAATGTTCTTATAAACGACTTTAGAATGGAATTCATCCAAACATTATGGGAAATGGGTGCTAAAATTGAACTTCTAAACCAACGCAAAGTAAATTTAGAAAACATTGTCGATATACGAATTAAATCATCAGAGTTAAAAGGTGTGACCGTACCAAAAGAACGAGTCCCGTTAATGATTGATGAATATCCTGCTTTAGCAATAGCAGCAGCCTTTGCGAAAGGTAAAACAATTATGTCAGGAATTGAAGAACCATGTTTTAAAGTATCAAATCGGCTTTCTGCACTTGCCGAAGGATTAAAAATCAATCATATTCATTGTGAAAGTGGTAAGGGTTTCCTTATTATTCATGGAAAAAATTCTATCAAAGGTTCAGGAGGTGGACACGTTACCACATACTTTGATCATCAAATCGCAATGTGCTTTCTTGTTTTTGGACTAATCTCAGAAAAACCTGTTATTATTGATAATAAACAGATAATTGCTACCAGTTGTCCAGAATTTATTCCCTTAATGCACCAACTTGGAGGTCGAATCTATTGAAACCTTTTATTATTGCAATCGATGGCCTTGCAGCGTCTGGAAAAGGAACTTTGGCAAACCAAATTGCGGCCTATTATCATCTTCACCATTTAGATACTGGTCTAACTTACCGCAATGTTGCTTATTCGCTTTTAAAACGAAATTTGCCTCTAGATGATCACATAAATGCTGTTGCATATGCTAAAGAACTTGATCTTAATGCTTTAGATCCAATCCTTCTCCGTTCTCTTGATATTAGCGAAGCCGCATCAAAAATAGCGACTATACCAGCTGTACGTGAAATTCTTGTTGCTAAACAACGTGATTTTTCCAAAAGATTACCGGGGAGCGTGCTTGATGGCCGCGATATTGGTACTGTCGTCTGTCCTCATGCAGATATAAAATTTTATATCTTAGCAAATGTTCAAACACGCGCAAAACGCCGATGCCAAGAAAGTTTAAAAAAAGGAAGACAAGCAAATTATCATGAAATTTTGGCCAATCTTGAACAACGTGACAGACGTGATATGACTCGAAAATACAATCCTTTAAAACCAGCTAAAAACGCCCACTTGCTTGATACGTCAGAATTGAGTATAAAAGAAGCATTGAAAGCTGCTTGCGCCTTTATTGATCCTCTTATAAAAAGCCATGCAGTTAAATAAAATCATCAAGGTGATTTCCAACCTAGCGCTTATCTTTCTTTATTAAAAGAGGGAAGGTATGGATTTACCTCATATCAACACTAACCTAGCGCTTATACCTTTGGTAACATGCAACATAAGGTATATATCAGGAGTTCTCATGTCACAATACAATCCCACAACAGCAGATTTTGAAACCCTTTTAATGGAATCATTTCAAACGAATGATCTTAACGAAGGGTCTGTTGTTAAAGGCCGCATCATTGCAATCGAGAAAGATATGGCCATTATTGATGCTGGTCTTAAAGTAGAAGGACGTATCCCACTTAAGGAATTTGGCAGCAAAGGTAAAGATGGTTCCTTGCAAATCGGTGATGAAGTTGAAGTTTACATTGAACGTATTGAAAATGCGCTAGGTGAAATTGTGTTATCACGCGAAAAAGCACGTCGTGAAGAAAGCTGGATTCGTCTTGAAGAAAAATTCAATGCTGGAACACGAATAGAAGGCATCATCTTTAGTCAAGTCAAAGGTGGTTTTACGGTCGATCTCGACGGTGCTGTTGCTTTCTTGCCTCGCAGTCAAGTTGATATTCGGCCTATTCGCGATGTTGCACCTTTAATGCACAATTCACAACTTTTTGAAATTTTAAAAATGGATCGTCGTCGTGGTAATATTGTTGTCTCACGTCGCGCTGTTTTAGAAGAAAGTCGTGCTGAACAGCGCTCAGAAATTGTTCAAAATCTTGAAGAAAACCAAATTGTTGAGGGTATCGTCAAAAATATAACAGATTATGGGGCATTTGTTGATCTTGGTGGTATTGATGGCCTTCTACATGTTACTGATATTGCATGGCGGCGTATTAACCATCCATCTGAAATTTTAACAATTGGTCAGACTATTAAAGTCCAGATCATTCGTATAAATCAAGACACCCATCGTATTTCGCTTGGAATGAAACAACTTGAAAACGATCCATGGAATAATATTAATACTAAATATCCAGTTGGTAAAAAAATTACTGGTGCTGTTACAAACATCACTGATTACGGTGGTTTTGTTGAAATCGAACCAGGAATCGAAGGGTTAATCCATGTTTCTGAAATGAGTTGGACAAAAAAGAATATACATCCTGGAAAACTTCTTTCTATATCACAAAAAGTAGAAGTTGTTATTCTTGAAATTGATTCTTCTAAACGCCGTATTTCTCTTGGTTTAAAGCAAACATCTGAAAATCCATGGGTAGCTTTTGCAAATAAATTCCCTGTGAATTCACAAATTACAGGCGAAATTAAAAACAAAACAGAATTTGGTCTTTTCATTGGTCTTGAAGGTGATGTCGATGGTATGGTTCATCTTTCTGATCTTGATTGGAATCGCCCTGGTGAACAAGTTATTGATATGTATAATAAAGGTGATACCGTTCGAGCTGTTGTTCTTGATGTTGATGTTGAAAAAGAACGTATTTCTTTAGGAATTAAACAACTTTCCAGTGACAAAATGAAAGAAGCAGTAGCATCTGGCGAATTACGTAAAGGTGCCATTGTTACATGTGAAGTAATAGGTATCAATGAAAATGGCATTGATGTGAAACTTATTGAACACGATCTTGAAATCACCATCCGCCGTACTGACTTGGCACGTGATCGCGATGAGCAACGTCCTGAGCGTTTTGCTATTGGACAAAAAGTTGATGCTCAAGTGACCGCATTTGATAAAAAAACCCGTAAGCTTTCAGTATCGATCAAAGCCTTAGAAATCGCAGAAGAAAAAGAAGCTGTTGCTCAATATGGCTCTACAGATTCAGGAGCTTCTCTTGGTGATATTCTTGGTGCAGCTTTAAAAAAGCAAGAACAAGATTAACCATAAAACAAAAGGCCACTAATTATATAGTGGCCTTTTATTCTCCATTAGGAATTCTCTTTTAACCCTTTATTTTTTCTACAAAAAATTTAAAAACTTATAATAAAAACAAAAACTTATTTTTAATGAAATAAAGTGTTCACTTATTGAGATAAAATACCAACAGGCTATTGAGTAAATAACACATCATCGAATGACAATAGAACATTATGGTACCCCGATTACATCGCATGAAGTGGTTTTCTTCCCAAAAGACAAAAATTCATTATCTCGATGAAATTAGCTTTCCTATTCGCTCAACTAATAAATCACAAGAAGAGCTTTATAAGTTAGGATATAATATAGCCTCCGGCCAAGAAATCTTGCTTCCTGAATATAAAGAAGAAGAAAATGATTTTCGCAAACGATTAATTAAAAATGCTAAACTTATTCTCCATGTCTTTCACATCAACGATATTGCCGCACGTAATAATGAAACAATTGCACCATCCGCCCAGTGGCTTATTGATAATCATTATACTATTGATAAAACTATACAGCAGCTACGGTGCAATTTTTCTAAATCTTTCATCAAGCAACTCCCCCTTTACGAACAAAATAAAGAAATTCCACGTATTTTTGCTTTAGCCTGGCTTTATGTTGCCCATACAGATAGCAGGTTTTCACAAGAAACACTAACAGCAATGGTTAATGGTTTTCAAAAAGTTTGTACTCTAAAAATTAGTGAATTGTGGGCTCTCCCTTTTGTTGTTCGTATGATATTAATTGAAAATATCTGCCGTCTTTCATTGCGTATCGAACAAACACGGTATATGCGTTCTCTTGCTAATCAAGTAGCCGATAAAATTGCCCTTGCAAAAAATGAAACTCAATTAAATATTCTCATCCTTTATAAAAAACTAACCTCTCATTCGATTTTTTCAGCTCATTTATTTTATCGCCTGCGAGGTGCATCTGTTAATTCAACAACAGCATTAACCTGGCTTGAAGAACAGTTGTATCTTCATGGCAGTAGTCCAGAAATGATAACAGCTGATGAACATACTCGTCAAACAACAGATGGTATAACCATGAGCAATATTATTCGTGCTCTCAAAACTATTGATGACGTTGATTGGACGGAATGGTTTGAAACAGTAAGTTGTGTAGACTTGATCCTGCGTAAAAATAGTGATTTTTCTGAAATTGATTCTCATTCACGTAATGCTTATCGACAAGTCATCGAAAAAATCGCCCATCGCTCACCTCTTAGTGAATTAGAAATTGCGTGTAAAGCTGTAGAGATGGCAAAAACCTGCTCTCAAGATGTTACTTGTAAAAATAATCTTTCTGTTGGATGGTACCTTGTTGATGATGGGCGTTCTATTTTTGAAGAAGCTTGCGGATACAATCCATCATTTCTGACAAAATGGATACAAACCTATTACCGTTTTAAAATAGGAACCATTGCCATTCCTGTCTCTCTTTTAATGCTCGTTCTTTTGTTCGCGATCTATACCTCATTACAAACATCTGGCCTGACACCATTAATGACACTCCTTTTCACTGCACTGGCACTTTTTCCTACTATGGATACTGCTTTTGCTTTTTTTAACACTGTTGTTTCATGGTTTGTTCTACCAAAACAGCTCATTGGTTATGAATATAAAGCAGGTATTCCCGAAGATGCACGCACAATGGTTGTTGTCCCCACTTTAATCACATCACGTCATGATATCGATGAACAAATACGTAATCTTGAAGTGCACTACCTTTCTAATCCTCAAGGTGCCATTCATTTTGCTCTTATCACAGACTGGGCAGATGCTCCATTTGAAGAAACACAAAATGACCTTGATCTGTTACACCATGCACAAAAGGGTATTGCTCAGCTGAATCAACGTTATAAGCGTGATAGCATCCCCCTATTTTTTCTTCTTCACCGTCGACGTCTTTATAACGCTCATGAAAAATGCTGGATGGGATGGGAGCGCAAGCGTGGGAAACTTCATGAACTCAATCTCTTACTCCGAGGAAATGAAAATACGAGTTTTTACGCTCCAGATCCGCACCTTCCTATGGATTGTCGTTTTGTTATGACTTTAGATTCAGACACACGTCTAACGCCTGAAAGTGTCACTAAACTTGTTGGTAAGCTTAACCATCCACTTAATTGCCCCATTTTTTCTGAAAAAAATGGAGTGGTTGTAAAAGGCTACAGTATTTTACAACCCCGTATTACAGCTCCTCTCACAGCAGAAGAAAAAACATCCATTTTGCAACAAATTTTCTCTACCAATCGTGGAATTGATCCTTATGTCTTTGCTGTATCTGACACCTATCAAGATCTTTTGGGAGAAGGAACTTTTACCGGAAAAGGGCTTTATAATATCGATGCCTTTGAACAAGCACTGAAAAACAAAATCAAAGAAAATACTGTCCTCAGTCATGACCTTTTGGAAGGAAGCTATGCACGCGCTGCGCTTGTAAGCGATGTAGAAATCATTGAAGATTATCCAACGGCCTATAACGTTGATGTCATTCGCCATCACCGTTGGGTCCGTGGTGACTGGCAGTTATTGCCTTATCTTTTAAACCACCATACCATAAGTCTCACAACACGCTGGAAAATGCAAGACAATTTGCGTCGTTCTCTCACACCACTCATGTGGCTTATTGCAGCAATAGTAGGATGGTCTTTTTTACCGTTAAAGATAGCAATTGTTTGGCAAATATTTCTGCTTTTTAGTCCTTTCATTGCGCAAATTTTAGGTGTCTTTCGTACGTTTATTTCCTCCAATAGTGATTACTCTTTACGTGGACAGTTGCACTTAATTTCAAGTAGTATTTCCTCCACGATATTAGAAATATTTCTTAAAATTACATTTATAGCCCATTCAGCTTATTTTACGGCTGATGCAATCATCCGCGCACTCTACCGCATGATGATCTCAAAACAGTATCTTCTTGAATGGAAGACTTCAGCTGCAACGAAATTAATTCCTAGCAGTTTAAGCTTCTATATCATCACTATGTGGCCAGCAGTATTTATTGGTATTATTGCTATAGGATTACCTCTATTTTTTCATAATTCAACAATATTGATTGCTTTACCCTTTGGGCTTCTATGGTTTTTCTCACCACTGATTGCATGGATTGTCAGCAAACCAACAACATTTCAAGATGTTCTTGATATATCCTCCACAGATAAAAAAATACTAAGGTGCATTGCACGACGAACATGGCTTTATTACGCAACCTTTGTTAACGCACAAAATAATTATTTGCCACCTGATAATTTTCAAGAAGAACCTGAACCTCTTGTTGCACAGCGCACATCACCCACCAATATTGGAGTGTATTTACTTTCTGTTATTGCCGCACGTGATTTTGGTTGGATTAGCTTTGAAGATGCCATTACGCGAATTAAATGCACATTAAGTACCCTTGAAAAAATGGAAAAGTTTCGAGGCCATCTTTATAATTGGTATGAAACAGATACACTTAAGCCTCTTCTACCAACTTATATTTCAACAGTTGATTCAGGCAATCTTGCTGGCCATTTAATAACTCTGTCTTCTGCTTTAAGCGAATGGGCTGAAACTCCTGACACTTTTTTACAAAGCGATCTAGATGGTTTATTAGATATCAGTAATATTATTGAAGAAATCTTAAAAGAAATTCCTGACAATCTCAAATTTCCTCATCCATTTCGTCAACAGATCAAAGAGCATATTGCTAATTTTCATCACTCTGTTAGTAAACTCAAAGCAAAACCAGCAGCCGTTATAAATATCTCTCGTCTTTCGATTACTGCTCGTAACATTGTACATTTAACCAATAGACTGGATAAAATAATCCAAACAAAAGAATCTGCTCATATATTATCTTGGGCTAAATTCCTGGTAGAAACCTGTGAAGCACATAACCATGATATTACCAATGACTATGATATTAAAGAATTATGCAAAGAATTAAATACTTTATCTGAAAAAGCTCGACAAATAGCTTTCGATATGAAATTTGATTTTTTAGAACAGACTGAACGCCAACTTTTATCTATTGGCTATCGCGTACAGGAAAATAAACTTGATGAAAGCTGCTATGATCTTTTAGCTTCAGAAGCACGTCTCTCAAGCTTCTTTGCTATCGCTAAGGGCGATATTAAATTCAAACATTGGTTTCGTCTTGGCCGATTACTTATCCCAATTGGTTGGAAAAGTGCTTTATTATCATGGTCAGGATCCATGTTTGAATATCTTATGCCTTCCCTCGTTATGCGTGAACCCTTAGGATCCATACTTGATCAAACAAATCGGCTCATTATTCGCCATCAAATACAATATGCACGCAAACGAGGATTACCATGGGGTATTTCAGAAGCTGCATTTAATACTCGTGACCACTTAATGAATTATCAATATTCTAATTTTGGTGTTCCAAGTCTTGGGCTTCAACGTGGCTTATCACGCAATGCCGTCATTGCCCCTTATGCTAGTATTTTAGCTGCACAATATATGCCAACTCAATCTACCGCTAATCTAAAACATCTGCGTAATCTTGGTGCTTTAGGAACATACGGTTATTATGATGCTATTGATTTTACTCCTTCACGTGTACAAAAAGGAGAAAAATATGCTATCGTGCGTAACTATTATGCACATCACCATGGCATGTCAATTCTTGCCATTAATAATATTATTTTTGAAGGGCGTATGCGCAATCGCTTTCATCGTGATCCAATTATAAAAGCTGTACAACTCTTATTACAGGAAAGAGCGCCACGACAAATTCCTGTCATTCATACTAAAATGAACAATCCTATACACGATAGCTCTAGAGGTTTTGATGATACCTCTGTACGCATTATTACAAATCCCCTTTTTAAACCTAGAGCAACCTTACTTCTATCGAATGGTTGTTATTCTATAATGACGACGGCAAATGGTTCTGGTTATAGCCGTTGGCATAATTATGCTATCACGCGTTTTATTCCTGATGTATCAGAAGATCAACAAGGAACTTTTTTCTTTGTCCAAGATACATATAATAAATCCTGGTGGTCTATCACTAGTGAACCGACACGTATAGCCGAAGAAGAAGTGGTTAGTACTTTTACAGATGAAAAAGCTGAATATACAAAAACCGTTGATGGCTTGAAATCAATACTTGAATGCCTTGTTGCTTCTGAAGGTGCTGGTGAAGGTCGACGTATACAGTTAATGAATACAACTAACAAAGACCGAATAATTGAAATAACTTCTTATGCTGAGTTAGCACTCGCAACAATGGATGATGATCATGCTCATCCTGTTTTTTCGCGGATGTTCATAGAAACAGAAATTCTTGATTCAGGTGGGACAATTTTAGCTAAAAGACGTAAACGTTCTCCTCACGATCCTAATATTCATGTCGCCCATTTTGTTACTGATCCATCAGGAATTATTCCAGAAGCAGAAGCAGAAACTGATCGTCGCATTTTTATTGGCCGTGGTCGATCTATTCATCACCCAATTGCCTTTGATAAAAATACTCGTTTCAAGGGTAATCAAGGGTGTGTTCTTGATCCGATTATTTCAATCCGTTGTAGTGTAAAAATTCCAGCATATGAAAAAGCAGAACTTATTTTTTGGACTTTTGCTGCCGATTCAAAAAAAACACTACAAAACTATATTGAGCATTATCGACAACCTCATATGTTCCAAAAAGAATTATCAAAGGCATGGATACATTCACAAGTTTCACTGTATCACAACAATATCAGCCCTAAAGAAGCTATCACTTATCAAAAATATATAACACCACTTATCTATCCTGACCGAATATGGCGTCTTCCTCCTGAAATATTAGCAAAAACTCTTGGAAAACAATCTGATTTATGGCCAATGTCTATCTCAGGAAATTATCCTATTTTCCTTCTCAGAATTGATAATGAAACAGATATCACTGTACTAAGCGAACTTCTTAAAGCATATGAGTATTGGCGTATGCGAGGTCTCATCGCTGATATAGTTATTCTAAATGAACAGACATTTTCTTATCTACAAGATACACAACGTGCCATTGAATGGACATGTGAATCTTACCGTCACCGTACAAAAGAAATGAATAAACAGCATCATATTTTCACTCTCCAACGCGATCAAATAAGTGAACAAAGTTTTAAAACACTTCTCGCATCAGCCCGTATTATCTTACATGCCCAAAATGGATCTTTATCTGAACAATTGAAACGTATAGAAAATATTGATTCTGATTTAATGATACGCAATCATAGTCAAGAGCCTAATCATAAATTAAACTACAAAAAACATAATAAAAGAACACAAAAAAAAACACAAACCAAACCAAACCTATTTGCTTCTATTGCTCTCATTGATCAACAGAAAACTTCTTCTTTTCCCATACCGAGCGAAGATCTGCGTTATTGGAATGGTTATGGTGGTTTTAATCAGAATAACCATTACGTAGTGCGTTTGAACGGATGCCAAACAACACCACATCCATGGATTAACATAATTGCAAACCATAGTTTTGGCTTTCATGTATCCGCTGAAGGAGCACTCTTTACCTGGGCTAATAACAGCCGTGACTACCAATTAACACCTTGGAGCAATGATCCCGTTACCAATCGTCCAGGAGAAGCACTCTATCTTGTTGACCGTCTGTCTTTAAAATGTTTTTCTCCAGTTTCTGCCGTTGAATGTGATGACAATGTCATTTATGAAGCTTGCCATGGTTTTGGATTTTCAACTTTTAAGTCTACACATTCAGATATTGCATTAGAACTTACCCACACTCTTAATGGAGAAAAGCCAATTCGTTTTTCTCGTCTCATCATTAAAAATGAAGGAAAAAAACCACGTAGTTTACGTCTTTATAATTATGCTGAATGGGTTTTAGGAAACATCCGTACACAATATGCGCCTTTTATTATTCCTCATTACGATCCTAAACGTGGTGCACATTTTATCCAGAATCCTTATCACATTGAAAAATCTCAACAAGTTACTTTCTTGTCAGCATCCGAAATGCCAACCAGTTTTACTACTGATCGTACTGAGTTTATCGGCATAACGGGAACAATTCAACATCCGCAAGCTATCCGTGAAGCTGAAGCACTTTCAAATACAGTAGATCCAGGTTGTAATCCTTGTTCAGTACTCGCCTATGATATCGATTTACAGCCAGGACAAACAAAAGAAATTATCTTCTATCTTGGCAACGCTGAAAATATTCAAAAAGCTGAAAAACTACTAGACCAAGTGTATAAAAATGATTTTAAGATTCTCCTCGCACAACAAAAACAAAAATGGAATGATTTTGTTTCTCCACTACAAGTAAAAACCCCTGATCCTTCTTTTGATATTATGGTTAATCATTGGTTACCCTATCAAGTTTATACATGCCGCTTGATGGCACGCTCAGCTTTTTATCAATCTAGTGGAGCATTTGGTTTCCGTGATCAACTGCAAGATAGTTTATCTTTATTACTGCTTGAACCACAATTAGCACGTGAGTATTTATTAAATGCAGCAGCACACCAATTTCCTGAAGGAGATGTACAGCATTGGTGGCTTCCTGATACAAATGCTGGTGTCCGCACACTTATTTCTGATGACATCGTTTGGCTTGCTTATGGAACAGCCTTATATGTTCAAACCACTGGCGAAACTGAATTTCTTGATACTTTAGTTCCTTTCATCGAAGGCCCTCTCTTAACCACAGAGCAACAAGATGCTTATTTCCAACCTACACAATCCTCTAACATTACAACACTTTATGAACATTGTGCTTTAGCTTTAGATCTCGCCATCAAGCGCTGTGGACCACATAATCTACCTCTTATTCTAGGTGGTGATTGGAATGACGGTATGAACTTGGTGGGCATTAAAGGAAAAGGTGAAAGTATCTGGCTGGGATGGTTTCTTGGAACTGCTTTACAAGCATTCATTCCTCTTGCTAAAAACCGTAATGATCGTAGCCGTGTAAAAGCCTGGAGTGCATATTTAAAGCGTCTTATTAAAGCTCTAGAAGAAAAAGGGTGGGATGGTGCTTGGTATCGACGTGGTTATTTTGATGATACAACTCCCTTTGGATCTAAAATAAATGATGAGTGTCAAATTGATGCTATCGCTCAATCTTGGGCTGTAATTTCCAAAATGGCATCTTCTAACCGTCAAAAACAAGCAATGACATCACTGCTTGATCACCTCTATGATGAAAAAACTGGCCTCATACGCCTTTTCTGGCCACCTTTCAACGAAAGTGCACTCGAACCAGGTTATATTAAAGGATATCCTCCAGGAGTTCGAGAAAATGGTGGACAATATACTCATGGTGCCATTTGGAGTATTTTAGCACTTGCTGAAATAGGAGAGGAAGACAAAGCTTACACGCTATTTTCAAGGATAAATCCTATCAATCATGGTCAAAATCCAGAAGTTTATCGTGTTGAACCTTATGTCACGGCTGCAGATATTTACACAGTTGAACCATATCGTGGACAAGGTGGTTGGACATGGTACACAGGCTCAGCAGGATGGCTTTATCGCGCAGCAACACAAACTATTCTTGGAGTTCACCTGCAAACCGGAAAGTTATTTTTACGCCCACATTTACCCTCCTTCTGGTCTGAATATGAAGCAAAAATGAAATTTCACAATGCTGTTTATAAAATTAAAATTAGACGAGGAAATAAAAACATGATTAGTATTAACGGAAAAGAATACAATAAAATTGATAAAGGCATAAAATTAAAAAAAATAGGCAAACATGAAATTATATATACCCTAGAATCATAAATAAATGAAAAGCTTTTTATATTGCTCAAAACTATAAAATTGTTATAGTTTATGCATTTCTTGTAATGGTGCAGAATGCATAACAGTTTTAAATTTTACTCCACGAATAAGAGCAAAGGTCATGAATTGCACAGATATTGCTAGACGTGTCTATAATCATACGTGGAAACTTGATCCAATCATCCGTTCTCTTCTTGATACGGATTTTTATAAACTTCTTATGGTGCAGATGATCTGGGGATTGTATCCAGATGTCAAAGCTACTTTCTCTCTCATAAACCGCACAAAAACAATTCGCCTTGCCAATGATATTGATGAAAGTGAGTTGCGTGCTCAACTTGATCATGCCCTTAGCTTGCGCTTTAGCAAAAAAGAAATGATTTGGCTTGCTGGTAACACATTTTATGGACGTAAACGAATTTTTGAACCAGATTTTCTACAGTGGCTTGAGAAATTTCAGCTTCCAGAATATGAATTAATCCGCAAAGATGGTCAATATATTCTCCGTTTTGATGGACCATGGGCTTATAGTTCTATGTGGGAAATTCCTGCTCTTGCTATCATTAGTGAATTACGTTCACGTGCTGCTATGAAAAATCTTGGTCTTTTTGCACTTGATGTGCTTTATGCTCGTGCCAAAGCAAAAATGTGGAGCAAAATTGAACGATTAAAAAAACTGCCCGATATTAAAATATCTGACTTTGGGACTAGACGTCGGCACTCATTCTTATGGCAACGCTGGTGTGTTGAAGCTTTAAAAGAAGGAATTGGTAATTCTTTTACAGGTACTTCTAATGTCCTTCTAGCCATGGATACAGATTTAGAAGCTCTTGGTACCAATGCGCATGAATTACCAATGGTTATTTCTGCCCTTACCAATAATGACGATGATCTACGTAAAGCGTCTTATAAAGTCTTACAAGATTGGAATCGTTATTATGGTGGGAACCTTTTAATTGTTTTGCCTGATGCTTTTGGCACAGAAGCTTTTTTACGAAATGCTCCAGAATGGGTAGCAGACTGGACAGGTTTCAGGCCTGACAGTGCTCCACCTATCGAAGGAGGTGAGCGAATCATCAAATGGTGGCAAGAAAAAGGAAAAAACCCACGTGAAAAATTATTAATTTTTTCTGATGCTTTAGATATAGACACGATTGAAAAAACTTACCACCACTTTCATGGCAAAGTCCGTATGTACTTTGGATGGGGAACTAATCTTACTAATGATTTTGAAAATTGTGCGCCTAAAAATATTCCAAATCTTGAAGCCATTTCTCTTGTTTGTAAAGTCACCCACGCTAATGGCCGACCAGCTGTAAAACTTTCGGATAATCCCGAAAAAGCTATTGGCGATCCAAAAGAAATACAACGTTACTTAAATTTTTTTGGGAATGAACAACGCATTGCTAAGCCCGTAAAAATTTAACCATTAACTCATTTGTATAAAAATAACTTCTGAACAGCAAACTTAACCAATAAAATATTTTGAAAAATCTTATAAAGTGAAGTACCTCTTTGATATTCATAAATACTGAACTTTTATAAAATAAGTCAAAGAAAAACACTTCTTATTAGTAAAATTTTTCATTTCAGTCATATTTAAGAATTTAAGAAGATGGACGCGTTATAATATAAAGAGCAATCAACAATAAAATAACCGCAACTAATAAAATAAGCCATAAATCTGGGTGGATGATCACCAAAAACGATAAAAAACCACCCAGCATACTTATCACTGCAAAAATCTTGATAGATAGTGGAATAGCCTTTTTTTCCTCCCATTGTTTAATAGGAGAACCAAAAATTTTGTGATTACACAACCAGTGGTGAAAACGTGGTGATGAACGAGAAAAACACCATGAAGCAACTAATAAAAAGGGCACTGTAGGCATAATAGGTAGAATGATACCGATAAAACCTAATACAATCATTACCCATCCTAATATAGAATAGCAAATACGGAGAGGACGAGATATCTTAAAATCTTTCATTCATTATTTGTCGCTGTTTTTTCTTGCTTAGATACTATTGTGCAAAATATTTTTACTATGAAAATTTAATACATCATCATCTTTCTACACAATAAATCAATCAATACATTCTCAGTAGTAATTGTTTTCAAAAACCAAGAATAATCTATACAATATGATGACAATTTTAAAGTTTTCAAACAATAAAAATTAATTCTTTTAGAGAATTCCAAAATGAAAAGGCTGCATGATAAATCAATGCAGCCTTATAATTACGAATGCAGTGTTGGGAGGAGGAATACTGCACTCATTCACTAGACATTAGGAGGAAAATGATCTAGCTTCCCCTTATTTAATGAAAACACACACTAGAAACAATATACAAAAATGCATAGCTGCTATGCGTGAGCTCCATTACATTTCTTGAACTGTATTCTCACGAAAGGAAGTTGATATAAAAATAACAATAAAAATGAGTGTTAAAATTAATACAATTGTAGCCGCAGAATCAGAACCAATAAATAAGCTAAGATAAATTCCAAAAAAACTCGAACATACTGCAATAAATACAGCAATTAACAGCATAGAAAAAAAATGCTTAGTGATAAGATAAGCAATAGCACCTGGTGCGATTAACAGAGAAATAACTAAGATAATTCCAACTGCCTGCAAAGCAGAAACAATTGTCAGAGAAATCATTGTTAAAAAAGTATAATGGAGCACCGATATTTGTAATCCTATTGCACGTCCTTGAATTGAATCAAAAATGTACAACATAAAATCACGCCATTTTATACCCAAAATTGTTGTAACAATAACAGAAATTATTGTTGTTTGCGTAATATCAAGCCAATTAACGCCTAAAAGATTACCAAATAAAATATGATTTAAATCCAAATCGCTATATATTGCTGTTGCTAAAACAAGCCCTAAACCAAACATAGATGAAAAAACAACACCCATAACAGTATCCTGTTTAATACGACTGTTATTCCCTAAGAAACCCGTTACAATGGCACAAATCATACCTGCTAAAAAAGCACCACAAGCAATCAAAGTCATTGTGACATTAGCAGGACGTACATCATGAAACCAAAGAAACGGCATAGAAGACAAAAATGTCATCACCCATGGGGTCGCCATATAGCCAACAACTACCCCAGGAAAAACTGCGTGAGAAATTGCATCTCCTAAAAGGCCCCATCCCTTTAAAATAAGAAAACAAGAAAGCAAAGCCATTGGAACAGTCAAAATAATGGTAATGATCATACCTTTAATCATAAAAGAGAACTGAAAAGGAAGCAGCAATTGATCAATCATATCCACCCCACCTTTTTGCCGCTCTCACACGTAAGCGTGTAGCAATGTAACCATATTTAGGAGCAAAAATAAAGGCGACTATAAATAAAAACGTTTGAAAAAGCACAACAACACCACCGGTTTGTGCATTCAAAAAATAACTCATATAGACACCCAAGATACTTGTAAGGGTTCCAATCATAACTGCAATAATTAAAAGATTTACAAAACGATCACTTAAAAGATAAGCCGTTGCTCCCGGTGTAATCACAAGACAAATCACTAAAAAAGCTCCTACTGTCTGCATAGCTGCAACAGTACAAGCAGCAAGAAGTGTAAAAAAGAGAATTTTTAATAGCGTAACATTTAATCCAATAGCATGCGCATAACTCTCATCAAATAAAAAAACCAATAAATCTTTCCATTTCATACACAATATAAAAAGGGTAACAAAACCAATACAAGCTAACTGCATAATATCTGATGAACTAACTGCTAAAATATTTCCCAGAACAATCGTATCAATATTAACAGACATTGGCCTCAGCGATTTCAGAAATAATCCAAAGGCAAAAAAGAAAGAAAAAATTAAACCAATGATTGTATCTTCTTTTAGTTTTGTTTTATAATTTAAAAACAACATTGCCGCAGCAGCAAGCCCGCCAGAGAAAAATGCTCCAAATGAAAAAGGTAATCCCAAAAGATAAGCCCCAGCAACTCCAGGCACAATCGAATGGGAAAGAGCATCACCAATCAATGACCAACCTTTTAACATTAAAAAAGCAGAGAGAAAGGCACAAACACAGCCAATCAACCCCGAAACCCACATTGCATTAATCATATATTGGTAGGTAAAAGGCTCAAGCAACCAACCAATCATAAAATATGCTCCAGTTTTTGATTGCAATCATGAAATACAACCTCATCATCATGTGTACAAACATCATTTTTTTTTTGCACATTGAGAATCAACATAATGATAACGTAGAGAACCACCAAAAATTTGTTCAAGATTTTTTTGTTTAAACACCACTTCTGTTAATCCAGAAGCGACAACCGTTCCCTTGATTAAAATCGTACGATCACAAAATTCAGCAACGGAATTTAAATTGTGAGTAGAAACTAATATGACAGCGCCTTCTTGACGCAGATCTTGCAACAAAGCGATAATTTTATCCTCTGTCTTGACATCAATTCCTGTAAAGGGCTCATCTAGTAAAATAACTTTTGCTTTCTGTGCAAGAGCACGTGCTAAAAAAACGCGTTTTTTTTGGCCACCAGACAGTTCACCAATCTGGCGTTTAGCAAACGGCAACATATCGACGCGCTCTAATGCAGCACGAACAGCTTCATGATCTTGTGCTCGAGCATAACGAAAAAAATTCATATGGCCATACCGTCCCATCAAAACAACATCTTCAACGAGAACAGGAAAATTCCAATCAATATCCTCATTTTGAGGAACATATGCAATAAGGTTTTGTTTTAAAGCCTTTTTAACTGATAAACCCAAAATGCAAATTTTACCCTTTGAAATTTTTACAAATCCCATAATAGCTTTAAATAATGTAGACTTTCCTGATCCGTTAATCCCAATCAATGCAGAAATAGAACCTACAGGACTTTCAAAACTCGCTTCTCGCAAAGCTGTATGACCATTACAATAAGTCACAGTTACATCTTGGGCAGATATTCCACATTCAATCATTGCCCCTTTACCTCATCTGACAAAGCTTTAGTAATACGGGCACTTGTAATACGTAATAAATCAATATAAGTAGGAACCTCACCATCTTTATCACTTAGTGAATCTACATAAAGAACACCCCCATATTTAGCACCTGTTTCCTTTGCCACCTGCTTAGCAGGTGCAGCAGAAACAGTGCTTTCAGAAAAAACAACTGGAATATTATATTTCCGAACCATATCGATGATATGCTTAATCTGCTGTGGTGTCCCTTGCTGGTCAGCATTAATAGGCCACAAATAAAGCTCTTTCAAACCGAAATCACGAGCTAAATAACTAAATGCACCTTCACTTGTTACAAGCCAGCGTTTATCTTCTGGTATTGCTTGCAACTCAGCTTTAATTGGATCAATGCTCAAACGAATCTTTTGTTTATAAACTTCAGCATTTTTATTATAAATAGCTGCATTTTCAGGATCATATTTTACAAAAGCATCACGAATATTATCAACATAAATCAAGGCCGCGATTGGCGACATCCACGCATGAGGATTCGGTTTACCACTAAAAGGCCCCTCTCCAATTTTAATAGTCACAATACCTTCTGAAACGATTGCACTTGGAACATCTTTGAGATTTTGAAAAAATTTTTCAAACCAAAGCTCTAACCCCAAACCATTCCATAAGATAAGATTAGCTCCTTGAGCACGCATAAGATCGCGTGGTGTAGGCTGATATTCATGAATTTCAGCACCTGGTTTGGTAATTGATTCAACATCGGCAACATCACCAGCAACGTTACGAGCCATATCAGCAATGATAGTGAAAGTTGTGACAGCTTTAAATTTACCAGCACTCAAAACTGTACCGGGAATGAAAAGAATTATACCCAAAAAACACGTGATAAAAAACGCTCTCAGTTGCATTGACTTTCTCTCTATTGCGAATGATTTGCATTATCATATACACATAACAGTTAATTCCTAACTTTGCAATAATTTTAAAATAACGACTTTTCTAGTTATCTTTAAGAAAGGATATATTGAAATATTTCCATATCCAAGAAAACAAAAACTAGCTTTATATAATAATTAATAACGCAAATACGCACCGGTTTTTTTAGTGACATTCTCAATTATTTTTAAAGATAGTTTTTTAAGATCCTCGTCAGTCAAAGTCCGTTCAATAGGCTGGATAGTAACTTCAATTGCAACAGATTTCTTATCTTGACCAAGACTTGGATCTTCAAAAAGATCAAAAACCTGTACTGAATAAATAAATTTTTTATCCACTCCACTCGCAGCACGAATAATAAGAGAAGATGTAACTTCTTTATCAACAACAAATGCGAAATCACGTCGCACCATTTGAAAAGATGATAAATTTAAAGGAGGGCGGATCTTAGTGGCTTTTTTTTTGGTTTCTGGAATGCGATCAAGGAAAATTTCAAAACCGCATATAGGACCACTTACACCTAACTTTTCCAGAGTACTAGGATGAAAAATACCAAAAAAGCCAAGAATAACCTTCGGTCCAAGTTTAATAACACCTGAACAACCAGGATGATACCAATTAGCTGCTCCAACTTCAATTTGCACTTTACTACTATCCATACCACATGCTTCTAAAACAGCAAATGCATCCGCTTTAGCATCAAAAACATCCACTGCCTTTGCATTTCCAGTCCAAAAGCGCCCAGCTCCTTCAAATTTTTCCGTACCACAACGAATACCACTAGCAACATTCTGTTGCTTATCAGGTATGTCACCTCGATAAACATTGGAGACTTCAAACAAAGCCAAATCTAAAAAACCACGCTCAATATTTCGCTGTGCAGCAACAAGCAAACCAGGCAAAAGAGAAGGACGCATTACCGACATATCATAAGCAATAGGATTCACTAATTTAAGCTGTTCCTGACCATCCCCAAAAGCTAGTGCTTGCTTTTCAGAAATAAATGACCAAGTTACAGCTTCCATCATACCTCGATACGCTAAAATCCTACGAGCAGCGTATGAACAAATCTGCAAAAATGTAAACGTTTTTTGCTTAATCTCAGCAAAATTTTCCAACGGTATAGGCTGGATCTTATCTAATCCATAAATCCGCATAATTTCTTCTACTAAATCAGCCTTACCAACAATATCAGGACGCCAGGTTGGTACTTTAACCGTAACCACATTCCCTTTTCCTTCAATGACAAACCCAAGCTGTATCAAAAGAGTAAAAGCTTGCTCTGGTTCTATCTCCAAATTGGTTAAACGTTTAATTTCCGAAAATGGAAAAACGATCTCTTTGATTTCTGGCTTTTTATATCCTATGACTTGTGTCGTTGATGCTTCCCCACCACAAAGACGCAAAACTAATTCTATGGCAATCTCAAGACCCGATTCCATAAAAGCCGGATCAACACCTCGCTCAAACCTGTAACGTGCATCACTAATAAGTCCCAATGAACGCCCAGTTTGCGCAATATTCTTTGAATCCCAAAGCGCTGATTCAATAATAACACGACGTGTCTTTTCATCACAGCTGGTTCTTTCTCCACCCATAATACCAGCAATAGCAATAACACCTTCTTCATCTGCAATAACACAATTTTCAAAACTTAAACTGTAAACTTTACCATTTAATGCTTGAAATTGTTCACCCTCACGACCACGACGTACGACCAATGCCCCTTTCAGCTTATCCGCATCAAAAGCATGAAGGGGACGACCAAGATCAAAACTAATATAATTTGTTACATCAACCAGCACATTCATTGATCGCAAACCAATAGCATTTAAACGCTGTTGCATCCATTGTGGCGACATACCATTTTGTATATTGCGAACTTCACACCAAGAAAAACCTAGGCATAATGATAAGTCTTGCGGATAACCCAAAGAAACTTGAACTAACGTTTCAAAAGAAGAAGATAATTGTGGCAAAGATAATTTTTTTAATTTTCCAATTCCAGTTGCAGCTAAATCACGCGCAATTCCTCTAACACCTGTACAATCAGAACGATTAGGCGTTAAACCAATATCAATCACTGGATCATCTAATCCTGCATAAGTTATAAATGACATTCCAATGGGTGCATCTTTTGAAAGTTCAATAATCCCACAATCCTCATTGGATAAGCCAAGCTCTGTTTGTGAGCACATCATACCAAAACTTTCAATACCACGAATTTTTCCTACAGATAAAGTCACATCAAGCCCAGGAACATAAGTACCCGGCAACGCAAGAACACCAACAAGTCCAGGACGTGCATTCGATGCACCACATACAACTTGAATATGCGGACCAGATCCTATATCTACTGACAAAACCTGTAATTTATCCGCATCAGGATGTTTAATAGCGGTTAAAATTTTTGCAATTACAAAACCAGTTAAACAAGAACGATCTTCAACACGATCAACTTCAAGGCCAATAGCTGTCAGTTTATCACAAATTTCATCCAAAGACGCATTTGTTTCTAAGTGATCCTTTAACCAAGACAACGTAAATTTCATTTTCAAACCTCATACGACAACTGTTATAAGATCACACATTGTTCAAACCAGAAAATAAAAGAGAGATGTCAAAACAGCGAAAACCGTAATGATTTAACCAACGAACATCAGCATCAAAAAAAGCTCGCAAATCAGGCATGCCATATTTTAACATAGCAATACGATCAATGCCCATTCCCCATGCAAAGCCTTGATATTCATCAGGGTCAAAACCAACATTCTTTAAAACATGAGGATGTACCATTCCACATCCTAAAATTTCTAACCAATCACGACCTTCACCAAATTTTACTTCCAAACCAGAACGATCACACTGAATATCCACTTCCATAGAAGGCTCAGTAAAAGGAAAGAAAGAAGGACGAAAACGCATCTTTACCGAAGGTACTTCAAAAAAAGATTTACAAAAAGTTTCATGAAGCCACATCATATGTGCAATATTAGAAACTTTATCAATTACTAATCCTTCCACCTGATGAAACATTGGTGAATGAGTTGCATCAGAATCCATACGATAAGTTTTTCCAGGAATAATGATACGTATTGGAGCTTGTTTCTTTTCCATCACACGAATTTGCACCGGTGATGTATGTGTGCGTAACAGTTTTCGATTTCCTATTTCATCAACATCAAAAAAGAAAGTATCATGCATTTCACGCGCTGGATGACCTTCAGGAAAATTTAACGCAGTAAAATTATAATAATCCGTTTCAATATCTGGCCCTTCTGCAATAGAAAAACCCATATCCATATAAATAGCTACGATTTCATCAATCACCTGCGAGATAGGATGAATACGACCCCGCTCTATGGGTGATGAACGAACAGGTAAAGTTACATCAACGGTTTCGCTAGACAGGCGTATGGTCATTTCTTGATGCTTGAGAGCATCACGCCTCTGCATCCATAACTCTAAAACGCGTTTTTTTAACGCGTTAAGTACTGGACCTACTTCACGCCGCTCATCAGCATTCATCTTGCCTAATGCTTTTAATTTTTCAGAAATGCTTCCCTTCTTCCCCAATGCCCCAATACGCACCGCCTCAAGTGCTTGTTCATCATTCGCTGTTTTCAAAGCAAAACAAATTTCTTGTTCCAAATGCTCAATATCGTTATTATTCATAATTTCTGCCTATTTCTTCAATAAAAAAACCGCACCGGTAATAACCAGCGCGGAATCCCGAATAATGAATGCCTAAAGAGAACGTAGCTGGCTACTTGACAGCGCTTTCAAAAGCATTGGGTGTTGTATCTTTCAAATATTCTAAAGCTTTCTTTGCAGAAGCCACCAAAGCAGTGAATACTGCCGGATCATAAATAGCTATATCAGAGAGAATCTTACGATCTATCTTAATACCAGCCTTTGATAGACCATCAATAAAACGCCCATAAGTCAAACCCTCTATACGAACAGCAGCATTAATTCTTTGAATCCATAAAGCACGAAAAGTACGCTTTCTGTTTTTACGATCACGATAAGCATATTGCTTCGAACGATCAACCGCTGCTTTAGCTGCACGAATAGTATTTTTACGACGACCATAAAAACCTTCAGCCTGTTTGAGAACTTTCTTGTGCTTAGCATGAGCTATAACACCTCTTTTTACACGTGCCATGAATAATCTCCTACAAAATCAAAGCAAAGCTCAAAGGCCATTTGGTAAATAACACTGAATAACTTTTTTAGCATCTGATTCAGCCAACACCATCATTCCACGTGCATCACGAATAAACTTATTAGAACGTTTAATCATACCATGCCGTTTACCTGCAGCAGCGGCTTTAATTTTACCTGTTGCAGTGACTTTGAAACGCTTTTTAGCAGATGATTTTGTCTTCATTTTGGGCATTTCTTTACTCCATACGTTATACGTTTAAATTCGATCAAGCTGACCAAAGCTCGAGTAAACATTTGAACAGCCACGGCATGCCCTGCCGGGCAGTTCTCATTACATTTTCATAAGCCAGTATACATAAAATAGCAAGTCCGTGTTAAAAAAAAATTGGAGCCCCATTGCCTTTAACTTCAACTAAAGGTGCTGGAATTGCATTCGTTTTGATTGTTGCTTTGCAAAGATCTGCAATGATACACTGTACGCATTCTACTTTACGCGCTTTACAAATATAACGTCCATGTAAAATAAGCCAATGATGTGCACACTGTAGATAACAATCTGGAATAATTTTTACTAATTTTTCTTCGACTTCTTCCGGTGTTTTTCCTGATGCGAAACCAAGACGATTTCCAAGACGAAAAATATGTGTATCCACTGCCATAGTAGGCTGTCCAAAAGCAATATTCAAAATAACATTAGCAGTTTTACGTCCTACACCAGGGAGCGTCATAAGTTCTTCACGACTATCAGGAACTTGTCCACCATATTGATCAATCAAACGACAACAAAGTGCATAAATATTATGCGCTTTTGCACGCCAAAGACCAATCGCACGGATATGATGTGCAATTCCTTCTTTTCCTAATATAATCATTTTTTCTGGTCGATCAGCAAGGCTAAACAATTTTTTTGTAACTTTGTTAACGCTAGCATCCGTAGTTTGGGCAGAAAGAACAACCGCAACCAAAAGAGTGAAAACATTGGTATAACTAAGATCACTCTTAGGTGTAGGACGCTGAATGGAAAAACGACGAAATATTTCTGCAATTTCATCCATTCCATAAATTACCTTGGTATCCTTGGTATCTTTGTACACCTTTAATGATTTAATCACTTTATACTCTGTTAGCTTTATACTCTGTTAGATCTTCTTTTTCGAAGTTTTCGTTTAATTTCGCTAAATGGTTGCTTTGTAAAATTACCAAAATGATATATATTATATTTCTTTCTTTTTAAATTTGAGATAATCAAAAAACATTACAATATATTCATAAAGTTGATTGTTTTCATTAAAGCAGTTAAAAATTGTATACATGTCTTTTGCCTGTGATTAAATTTAAGATCAGTAACCTCAATGAAAGACAATCAACTGATCATTCAGTGAAACACGAAAAGAATTAAAAATATCAGTATTTATGTTATACTATGGTCTTTAGTTCAATTTCAATATATCTTCTTTTCGCTAAGAGTAATCCATATAACAAATGCTGAGTTGAAAAATTGTCTTTTATCTATTAATCTTTAACAATCGCAATTAAAACCAACACCAATAGTAATCAAAGTAATAGAAGGTAATGCTATAAAGGATCAATATCATGAAAGAGCGTAAACAAATCTTACCGTTACAAAATACGGTCTTTTCTGATGCGCGACAAATTGCTTATCTAAAAGAAGTTTGTACAGATGATCTAGCCAAAAATTTTCCGGATCTTCCCCCATGATCCCAGGCATTACAATATGGGCTCTCTTCGGAGAAACAGGTCACCCAATTATTTTATCTGATGAACGTTCTATAGCCCTTGCAGGTGCTAATGAGCATGAACTACAAATCGTGACACTTCAATAGACTGGTTAAAAAGCCTAAATAATTCCTAAAAAACAGGCTTAAATTTGGTAAAATTGTGCTATATATTTATATCAGCAAACACCGCAAAAAATATTATTCTAAAACTTAGAAATAGGGATTAGAAGCAATTCATATCCACACTCTCAACAATCAAATAGGCTTGATAAAAAGAATCTCATAAAGCTTTTAGCGCCGTCCGCATGCTTTTAATTGCTGATTATAAAGTCTAGACAGCGCTTCTACGTGTTGTGCTTTTTTTGCAGTATCAGCAGACGAAGGGCCCTGATGACGTGCATAAGCACCATGTCCCATATGGTAATTTAAATAGAGATTATATGCATCATTTGGACTAATGTTATTACGTCGAACACTTTGGCGATGATACCAAGCAATAAAATCTGCTGTATCCGCAAAATTGGTACGCCACGCAAAAATTTTTCCTGTAGAACGAACATAATTATACCATGTGCTATCAATCGCTTGAGAATAACCATAAGCCGTCGAACGACGCTTCCATGGAATAAAACCGAAAAGTTTTGTACGTGGAGGACGTGCATTATGACGAAAACCTGATTCTACATGAATAGTTGCAAGAATAATAGGCATAGGAATTCCGTGAAGTAATTCCGCACTTTTAGCTGCCTTTCTCCAATTATTAAAAAAACTATTTTTTTGAGCTAGAATAGCACAAGCATTATTAATATGTACAGGAGGTTTTGTAGAACAACTTCCTAATAAAAATATACACCCACCTAACAAAAAAAAGCGCCATATCACTTGTTCTTCCTAATTTTAAAAATTAAATGGAACGTTATTAAAAACTTTAAATTAATTTATAAATAAAAAAAATCAATATGGTATTTTGATATCTTTCTTTTACTCCTTATCATCTAAGTGCGGGGTTTGTGACTGAGTATGTATTACTGCTGGCTACGATATAGAATCATTTTCTTTTAATTCAAAAGCTTCAATGCGATTAGCTCGCTCCATAATTTTAGAAGATGATGTCAAAATTGCTTCGATATCTCCACTCGTTTTACAAAAATGTTTCTGTAAAACGCGAACACGTATATCCATTCGTTCAAAATCTTCCATTAATCTTACCCACTTCTGATTGGATTAAATGTGCTTGTTCACGCATCCTTGGGTCTTTCATAACAGTTTGCACAACTTGAACAGATAACATTAATAAAGAAGGTGAGACAATAATCACATGCGTTAGATTAGCTTTTTGCACTAATGACTCAAACTCCTCATAGATTGCGGGAAAATCGATTCTGATGGCACAAAAAGAAAAGCTGTATCATGTGTTTCTCCAGGAATTAAATATTTTTTCGTAATATCGCGAATATGAACATCCATATCATGATGAAATTGGCGTTCAGCTTCCTGACGTTCTCTAGATGATGATGCCTCACGCATTGCATTTTAAGCCTCTAAAGGAAATTTAGCATCAATAACAAGAGATGGTGCCTTATTAGGCACATAAATAAGACAATCTGATAGTTTTCCATTTGAAAGAATAGATTGAAAAACGTAAGCATTAAATGGTAAAGCATCAGAAATGATTGCTTCCATCCGTCCGTGCCCCAAAATACCTCATGTTTACTTATTGTTTAAAATAGCTTATAATTGGACAATCTGTCCAGTAAGCAATTGAATATTATTTTGTGCTGCATCTATCACTGCCAAACGTTCTTGTAAACGAGTCAAGTTTTCATAAGTAGACTTAGTCTGCACCTAAAGAGTTTGTCCTAAATTGGTTCTCATCTCATTAAGTTGTTCACAAATAGATTGATTCAACTCAAACCGCCTTTGATCAAAAATTTCTGCCATTGTTTGCATACGTCCTTGCATTTCAACTTGTGTTTGCAACAATGTAGCCATCTGCATTTGTGCTTCGCGAGCACGCTCAACTACTTCACGTTCCAAAATGGTTCTTTTCCGATTATTATGCATAATGATTAAAAGCACTACACAAACTAGAACAAGAAAACCACTAGTTGACTATGGTGCCTACCAAAAGGCATTATTTAAAAAAGCGAATCGAATATAAGAATAATATAATGTTTTTATCGCAAAAATACATACACTTATTCAATTTCAATACTTGCCTTTATAAATTAAGCATTGATTTACAAAACTATTTATTATGTCAATAAAGCCTTTAGTTATTTTACCTGACCCTATTTTACGTGAAGTTTCAAAACCAGTTGAGCATATTGATCCAATTATTCAAAAATTAGCTGATGATATGCTAGAAACTATGTATAATGCTCAAGGTGTTGGACTTGCAGCTGTTCAAGTTGGTATACCATTGCGAATGTTAGTTGTAGATATCTCCCCAAAGATGCTCCTAAAAATTCGCTTGTTGTTATTAATCCAGAAATTTTATGGATATCAGATGAGCGTAGCGTTTATCGAGAAGGTTGCCTTTCTATTCCCGAATATTTTGCAGAAGTTGAACGTCCCAAATGCCTCCGTATTAGCTATAAAAATCGTGAAGGAAAACAAGAAGAAATTGAAGCAAATGATCTTTTAGCTACTTGTTTGCAACATGAAATTGATCACTTGAATGGTTATCTTTTTATTGATCACATTTCAAAAACCAAACGTGATATGGTAATACGAAAATTCAAAAAACGTGCAAAAAAGCAAAGTACATAGAAAGCAGCTTCATAATGGCATTACGATTAAGTTTTATGGGAACACCGAGTTTTTCTGTACCCATCTTGCATGCTTTATTAGAAGCTGGTCATGATATTGTAGCAGTTTATACTCAACCTCCTCGTCCAGCAGGACGGCGTGGTCTCAAATTGTCTCCTTCTCCTGTTCAAATTGCAGCAAAAGATAAATCGATTCCTGTTTTTACTCCTCAAACTCTCAAAACAGCTGAAGAGCAAATCCAATTTGCAGAACTTTCTGTTGATGTTGCTGTTGTTGTTGCTTATGGATTATTATTGCCTAAATCCATTCTTGAATCACCACGCTTTGGTTGTTTTAATGTTCATGCTTCACTGCTACCACGCTGGCGTGGTGCTGCACCTATTCAACGTGCAATTATGGCTGATGACCAAGAAACAGGAATAGTGATTATGAAAATGGACGAAGGGTTAGACACAGGACCTATTGCCTTATCACATTCAGTTGCTATCACTGATAACATGACAGCTTATGAACTTTCAGAAAAACTATCACATATAGGAGCAAAACTTATCGTAGAAACTTTATCAGCTCTCGAAAAAGATCAACTGAAACTTATTCCACAATCGTCAAAAGGAGTAACCTATGCTGTTAAAATCAGAAAAGAAGAAACTCAAATTGATTGGACGAAGTCTGCCAAATCCATTCATAAACATATCTGCGCTCTTTCCCCTACTCCTGGTTGTTGGTGCAACATGAATATCAATGGCAAGCAAGAACGAGTGAAAATTCTTGGAAGTCGCTTAATAGAAAAGAGTTCCCTTGAAATTGGGCGCATCGAACCAGAACAATTAATTGTTCATTGTGGACAAGGATGTATAGAAATAACTCATCTCCAAAGATCCGGTGGAAAACTTCTTGATCGCTCAAAATTTTTGCGAGGAGCTAATATTTCTGCAGTTTTCTAATATGGCACGTTTTAAACTTACTCTTGAATATGATGGCTCTAATTATGCTGGCTGGCAACGTCAGAAGAGTCTTCGTACAATACAAGGTTCCATTGAAAAAGCTGTTTTTCATTTTAGCGGACAAAAACTAACTATCACTACAGCTGGGAGAACGGATGCTGGAGTCCATGCTATGGGACAAGTTGCTCATATTGATTTTGAGAAACATTGGAATACGCATATTGTACGTGATGCACTCAATGCTCATTTGCAGAAACAAGGCGAAGATATTGTTGTTCTAAATGTTCAGAGTGTTCCTGATAACTTTGATGCACGATTTTGTGCCACTAAACGCCACTATCTTTTTAAAATTCTCAATCGCCGTTCACCACCAGCTCTCAATGCTAAGCGTGTTTGGTGGTTGCCAAAACCACTAGATGCTGACGCTATGCATAAAGCAGCTCAAAGACTTGTAGGACAGCATGATTTTACAACTTTCCGATCAGCTCATTGCCAAGCCAAAAGTCCTGTCCGTACCCTTGAGCGCTTAGATATCCAAAGAGAAGGAGAAGAAATTGTCCTTTATGCACAAGCTCGTTCTTTTCTTCATCATCAAATCCGTTCATTTGCAGGAAGCCTGATGGAAGTCGGTATTGGACGCTGGACAGCTGAAGATCTAGAAGCAGCTCTTCATGCAAAAAATCGCGCCCGTTGTGGTGTAGTAGCACCCCCCTCAGGCCTTTATCTGATAAAAGTTGACTATTAGTTGCTCTGTTAAAATTGTTTTCACAAAATATTATTAACAGTCAAAAACTTCATAAAAAAATCTAGAAATTGTTATCAATGAAGATCAGATAATAAGCCGAGAAACCATCACATTATAATAAAAAGAAAATTCACAATTTTAAAAACTAACATTTTTCTTCAGGAGTATTTTTATTTAGGTTTTTGAAAGTCTGTAATTGGTCTTTGCGTTTTGTATTATTCTTTGCTAAATCGCTTTGTATGACAATAGATCGCAATTATATTCGTAATTTCTCCATTGTAGCTCATATAGACCACGGAAAATCGACTTTGGCTGATCGTTTAATCCAAATGACAGGTGGTCTTGAAACAAGGGAAATGAAAGAACAAGTACTTGATTCTATGGATATTGAACGCGAACGTGGAATCACTATTAAGGCTCAAACGGTACGTCTATGCTATAAAGCACAAAATGGTGAAACTTATATCTTAAATCTTATTGATACGCCTGGCCATGTTGATTTTGCTTACGAAGTATCGCGTTCATTGGCAGCTTGTGAAGGATCGCTCTTAGTGGTGGATGCCAGTCAAGGAGTAGAAGCACAAACATTAGCAAATGTTTACCAAGCTATTGATAATTCTCATGAATTGGTTGTAGTGCTTAATAAAGTAGATCTTCCAGCTGCAGAGCCTGAGCGTGTGAAAGAGCAAATTGAAGATGTGATTGGTATTGATACATCTAGGGCAGTGGAAATATCAGCGAAAACAGGTTTAGGAATTTCTGACGTTTTGGAAGAAATTATTACGCAATTACCACCTCCACATACTGGTAATGTTATAGATCCTTTAAAAGTAATGCTGGTTGACAGTTGGTACGATGCTTACCTTGGTGTTATCGTTCTGGTGAGAGTGATTGATGGTGTTTTAAAAAAAGGTCAGACCATTCGTATGATGGGGACAGGAGCAAAATATCCCGTTGAACGAGTTGGAGTGTTTACTCCCAAAATGGTCTCAGTTGATGAATTAGGTCCAGGAGAAATTGGATTTATAACAGCTTCTATAAAAGAGGTTGCTGATACACGAGTAGGGGATACTATTACTGAAGATCGCCGGCCTTGTGAAGAAGTACTGCCTGGTTTTAAGCCTGCTCAACCAGTTGTTTTTTGCGGTATTTTTCCAGTTGATGCAGCCGATTTTGAAAATTTACGCACAGCTATGGGTAAATTACGTTTAAATGACGCAAGTTTTTCTTTTGAGATGGAAACATCAGCTGCTTTAGGTTTTGGCTTTCGTTGTGGCTTCTTAGGACTTCTGCATCTTGAAATTATTCAAGAAAGGCTAGAACGCGAATTTAATTTAGATTTAATTGCAACTGCACCCTCTGTTATTTATCGCATGAATATGACTGACGGTTCTGTTAAGGAATTACATAATCCAGCGGATATGCCTGATATTATTAAAGTTATTTCTATTGAAGAACCATGGATTCGCGCAACGATTATGACCCCTGATAATTATCTCGGAGCTATTTTAGAACTTTGTCAAGAACGGCGTGGGGTGCAAACGGGTTTATCTTATGTTGGTACACGGTCTATGGTAACTTATGATTTACCTTTGAATGAGGTAATTTTTGATTTTTATGATCGTTTGAAATCCATCTCAAAAGGATATGCTTCTTTTGATTATCAAGTAACTGATTATTCTGAAGGTGATTTGGTTAAAATGTCCATTTTGGTCAATGGAGAATCTATTGACGCATTATCGATGCTTGTGCACCGTAGCATAGCTGAAAAACGTGGGCGTTCTATGTGTGAAAAACTTAAAGATCTGATTCCTCAACATATGTTTCAGATCCCAATTCAAGCAGCAATTGGTGGGAAAATTATTGCTCGTGAAACAATTCGCGCTTTACGAAAAGACGTCACAGCGAAGTGTTATGGTGGTGATATTACTCGTAAACGTAAACTGCTTGAAAAGCAAAAAGCAGGTAAAAAGCGGATGCGTCAATTTGGAAAAGTAGAAATTCCCCAATCAGCCTTTATTCAAGCACTTAAGATGAGTAAATAGCTCTATTTCTTTCTTTTTATTGATTTCATTATCAATGAATAATTTTTGAGGAATGCTTTTAATTACGCAATAAATTATTAATTGATGTTTTTTCTCGTGTTTTTTTATCAACGCGTTTAATGATAACGGCACAGTAAAGATTGGGACCCATTTCACCATTTGGCAGTGGTTTCCCGCAGTATGAACCCGGAACAACAACTGAGTAAGCAGGCACTTCACCAATAAAAACTTCACCTGTTGTACGATCAATAATTTTAGTGGACTTCCCAATAAAAACTCCCATGCCTAAAACAGCACCTTCACGTATAATACAACCTTCAACAATTTCAGAGCGTGCACCAATAAAACAATGATCTTCAATAATTGTCGGACCTTCTTGTAATGGTTCTAAAACGCCTCCAATACCTACACCACCAGACAGATGGACATATTGACCAATTTGTGCGCATGAACCAACAGATGCCCATGTATCAACCATCGTGCCTTCTCCCACATAGGCACCAATATTAACAAAAGAAGGCATTAATATCACATGAGGAGCAATATAAGCGGAATGACGTACAATTGCTCCTGGAACTGAGCGAAAATTTGCTTCTTTAAAATCAACTTCTCGCCAACCAAAAAATTTTGAAGGTATTTTATCCCACCAATGTGATTCATTTGCACCACCAGAAATGATACACATAGAATGAAGTTGAAAAGACAAAAGAACAGCCTTTTTTAACCATTGATGAACATACCATTGACCATTATCTTGACGTTGAGCTACACGAAGCTCACCTTTATCGAGAAGATTCAATACGTACTCAACACTCTCACGAATTTCACCCTTTGTAGTAGAATTGATGGAATCTCGATTATTAAAAGCTTTTTCAATAATTTCTTCAAGCTGTATGAGATTAGTCATTCCCAAAGACCCGTTTAAAAAATCAAAAGCACCAAGATTTATCCTTGATAATTTACATTACGTGAAGAAATATATGCAGTCAATAAAATGACTAAAAAAGATCAAAAGATAGCTCTCTAAGAGAAAATTATAAAAAATAAAAAACACTAAAAATTTCTATGTTTATGCTTACATTATTTTTCTAAGCCTCAATATCTTGAATTTTTTGCTACTTTAATCTGGAACAGTGAATACCCACAACAGCAACATATATAGTTTCAACAAGCTGCACTGTCATATCCGTCATCATGGTAACAATAGTATTTAAAACAATATCTAGTTCATGACATAAGCCAATGCTTATAATTAATTTAAATGATCTGTATGCTAATTATGTTCCAACTTCATACAATTATATCTTGGCTCTTTTACATTTTAAATATCTCGAAAATACCTAAAGAGATTTTATCTTCATTGTGGCCCTATATTTCATAATATAGAACAGACAATATAGAGAACAATAATCGGTTTAAATCGCATTTGCTCAATCCTTATTGTTTTTATGCCCTATAAATTTTTTTATGCATCTCTGCTTTTCTCCTAATTTTCAAGAGAGAGTTTCAATAGTGTTTGTTGTAAATTAAATACATTTTGCTAATAAAAACATTATTTTTGTATTTTTCATATTATCATTTTGACAGAATGAGACAACTTAAAATTGTCTATATTAAATGATAGTAAAAATGTTTCGTTTTTTAGATAGAAAATTTTGAGAATGCACAAAGTTTAATATTAAAATTTTTTAAGAGAACGAAGACAACAATCCATAGGAGTTAAGCTATGAATCTAAGACGGCAAAAATTCCTAACCTTTAGAGGAAACTATGTAATCAATCTTCTTTTTGAAGAGAGAGCAAATGATAAACAATATATCTAAGAATATTTACTATATCGCCTTTACACTACTTTTAACCGTGTTCGTTGTATTAAGTCCTGCTTATGCTGATGCTACTGCTGGCGGTATGGGGAATCTTGATACGGTTTTGCGAAATATTGTTACTATGATGACAGGTACAACAGCGAAGCTCATTGCAACCATATGTGTTGCAGCTGTGGGTATTGGTTGGATGTATGGTGTTATTGATTTACGCAAAGCAGCATATTGTGTTCTTGGTATTGGTATTGTTTTTGGTGCTTCGGCTCTTGTTAATTTATTAATGGGGACTACATCATAAATGAACGAAGATACTCTTTTTCTTGCCTGTACACGACCAGCCATGTTTGCGGGTGTTACAGTAGAAGCGATGGCGTTAAATGTCATAGCAACGTCTACTCTTTTTATCATTACAAGTAGCTTTTCAATGATCGGTCTTGGTGTTGGTTTGCACTTTATCTTACGCGAAATCACGAAACGCGACCATAACCAATTTCGTGTTCTATTTGCTTGGCTCAATACTCGAGGCAAACAAAAGAACCTGACGAGATGGGGGGGAGGATCTACATCTCCCTTACGTCTTATCCGTACTTACAAGGAGCTACAATAAAGGAGATAAATGCAGTGATGAAACGGGAATCGAAACGGGAATCTCTGCCCGAAGAATATATTCCCTATGTCCGTCATGTCAATCAACACGTGATTGCATTGGCTTCACGTTGCTTAATGACAGTAATTACTATTGAAGGTGTAAATTTTGATACTGCAGATATCAGCCAATTAAATTCTTTACATACCCAATTAAACACGCTTTTGAAGAATATAGCAGATGAACGTGTCGCTTTATATTCTCACATTATCCGTCGACGTGAAAAGATTTATCCAGAGAGCCAATTTTCTTCATCTTTTGCAACAGTCTTAGATCAACAATATAAACAAAAAATGGTTTCGCAAGATCTTTATCAAAATGATCTATTTCTTTCGGTTCTCTGGAATCCTGCAGCAGATAAAACTGAACAGCTAGCTTCTTTTTTTCACCGTTTAACACAAGCAAAGAAGATGCAATCGGAACCAGACTTTGAATCTATTCGAAAAATCGAAGAGTTAAGTCAAGATCTTATACAAGGTCTGGAATGCTATGGTGCACGACTTTTATCCACTTACGAATACAATGATATTTTATTTTCTGAGCAAAGTGAATTTCTTCATCAATTGGTGGGAGGAAGGCGTGAACGCGTACCCCTTACCTTTGGGACTATTGCCTCAACGATTTATTCAGATCGTATTATCTTCGGCAAAGAAATTATCGAAATACGTCACGAAAGCAATGAACGCTTTGTTGGTATGTTTGGCTGGAAAGAATATCCTTCTAAAACACGTCCTGGCATGACAGATGGCTTGTTGACAGCGCCCTTTGAATTTATTTTAACGCAATCCTTTGTTTTTAAAAGTAAAGCAGTCGCAAATGCTATTATGAGCCGTAAACAAAATCAAATGATTAATGTAGCGGATCGTGCCAGTTCGCAAATTGGAGCTCTTGATGAGGCCCTTGATGATTTAGAGTCCAATCGTTTTGTTTTGGGAGAACATCATCTCTCTTTAGCCGTTTTTTCTGATCGTCCACAAGAATTGGCAGAACATCTCTCCAAAGCGCGTTCATATCTTACTAATGGTGGTGCAGTTATAGCCAGAGAAGATCTAGGATTAGAAGCAGCATGGTGGGCACAACTTCCTGGAAACTTTAGCTATCGAGCACGCTCTGGAGCTATTAGCAGCAGAAATTTTGCAGCATTATCCCCCTTCCATTCATTCCCCGTTGGCAAACTAAAAGATAATGTTTGGGGCTCTGCTGTCGCTTTATTACAAACGCAAGCTGGCTCTCCTTATTATTTTAATTTTCATTGTGGTGATGTCGGGAATACTTTTATTTGCGGTCCGTCAGGATCTGGCAAAACAGTCATTGTTAATTTTCTTCTTGCACAATCGCAAAAACACAACCCAACAATAGTCTTTTTTGATAAAGACCAAGGAGCAGAGATTTTTGTTCGCGCTGGAGGTGGCAAATATAAGCCTTTGAAAAATGGTAAACCTACCGGTATTGCACCATTAAAAGGTATCGAATATACAGAAAAAAACAAACTCTTTCTTCAGCACTGGATCTTAAAGTTGGTTACCACGGACGGCCAAACAGTGACAGAACAAGAGCGACAAGATGTCGCGAGAGCGATCAATGCCTTAGAAACTCTTCCTTTAGCACAACGCTCCCTCGGTGCACTCCAACTGTTTTTTGATAATACCTCTACAGAAGGTATTGCTATACGTTTAAAACGTTGGATCAAAGGCAATCCTTTAGGGTGGGTCTTTGATAATGATCACGATGATCTCAATTTAGATGCTCAATTCATAGGTTATGACATGACCGATTTCTTAGATAATGAAGAAATTCGTCGCCCTTTGATGATGTATCTGTTTAACCGTATTCTCGATCTTATCGATGGTCGGCGTATCATTATTGTTATTGATGAATTCTGGAAGGCCCTTGAAGATGATTCATTTAAAGCTTTTACTCAAGATCGTCTTAAAACAATTCGTAAACAAAATGGCATGATGCTCTTTGCAACACAAAGCCCCAGAGATGCTTTGAATTCAACAATCGCTCATACAATCATTGAACAATGCCCCACCCAAATATTTTTTCCAAATCAAAAAGCTAATTACAATGATTATGTTGAAAACTTTAAATTAACTGAACGTGAATTTGAACTAATCCAATCAGAATTAAGCAGAGAATCTCGCCGCTTTCTTATTAAACAAGGTCAAAATTCTGTTGTTGCAGAACTCAACTTACGTGGAATGGATAATGAAATTGCTGTCTTAAGTGGAACAACCAGAAATATCGAACTCGTGAATCAAATTATAAGTGAACACGGAACAAATCCCAATGTATGGCTACCTATATTTTATCGAAGGAGACACACTCAATGAACCCATTGTATCTGATTAAACTTTTATCATTATGCTCTACCTCTCTTTTATCATTATGTTCTATCTCTTATGCAGCATCGTCAACAGATCCTGAGGCATATTATCAAAATGTCATACAAGATTCATCAGGATCAGAAATCTCAGATTTAGAAACAGCTAAATCTGCTTATGCTTCGGCAATTGCAAATCAAGAAAAGATTAAAGAAATAAATGAGAAATTATCCTCACAGACGCTTAAGGCAGAAGAGAAAGAAGCTCTTCAAACGCAGTTGGCTATTCTTCAAGCTAATCTTCAAGCGGATATTCTAAGACTTCAAGCTTCTGTCATTATAAAATCCGAAAGTGCTCAATCAAAAGAACAAGAACGTGAAAAAGAACAACAGAAAAATCATGAAGCTGTTCAAAAAACACTTCAAGAGCAGTTGGATCAAGCTAAAACTAAGCTCAAGTTATAAATTGACTCCAATTAGTACAAAAGAAAAAAGGAAAGCTCTTCAAATGTAGTTTGCTAGTTTTCAAATGAAAACTCTAATACAGGCTGACTTTATTATTCAATGGGAATACTCAATCACAAGAAGAGCCTGAAGAGATGCAAGAAAGATGATAAACTCATATTTATCAAACATTAAAGGCAAAATTAGAACAAGATAAAACTAATGTCAGATTTTACCAAGATAAAAGTAATGTCAGATTTTTCATTTACTCCGTTTGAAAATGTTTCTTCGTATATTTTAACACCACTCAACAATGTAGTGGATACAACAGTCAGTAGCTTGTCTTCTGCTATTGCAGCGCCATTAAATCTTGCTGCAATCATTTTTATATTTTTATATGGCTATAATGTTATGACTGGCCACGTCGCCCTTTCAATGCATAGTCTCCTTAATAATGTCATTAAAATCGTTGTTGTGACAACAATGGCAACAAATGCAGATGTATTTAATATTTACATCAAAGATATATTTTTCGGTAATTTAGCCAATGCTATTGGGAATGCGTTCAATAGCAGTCCCGTCGACGCTAATGTTTTCGATTATCTCTTGTTAATTACGAATACGCGCTATCAAGAATTTCTAGGTAGAGTTGGTCTTTTTGAAAAGGTTTCGGTGGGATTGGTCGGGGGTTTAATGCTTTTGGCGGTTGTCTTTTTTTGTACAGTTGGTTTTATTATCCAAATGTTTGCAAAAATTACATTAATCATGGTGATAGGTCTTGGTCCTCTTTTCATTAGTTTATATTTATTCAATGTAACTCGCAGATACGCCGATTCATGGATTTCAACATTAGTTAATTTTACAGTTTTACAAGTTCTTGTGATGATGCTTGGAACAATGATGTGCAAAATTATGCTGTATGTTTTCGATGGCTCATATACTTCAATCTATCTCTTGCTTCCTCCTGTCCTTGTAGTCTCAATAGTAGGAGTTATTCTCTTCCAATCACTTCCTACCATTGCTTCTGCACTCTCTAGTGGAGGGCCATATTATCATGCTGGAGTATCAGCAGGATCAGAAATGATCTCAATGGCTTCTGGTGCCTTGAACGTTGTTAGAGGAGGCTTTTCACTCGGTAGCAGTGCGGCAAGAGGAGCAACTGCAGGAGCTTCTCAAGCTGCACAAGCTGCACAAGCCGCACAAGCTGCTCGAATGATGGGTGGAGGTGGTCGTGGCGCATTTTAATATCAAATGTTTCTCCAACACAGCTATAGTCAGTGCCTTCACACAAAAGGTATTAGCCATACGCATAGCCGCTGAAAAGCTCTCTTCGCTTTTTCAAAAAATCAGTTCTCATGTTTTGCTCCCTGTTTCGGTAAAATTATGCACTGAAAAACCCCAATATTTTATTTTTCAAAATATTTGCGAGTTCAGATAATGAAACTAAAAATAACTATCATTTTAATTCTTTTGATAGCCCTTACGGGTTGCGCTTCTTTTAAAAATGGCCCCAAAAAACTTCCACGCTGTAATGGACAAAATACCCGTATGCTCAATCAAGGGAAATGGAATAATAATAACACCTTCCTTCACAATATGGCGATCAAGCCAATCACAACTCCTGTTATCCTCAACACACAAGAAAATGAAGCACCAGAAGCTCATGTCGCACTCCCTACACTTCCTGGAAATACAATAAACCCTCAAACGCCCTCTTATAAGAATGCGGAGATCACACATGAAAAGTGATGAATTTAAAGAATATATAAGAGAAGCGCGGTCATTCGATATTGATCGTATGCGTAGTACGCGACTGCAAATGAAAATGGCCATAGCTTTGGCCGTGCTTTTGGGGTTGATGACAATAGCTTTGGCTTTAGCCGTGGTAACTTTAACACCCTTAAAAACCGTAGAGCCTTTCGTTATCCGCGTAGATAATTCTACAGGTATTGTCGATGTTGTTAGTGTTCTAAAAGATGAACCTCAAAATTATGATGAAGCAATAACACGTTACTTCGCGAGCAAATATATTCGTGCACGCGAAAGTTTCCAATTATCAGAAACAGAAAATAACTTTCGTATCACTTCTCTTTTATCTTCCGTAGAAGAACAAAATCGCTTTGCCAAATGGTATTCGGGAAATAATCCAAATAGTCCGCAAAATATCTATAAAAATATGTCCGTGACAGTTACAATAAAATCCATTTCTTTTTTAAGTAAAGATCTCATTCAAGTGCGTTACTATAAAACGATTAGAGACTCTAATGGAAAAGAAGATATTTTCCATTGGGTTTCGGTCTTAAATTTTTCCTACGTTAATACACGCATTTCAGTAGAAAATCGCTTAATTAACCCGCTTGGTTTCCAAGTGTCAGAGTATAGATCTGATCCAGAGGTAGTTCAATGATTAGAGTAGTAAAAATATTCTTTTTAACTCTCATCGTTGCAATAAGCTATGATGCATCTTTATCATGGGCAGAAATTTCTCCCGTGAGTGCACAAAAAGATAATCGGATCAGATTTATTAATTATGACCCGTATAATATCACAAAAATCATTGGATCTATTCGCTCTTCAGTGCAGATTGAATTCGCTAGCGATGAAAATATTGCTTATATTGGAATTGGCAATTCCGTTGCTTGGCAAGTCGCACCAGCCGGTCACTTTGTCTTTCTCAAACCTCGTGAAGTTCAGCCTAACACCAATCTACAAATTGTCACAACTCGCCAAGATGGGACAAAACGATCTTATCAATTTGAACTTCAAGTGCGTGAAGGCGATGTTTCTGTCGGTAATGACACATATTTCCTTGTAAAGTTTCGTTATCCAGAAGATGAAGCCTTGCGTGAACAATTAGCTCAAGAAGCTAAAGCACAAAAAAATGCAGAAGAATTTGTCGATGATATCCTCAATATGCATGAAGATTTTGGACCGCGCAATTGGGCTTATACTGCTCAAGGTTCCCCCCTCATTGAACCAAGCTCCGTCTATGATAACGGAAAAACAACAACATTTACCTTTTTAGGAAATAATGAAATCCCTGCCATTTATCTTGTCTTACTTGATGGACAAGAAACTATCGTTCCAAAAACAATTAAAGGAAACCAGGTCATTGTCCATGCCATAGCCATGCAATTCACTCTGCGACGTGGTAACGAAGTTCTGTGTATCTTTAATAAAGGTTTCATCCCAAGAGGGATTAATCCCGGAACTGGAACAACATCACCTTCTGTCCAACGTGAAATAAACGTAGAGAAACAGCCATGAATAATGATGAAGTGGATGAAATAGATCTTGATAAGTATGATATGATAAAGGATCGTGATACAATAGAGGATGGTCAAGAAAAAAAAGAGGGCTTTAATTTAGGAAAAGCCCTTGCTCTTCTTATTCTCTTTGGTGTCTGTATTTATTTAATATATACAATCCTTTCATCTTCAAAAGATACAAAAAAACAGCTCATAGAATTACCTAAAGAAGCAAGCAGTAAACAAACAGAACTGTTCCAATCGATAAAACCCACGATGGCTCCTCTAGAGTTAGCTGATAAAAATAACCCCTTATTGCCTAAGGTCGAATTACCAACACCAACAATCAATCAACCAAAATTTGATCATAAATTATTAGAAGCAGCACAACGTGCTCCCGTTTTAGCCTATATTAATCCAAATCAGCAACAAGTTACTCCAGAAAATAATAATAATGCCGTTTCTCTGGATCAAAATAACAATCGCTCAAATAAAACAGCACAATCCTTTAATCACCTCCTCGAAGCAACAAAGTTAGACGGTGTTCATGCATCAACACTCGGGAACCGAAATTACATCATTGCAATGGGAGCTTCTATTCCATGTATCTTAGAAACAGCAATCAGCAGTGAACAACAAGGTTTTGTTAGCTGTATCGTTTCCAGAGATATCTTGTCAGACAATGGTCGCATCGTCCTGCTCGATAAAGGAACACAAATCATCGGTGAATATCGTAGCGGTTTAAAAAAAGGCCAATCGCGTCTTTTCATATTATGGAATAGAGCTAAAACACCAGAGGGTATCATTATAACATTGTCCTCACCAGCAACAGATTCCTTAGGCCGATCAGGTGTTGATGGTGATATTGATAATCACTGGTTTGAACGACTTGGTTCTGCATTTCTTGTTTCAATCGTCAGAGATGCAACAAGTTACGCAAATAACCGGCTAAATTTACTAAAAACACCAACACAAGAAGAACAAACAACAGAGACCTTGTCTTCAGGAACACATAGCCTTTATGCAGGAATAGATATGGCAAAAATTATCGCGGAAAATTACGCCCATATCCCTCCAACCTTGACCAAAAATCAAGGTGAAATAGTTAATGTTTTTGTTGCCCGCGACCTAGATTTCTCAACTGTATATAAATTGAAAATTGTCGAAAATAACAAGCAGGTTATTCGTCGTGCTTTTTCGGGAGACTTTCATAAAAATTCTACGGTGACATTGAAATGAAACAAAACTGCCAAAATGTAAATGATGAAACTACTGCCATCGTTTTAACAAAGCTCAAACCAATTCATAACTTTCTCAAAGATGAAAATCTTTTCGAAATCGTTATTAACCGTCCTTATCAGGTCATGATTGAAGGAATTACAGGATGGAAAACAATAGAAGTACCAGAGCTCTCTTTTAATGAACTTATGGGGATGGCTAAAGTGATCGCTGCTTATTCTAAGCAAAGTATTTCCGATAAAAATCCAATACTATCAGCTACCTTGCCAAATAATGAGCGTATTCAAATCGTCATTCCTCCAGTTGTAGAAACACTGATTGAACACTATATATAAAAAACTACATTATGAGAAAATCATTATGAAACAAACACTCTCAAACGAAGCAATAATGACAGAATCAGCATCTAGTTTGCCTTCACCTAATAATTATAACTATCCCAATAGTCTTACATTAAAGAATAAATATGGAATCATAAATCATCAAGAATTTATGGATAAATGTGCACATGATTCAGCAAAAGCAGCCATTAATTTGCGTCAAGAAGCACTGCCAAAGAAGTTTGACTCTTCCTATTTAAAATATCTTCATAAACGCTTATTTGAAAGCTCGTTTGAATGGGCTGGTTGTACTCGTGATATCCCTTTTCCATTTAAAGATGGTACACTTGCTGTTATGCCAGAAATGATGAGATCAAATTGGAAAACAGACAAACCTATTGTTTTTGCAACCGGTAATAAAGTGCAAGATGGTTTGAAAAATATAGATAGAATGCTCATCGAAAAGGATAATTTACAAAACTTACCACGCCAAGAGTTTATTCATCATATAGCCGAAATATTTTCTTCTCTCAACTACACGCATCCTTTTAGAGAAGGCAATGGACGTACACAACGGCTATTTTGCGAAAAACTTGCTCAAGCTGCAAATTATAATCTTGACTTTTCAGTTGTAACAAAAGAGCGTATGTCTGAGGTCAGTATTGCAGCAGCACAAGATGGCAATCTAGAACCGATGAAAAAGCTTTTTGATGATATCTCCGACCCTCACAAAACAGCTATTTTAAAGGAATTCATAAGCAATATACAAAATATTGATCAAGAAGATATTAATGATTGTATTATTGTAGCAGCGGATAAAGGTGTAACCTATACAGGAATTTATAAAGGTGCAAGCCCAAATAGTATTATAATCAAAACAGAAAATACTTATACGATCTGTAGCAAAGATCATCTCACACCAGAACAATTAAAAACATTAAATCTTAATAATGAATGTACCCTGAAAATTCCAACCACTCAAAATAAAGAAAATGTTTTAATTCCAAAAGAAATATTAGCTCCTTTGACATCAAAACAAATATTAAAAAAAATTCAAAACAATACTGACATTCAAAACAAAAAAAAAGAAATCAAACATTTATCAAAACTTGTATATGCTAGCGCTAAAACATTAAATCAACAGATAAAGGTAATTAATAATAATCAAAGGCTAAGCAAACAGCTTTCCTCACAAATTATATCTTCTCCCAACTCTGTTGCTAATCTTGCAGGCTTTGAAATATTGGGTATGAAAAGCCCAGCGCGTAAAAAAGCTGAAGATCATGCTATCAAACTCGCTAACTCGATTGACACTTATGCATCTATTATAAAAAATGTTAAGGCAACAATAATCCAACAGTACAAATCAGAACAAAAACGCCTTCAAACAACGGTAAAACTACCCAGCCCAACATTGCAAAATATTCTTAACTTATCAGAAGAAAAGCGAAAGGAATTGTTATCAGAGGAAAAGTTATCTTCTTCTATTGCCAGAGAACTGGATGAATTTATGCATGCACTCAATACTCGTCTTTCACCAAGCGAGCGTAAAAACATTCATGAAAGTGATCATCAACAATTAGCTAAAAGTGTTGGCATATCAGAAAATAAAGCAGCAACAATCATCAAAGTTGCTCAAGAAGCTAAAGAGGTATCCCAACAAATACAAAAACTAGCCTTTAGTGTTGAAAAACAGTTTATTGTAGCAAACTAAAATATAAAAATTCTTCCTTCATGTGAGCCTATATGGATAGAAATATTTTGATGTTATCTTAACCCATAGAGAAGGTTGTTTAACACTACGCTCATGTGCGAACGGCACAGAACCTAAGCGTGATGTTTTCTACTAAAAATAATCACAGCAAAATTAAATATCACAAAAAAAAACAGATTTAATTACTTTTTTCAGTCTTTTTATTTTTTTTACGCCATTGTGGAGGTCGTAATTCAGCCACTACAATCCCTATTATAATAAACACACCACCCAACAAAGCGGAAGGAGATAAATACTCCCCAGCTAAACGCCCAATAATACCAGCCCATACAGGCTCACCAGCATAAATAACTGTTGCCCGAGTAGGTGAAACGGATTTTTGCGCCCAATTCATAGTCAATTGGATCACCGCACTCATTAGTGCCAACCCCAAGCCTACATTAAACCAAACCCACGAAAACTCAGGAATACTTTCACCCATTAAAGGCATAAAGCAAAATGCAAAGAGGCTACAAAAAAATAACTGTATAATTGTTATACGTCGGCTATCAACCTTATTTGCAAAAAATCCGATCAGTATAATTTCTCCAGCAATCGCCAAAGCTCCCAGCAAAGTCAAAATTTCACCTTTTGAAAAATGAATACCTTTAAAATCTTGTCCAGAAATTAGTATAAGCCCAATAAAAGCGAACACAATACCAATCCAACTACCTAGATGAGGTAACTTTCTTAAAAAAACCCATTGTAAAATCGGAACTATCGGAATATATATTGCTGTAATAAAAGCTGATTGACTGCTAATAATAGTTTGAAGTCCTGCTGTTTGAAAAGCATAGCCAAGAAATATTCCAAAACCTATAGCCATTCCAGCAAAAATTTCATAAACAGTTATATCTTTCATAGATCGCCAAAAAATCACCATAGTTATAAGTGTTGCAACAATAAAACGGAATCCTACAAAAAAAAGAGGCCCACTATAACGTACTGCAATATGAATAATAAGAAACGTAATGCCCCACAGCGCTGTCGCAAAAAACAATGCCAATTCCTGCTTACTGAATAGATGTCTCGATTGTTTCATTCTAGTTATAAAAGGCTCCATCCTTCAAATTCATCCCATATACTTATGAAGCAATGAGCGTTCCCGCTCCATATTCAGTAAAAAGTTCAAGCAAAATAGAATGAGGCGTTTTGCCATTCAAAATAACTACACCCTCAACACCCTTTTGAATAGCTTTAATACAAGTTTCCACTTTTGGAATCATACCACCTGAAATTGTTCCATCTTTGATAAGTTTTTTAGCTTTAGGAATGGTTAATTCCTTTAAGAGCTTTTTTTCTTTATCCAAAACACCCGAAACATCAGTTAAAAATAAAAGACGTTTTGCTTTTACAGCGCCAGCAATTGCTCCAGCAAAAATATCAGCATTGATATTATAAGTTTTACCATCTCGCCCTGGAGCAACAGGAGCAATAACCGGAATCATTTCAGAACACGCTAAAAGATCAAGCAATGTTCGATCGACTTCAACAGGTTCACCAACAAATCCCAAATCTACAATACGTTCAATCTTTGAAACAGGATCAATTATAGTCTTATAAGACTTTTCAGCAAAAACCATATTACCATCTTTGCCACAAAGCCCAATCGCCCATTCACCCTCAGCATTGATAAGAGCTACAATTTTCTTATTTATTGAGCCTGCCAAAACCATTTCAACGACTTCAATAATCTTTTCATCGGTTACACGTAAACCATCTTCAAATCGTGATTCAACCCCCATTTTAGTTAAGATTTCAGCAATTTGAGGACCCCCACCATGAATAACAATAGGATTAATGCCGGACTGTTTCAACAAAGCAATATCACAAGCAAAAGCTTGTCCTAAAGCAGGGTCACCCATAGCATGCCCACCATACTTCACAACAATTGTTTCATTTTCATACTTTTGCATATAAGGTAAAGCAGATGATAAAAATGCTGCCTGTTTTTCAAGAATTTTTTCATTATTGTTTTCGATATTATCCATTCAAGAGTCTCCACATCATTTTTAACTTTTCTTAATGGAATTTAGGAAAAATAAAAACAATTTTTAGCTATTCAATCCATTGAAAATCATCAATTTTTATCAAATCCTCCCGAAATAATAATGAAAAACAAACAAGCATAACTTGTTTCAAATAATTTAAATATACAATTAATAATTTTGAATTGTTATTATAGATTAGCTTTTTAAGTTTCTCTTACACTCAATTTATTAACTTTGATTAGCAATATTATCAAAAAACTCCTTCATACGTGCAAAAAAACCATGTGATTGCGGTGAATTTTCATGATTTGAAAGCTTATCAAATTCTTGTAATAATGTGCGTTGTTCTTGAGTCAATTTTTGTGGTGTTTCAATAGTGATGTGAATATAAAGATCACCTTTCGCTTGTTGACGCAACATGGGCATTCCCTTACCTTTTAAGCGGAATTGACGCCCGTTTTGTGTACCCTCAGGCACTTTAACTCGTGCTTTAATACCATCGAGGCCGGAAACCTCAAATTCACCTCCTAAAGCAGCTGTAACCATTGAAATAGGCACACGACAATGAAGATCGGCACCGTCTCTCTGAAAAAATTCATGCGCTTTAATGGAAAGAAAAATATAAAGATCACCTGCAGAACCACCGCCAATACCTGCATCTCCTTCACCAGAAAGACGAATACGCGTACCATCTTCAATACCTGCTGGAATATTGACACGCAATGAACGATTTTCTTCAACTTTCCTTGTCCCATGACACTTTAAACACGGATCCGTAATAATTTCGCCACGACCATGACAAACTGGACATGTCCGTTCAATAGAAAAAAAGCCTTGTGCAGCACGTACGCGCCCAGCTCCATGACAAGTCCCACAAGTTGTTGGTTTAGAACCTTTTTTTGTACCTAATCCTTCACAAGCATCACAAACAACCGAACTTGGAATATTAATTTGCGTAGTTTTTCCCGTGAAAGCCTCTTCCAACGTCACTTCCATATTATAACTTAAATCAGCTCCACGCTCACGGCCATCGCTACGTTTACGATGCCCACCTCCCATAATTTCACCAAAAAAATCCTCAAAAATATCAGCAAAACCGCCACTAAATGGATTAGACCCTTCACGACTATTATTTTCAAAAGCTGCATGACCAAATCGATCATAAGCAGCTCGTTTTTGAGGATCTTTAAGAATCTCGTATGCTTCGCCAATTTCTTTAAATTTCCGTTCCGCCTCTTTATCTCCTGCATTACGATCCGGATGATATTGCATCGCTAGTTTACGAAAAGCAGATTTCAACTTTTTATCATCACATCCACGGGTTACGCCAAGAATTTCATAATAATCAACCTTCATCATGTATTCCCGATAAATTTTTTGTCATCCATTCCAGATAACACTTGTTTTAATTTAGTTTTTCGAAAAACGTAGAAAGAACTGCAACTAAACAATAAAGCCCAGCCTTATATCTCACAGGCCAGGTTATTAATTTACGAATGCACTTGCTTTAACTATTTCTTCTTATCATTAATTTCTTCAAAATCAGCATCAACAACATCATCATTTTTCGTACCTGCTTCAGTATTAGCCTTAGCTGACGAATCTTCATACATAGCCTGCCCAAGCTTCATACTAGCTTCTGCTAATTTTTGCATTTTTGTCGTGACTTCTTCAGCGTCATTACTCTCAAGAGCTGTCTTCAAATCAGCTATCGCTGTTTCAATCTGACTTTTATCTTCAGCTGATAACTTATCACCATACTCATTTAATGATTTCTCAGTTGAATGGATAAGAGACTCCGCTTGATTTTTAGCTTCAACATTTTCACGACGTTTTTTATCTTCAGCAGCATGTGCTTCTGCATCCTGAACCATCTTTTCTATATCAGCATCACTTAAACCACCCGATGCTTGAATACGAATCTGATGCTCCTTACCAGTTCCCTTATCTTTAGCAGAAACATTTACAATACCATTCGCATCAATATCAAAAGTAACCTCAATCTGAGGAACACCACGTGGTGCTGGTGGAATACCAACGAGATCAAATTGAGCTAATAACTTATTATCATTAGCCATTTCACGTTCACCTTGAAAAACACGAATAGTCACAGCATTTTGATTATCATCAGCCGTCGAAAAAGTTTGCGACTTTTTAGTAGGAATAGTGGTATTACGTTCAATTAAACGTGTAAATACTCCACCCAACGTTTCAATACCTAAAGACAAAGGTGTTACATCCAGAAGCAATACATCTTTTACATCACCTTGTAACACTCCCCCTTGAATGGCAGCACCCATAGCGACAACTTCATCAGGATTAACACCTTTATGTGGATCTTTGCCAAAGAAGTTTTGTACAACTTCCTGTATCTTAGGCATACGAGTCATACCACCCACTAAAACAACTTCATCAATCTCGTTGGCACGCAATCCTGCATCTTTTAACGCTGCTTTACATGGCTCAATAGTTCGCTGTACTAAATCTTCAACTAAAGATTCAAACTTGGCTCGTGTCAATTTCATTGTCAAATGCTTAGGACCAGACTGATCAGCTGTAATAAATGGTAAATTGACCTCAGTTTGCTGTGAAGAAGAAAGTTCAATCTTTGCTTTTTCTGCAGCTTCCTTCAAACGCTGCAACGCTAGTTTATCATTTTTTAGATCAATCCCTTGCTCTTTCTTGAATTCCTCTGCAAAGTAGCTAACTAGACGCATATCAAAGTCTTCACCACCTAAGAACGTATCTCCGTTGGTCGATTTAACTTCAAAAACACCATCTCCAATTTCAAGAACAGAAATATCAAATGTACCACCACCAAGATCATAAACAGCTATCGTTTTTCCATCTTTCTTATCTAAACCATAAGCCAAAGCTGCTGCTGTAGGCTCATTGATAATCCGTAAAACCTCAAGCCCAGCAATTTTGCCAGCATCTTTAGTAGCTTGACGCTGTGCATCATTAAAGTAAGCCGGAACAGTAATGACAGCTTGCTCGACCTTTTCACCCAAATAAGACTCTGCAGTTTCTTTCATTTTTTGCAAAATCATTGCTGAAATTTGTGATGGAGAATATTTTTTACCTCCTTCCTCAACCCACGCGTCACCATTGTCACCTTTAACAATTTTATAAGGTACAAGCGCTTTATCTTTTTCAACCATAGGATCATCAAAGCGACGCCCAATCAAACGCTTAACTGCAAAAACTGTCCCTTCAGGATTTGTAACCGCTTGCCGTTTAGCAGGTTGCCCAACAAGCCGTTCTCCACTATCAGTGAAAGCAACAACTGAAGGTGTTGTCCGCGCTCCTTCTGAGTTTTCAATGACCTTTGAATTTGTGCCATCCATAACAGAAACACAGGAGTTAGTCGTCCCCAAATCAATACCAATTACTTTTGCCATATTTTAATCTCCACTCAGCAAGCTGTCTAAATCTTTATCAAGCAATCTTTATCAAGCATTTTTCTTTGACAGCTCCTCATTACATTCTATACCTTACATTAATTTTAAATTAAACAAATAATAAATTGAGAATCATAACAAGCTTGTTTCTTGGTATATAAGAACATCTTTTTATCCCTACAAGAGAATAAAGAGAGAAACATCACTAAAATAAAAATTTACCCTTAATATCTTCATCTCAAAATCATCATTTACAGCATAAAGTAAGTAGAATAATATACTCTTCTTCCAATTCTTATAAAAATCATGAATTGCATAATAAAATTATAAAGAATAGAATCAGTTTTTAGCTTTCGTTGTTCTGTTTTACATCTCATAGCCATACGAAAAATATCAAGTAAATATTTTTTATGAAAATAGCTCATCACAAAATATTATATATAAGCATATTTGACTACAAAATAATCTATATTTAGATAAAGTGTTTTTTACTTCGATTATATTGTTAAAGGCATTTTTTAAAATACCTAATCACGACATTATCTGTGAATTTAGCCTCAATAACTTTTCCTTCATTACATAATTACTAAAAAATTTAAAATTCCTATGAGTATTGTATCCTAAAAATATAATGATCCCTTAATTCGTATATTTTTAAAATTTGCAAAAACATAAAAGTAAATCGTTTATTTCCATGATTTCTTGTGATTATTTTAAATTTTTTTCTTGTCCAACCAATACGCATATACTTTGCGTTCTCTTATAAATCAAATCAATATAATGTGAACAATACTCCCCTGTATTTTGAACAAAGTTCTTGCTTGAAATAAAGTAAAGCATTTATATAAAATGAAGATAAAAAAGAGGATCAACTATCATGACGCTTATTACCAAAAAAATAAAAGATTTCTTTGTATATAAGACCGCTGTAAAATACTCAATTAAAAACAATATTATCACTCTTTTATGTGTTTTTATTTTTATAGCTTTACCCTCAACTATAAATGCCCACCAATACAAACTCGGTGATTTAGAAATCATTGATCCTTGGGCACGTACAAAACCTAAAAATACAAAAGTGGGTAGTGGTTATCTTTACATTATCAATCACAGCGATACTCCTGACCGATTGATTGCTATTTCAACAAATGAAGCAAAAGAAACAGAAATTCATTCTATGTCAGTAACTAATAATATCATGGAAATGAAAAAGATACCAAATGGCATTGAAATTCCAGGGAATGGTGAAATCACCCTTAAACCTGGTGGTAATCACATTATGTTTATAGGACTTTCACAACCATTTCAACAAAATGAAAAAATTAATGCAAAATTAATTTTTGAGAAAGCAGGAATAATCGAAGTTGACTTTTTGGTCAAAACAATAGGAGCAAAATTTCCTTCTAAATAAGTTTTTTCGTAATCTTAATTCTATCAATAAAAAGCGTTAAAATTTCCAATATTTGACTTTTTTATAAGGATACACTTTTGTAAAAGAATTCTTATTATTATCTTTCATTTATCACCGTAAATAAAAATAACACTCTACAAATAATCAACGATCATCTATCTTTTAATCTGAATACTACTTTTTCTATCTCAAGCTGAAACTTATCAAATGTGCTTTCAAAAACGTTTCTTTTTTTGACCTTATTATAAACTATTATTTTTACAAAATTGAATAAACTTTATCTGCTTTTTTTAGGCACAAACAGAGTAAAATTTGATAAAAAACATCCTAATAAAATTTTATATCGAGAAAAGGGATCTTAATACGTAAACAAGCGTTACAAAATTGTAAAGAAAATAATCTTTACTACAAAAACAAAAGGTTCTTGTCTTTGCTACAATTTGTTCCATATTTGTTTTGCAAATAAAACGTGAACTCCTATATATATTATGAAGGGTTTGCTTCTACAGCGAGAGAGGTTTAAGAAACCATGAAGGATACTCCAACCGTCACCCAAACGATTGTACTGGTTGACGATGATTGTAATATTTTAACATCTTTATCTTTTGCCCTTGAAACAGAAGGGTATCGGGTTGAAAGTTATACAGATGGATCAGCTGCACTTAAAAATTTAACAATTCACCCTCCACACTTAGCTATTTTTGATATTAAAATGCCACGAATGGATGGTATGGAGCTTTTGCGTCGTTTACGTCAAAAATCTGACATTCCAGTTATTTTTCTAACCTCTAAAGACGATGAAATTGATGAACTGTTTGGTCTCAAAATGGGAGCTGATGATTTTATCACAAAACCTTTTTCTCAACGTCTTCTTATTGAGCGAGTAAAAGCTGTTTTACGTCGTTCCCATGCCCGCAACCAGCCACTTCCAATAGGAACAACATCAACTTCTTCTCTCAAACGTGGTGATCTTATTATGGATCAAGAGCGCCATATCTGTACATGGAAAAACAAACCTGTTATATTAACAGTTACAGAGTTTTTGATTCTGCAAACTTTAGCGCAGCGACCAGGAGTTGTTAAAAGTCGTGATGCTTTAATGGATGCTGTCTATAACGATCAAATTTATGTAGATGATCGTACTATTGATAGTCACATTAAGCGTTTGCGTAAAAAATTTAAACAAGTAGATAATGATTTTGCAATGATTGAAACGCTTTATGGTGTAGGTTATCGTTTTCATGAAGTATGAAATCGCTTTGCCGCAACAGGTTAAACAACCAAAAACTCGATGAGAAAAAATACTCTACTAAATAAATCATTAAATAATACTTCTCCGATACAACTTTCTATGTTTTTTCATTTGTATTTTCAGATACAGCGGCTTTTGAGACAATTATTCTTTTCTAGTCTCACACGCCGTATTGTTATCTTAAATCTTGCTGCTCTTGGTATTTTAATTACAAGTATTTTATATCTTAATCAATTCCGCAATGGTTTGATTGAAATAAAAATTGAAAGTTTGCGCACCCAAGGAAAAATTATTGCTGGTGCCATTGCTGCCTCTGCGACAATAGAAACAAATTCTATTTTAATTAACCCTCAAAAACTTTTGGAATTACACGCTGGGGAAAGTACTACACCAATGCTTCAATCAACTGATACTTGGGATTTTCCCATTAATTCCGAACAAATTGCTCCACTTTTACGACGTCTTATTGCACCAAAAACGACAAGAGCACGGATATATGATCGTGACGCAACTTTGCTTCTTGATTCACGTGTTATTTATTCGAGTGGTGAAGTTTTTACCTATGATTTACCTCCTATCCAAACAAAACAAAATTTGTGGGAGTATTTAAAATCTTTGTTTTTCAATACACTATACAGCAACGGTATTGCTGTCGATAGAAGACAAGCAAAAGATAATGAAGCCCTTCACCCTGAAGTTTACCTAGCATTAAATGGCTCTTCTGCCACTGCTAAACGACGTAACAGACAAGGTCAATTAATTGTTTCGGTTGCTGTACCTGTTCAACGTTATCGTGCAGTAGTTGGTGCTCTTTTGCTTTCAACTACTGGTTCAGACATTGATGATATTGTAGAAAGTGAAAGATTAGGAATTTTAAAAATCTTTGCCGTTGTTGGAAGCGTTTTTTTAGTCCTTTCTCTATTTTTAGCTCATACTATTGCGCATCCACTAAGTAAATTATCTTCCTCCGCTAATCGTGTGCGTCATGGTCGCAGTAAGCGAATAAAAATTCCTGATTTTTCAAAACGCGAAGATGAAATTGGTCATCTTTCTACCTCTATTCGTGATATGACCAACGCTCTTTATACACGTATTGAAGCTATTGAACGTTTTGCAGCCGACGTAAGTCATGAATTAAAGAACCCTCTCACCTCGCTGCGAAGTGCTGTTGAGACATTACCACTAGCTAAAAATCAAGCACAACAGACACAATTACTTGAAATTATCCAACATGATGTGCATCGTCTTGATCGTTTAATTACCGATATTTCTGATGCATCGCGGTTAGATGCAGAACTTGTTCGCGAAACTGCTAAAATAGTTGATATGAGTTCATTGTTAAAAAGCCTTATTCAAGCTATTCGTGAAGTCCATTGCAACAAACAAGATATTGATATTAATTTTAATATTATCCCACGGACTAATGGTAAACCTTATTTAATTGTAGGACATGAATTACGTTTAGGTCAGGTAGTTTCCAATCTCATTGAAAATGCACGTTCTTTTGTTCCTCGTAAAAATGGTAAAATTTGTATTACGATGAAAAATAACACTTCAACTCTCATTTTAACTGTCGAAGACAATGGCCCTGGTATTCGTTCAGAGAATATTGAACGCATTTTTGAACGTTTCTATACTGATCGATCAAGCAAAAATGCTTTTGGACAACACTCAGGACTTGGCCTTGCAATTAGTCGGCAAATCATTGAAGCTCATAATGGAACTCTCATGGCTGAAAATATTGTTGATCCCACATCTAAAAAAGAAAAAATTGGTGCTCGATTTATTATCACTCTTCCACTTGCCAAATAACTCCCCTTCTAAATGAAAAAGAAAATAATCACTTTCTATAATCATCTAGGTACAAAATGTGAATAATTAATTATAATTCTTACAAAATCAAATAAAATGCAAAATCACTTCTAAACTGGAAATCAAAAAAATTGAAATAGTTTAAATTCTCCATAGTACAATTAATAATTGTAGGTCCCAATTAACTAGATACCTAAAAATTTTCTCAAATAATTTTATTGTTTTTATATCCTTAATTTCAAGCATAATTTTTTCATAAAAAACCATACTAAAACAATTGAGTTGTTTTTTATCTTAAAAAGCAAAATAGTTTTAAAACTATTCAATGCAATACTTTATACGAATGTAGATTAAAAATTAGCGCTTCATGATAAAAAATTTTTTCAATACATTTACACCGTTTCAGATTCAACAGAAACTTCTTTTACTTTTCCCTTAGTTACACCAACTATCGCCGGACGTAAAACACGTTCACCAATAATATAACCTGCTTGAACAACTTGCTGAACAGTATTTTCTGGCACATCAGCATTGGGGATTTCAAACATTGCTTGATGAAAATGAGGATCAAATTTTTGTCCTTCTGGATCAATTTTTTTTACCCCGTGACGCTCTAAAGCTGTCATCATTGCACGCTCGGTCATTTCAACACCTTCTATTAATGTTTTCAAACCAGGATCATTCTCACCTGCATCTTTTGGAATTGCTTCCAATGCACGTTGCAAATCATCAGAAACAGATAACATATCACGAGCAAAATTGGCAATTGAATATGTTTTGGCATCAGCTATATCACGTGCTGTTCGACGTCGAAGATTTTCCATATCTGCTGCGAGACGTAAAATTTGATCTCTTAGCTCCTTATTTTCATCCTGCAAAATAACTAAAGGATCAGTAGGCTTAATTTCTTCTGCCTCAGCATTTGGGCAATCTTCTTCGTGCATGTTTAAAAACTCATCCGAAGCTTGTTTAAGTACCTCACGATCAACTGAATTCTTCAAATCGCAATTTTCAAATGAAGCATCAACAAATTTGTTTTTTTCATCAGACATAAAAACTCTATTCCTTCATAAAATTTATACTCTTGATATCGAAATTTTTCAAACAAAAATCAAGAGCTCTTTACTTATTCGTTAGCACAATGATCACTCCTAATACAACATTCAACCATGCTAACGTAACAATTGTGATACAAGTTGAGCCGTATAATCAACCATAGGTACAATCCTTGCATAATTAAGACGTGTTGGCCCAATAACACCTACAGCACCAATGACTCTTTTTTGTGTATCACAATAAGGAGCTACTACTAAAGAAGAGCCAGAAAGTGAAAATAATTTATTCTCTGAACCAATAAAAATACGCACCCCTGATCCTTCATCTGCTAAGTCAAGCAATTGTGCCATGCTTTCGCGTGTTTCAAGGTCATCAAACAAATATCTCAACCGTTCTAAATCTTCTCCTACCTTCACATCTCCAAGTAAGTTGCTTCGCCCCCGAACAATAAGATGTATTTTATGATCTGAATCTTCTCCTCCCCAGAGAGCTAAACCAGTTTCAACAAGATGTTGAGACAATTGATGAAGAGCAGCTCGTGTTTCTGAACATAAACGTGCAACTTCTATTTTTGCTTCATTAAGTGTACGTCCCTGTATATGAACATTGAGAAAATTTGTTGCTTCTGTCAATTGTGCATGTGTCACACCTTCCGGTAACTTAATAATACGATTCTCAACATCACCTTTTTGTGTGACTAAAACTGCAAGAGCATGCTCTCCATCAAGACGTACGAATTCAATATGCTTCAGTGTACCTTCCTGTTTCGTTGCGAGAACTAATCCTGCTCCTCGTGAAAGACCTGAAAGAATTTGGCTCGCTTGAATTAAAAAATGTTCAACCGATTGTGCATTACCAGCTTCTTTAACTTGGTTTTCAATATTTTCACGTTCCTCGGTTGGTAAATCGCCTACTTCCATAAATGCATCAACAAAAAATCGCAAACCTGATTGTGTTGGCATTCTCCCTGCAGATACATGGGGCGCATAAATTAAACCAAGATGCTCAAGATCACTCATCACATTGCGAATTGTTGCAGGGGATAACGTTTGTTGTAAAAGACGCGAAAGATTACGTGAACCCACCGGTTCACCATCATTAAGATAAGCTTCAACAATATGACAAAAAATATCACGTGAACGCTTATCAAGAATTTTTAAGGAGTCATCAAGAGGTATTTGCTTCATAACGATCGTTTCACTATTTTAAAAATACTTCTTTATTATATAAGTTCTTCAAAAAGATGGTCAAATAATCTAAATACAGCATAAAAGATATATCGCATATCTATTACAATAATACCATTATAAAATACGAATAATCGCCTTAGGATAAATATAAAAAATGTAGAATTATGTCTCATAAAACTAAAAATAATTATTTTACAATTGTCTAAACTGATTACAAATACAATCAATTGTATTCTGCAATAAATTTTTAAAAATCATTTGAAGTCTATTCCTTACAATATATAAAATATTAATTCATGCTATAAAAATTCACAAATTAAAATTGATACCAAATTTTGCTACTTAATGAATCAATACACTGTATATAAAAAATTTAAGCAACTACCAAAAAAATTTTAATAATGTCACATTTTTTGTTGTATTGGAATTGCCAAAATCATTGTTACCAATTTTTATTTTATACAAATAAACCCTTAGTCAAACCGAGAATATTGCTTCATTTTAGGAAACATATATATGAGAAGTATAGCAATCAAAAAACTTATTATTGCTACGCATAACGCCGGTAAATTGAATGAAATTACCACATTGATTGCTCCTTTTGATATAACAACACAATCAGTAAAAGAACTTGGCTTGCCCGAACCAAAAGAAATAGGAAGAACATTCGAAGAAAATGCTTATATCAAAGCTTTTGCAGCTGCAAAAGCCACAAGCTTCCCTGCTTTATCTGATGATTCTGGCATAGAAATAGACGCCCTAAATGGTGCACCAGGTGTTTATACAGCTGATTGGGCTCTCCAACCCGATGGTACACGTGATTTTCTAAAAGCTATGCAAACAGTAGAAAATGAATTACAAAAAGTTGGCTCTCTTAAAAAAAATCAACGTAAAGGCCGATTTATATCCGTTATTTGCCTTGCATATCCCGATGGACATGCAGATTATTTTTGCGGCAGTGTTGAAGGTACATTCATTTGGCCACCACGAGGAAACAAAGGTTTTGGTTTTGATCCTATTTTTGTACCTGATGGATACGAAAACACCTTTGGTGAAATGTCAACAGAACAAAAACATAACTGGAAACTTAATGGTCAAACACCTCTTTCGCACCGCGCACGCGCCTTTAAACTCTTTGCGGAAAATTTTTTAGTTCTCTCATGATGAAGCCCTTTGGTATTTACATTCATTGGCCGTTTTGTATGAGCAAATGTCCTTATTGTGACTTTAATTCGTATGTTCGTATAAATGGAGTAGATCAATCGCGTTTTGCAAACGCTTTTGAACGTGAAATAACAACACAAGCTCATGAAATAGGCCCTCGTCGTATTACAAGCATTTTTATCGGCGGTGGAACACCTTCCCTTATGACACCTCAAACTGTTGATCGTTTATTACAAGCTGTCGCAAAAAACTGGACAATCGATGACAAAGTTGAAATTACACTTGAAGCTAATCCTTCTAGTGTAGAAGCAAATCGCTTCCGTGGTTATCACTTAGCAGGTGTTAACCGTTTATCTCTAGGTGTACAAGCACTCAATGATAAAGCATTACAACAACTTGGTCGTCTCCATAACGCTAAGCAAGCCCTTCATGCTATTAATTTAGCACGTAAAATTTTCCCACGTTTATCTTTTGACTTAATTTATGCGCGCCCCAAACAAACACTTAAACAATGGAAATCTGAACTTTTGCAAGCCATTAATTTGGCTACAGATCATCTCTCTTTATACCAACTCACCATAGAAGACGGAACAACGTTTAAAAAGCTTCATGCAGCAGGAAAACTAATCCTACCAGCATCAGAGCAAGCAGCAAATCTTTATACCCTTACCCAAGAAATAACCACTATGCATGGTCTGCCAGCCTATGAAATATCAAATCATGCGATTCCTGGTGCTGAGTCATGCCATAATCTCCTTTATTGGCGGTACCATGAATATGCAGGTTTTGGTCCAGGTGCGCATGGGCGCTTTATCAAGCAGTCACTGAAAAATTCTTCTCTTTTCTCAGAAAAATTACCATCCAAAACTGAAAATCATAACCGTTATGTTACCATAAATGAAAAACATCCCGAAAATTGGCTTGAATTAGTAGAAACTACAGGGCATGGTTGTATTAATACAGAACACTTGTCTCGAGAACAACAAGCTAACGAAATGCTGCTCATGGGCTTGCGTCTTACAGAAGGACTTGATCTAATACGCTATGAAACTTTAAATCGCCAAAGTTTATCGTCAAAAAAACTGATCCATTTACAACAACAAGGATTAGTGGAAATAACGGACAATAAACATTTAAAAGCCACAATAAAAGGACGCATTTTTCTTGATCACATTATTTATCAATTAGCAAACTAAAATCTCTGAAGCCTCATCCTATCTATGTCACTAAAATAATTATTACTTCATTTACGCAAAAAAATCGGTGATAAAACGTTCATAAATAGAAGTTAGATTTTCTATAGCATCAAGAGTCACACATTCATCAACCATATGCATAGTGAGCCCTGGCAAACCAAATTCAACCACCGGACAATAGTCTTTAATAAAACGCGCATCCGAGGTGCCACCAGAAGTTGAACATTCCGGAATATTCCCTGTTACACTTTTAATAGCATTTGACAAAATTCCAACCAATTTATCATTCTTGGTCAAGAAGACACCCCCTAAACCATATATCCATTCAAGCTGATAATATGGTAGTTGATCATTTTTAGAATGTACAGAAGCAAGGCGCTTCTCAATTTCAGCAACGAGTGCTTCTTTTGTCCAAAGATCATTATAACGTATATTAAAACGAATAACTGTTTGTGCTGGAATAATATTGACAGAAAAATTTCCTGTATCAATGCTTGTTAATTCTAAATGACTTGCTTGAAAATCCTTTGTTCCTTGATCCAAAGCATTTTGTGTCAACGCTTGAATAAGCTTATTTGCCAAAGGCAATGGATTCACTGCTCGCTCAGGGAAAGCAACATGACCTTGGCAACCTTTAATCGTAATAATACCAGAAATCGATCCTCGCCGTCCAATTTTGATCACATCACCAACAATATTAACGCTTGTTGGCTCACCCACAATGGCTGCATTCCATTTTTCACCTTTTTGTACTGCCCATTCTAAAAGCTTGACTGTACCGTTTATCGCAGGACCTTCTTCATCACCGGTTATTAAAAAGCTTACCTTTCCCTTGAGTGTTTTTTTCTCCAGAAACCGAGCCAGCGCCGCTATAAAACAAGCGATCCCACCCTTCATATCAACAGCGCCTCGCCCATATAATTTTCCCTGATTTATTACTCCCTCAAAAGGAGGATAAGTCCAATTTTCTAGTTTACCGGGTGGTACTACATCACTATGGCCAGCAAACATAAGATGCGGACCTTCACTGCCTATCTTTGCATAAAGATTTTCAACATCTTCTGTATTTTTATCAACAAAAACAGGACGCTCAACACAAAATCCCATTTTTCTTAAAAAGTGCTCCAAAGTGGATAAAGCTCCTGCTTCATGGGGCGTAATAGAAGGGCAACGAATAAGTATCTGTAAAAGCTGAACAGGATCTGTAAGAACAAGCATAAATGCTATTCCAATCTAAAAAGAGCAATTTTAAAATGCTAAACTTAATCACACAAAAGATAAAGTAAAAATATTGAGTCTATCACCAAATAAAGCAAAGCTTCGTTATTTCATCCCCCTATAGCCCAGATTATATCACGTAACACTATCCAGCATACAAAAACAATACATACATAAAAAAAGAATCATATTTTTACATTAGTGAAAATTAATCCTTTGAAGTGTATAGCCATTTTTCTTTAACCAAGCTTGATAGGTTTTTCTCTCAGGACACAGCTTTTCACAAAGAGACCAAAATCGTTCTCCATGATTCATTTCAACAAGGTGAGCTACTTCATGTGCAACAACATACTCAACAATTTCTTTTGGCGCCATAATAAGACGCCATGAAAAAGAAAGACGACCACCTGTTGAGCATGATCCCCAACGTGTTCTAGTATCTTTATAACTAATTGATTTAACCTTTCTCCCCACCTTGTTTGCATAATGAACCACTAACGGTGCTATAATAATTTTAGCTTGTTTTTTTAAAACATCAGCAACACGTCTTGGAAGATGTTCTGATCGACTGTAAATAATGATCTGTGATTCTTGTCCAGCATCACCTGTAATAATTTCAGCTACTCCACGTTTCTCTTTACGCAATATAACATGTGAAGCCCCCAATACAGGAATTCGTGACCCCTCTTTGAGATGAGAATCTTCGTTGATAATTCCTCCACGAGCAAAATGCTTTTCAATCCAAGATCGATGTTTTGCAATGAACCACTGAATCACACTTAGCGCTACTGCAGGCGGAGTTATCAAATAAATCTCTTGTCTGGCTACATCAATACGCAAGGTAAGACGGCGTGCATTTTTGTGTTCTTTTACCCGCAAAGGTACACGACAACTAGAGAGAATAAAGTCCTCTTCATACACAACCATATATTATATCTCTCATAATAAATGAACATAACCTTTATTCAGCATTGAATCGATCAATCAAAGACATCAACACCTTTTCAAGACAATCCAAATCTTGGGGACGTGAAAATCGGTGATCTGCATCACGCACAAGAGTTAATGTTACATCATGCAAAGGCAAATAATCAAGTAAAGTCAATGTATGCTGATAAGGTATCTTATCATCTTCCATCCCTTGCAGAATATGAATTGGACATCCAACATCTATGCATTCTTTCATAACACTGTTGTTTCGCCCATCTTCAATTAATGCCTTTGTAAAAAGTAATGATTCTAAACCATCCACCGAAGGTCGTTCACAATAGCCTTTTTCCTCGAGCATCCTCCATTCCTCTACGCTTAAAGCAGGTTCCACCAAAGTCTGCGTAAAATCAGGAGCAGGTGCAATTAAGATCATCCCAACAGGCGCCTTGTTTTTTTGCGCGAGTATCATAGCAAGCCTTATAGCAATCCACCCCCCCATAGAAGAACCAATCAAAATTTGCGGACCTTCACAATAAGCCTCAATAACAGCTAAACTCTCTTTAACCCAGCGCGAAATTGTTCCTTGAAAAAAATCTCCTTTCGACTCTCCATGACCAGAATAATCAAAACGCAAACAAGAAAAATCATTTTTTTGCGCAAAACTATTAACTACCGTCGCTTTACTCCCTAACATATCAGATCTATAACCAGATAACCAAATTAAACCAGGAGAGCGACTGCCTTTGTGGTGACGAACAGCAAGAATCGTATTTTCAAATGAAAAAAATTGGCAAGGAATATTCTGATCCATTATCACCCTTTCTTCAGAGAATATTCTTTTTACAAAAAGGGAATCACTGTATTTCAAAGTAATATAACAAATAATCTTTATAATGATAATGAAAAAAGCGCGAATTTCTGTTGTTTTTCTCTCTATATATTGTATACTGCTCCGTTAGGAATTAATTGATATTAAGGAGCATAAACCATTCGTCGACCATTTAAAATAACCCCTAGCCCCAAAGATGGGTTGCGTTCAAATCGCGATATTCGAGTGCCTCATGTCCAATTAATTAATGATGAAGGACAACATCAGGGGATTGTTACAACACAAGAAGCGCTCTCTATGGCAGCAGATGCTGGGCTTGATTTAGTTGAGATTGTGCCAAATGCAGAGCCACCTGTATGTAAAATTATTGATTTAGGCAAACTAAAATATCAAAATCAAAAAAAAGCAGCTGAAACGCGTAAAAAACAAAAAACTATCGAAATTAAAGAAATTAAAATGCGACCTAATGTTGATATTCATGATTATGAGGTCAAGCTAAAAGCGATCCGTCGTTTTATTGACAATGGTGACAAAGTGAAGATTACTTTGCGTTTTCGTGGTCGTGAAATGGCGCACCAAGATCTTGGAATAAAGCTTCTTCAGCGGGTTAAAGAAAATACAAGCGAAATTGCCAAAATCGAATCTGAACCAAAGTTTGAAGGTCGTCAAATTATGATGGTAATAGCGCCTAAATAATTTTAATGACAATTTCAACCTTATAAAGCTTATTGAAAATGTATAAATGTAGTTTTGTACATTGCAGGGTTGTCGCGTTATACTTTTTTAATAAGAAATTAATGATTAATCCGTAGAAAAAAGGTTATTTATCAGAAGCCCTCAAACTCTCCTATAAAGGATGATTTGATATTGCATAAAAAAGTGATAGAAGTGCTGCATGGCCAAAACACAAATATCCTCTTCTGATAAACATCTCATCATTCGGCTTTTAAAAGAAAATTTTCATAAACATATATGCTGCTATAGTGTAGCCATTGTTTCAATGATCATTATTTCCTTTACCACTGTCATCAGCGCATGGATTATGCGCGATGTGGTCAATCATATTATTGATGGACAAAATTTTCATATGATTGTTTTTATTTCCAGTGTTATTGCTTTTATTTTCATTCTTAAGGGGATTGCAACTTTTACTCAAACTTATTTTCTAAGCAAAGCAGGCAATAGTATTGTTGCTGAACAACAACGTAAAATTTATAGACATCTCATCAAACAAGGCGTCTCTTTTTATCAAAATAATACTTCATCTGATCTTCTTGTCCGTGTAACCCACAGTGCAACAGCAGCGCGCAATATTATTGATATTATTATCACAACATTTGTGCGTGATTTACTTTCTGTTACTGGTCTTTTGTTTGTTATGTTTATTCAAAATTTCACATTAATTGCCATTACCTTAATAGTGGGTCCATTAGCATTTTTAGGAATTCGAATAGCCTTAAAGCATGTTCGTAACCTTATGGAAAAAGAACTTCTTTCACTCGGAGAAATTATCAAAATCGTACAAGAAACAACGATTGGTATTCATGTCATAAAAGCTTTTTCACTCGAAAAATTGATGCAAAAACGCATGAATAAAGCTATTTATGATGTTGAACAACAAGCAAATAGTATCGCAATGCTTGAAGCTGCTACAAATCCAATTATGGAAACACTGACTGGCATTGTGATTGCAGGTATTATTTGTTTTACCGGCTATCTTGCAAACCAGCGTACAGGCGTTCAAGGTGAATTAATGTCCTTTATTGTTGCTTTACTTTTAGCCTATGAACCAGCCAAAAGACTGGCAAATGTGCGTGTTAAAATTGAATCTGGTCTGGTTAGCATCCATACAATGTTCGAAATACTCGATCATCCTCTTACAGTTATGGAACATAAAGAAGCTAAAGATCTTAATAAAATAAAAAATTCTATACGCTTTGAGCATGTTTCCTTTGCTTATACTGATAATCATATGGTGCTAAACGATATTAATCTAGAAATTGAAGCAGGAAAAATGACAGCATTAGTGGGGCCATCGGGTTCAGGAAAATCAACCTTTATTAACCTTCTTATGCGTCTTTATGATCCCACTCAAGGCCGTATATTGATTAATGATCAAGATATCCGCTACGTCACATTTCGTTCCCTTAGAAACCTTATGGCCTACGTAGGACAAGATACTTTTCTATTTCAAGGAAGTGTTAAATACAATATCAGACTTGGAAAAGAAGGAGCAAGTGATAACGATATTATTAAAGCTGCAAAAGCAGCCAATGCTCATGACTTTATTATGGCGTTACCCAATGGGTATGATACACAAGTTGGAGATAATGGTAATAATCTGTCAGGTGGACAAAAACAACGTATTGCCATCGCTCGCGCCATGCTTCATGATAGTGAAATCTTGCTTCTTGATGAAGCAACAAGTGCATTAGATTCACAAACTGAGATACAAATCAATGAAGCTCTTGATCAGCTTACACAAGGGCGTACAACTATTGTTATTGCTCATCGTCTTTCAACGATTGCACGTGCTCATAAAATTATTGTGATACAAAATGGGCGTCTCATTGAACAAGGAACCCAACAAGAATTACTAGCAAAGAAAGAAGGCGTCTATAAAAAACTTCATCACATCCAATTTAAAGAACAGAACTTTTAAATAATAAACTTTATCACTATCACTAATTCTTAAGTTAATAATCTTTTTCATAAAACAAGCCAAAACTCCTATTTTCTTCACTGCCTATAGCCCCTTTAGCTTTAAGATGGCGTGAAATATCCAAATTAATTGTTCCTTTCGTTGTTCCATTGGATCCTGCTTCAAAACCCAAGTAAATATTATCATGGATATAGCGTCCAACACGTAAACCTGTGTTGCCTTTTTTATCGACAACAACATCAAGATCATCGAGACCAATATGGGTGCGTAAAGTATTCAATAAAGATGTATTAGAAGCACCAGCAAACTCAGCTGCCGCTGCTGTAAGCTGAACAATTTGAAATGGCGATAATTCGTTAAGGGAGCGATTGAAAATCAAACGTGCTAATACTTCATCCTGTGGCAAAATAGGCTGTGAAGAAAACTGAATATCAAGATTATCAATTGTCCCTCTTACTATCACATTAACACGAATATCGCCATTATTATTATTGGTAATAAAATAAACAGTAGGATTAAGATTACCGTTAAAGCTTGCCTGTCCTTTTTCGAAATTGAGACGTTGTGAAAGAATATCAAACCTTCCGCGAATCATTTGTAATTCACCAACCGGACGCATAGCTTGTAAAGGACCTTTTAAATTAATACTCCCTCCTAATTCAGCATCTACCCCTCGACCACGTACAAAAAACTTGTTGTGTGCATTAATTTTTACATCCAACCGCACAACAGAAGAAGACTTTTCAGAAACATTTTGATTATGACCATAAGTTTTAACATTAGCTCGTTCAAGTGTTTTTTGAATCGGTGCAATTAAATTCTTATGTTTAAGATCTAAAAAAGCCGAATTTTTAAAATTATCAGGGATAAGAAACTCTGCTTTTTCAACTGTGATATCTCCACCAATAACAAGATCACGCAAAAAATAACCAGTTACTGTCATTTCGCCTGTTAATGTTGCAAAAACCATAGATCCATCATTATAATGGGCATGATCAAGATAAATCACTAAATTGGTCTGTAAATCATTAGAAATGCGGCCTGAAGCAGAAAGAGACCCTCCATAAGATGAAGAAGCATAAGCATTCTCTAAAATTATATGATCGCCATTCAGTTTGGCTTCAAACCTTATATTATTCAATTCTAAATTTGTTTGTGTATCCAAAAAATGACCATTAGATACAGAAAAGTGTCCTTCTAATTGTGGCTGAGACAATGCACCACTGATGGTGCTATCTATTTTTACTATTCCCGCTACATGCGCACCACGTTCAGCTACAAATTGATTCATAAAGCCAAGAGGCATCATGCCTTTAATACGCAATGCAACTTTCGAATTATTCAAAGAAATTTGTCCATTAACAGAAAGATCCAAATCCTTAGCACCTGATGCTATTATATGCTCAATATGAAATATCGATTGTTTATAAAAACCACGGATATTCATATTAATTGACTCTTGTCCTTTATGAGTCATAACTGTCAAATTTTGACTAGAGAAATCAAAATGGGTAGACAAACTCTTCCAATCTCCACCAATATCAACCTTACCAACCACTTCTCCTCCAAGAAGCTGTCTCTTAATAAAACCATTGATCAAATGTGCAGGAAAATTTTTTAAATTAACATGTAAATCAAAACTGCTCTTATCTAGAGGGACTTTTCCTTGTGCTTGCGCTTGCAATCCATCTCCACTCAGCTCAGCATATAAAAGAAGGTCCTGATTAACCGTTTTACCCTTAGCAGAAAAAGCAAAAGGCTTTACTTTCTTTTCTTGAAAAGAAGCAATCGTCAACTCTTGACCCCTTATATCATAAATTATCTCAGGCTTTGTAAAACTCCCATGAACCATAATATATCCTGTTAAAGTCCCGGCAGCATCAAGATCTGGTTTCCAAAGATTCGCTAATGTGGCAGGAACGGCACTCATTGTAAGATGCAAACTAAGAGTATCTTGAATATTGCCTGAAAGCGCGATCTCACCTTCATTGATAGAAATTCCTAACTTACTCATCGTTATTCCATTTTTATCGAAGAGGATGCTCACTGGTTTAAGTAACGCTGCGTGCAAACTGGCTTGTTTCAAATCTATAGTTTCAAGCTGCACTTTTTGTTTCACATCTGCAGGTAGCCCTTCTGTTATAACGCGTCCAGAAAGCTTTGCATTCGTATCATTATGCAATACTGCCTGAACATTAAAAACTGTTTGTCCATTGTTATTCACAGCTTGAGCATTCAAATGATTTACCATCACGAATGGTGTCCGAATATGTTCTGCATTAACGGAACCTTTAAATTGTATCGCACCAAAAGGATTAAATATATCAGCTTGTATAGCCAATTTTTTTATTTCATTTTTTGCAAGTATAAAATGGTTAACATCAGCTTTTAAATTTGCTATTTGTTGGTTATTTACTTTATCAAAGATAAAATCTCCTTTCACTTTCCCACTCCCTTTTTGCAAAAATAATGCAGAAAGAATTGAAATATCGTCCGCATCAATATGCAAATTTCCTTTTAAAAAACGTTCAAACGTTTGAGCAATATCACCGGTTATACGCGCACTACCCCCTTTAATATTTATATCCTGAAGTTTCCAGATATGGGCGGTATTGTTAAAAGCAGCGGATAGCTCTAATGGTTTCTCAGCAAAAGTCCCCTTTCCCTCTATAAAGCCCGTTAAATAGGAGTCAACTGGTGATGTATTATCCATAAGCGCATTAACATTGAATATTGTATTTTGAAGCTTTTTCCCAACCAAAAAAGCTTCAACAATTTGAGCCTTTGTACTGATTGTTATAAGACTATTATGTCCTCTAGCTGCACCTTTAATTGTAGCAGAGCCCTCCATTTTTGGATCTAACAGAGTAAGATTAGATATTTGGGCAGAAAAATCCATTTTAGCACTTTCTCTGCCAAAATAGCCATCAGCTTTTATATTGGCAAACTGATTTTTTAAATGGAAATCGTTTACAATTAAACCTATTGCATTCCGCGCAATATCACCTGAAAGAAAAAGCTCTCCCTTTAATAAATGATCAATTGCTCCCCTTCCTATTGTAGCATTGTCAGTTATGCCTAAAAATTTAAGATCAAAAGTACCTTTAATTAAATTAAAATTTCCTTTTGCTTTAATATCCGCACTACCAGAAAATGACTGCCCATTCAACAAACCCAAAGGTGCTAATGTCCGCGCTTTTACGCTAAGATCGCCTTTAAAAATGAAAGAATCCATTTGTCCTTTTAACCAAATAGAAAAATCCTGAGCTGTAATACTAAAATTATGGATTGACATTGGTTTTCCAGAAAAAATATCCGTATCAAGATGCATATAAATCGGTTGATTTAGATCTTCTGAAAAACCATCCTTAATCTTTGTAACTCCCTGAAGAGTACCATTAATCTGAATACCTACATGACGAGAAACTAAATTATCAAGATTTTCACTCACACCCCCCATATCAAAAACGGCATCACGAATATGAACATTGTCATTGCTCAAATGATGTATGGCAAGCCGTCCTTTCCAAGTTTGTTGTCCTTTACGGCCATAATCAACTGTTAAAGCAAGATTATCTAGGCGTGTTCGTGTCTCTAATTGTGGTAAGGGAGCTGATGATTTTTCTTTATCAAAAGCTATTTTGCCATCAATAAAAAGACGTCGTAAAAATCCATCATTCGCTATTTCAGCATTAGCTACAACATCAATTGCATCTCCTTGAATAGTCATATGATTAAGCTGCATTGCACCTTCGTTTGTCACCGTTGCTTTTGCTTTTAAAGCAACATTAGATTCAAAGAAACTACGATATTGAGATTGAGCAGGCATTAAAAAACCGATTATTCCTTCTAAATTCGTTATAAGACTATAACCTTCTAGAACTCCTGCAAGAATAAAATTGCCCTCTACAATAGGTTGCTGATTAGCTTTTAAGTTAATCATAATAACCAAATCATCAAAAGTTCCATTACCTTTAATTGAGAGGTTTAATGCAGGACGCTTTTCAAGATCAAGAATATTAGCCATAATACCATTTTGCGGTTCGTCAGCAATAATATCAATTGTAGCTGTACGATCGTCCTTGGATATTTTTGTCAAGATAGAAAAATAACCTAATTCATCTAAACGTTGAAACTCTATATTGGTATCCAGCTCATTATTATCTAAGGTTAAATGCCCTTTTAATGATACATCAGAAGCAAAGCCAAAAATGTCCTTTTCAAAAGTCAGGCAATCAACCATTAATGTATTAACAAAAATTGCCATAGGCAATTTGGGTATAGAAAACTGATCAGCTTCAAAAAAATAAATTGAGGATGAGTTTTGTGGTTGGCGTAAAAATATAATTTTTTCTGCTGAAAGTTGATTAATTTCAACATGTCCTCGCAACAAAGCTAAACGATTCCAATCGACCTTAGCGTTGTTAATTTTAAGCCAAATACCTTTGTTATCACTTATAGTAATTGTATCAATAGAGGCCTGTGAAGATAATACTCCCTGGACGTTATGCAAACGAATTTGTCGATTAGGTGCTGAAATTTTACGTTCAATAAAAGAGACAAGCCATGAACGATCATTTCTTATTTCTTCTCCAGTGAATGAATTTCCTCTCTGAACAAGTAAAAAAAAGCTTATCATCAAAAGAGAAAATCCAAATAAAAAAAACCTCAAATACCACATTTTTTTCATTAGAACGCTTGTCCTATACCCACATAAAAACCAACACGAGGATCACCTTTCTCTCGCTTAAAAGGAAAAGCTACATCAAACCGAAAAGGGCCAAAACCAGTCATATAACGACCTCCAATACCCATTCCCCATTTCATTTGTTGTGAAAAATTAAAATGCGTTTTTTCCCCTACAAAACCGCCATCAATAAAACTCACAAATCCTATTTTATTGTTAAAGAAAAAGCGTAATTCAGCTGACCCTTCAACAATAGAACGCCCACCAATAATAGTATCATTTTCTGTTTTTATGCCAATATTGCGATAAGCATAACCTCTAACAGATCCACCACCACCAGCAAAAAAAAGAGTACCTGAAGGCAATTCAGCTATATTACCTCCAATAATCGTACCAAACTTTACTCGTGTTGAAAAAATAAAATGATCTTTTACATCAAACGCCCAATAAGACCGACCTTCTATTGTCATTTTTGTCACAAAACTATCAAAACGCATTTCATAAAGCGATTCAAGAACTGCTTCACCATATAGGCCTTTTGTTGCATTAACTGTACTATTACGGCCATCATAAATCATACCACTCAATAATCCAATTGTAGTGAAATGACGGTTCCCAAAATAATCATCACGTGAATAACCATTAAAAGTAGCTAAAGCAACTCGCCCTGATAACTTATCATTAAAGATATGCGTAATCCCTAACTGCGCTTTGAGAGCTGTCGTAGTATAATTATCTAAAACATCTTGTTCTCCTTTCAGTTCTGCCGCAAAATCCGTATCAGGAGTAATGATGCCAGGCTTAATGAATGTCGCTCCCAAAAGATAATCAAAATTTTTCGGATGATAAGATTCTTCTTTTCTACTACCAATATCACTTATTTTAGTCTCAATTTTAAGGTGTTCTGCCTGCCCAAAAAGGTTATTGTGCATCCAATAGGCTTCAAGCCCTGCACCATCTAATGTTGAATAGCTACCACCAATGCCAAAACGTCGTGGTTTACGTTCTTCTAAAGTAAGTGTCAGTGGTAAATGACCATCGGAACTAATTGTTTCAGCCTCACGCAAAGTCACTGCACGAAAAACATCAAGTCGTGCAAGCCGTTTATTTGCTTTGATCAACGCATCAGGATTATATTGTTGACCTAATTTTAATCCTGTCATCCATGCAATATAGGCTGAATCCATACGTGGTTGTTCACTCACATTACGCACATTTAAAGAGCCGTAATAAGCCTTTTTTCCAGGATTAACTGTAATCTGCGCATCAACAAAGCGCGCTGCATGATCAGCAACCATATCACGATTCACAATATTTGCCTTAGCATAACCTTGTTGGCGCCATCTTTCTATTAACCACCGTTCTGCTTTAAGAACAGTCTCAGATTTTGCAACAGCACCAACCTTATAACCTAAATTTTCCACTGAAAGAATTTCACCTATTTTATACTTTTCAAGAGAAAAATCTTTATTGAAATTCGCAACATTAAAAACATATTGTGGACCAGCATCAATTGTAATGATAATACTCGACTGGGCAGGTAATTGAGCCAAAGGGCTTAAGTCAGAAACTTCTAAACCATTAATTTTAATACTAATGATACCACCATAACGTCCATCAGCATAGAGAGCTGCAAGTATCGTCCGATAATCTGAACGGGCTTTAGCTAACAAACCAGATGAATTTGCTACTGTTTTACCTTGATCAGAAACAAGAGAAGACGCAGCTTTAGCTATTTTAATCCCTTCTGATGAAGCCTCCGGTGGAGCAACTACCTTAATTGTATAAGATTTTTCTGCACTATTTATTCCATATGGAAAAGAAGCTGAATTTTTTTTTCCAAATAAATGAAAACCAAAAAGCTCAAATGCTACAACTGACCGTGTAAAAGTAAAAATTAGGCATAAGGCTACCACTACGCTATATGCGGTTATTAATTTCAGCGAAATTCTTGTCTGACATATTACCAAATTAGGTACCCTTAACAAACATTTTAACGTTTTTTCTTATAAATAAAATCGACTAAAGAATGATAAACATTGTTTTTTATTTAAATTCTTCACCCTTTAATTACATTAAGTAATATACTTTTCTTAAATATGTTATTTCATAGCTCTTTTCCCTTTTTTCTTCGTATTCACAAGATTTTCAAGAACTGTGAAACAAGGCTTTGTGTAGTGTTATATTTTTATGTTTTTAATACATTCATTTAATTGATTTTAAATACTTTATTGAAGCATATATATTATAGTTAAATTTATACAAATGGTCCTCCATTACAGTGCTATCAAATCTTTCTATATAACTTCATTAAAAAGCGTGTAGAAGCACTTCTTGATTTTTATACATAGATATGATTGTGTCTTTCAAATAAAAGAAGGGGGAAAAAATAATGGTGCGCATATTACAACGGTTGCTTTTCGTGGTTTAGAAGCAATTCCTGTTGATGTACGGTTATGATTCCTCTGGTAAATAGGAATGGCTATTGTTGGATTAGCCGACAAAGCAGTCGCAGAAAGCCGTGAACGGATACAAGCAGCTCTTCATGCTTGCGGACTTTCTATGCCAAACAAACGAGTTACTGTTAATCTTGCACCAGCTGATTTACCCAAAGAAGGTTCACATTATGACCTTCCATTGCCATAGGCTTAATGCTTGCTATGAATCTTCTCCCTTCCGAGATAGGTCAAAAATACATCATTTTAGGTGATATCACTTGATGATCTATTAACTCTGTTAATGGTGTTTACCTACTGCATGACGGCATTATCGCTTGATAAAGGGTTAATTTGCCTCACAAATGTGGTCCCGAAGCAGCATGGGCAATGCAGAAGGATATCCTTGCTCCTGAAACTCTTCTACTATATACAACCATTTAAAGGAACACAGATTCAAAAAAGACCACAACCACGTCAATATACCACATTAACCGAATTACCAGATCTATGTGAGATTAAAGGACAACAATCTGCAAAACGGGCATTGGAAGTTTGTGCAGCTGGACGGCATAATCTTCTATTCGTAGGTCCTCCTGGTGCAGGTAAATCCATGTTAGCCCAATGCTTACCCTCCATTTTACCACCTCTTGATAGCCGTGAGCTTTTAGATGTCGGTGCGCATGGCGCTTTATCAAGCAGTCACTGAAAAATTCTTCTCTTTTCTCAGAAAAAATTACCATCCAAAACTGAAAATCATAACCGTTATGTTACCATAAATGAAAAACATCCCGAAAATTGGCTTGAATTAGTAGAAACTACAGGGCATGGTTGTATTAATACAGAACACTTGTCTCGAGAACAACAAGCTAACGAAATGCTGCTCATGGGCTTGCGTCTTACAGAAGGACTTGATCTAATACGCTATGAAACTTTAAATCGCCAAAGTTTATCGTCAAAAAAACTGATCCATTTACAACAACAAGGATTAGTGGAAATAACGGACAATAAACATTTAAAAGCCACAATAAAAGGACGCATTTTTCTTGATCACATTATTTATCAATTAGCAAACTAAAATCTCTGAAGCCTCATCCTATCTATGTCACTAAAATAATTATTACTTCATTTACGCAAAAAAATCGGTGATAAAACGTTCATAAATAGAAGTTAGATTTTCTATAGCATCAAGAGTCACACATTCATCAACCATATGCATAGTGAGCCCTGGCAAACCAAATTCAACCACCGGACAATAGTCTTTAATAAAACGCGCATCCGAGGTGCCACCAGAAGTTGAACATTCCGGAATATTCCCTGTTACACTTTTAATAGCATTTGACAAAATTCCAACCAATTTATCATTCTTGGTCAAGAAGACACCCCCTAAACCATATATCCATTCAAGCTGATAATATGGTAGTTGATCATTTTTAGAATGTACAGAAGCAAGGCGCTTCTCAATTTCAGCAACGAGTGCTTCTTTTGTCCAAAGATCATTATAACGTATATTAAAACGAATAACTGTTTGTGCTGGAATAATATTGACAGAAAAATTTCCTGTATCAATGCTTGTTAATTCTAAATGACTTGCTTGAAAATCCTTTGTTCCTTGATCCAAAGCATTTTGTGTCAACGCTTGAATAAGCTTATTTGCCAAAGGCAATGGATTCACTGCTCGCTCAGGGAAAGCAACATGACCTTGGCAACCTTTAATCGTAATAATACCAGAAATCGATCCTCGCCGTCCAATTTTGATCACATCACCAACAATATTAACGCTTGTTGGCTCACCCACAATGGCTGCATTCCATTTTTCACCTTTTTGTACTGCCCATTCTAAAAGCTTGACTGTACCGTTTATCGCAGGACCTTCTTCATCACCGGTTATTAAAAAGCTTACCTTTCCCTTGAGTGTTTTTTTCTCCAGAAACCGAGCCAGCGCCGCTATAAAACAAGCGATCCCACCCTTCATATCAACAGCGCCTCGCCCATATAATTTTCCCTGATTTATTACTCCCTCAAAAGGAGGATAAGTCCAATTTTCTAGTTTACCGGGTGGTACTACATCACTATGGCCAGCAAACATAAGATGCGGACCTTCACTGCCTATCTTTGCATAAAGATTTTCAACATCTTCTGTATTTTTATCAACAAAAACAGGACGCTCAACACAAAATCCCATTTTTCTTAAAAAGTGCTCCAAAGTGGATAAAGCTCCTGCTTCATGGGCGTAATAGAAGGGCAACGAATAAGTATCTGTAAAAGCTGAACAGGATCTGTAAGAACAAGCATAAATGCTATTCCAATCTAAAAAGAGCAATTTTAAAATGCTAAACTTAATCACACAAAAGATAAAGTAAAAATATTGAGTCTATCACCAAATAAAGCAAAGCTTCGTTATTTCATCCCCCCTATAGCCCAGATTATATCACGTAACACTATCCAGCATACAAAAACAATACATACATAAAAAAAGAATCATATTTTTACATTAGTGAAAATTAATCCTTTGAAGTGTATAGCCATTTTTCTTTAACCAAGCTTGATAGGTTTTTCTCTCAGGACACAGCTTTTCACAAAGAGACCAAAATCGTTCTCCATGATTCATTTCAACAAGGTGAGCTACTTCATGTGCAACAACATACTCAACAATTTCTTTTGGCGCCATAATAAGACGCCATGAAAAAGAAAGACGACCACCTGTTGAGCATGATCCCCAACGTGTTCTAGTATCTTTATAACTAATTGATTTAACCTTTCTCCCCACCTTGTTTGCATAATGAACCACTAACGGTGCTATAATAATTTTAGCTTGTTTTTTTAAAACATCAGCAACACGTCTTGGAAGATGTTCTGATCGACTGTAAATAATGATCTGTGATTCTTGTCCAGCATCACCTGTAATAATTTCAGCTACTCCACGTTTCTCTTTACGCAATATAACATGTGAAGCCCCCAATACAGGAATTCGTGACCCCTCTTTGAGATGAGAATCTTCGTTGATAATTCCTCCACGAGCAAAATGCTTTTCAATCCAAGATCGATGTTTTGCAATGAACCACTGAATCACACTTAGCGCTACTGCAGGCGGAGTTATCAAATAAATCTCTTGTCTGGCTACATCAATACGCAAGGTAAGACGGCGTGCATTTTTGTGTTCTTTTACCCGCAAAGGTACACGACAACTAGAGAGAATAAAGTCCTCTTCATACACAACCATATATTATATCTCTCATAATAAATGAACATAACCTTTATTCAGCATTGAATCGATCAATCAAAGACATCAACACCTTTTCAAGACAATCCAAATCTTGGGGACGTGAAAATCGGTGATCTGCATCACGCACAAGAGTTAATGTTACATCATGCAAAGGCAAATAATCAAGTAAAGTCAATGTATGCTGATAAGGTATCTTATCATCTTCCATCCCTTGCAGAATATGAATTGGACATCCAACATCTATGCATTCTTTCATAACACTGTTGTTTCGCCCATCTTCAATTAATGCCTTTGTAAAAAGTAATGATTCTAAACCATCCACCGAAGGTCGTTCACAATAGCCTTTTTCCTCGAGCATCCTCCATTCCTCTACGCTTAAAGCAGGTTCCACCAAAGTCTGCGTAAAATCAGGAGCAGGTGCAATTAAGATCATCCCAACAGGCGCCTTGTTTTTTTGCGCGAGTATCATAGCAAGCCTTATAGCAATCCACCCCCCATAGAAGAACCAATCAAAATTTGCGGACCTTCACAATAAGCCTCAATAACAGCTAAACTCTCTTTAACCCAGCGCGAAATTGTTCCTTGAAAAAAATCTCCTTTCGACTCTCCATGACCAGAATAATCAAAACGCAAACAAGAAAAATCATTTTTTTGCGCAAAACTATTAACTACCGTCGCTTTACTCCCTAACATATCAGATCTATAACCAGATAACCAAATTAAACCAGGAGAGCGACTGCCTTTGTGGTGACGAACAGCAAGAATCGTATTTTCAAATGAAAAAAATTGGCAAGGAATATTCTGATCCATTATCACCCTTTCTTCAGAGAATATTCTTTTTACAAAAAGGGAATCACTGTATTTCAAAGTAATATAACAAATAATCTTTATAATGATAATGAAAAAAGCGCGAATTTCTGTTGTTTTTCTCTCTATATATTGTATACTGCTCCGTTAGGAATTAATTGATATTAAGGAGCATAAACCATTCGTCGACCATTTAAAATAACCCCTAGCCCCAAAGATGGGTTGCGTTCAAATCGCGATATTCGAGTGCCTCATGTCCAATTAATTAATGATGAAGGACAACATCAGGGGATTGTTACAACACAAGAAGCGCTCTCTATGGCAGCAGATGCTGGGCTTGATTTAGTTGAGATTGTGCCAAATGCAGAGCCACCTGTATGTAAAATTATTGATTTAGGCAAACTAAAATATCAAAATCAAAAAAAAGCAGCTGAAACGCGTAAAAAACAAAAAACTATCGAAATTAAAGAAATTAAAATGCGACCTAATGTTGATATTCATGATTATGAGGTCAAGCTAAAAGCGATCCGTCGTTTTATTGACAATGGTGACAAAGTGAAGATTACTTTGCGTTTTCGTGGTCGTGAAATGGCGCACCAAGATCTTGGAATAAAGCTTCTTCAGCGGGTTAAAGAAAATACAAGCGAAATTGCCAAAATCGAATCTGAACCAAAGTTTGAAGGTCGTCAAATTATGATGGTAATAGCGCCTAAATAATTTTAATGACAATTTCAACCTTATAAAGCTTATTGAAAATGTATAAATGTAGTTTTGTACATTGCAGGGTTGTCGCGTTATACTTTTTTAATAAGAAATTAATGATTAATCCGTAGAAAAAAGGTTATTTATCAGAAGCCCTCAAACTCTCCTATAAAGGATGATTTGATATTGCATAAAAAAGTGATAGAAGTGCTGCATGGCCAAAACACAAATATCCTCTTCTGATAAACATCTCATCATTCGGCTTTTAAAAGAAAATTTTCATAAACATATATGCTGCTATAGTGTAGCCATTGTTTCAATGATCATTATTTCCTTTACCACTGTCATCAGCGCATGGATTATGCGCGATGTGGTCAATCATATTATTGATGGACAAAATTTTCATATGATTGTTTTTATTTCCAGTGTTATTGCTTTTATTTTCATTCTTAAGGGGATTGCAACTTTTACTCAAACTTATTTTCTAAGCAAAGCAGGCAATAGTATTGTTGCTGAACAACAACGTAAAATTTATAGACATCTCATCAAACAAGGCGTCTCTTTTTATCAAAATAATACTTCATCTGATCTTCTTGTCCGTGTAACCCACAGTGCAACAGCAGCGCGCAATATTATTGATATTATTATCACAACATTTGTGCGTGATTTACTTTCTGTTACTGGTCTTTTGTTTGTTATGTTTATTCAAAATTTCACATTAATTGCCATTACCTTAATAGTGGGTCCATTAGCATTTTTAGGAATTCGAATAGCCTTAAAGCATGTTCGTAACCTTATGGAAAAAGAACTTCTTTCACTCGGAGAAATTATCAAAATCGTACAAGAAACAACGATTGGTATTCATGTCATAAAAGCTTTTTCACTCGAAAAATTGATGCAAAAACGCATGAATAAAGCTATTTATGATGTTGAACAACAAGCAAATAGTATCGCAATGCTTGAAGCTGCTACAAATCCAATTATGGAAACACTGACTGGCATTGTGATTGCAGGTATTATTTGTTTTACCGGCTATCTTGCAAACCAGCGTACAGGCGTTCAAGGTGAATTAATGTCCTTTATTGTTGCTTTACTTTTAGCCTATGAACCAGCCAAAAGACTGGCAAATGTGCGTGTTAAAATTGAATCTGGTCTGGTTAGCATCCATACAATGTTCGAAATACTCGATCATCCTCTTACAGTTATGGAACATAAAGAAGCTAAAGATCTTAATAAAATAAAAAATTCTATACGCTTTGAGCATGTTTCCTTTGCTTATACTGATAATCATATGGTGCTAAACGATATTAATCTAGAAATTGAAGCAGGAAAAATGACAGCATTAGTGGGGCCATCGGGTTCAGGAAAATCAACCTTTATTAACCTTCTTATGCGTCTTTATGATCCCACTCAAGGCCGTATATTGATTAATGATCAAGATATCCGCTACGTCACATTTCGTTCCCTTAGAAACCTTATGGCCTACGTAGGACAAGATACTTTTCTATTTCAAGGAAGTGTTAAATACAATATCAGACTTGGAAAAGAAGGAGCAAGTGATAACGATATTATTAAAGCTGCAAAAGCAGCCAATGCTCATGACTTTATTATGGCGTTACCCAATGGGTATGATACACAAGTTGGAGATAATGGTAATAATCTGTCAGGTGGACAAAAACAACGTATTGCCATCGCTCGCGCCATGCTTCATGATAGTGAAATCTTGCTTCTTGATGAAGCAACAAGTGCATTAGATTCACAAACTGAGATACAAATCAATGAAGCTCTTGATCAGCTTACACAAGGGCGTACAACTATTGTTATTGCTCATCGTCTTTCAACGATTGCACGTGCTCATAAAATTATTGTGATACAAAATGGGCGTCTCATTGAACAAGGAACCCAACAAGAATTACTAGCAAAGAAAGAAGGCGTCTATAAAAAACTTCATCACATCCAATTTAAAGAACAGAACTTTTAAATAATAAACTTTATCACTATCACTAATTCTTAAGTTAATAATCTTTTTCATAAAACAAGCCAAAACTCCTATTTTCTTCACTGCCTATAGCCCCTTTAGCTTTAAGATGGCGTGAAATATCCAAATTAATTGTTCCTTTCGTTGTTCCATTGGATCCTGCTTCAAAACCCAAGTAAATATTATCATGGATATAGCGTCCAACACGTAAACCTGTGTTGCCTTTTTTATCGACAACAACATCAAGATCATCGAGACCAATATGGGTGCGTAAAGTATTCAATAAAGATGTATTAGAAGCACCAGCAAACTCAGCTGCCGCTGCTGTAAGCTGAACAATTTGAAATGGCGATAATTCGTTAAGGGAGCGATTGAAAATCAAACGTGCTAATACTTCATCCTGTGGCAAAATAGGCTGTGAAGAAAACTGAATATCAAGATTATCAATTGTCCCTCTTACTATCACATTAACACGAATATCGCCATTATTATTATTGGTAATAAAATAAACAGTAGGATTAAGATTACCGTTAAAGCTTGCCTGTCCTTTTTCGAAATTGAGACGTTGTGAAAGAATATCAAACCTTCCGCGAATCATTTGTAATTCACCAACCGGACGCATAGCTTGTAAAGGACCTTTTAAATTAATACTCCCTCCTAATTCAGCATCTACCCCTCGACCACGTACAAAAAACTTGTTGTGTGCATTAATTTTTACATCCAACCGCACAACAGAAGAAGACTTTTCAGAAACATTTTGATTATGACCATAAGTTTTAACATTAGCTCGTTCAAGTGTTTTTTGAATCGGTGCAATTAAATTCTTATGTTTAAGATCTAAAAAAGCCGAATTTTTAAAATTATCAGGGATAAGAAACTCTGCTTTTTCAACTGTGATATCTCCACCAATAACAAGATCACGCAAAAAATAACCAGTTACTGTCATTTCGCCTGTTAATGTTGCAAAAACCATAGATCCATCATTATAATGGGCATGATCAAGATAAATCACTAAATTGGTCTGTAAATCATTAGAAATGCGGCCTGAAGCAGAAAGAGACCCTCCATAAGATGAAGAAGCATAAGCATTCTCTAAAATTATATGATCGCCATTCAGTTTGGCTTCAAACCTTATATTATTCAATTCTAAATTTGTTTGTGTATCCAAAAAATGACCATTAGATACAGAAAAGTGTCCTTCTAATTGTGGCTGAGACAATGCACCACTGATGGTGCTATCTATTTTTACTATTCCCGCTACATGCGCACCACGTTCAGCTACAAATTGATTCATAAAGCCAAGAGGCATCATGCCTTTAATACGCAATGCAACTTTCGAATTATTCAAAGAAATTTGTCCATTAACAGAAAGATCCAAATCCTTAGCACCTGATGCTATTATATGCTCAATATGAAATATCGATTGTTTATAAAAACCACGGATATTCATATTAATTGACTCTTGTCCTTTATGAGTCATAACTGTCAAATTTTGACTAGAGAAATCAAAATGGGTAGACAAACTCTTCCAATCTCCACCAATATCAACCTTACCAACCACTTCTCCTCCAAGAAGCTGTCTCTTAATAAAACCATTGATCAAATGTGCAGGAAAATTTTTTAAATTAACATGTAAATCAAAACTGCTCTTATCTAGAGGGACTTTTCCTTGTGCTTGCGCTTGCAATCCATCTCCACTCAGCTCAGCATATAAAAGAAGGTCCTGATTAACCGTTTTACCCTTAGCAGAAAAAGCAAAAGGCTTTACTTTCTTTTCTTGAAAAGAAGCAATCGTCAACTCTTGACCCCTTATATCATAAATTATCTCAGGCTTTGTAAAACTCCCATGAACCATAATATATCCTGTTAAAGTCCCGGCAGCATCAAGATCTGGTTTCCAAAGATTCGCTAATGTGGCAGGAACGGCACTCATTGTAAGATGCAAACTAAGAGTATCTTGAATATTGCCTGAAAGCGCGATCTCACCTTCATTGATAGAAATTCCTAACTTACTCATCGTTATTCCATTTTTATCGAAGAGGATGCTCACTGGTTTAAGTAACGCTGCGTGCAAACTGGCTTGTTTCAAATCTATAGTTTCAAGCTGCACTTTTTGTTTCACATCTGCAGGTAGCCCTTCTGTTATAACGCGTCCAGAAAGCTTTGCATTCGTATCATTATGCAATACTGCCTGAACATTAAAAACTGTTTGTCCATTGTTATTCACAGCTTGAGCATTCAAATGATTTACCATCACGAATGGTGTCCGAATATGTTCTGCATTAACGGAACCTTTAAATTGTATCGCACCAAAAGGATTAAATATATCAGCTTGTATAGCCAATTTTTTTATTTCATTTTTTGCAAGTATAAAATGGTTAACATCAGCTTTTAAATTTGCTATTTGTTGGTTATTTACTTTATCAAAGATAAAATCTCCTTTCACTTTCCCACTCCCTTTTTGCAAAAATAATGCAGAAAGAATTGAAATATCGTCCGCATCAATATGCAAATTTCCTTTTAAAAAACGTTCAAACGTTTGAGCAATATCACCGGTTATACGCGCACTACCCCCTTTAATATTTATATCCTGAAGTTTCCAGATATGGGCGGTATTGTTAAAAGCAGCGGATAGCTCTAATGGTTTCTCAGCAAAAGTCCCCTTTCCCTCTATAAAGCCCGTTAAATAGGAGTCAACTGGTGATGTATTATCCATAAGCGCATTAACATTGAATATTGTATTTTGAAGCTTTTTCCCAACCAAAAAAGCTTCAACAATTTGAGCCTTTGTACTGATTGTTATAAGACTATTATGTCCTCTAGCTGCACCTTTAATTGTAGCAGAGCCCTCCATTTTTGGATCTAACAGAGTAAGATTAGATATTTGGGCAGAAAAATCCATTTTAGCACTTTCTCTGCCAAAATAGCCATCAGCTTTTATATTGGCAAACTGATTTTTTAAATGGAAATCGTTTACAATTAAACCTATTGCATTCCGCGCAATATCACCTGAAAGAAAAAGCTCTCCCTTTAATAAATGATCAATTGCTCCCCTTCCTATTGTAGCATTGTCAGTTATGCCTAAAAATTTAAGATCAAAAGTACCTTTAATTAAATTAAAATTTCCTTTTGCTTTAATATCCGCACTACCAGAAAATGACTGCCCATTCAACAAACCCAAAGGTGCTAATGTCCGCGCTTTTACGCTAAGATCGCCTTTAAAAATGAAAGAATCCATTTGTCCTTTTAACCAAATAGAAAAATCCTGAGCTGTAATACTAAAATTATGGATTGACATTGGTTTTCCAGAAAAAATATCCGTATCAAGATGCATATAAATCGGTTGATTTAGATCTTCTGAAAAACCATCCTTAATCTTTGTAACTCCCTGAAGAGTACCATTAATCTGAATACCTACATGACGAGAAACTAAATTATCAAGATTTTCACTCACACCCCCCATATCAAAAACGGCATCACGAATATGAACATTGTCATTGCTCAAATGATGTATGGCAAGCCGTCCTTTCCAAGTTTGTTGTCCTTTACGGCCATAATCAACTGTTAAAGCAAGATTATCTAGGCGTGTTCGTGTCTCTAATTGTGGTAAGGGAGCTGATGATTTTTCTTTATCAAAAGCTATTTTGCCATCAATAAAAAGACGTCGTAAAAATCCATCATTCGCTATTTCAGCATTAGCTACAACATCAATTGCATCTCCTTGAATAGTCATATGATTAAGCTGCATTGCACCTTCGTTTGTCACCGTTGCTTTTGCTTTTAAAGCAACATTAGATTCAAAGAAACTACGATATTGAGATTGAGCAGGCATTAAAAAACCGATTATTCCTTCTAAATTCGTTATAAGACTATAACCTTCTAGAACTCCTGCAAGAATAAAATTGCCCTCTACAATAGGTTGCTGATTAGCTTTTAAGTTAATCATAATAACCAAATCATCAAAAGTTCCATTACCTTTAATTGAGAGGTTTAATGCAGGACGCTTTTCAAGATCAAGAATATTAGCCATAATACCATTTTGCGGTTCGTCAGCAATAATATCAATTGTAGCTGTACGATCGTCCTTGGATATTTTTGTCAAGATAGAAAAATAACCTAATTCATCTAAACGTTGAAACTCTATATTGGTATCCAGCTCATTATTATCTAAGGTTAAATGCCCTTTTAATGATACATCAGAAGCAAAGCCAAAAATGTCCTTTTCAAAAGTCAGGCAATCAACCATTAATGTATTAACAAAAATTGCCATAGGCAATTTGGGTATAGAAAACTGATCAGCTTCAAAAAAATAAATTGAGGATGAGTTTTGTGGTTGGCGTAAAAATATAATTTTTTCTGCTGAAAGTTGATTAATTTCAACATGTCCTCGCAACAAAGCTAAACGATTCCAATCGACCTTAGCGTTGTTAATTTTAAGCCAAATACCTTTGTTATCACTTATAGTAATTGTATCAATAGAGGCCTGTGAAGATAATACTCCCTGGACGTTATGCAAACGAATTTGTCGATTAGGTGCTGAAATTTTACGTTCAATAAAAGAGACAAGCCATGAACGATCATTTCTTATTTCTTCTCCAGTGAATGAATTTCCTCTCTGAACAAGTAAAAAAAAGCTTATCATCAAAAGAGAAAATCCAAATAAAAAAAACCTCAAATACCACATTTTTTTCATTAGAACGCTTGTCCTATACCCACATAAAAACCAACACGAGGATCACCTTTCTCTCGCTTAAAAGGAAAAGCTACATCAAACCGAAAAGGGCCAAAACCAGTCATATAACGACCTCCAATACCCATTCCCCATTTCATTTGTTGTGAAAAATTAAAATGCGTTTTTTCCCCTACAAAACCGCCATCAATAAAACTCACAAATCCTATTTTATTGTTAAAGAAAAAGCGTAATTCAGCTGACCCTTCAACAATAGAACGCCCACCAATAATAGTATCATTTTCTGTTTTTATGCCAATATTGCGATAAGCATAACCTCTAACAGATCCACCACCACCAGCAAAAAAAAGAGTACCTGAAGGCAATTCAGCTATATTACCTCCAATAATCGTACCAAACTTTACTCGTGTTGAAAAAATAAAATGATCTTTTACATCAAACGCCCAATAAGACCGACCTTCTATTGTCATTTTTGTCACAAAACTATCAAAACGCATTTCATAAAGCGATTCAAGAACTGCTTCACCATATAGGCCTTTTGTTGCATTAACTGTACTATTACGGCCATCATAAATCATACCACTCAATAATCCAATTGTAGTGAAATGACGGTTCCCAAAATAATCATCACGTGAATAACCATTAAAAGTAGCTAAAGCAACTCGCCCTGATAACTTATCATTAAAGATATGCGTAATCCCTAACTGCGCTTTGAGAGCTGTCGTAGTATAATTATCTAAAACATCTTGTTCTCCTTTCAGTTCTGCCGCAAAATCCGTATCAGGAGTAATGATGCCAGGCTTAATGAATGTCGCTCCCAAAAGATAATCAAAATTTTTCGGATGATAAGATTCTTCTTTTCTACTACCAATATCACTTATTTTAGTCTCAATTTTAAGGTGTTCTGCCTGCCCAAAAAGGTTATTGTGCATCCAATAGGCTTCAAGCCCTGCACCATCTAATGTTGAATAGCTACCACCAATGCCAAAACGTCGTGGTTTACGTTCTTCTAAAGTAAGTGTCAGTGGTAAATGACCATCGGAACTAATTGTTTCAGCCTCACGCAAAGTCACTGCACGAAAAACATCAAGTCGTGCAAGCCGTTTATTTGCTTTGATCAACGCATCAGGATTATATTGTTGACCTAATTTTAATCCTGTCATCCATGCAATATAGGCTGAATCCATACGTGGTTGTTCACTCACATTACGCACATTTAAAGAGCCGTAATAAGCCTTTTTTCCAGGATTAACTGTAATCTGCGCATCAACAAAGCGCGCTGCATGATCAGCAACCATATCACGATTCACAATATTTGCCTTAGCATAACCTTGTTGGCGCCATCTTTCTATTAACCACCGTTCTGCTTTAAGAACAGTCTCAGATTTTGCAACAGCACCAACCTTATAACCTAAATTTTCCACTGAAAGAATTTCACCTATTTTATACTTTTCAAGAGAAAAATCTTTATTGAAATTCGCAACATTAAAAACATATTGTGGACCAGCATCAATTGTAATGATAATACTCGACTGGGCAGGTAATTGAGCCAAAGGGCTTAAGTCAGAAACTTCTAAACCATTAATTTTAATACTAATGATACCACCATAACGTCCATCAGCATAGAGAGCTGCAAGTATCGTCCGATAATCTGAACGGGCTTTAGCTAACAAACCAGATGAATTTGCTACTGTTTTACCTTGATCAGAAACAAGAGAAGACGCAGCTTTAGCTATTTTAATCCCTTCTGATGAAGCCTCCGGTGGAGCAACTACCTTAATTGTATAAGATTTTTCTGCACTATTTATTCCATATGGAAAAGAAGCTGAATTTTTTTTTCCAAATAAATGAAAACCAAAAAGCTCAAATGCTACAACTGACCGTGTAAAAGTAAAAATTAGGCATAAGGCTACCACTACGCTATATGCGGTTATTAATTTCAGCGAAATTCTTGTCTGACATATTACCAAATTAGGTACCCTTAACAAACATTTTAACGTTTTTTCTTATAAATAAAATCGACTAAAGAATGATAAACATTGTTTTTTATTTAAATTCTTCACCCCTTTAATTACATTAAGTAATATACTTTTCTTAAATATGTTATTTCATAGCTCTTTTCCCTTTTTTCTTCGTATTCACAAGATTTTCAAGAACTGTGAAACAAGGCTTTGTGTAGTGTTATATTTTTATGTTTTTAATACATTCATTTAATTGATTTTAAATACTTTATTGAAGCATATATTATTATAGTTAAATTTATACAAATGGTCCTCCATTACAGTGCTATCAAATCTTTCTATATAACTTCATTAAAAAGCGTGTAGAAGCACTTCTTGATTTTTATACATAGATATGATTGTGTCTTTCAAATAAAAGAAGGGGGGAAAAAATAATGGTCGCGCATATTACAACGGTTGCTTTTCGTGGTTTAGAAGCAATTCCTGTTGATGTACAGGTTATGATTTCCTCTGGTAAAATAGGAATGGCTATTGTTGGATTAGCCGACAAAGCAGTCGCAGAAAGCCGTGAACGGATACAAGCAGCTCTTCATGCTTGCGGACTTTCTATGCCAAACAAACGAGTTACTGTTAATCTTGCACCAGCTGATTTACCCAAAGAAGGTTCACATTATGACCTTCCCATTGCCATAGGCTTAATGCTTGCTATGAATCTTCTCCCTTCCGAGATAGGTCAAAAATACATCATTTTAGGTGAATTATCACTTGATGGATCTATTAACTCTGTTAATGGTGTTTTACCTACTGCAATGACGGCATTATCGCTTGATAAAGGGTTAATTTGCCCTCACAAATGTGGTCCCGAAGCAGCATGGGCAAATGCAGAAATGGATATCCTTGCTCCTGAAACTCTTCTTACTATAATCAACCATTTTAAAGGAACACAGATTCAAAAAAGACCACAACCACGTCAATATACCACATTAACCGAATTACCAGATCTATGTGAGATTAAAGGACAACAATCTGCAAAACGGGCATTGGAAGTTTGTGCAGCTGGACGGCATAATCTTCTATTCGTAGGTCCTCCTGGTGCAGGTAAATCCATGTTAGCCCAATGCTTACCCTCCATTTTACCACCTCTTGATAGCCGTGAGCTTTTAGATGTCGCTCTCATTTCTTCTATTACAGGAGAAACAACACATAATGCTATATCACGCCATTGTCCCTTTCGTTCCCCACATCATTCTGCCTCTATGGCGGCAATGATCGGTGGTGGGCTCAAAGGACGACCAGGAGAAGTATCACTTGCTCATAACGGTGTTTTATTTCTAGATGAATTTCCTGAATTTTCTCCTCAAGTTCTTGATTCTCTTCGTCAACCTTTAGAGAGCGGAGAATGTGTTATTGCCCGTGCCAATCATCATATAAGCTATCCTGCTCGTATTCAACTCATCGCTGCAATGAATCCTTGTCGATGTGGTATGGCTGGTGAAAAAGGCTATGTTTGTTCCAAAGGTATACGGTGCCAAATTGATTACCAATCCCGTATTTCTGGTCCTCTACTTGATCGCATTGACTTACGTATTGAAGTTCCTGCTTTAACAGCTATGGATCTCATGCAACAAAAACAATCAGAAGAAAGTTATAAGGTCGCAAAACGAGTCGCACAAGCGCGTTCTATTCAAGCTGAACGTTTTGCAACACTTGATCTTCCCCACATCCGCACTAATAGCGACTGTCCTGCAAAAATCATTGAACAAATTGCTATTCCCGATCAAAATGCAGCTACATTACTACGCGATGTTAGCGAAAAGATGCACCTTTCCGCACGTGCTTATCATCGTATTCTCAAAGTCGCACGTACTATTGCTGATCTTGATCAAGCACAGCACCTTGCACGCCATCACCTTGCAGAAGCCATTTCCTATCGGTTAAACAATGAAAGACTTGTAACTATCACTTAATGAGTTTTTGAATTAATAAAAACTAACTGGAAAATAACGTAAATAAAGCTCTGTAAGCTTTCCATCACGCTCCAAAGATTTTAGAGCATAATTAAGAATATCAACTAATTCTGCATTCTTTTTTGCAACAGCGATTCGCATTCCTGCTCCTAAAAATTGTGGAGCTATGTAAGCTTCACCAACAAAAAGACAACAATCTATTGATTGCGGATCATTTATCCATAAAGACAAAGCCAGCCCATCATCAAAAATAAGATCAATTTCATGATCCTGTAATGCTTTATAGAGCATTTTTCTATCATTAAACCCTTGCCATTTAGCTTTAGGAAAATAACTATGAAATAGTTTTTCATATGCACTATTAATCAAAAATCCACTCTTTAAATACTCAAGTTTATTATTTATCAGGTCATTAAGATTCAAAGATTTATATGATACAAAACGTGCAGGAAAACGCAAATAAGTTTGGGTAAAAGCAAAATATTGATGCATTTCCGTTGTTTCTTCTAAACCAGCAATCATTGCCTCTGCTTCATCGCTGTTGAGATGATTTACCAATTCCTCCCGAGGAACAACTTCTACTTCACACAGTTTTTCAAGTGTCAGCTTTATGCAAATAGCACGTAATAAATCAGCATTATAACCTGCAAGATGGCCTGTTTTATCAAGAAAGTTAAAAGGAGGAAAATCAAACGTTGTAACAAAACGTAAACGTGCTATATTGGCTATATCAGGCTGTATCAAATGTTCGTGCGCATTAAAAAAAGAAGGGAGCCTTCCTCCCATCCCAGCCTGTATAAAAGGTGAAAAAAAAAGGATTAACGTTATAAACAAAATTCTAATAAAAGAATTTAACATATTAATATATATATTCATTTTTAAAATCTTTCCCCATAAATTATTCATAGCTAAACTGCTTTTTTCTCTTTGTCATAATGCTAAAAACTCAACTAAAAAGAGTTGGTATTTTAAATAGGTTAAAGTATTTCATATTCCTCACAATTATTAAAAAATTTAATAGTTTCCATGTATTTTTAGAATATCTATAATATGGGCTTTATAGCGTGCTTTTTGTAGATAAAAATATGGAAAACAAGAGTTCTTTTAGTGCAGAATAAATTTCTATAGTAGTATTGGCTTTATTCCAGTTTTCCTTGTAACTATTGTGACTTTTATGTAAAAATGATACCTTAATTTTGTAAATACCATTTCTAGACACGATCAATTTAAAACAGTAAGGCAATAACTTCCTTTTAAGGAACGTAAATCTTATTTTAAAGCTATAAAATATAACCAAGGTAACCCTTCACTTTGTTACAATAAAGGTCTTTTTTCCTCATCATTTTATGATATCGTGCAATACGTATCGACAAAACATCACCATTTCAATACGAAAAAACCTTTATATCTATTCTAGACATGACACATGTTGAATATAGATTTGATATACGATAAACATCTAATATTGTTATTCGATAAATAACCAGCTAAAATATCCAAGCGCACAAAAAATTGATGAAATATTGAAATTAAATACAGAAATGGATTGACCTATGAGTGATGAAACAACTTCGCCAATGTGTGGTGACTATGGTGCATCTTCCATTAAAGTGCTTAAAGGTCTTGACGCTGTGCGCAAACGTCCTGGCATGTATATTGGTGATACCGATGATGGTTCAGGCCTGCACCATATGGTTTATGAAGTTGTAGATAACGCTATTGATGAAGCTTTAGCCGGCTACGCTACTCTTGTAAATGTCACGCTTCACGCTGATGGATCCTGTTCTGTTCATGATAATGGACGTGGAATTCCAACAGATATTCATCCAACTGAGGGTGTTTCAGCCGCTGAAGTCATTATGACGCAACTTCATGCTGGTGGAAAATTTGATCAAAACTCTTACAAAGTTTCTGGGGATTGCATGGTGTTGGTGTCTCTGTGGTTAATGCACTTTCTGTTTGGTTGCGGTTACGCATTAAGCGTGATGGCAAAATTCATGAAATGTCGTTTACCCATGGAGTCGCCGATTCCGCATTAAAAATTATTGGTAATTGCGATTCAGAAAGCGGGACAGAAATAACTTTTTTACCAAGTTCTGAAACCTTTACAATGGTTGAATTTAATTTCGAAACTTTAGAACGTCGTCTACGGGAATTAGCTTTTTTAAATTCGGGCATACACATTCTTCTTACTGATCAACGTCGTGCAGATGTTCAATCAGTAGAATTGCATTATGAAGGTGGATTAATTGAATTTGTCAAATATATAGATCAATCAAAAAAAGCTCTCATTGATAATCCTATTTATATCACAAACGAAAAAGATGGCATGAGTGTAGACGTTGCTTTATGGTGGAATGATTCCTACCACGAAAAAGTATTGTGTTTTACTAATAACATTCCACAACGAGATGGAGGAACTCATTTAGCAGGTTTTCGTAGCGCTTTAACACGTCAAATTAATGGTTATGCAGAATCCTCAGGGATTGCTAAAAAAGAAAAAGTTAGTTTAACCGGTGATGATTGTCGTGAAGGCTTAACAGCTATTCTTTCTGTTAAAGTACCTGATCCAAAATTTTCCTCTCAGACAAAAGATAAATTGGTTTCTTCAGAGGTGCGCCCTATTGTTGAAAATTTGGTAAATGAAGGTCTTTCAGCGTGGCTAGAAGAACATCCTAATGAAGCAAAAATTCTTATTAGTAAAGTAGTAGAAGCTGCAGCAGTCCGTGAAGCGGCCCGTAAAGCACGCGAACTTACACGACGTAAAGGAGCTCTCGATATCACTTCTTTACCAGGAAAACTTGCTGATTGTCAGGAACGTGATCCTACAAAATCAGAAATCTTTATTGTTGAGGGAGATTCAGCCGGTGGATCCGCTAAAAGTGGGCGTTCACGTCAAAATCAAGCAATTTTGCCCTTGCGTGGTAAAATTCTTAACGTCGAACGAGCACGTTTCGACCGAATGCTCTCATCTGAAATGATCGGAACACTCATCACCGCTCTTGGTACTTCGATTGGAAAAGACGAATTTTCACCAGATAAGGTACGTTATCATAAAATTATTATTATGACAGATGCAGACGTTGACGGAGCACATATTCGTACCTTACTTCTCACCTTCTTTTTTAGGCAAATGCCTGAATTAATTGAACGCGGATATTTGTATATTGCCCAACCACCTCTTTATAAAGTATCACGTGGTAAATTTTCTCAATATATAAAAAATGAAGCAGCATTCGAAGAATTTTTAATTGATAGTGGATTAGAGGAAACAACATTAGAACTTTCAACAGGTGAAATTTTTGCCGGCACTGATTTGCGTAAACTTGCTGAAGATGCTCGTATGTTACGCCAACTTCTGAATGGTCTTCACACACGCTATGATCGTAATATTGTTGAGCAGGCAGCAATTGCTGGTATTTTTAGCTTTGAAGCCTTTACGACACCAGAAAAAGCTCAAGAAATAGCAGACAATGTAGCAAATCGCCTGGATTTAATTGCTGATGATATGGAGCGTGGTTGGAAGGGTATCTGTACACCAGAAGGAGGACTGTATTTTGAGCGTATTTTGCGTGGTGTTAAAGAAATTATCACGCTCGATGCAGGGCTTATAAATTCATCGGATGCGCGTCAAATTGATCGTATTGCTCAAAATCTCATAGAAGTCTATAGTTTCCCTCCTCTTTTGCATCGCAAAGATAAGTCAGAGCGCATTTTTGGACCTATTGGTTTATTAGAAAGTATTTTTAAAAATGGCAAAAAAGGTTTGACTTTACAGCGTTATAAAGGTCTTGGAGAAATGAATGCCGACCAATTGTGGGAAACGACCCTTGATCCTGATGCACGGACTCTTTTACAAGTTAAAATTAATGACGCAACTGATGCAGATTCACTCTTTTCTCGCTTAATGGGTGATGAAGTTGAACCACGGCGCTCTTTTATCCAAGATAATGCTTTAAGTGTTGCTAATCTGGATATCTAAAAGCACTTTTTTATCTTAAACTGTATATAAACATTATGATTTTATCTGTTATTTTTTCGTATTTGGGTACTTTTTCCACATGTCGTTTACAATAAAAGAAAAATAAGAAAGGTCATGTATTATGGCAGCGGAAACAGAACGCATAGGAGTCGAAGGAGGCATGGAACATTCTTTTGGCTTCACAAAAGTTGACGAAATGCAAAAACAATCTATGGTTGATAATGTATTTCATTCTGTCGCTGAAAACTATGACAAAATGAATGATATCTTATCTCTTGGACTCCATCGTATATGGAAAAATTCCATGGTAGCATGGCTGTCTCCCCCAGCCATTTCTAACTGGAAAGCTCTTGATGTAGCTGGTGGTACCGGTGATATTGCTTTTCGTATTCTCAATGCCTCACGTAAAAAAGCTCATGTTACAATCCTTGATATTAATGGCTCAATGCTAAGCATTGGTAAAAAACGTGCACAAAAAAATAATCTTGCTTCCCTTATTGACTTCATTGAAGCCAATGCAGAACTTTTGCCTTTCGAGGATCAAAGTTTTGATGCTTATACTATCGCCTTTGGAATTCGTAATATACCACATATTGATAAAGCTCTCAGAGAAGCTTTTCGTGTTTTAAAACCAGGTGGACATTTTTTATGTTTAGAATTTTCAAATGTTGAAATGCCTCTACTTGATAAAATTTATGACCTTTGGTCTTTCCATGCTATTCCAAAACTGGGTCAATTCATTACAGGTGACCGTGATGCATATCGTTATTTGGTTGAATCAATTCGTAAATTTCCTAAACAAAATGACTTTGCCCATATGATTAGAAAAGCAGGTTTTTCCTCGGTATCATATCGCAATCTTACAGGTGCTATTGCAACACTGCATTCAGGTTGGAAGACTTAAAAAATGGTGCAAATTTCTACCTATTTTCAACTACTACGTGCATTGTTTATCTTTACGCGAGAAGGAGTTATTAGCGCTCTCCCTTGCGATGACCTTCAAGGATTTCCAGCAGTATACCACCGTATAGCGAGCGCCTTAGCGCGCCGCAAAACGAAAAAAAAGCACCGATCTGAAAATATATCATATGCTATCAATAAACTTGGCCCGTCTTACGTCAAACTTGGTCAATTTCTTGCTACTCGGCCAGATATTGTCGGACGCGATATCGCAGAGGACTTAGCTCAACTCCAAGATCGTGTTCAAACTTTCCCCTGTACTGATGCAATTATTCAAATAGAAAATTCTCTTGGCCAATCTATTAATGATTTATTCACAGATTTTCACCCACCTATTGCAGCCGCTTCTATTGCCCAAGTTCATCCAGCTGAATACTATGATAAAGTAGGTCACAAAAAAAAATGCGCTGTTAAAGTTATCCGTCCTAATATTAGAAATCGTTTTGCAAAAGACCTTAAAGGCTTTTATCTCATTGCCCATTTACAAGAACGTTATATACCTGCCTCCCGACGTTTATGTCCTGTGCGTGTTGTTGATACTTTGGCACAAACAACACAAATTGAAATGGATTTGCGCTTAGAAGCTGCCGCTATATCAGAAATGGCTGAAAACATCCAATATGATGCAGGTTTTCGGGTACCTAAAATTGATTGGGAACGAACAGGAAGAAATGTTTTAACAATGGAATGGATCGATGGCATAAAAATGTCTGATATTCCAGCACTTAAAAAAGCTGGTTTTGATTTAAAAGCTTTAGCCATTACGCTCATTCAATCCTTTCTCCGTCATACTTTACGAGATGGCTTTTTTCATGCTGATATGCATCCTGGTAATTTATTTGTTGATCCACAAGGATGTATTGTTGCAGTTGACTTAGGAATTACAGGACGGCTTGGAAAAAAAGAAAAGCATTTTCTTGCTGAAATTCTTTATGGTTTTATTACTCGCGATTATCATCGTGTAGCACACGCCCATTTTGAAGCAGGCTATGTCCCATCACATCATAATATGGAGAGTTTTGCTCAAGCTAACCGAGCTATTGGTGAGCCTATTCACGGACAATCTGCACAAAGTATTTCTATGGCCAAATTGCTTACACTCTTATTCGAAGTCACTGAACTATTTGATATGAAAACGCGACCTGAACTTTTATTATTGCAAAAAACCATGGTTGTTGTTGAAGGAGTAGCACGCTCATTAGATCAAGATTTTAACATGTGGAAAGCCTCTGAACCAATTGTCAAAGAATGGATTAGCAAAAACCTGGGACCGGTTGGACTTGTAAAAGATTTGAGTGAAGGAACACAAGCATTGCTTTCACTCGTACGTCAAACTCCACAATTGATACAAAATTTCCAACAGATAGAAGAAGGATTAAGTAAAATGACAAAGACAGGACTTTATCTTTCTCCTGCTACGCTTAAACAACTTGCTTTTGAACAAAGTCGCACTAACCGTTATGGCCGCTATAGCTTATTCATTATTGCTTCTTGTTTGCTTCTTGTCACTTTTTTTCTTTTTCCTTCTTTCTAACTTACGCAATATATTAAAGGAAACACAATTAATGAAATTATTGCTATCATTTTAATATCTCGGAGATATATTATGGCCAATATTACCCTTCGAAATGTATCACTTGAGATTCAAGAATTTCTACGTATACGCGCTGCACAAAAGAATATTTCTATAGAAGAAGAAATTTTTCACCTATTAAATAATCTCGCAGAGACATCTATTATATCACCACGACAAGCAAGTGCTACTGAACAACAATCATTAAAATCAAAATCGATTCTTCTTATTATTGGCGGAAGTATTGCCGCATATAAAGCGCTTGATCTGATTCGCCGTTTGCGAGAACGTGGAGCTCATTTAAACATTGTTATGACAAGAGCAGCTCAAAAATTTATTACCCCTCTATCCGCTGAAGTTCTCAATGGTGGTAATGTATATAACGATTTATTTTCACGTGAAGAAGAACAAGACGTCGCTCATATCCGATTAGCGCGTCAGGCAGATTTAATTATTGTAGCTCCAGCCACTGCGAATCGTATTGCAAAAATAGCTACTGGAATAGCAGATGATTTAGCCAATTGCACCATTTTAGCAGCACGTTGTCCACTTTTGATTGCCCCTGCAATGAATCAAACTATGTGGACACATCCAGCAACTATTCGTAACATTGCAAAATTGCGTGAGGATGGAGTTCACATAGTAGGACCAGAAGTGGGTGAAATGGCTGAACAAAACGAAAGAGGTTGTGGACGTATGAGTGAGCCTCTAACCATCGTAGCTTCAACAGAAGCGCTTTTAGGTGCACAAAAAAAACCACTTTCTGGTCGTTACTTCACTGTAACTTCCGGGCCTACTCATGAACCAATAGATCCAGTACGTTATTTAGCTAATCGCTCATCAGGTAAACAAGGACATGCCATTGCAATAGCCTTAGCTAACTTAGGTGCAACCGTGACGCTTATTTGTGGACCTGTTGATCTTATGGATCCAGAAGGAGTAAAAACTATTCACGTGAAAACAGCTTGCCAAATGTTACAAGCCGTACAAGAAACACTCCCTGCTGATGGTGCTATTTTTGTTGCTGCTGTTTGTGACTGGCGCAGCCAAACACAATCTTTACAAAAAATAAAAAAGGAATCCAACAAAACACCATTTTCTCTGCAAATGGTTGAAAATCCTGATATTCTGGCTACAATCGGTCATGCTACAAATCGTCCCCCACTTGTGATTGGCTTCGCTGCTGAGACATGCGATATCATTGCTAATGCACAAAAAAAATGTATTCAAAAAGGGGCAAACTTCATTCTTGCAAATGACGTTTCTCTTCATGCGGACGGTACAAACATCATGGGTTCTGATACAAATGAAATTTTTTTCGTTAGCAAAGACAACGTCGAACATTGGCCATATATGAGCAAACAAAAAATAGCTGAGAAATTAGCAAGTGTTATTGTATCATTTTTTTCTTCTCTTACTCTCATTTCATGAATAACAGATAAAATCTTATTCTAAATGAAAATAATTGATCCTAAAGATATAATTTACGCAATAAATATCATATATAAAATACTTTTCACTCTATCTCTTGTTTTTTATTCTTCATCTCTTACTTATTGCTCATGATTTTTACAGCTGCTTATTATGCTCTACAACGTCTTTTCACTCAGCAATATCGCTCAATGATATGGAAAGTATTAGGGCTCACTTTTATCATCCTTGTTATTATATGGTTATGTACATACCAGTTGTTTATGTCCTACTTTTGGCTTTGGATTGCTCATTTTTCTTCTGGATTAACTAATTGGGAAAACTGGATAGAGTTAAGCATACTTATTATTTTTAACCTTGGTTTGTCTTTATTGATAGCCTTTTTTATTGCTCCAATCGCAGCAATGATTGGCAGTTTTTTTATTGATAACGCCGCTGCAATTATTGAAAAAGAGGATTATCCCAATGAGTCTACTGGACAAGCTATGTCATGTGGATATTCTTTTATTTTTGCTTTTAAATTTCTTATTTTAAGCCTTTTCGGAAATGGAATTGCTTTTTTCTTGTTTTTTATACCGAATATTAATTTAATTGCCTTTTATATAATTAATGGATATCTCTTTGGCCATGAATATTTCGTATTTGCTGCTTATCGTTTTCGATCTAAACAAGAAGCTCATGCTTTTTTACATACCCACCATACCACTGTTTTTTGTGCAGGCTTATTGATAGCGTTTTTTGTTTCTATTCCTATCCTTAATTTAGTCACGCCGCTTTTTGCAGCTGCCTTTATGACGCATTTACATAAAATACTTTCTTCCACACCAGTCTCTACATCCGTCAGACTGAAATAATAGCATTTGATCAATTAAAATAAGAATATACTTATATAAAACTAACACAACTTAATACATTTTTATAATATAAAAAACATGCACTCAAATTTAGAATATGCCATCTTAAAATTATTGAAATAATCAATGTTAGGATAAAAGATCACATCTGTTTTCTAATTATATTTTCTCAAAAATCCCTTACAATAAAGTTATTATTGCCAATTACTCACATAATAGCACCGCAATGTAATTTGACACTAAAATAAAAAACTAACAAAATAAATTATCTTAATTATAGAAAACATTTTTATTTGAGCTATTATCATCGCATTAAATGAAGCAGTTTATTGTCTGTTTGGAGCAAAGATAAGTTTAATCATTCGGTCCTACATTCCCTCAACCCACACATAGAGTATATAATATTTCATAGAGAGGTGACAAAGATGAACTGGATTACAAATTATGTTCGTCCTAAAATCAATTCCATATTAGGGCATCGTGAAATTCCAGATAATCTATGGATCAAAGACCCCACTAATGGTCAAATGGTCTTCCATAAAGATCTGGAAGCTAATCAATATGTGATTCCTAACTCTGGCTATCATATGCGTATTAGTGCCAAAAATCGCCTTATGCATTTCTTTGATGATGGAAATTACACACTAATTGAAAATCCGAAAGTTGTCATAGATCCATTAAAATTTCGCGATGAAAAACGTTATATTGACCGATTAAAAGATTATCGTTCTAAGCTTGGTGTTGAAGATAATATTTTAAATGCACGAGGAACTATTGAAGGTTTACCAATTATTGCTACTGTTCAAGATTTCGCTTTTATGGGTGGATCACTTGGCATGGCTGCAGGAGAAGCGATCATAAAAGCTTTTCATACTGCCATTAAAGAAAAATGCCCTTTAGTTCTTTTTGCAGCTTCAGGTGGAGCAAGAATGCAAGAAGGAACATTATCATTGATGCAAATGCCGCGTACAACGGTGGCAATTGAAATGATAAAAGAAGAAAAAATACCTTATATTGTGGTTCTTACCAATCCGACCACTGGTGGTGTTACTGCTTCTTATGCTATGCTAGGCGATGTCCATATTGCTGAACCTGGTGCTATGATTGGCTTTGCAGGACCACGTGTCATTCAACAAACAATTCGTGAAACTTTGCCCGAAGGTTTCCAAAGTAGTGAATATCTTTTTGAACACGGTATGATTGATATGGTTGTCTCTCGTTTGCAAATGAAAGCTACTATTGCACGACTTTTACGCTTAATGACAAAAAGTCCTGCAATTCCTAAATCTTCTAATCCATCGCCAATTAAATCTGCAAAAAGTGCCTTCTAAAAACAAGTCTATCAAATTATGAAAAAAAGCTGCATGCAACAAGTGATAGACGATCTACTAAAAATCTATCCGCAAAAGTGTGATCTTTCTTTAGACCGTATTTTACGTCTTTTAAAATGTCTTGATAACCCACATTTAAATCTTGCTCCTGTTATTCATATTGCTGGAACAAATGGTAAAGGATCTGCTTCAGCTATTTGTCGTGCTCTCTTAGAAAGTGCAGGCTATCGTGTTCATGTATATAGTTCTCCTCACTTAGTTAATTGGAATGAGCGTTTTCGACTAAATTACAAAGGAGAGAGTCAATTTGTCACAGATAGCCTATTAATCAAAACAATTCATCAAATTATAGAAATAAATTACAACAAACCTATCACTATTTTTGAAGTTTTTACGGCTGCTGCCTTTATGCTATTTAGCACATACCCAGCTGATGTTATTATTTTAGAAGTTGGATTAGGAGGACGTTTTGATGCTACGAATGTCATTAACAAGCCAGCTGTATCACTTATCATGCCTATTGATTATGATCATGAATCTTTTCTTGGTAACACAATTGAACAAATTGCCTTTCAAAAAGGAGGAATCATTAAATCAGAAGTTCCCGTAGTTATTGGTAAGCAAGATCATGATATAACTTATTCTTTTCTCAGTTCTCTCGCTGTCAAAAATAAAGCACCTTATCATCTTTTTGACCAAGATTATCAAAGCTATGAAGAATACGGGTATATGATATTTCAAAATAATCAAGGTCTAATGAATCTTCCGCTCCCTAAGCTTATTGGTGCTCATCAAATTGCCAATGCTGGTGCTGCTATCGAGGCAATTTACCAAGCAGGTTTTCAACTTTCAGAACAAGCCATAAGCAACGCTTTGCAAAATATTTATTGGCCAGCACGAATGCAGCATCTTACTTACGGAAAATTAGTCGATCAACTTCCTCCTGATTTTGATTTATGGTTAGATGGAGGTCATAACCCTGCCGCTGGAAAAGCCATTGCAAAAATATTAACCCAATGGAAAAAAAAATCAAATTATCCTATTGTGATGATTGCTGGTATGCTTAATACTAAAGACAACATTGGTTATTTTCGCCCTTTAGTCAATCTCGTTAAGAAAGTATATACAGTTCCTTTAACTTCCAGTAATGCAGGCATTTGTCCTAAAATTTTAGCAGAATTAGCTCAAAAAGCAGGGCTTATCGCCAATCCACAGGCTAATCTACAAGCTGCATTTCACAAAATTAGTTCAGAATACAAAGAAGCAATTGTCCTAATTGGTGGTTCTCTGTACCTTGCAGGCGAGATTTTGCGTGACAATCAAACGCCGCCATGTTAGCAATCAGGTGTTTTTAGCATTTTAATGATAGAATTTTTGATCATGAAACTTGATTACGCTCTTTATCAAAATCCTAAACTTATTACTGTTTTTGGTGGATCCGGTTTTGTAGGACGACATGTTGTGGAAACCTTAACTAAGAGAGGTTATCGGGTGCGTATTGCTGTGCGTTGTCCACAAAAAGCTTATTATATGTTACAAATAGGCGAAGTAGGACAAACACAAATGCTTAAAACTGATGTCAGGAATTATGCTTCAGTTAAACATGCATTATTCGGAGCAGATGGTGCAGTTTTTCTTCCTGGAAGCTTAGCCCAAACAAACAAGCCAAATTTTCAAAATATACAGGTTGATGGTACGAAAAATGTTTCTGAGTTAACAGCTAAAGCTGGAATTCCTCTCATCTATATGTCAACACTTATTACTGATGAAAATGCCTCATTTTCTTATGCACGTACTAAAGCTATAAGCGAACAAATCGTTCGCAATACGCATTCTCAAGCAGTTATTATGCGTTCATCTGTTATTTTCGGACCAGAAGATTATTTTTTTAATTTTTTAGCAAATTTATCTCGTTTTATGCCAATCATGCCACTTTTTGGTGGTGGACAAAATAAATTGCAACCTGTTTATGTTGGTGATATTGCTAAATTCGTTGTATATGCTTTAGAAAAACGTGTTATCTTAGGAAAAAATTATGACCTTGGTGGACCCAAAGTTCTTACATTCGAAAATACTCTTGAAGAGATATTAAAAGTTATTCACCGCAAAAAAAGAACATTTCCTGTACCTCTTGCTATTGGATTTTTTATCGGAGGTTTCTTCGGAGCTCTTGGCAAATTACCCTTTTTTCCAACACTCATAACAGCTAATCAAATACGTTTTTTACAGAAGGACCATATTGTTTCCCAAGAAGCTAAAGATAATGGATATACTTTAGAAGGAGTAGGAATTACTCCTAAATCAATAACTGCTATCTTGCCAAGTTATCTGTGGCGATTCCGTCCGCAAGGACAGTTTTCTCATAATTTATCAATTTAATGTATTTCGCTTTTATAACCTAATTCACTTTCCTATAAAAAAGAAAAAGTTTAGAAATATCTGTAAGTTTTACATTTTACTCAAAATAAAATTTTATAAGAGTTTTGCTTGTATCTAAAAAACTTTAAAATTTTCTACTCAGCTTCTCACATCACTATTTAAAACGTTAATACATATTTGTTGCGCAAACTTATGTACGTTTAAAAAGGTTTTTTCATATAGACAAATATTTGTATTCGCTTGCATTTCTTTTTAATTTCTCCTACCGTTTCGGAAAAATAATTTTGAAAGAAAAAAATGACTGCTCAAGATTATGTTATCAAAGATATCGCACTTGCTGCTTATGGTCGTAAAGAACTTGATATTGCAGAAACGGAAATGCCTGGTTTAATGGCTTGCCGTAAAGAATTTTCTTCCAGCCAACCTTTACGTGGAGCGCGTATTTCCGGTTCATTACATATGACCATTCAAACAGGCGTTTTGATTGAAACATTAAAAGCAATTGGTGCCGATATACGGTGGAGCTCTAGTAATATTTTTTCTACACAAGATCATGCAGCAGCAGCTATTGCAGCGATGGGGATCGCCGTCTTCGCAGCCAAGGGGGAAACACTTGAAGAATATTGGACCTATATTGATGCAATCTTTCAATGGCCTGATGGTAAACTTTCTAATCTTATATTAGATGATGGAGGCGATGCCACCAACTATATTTTAATAGGTAGCTGTGCAGAGGAAAATAAAAACATCCTATCCAATCCTAAAACAGAAGAGGAAGAATTATTTTTCAAACAAATTCAAAAACGTATAGCTACCACACCAGGATTTTTTACGCGTCAGTGTGCAGCAATCAAAGGTGTAAGCGAAGAAACTACAACGGGAGTACACCGTCTTTATCAATTACAGAAAAAAGGGCTTTTGCTTTTCCCTGCTATTAATGTCAATGACAGCGTTACAAAATCAAAATTTGATAATAAATACGGATGTAAAGAATCATTAGTCGATGGTATCAGGCGTGGAACAGATGTGATGATAGCAGGTAAAATAGCCATTATCTGTGGTTACGGTGACGTCGGCAAAGGGTCAGCAGCTTCTCTTTCAGGTGCTGGAGCACGTGTAAAAATAACAGAAATTGATCCAATTTGCGCTCTTCAAGCCGCTATGGATGGTTATGAAGTTGTTACTTTGGAAGACGCAGCTTCTAGCGCCGATATTATTATAACAACTACTGGAAACAAAGATGTTGTCCGCTTAGAACATATGCGACAAGTTAAAGATATGTGTATTCTAGGAAATATTGGTCACTTTGACAATGAAATACAAGTATCAGCTCTTAAAAATCTACCATGGACAAATATTAAACCACAAGTTGATATGATTACATTTCCTGATGGTAAACGCATAATTCTATTATCTGAAGGACGTTTATTAAATCTTGGTAATGCCACAGGCCACCCTTCTTTTATTATGTCCGCTTCATTTACTAACCAAGTATTAGCGCAAATTGAACTATTTACCAATGCAAAAAACTATAAAAATGAAGTAACATGTTTGCCTAAACATCTTGATGAAAAAGTTGCACGTCTTCATCTTGATCGGCTAAAAATAAAATTAAGCGTTTTATCAGAAGAACAAGCAGCCTATATTGGGGTTCCCCTACAGGGACCGTATAAGCCAGAACATTATCGTTATTAGGATATTGTCTTAGTGCAAAAGAAAAAAAGACGCATTATGCATAGCTTTGATGACTATACATTCAAAAAAAAACTACAAAAAATTACTCGAATTTGTGTTGGCGTTTTGTGTCTCTTATTTCTTTTATTTCTAGCACATGCTGCCACTCAAATCTCAGTATTTCATTTATTTTCTTTTTTCGCTCGGCCAAATGAACCGTGGCTTATCATAGTAATCTTTGGAAGTATTGCTTGCTCATCACTTCTTATATGTGTAACAATTATTATAAATACAAAAAGAGCTTTATGGAAATCTTGGACAATGATTCAGGCTCATCTTTCTGAAAAGCTTGAACAGTATGAATGGCTTCTTGAAAAAACAGGACAATGCCTCTTTATTTGGGACAATCCAACAGCCTTACCTTATACAGTTGGTAATATTCCTACATTACAAAAAGCAGGTATTTATAAAAAAGATTTTCAGTATTTTGATAAATGGCTTGAAAAAAGCTCTTTGCAGCAACTTGATCAAGCACTCATTGAACTACGTTATAACGGTTGCTCTTTTGAATTTTCTGTCACTACTACAACTAAAATACTCTTGCAAGTTACAGGAATTATTGCTGGAACAGCAGCCATTGTGCGATTTCAAGATATTTCAGTACAGCAGAGTGAAAATATCCGATTACAGAAAGAAGTAACCCAAATTCTCACGGAGTTGAAAATACAGCATAATCTTCTTGAGCATATTCAAGAACCAGTATGGATTCGAGATTGTGAAGGAAAAATTTGTTTCACCAACCGCGCTTTTCGGGAAATGACAAATTTTCAAGAAAAGAATAACACTGTTGATCTTTTTGATGAAACAACACAATGCACAACAGATGAAACAGAAACAATTTTTCAAAAGCATGTTTATACAGTGGTTAAAGGAGAACGACATCATTTTCATCTCACACGTATTACAACAAAAGAAGGAATGGCAGCCTTTGCGCGTGATGATAGTGCGTATGAAAATCTTGTCAAAGAAATGGAACGAATTCTTCAAAGTCATTGTGAAACACTTGACCAAATTTCAACGGCTGTAGCAATTTTTGATGCCAACCAAAAATTAAAATTCTGCAATCATGCTTTTAAAATTTTATGGCCATTGGAAATTTCTTTTCTAGAAAATGAACCAAGTCATTCATTGCTTCTCGAGCATTTGCGTGAGAAAGGTTTTATTGGTGAATATCCTGATTGGCGTGCATGGAAAGAAGAACTTTTTAAAGCTTATCGACAAACAGAATCGAATCAACAAATTTGGAATCTTCCTGATGGACGTACAGTACGTGTCATTTCTAGTCCTCATCCTCAAGGAGGTATTACCTGGCTTTATGAAAATCTTACAGAAAAAATTGATCTTGAGCGACGTTATAATACACTCATTAAAATACAAGGTGAAACACTTGACAAACTATCTGAAGGAGTTGTGGTTTTCGGTACTGATGGGCGTCTGCGTTTATCAAACCCATCTTTATCGAAATTGTGGTCACTCCCTCATAATTTACCTGTAGAAGGAACACATATTACCGAATTAGAAAACCACTGTTCTGCTTTAACAATAGGAGAAGAATGGAAACAATTTACACAATTCATTACTGGTTTTGCTGAAAAACGTGATATCTATTCAGGCCGCATAGATTTAAAAAGTGGAATAATAATTGATTATACACTTACACCTTTATCTAATGGACAAACAATGCTCACATTTGCTAATGTCACTGACACTATCCATATCGCACGAGCCTTACAAGAAAAGAATGAAGCCCTAGAAAAAGCTGATCGTCTACGCAACGAATTTGTTCAGCATGTTTCTTATGAATTACGCACGCCTCTTACTAATATTATCGGATTTTCTGATATTTTACGCGATCAAATTTTTGGCTCTACCAATGAGCGTCAAAAAGAATATCTCGGTTATATTCATTCAGAATCAGGCGTTCTTTTGAATATTGTTAATGATATTCTTGACTTAGCAACTCTTGATGCGGGTATTATGATATTAGATATAAAACCAGTTCAAATTGCTGAAGCGATGGCACAAGCAGTCGCACGAGTAGAGGAACGTCTCCATGGACGTCACATCACACTTTTACAAAACATTTCTCCTTCCTTGAAATTTATGTCTGCAGATGCAACACGTTTACATCAGATTTTCGTGAATGTTCTGAGTAATGCTATCAATTTTGCAACGGAAAAAAGCACAATTGAATTTTGTGCAGATACACAAGATAATTATATAGTCTTTAGTGTTCATAATGAAGGATCTGATATTCCAACCGATATTCTTGATCGGATTTTCAAACGTTTTACTTCTCATTCCCATCATGGTGGACGTGCAGGAGCAGGTCTCGGTCTTTCTCTTGTTAAAAGCTTTGTTGAACTGCATAATGGACGCGTTGAAATTTTTACTGGTATGGGCAAAGGGACAACAGTTCGGTGCTTTTTCCCTAATCAAAAAGACACAGGAGTCTTATAATCTTGTTTTTTGTTGTTTTTATGGAAATTTGAATGAATTTTAGTTTTTTTCTTGAAAATGAAGAAGCAACTATACTTTTCGCACAAGATTTAGCTCTTGCTTTAAAATCGGGTGATCTTGTTACATTTCAAGGTGACCTTGGAGCAGGAAAATCGACTCTTATACGCGCACTTATTCGTGCACTTGCCAATAATTGTACTATGGATATCCCAAGTCCTACTTTCACTCTTGTTCAAAGCTACCAACTTCCACAATTTGAAGTTCTTCACGTTGATTTTTATAGGATTTCAAGCATTGAAGAAATTTATGAATTAGGGCTTCATGAATCACGTAAAGAAAATGTTTTGCTCATTGAATGGCCAGAAAAAGGAGTAGAGGTTTTAGGACCGGTTACTTTTGCTATCACTTTACAACACAAAGGATGTGGACGTCATATCACCCTTGCCTCTGCGGAAAATGCTACTGAACGTTTGCAACGATCTTTTGCAATTCGTACCTTTTTAACAATACATGGACGCGGCCATATTCAACGTCGTTTTTTAGCTAGTGATGCCTCAGCACGTTCTTATGAACTGTTAGATAATGGAAAGAATCAAGAAGTCCTTATGAATGCACCAACCATGCAAATGGCGCAAAACATAGATTCTTCCTATGCAGATACAACACATCTTGCGAAAGATATCAGCCAATTTGTAGGTATTAGTCAGATCATTTTAGATAATGGTTTCTCTGCTCCCCGTATTTTTGCTCAAGATCTTGAAAATGGTATTTTGATTTTAGAAGATTTAGGATGCGAAGGAATTGTAGATCAATCAGGTAATCCTATAGAAGAGCGTTATATTGCTTGTAGTGAATTGCTCGCTACTTTTCATCAAAAGCCATGGCCTTTTAAAAAAAAATTTGCAACATTCCAGCTTCAGATCCCCTTTTATGATTGCCAAACTATGCAAGCAGAACTTTCTTTATTACTGGACTGGTATCTTCCTTTTCAGCAGAAAAAAACTTTAAACATAGAACAGCGTAAAGCTTTTTTTACCTGTTGGCAACCTTATCTCGATCTTTTAACTCAAGGAGAAAATACCTTTGTTATGCGCGATTATCACTCACCGAATATTCTTTGGCGTCAACATAAAAAGGGTATTGACCGCATTGGTCTCATTGATTTTCAAGATGGTGTAAGTGGACCAACAGTCTATGATCTTGTTTCTTTAGCACAAGATGCACGTATTTTTATTCCACCAGAACTTGAAGATAAAATTTTTAACACCTATTGCAGTGCACGCAATCAAACAGTCCGCCCCTTTGATGAAGATGAGTTCCACAAACTTTACGTACTTGCAGGGACTCAGCGAGTTTCGAAAATTTTAGGAATTTTTGTACGACTTCACCAACGAGATGGGAAATCATTTTATCTTAAACATCTATCCCATCTTCAAAGTTATCTCATTCGTAATCTTTCACATCCAATCCTTGCTCCTTTAAAAAGCCTTTATCAAGAAATGGGGCTTTTATCAGAAAATGAAGCGCTTAACAGAGATATTTTAAACACCTAACTATTTTATTCCCCCAAAAAAACATCCTCTAGGTAATTATGCATGCATTTTTTTATATTCACTTCCGCTCAACTTTTGACAAAAATAAATAAACAGGACTTTTTGGTTTCCTCTTGAATAAAAATTGATATACAGTGGAAAATAATCAATACAGTAAATTATGCACAAAATGAAGCAAAATGACTCATAAACCCCGTGTATTTTCTATTTCTCCCGGAACCCCTTTTCTGCCTCATTTTGTTGATGCACTCCTTTCTGGAACTCTTATTGATAACTTTGCACCAAACGGGAATATCCAAATAGCTCTTACTGACACTCTTATTTATGTACCAACACGTCGCGCCGCTCGCGCTTTACGTACAGCTTTTTTTGAAAAAAGCCATACGCAATCTAGTTTTTTGCCTACTATATGCCCTTTAGGGGATATAAATGAAGAAAGTTATTTTTTTACTGAAAATAATACAAATACTCTGGTCAATACTTCCCCTATTGGAGAGAGTGAACGTCTCCTTCTTTTAGCACGTCTCATCCGCCTTTGGCGTGAAAACTTGCCAACTCATCTACGGTCTATGTTTGGCACAGAAGATATTTTTATACCTGCCACTACTGCTGATGCAGTCTGGCTTGCCCAAGATTTAGCACGCTTGATGGATGAAGTCGAAACAGAAGACGTGGATTGGTTAAGACTTAAAGAAATTGTACCCGATATGGTTGCCGAATGGTGGCAAATAACCCTAGATTTTCTCACTATTGTGACACAAAGCTGGCCACAAATTTTAAAAGAAAGACAACAATGCAACCCTGTTGAATGGCGTAATCAAGCATTTAAAATACATACAGATATTTTATACCGCACACAACCTCATAAAACTATTATTGCTGCTGGTGTAACAAGCTCCATTCCTACAATTGCAAATCTTTTAAAGGTAATTGCCTGCTTACCAAAAGGAGCTGTGATTCTTCCAGGCCTTGATCTTCAAATGGATGAAACACAATGGAACGCCTTAGGTGCGCTTAATAAAGAAAAAACAATCTTTGATCCTTCTCACCATATTGCTGCTTTTAGCCATCCTCAATATCATTTAAAAAAACTTTTATCTCTCATGGAGTGCCAACGCATTCATGTCCGCGAAATTGGTCAGCAAAACACTATAAAAACCCAACGTGCTGCTCTTTTATCGGAAGCATTACGACCAGCCTCTACGACAGATTTATGGGCCAAAATCATACGTGATGATTATGAAAATATTTGCGCAGATTGGTCATTGATTGAAGCTCCCAATGAGCGCGAAGAAGCTTTAGCTATTTCTATTGCTTTACGCAATGCCATTGAGGACCCTAAAAAAACTGCAGCACTTATTACAAATGACCGCAATTTAGCACGTCGTGTAGCAGCTGAATTACAAAGATTCGGAATTGAAGCCAACGATTCAGGTGAAATACCACTTGCACAAACTTTACCTTCAACTCTATTACGACTTCTTTTAGAAAACATTTTTAAACCTGGTGATCCCATTGCTTTTCTTTCTCTTCTTAAACATCCACTCACAACATTAGAATATAATCGTAATTATTTGCGTGAGATGGCTGAAAATTTTGAATTACTTGTTCTTCGAGGGAATGCTTGTCGTATTAATCTTTGTGAATGTGATCAATTTTTTAGAACATGGAAGCAAACACATTCTCATGAAATTTCTAATAATTGTATCTCTGATTTACAAAAGATTGAAGAAGCAGATTTTCTTTGTCATCTTTTAGTCAAAGCAGTTGAACCTTTAGTATCCTTAATAAAACAAGAGAGAGAATGCACCATCAATGAAGCTGCTATAGCAACTGTTGAAGTTTTTGAAAATTTTGGTCGTGATGTTGATAATTCTCTCGCACATCTTTATCAAAATGAAGCAGGAAAAGCCTTAGTAACTTTTTTGCGTGAATTGGTTAGTGATCAATCAGGATTAAAATTTTGTCTTCACGAATGGCCCGCTCTGTTTTCAGCTCTTATGGCCACCCGTTCTGTGAGTCCTTCTCCTGGAGGACATCCGCGTTTGTTCATCTGGGGAACTTTAGAATCACGATTACAAACCGTTAATACAGTAGTTATCGGTAGTTTGAATGAGGGATCATGGCCGATAAAAACCCACAACGATGCTTTCTTATCACGGCCAATGAAAATAACTTTAACTCTTGAACCACCAGAACAACGTATTGGCCTTTCTGCCCACGATTTCCAATGGGCTATGGGAATGGATAAAGTGATTATGAGTCGAGCCACACGTGTTAATCATACTCCCTCTGTTCCCTCACGTTGGTTACAACGTTTAGAAACAGTTGTAGGGAAACAAGTTTGGAAGCAAATCTGTACACGAGGAGAACTATTACTGCATTGGGCAAAAATGCTGGATAATACAAACAGCATCACCCCTGCAGAACGACCTTGCCCTGTACCACCACTCGATATACGCCCACGCCATTTTTCAATCACTGAAATAGAAACATTACGGCATGATCCTTATGCCATTTATGCAAAAAAAATCTTGCGACTCAAACCACTTAAAGCACTCATTCATGATCCTTGCTCTGCTGAACGCGGAACACTTTATCATACCATTCTAGCTGCTTTTTGCACACAAATAAAAAATCACAACGCTACTGATATGCTCGATATATTGCTCACTATTGGACGTAAAGAATTTGATAAATTAAATTTACCTCCTGATATTGAAGCAGTTTGGTGGCCGAATTTTGAAAATTTTGCTCCTTTTCTGATTCAATGGGAAAAAAGCCTTGGACCACGAAAGCGATATGCTGAAGTCATTGCCCAAAACACGCTTATAGGAGAAACAGGAGTAACTCTTTCAGGACGCGCTGATCGTCTTGATATTTTGCCAGATAAAACAGTTGAAATTATTGATTTTAAAACCAGTATTCCCCCTTCAGCAACACAGGTTATTAACTTATTTTCTCCACAATTAGCATTAGAAACAGCTTTATTAATGCAAGGAGCTTTTATAGACTTTAAAGGTCTCATTCCCTCAAATTTACTTTATATTCCCTTAAAAAGAAAAGGGGAAATTAAACCCATAACCGTTATAAATAAAAAGACAAAAGACCAAGAAAATGCAATCTCTCTTGGTAAAAAAGCATGGAAGTACCTTATCTCACTGATTAATTATTATCAGAATCCACAACAAGGCTATCTTTCACATGCAGTTCCTTTAAAAAAATCTTATGAAGGTGACTATGACCATTTAGCGCGATTGTTGGAATGGTCTATCGGTTTCGATAAAGCAGATCAAGCATGACTATTTTTTCTATTCCTCAAACAGCTCTTGATACACAAGCAAAAGCTACCCATCCAACAACAAGTGTATGGGTTTCTGCTAATGCAGGATCCGGAAAAACACATGTTTTAACCGAACGTGTCATCCGCTTACTTTTAAATGGAACACCTCCAGCGCGTATTTTATGTCTTACCTATACCAACGCAGCCGCTTCTGTTATGCAATCGCGTATTTTTTGTACACTTTCCAGTTGGAATGAGTTTGATGATAAACAGCTTCAAACAATCTTATCGAATCTCGAAGATAAACCTGCTAATGCACAAAAACTTGCCAATGCACGTCAATTATTTGCCCGTGCTCTTGAAACACCAGGTGGCTTAAAAATTCAAACTTTTCATGCATTTTGTGAATCTTTATTACATCAATTTCCACTAGAAGCTAACATTGCTGGCCATTTTGAACTGTTAGATGATATAAACCGAAAAAAATTATTACAACAAGCTCGTCGCAAACTTTTAACCCATCGTGATGCGCAATTAGTATTAAAAAAATTGTTTAAAATCATCAGTGAAAATACACTTTATCAATTGCTCTATGAGGCTGCCCAAAAACAGCATGAATTATCTGATTTTTTTCCTTTTATCTTTTCTGAAAGTGGAAAAGAGAAATTTCGTGCATTTTTTAATTTAGCACCCGACGAAACAAACCAACAACTGCTAGACAAAATCCAACAAACTGCTGCACTCCCTTCTTATGCAATCAAACATTATCAAACCTATAATACCTCAAAAAACAAACACATAATTGAGAAATTTGTACAGTTAGCAACAGCATCTGATGAAGAAAATATCATCAATCTTGTTTCAAATATTTATTTTGAAAAAACAGGAAAACCACGTAATTTTTCACGCTTATTCTCTAAAAAATCAGACGAAATCTGGCCTTTTGTTGAAAAGGAAATTGAAAACAAACAAAATCAACTTCTTATCCTTTTAGAGAAATATCAATGTGTAAAACTTATTACACTTAATATGGCTGTTTTTCAGCTTTGTGATATTTATCTCAAAATCTATGCTGATTTAAAAAAAGCCAATAGCTTTTTAGACTTTGACGACCTTATTGAACGTACACTCAATTTATTACAGCACAAAGATGCAAGCCAATGGGTACAGTATAAACTCGACCGTGGAATTGATCATATTTTGCTTGATGAAGCACAAGATACCAATCCTAAGCAATGGCAAATTATTCAACTTTTAGCGCAAGAATTTTTTACAGGTCACAGTCAACGCACAAATACACGAACTGTTTTTGCTGTTGGTGATGAAAAACAATCTATCTATTCTTTTCAAGGAGCTGTACCAGAAAATTTTGCTGAAAATGGCCGAATGTTTCAAAAGAAAGCTCAACAAATTGAACAAAAATTTGAAAAGATACAACTCAATTATTCTTTTCGCTCTACAGCTGATATCCTTAAAAGTGTTGATCTTGTGTTTGAAATACCCGAAAATTATAAAGGGCTTTCAGCAGAACATGTAAAGACAGTGCATGAACCTATCCGTACTCATAGTCCAGGTGATGTCATTATATGGGACGCCATTTCTCAAAAAACAAATGAACTTCCTGATGACTGGCTCTCAACTGTTGATCATCTAAATACACCTCAAATACGTTTAGCAGAAAAAATTGCTGAAACAATTGCCAATTGGTTAAAAAATGGTGAAATTCTCTCAGCAAAAAAACGTTTATTGCGTGCCGGTGATATTATGGTTTTGGTGCGTAAACGTGACCAATTTGTTCCTGCCCTTTCTCGTGCACTCAAACTACGTCATGTTCCTGTAGCTGGTGCTGATCGTTTACAACTAACTGCCCATATTAGTGTACGTGATTTAATGGCACTTGCGCGTTTTGTTTTGCAACCACAAGATGATCTTTCTCTTGCCTGTGTTTTAAAAAGTCCACTTTTTGCTCTTAGCGAAAACGAACTTTATCAGCTTGCCGCTCAACGAACGGGATCTCTTTGGGAAAGCCTTTGGACTCATGCTTCATCACATACCTCTTTTAAAACTATTTTTGATCGTCTAAACACATATCGCTCTTTAGTTGATAAAATGCCTGTTTTTGAATTTTATAGCTATATTCTCAACAACGATAAAGGACGACAGAAAATCCTTGCCCGTTTAGGAACTGAAGCAAATGAAGTGCTTGATGCTTTTATGGATCACACGCTCGCTATTCAAAAAACTGGACTACCAGGATTACAAGCTTTTTTAGAAATATTGAGTATAAATGAGCCAGAAATCAAACGTGAACTTGATCAAAACTGTGAAGAAGTAAGAATTATGACAGTTCACGCTGCCAAAGGACTTGAAGGAGCTGTTGTTTTTCTGGTTGATCCAGGAAGTGCAATATGGCATCCACAATACGCACCATACTTTCTTAAATTTTCTTTAGGAGATAAACAAGCTTTCATCTGGCGTCCAAATGCACAACACCACACAAAGCATTTTGACAAGTTGCTCTCACGTTTAAAAGAACGTGCCGAAGAAGAATATAAACGTCTTCTCTATGTCGGGATGACGCGTGCTGAAGATCGACTCATTATTTGTGGTTATTCTAATCAGAAAGAAACCCCAAACACATGGCTACAATTAGTGAAGAAAGCCCTTAAACCTCATGCAGTTCCTATAAAAGGTCCTGCAGAAGATATTGCAGCTTGGCGTTATTGTATCACCTCCTCCTGTTCAACACCAACGTATAAAGAAATGCCTTGTGAAACTCACCAAGCTTTTCCACCTTTACCTGCTTTTTTTCATGATAAAATGCCTACAGAATCAACCTTATCAAAACCTTTAAGACCTTCTGTTGCGGATATCATTGATACCAAGACTAAATTTTCCAATAATAAACACTTTAGCCTCTCACCTGTTTTAGGAGAAAAAAATACCAAAAGAACTTTTTCTATTGAATATGGTAATTTTATTCACCAATTACTGCAACATCTGCCTGATCTCCCCCCTATAAAACGCCACGATTATGCGCAATTTTATTTAAATACCAAAGCTTCTCATTGGCATAAAAGCCAAAGAGAAAATGCTCTTCATCATATTTGGACAATCTTAGATAATCCGCAACTTATACCACTTTTTTCTAGCCTTTCACACGCTGAAGTTGCGCTCATAGGTATCGTAAAAATTAATGGTAAAGAACAAATGGTTTCTGGTCAAATTGACCGCTTATGTATCACCCATAATAGTGTTTTTTTTGCTGATTTCAAAACTGGTCTTCCACCCAAAAATGATACAGATATTGCGCAACGCCATTTATTACAAATGGCTCTTTATCAAAAATTGTTGCAAGCTATTTATCCTAATAAAAATATGCAGGCTCTTCTCATTTATATTAAAAAAGCCAAAATTTTTAAACTGATTCCTGAGAAACTTGACCTACTCCTTGATGAAATCATTTTATAAAAATAAAAGGGAAAATTTTTTCTAAAAAATCTAGTATAATTTATTTTTGCAATAATTTACATAAATAAATCATACTCATGTATAAAAGTAGTAAAGGATAAATCAATGACATGTATAAAAATTGATAGTAGCAACTTTGAAAGTGAAATTCTCACTTCTCCTCTTCCTATCGTTGTTGATTTTTGGGCAGAATGGTGTGGTCCTTGTAAAAGCATTGCACCAATCCTTGATGAAATTGCAACAGAAATGCAAAGTCAAATTAAAGTTGCTAAAATTAACATTGATGAAAATCCAGAATTGGCTACCCAATATGGAATACGATCGATTCCTACTTTATTGATGTTTAAAAATGGAAAGGTATCATCCAATAAAGTTGGCGCTGCTTCTAAAGGACATCTTGTTGAATGGATTAAAAATAACCTTAATTAAATTCCTTCGTGACTCTTTTTCTACAATAAAGGAGCTCAAGTCGCTCCTTTTCATAAAAAAACAGCTTTTTAGAATTGTAAGCTTAAGCTATTAAAATTCTTCACAATAATTATGTTAAGTGTTCTATGTATCAAATTGTTTATTGTATTATTGATCACGATATATAATAAATGGTAAATAAGATTATGAGCTTATATTTTTTAAAAAATATGAGCCTTAAAATACTAATGTTGTTTTAGCTTACTATGTATCAACTTTATTAATACAATTTAAGAAAAAGAAAATCATTTAAAAGATGATGAATTATTATTAAAGTTGAAAAAACTGATAAATGCATCAAATAATAACTGTTATTGTTGATGTAATTATAACGGTTAATGTTTCTTTGTTTTTTCAATTTCTACTTAGATTAACTTTTAAAATGATTATTGTAGTGATTATTTTTTATCTTTTATAAAGTAAAAATAAATATGTATGTAAATATTAAAAATTTTTAAAATTATTATTGCTTAAGTAAGTATGTAGACGTTTAAAAAGAAAATAAACCATAGATCCAAATAAATTAATTGCAACGAACATAACTATTTCAATATTTAAGGAAAATTGGAAAAAATTTACAAATGTTAGTTAAAAAAGTTGTATTGTTACAAATTATCCTTCAATCAAAGTAGCTTTATGGAGAAAAAAGTTATTTTTGTGAATATTCTTCTTCCCTATTTTATTTTGTGTCATTCTGATTGATGATTTTATAACAGATACAAAAGTCTTAATGTTAAAAAAAACTAGCTATTGAATAAAAAATTCATGTTTTAGTAATAACTAAAAGGTCACAATTGAACGAAAGACTTATTTTAACTAGAATAATATTTTCTTTTATGAACAATTGAAAAAATTACCTTATATATTACACTAGCCTTTACTAAACATTTGCTAATGTAAAGAAATTTAAAAAAATAAAAAAGTGAGCGAGATGAAGATGTTGAAAAAGATTTTTATTGTTGTATGTACTATAATCATGCCTCTTATTGGTCCAACTTGGGCACAAACACCAAACCGTTTACAGCAGTTTGAAGCTTGGGGAGCTTATTCTTATAAATCACCAGAAAATATGATTTGTTATATATTATCAGTTCCTTTAAAAGCGCTCCCAACAACCGTTAAGCATGGCGATAATTTCTTTTTGGTAACCAAACGCTCTAATTCCCCTATTTCGTTTGAACCACAGTTTATGGCTGGTTATACCCTTAAAGAGGGATCAAAAGTTACTGTCACTATTGGAGATAAGAATTTTGACTTTTTTACAAAGGATTCATCTGCTTGGTTAATGTCATCAGGAATGGAAAAACAGCTCGTTGCGGCTATGCGTTCAGGAGCAAGCATGACAGTAAGAGCTATATCAAAACGAGGGACGCACACTACCTATACTTATTCTTTAAAGGGAGTAACTGCTGCGCTAAATATGGCACAAAAATGTTACTAAATATTTGCAATTCTAAAATAGCTGATAAAATGGAAAACCATGGCCATTTCATATGACCTTAGATCTGTTAAAACAGATCAAATACTAAAAGCAAAGAGTACTATAGTAACGAAACAACCTAAATTACCTTTAATTGGTTTATCGCAAGATGAAATGGCACAGGCTTTACGGATTATTGGTGTTCCAGAACATCAAACGCGAATGCGTGTACATCAACTTTGGCATTGGCTTTATGTACGTGGAGTTTCTCATTTTGATGAGATGTTAAATATTTCTAAGCCAATGCGAAAGATGCTCAAAGATCATTTTTCTATTGCGCGTCCCGAAATTGTTGCGGAACAAATATCACAAGATGGTACTCGTAAATGGCTTTTACGATTTCCAGCTTCTGGAACTGAGAGACCTGTCGAAATTGAAATGGTTTATATCCCTGAAGAAGGGCGTGGTACTTTGTGTGTTTCATCTCAGGTAGGATGCACATTAACGTGTTCTTTTTGTCATACGGGAACACAAAAACTTGTTCGCAATCTAACAGCTGAAGAGATTTTAGTGCAATTACTGGTTGCTCGTGATTGTTTAGGTGATTTTCCTGATAAGAATACACCTAATGGTGCAATTATTCCAATTGAAGGACGTAAAATTACTAATATCGTTATGATGGGCATGGGAGAACCGCTTTATAATTTTGAAGCAGTTAAAAAAGCTTTATTAATTGCTTCTGATGGTAATGGATTTTCTTTGTCGAAACGTCGAATTACCCTTTCAACCAGTGGAGTGATTCCTGGAATTATACGGACAGGAAAAGAAATTGGTGTTATGTTAGCGATTTCGCTTCATGCAGTGCATGATACATTGCGAGATATACTTGTTCCAATTAATAAAAAATATCCTCTTGCTTTGTTAATGGAAGCTTGCCGTAATTATCCTGGCCTTTCGAATGCTAAGAGAATTACATTTGAATATGTTATGCTGAAAAATGTTAATGATAGTTTAGATGATGCGAAAAAATTAATTCAATTGCTTAAAGGTATTCCTGCTAAAATAAATCTGATTCCTTTTAATCCATGGCCTGGAAGTAATTATCAATGTTCTGATTGGGAACAGATTGAACGTTTTGCGGATCTCATTAATAAAGCAGGTTATGCTTCACCTATTCGTATGCCACGTGGACGTGATATTTTGGCGGCATGTGGGCAGCTTAAATCAGCTTCAAAGCGTTTATGTAAATCTGAACGTATGCGACTTGAAAACATCACTAATAATGAATAGATTCAATTTTTTCAGATAAGATTAAGAGTAGAACAAAACTGGTAAAATTCCTACAATCAATCAAGAAAACAAACGCCAAAAGGATTGTGCAGAAAATTTTTAAAAAGTTTATTTGTCACAAAAACTATAGAAATTATAATGGGAAAAGAAATAGGAATATTAAGAAATTCCCTAAATAAGAAATTTTTGTGTAACCATAGGATCATCAACATTGATAAATTGTGGCAAGAAAGTTTCTATAAAAAAATAACTTTAGGATTTAAGAGATTTATTGCAATATCGGTTAAGTAGTTGCATTTAAGATTATGGCGTTCTGAAAATGTTTCTTCTAGATAAAATATTGAGTGTTAACGCAAGATTTGAAAAGTGAGCCATAAAAGCGCATAGTGATGTGAAAAATGCTGATAAGCCGTAACTGCAGCAATAACTTCGATAGTAAAACAACCTATTGCATTTGCGAAAGCGCATACCATTTCAGTTTATTTACCTTATGTAATAACAAGCTCCACTGAGAAAATAATATCATGTTCTGGAATAAGAACAAAAATTAACATCACTATAGCTAAATTGTGCAAGAATAAACTATTCTCGAGTAAAAATGACACACTAATTTCTTTTATGCTTTAAAATAAGTGGTCGTGACTTATATCTTCTATAGACTTTTTCTTTACACTTTTTCATTTTTTTGCATCTTTTTTATGTTGCTTTAAAAAGTTGTTTTAGCTTATTCAGGAGGATTAGACACATCAATCATTCTCAAATGGTTCAAAGTAAACTAGAGGCTAAAATTGTAACTTTTACGGCAGATTTAGGTCAAGGAGAGGAACTAGAACTTGCAAGTCGTAAAACCGAAATGTTTGGTGTTAAAGAAAATAAATTTATATTGAAAATTTACAGGAAGAATTTGTACGTGATTTTGTGTTCCCGATATTTCGAGTAAATGCGGTTTATGAAGGAGTTTATCTTTTAGGAACGTCGATTGCTCGTCTACTTATTTCAAAACGTCTTGTTGAAATTGCCCAAAAAACCAATGTAGACGCTATCGCTCATGGAGCAACGGGAAAGGCAATGATCAAGTACGTTTCGAATTTTCTGCTTATGCTCTTAATCTTGATATTAAAACTATTGCTCCTTGGCGTGATTGGAACTTGAAAAGTCGAACAGATTTAATTGAATTTGCACATACGCATCAAATTCTATTAGAGCAAGATAAACAAGGTGAAGCGTCTTTTTAGTGTATGTAAATTTATTGCACTCATCATCGGAAAGAAAGATTTTAGAAGATCCAGCAGTTTCTGCTTCTGAATATGTCATATGCACACTCTTTCACCAGAAGTTGCACCAGATCAAGCAATCATAATCACGATTTTAAAAAAAGAGATGCTATTTCAATTAATGGGGAAGTTTTATCTCTTGCTGATTTGTTAGATCAATTAAATAGTTATGGGCGTGAAAATGGTATTTGGCCGGTTAAATTTAGTAGAAAATCGCTTTGTAGGTATGAAATCACGTGGTATCTATGAAACACTAGGAAGAACTGTTCTTTTAATAGTTCATCGAGCAATAGAATCCTTAATACTGGATCGTGGTGCAACTCACTTAAAAGATGAATTAATACCACGTTATGCGAAACTTATTTATTACGTTTTTTTTCACCTGAGCGTAAAATGTTACAAGCAGCTATTGATTTATCTCAAGAAAATGTTGAAGGAGAAGTAACACTAAAACTTTATAAAGGAAATGTGATTGTTGAAGGTCGCCAAAGCAAAAAATAACTTTATTCTGATAAGTTGGTGATTTTTGCTGCTTTTAAATGACTATTATTGACGAAAAAGTTTAACAATCATACACCTTGTTATTAAGTAATTAATTTTTAGGACAAAGATGATGGATAATCCGTATGGTACCTATAACCTTCCACTTGAATTAATAGATTCAGCAGCTCAATCAAAAGCTTGGCCGTTTGAAGAAGCGCGTAAGCTTATTAAGCGTTATGAAAAAACCGGCCATCCAGAGCATATTTTATTTGAAACAGGTTATGGACCTTCTGGTTTACCGCATATTGGAACTTTTGGAGAAGTTGTACGTACAACTATGGTGCGTCATGCGTTTCATATTCTTACCAAAAACAAAATTAAAACAAAACTTCTTTGTTTTTCTGATGATATGGATGGTTTGCGCAAAGTTCCTGATAACGTGCCTAATCGAAAAAAAATGGAAGACTATCTTGGTCAACCGCTTAGCCGCGTTCCTGATCCTTTCGGAGATGTATATCCTTCTTTTGGAGCTGCTAATAATGCACGCTTACGTACTTTCCTTGATCGTTTCGGTTTCGATTATGAATTTGCTAGTGCTACTGATTATTATAATTCAGGCCGTTTTGATGAAATACTTTTAAGAATACTTTCCTATTATGATAAGGTTATGGAAATTATTCTACCAACATTGGGTGAGGAGCGGCGGGCAACTTATTCACTTTTTTTACCTATTTCTCCACTTTCTGGAAAAGTATTACAGGTCCCCATGATTGCTCGAAATGTTGAGAAAGGAACTATGACCTATATCGAACCTGAAACAGGTGATGCCATTGAAACAGAAATTACAGGTGGAAAAGTTAAGTGTCAGTGGAAAGTGGATTGGGCAATGCGCTGGACTGCACTTGGAATTGATTATGAAATGGCGGGAAAAGATCTTATTGATTCAACAAATCTTTCTTCTAAAATTTGCAAAATTCTTGGTGGAAAGCCTCCTGAGGGATTTAACTATGAGCTTTTCTTGGATGATAAGGGACAGAAAATTTCTAAATCTAAAGGAAATGGTTTGACTATCGATGAGTGGTTAACTTATGCACCAACAGAAAGTTTAGGACTCTATATGTTTTTAAAACCAAAAACAGCAAAACGGCTTTATTTTGATGTTATTCCAAAAGCTGTTGATGAATATTATGCACATCTTTCAGCTTATGAGCATCAGCAATGGAAAGAGCGCCTTAATAATCCCGTATGGCATATTCATCATGGGCGTCCTCCTAAGGTCAATTTACCTGTTTCTTTTGCTATGCTGTTAAATTTGGTCAGTGCTTCTAATGCTGAAAATAAAGAAGTTCTTTGGGGATTTATTTCTCGTTATGCTAAAGAAGCTAACGCGCAAATATATCCAATGCTTGACCAGTTAGTAGAGTTTGCTCTTAAATATTTTGATATTTTCGTAAAACCAAACAAAAAATTTCGTATACCTGATGAAAATGAACGCTCAATATTGATTCAAATTGATGCAAAATTGGCTAGTTTGTCAAAAACTGTTGATGGAAATACCATTCAAAATGCACTTCTTGATATCGCACGCTTGACGGAACGTTATCAAGATCATAACAAAAAAGGTCCAGAAGGGGGACCTGGTGTTTCAAGTTTATTTTTTCAAATGCTTTATGAAGTACTTTTAGGACAGGAACGAGGACCACGGTTTGGATCATTTATAGCGCTGTATGGAGTTGATGAGACACGCGCACTCATTGTTGCAGCACTCGCACGATCGGTGGAGGAATAATGGAACGTAGAGTGCAAGAAGTAAAACGACGGCGTACATTTGCGATCATTGCGCATCCTGATGCGGGAAAGACAACCCTAACAGAAAAGCTGTTATTATTTGGCGGTGCTATTCAGCTGGCTGGTGAGGTGAAAGCAAAAAAAGACCGTATTCAAACCCGTTCTGATTGGATGAACATTGAACGTGACCGTGGTATTTCTGTTGTCACATCAGTAATGACATTTGAATATCAAAATCATATTTTTAATTTGTTAGATACCCCAGGTCATGAAGATTTTTCGGATGATACATATCGTACTTTAACAGCTGTTGATAGTGCAATTATGGTACTCGATGGGGCACGCGGAATTGAACCGAGAACACTCAAACTGTTTGAAGTATGCCGACTGCGCGATATTCCTATTGTTACTTTTGTTAACAAAATGGACCGAGAAGCGCGTGATCCCTTAGAAATTTTAGATGAAATTGAAGAAAAACTTGCACTTGATACTGCTCCAATTACTTGGCCTATTGGTATAGGAAAGAATTTTGTTGGCACTTTTGATCTTCATCATAATTGTTTTCGCCAACAAGACCATGAGGTTATTTCACAAACGATTTCTGATCTTCGTGAAGTCGCAAATTTACTTCCTGAAAATCAGCAGGCACTCTTTGTTGAAGGAGTAGAGCTTGCTCGCAGTGCTTGTAAAAAATTTAATCTTCAAGCTTTCTGTGAAGGGCATATGACACCTGTTTATTTCGGCTCAGCTTTACGAAATTTTGGTGTTCGTGATTTGATTAATGCATTAGTTGATTTTGGTCTAAGTCCTCGTGATCAGGTAGCCGATCAACGCAACGTAGTGGCTACTGAAGCCAAAATGACCGGTTTTGTCTTTAAAATTCAAGCTAATATGGATCCCAATCATCGTGATCGTATTGCATTTTTGCGGGTGTGTTCAGGAACACTTGAACGCGGTATGAAAACGAAATTAGTACGGACAGGAAAATCAATGACACTCTCAGCACCGCAGTTTTTCTTTGCTCGTTCACGCCAAATTGCTGATCAAGTGTATGCTGGTGATATAGTAGGTATTCCTAACCACGGAACTTTGCGTATTGGAGATACTTTGACTGAAGGAGAAGATATTCTCTTTAAAGGTGTACCAAATTTTGCACCAGAAATTTTACGTCGTGTCCATTTAAGCGATCCTATAAAAGCAAAAAAACTAAAAGAAGCTTTGCAACAAATGGCTGAAGAAGGAGTAGTACAATTATTTATCCCTTATGATGGTTCGCCTGCTCTCATTGGTGTAATTGGTGCTTTGCAAATTGATGTTTTGACAGAACGGCTTAAAGCAGAATATTCTCTACCTGTAAGCTTTGAAGCATCGCGCTTTAACATATGTCGTTGGATTTCTGCAGAAAATAAAGAAGAACTTAAAAATTTTCTTGCTTGTCATCAATCCGTTGTTGCATATGATTTGGACAATGATCCAGTTTTTTTAGCAGAAAATCATTTTTCGTTAAATTATGAAGCAGAAAGAGCACCAAAAATTAAATTTTTAGCCTTTAAAGATTATCAGGTACGCTCTAAATAAAAAACGTCAAAAATGAGCTATGATTCTTTCGTTAAGTTTAAAAAGTTTATAATGAACTAGGCTATTGTTATAATCCTTATAAAACACTTATACTTTATACAACAATACTTTTATTAATTTGAATGTTTTAACGATAGCATCATGATTTCTTACAAAAATATACATTTATATTGCTTATATTAAAACAGAATAAAGCCCCCTTTAAAATCAATAAACGCTATTGACTACGATAAAAAATTGTATTTATTGTAAGATTTTTAAACTTGAATATTCTTTAGAAACGAAGAAACTAAAGAGAAAACTGATTTCCCAAATAAATTTCACGAACATCAGCATTATTGATAATGTCGTTCGGGCAACCGTGAACTAACACTTCTCCTGCGTGAATAACATAAGCACGATCAACAAGCTCCAATGTTTCGCGCACATTATGATCCGTTACTAAAACGCCGATACCACGTTGAGTTAAATGACGAACAAGCTGTTTAATATCAGAAATCGCGATGGGATCAATTCCTGCGAATGGTTCATCAAGTAACATAAAATTAGGGCTAGAAGCTAAAGCACGCGCAATTTCAAGACGCCTGCGTTCACCTCCCGATAAAGAAAGAGCTGGCATTTTGCGTAAATGATCAATTTTAAATTCATGCAAAAGCGCATCCAACTCTTCACAGCGTTTCAAGCGATCTTTTTGAATTAATTCCAGAACAGCTTTAATATTATTTTCTACTGAAAGACCACGAAAAATTGAAGCTTCTTGCGGTAAATATCCAATCCCTAAACGAGCACGCCGATACATTGGCAAATGGGTAATGTCAAACCCATCAATCTCGATTGAACCACCATCCGATTTAACTAAACCTGTAACCATATAAAAACAGGTCGTTTTTCCAGCACCATTAGGACCTAAAATGCCGACAATCTCTCCAGCACAAATATTAAAAGAAACACAATTAACAACCTGTCTTCCTCGATAAACTTTAATTAAATTATGAGCAACTAAAGTCCTATTTGAGTTTTTTTTCAAAGCCTTACTCATAAGGTTATGTTCAATTATTTGCTTTTCTCTTTTGATTCCAAACATGAAATCTTAACGACCATTCTTTGAGCTTGCTTCTAAAATAATCGAAACACGATTCTTCTTTCCAGGCTCCTTACATCCTTCAAGAGAAGCTTTTCCTGTTTTCATATTAGCTGTTAATATGCACCCTTCAGCCACATTATCACCATCGGTTAACACAACATTATTACCTGTTAAGATTATCATATTCGATTGTCCATCAAAAATAGCTTTATCACCCTTAGCAGTTTGTGTTGCTACTTTGATATAAACTTCACCTAAAGCTTCTACTTTTTTAATATCTGTTGAACCAATCTTTTCAGGAAAAATTGATTGTGTTCTCAACTGATTTATACCACCTGTTATATGTGCTTTATTATAATAAATAGCTAATTTTGACGTTTGTAAAAGTCGCTCGCCCTGCATCACTGAAACATTGCCATTTAAAATAGCAATGCCTTCTTTATCACGTATTTCTAAAGAATCTGCGTAAAGTTCCATTGGCTCTTTTCCATTTAACCCATCAAATCCGAAATGAGTTACTGCAGCATATCCATTAATTGATCCTAATATAGCCAAACTTAAAGCTAAAATACTCACTCGCTCTTTACACGATTTTTTTGCCTTCATTCTTGATCTTTTTTCTCGTATAAACCTACATATGCCTTCTATAAACACTACTCCAAATTCCTTCTGTTATTTTTCCTTCTGATCAAGAACAATACGTACTCCTTTTTGAAAATACATAACTTGCTCTTTCCCATAAATTTGCAGAGCATTCGCCATAAGATGAAAACCCGCACTTTGAATATTTACAGGTTGATCTGTATTAAATTGACTTTTAGATAAATCAATCTTTGCAGTTGTAAATTTTGCAATTATTCCATCTTGCGTTGTAACCGTAAAAGGTTCATCCAATTTTAAATGACTCTTAATATTGTCATAAATTCCTCCTTGTGCATCAATAAAAATTTGCCCCCGTCCTTCTGTAGGCACTTCAGCTGTAATATTCTTTAATCCAATAATTCCAGAAGACTTACGATCTTGAAACGCTTTTTCTGCTTTAATCTTGTAAGGCTTATGAAAATTTGTATAGCCTTCTAATCTCGGATTAAGCATTGTTAATTGTGCTATTTCCTCTTCTTCATGATTCAAAAGGACCTTATCAAAAGAAACAAAAATAGAAAAAAATGTAAACCAGCAAAAAATTAACGCTATAATCAATGCAAGAAGTGGTAAAAAAATTTTTAGCAAGCGAACTTGATGGGAATGAAAATATGTTTTTTTTAAAATATTGCTAAAAGGTGATTCTATCGAAAAAAATTCATATTGATCATGCACAGTCATGTTTTTAATTTCTCAGATATTTCGTTTTTTTATTTATAGAGTTTTTATAAGACATATTTTAAATTTTATTTATTGCAATCTTCCTTTTACTAGCTTTATTTTACTTTTAATAATTTATATATTGGAATATGCATATTCTATATATGTAACGTGCATATATGAAACACACAATTGCAACAAAAAATCTTTTTTCGTATGAATATGAAAGAGAGGCTATTTTGGTTAAATCGAAACTTGTACAAATCATTGCTCGTCATAATCCGCATCTTATGCAACGCGATGCAGAAAATGTTGTAAGTGCTATTTTTGAAGAAATTTCAGCAGCTCTTGCCAATGGTCAACGTGTTGAACTCCGCGGTTTCGGTGCTTTTTCTATAAAAGCACGTTCAGCCCGCAATGGCCGCAATCCACGAACAGGTGAAGCTGTTATGGTTGAAGAGAAATGGGTCCCTTTTTTCAAAACAGGTAAAGATTTACGCGACCGGCTTAATAAATGAGTAAATCCATGATCATTAAACGCTTTCTCTTCGCGGTTATTTTGGTGCCTATTACAGCTTTCTTAATCAGCTTCATCGTTGCTAATCGCCAAATCGTTATACTAACTCTTTATCCTTTTCAAAACAACTCTGAATATTTTACTTATCAAGCCCCTCTTTTTGTTTGGCTTTTTATTTTTTTTTGTTTTGGTATTTTGTTGAGTAGTATAATCAATTGGTTTGCACAACATAAAAACCGCAAAGCCTTAAAAGAAAGCAAAACTGAGATAGAAAAATTAAAAATATCAATTGCTAATAAATCTAATATAACGGCACTCTAGGAAAATTTCCTCTATAGTGCCCGAAAGATAATAAATCTAAAGATATTTTCTCTTGTTTCCTATACATAGTTTAATTAACTTATAGCTCTTAACCTCGTAAGGATTTTAGCGAATATTTAAAATAATCCCTTTTTAGAATAATATATTACGACACTTAATATGCATGCACAATGTTTCCAACCACTCTCTAGTAAAGTATACCCACGAGAGAAATTACCTTTTATTTTAGAAACAAAAACGAGCACAGATTATGCTTTAATTGATTCTGGTAATCGAAAAAAACTAGAGCGTTATGGTTCCTACCGTATTATTCGACCAGAAAATCAAGCGCTATGGCAACCAGCTTTATCACAAAAAAATTGGGCTAATGTCGATGCAATTTTTACAGGTAATCGAGATGAAGAAGGGATTGGTCGCTGGTATTTTCCTAAAAAGCCTCTTGGTGAAACATGGCCACTTTCTTGGAATGGTTTATCTTTTCTGGGACGTTTTACTTCCTTTCGCCATGTAGGTGTTTTTCCTGAACAAGATGCTCATTGGCGTTCACTAGAAGAACAAATTATTAAAACAAACCGTCCTGTCAAATTGTTAAATCTCTTTGGCTATACAGGCATTGCTTCTCTAATTGGGGCACGTTCAGGTGCAATTGTTACCCATGTTGATGCTTCCAAAAAGGCTATAATCTGGGCGAAAGCTAATCAAGAAAAAGCAGGATTATTAAATCGTCCCATTCGTTGGATATGCGACGATGCAATAAAATTTGTTGAACGTGAATTACGCCGTCAAAAAAGCTATGATTTGATTCTTCTCGATCCTCCTGTTTATGGACGCGGACCTCATAACGAAATTTGGCAATTGTTTGATCACTTACCAACCATGATTAAAAACTGCCGCAAACTTTTATCGAACAAACCACTTGCCGTCGTTCTCACAGTTTATTCTATTCGTGCTTCCTTTTATACATTTCATACTTTAATGCGTGATGCATTTACAAATCTTGGTGGTACAATAGAATCAGGAGAATTGATTTTGCGTGAAGAATCGGCTGGACGTGCTCTTTCTACTTCTCTTTTTAGCCGTTGGATTGCTTAAACATGTGTAAACAAAAAATCGGCAAAGTTAAAGAAATTACATCCCTTAGCAATCCTATCATTAAAGATCTTAAAGCGCTAAACAAAAAGAAAAATCGCAATCGAGAAGGTATTTTCATGGCAGAAGGACTAAAACTAGTCATTGATGCTTTCAATCTTGGTTGGACAATTCACACACTTATCGTTTCTAGAAATTCACTGCGTAATTCCATCATTGAAAACACCGCTGCAAACACTATAGCCAATGGTGGTTCTGTAATTAAAGTCTCACAAAAGGTTCTAGAATCCATTACCCACCGTGACAATCCGCAAACAGTTGTTGGTATTTTTAAGCAACAATGGCACTCTATTGAAAAAATAATCAGACGAGTCGATGATGTCTATATCGCACTTGATCGTGTGCGTGATCCTGGAAATCTTGGAACTATCATCCGTACTGCTGACGCAGCAGGAGTAAAAGGAATTGTTTTGATTGGAGAAACAACAGATCCTTTTTCACCAGAAACAGTACGTGCAACAATGGGATCTATATTTTCCATCCCACTTTATCGTTGTAATGAAAGTACTTTTCTAAATTGGTCTACCCATTTTAGAGGTATGATTGTTGGTACGCACCTTAAAGGACCTGTCGATTACCGCACAATTGATTTTAAAAATGGTCCGATTATACTTTTAATGGGAAATGAACAACAAGGTTTATCGGATGTTCTCGTAAATCACTGTAATAATCTTGCGCGTATCCCACAATGTGGACATGCAGATTCACTTAATTTAGCAGTAGCAACAGCTATTATGCTCTATGAAATTCGCCGTTCTTACTTAACTTTTGAATCATGCAAGGATCAAAAATGACACGCAAGTCATTGCTCTTTCTTTTTTTCACCTTAATCTTTACAGTAGGATTTGATCAGGCAATCAAATATTGGATTATACATACCCTACAATTAGGAGAAGAAATACCGATTTTTTCTTTTATTTCTCTCTATCATGTCCGAAATTCTGGCATTGCATTTTCATTTCTTTCTTCGTATCCTCATTGGGGGATTGTTGCTCTTACGCTCCTTATTATTGTTTTTCTTTTATGGTTGTGGAAAAATACTGAAAATGACAAATTTTTATCGCATTTTGGTATTACCTTTATCATTGGTGGAGCGGTTGGTAATCTCATTGACCGCATTCGTTTTCATTATGTCATAGATTACCTACTATTTCATATTAGTGATATCTTTTCTTTTGCTGTTTTCAACCTTGCTGATGCTTTTATCACGCTTGGTGTTGTTGCTGTTTTAATTGACGAATTTTGTATACGGACTAAAAAAAAATGTTATTCTAACAACACACCTCTTGAATAAAGAAAATCAGATTTTTTCAAATTCTACATTATTAGTTTCTGACTTTTTTCTATGGGACTATAACAACGTGAGAAAAAAGTGTTTTTCAGTGTTAGTGCATAAACAGAAGTAAATAGAAAGGTCATACTTTCTCCTAAATCTGTTAAGTTTTTTATGATTCTAGGATATAGATAAAAACTATTTACAAATTCTAAAACTAAAGATTAACGCTCACAGAAATCATCTTTATAACTAATTATAAAAAATTAATAGAGCTTACTCAAAAGAAAAAGAATTCAAAAGCGTTCTTGCCTCTTATGAAGCGCAGTGTATTCACTTTTTTCATTTTACAAGTGTATAGAAAACATCAACCATATTATATTTCTTTGAGTATCCATTTTATTTTTCTTTAACCATTAAAACTGACAAAATCTGTATTATTGTCATGATACCGTTTTTTACATCAAGCACATTACACTTCATTTTAATAATTTAGAAAAAAATAACCTTTCACTACTAATTTTAAACTTTATTTCCAACAAAAAACTCTTGTAATTTTCAAATAAATCCCCATAATAGAGAGAAGTGTGCTAGAATTCTGTTAGGGTCTTAAGAGTATTTATATTTGCCTTATAAATAAAGGCTTATATTGTAGAGCATAAAGGAGTGTAAGCTTCTTTTAACTTAAGTGCCTTGCAGAAAATATGCTAAAGGACTTATATTATGGCTGATTTTAAAAATTTACGTTCGGCATCTGTTTCTCATGCCGATGCATCAATTGATCAAGGCTTGCGCAATTACATGCTAGGCGTCTATAACACAATGGCCATTGGTTTGCTTGTTACAGCTGTTGCCGCTTACGCGATTGCCTCATTAGCTACAACAACAAATATGAGTCAAGCTGCAGCTCAAATTAATGGAAGTGTTTATTTAACATCATTTGGTGTGACGTTTTATATGTCACCGTTTTCTTATGTTATTATGTTTGCACCGCTCGTAGCTGTATTATTTCTCAGTTTTAAAATTAATGCGCTTAGTACTGGTGTGGCGCGGAGCCTCTTTTTTGCTTACGCTACTCTCGTAGGACTCTCGCTATCGTCGATTATTCTGCGTTATACGTCAGAAAGTATCGTACAGACATTTGTTATTACTTCTGCTGCTTTTGGTTCTTTATCACTATACGGTTATACTACAAAACGTGATCTCACCGCTGTAGGGTCATTTTTGTTTATGGGTCTAGTTGGTTTAATGCTTGCTGCAATTGTGAACATTTTTCTTGCATCAAGTGCCTTGCAATTTGCGATCTCTGTGATTGGTGTTCTCGTTTTTGCTGGTTTAACAGCTTACAATACACAAAACATAAAGTTGATGTATTATGAAGGAGACGGATATGATACTCGCGGCCGTAAAATTATAATGGGTGCGCTAAATCTTTATCTTGATTTCATTAATATGTTTGTTTTTTTGTTGCAATTTCTTGGTTCAAACCGCGATTAATAGAACTATTTAATTTAGAAGCCTTGCTTTCTTTGGAAAGCAAGGCTTTTTATCTTTAATACTAAATGCTGTCTTTAAACACATTAACATGATTAAATATTAGAAAATAACAAAAAACTAGAATTTTATTGGCTTTTTATATTGATCCAGAAAAAATTTCATAATCCTTCACTAAGGACAACTTATAATCACTCTGGTTATCATAAAAATGTAACCAATCGTAATGATAGCTATGATCTTACTGTAGCCTCTTATAATATCCATAAATGTGTTGGTGTTGATAAAATTTTTAATCCTGTTCGTATTGTACGTGTTATTACTGAATTACAAGCAGACATTCTTGCTCTTCAAGAAGCGGATAGGCGTTTTGGAAAACGCACAGGTTTGATTGATCTTCAACTCTTAAAAGCTGAAACAGGATTAATTCCAGTCCCTCTAAAAACTATGTCACCAAACGGCCATGGCTGGCACGGCAATGCTCTTTTTTTGCGCCAAGGACGTATACATAATATCTCACAAATCACTTTACCTGGTTTTGAACCCCGTGGTGCTATAATTGTAGAATTAAAAATGAAATCAGGTTTTATTCGTGTTATAGCAGCCCACTTTGGTTTGTTCCGCCATTCTCGTAATAAGCAAGTAAAAATGCTTCTTGCACTTCTTAAAAAATATTCTGTTATGCCTACACTTCTTGTTGGTGACTTAAATGAATGGCGTAAAGGTAAAAGTTCATCATTAAACTTTTTTTTCCCTTACTTTGATATCACATTTGGTAGCGTACCAAGCTTTCCTTCTCCCTTTCCTTTTTTAGCTCTTGATAGAATTTTTGCTTTTCCTCATCAATTAATAATAAATGTTGAAAACCATTATTCACCACTCGCGCGTATTGCCTCTGATCACTTGCCTATCAAAGCATATCTTAACCTTTCAAAAGCAATGGCTACTCTTAAACATAAAATAAATGAAACAAATTAATGTGCTTCGTCCCAATTTTGAGCTGTTATAACTTTTACTTCAAGCGGTACAGATAAAGATAATGCAGGCATTGTAGCATTTTCCATAACTTTTCTAACGAGAATCGCAGTTTTTGTACTTTCGGATTTAGGTACTTCGAAAATGAGCTCGTCATGTACTTGTAATAACATTTTAGCTGATAATTTTTCTTTTTCTAAAGCATTTTCCATTTGAATCATAGCACGACGAATAATGTCTGCTGCTGATCCCTGGATTGGTGCATTGATAGCAGCTCGCTCATTAAAGGCACGAACTTGTGGATTAACTGCTTTTATTTCAGGACAGTGGATACGACGTCCAAAAATGGTCTCTACATAACCATGATGACGTGCAAACATTTTTGTTTTTTCCATATAATCCTTTATTCCCGGAAATCTTTCAAAATATAGCTGAATATAATGGCTAGCTTCCTTGCGCGAAATTCCTAATTGGTTCGCTAATCCAAAGGGCGAAATTCCATAAATAATACCAAAATTAATGGCTTTTGCACGCCGACGTATCTCTGATGACATTCCTTCAACCGCAACTCCAAACATTTGAGCTGCAGTCATAGCATGAATATCCTGACCTTGTGCAAATGCTTCTTTTAATGCCGTTATATCAGCAAAATGTGCAAGGACACGTAATTCAATCTGACTATAATCAGCTGATAACAGTAAATATCCTTTTGAAGCAATAAAAGCTGTCCGGATTTTTCGTCCCTCAGCAGTTCGTACTGGAATATTCTGCAGATTAGGTTCTGATGATGACAATCGTCCTGTCGATGTTGTTGCTAGAGAATAATTTGTGTGAACACGACCAGTTTTAGGCAAAATATAAGAAGGTAAAGCATCTGTATAGGTAGATTTTAGTTTTGTAAGTTGACGCCAATTAACAATTTTTCTTGGTAAAATATGGCCTTCAGCAGCTAACTCTTCTAAAGTTTGTGCTGATGTTGACCATTGGCCATTTTTCGTCTTAGAACCACCAGGTAAGCCTATTTTACCAAAAAGGATATCTCCTAGTTGCTTTGGTGAAGCAATATTAAACTTTTCACCAACGAGCTGATAAATTTCCTCTTCTAAATTTAAAGCAGCCTGTGCCAACTCTCCTGAAAGGCGTGATAAAATCTGTCGATCAACAAGAATTCCACGTTCTTCCATTCTTGCGAGAATTTCTATTAATGGACGATCAAGACGTTCATAAATTTTTGTCATCCTTTGCGCAACAAGCTGTGGTTTTAATACTTGCCATAGACGAAGCGTTATATCAGCATCTTCTGCTGCATATAGAGTTGCTTGTTTCAAATCTATTTGGGCAAAAGAGTTTACTTTTCTTCCATTATAAGTCAAATCTTTATAGGTGATCGATTTATGCCCAAGCCAACGTTCAGATAAAATATCCATACCATGTGTTGAAATTCCAGCCTCTAAAGCATAAGATAAAAGCATTGTATCGTCAAAAGAACGCATTACAATATTGTATTGTTTCATCACTAACCAGTCATATTTTATATTTTGGCCAATTTTTAATATGGCTTGGTTTTCCAGTATAGGCTTTAAAAGTGCTAAAGCTTTTTGTGTCTCAATTTGTTGAACAATACGCCTATCTCCCCAAAGATCATCCTCTCCTGCAACATGTTCAAGCGGAATATAGGCTGCTTTCCCAGGCTGTAAGGCCAATGAAAAACCAATAAGTTTTGCCTGCATAGGATCGAGAGAAGTTGTTTCAGTATCAAAAGAAAAATAACCTTGTTCTTTTGCTTCTAGCAGCCATTCTTTTAAAGTTTCCTCATCAAGAATAGTCTTATAAGCACCTCTTACAATTTTTTGAATGAGAACTTGATCTTTGCGTTTTTGTGCTAAATTCTGTGGAGAATTATCAGAAAAGTCGTGAAATAAGGCTGTATCATCTTCCTTGGCTCTCAAATCAGGCTCGCACGTAATTTTTTTCCACTCAATATCTATCTCTAACGCATCAATAACCGCAGCATTACATGATGTCTCTTTTGCTACACGACGTGTTAGTGCTGTAAACTCCATAGCTTTCAAAAAAGCGATCAAACGCGGACCGTTCTGTGGTTCCAAAACAAAATGATCTAAATTTTTATCTATAGGAACATCTTTTTTAAGTTTAACTAGTTCACGAGAAATTTTTGCTTGCTCACTATAAGCTTGGATATTTTCACGCCGCTTTATTTGCTTAATTTCTGTCACACGTTGTAGTAAAAGATCAAGAGAACCAAATTGATCTAATAACTGTGCTGCAATTTTGGGGCCAATACCTGGTATGCCTGGTATATTATCTGTTGGATCTCCAGTTAAAGCCTGAAAATCAATCATTTTTTCAGGCATTACACCCCATTTTTCTATGACTTCAGAGATACCTATATGCTTATCTTTCATGCTGTCATATAAAGACACATGCGTGTTTACTAATTGCATCAAATCTTTATCAGAAGAAATAATAGTTGTTTTTGCTCCAACCTGTGTCGCTAATTGCGCATAGGTAGCAATTAAATCATCTGCTTCAAATCCTTCTTTTTCGATACAAGGTAAATTAAAAGCTTCTGTTGCTTGTCGAATTAGTGCAAACTGAGGAATAAGATCCTCTGGAGGTGCTGTCCGATTGGCTTTATATTGAGGATAAATTTGCTTACGAAAAGTGTTAGATGAATAATCAAAAATGATAGCAATATGAGTTGGGACAATACCAATAGCGGTATTACGAGCATCACAGAGTAATTTCCATAGCATATTACAAAAACCAGCTACGGCTCCTACAGGAAGCCCATCCTTTTTGCGTTTTAAAGGTGGTAGAGCATGATAAGCACGAAAAATATAGCCTGATCCATCAACTAAAAAAAGGTGATCATTTTCTTTCATAACGATTTTCTCTCTCCCTTTTCATACAAATAAAATATACTTTTATGTTTTTATTGATCCTATTTTAAAATTCACTGGTTTTGCCTCTAAAAAGCCATTTTTTATTGTCATAGATTTAGGATATCGTTGCATTTTATGTTCAGTACCTAGAGCTTTTCTTTGCTGTTACAGGATATAATAGCTTTATTTTGTTCCTCCTATGATAGCTGAGGTACAATGTAGCGATGAGGCCGTTGTGGTGTTCCCCTCCCCACAACGGCCGTATTTTTTGAGAAATTTTCTGACAAAAACGCAGAACAGCTTTTATTTAAGTGATTTCGAAGCGATTCCACAAAGCCTTATCACCTATCTTTTTGATTAAATTAGCATGCATATTTTTTTCCTGTTTACTTAATCTTTGAGGCAAAGCCTGGGAGCGCATTTTGACTGTATAAAAAACATTTTTGCTATCTTGAACATTCATAACATCAAAATTTTCATAATTATCAAAACTAAATATTCCTTGTTTCCCACCAATTAACTCGATATATACATCGGCAAGAATTTCTGCATCAAGTAGAGCCCCATGAAGTACACGATGACTATTATCAATTCCAAAACGTTTACATAAAACATCAAGGGAGTTAGGCCCCATAGGAAATCTGCGTCGTGCTATGGATAATGTATCAATGACATTATCACTACTGACAAGAGGTTTATTAACCCGTCCTAATTCTGCGTTAAGAAAACCGATATCAAAATTTGCATTATGAGCAACGATTGTTGCATTATCAATAAAATCCAAAAGCGCATCGACAATATCTTCAAAATTTTTTTCATCTTTTAAGTGTTCATTGGTTAATCCATGAATAGCGATAACTTCATCAGGAATAACAACTCCTTGTGGATTTAAATAAACATGGAATCTGCGTCCTGTAAGATAACGGTTGATCATTTCTATACAACCTATTTCAATTATGCGATCACTTTCTTTATTTAATCCTGTTGTTTCAGTATCAAAAATAATCTCACGCATTCTTTAACTCTCTTTAGAAGCATCTTTTAATAGGCTTTTTATCACCTGTAAAACTTGTTGACGAGTATCTTCCAAATCTTTCCCCGTATTAATAACAAAATCAGCACATTTTCGTTTTTGTTTATCAGATACTTGTCTAGTATTAATAATTGAAAATTTTTCTTCGTTCATATTCGGTCTGTTCATCGCACGTGCCTTTTGTATTTCTGGTGGAGAAGATACAACGACTATGCTATTAACACGATTTTCACTCTTTGTTTCAAAAAGAAGAGGAATATCAAGAACAACTAATTTTTTTTTCTGCTGACGTGCTATGTTAATAAACTCCTCTTCTTTTTTTTGTACCAAAGGATGAATTATTTTTTCTAAAATCTTTAATTTTTTACTGTTGTTGACTAAAATGTCAGAAAGTTTCATACGATTAACCAGATTGTTTTCAGTAACACCAGGAAAAGCGCGTTCTATAAGAGACACCGTTAGTTCACTGCTGTAAAGTTTGTGTACAGCTTCATCTGCACTGAAAACAGGAACACCTGCTTGTTTAAAAAAATCAGCCGCTGTTGATTTTCCCATTGCTATTGATCCAGTTAGTCCTATAATTTTCATAATTTATCTTCACACACGCTTTCTACAATCGCTTTCCGCTCTTTCTTTGTTATCAAAGATTTCATTCCAAACGACTGTTTTAAATAAGGAACAACTTAGTGTAAAAGCATTCTAAATCCATCAACCATTTTTATTTACCTGTTATAAAAGATATTATTAATGAAATATAAAGAATACCTGTTGCTAATATTATTGGCTCAGTTTTATAAAAATCACATTTTTTTCATTTTTACAAATACTTGGCATAAGCTATCGACGTCCCAGAACATTTAACCATCCCCTCTGTATGTTGTTTTATACTACCAAGTAAAGAATTTGTTCAATTTTATGTTTTTTAAAAGTATACAGAATAGCACTTACAATCACCACCCATATAAAAACGAGAGTTATTTCCCCAACGCATTTAGGAAAAAAATCATCAAGATTAGCAAAAAAACATAAGTATCGTAATTTGTGGTGTAAAGCTTTTTCCTAAAAATCATATTGTATTAACAACACCAACAACGGCAGCTATCTGATCTTTATAAGTTACTAAATGGAAAGCATCCTGCTTAATATAATAAAGTAACATCACGTTCATGAAAGTTTCTTCTTTTTATAGATATAGGGAGAATTTTTGAATTTTACCCAAATTACTTTTGTGCAATCTATTCATTTATCAAATTGTATTACTTGAGCTCAAAACTATGAATTTAAAATGATAAATTAAATAATCAATAATAAAAGCACGTAGATACATTCCCTTTTTATAATTCATTACCCAATCAGTCATCAATAATTCCTAAATGACGTAATTTTATTAATAAAGGTAGTAAAGGTAAACCAACAATAGTAAAAAAATCTCCTTCAATTTTTTCAAAAAGGCGGATTCCTTCTCCTTCAATCTGATAGATTCCTGTACTTCTTAAAACATCTATTCCTACACGTGCTAAATAACTTTCAATAAATTTGGGTGAAAGAGAACGTACCATCATGTAAGCACTAAAAACCTCAGTCCAAATTTCTTCACCATTTCGAACTAAAGAAATGGCACTATGAAGAATATGTTTTTTTCCTGACAAAATAAGTAAACGTTGATGTGCTTCCTGATCGTTTTTTACTTTATGAAGAATTTTACCTTCAAAATCAAAGACTTGATCACAACCAATTACTAATGTGTTAGGAAAACGATCAGAAACATTTTTTGCTTTCATATTTGCAAGAAAGCAACTGAGTTTTTCAGGTTTCTCTATTTTTGCTATTTTTTCTATTTCTCTTTCGTCAAAAGAAGCTCCTTCAACAGAAAATTTTAAACCGGCTTTTTTTAATAGCTGGGCGCGATAAGGACTAAGAGATGCTAATATTAATGATTTTTTTATCATTTTTTTCTTTTTTTCCTTCGCGAAATTGTGATAAAAGTTCAAGAACAGCCGCGGCTGTCTCTTCAATGGAACGCCTTGTAACATCAATAATAGGCCAAGAAAAACGTTCACAAATACGTTTTGTATAAATAAGCTCTTCCGCTATACTAATACGATCAGTATAACTCTCTATAAAAAAATCATCTCCTAAATCTCTATTTTCACGAATATGTGAAATTCTTTCAGCTGAAGCAATAAAACCAACAATTAAAGCATTACTTGCTTCAAAAATGGTTTTTGGTAAATCAATTCCTTGAATAAGAGGAATATTAGCGGTTTTAACTCCACGATTTGCTAAGTAAATACTTGTTGGTGTTTTAGAAGTCCTTGAAATACCTATAAGAATTACATCCGCATCTAATAAACTATTAGGAGATTGCCCATCATCATGCTCTATTGTAAAATCTAAAGCCTTAATACGACGAAAATAATCTGCATTAAGTTCATGTTGTGCACTTACACGTAAATTTTTAGGTATTCCAATATAAGATTGAAAAACATTAAAAATAGGATCTAATATATCAACACAAGGGATAGATATTTTTGCGCAAGTCTCATCAATCAACTGTTTAATTTCTTTATCTATAATAGTGTAAAGAACAATCCCTGGTTTTTTTCTTATCTCATTAATAACTCGCTGCAACTGCATTTTACTGCGAATCATTGGATAAACATGTTCTATAGCCTGCCTTATCTTATATTGCGATGCTACAGCTCTTCCAGCAGAAATTAATGTCTCTCCTGTTGCATCAGAAATCATATACAAATGGAAAAATTTTTTTTCACCCACAGAAAATTTAATCCCTTGTTAATAAATGTGTATAAAATTTTATAAATTTTAGAAAACTAAATTTTTTTATAAAAATTATTATAATTATGCACAAATTCAAAAAAAATAATAAATAAATTCACCCTGTGGAAAAAAACAAAGATAATACTCTTAAAAGTTTATTTATTATTGTTATTTTTTCTTTTTCCTTGTTGATAAAATTGAGGATAAATAAAGTGTAAATAATAATTCACACTAAACACAGGTTTTAATAAGAAGAATCTTTTTAAATTTTAAATTTATTTATTATATATTCCAGCGTCTAATCAATATGCTTTTATTAAGGTATGAATGATATATACTCTAACTATTAAGTTCATTTGAGCTTAAATAGGATCTTATTATAAAGGGCTAAAGGATATATTACCTAAAATAACTTATGAAAAAACTCTTTCAGAGAACAAATCTGTTTTTTCTTTAATATTTATGATTGAGTAATGCTTGCAGTTTAAAAAAGTTGAGTATATGATATCCTTATCTATAGGAATATTCTTTTCCTTTTTAAATTCTAGAAACAGTTCCCCCATTAATCAAAGAGCATATTTTATGCAAGAAATGAAATTACAAGAACTCAAAAGTAAAAATCCAGTTGAACTTGTTTCTTTTGCTGAAACATTAGAAGTTGAAAATGCTTCATTAATGCGCAAACAAGAATTAATGTTTGCTATTTTGAAAAAACTTACCTTACAAAAGGTAGAAATTATAGGTGAAGGTGTTGTTGAAGTTTTACAAGATGGATTTGGATTTCTTCGATCGGCTGATGCTAATTATCTTCCAGGACCAGATGATATTTATCTTTCACCAACACAGATACAAAATTTTTCATTAAAGACAGGAGATACCGTTGAAGGTCCGATACGAGGGCCAAAAGAAGGAGAGCGTTATTTTGCCCTTCTTAAAGTTAATACAATTAATTTTGAAGATCCTGAAAAAATTCGTTATAAAATTCATTTTGATAATCTTACTCCTCTTTATTCAAATGAACGTTTCCAGATGGAAGTGCAAAACCCTACAGATAAAGATATGTCATCGCGAGTAATTGATTTGATATCTCCTTTAGGAAAAGGGCAAAGAGGTTTGATTGTTGCACCACCGCGAACAGGAAAAACAGTTTTATTGCAAAATATTGCTCATTCTATTACAACAAATCATCCTGAATGTTATCTTATTGTTTTGTTAATAGATGAGCGGCCAGAAGAAGTTACTGATATGCAACGTTCTGTAAAAGGAGAAGTTATTTCTTCTACTTTTGATGAACCAGCAATACGTCACGTACAAGTAGCCGAAATGGTTATTGAAAAAGCTAAGAGATTAGTTGAATACGGACGTGATGTCGTTATTCTTCTTGATTCAATTACACGTCTTGGACGTGCGTATAATACTGTTGTTCCTTCATCAGGAAAGGTTTTAACAGGTGGTGTGGATGCGAATGCTTTACAACGTCCTAAGCGTTTTTTTGGTGCAGCTCGTAATATTGAAGAAGGTGGATCTCTAACTATTATAGCAACAGCTTTAATAGATACGGGAAGCCGTATGGATGAAGTTATATTTGAAGAGTTTAAAGGAACTGGTAATTCAGAAATAGTTCTTGATCGTAAAGTTGCTGATAAACGTACTTTTCCAGCTATGGATATTCTAAAATCAGGGACACGTAAAGAAGAACTTTTAGTAGCTCGTCAAGATTTACATAAGATTTTTGTTCTTCGTCGTATATTAGCACCTATGAGTGTAACAGATGCTATTGAATTCTTAATAGATAAATTAAAACAAACAAAAAATAATAGTGAATTTTTTGATTCAATGAATACGTAATTTTTTTGTTTTGAATTAGGATTAAATCTGTGGATACAATCTTTGCTATCTCAAGTGGGTTGTTGCCTTCAGGAGTTGCAATTGTTCGACTTTCTGGTCCTCAGGTTAGGAATATTGTTAAGACACTTTGTGGTTGTTTGCCTAAAGCGCGATTGATGCATTATGGAGATCTTATTGCTCGTGATGGAAGTTTCTTAGATTCTGCTTTAACAGTTTTTTTTCCTGCACCTCATAGTTTTACAGGAGAAGACTGTGCAGAATTTCATTTACATGGAAGCAAAGCTGTCGTTAATCGTTTTTTTGATGAATTAATTACTTTTGAAAACTGTCGTCTTGCAGAAGCGGGAGAATTTTCACGTCGAGCATTTGTTGAAGGTAAATTAGATTTAATTCAAGCAGAAAGTCTTGCTGATTTAATTCAAGCAGAAACGGAAAGTCAAAGACGTTTAGCTATTATAGGAACAAATGGTACTTTAACAAAACTTTATCGTGATTGGCGCCAAAGACTCATAACAGCGCGTGCTTTAATAGAAGCAGAGCTCGACTTTTCTGATGAAAGTGATATTCCTAATTCTGTGTCTGGTAAGGTTTGGCAAGATATAGAGAAACTGCGAGATTCACTATATGAACATATTTCTGCAGGAGAGCGTGCAAGTATTTTAAATGATGGAATTAGAATTGCTATCGTAGGTGCTCCAAATTGTGGAAAATCAAGTATTATCAATCGTCTTTCTGGAAGATCTATTGCTATTGTATCAGAAGAAGAAGGAACAACACGTGATGCTTTAGAAGTTAGATTGATACTTGGTGGTTTGCCTGTTTTTTTTACCGATACTGCTGGGTTAAGAGAGACAGAAAATAAGATAGAATTATTGGGAATAGAAACTACAAAAAAAAACATTATAGAAGCTGACTTAGTTATTTTTGTTTATGATATGAATAATCCTCAAGAAGTTCTTTTACCAAAGACTTCAGCTGAGATTTGGCATGTAGGTAATAAAATCGATCTTTGTGAAGGCGATAAAACACGCTGGCCAATACAATTTTCGACATTAAATGGCTTAAATTTTGATTATTTTATAAAAGAAATTGAATTATTTTGTTTGCGTCGTAATACTGAAATTGGAAATGTTATTCCAGCAAGAAAAAGGCAACTTCAATTATTGAAGGAGGTTGTTGAGGAAATTAATGCATCATTGAATTCTTTTTCTCTTGATTTAAGTTTACGCGCAGAACACCTCCGTCGAGCAAGTCATGCGCTTGGACGAATTACAGGTGATATTGATATTGAAGATTTACTTGACACTATTTTTTCGCGATTTTGTGTCGGTAAATAATGATTCACGTGAAACATTTTAATTTTTCTGTAATTATTGATAGACAGATTTATAATATAATATTATGTATTTTATACATTCTCTTTTATATGAGATTTAAAATCAATTCTTTATGGAATGAATTAAATGCAATCATATGATGTCATTGTTATAGGAGGTGGACACGCTGGTTGTGAAGCAGCTTCAGCTTCAGCACGTGTTGGAGCAAGGACAGCACTTGTTACATATCAAGTATCAACACTTGGAACGATGTCATGTAATCCAGCTATTGGTGGACTTGGAAAAGGACATTTAGTTCGTGAAATAGATGCTTTAGATGGTTTGATGGGGCAAGCTGCAGATGCTGCCGGAATTCAGTTTAGGCTTCTTAATAGACGAAAAGGACCAGCAGTGAGAGGTCCACGTACACAAGCTGATAGAGAATTGTATAAAAATAAAATTCAACAACTATTACAGAAACAAGATAATTTAATTCTTATTGAAGATGAAGTTATTGATTTAATTGTTAAAGATGATCATATATCAGGTGTCTTTTTAAAAAAAAAGGGAAAGATTCTTTCGAATGCAGTTGTTTTAACAACGGGCACGTTTTTACGTGGACTTATCCATATTGGTAATAAAATATGGCCTGCTGGTCGCATGGGGGAGAGAGCAAGCATACAACTCGCTGAACATCTGGAAAATTATGGTGTGCATCTTAGACGATTAAAAACAGGAACACCTGCTCGTCTTAGCAAAAAAACAATTTCTTGGAATAAACTTCCTAAACAACAGGCTGATGAAGAACCTATTCCGTTTTCTTTATTAACAGAGAAAATTGAGCAGCCTCAAATTGAATGTGCAATAACACGAACAAATGAAAAAACGCATCAAATCATTCGTGAGAATATTCATAAATCAGCATTATATTCTGGAGCTATTGAAGGATTAGGACCACGATATTGTCCTTCGATTGAAGATAAAATTATCAAATTTGGTGATCGTGATGGACATCAAATTTTTCTGGAGCCAGAAGGATTAGATAATGATACGATTTATCCCAATGGTATCTCCACATCTCTTCCTGAAGAAATACAATTCTCTTTTTTGAGAACAATTGAAGGACTAGAAAATGTCGAAATTTTACAACCTGGCTATGCAATTGAATATGACTTTGTTGATCCTAGACAACTTTCCAAAACTTTAGAATTAAAATCTTTGCCAGGTTTATTTTTAGCCGGACAAATTAATGGTACAACAGGCTATGAAGAAGCAGCTGCTCAAGGTCTTTTAGCTGGCTTAAATGCGGCTCGTCAGGTTGGTGGTTTGGAAGAAATTATTTTAAGTCGTTCTACAGCTTATATAGGTGTTATGATAGATGATTTAGTTTCACGAGGGATTTGTGAACCTTATCGAATGTTTACATCACGGGCTGAATTTCGTTTATCACTTCGAGCTGATAATGCGGATACTCGTTTAACACCTTTAGCCCAAAAATGGGGAATTGTTAGCCAGATTCGTTGGATTCGTTATCAACAAAAACAACAGCTTCTTGATCAAGCACGTTTAATGTGTCAAAAACTTTTTTTAACACCTAACGAAGCATCTATTCATGGCTTGCAAATAAATCATGATGGAATTAGACGTTCTGCTTATGATCTTTTAGCACGTCCTCATATGAGTGTAGCTCGTCTTGCACATTTTTGGCCACAATTACGTTCAATTGACGCTAAAACAGCTGAAGCTTTGGAAATTGAAGCTCAGTATGCGGTCTATTTAGAAAGACAAACACAAGATATTATAGCTCTTCAACGAGATGAGCGTTTAGAAATACCTTCTTCTCTTAATTTTCAAGAAATTTCTGGTCTTTCGAATGAGTTAAAAGCAAAAATTCAACAAATATCACCGCGGTCAATTGCTGATGCACAGAAAATTGATGGTATGACACCAGCAGCATTATCATTAATCCTTACATATATTCAACGCCAACGACGTGAAAAAGCGAAATTAGCTTAATGATTATTTCTTCAGAACAAAAATATCAAGATACTTTAAAAATAATACCCTCCGTTTCACGTGAAACGATAAAACATTTAATAGAATTTGAAACTTTAGTAATTCAATGGAATATACATATTAATTTGATCTCTGCTACAACAATACCAATTTTATGGACACGTCATATTTTAGATTCTGCACAAATTTATCCTTTAAAAAGTCAATTTTTACATTGGTGTGATCTTGGATCAGGAGGAGGTTTTCCTGCTATTGTTATTGCTATTTTTCTCAAGGAGAAAAAAGGTGGACATATTGATTTAGTTGAAAGTAATGGAAAAAAAGCAGCTTTTTTACGAAATGTTATTGCACAACTTAACCTTCCAGCAACAGTTCATCATTGTAGAATCGAAGATGTATATGAAAAAATAAAAAAACCGGATATCTTAACAGCAAGAGGTTTAGCTTCATTAGACACTCTTTTACACTTTATGTCACCTTGGTTAACACAAAAAACAATTGCTCTTTTGCAAAAAGGTAGGGATTACGTTAAAGAAATAAAAAATGCTACTGCCAATTGGCACTTTGATCTGCTAAAACATGAAAGTAAAATTGATGAAAATTCTGTTATCTTAGAAATTTCTCATGTTCGATCATGTAAAAAGGGTAAAGCAAAATGAGCGAAACACGAATTATCGCTATTGCAAACCAAAAAGGTGGGGTAGGAAAAACAACAACAACAGTTAATCTTGCAACAGCTTTGGCTGCTGTTGGTAAAAACATTCTTATTATGGATATTGATCCACAAGGAAATGCAAGTACAGCTTTGGGAATAGATCGTAATAGTCGTCCTTTATCATCTTATGATGTTTTAGTTTCTGGAGTTTCAGTTGCAGATGCTGCTTTGAATACAGCTGTGCCTAATCTGCATATTGTCCCGTCTACACTTGATTTATTAGGCATTGAAATGGAAATTGCTTCTTCACAAGATCGTATTCAACGATTGCGTAAGGCTCTTTGTCATGACGACAAAATAACCACAAAATTTAACTATATTTTAATTGATTGTCCTCCTTCTCTTAATCTTTTGACATTAAATGCTATGGGAGCTGCAAATTCTGTTCTAGTGCCAATGCAATGTGAATTTTTAGCTCTTGAAGGTTTAAGCCAATTACTTGAAACTGTAAAACAAGTACGGTCTGTTTTAAATACATCTTTAGAAATTCAGGGTATTGTTTTAACAATGTATGATGGACGGAATAATCTTTCAAATCAAGTTGTTGAAGATGTTCGCTCTTTTATGGGAGAAAAAGTTTATCGTACTGTTATTCCACGTAATGTACGTGTATCTGAAGCTCCTTCTTTTGGCAAACCAGTATTACTTTATGATCTCAAATGTGCTGGTAGCCAAGCCTATTTGCGGTTAGCATCGGAAGTTATTCAACGTGAAAAACAAGGACAAGTTGCAGCTTAGAAAGTGTAAAAAATAATTGTAAAAAGTTAAAGAGAAAAATTATGAGTGATGATCAATCAAAAAAAAGACTAGGACGTGGGTTAGCGGCATTGATTGGGGATATCAACTTAAACGGCAATCCTGCATATTCAGCAAGTTTTGACAAATTCACGTCAAAACCAAGTGTTGCTCCTATCGCTTCTGAAAGGTTTGTTCCTATTGAATTTATTTCTCGTAATCCAAATAATCCAAGACGTCAGTTTACCGATGCGGAACTTGATGATTTAGTGCAATCAATTCGCCAGCATGGGATTGTTCAACCCATTATTGTTAGACCTTCACGTACTCACCCTAATCAATTTCAATTAATTGCTGGTGAACGAAGATGGCGGGCTGCACAACAAGCTAATTTAAATCAATTACCGGTTATTATTCGCGATGTAGATGATAAAACTGCTTTGGAATTAGCAATTATTGAAAATGTTCAACGGACTGACCTTAATCCTATTGAAGAAGGAATGGGATATGAGCTTTTATTAAATGAACATGGATATACTCAAGCAGATTTAGCTGAAATTATTGGAAAAAGTCGTAGTCACGTTACAAACACCCTTCGCTTGTTAAAGCTGCCACAAAAAGTGCAACAATTTTTAATAAGCGGTCAAATTTCGACTGGCCATGCACGCTGCCTTATTACAGTTGAAAATCCACAAGAATTAGCTGAAAAGGTTATTCGTGAAGGACTCTCTGTGCGTCAAACAGAAATACTTGTACAAGAGTACGGAAATTCTAAGATAAAAAAACAAATTCCATTTAAAAAAGATATAGAAACACAATCCTTAGAAAAATTACTTACCGATGTGATCGGAATGAAAGTCATCATTCGTCATGGTAAAAAAGGTGGTGATTTAAAGATTCATTATTCTTCATTAGAGCAATTAGATGATATTTGTCGACGCTTGCAAAGCTAATCTAAAGATAATAAATCCAATTAGATGTATTTAAAACTGAATTTCAGATTGTTCTTTAAGAAAGAGAGGATAATTATCATGAATATAGCTAAAAATTATCTTTTCTTCTACGGATTTCAGCAAAAACTTCTTCATCTGTTGCTTTTTCCATTGCAAGATTTTTTCGTAAAATAGAAGCATCCCAACGAAGAAATGGATTCGTTTCTTTTTCTTTTCCTAAAGTTGTTGGTAAAGTCATAGCATTTTGTGCACGTAACGAAAAAACCTCTTCTACTCTTTGATGAAGTTTTCTATTTTGGGGATCAATAGTCAATGCGAAAAGAGCATTTATTTGAGTGTATTCATGTCCGCAATAAAGAATTGTTTCATCAGGAAGTTGACGGAGTTTTTTTAAGGATGTTAACATTTGTGAAGGTGTTCCTTCAAAAAGACGCCCACAACCAAGCGAAAAAAGTGTATCTCCAGTAAAGAGTAAATTGGCCTGAGAAAAATAATAGGATAATGCTCCTAATGTATGTCCAGGTGTTGAAAGAGCCGTAAGAGTGTATGTCCCAAAACAAAAATTTTCGTCAGGTTGTAGTGCATAATCAAGAGGGGTAATTTTTTTTCTTTCTGCTTCTGGTCCAATAATCATAGCATTATAGACTTGTTTTAATTCTGCCAGTGCTTCTATATGATCATGATGATGATGAGTGACAAAAATAAATTGAAGTGTCCAGTTACGCTGCTTTAACATGTCGTGAATTGCATTGCTTTCAGGCGCGTCAATCGCAGCTGTGTAACCGCTTTTTTCGTCATGAATGAGAATACCGAAATTATCTTTTCGACAGATAAATTGTTCAATTAACATCTATCTTCTCTACAGTATATGTTAAACTTATGACGCAATTCATTGTGATGAATTCGCGATGTAAAAATAGGATTGTTAATCTTCTTTTGTTAAATTTTTTGAATGTTTTATGATAAGAGGCATTTGTGTAAGCATAAATAGAAATGTTATAGGCATAACACCAAATACTTTAAAGTTGGTCCAAAAATTATCACTAAAATTACGCCAAATGAGTTCATTCAAAACAGCAAGAAAAATAAAAAAATATGCCCAACGATAGGTAAGTTTATTCCATCCATAATTATCAATTTTTAGACCGGAATCAAAGACATAACGCAAAAGCGGTTTTTTAAAAAATAAGCCACCCAATAAAATAAAAGAAAATAAGCCATTAATGATCGTAGGCTTCATCTTAATAAAAGTATCATCGTGAAGCCAAAGAGTTAGAAAACCAAAAACAAGGATGAATATTCCTGAAATAAGTGGAATTATAGGAATTACACGCGCAAGAAACCATGATAAGCTTAAGGCAAAAGTGATTGCTATCATAAAAAGAGCTGTTGCAGGGAAAATCGGTTTATCAAAGTTTTTAAAAAGCTCAATATTATTTATCAACCACTCACCTTTATAGTTAGCAAGGAAAAAAACAACTAGTGGTCCCATTTCCAGAAGAAATTTAAGAATTGGCAGAGAGGTTTTTTTTTGAGTGTTATCATTTTTTTTAAAATTAGAGTCATTAGGTGAATTCGGTTTTAAAAGAGAAGTTTTCATGCATATTTTCCTATAATAGCCTCGGCAAAATCAGAGGCAGAAAAAGGCTCAAGATCCTCAACATTTTCGCCTATACCAATAAAATGAACAGGTAGTTTATGTTTAGATGCAATAGCAACAAGAATTCCCCCACGGGCACTACCATCAAGTTTTGTCATAACTAAACCATTCACACCAGCAATATCACGGAAAACATTCACCTGATTAAGTGCATTTTGCCCCGTGGTTGCGTCAAGTGTTTGAAGAACTGTATGAGGTGCTTGAGGATTATGTTTCCCTAAAACACGAATAATTTTTGCCAATTCATCCATTAATTCAATTTTATTCTGCAAACGTCCTGCTGTGTCAATAATTAAAACGTCACTATTTTCTTTTTTAGCTTTTCCATAAGCATCGAAGGCTAAGCTTGCAGCATCTGCACCAAGTTTACCTGAAATAACAGGAGCTTTTGTGCGTTCACCCCAAATATGTAATTGTTCAATAGCTGCAGCGCGAAATGTGTCTCCAGCAACAAGCATAACTTTTAGACCTCCTGCAGTTAGTTTAGCAGCTAATTTTCCTATGGTTGTGGTTTTTCCAGTTCCATTTACGCCGACTAATAAAATCACATGGGGTTTATGATTAAGATCTATTTCTAATGGAAATGCAACTGGTTCGAGTACTTTTTTGATTTCGTCAGTTACAATAGTATAAATATCTTTTGAAGAAAAATTTTTTTCATAACGACTAGTAGCTAAGATATCAATAATACGTGTGGTTGTTTCTATACCAAGGTCTGCTTGAATGAGGATATCTTCTAATTCTTGTAGTGTGTTTTCATCGAGTTTTTTCTTGACAAAAAGTGTACCAATTGAATCACTTAATTGCTGTGAAGAGAGAGATAATCCTTTTTTAAGGCGTTCAAACCACACTGCTTTTTTTTGTTCAACAGTTGGGATAGATAAAGACGTTTCAATTTTTTTTTCTATAATCGTATCAGAAACGATCACTTTACGAGAAGATTCCTCAGAAGGAAAATTTTTAGTGAGTGTGATCTCTTCTATTTTCTTTTGCTCTTGTTTTTCTTTTTTTACATCTATGGAAGAAACTTTGCTTTTTGTGTTTTCATTTTTATATTCATTTTGTTTTTCCTCATCGATTTCGTGAGGGGTAAGAATCTGCCTTTTTTTAATTTCTTTTTCTTTAGATGTATTAAAGGAGAATATTTTTTTGATAAAAGACTTTGTCATGAAGACTTTCCCGCTTAGGCTGCATTCGATTCAGGAAGTGCGGCAATTAATTTATTTCCATCGTGACCAATAATGAGAGCTTTAACAATTGTTCCAGCTTTAGCACCTTTTATTTGTGTAAGTGTATAATCCTCTGTTCGTCCAATTTCGTCTTTTTCAACAAGAATTGTTTGTTGACTATTTTTTAGATGCATGAGATGTTTTTTGTATGCTTTTTCTCCCTCTTTACGTAATTTTTCTGCGCGAATTTTGATTGTTTTATGGTTAATTTGTGGCATACGCGCAGCTGGTGTTCCCTTCCTTGGGCTGAAAGGGAATACATGGAGATGCGTCAAACCACATTCGTTAATTAAATTAAGACTATTTTGAAACATTTCTTCTGTTTCGGTAGGGAAACCAGCAATTAAATCAGCACCATATACTATTGTGGGGCGTTTAGCACGTAAGCTTTGGCAAAACTCGATAGCATTTTCCCGCAAATGTCGTCGTTTCATTCTCTTTAAAATCATATTATCGCCTGCTTGTAAGGATAAATGCAAATGTGGCATTATTCTTTTTTCATAAGTTAAAAGATTAATCAATTCTTGATCCACTTCAATGGAATCAATGGATGAAAGACGCAATCTTGGTAAATCAGGAACATGGTGCAAAATAGTTGAGACCAGTTTTCCTAAAGTAGTTTTTCCAGGTAAATCGGGGCCATAACTTGTTAGATCAACTCCTGTTAAAATAATCTCTTGAATACCATTGTCTACGAGCTTTTTAATTTGTTCAATAATGATCCCCATGGGGACAGAACGTGATGGTCCGCGGCCATAAGGGATTACGCAAAATGTACAACGATGATCACATCCATTTTGCACTTGGACAAAGGCACGTGTACGTCCTTCTAATGCATTAATCATATGTGGAGCAATTTTATGGACTTCCATAATATTATTGACGCGGAGTTTCTCATCATGATTAATACCGAAATCAGGAAGCTGACGATAGGAATCGGCGTGAAGTTTTTCTTCATTGCCTAAAATCAGGTCGACTTCTTTCATAAGAGCAAAATTTTTTGCTTCTGTTTGTGCTGCACATCCCGTAACAATAATGCGGGCATGAGGATTTTCACGTCTCGCTTTTCGAATTGCTTGTTTCGCTTGTCGTACAGCTTCAGCGGTAACTGCGCAAGTATTGAAAATAATGGTGTCATCTTTAAGTTTATCAAGGCCAGCGGAAGTACTTTCTTTGCGTATGATCTCCGATTCATAACTATTGAGGCGACAACCAAAAGTCATAATTTCTATTGTCATTTAAAAGCATCCTTTTTGTAGTCTCCCGTTAAAGGATTTAAAAGACCGCTAAATTCATGTTCTACTGGGCCTGTCATAATGATATGATTATTTTCTTGATAAAAAATAGAAAGATTTCCTCCCGGTGAATTAATATCAATACGGCGTTCTGTTAACCCGCGGCGATAGGCCGCTACTGCACTAGCGCAGGCTGCACTGCCACATGCTTTTGTTAAACCTACTCCACGTTCCCATGTTCGTAAAATTAAACTGTTTCGTGATGTTACAAAGGCAATAGAAATATTACACCGTTCTGGAAAAAGTGGATCATGTTCGAGTTTGGGTCCGTATTTTTCTAAAGGAATATGCTGAATGTTGTTCTCAACAAAAAAAATAGCATGAAGATTTCCAATAGAAATAAGAGAAGCATCTTTTAAAGGTCCAGCTGTTATTTCTACGTGATTGGTATCAGCTATTTCATGAGCAATAGGCATGTTTTTTGCATCAAAATTTGGGCACCCCATGTTAACAGAGATCAGACCATTGGTTTGACGTTTTCCTTTAACAATACCAACAGGTGTTTCTAGTTGAAAACTTTCACCAAGATTATGATTTGTAAGCCATTCGACAACGCAACGCGTACCATTACCACAAGCTTTTGCTTTTGAACCATCAGCATTCCAGATTTCAATGCGAAAATCAATTTCACTTTTGGTTGACGGATGAATCGTCATGATTTGATCAAAATGAGTTTGTGGATTTTTAGCTAAAGTAAGAATTGCTTGCAATGTAATATTATGTGTGCTTTCACGCATATCAGCAACAATAATTTTGTTTCCAAGACCGTTCATTTTGCTGAATGGTGTTTCCATAAGATTTCTCTATTTTTTGTGCAATAGTAAGTCTAGCAGAAAATATAATGACTGAAAATTTTCAAAATTACCAGTATTGACAGAAATAAAATGAGTGGGAGTGAATATGTTATTAAAGATGAATAATTTTCGTTGTGATCACATATTTTTTATTAGGTTTTTCTTATTTATTAATTTATCCTTGTAAAATGGCATATTTATATAAAATATGCTCACTTATTTTTTGAGTGAGTTTGTCATTGTCATGAGAAAGAGTAAAAATATGACATTTTCAAAAATTTCATTTTTCGTTGCATTGTCCATTATAACGATCTTAAGTGGTTGTTCAACGTCAAGGTTTGGTAAAAGTGATGGAAATAACATAGCGGAAGTTTTTTATCCTGTTCAGCAATTATTAGAACCTGAAGCATCTGATATATTAAAGTCTGAAGTGTTAACTTCCTCAAGTGATGAAAAAGAATATACTCAAAATGATGCACAGTTAACTCGCTTTGAAGTACCAAACAATGCGATTGATTTGTTCCCTGCAAATATTGCTGGTGTATGGAATCTCTCTATTGGTGGTGAGTCTTGCCGAATAGCAACCCCACAAACAAAGTTTGGTTTAGGGTATCGTGCTGGTCCTTTAAATTGTCCAAGAATATTTGCTAAAGTCAACTCATGGGCTGTTAAGGGAAAAAAATTATATTTTTATGATCGATCTGGAAGTGTTGCTGCAGTTTTTTATTCCTTTGGGAGAGATTATTTCGAAGGACATACGTTCGATAACCAACCCGTTGTTTTAGATCGTTAATTTCTTTATAAAAAGGGAGATATATGTGCACAAATTTGCATCATTTAATCACAGAATGATGCAAAAGGGAGTATTTATGTCTATGAAATTTGTATTTGTTGAGAATGATTTGAAAAAAGGATGTTTGGATGGTTTTAGTTTCAGAGCGTTATGAAGAACTTGTTTCCAAAGGAGAAATTAGTTTTGATACAGCTCAACGGAATTTAACAAAACATTTTGATTGTTTATTACAAGAAATTTCAACACAAAAGATTTCTCGACCTTGGATGTTCTGGCGTTTTTTCAAAAAACAAACGCATTCTCATGCCTCAAAACAATGTGGTACTGATGATTTTGTCCAGGGATTGTACATTTATGGTGAGGTCGGGCGAGGCAAAACCATGCTTATGGATTTGTTTTTCTCTTGTTTGCCAGAAGAGAATAAAAAACGCGCTCATTTTAATGATTTTATGGCTGATGTGCATGAGCGTATTAATGCACATCGGCAAACGTTTAAACATGCAAAATCCGAGCAAAGTGATCCTATTTTAGTGGTTGCAGAAAATCTTGCACGAGAAGCACGTGTGTTTTGTTTTGATGAATTCACGGTAACAGATATTGCAGATGCGATGGTTCTAGGTCGTCTTGTTACTGCTTTATTCAAGCAAAGAGTTATTTTTGTTGCTACGTCAAATGTTGCTCCTGATAATCTTTATTACAATGGTTTGAATCGAGAGCTTTTTATACCTTTCATTCAAATTTTGAAAAAACATGTTCGTGTTATTAATCTTGACGCAAGGACGGATTATCGTCTTGAAAAATTAAATCCACAACATGTGTATACAACCCCATTGGGGAAAGCTGCAGATGAAAATATGGATCAAGCATGGATATTAGTTTTACAAGGACAAAAAGAAATGTCTGGTGATCTACCTGTAAAGGGACGTTCTATTCATATTCCACGTTTTGGTGCAGGATGTGCACGCTTTGATTATCAAGATCTTTGCGCAAAGCCTTTAGCAGCAGTAGATTATTTAACGTTAGGAGAGCATTACCATACGATTTTTATTGATCATGTTCCTGTTATGGATGATGCACATCGCAATGAAACTAAACGATTTATTTTGCTTATTGATGTTCTTTATGAACGCCATATAAGACTCTTTATGTCGGCGGAAGCAGAACTTGAGCAGTTATACAAAGGGCAGGCACAAACAACAGAAACATTTGAGTTTCAAAGAACGCAATCGCGCCTTTTTGAAATGCAAAGCCAGAGTTATCTCAATAGTTGGGCAGAACAATTTTTAAAACAATAAATGAATCTTTACTTTACCTTTACGTAAACTGCTAAAATAATAACCCATTGAATTTAAAAATGTTGTAATAATTCTGTTGTATTTTTTTTTGATTCATTTTATCGATATTATTATAATCAATCACTAACTTTAATATTTAGGAATCAATTTCTAGCAGTTTAAAAGGAGTTTGATTAATTTTGATTATCTTATTTCTAAGTTTATTCTTAAGTGGTCTTATAAAAAAGGATTAGATTTAAGGGAAAATATTTAATCTGTTAGCGCAGGGGATCTTGCGTTTAATAAAAGGAAATACAATGGCACGAAAGAAAATAGCTTTAGTTGGCTCAGGTATGATTGGTGGTACTTTAGCGCATTTAATAGGACTCAAGGAGCTTGGAGACGTTGTTTTATTTGATGTCGCAGAGGGAATGCCGCAGGGTAAAGCTTTGGATATTGCGGAATCATCACCAATTGAAAATTTTGATGTAAATTTAACAGGGACCAGTACTTATGAAGCTATTGTAGATGCTGATGTTGTTATTGTAACAGCAGGTGTTGCACGTAAACCTGGTATGAGTCGTGATGATCTTTTGGCTACTAATTTAAAGGTTATGGAACAAGTTGGTACGGGAATTAAGAAATATGCGCCTTCAGCGTTTGTGATCTGTGTTACCAATCCTCTTGATGTAATGGTGTGGGCATTACAGAAGTTTTCTGGTCTTCCAACACAAAAAGTTATTGGTATGGCTGGTATTCTTGATTCAGCACGTTTTCGTTATTTCTTATCTGAAGAATTTAAAGTTTCTGTTAAAGATGTGACAGCATTTGTTTTGGGAGGTCATGGTGATTCGATGGTCCCTCTGATTCGTTATTCCACTGTTGCTGGTATTTCTTTACCCGATCTTGTGAAAATGGGCTGGACGACACAGGAAAAGCTTGATCAAATTATTCAACGTACAAGGAATGGAGGGGCAGAAGTTGTGAATTTGCTAAAAACAGGTTCTGCTTTTTATGCGCCGGCTTCTTCCGCTGTTGTGATGGCTGAGGCTTATTTAAAAGACACTAAGCGTGTTGTTCCTGTTGCTGCTTACCTTTCAGGTGAATATGGAGTTAGGGATACGTATGTTGGTGTTCCTGTCGTTATTGGTGCTGGTGGTGTTGAACGGGTTATTGAAATTGATTTTAATGACGATGAAAAAGCTGCTTTTGAAAAATCAGTAAATGCAGTGCACGAGCTTTGTAAAACATGTGTTGCTATCGCACCTAATCTCGGATGACACAAAAGAGTTTTGCTAGGTAAAGTGTCTTAAATGTTTTTAGGATCAATTTAGTCTTGTATAGAAGAAAAGGACAAATAAATGAATATCCATGAGTATCAGGCCAAACGTCTGCTTTATGAATATGGTGCACCAATAGCGAATGGTGTTGCTATTTATTCTGTAGAACAAGCTGAAAAATGGGTGAAAAAATTACCAGGACCACTTTATGTGGTTAAAAGTCAAATTCATGCTGGAGGTCGTGGGAAGGGGAAGTTTAAAGAACTTGGTCCTAATTCAAAAGGTGGTGTTCGGCTTGCAAAATCAGTTGAAGAAGTTATTACTAATGTAAAAGAAATGCTTGGTAAAACTTTGATAACTAAGCAAACAGGTCCAGAAGGTAAGCAGGTTAATCGTCTTTATATTGAAGATGGAGCTAATATTGAACGGGAACTGTATCTTTCACTTTTAGTTGACCGTACAGTTGGGCAAGTTTCTTTCGTTGTGTCGACAGAGGGAGGCATGGATATTGAAACGGTTGCTGAAGAGACACCGGAAAAAATATTTACTCTTCCTATTGATCCTACAAAAGGTGTTACTCCTACTGATTGCACGAAACTTTGTGACTCATTAAAATTATGCGATAGTGCACGTGAAGATGGCGAAAAGCTGTTTCCAATACTCTATAGGGCTTTTTGTGAAAAAGATATGAGCCTTCTTGAAATCAATCCCCTTATTGTAATGGATAATGGCCGTTTACGTGTTCTTGATGCGAAAGTTTCTTTCGACAATAATGCTTTATTTCGTCATCCAGATATTTTGGAGTTACGCGATCTTTCAGAAGAAGATCCAAAGGAAATTGAAGCATCAAAGCATGATCTTGCTTATGTTGCTCTTGATGGGACGATTGGTTGTATGGTGAATGGTGCTGGTCTTGCTATGGCAACAATGGATATCATCAAACTCTATGGGGCTGAACCAGCAAATTTTCTTGATGTTGGTGGTGGTGCTTCAAAAGAAAAAGTAACTGCTGCTTTTAAAATTATTACGGCTGATCCGAATGTCAAAGGCATTTTGGTCAATATTTTTGGTGGGATTATGCGTTGCGATGTTATCGCTGAAGGTGTGATTGCCGCTGTTAAGGAAGTTGGTTTAAAAGTTCCTTTAGTTGTTCGCCTTGAAGGGACTAATGTTGAACAAGGTAAAGCAATTATCAGTGAAAGTGGTTTGAATGTTATTTCTGCTGATGACTTAGATGATGCTGCACAAAAAATTGTTGCAGCAGTGAAGGGAGCTTAAACCATGTCAATTCTTATTAATAAGGATACAAAAGTTCTTGTTCAAGGACTTACGGGGAAAACGGGGACATTTCATACAGAACAAGCGCTTGCTTACCATGGTACGCAAATGGTTGGTGGCATTAATCCCAAAAAAGGGGGAGAGACATGGAAGGGATTAAAAGGTGAAACTCTTCCTATTTTTGCTAGTGTTATGGAAGGTAAAGAAAAGACTGGAGCTGATGCTTCTGTTATTTATGTTCCTCCTGGGGGGCTGCTGATGCTATTATAGAAGCTATTGAAGCTGAAATCGGTTTAATTGTCTGTATTACAGAAGGTATACCGGTTATGGATATGGTTAAGGTTAAAGCTAAATTAGAGCAATCAAAATCACGTCTAATTGGTCCTAATTGTCCAGGTATACTCACTCCTGATGAATGTAAAATTGGTATTATGCCAGGTTCTATTTTCAGAAAAGGTTCTGTTGGAGTTGTATCGAGGTCAGGAACTCTAACGTATGAGGCGGTTTTTCAAACGAGTCATGAAGGACTTGGACAGACGACAGCTATTGGTATTGGGGGGATCCTGTTAAGGGGACTGAATTTATTGATGTGTTGGAAATGTTTTTAGCTGATGAGGAAACCCAATCTATTGTTATGATTGGTGAAATTGGTGGTTCTGCTGAAGAAGAAGCGGCACAATTTTTAAAGGATGAGGCAAAAAAAGGCCGCAAAAAACCAATAGTTGGCTTTATTGCTGGTCGGACAGCTCCTCCAGGACGAACAATGGGACATGCTGGCGCAGTGATTTCTGGTGGTAAAGGTGGTGCAGAAGATAAAATTGCTGCAATGGAAGCAGCAGAAATTCGGGTTTCTCCTTCACCGTCACAAATAGGCAAGACTTTAGTTGCAGTGTTGAAGGGTTAAAGGAAAATTTTATCTGAATGGGTGATATCCATTCAGATAATATAGAAAAAAATAAAAACTTTTTACAATTTTCCGGTTCTTATTTTAAAAAGAAAAGCGGGTATATTGAGGAGACGGAACAGCTGTTCCGGAAATATATATGGCAAGGCAGGATGAGAAGAATGATCTTTTTACACAAACATCATTTTTATATGGTGGAAATGCGGATTATATAGATCAACTTTATGCTGAATACAAAAAAAATCCTACCAATTTTGATCGACAATGGCATGATTTTTTTGAAACTTTTCAAGATAGTAAAGAAGATGTGTTTAAAAATGCTGAAGGAGCAACCTGGCAACGGGATCATTGGCCATTAAAAGAAAGTGGGGAGCTGGTTTCTGCTTTAGATAACGATTGGTCTGCACTCGAGAAGCATTTGGGGGATAAATTAAAAGAAAAAGCAGCCGTTAATGCTGTACAAAATGGAAAGACGTTTCGCAAAGAAGATATTATTCAAGCAACACGTGATTCTGTTCATGCACTTATGATGGTTCGTGCTTTCCGAATTCGAGGACATCTTCATGCGCAGCTTGATCCGCTTCAACTGGCTGAAAATTCAAAAAACTATGAAGAATTATCTCCAGAAGCTTATGGTTTTAGTCCTGCTGATTACGAACGTCCGATCTTTATTGATAATGTTTTGGGATTAGAGTACGCAACCATTCCACAGATGCTTGAAATTCTTAATCGTACGTATTGTTCGACGATTGGTGTAGAATATATGCATATTTCAGATCCTGCTCAAAAAGCATGGATTCAGGAGCGTATTGAGGGAACAGATAAACAAATTGCTTTCACACAAAAGGATAAAAAAGTTATCCTTAACAAGCTTATAGAAGCGGAGGGTTTCGAACAATTTTTGGATACAAAATATAAAGGGACAAAACGTTTTGGTCTTGATGGGAGTGAAGTACTTATCCCAGCTCTTGAACAGATTATTAAACGTAGTGGTGCTTTAGGGGTACAAGAAATAGTTTTGGGGATGGCTCATCGTGGTCGTTTAAATGTTCTTGCTCAAGTTCTTGAAAAACCGCATCGTGCTATTTTTCATGAGTTTAAGGGTGGTTCTTATAAACCTGATGATGTGGAAGGATCAGGTGATGTAAAATATCATTTGGGGACTTCTGCTGATCGTGAATTTGATGGTAAAAAGGTTCATTTGTCACTTTTACCTAATCCATCTCACCTTGAGATTGTTGATCCAGTTGTGATTGGAAAAACACGTGCTAAGCAAGATCAACTTGTTGGTTCTGAGCGTACAGAAGTTATACCATTAAGTGAACGTTCAAAAGTTTTGCCGCTTCTTATTCACGGTGATGCGGCTTTTTCAGGACAAGGCGTTATTCAAGAAATGTTTGGTCTTTCAGATTTGAGAGGTTACCGTGTTGCTGGCTCAATTCATGTGATTATCAATAATCAAATCGGATTTACAACTGATCCACGCTTTTCACGTTCGTCGCCTTATCCATCAGATGTTGCGAAAATGATCGATGCACCAATTTTCCATGTAAATGGAGACGATCCTGAAGCTGTTGTGTTTGTAGCAAAAGTAGCAACAGAATTTCGTCAAATCTTCCATAAACCAGTGGTTATTGATATATTCTGTTATCGTCGTTATGGACACAATGAAGGCGATGAACCTTCTTTTACACAGCCGCTTATGTATAAAGCGATTCGTAATCATAAAACAACAGTTCAACTTTATAGTAGTCAGCTAATAGCTGAAGGAGTTATTGATTCTCAAGAAGTTGAACAAAAGAAAAAAGTGTGGCGTGATAAGCTTGAAAGTGAATTTGAAGCCAGTGCTTCTTATAAACCTAATAAGGCTGATTGGCTTGACGGGAGCTGGACGGGTTTTAAAGCTGCCAGTAATAGTGATGAACAACGTTGTGGAACAACAGGTGTTGAATTAAAAACTTTAAAGGAAATTGGACGAAAACTTGTCGAGATTCCATCAGGGTTTCATATACATAAAACGATTCAGCGTTTTTTAAATAATCGTATTCAAATGTTTGAAACTGGTGAGGGCTTTGATTGGGCAACAGCTGAAGCTTTAGCTTTTGGTTCTTTGTGTTTAGAAGGGTCACCTGTTCGCCTTTCTGGTGAAGATGTTGAACGTGGAACTTTTTCACAACGTCACGCGGTTCTTTATGATCAAGAAAATGAAGACCGTTATATTCCTTTAAATAATTTACAACAAGGGCAAGCTATTTGTGAAATCGTAAATTCCATGCTTTCCGAAGAAGCTGTTCTTGGTTTCGAATATGGATATTCACTTGCTGAGCCACGTGGTTTAACACTTTGGGAAGCACAATTTGGTGATTTTTCTAATGGTGCACAGGTCGTTTTTGATCAATTTATTTCATCTGCTGAGCGTAAATGGCTTCGTATGTCTGGTCTTGTGTGTTTATTACCTCATGGTTTTGAAGGACAAGGACCAGAGCACTCTTCAGCGCGTTTAGAGCGTTTTCTGCAACTCTGTGCAGAGGATAATATGCAGGTTGCAAATTGTACGACTCCTGCAAATTATTTTCATATTTTGCGTCGCCAAATTAGACGTGATTTTCGTAAACCATTGATTTTAATGACACCAAAATCACTTTTGCGTCATAAACGAGCGGTTTCTTTTTTAAGTGAAATGGGGCCTGAAACAAATTTTCATCGTTTATTATTTGATGATGCAGAATTCCTTAAGAACTCTGTGATTAAATTACAAAAAGACAATAAGATTCGTCGTGTTGTTCTTTGTACAGGTAAAGTTTATTATGATCTTTATGAAGAGCGTGAGAAGAGAGGAATTGATAATGTTTATTTGTTACGTGTTGAACAGCTTTATCCTTTTCCAGCAAAAGCTTTGGTAAATGTGTTGTCGCGCTTTTTAAAGGCAGAAATTGTTTGGTGCCAAGAAGAACCCAAAAATATGGGTGCGTGGTCATTTATTGAGCCTTATTTAGAATGGGTTCTAACTCATATTCGTGCACGTTATTCACGTGCACGTTATGCTGGGCGTCCTGCAAGTGCATCGCCTGCAACTGGTTTAATGTCGAAACATCTTGAACAGCTTGCCGCGTTTCTTGAAGACGCGTTAGGTTCTTAATTTATTATTATATTTATTATTACTCTGATGTATGGAAAAATATTATGGCTACTGAAATCCGTGTTCCTATTTTGGGCGAATCAGTTACTGAAGCAACAATTGGCAAATGGTTTAAGAAAATTGGTGAAGCGGTGGCTATGGATGAGCCTTTGGTCGAATTAGAAACTGATAAGGTAACTGTTGAGGTTCCTTCTCCTGTTGCTGGAAAGTTATCTGAAATCATTGCAAAAGAAGGTGATACGGTTGAAGTGAATGCTCTCTTAGGGATGGTTGAAGCAGGAGCTGATGGTGTTTCTGCATCACCTGCTGTTTCTGCATCACCTGCATTGTCATCTTCTGTAACATCTACACCAACATTTGCTCCTATGGCAGCGTCTGTATCAGCCTTCTCTTTAGGAGGAACAATGCCTCCTACACCTTCAGCAGCAAAATTAATGGCTGAAAATAACATAGAGAAAAGTGATCTTGCAGGTTCTGGGAAGCATGGACAGATTCTCAAGGGAGATGTTCTTGATGTTTTAGCACAAGGGAAAGAAACATCAGCTTCTGTTTCTTCTGTTGCATCTATGGATGCAGTGAATGAAGAGCGTGTTCGTATGACAAAATTGCGTCAGACAATTGCACGCCGTCTTAAAGATGCGCAAAATACAGCAGCAATGTTAACCACATTTAATGAAGTTGACATGTCTACTGTGATGGATTTGCGTAAACGTTACAAAGATCTTTTTGAAAAAAAACATGGTGTTAAGCTTGGCTTTATGGGCTTTTTTACCAAAGCTGTTTGCCATGCGTTAAAAGAACTTCCTGCTGTTAATGCGGAAATTGATGGAACAGATATTGTTTATAAAAACTATGTTAACGCTGGGATTGCTGTTGGAACAGATAAAGGGCTTGTGGTTCCGGTTGTTCGCAATGCAGATCAAATGTCAATTGCAGAAATTGAAAAAGAAATTGGTCGTTTAGGGCGTCTTGCTCGCGATGGAAAATTGGCGGTCGCGGATATGTTGGGTGGAACATTCACTATTACTAATGGTGGTGTTTATGGGTCGTTGATGTCGACACCGATTTTGAATGCACCACAATCCGGTATTTTGGGAATGCATGCGATTAAAGAACGTGCGATGGTGGTTGGAGGACAAATTGTAATTCGTCCAATGATGTATTTAGCGCTTTCTTATGATCACCGTATTGTAGATGGACAAGAAGCTGTTACTTTCCTTGTGCGTGTTAAAGAAAGTTTAGAAGATCCGGAACGTCTTGTTCTTGATTTATAAATAACCAGTTTTTGAGGATGAAAGGGGAGACAGATGTCTTATGATATTGTTGTGATTGGAGCTGGTCCAGGTGGTTATGTAGCAGCAATAAAAGCTACTCAATTGGGTCTCAAAACTGCGATCATCGAAAAACGTGCAACATTGGGTGGTACGTGTCTTAATATTGGCTGTATTCCTTCTAAAGCATTGTTACACGCCTCAGAATTATTTGCTGAAACACAACATGGCTTTGATAAGTTAGGTATTTCTGTTTCTCAAGTTAAGCTTGATCTTGATAAAATGATGGCACATAAAAAGGCTGTTGTGACAGCCAATACAAGTGGCGTTTCTTTTTTGATGAAAAAAAATAAAATTGATACTTTTCATGGCCACGCGAAAATTTTAGGTGCAGGTCAGATTGAAGTTCTTACCAAAGATGGGAATCAACACAAGGTTGCAACAAAAAATATTATTATCGCTACGGGTTCAGATGTATCAGGTATTCCAGGTGTGAGTGTTGAAATTGATGAAAAGGTGATTCTGTCTTCGACAGGAGCGCTTGCACTTGAAAAAGTTCCTACACGCATGGTAGTTATTGGTGCGGGTGTTATCGGTTCAGAGCTTGGTTCAGTGTGGAGTCGTTTGGGCGCTAAAGTTACTATTGTAGAGTTTCTTGATAAAGTTTTAGGATCAATGGACGGTGAAGTTTCACGGCAATTTCAGAAGTTGATGGAAAAACAAGGAATTGAATATAGGCTTGGTGCGAAGGTAACAGCCGTTACTCAATCTAATTCAGTTGCTAAGGTAACTTTTGAAGCTGTTCGAGGCGGTGCTGCAGAGACTTTAGAAGCTGATGTTGTTTTGATTGCCACAGGACGCTCTCCCTATACAAAGGGGCTTGGTTTAGCTGAAGCAGGTGTTCAGATGGATGAACGCGGTTTTATTAAGATAGATGCACAGTGGCAAACCAATATTCCAGGAATTTATGCGATTGGTGATGTCGTCAAAGGTCCAATGTTGGCCCATAAAGCTGAGGAAGAAGGTGTTGCTGTGGCTGAAATTTTAGCTGGTCAAAGAGGTCATGTTAATTTTGATGTTATTCCCAGTGTTGTTTATACACAACCAGAAATCGCTAGTGTAGGTAAAACAGAAGAAGAGCTTAAAGCGTTAGGTATTAATTATAACATTGGAAAGTTTCCCTTTATGGCAAATGGGCGTGCTCGCGCAATGCAAAAAAATGATGGATTTGTTAAAATTCTTGCTGATAAAAAGACAGATCAGGTTTTGGGTGGGCATATTCTTGGGTTTGGTGCGGGTGAAATGATTCATGAAATCGCAGTTCTGATGGAATTTGGTGGTTCATCGGAGGATTTAGGGCGTTGTTGTCATGCACATCCTACCTTATCGGAAGCAGTGCGGGAAGCAGCTTTAGCGACATTTTCTAAACCTATTCATACCTAAAATTACTTTTTAACAGGGTTTCGTAGTCCTTTTTGAAAGCAGGATGGAGGATTTGTCCCCCCTAATATCTTTATGTTTTGATAAAACCGCCTTTAAAAAAGCGGTTTTATTGTATTTTCGTTGTACGAATAAACTAAAATTGTAATTTCTTATCGTTCTGTTGTTCTCTTACATAAGTTGGAAGTCCCATATGATCGAGATATTTTAGAAAAGGATGTGGTGGCAGTTCTTCCACATTCACCATAGTTTTTACATCCCATTCGCCTGTAGCAATAAGGATGGCAGCAGCTGCTGCAGGGACTCCAGCTGTATAAGAAATTCCCTGTGCACCAGTTTCGTTAAAAGCTTGTTTATGGTCAGCTATATTATAAATAAAAACTTCTCTTGGATTTCCATTTTTTGTGCCTTTCACAAGATCTCCAATACAAGTTTTTCCTGTATAATTTGGTGCTAAAGAGGCTGGATCAGGTAAAACAGCTTTTACAACTTTTAAAGGAACAACTTCTTGACCCTCTGCTGTTTTGATAGGCTGTTCGGATAAGAGACCAAGATTTTTAAGAACGGTAAAGACAGTAATATAACGTTCACCAAAACCCATCCAAAAACGAATATTGGGAACATCAAGATTTTTGGACAATGAATGGATTTCATCATGTCCTGTCATATAAGCTTTTTGTTTTCCAACGATGGGTAAATCCCATTCACGACTGATTTCAAACATTTGGTTAGAAGTCCATCGTCTATTTTGCCATGACCATACTTGTCCTGTAAATTCCCGAAAATTAATTTCTGGATCAAAATTTGTAGCAAACCAACATCCATGATTTCCAGCATTGATATCAATAATATCAATATCGGTAATCGTATCAAAATAATTATCACGTGCTAATGCTGCATAAGCGTTAACAACACCAGGATCAAAACCTGCTCCTAAAATAACAGTGATGCCAGCTTTTTTGCATTCTTGACGTCTGGGCCATTCATAATTGCCATACCAAGGGGGGGTTTCACAAATTTTCAAAGGGTCTTCATGAATTGCTGTATCTATATAAGCGCATTTGGTTTCAGTACAGGCTGAAAGAACTGACATATTAAGAAAAGAGGAACCAACATTGATAACGATTTCGCATTTTGTTTTTTGAATAAGTTTGACAGTTTCTCCGACATTCATTGCATTGAGTGCATGGCTTTTAATTGTGCCCTCTATTTTCATGGCTTTTTTTTCTTGAATGGAAGAAATGATTGCATCACATTTTTTTTGTGTTCGTGAGGCAATATGGATTTCACCAAGAATATCATTGTATTGGGCACATTTATGTGCAACAACTTGTGCAACACCGCCAGCACCAATAATGAGAACGTTTTTTTTCATTGTGAGTTCATCTCCTTTTAATATTGCTGCATGATGATTTTTATCTGTTATGTTCGTTATGAAAGGCTATTTTTATAGTCGTTATAGCTAAATTTACGTTGAAGTGTTAAGACGCCATTGCATTCTTTAGTAACAATGGCAGGCATTGCAACGCCATTAAACCAGTTTTTTTTAACCATTGTATATCCTGCAGCGTCTTGAAAGGATAGTTTGTCACCTATTTTCAGAGGTTTAGGAAATTGAAATGTTCCAAAAATATCTCCAGCAAGACAGGATTTACCGCAAACCATAATCTCATAGGGACCGTGATTTGGTTCTAATTTGGCATTTTCACGATAGATTAAAAGATCAAGCATATGCGCTTCAATTGAACTGTCAACAATAGCGAGATTTTTTTTATTATATAATGTGTCAAGAACGCTAACTTCTAATGTGGTGCTTTTGGTAATAGCGGCTTCTCCTGGTTCCAAAAAGACAGTTATGCCATAAGTTTGAGAAAAACATTTTAAACGTTCTGCTAAATCTTCTAAAGGGTAATTTTCAGCGGTAAAGTGAATTCCCCCGCCGAGGCTAACCCAGTCAACTGCAACAAAGAGGTCTTTAAATTTTTCCTCAATTTGGTTAAGCATTTGATTAAAAAGATTAAAATTACTGTTTTCGCAATTGTTATGGATCAGTAAACCGTTAATGAGAGGTAAGACTTTTTTAATAGCATCCTGATTGGTTTCTCCTAAACGACTAAAAGGACGAGAGGGATTTGCAAGATCAAAATTTGATGCACTTATCCCTGGATTCAATCTTAAACCCCGTTGAATATTTTTTGTTGCGTTAGCAAAACGTTGCAATTGTTGAATTGAATTAAAAATGATTTTATCTGCATAACTACAGGCTTCATCAATTTCATCATCGGCCCATGCAACTGAATAAGCATGAGTTTCTTTGCCAAATTTTTCTTTTCCTAAACGGAGTTCATAAAGAGATGATGATGTGGTGCCATCCATATACTGGGACATAATATCAAAGAGACTCCATGTTGCAAAACATTTTAAAGCAAGTAAAACTTTCACTCCTGATATTGCTCGTAAATGAGCAATAGTCTTCATATTTTTTATGAGTTTAGATTTATCGATAAGATAATAGGGAGTCTCAATCATTTGTTATTTGTTCTCATTTGAAGGATCTTATTGTTCATATTAACGTTTAGTACATATAGCAACAGAATGTCTCAAGGAAAAAATAGCAGTGAGAAAATCTATTTTTATTTGGCAGTAAGAAGACTTTCTGTAATTTGTTTTTATTCAATTGTTTTGAGATGTATATTATGTTTACTATTAAAAACTTAAATTCCATTTTGTCTATTGTAACGATTGTCAGTATTTTCATTATAACGACCAATATTTCTAATATTGTGTACAAGAATGATGCTAAGGCAAAAGCGGTTGATCAGCTTTCTGTTCAAAATGATTCACCTCTTTTGACAATTACTGGGCGTAAGGAACTGAATGGTTTTAAAGGTTATCGTCATTATCGGCATGGTTATCGCAAATATAGCGATGGCTGGTGGTATCCTGAAAAAGCATTTGTTGCGTATACATCTTCAGATGTGAAAGATATGCCCCTAAAGATTATATCAACTCAAAAAGATAAATTCATTACTTCTTTAGAAAAAAAAGAGCTGTGGAATGTGAAGCAACATATTGATTATTGTAAAGCTCATTATCGTTCTTATACTCAAAATGATAATAGTTATCAACCTTTTCATGGGCCCCGCAAGCAATGTTTGTCAAGTTTTTTCAAAGGGTAAAGAATATAAAAGGTAAAAACTTTGAAATATTTTATATGGGTTTTGTGCATGAAGTGATCATTTTGTAAAAATTTTTTACATTTTTAAGTTTTATTTAAATCTATTATTGTAAGTGTGAAAGGAAGAATGATTTTACATTTTTTATTTTACCAATGATAGAATATTAAAAATAAAATGGAGTTCAGCTAATGACAACACGGGAAGCAATATTAATATTGCTTGTTTTGCTTCCTTTTAGTGGTAGTGTTATCATTGGTTTTTTTCGTTCAACTGCTAGAAATAATGAAGCCTGGTTTGCCGGAGCTGTTGCACTTTTTAGCCTTCTTTTGACAATTATGCTGTATCCAGCGATTTGTAGAAGCGGTGTGGTACGTTTAGATCTTGCTTGGATTCCAGAGTGGGGAGTTAATCTAACCCTCCGCATAGACGGTTTATCATGGCTTTTTTGCCTTTTAATTACAGGGATAGGATTTCTTGTTGTTGTTTATGCGCGCTATTATATGAATCCAGCAGATCCAGTTCCACGATTTTTTTCCTTTTTTCTAGCCTTTATGGGATCAATGACAGGAATAATTTTATCAGGAAATCTCGTATTTTTGGTGATTTTTTGGGAACTTACCAGTATTTTTTCTTTTTTATTGATTGGTTATTGGTATCATAATGCCAGTGCACGTGATGGTGCGCGTATAGCTTTAACAATTACCGGTTTAGGGGGTTTTGCACTGCTGATCGGAGTTTTATTGATTGGCCATATTGTTGGCAGTTTTGATCTGGATAAGGTGTTAGAATCTGGAAATCTCATTCGGTCGAGTTCTCTTTATATTCCGGTTCTTATTTGTGTTTTATTAGGGGCATTAACAAAAAGTGCACAATTTCCATTTCATTTTTGGTTACCCAACGCAATGGCTGCTCCAACACCCGCATCGTCTTATTTACATTCGGCGACAATGGTAAAAGCGGGTTTATTTTTACTTGTTCGATTATGGCCTGTTTTATCTGGAACAGAAGTTTGGTTTTGGCTTATTGGGATTTCGGGATTGATAACATTGCTTCTTGGTGCTTATTGTTCAATGTTTCAGCAAGATTTGAAAGGGCTGCTTGCTTACTCAACGCTTAGCCATCTTGGTTTAATTACCACGCTTTTGAGTCTTGACAGTCCCCTTGCTTGTGTTGCAGCAATTTTTCATATGGCTAATCATGCTACTTTTAAAGCATCATTATTTATGGCAGCTGGTATTATTGATCATGAAACAGGTACGCGTGATATGCGTAAACTGACAGGCCTTTTTCGTTATATGCCTATTACAGGAACTCTTGCTTTAGTTGCGAGTGCTGCAATGGCTGGTGTTCCTTTACTTAACGGTTTTTTATCAAAAGAAATGTTTTTTGCTGAAACAGTTGAAATTCATATGGAATCTTGGTTGAATAGGATCACACCTTATATAGCAACATTAGCCAGTTTGTTTAGTGTAACCTATTCTATACGCTTTATTTATAGTGTTTTTTTTGGATCTGATCCTGTTCATTTATCCAAACAACCGCATGAACCACCACGTTTTATGCGTTTTCCAATAGAATTATTAGTTTTTATTTGTTTGGCAGTGGGTATTTTTCCTAATTTAACAATGGGAGCTATTTTAGATAATGCTATAGTAGCTGTTTTAGGACCAACAACATTTTCCTATAATTTGGCTGTTTGGCATGGTTTTAATGCTCCATTAATTATGAGTTTTGTTGCTTTATCAGGGGGGCATTGCTTTATATTTTAGGTCATCGCTATTTTCTATCATGTGATGAGGGAGTTCCTCTTTTTCGTTCTTTAAAAAGATTGCGTATTTTTGAGCGAATTTTTATAATTATTTCTTGGAAATGGGCATGTGCAGCAGAATCTCTTTTATCAACACGTCGTTTACAAGTTCAATTATGTTGGGTACTTTACGTGTGCTTTGCATTTGTTGGTCTTTTACTGTGGCGTGACGGGTTAGTTTTAGCAGGACCAGTGCCGCTTTTTCCTCTTGATTTTCCTTTTATTGTTATTTGGTTGATTGGTGGATTTTGTGCATTTTTAGTTGCCTGGCAGGCAAAGTTTCACCGTTTTGTGTCATTAATGCTGCTGGGAGGTGCTGGTTTAATGACTTGTGCAACATTTTTGTGGCTTTCTGCTCCTGATTTAGCGGTAACACAATTGGTTGTTGAAGTAGTGACAACAGTATTGTTACTTCTTGGTTTGCGCTGGTTACCTAAGCGTTTGCATTATTCTACCTCTTCTGTATCTGTTGGATCTTTAGTGTATTTACGTCGTGTTCGTGATTTTATCATAGCATTTGTCAGTGGTGCAGGTATAGCATGGTTATCATTTGCGGTAATGACGCGTCCACAAAGAATGACAATTTCTGATTTTTTTCTAACACGAGCTTATTCTGATGCTGGTGGGCGCAATGTTGTAAATGTTTTGTTAGTTGACTTCCGTGGTTTTGATACAATGGGAGAAATAGTAGTTTTAGGCGTTGTTGCACTTACTGTTTTTGCGCTTTTACGACGTTTTCGTCCTGCACCTGAAAGCATAACTCCTTTTCAACAACATACGCATATGACTTTTAATAAAGAACAGCTTAATCGTCAAGACGAGGATACTTTGTTCGATTATTTAGCCGTTCCTTCTGTTATTATGCATTGGCTTTTTCCTATTATTATTACTTTTGCAATTTATTTATTTATGCGTGGCCATGATCTTCCAGGAGGTGGATTTGCTGGAGGTATTACTTTGGCAATAGGATTTATTTTACAATATCTCGCTACTAATATTCGTTGGGTGGAGAGTCATTTAAGGGTTTTGCCTTTGCGTTGGATGGGTTTCGGTTTATTATTATCGGTAGCAACAGGGGTCGGTTCTTGGTTTTTTAAATATCCTTTTTTAACGTCTTTTTTTCAATATACGAATCTTCCTTGGATTGGGAAAGTTCCTACTGCATCTGCCTTTTTATTTGATTTAGGTGTGTTTTCTTTAGTGATGGGCGCGACTGTTCTTATTTTAATTGCAATTGCGCACCAATCAATTCGAGTTTATCGAATTGGTAAGAAACCTAATTTGAAGAAAGGGGAAAATTAATGGAAGTGGTTCTTTCTTTAGCCATTGGTGTTCTCGTTGGGTCAGGTATTTGGCTTCTTTTACGTCCACGAACTTTTCAGGTTATTCTTGGTTTGTCATTAATTTCTTATGGAATAAATCTTTTTATTTTTTCAGTAAGTAGACCTCGTAGTAATGCAGCCCCTATCGTTGATCCATCTCATACGATCAATCCAGCAAATTATGCTGATCCTCTTCCGCAGTCTTTGGTTTTAACAGCAATTGTGATTAGTTTTGCGACGACAGCTTTATTTCTGGTTATTCTCTTGGTATCACGTGGCTTAACGGGTTCGGATCACGTTGATGGACATGAGGCAAAGTGATGGAAGCCTGGTTACATCATTTACTTATTTTGCCTATTCTTTTGCCATTAAGTACTGGAGCATTTCTTCTTTTTTATGATGAACGTAATTCACAGCTTAAATCGCTTATTAGTCTTTCTTCTGCGGGTTTGTTGATTATTATTTCTATTTTGCTGTGTATGCGTACTCTTGAGGTAGCGCCGGCTTCAGATGTTTATCGGCTTGGTAATTGGCCTTCTCCTTTCGGTATCATTTTGGTTCTTGACCGTTTAAGTGCTTTGATGCTTTTACTTTCAAGTTTATTGATTGCCGCTACATTTGTTTTCTCACAAACTTATTGGTGTAAGGTAGGGCCTCATTTTCAGTCATTGATGCAGTTTTTAATAGTAGGGATTAATGGTGCTTTTTTAACAGGTGATTTATTCAATTTATTTGTATTTTTTGAAGTTATGTTAACCGCTTCTTATGGGCTTGCTTTACATGGATCGGGACAGTCACGAGTTCGTGCTGGTATGCATTATATAGTGATTAATCTTTTTGCTTCATTTTTGTTTTTAACTGGTACGGCTTTGATTTATGGAGTAGTAGGCACGCTTAATATGGCTGATTTGGCAATTAAAATAAAATATATAGCTTCTACAGATATTATTTTATTTGAAATAGGTGCAGCACTTTTGAGTGTTGCTTTATTGCTTAAAGTGGGTATGTGGCCACTTAATTTTTGGTTGGTACCAACTTATGATGCAGCAGCAGCTCCTGTGAGTGCTTCTTTCGCGATTTTGAGCAAGGTGGGCATTTATGTTATTTTACGTTTAACATTGTTATGGTTTGGTCCTGAAAGTGGATATTTTACCCATTTCGGTTATACGATTTTATTTTATGGTGGACTTGCGACTTTAACTTTCGGTTTTATTGGAGTATTGGCGAGTCAAGCTTTGGGACGTTTAGCGGCTTATAGTGTTCTTGTATCTTCTGGAACATTGTTAACAGCAATTGGAACAGGAAATATAGGGTTAACAGCGGGGGCACTTTTTTATATTGTTTCTTCAACTTTAGCCTTGGGAGCTTTTTTTCTTTTGATAGAATTAGTTGAGCGGAATCAGGATGTCGCTGCTGATGTTTTAGCTGTTACAACAGAAGCGTATAATGATGAAGAAGAGGAAGAGGAGGATGAAGTAGGTACTTATTTACCAGTAACTTTAGCAATTCTTGGTGCTTGTTTTGGTATTTGTGCTATTTTAATTATTGGATTACCACCTTTGTCTGGTTTTATTGCGAAATTTATGATGATTATGGCAATTTTTAATCCAAAAGAAGGGGGTTCTGCTGTATATATACCAGGTGTACAAGATTGGCTTTTTATAATTTTTGTTATTATTTCTGGTTTTTCAACTTTAATTTCAATGACAAGAGCCGGTATTCGGATTTTTTGGGTTTCTCTTGAAGGTAAAATTCCACATGCGCAAGTAACCGAATTTACACCTATTGCTGCTCTTTTAGCATTATGTTTTGTTATAACAATTATGGCTGGATTTGTTAGCCATTATATGTATGAAACGGCTAAAGTTTTACATTATCCTAAAAATTATATCAGTAGTGTTTTAACTGATTTTTCTCTACAAAATATGGAGAAAAATTGATGAATCGTTTTTTTTCTTATCCTTTTTTTAGCTGTGCGATTGTTTTAATGTGGATGATTTTAAACGGTTTTAATTTAGGTCAATTTCTTTTAGGCATTATTATTGCTTTGTTAAGTAGTTTTATGATGCAGCTTATTGAGGTGAAGACAGCCACCATTAAAAATTGGAAAGCGGTTTTTCTATTATTATTTCGGGTATTTATAGATTCTATTTCTTCAAATATTTCAGTCGCTTGGTTAATTTTAACAAAAAGGTGTAAAAAACAAAAATCTGGTTTTGTTGTTATCCCTCTAGTGCTTGAGAGTCAGATAGCTTTAACTATTTTAGCATGCATCTTGGCAGTAACTCCAGGCACCGTTTGGATTGCTTATAATAGCAATAATAGTGAACTTTTAATTCACGTCTTAAATTTAATAGATGGGAATGATTATGAACAGTTGATCAAACAGCGATATGAGCAGTTACTTTTGGAGATTTTTTCATGAGTATGGTTATTCTTTATTGGGGACTTTATTTTTCACAGCTTTTTTTAAGTTTGGCAATGATTCTAGCATTTTTTCGATTGATTCGTGGTCCAAGAGCACAAGATCGAATTGTTGGTTTGGATGCTCTTTATATGGCAGCTATCCTTTTATTTCTGACGTTTGATATTCGTTCAGGGACAACTATCTCTTTTGAAGCTGCTCTCATTATTAGCCTTTTAGGCCCTATATCAAGTATCGCTTTAGCAAAATTTTTAATGCGTGGAGAAATTATTGAATGAAGGATGATATTTCACTTTGGGGCGCTATTATAATTAGCATTTTTTTAATATTGGGATCTAGTCTTACTCTCATTGGAACGATAGGGCTTGTACGTTTTTCCAACTTTTATGAACGTTTGCATACATCTTCATTGAGTACAAGTTGGGGGGGAAGCAGTATTATTATTGCTTCCTTTTTTTATTCAATATTTGTCGATCATGAATTTGTTGTTCACGAAATATTGTTGATGATTTTTTTGTTTATGACAACACCAATAACTTCTATGTTGTTGTCACAAACAGCAGCCTATCGAGATCAATCAGAGAATTCTTTAAAAAAACCACTTTCTCTTTTATTTAGTAAAAAGAAGAAACATAAAGTTTAAACGAATGTAAAACTAATCGATAAAAACTTATTTTATTGCTTATCTTCTATTTTACAAAAAATAGGTTTTTTTTCTTCTGGATCATTTATAAGATCAAAAAGTGTAACTTCATTTTTAGATTCCCACCAAATATACTGGGCTCCTGCATATTTTGATCCTGAAGCAGCGATAACATTTGAACCGATAATGCGCTCACCTTTCCATTTAAAATCAACTAACGAGATATTATCAGCATTAAGATAAGTTGCTTCGACTTTTTCTTTATTTGTTCCAGTATCACATTGATAAACAACATTAGTTATTATAGGTTCCGGAACATCTGGTACATTAATTACCAAAGAGCCCGCGAAGGCAGTAATTGGGTTGAACAATAATAAACTTAAGTAGAATTTTTTCATAATGTTTCCTTAATTATTCAAAGTAATGATTGTAATTTATGGAGTGGTGTCTACGGCAGGATTCGAACCTACGACCCCAGGATTCATACCACTTCGATTTTCACCGCCAGCTTTATCAAAAAAACTGTTTGTGGTCTGGACTGTCTCTTCACCTTAAAGCTTATGCTTTTTAGGTGCTGCCCGTTCAGTCTCTACACTTTTCTCTTTGTTTAAAAAGAGACTTAGCTCGGGATTGACATACAAATTCTTGTGAAGTTTTCCCCGAATTTGAGCAGATTCACTTTTAGAATTTCTTCTGAAAGTGCCCAATTTTTTAGGAATCCTGTGCTCTATCCTACTGAGCTACGCAGACCCAATCACGTTAATTTTATAGCGAAAGCGGTGAAGTTAATCAATCATTATAAATATTTATTAATGCGGTTTCATTAATTTTTGTTTTTAAAAATTTAGTTAGAATGACATTCGGTGTAATATGTTTTGCAATAAATAATTGACTGAGTTCCCGTGTTAGGATGGATAGTTAGACTATTTTCTGAGATTTTCTTATCTTATGCTATAAAGGTCATTAACATTTCAGTCTCTGGAATATCCTGTAATTTTGTAGGTAAACCAAATGTGTTGCCAAGATTTAGTAAATTGTGTGCTCTAGTTTCATATATTTTTTTGTGCAAGGAGCATTATGCGGATCGTATAAATTTTGTGCTACTCTACGTTTTCTGTGATTAATCATTAAGTTTGCTTTTAAATGGATAGGGTAGCGTTGTTCTATAAGTTCTTGATGATTTTTTTAGTCTTTTTTTGAAGCAATAGTCGAGTGGGATGCTTTAAAACATATTCAATGAGAATATTAAGATCTGTTTTGAGCCATATGGATACCTCATTTTGTATATGGTTTTCGGTATATAAGCTCCTCCGCTTGTTGCTAAAATGAGAGAGATTTTTAAAAGATATTTAAATGATGCTTTGCTCAAGAGTGTGAAATTCTATTTTATTAATATCATAAAAAAGTAAATTACGCATGATGACAATATGTTTTTCAATGATTGATTTTCCTGCGCTCATAAGACAAACGAATATGAGCGTGTTCATTAGTTAATATAAAGTAACAGTTGATTTTTTATTTGTGTTGTGAGGATATTCTTAGAACAATTATTATTTATGATTTTATTTTGATATCTATCTATCTTAAAGTCAATACCTGTTAATCTTTATCAGATATGATAGAAAATTAAGATTTTTTTTTAGAATAGTTTGTTTCATGCCAACATTAACCCGATTTTTAATAATATTTTTCATTTTAATTATTATTCTTTTTAGCATTATGATCGCACTTGTAGTTTATGTTCAACCAGTGATGGTGGATATAAACGTTGATGTGCCTTTAGATTTGTTAAAGGAATCTTCGAAAGAAAATACATGAAAAATAATGCTGTCATAGATCGTTTCCTTGAAATGATGAGTGCGGAGCGAGGTGCTTCTGTTCGTACACTTTTAGCTTATCAACATGATTTACAATGGGCACAAAATAAATTATCTTCGCGCTCTATTTCATTTTTTTCGGCGCAAAGAGAAGATTTGATCAATCTTTTATCGCTCATGCAGATTGCTGGTTGCGCTGCAACTTCACAAGCACGTCGGTTATCAACTTTACGTCAATTTTTTCAATTTCTTTATGCTGAAGGATTAAGAGAAGATGATCCTTCTAATGATATTGATTCACCGCGTCAAGGACGCCCTTTGCCGAAAATTATCAGTGAAGATGCGGTGACAAAATTACTTGATTTTGCGCAATTGGAGACAGATCAAGCGGAGTATGGATCCCAGAATTATTACCGTGCTTTGCGTCTTTGGGTGTTTCTTGAAATGCTTTATGCGACAGGATTACGTATCAGTGAGCTAGTCAGTCTTCCGGTTCAAGCTGTACGAAGAAAAGAGGCATTTATTTTGGTTCGCGGTAAAGGTGGAAAAGAGCGAGTGGTACTTGTATCAGAGAAGGCACGTCAAGTTCTGTCGCAATGGTTGATTTTGCGTGATCAGGGAAAAGATGCAACAAGTTTTTACCTTTTTCCTGCTCGTTCATCGACTGGATATATTGCACGCCAATTTGTTGCTCGCGGATTAAAAGATCTCGCTAAAAGAGCAGGAATACAAAGTGAAAACTTTTCTCCTCATGTGTTGCGCCATGCTTTTGCAAGCCACCTGTTGCAAAATGGGGCTGATTTGCGTGCGGTTCAACATTTATTAGGTCATTGTGATATTTCTACAACTCAAATTTATACACATGTACTGGAAGCTAGGCTGCATCGTTTGGTTAATGAACATCATCCGCTTATTGATCAGTGTAAGAGTGGGTAAAGAAAAGATTATCTTTTGAAAAATACTTTAAAAATAAATTATAAGTATATAAATTATACAAAATAAGTTGGATGCAATGTATAATTATCTTGATTTTGAAAAACCAGTTGCCGATCTTGATCTGCAAATTCTTGAATTAAAAAAAATCGCTCAGGAAAAAGATAGTCTTAATATGAGTGATGAGATTGCGCGTCTTGAAATGCGTTCTCAAACAGCTTTGAGAGATCTCTATAAAAAATTATCACCGTGGCAAAAAACACAGGTAGCTCGTCATCCTGATCGACCTCATTTTATGGATTATTCAGCGCAATTGTTGACTGATGTTACACCTTTGGCAGGTGATCGTAAATTCGCTGAAGATGCAGCTATTCAAGCTGGTTTTGCACGCTTTAAGGGTGAAGCAATTGCTTATATAGGTCAAGAAAAAGGTTATGATACACAAACCCGTTTGCACTATAATTTTGGTTCTGCACGTCCAGAAGGATACCGCAAAGCTGCACGTATTATGGAAATGGCTGATCGTTTTCAATTGCCATTACTGACTTTTGTTGATACGGCAGGTGCTTATCCTGGAGTGAGTGCTGAAGAACGTGGACAGGCAGAGGCAATTGCTCAATCAACAGCTGCAACTTTACGCTTACAGGTTCCTGTTGTTTCTGTTATTATTGGAGAAGGAGGTTCTGGGGGAGCAATAGCAATTGCTGCAGCCAATAAAGTTTATATGTTGGAGCATTCGATTTATTCGGTTATTTCACCAGAAGGTGCGGCTTCTATTTTATGGCGTGATTCAGCTCGTGCAAAGGATGCTGCAACGAATATGCGCATTACTGCTCAAGATCTTTATAAGTTACAGATTATTGATGGTATTATTCCTGAGCCTTTGGGAGGAGCTCATCGGGGAAAAGAAATTGTAATTGAATCAACAGGTAATATAATTACAGATGCTTTAAAGTCTATGGCTGGAAAAGATGGAGAAACTATTAAAAAAGAGCGTTGGGAAAAATATCTTCAAATTGGTCGTTCTTTGAGTTGATATATTTACCGTCGGAGCCCTTTTATTCAATGAAATTAAATAAATTGTTTTCAACAGTATTTTTTATTGTAACGGGAATGTTGATGGCATGTCAGGAGAGATTACCTACTTCTTTCAAAGCTAAAATTGCACAGTCATTGCCTCGAGAAATCCTTGATAAAATGGCTATTCATGATATTGATCAATATGCACCGATTATGATGCGATTTTTTAAGGAAGATAATATTGCTGAAATTTGGAAACAAAATCGTTCAGGAGTATTTGTTCTTGTTGTAAGTTATGATATTTGCAAATGGTCAGGCCAGCTTGGACCTAAATATCGAGAAGGCGATTTGCAAGCTCCAGAAGGTTTTTATACCGTTCAGGAAAATCAAATGAACCCTTATTCGAAATATTATCTTTCTTTTAATATAGGTTTTCCTAATCTTTATGATCAAATTCATGGCCGTACAGGGAGTTATCTTATGGTTCATGGAGCCTGTGCTTCTGTAGGTTGTTATTCAATGAATGATAGGAATATGGCTCAAATCTATGCCTTTGCGCGAGATGCTTTTAGGGGTGGGCAAAAAGAGTTTCAGTTACATGCTTTTCCTTTTCGTATGACCGATGTTAATATGCAACGCCATCATATGAGTCCTCATTATGAATTCTGGATGATGCTCAAAGAAGGCTATGATTTTTTTGAAAGAAATCGTAAACCTCCCAAAATTACTGTTTATAATAAACGTTATGTTTTTGATCATTTTGCTAATGAAACTTCAGTTTCGGTAGCTTTATAAGGATGAGCTATATTGAGCATATACGATCCTTCAGTTATAAGAGTGATATAAAATAAGTTGTGTGTGAGTAGTTGATTTGTTAATGTGCAAAGGAGATTAAAATTTTACTCCTGGAATAACTAAAGGATTATCTAAAATAGCAGTTTTGTCTGGAGTATCTATTGCTGGTTTATTTAAACAAGCATCAAGCAGTTTTTGTATTGCCTCTTTTTCAATATTGTGAGTAATGATGACAAAGCGAGTCTTTGTGATGCCTTTTGGCCATGCCGGAAGCCTTATTGGTGGATGAAAAAATGTTTGTACCCCATGAAGAATAAGTGGACTATGCGGATTATCTTGCAATGCGATAATGGCTTTTACACGGAGTAATTTTTCACCATAAAGATCTTTTAAGAGATTTAGAAAAATGTTTAAAGTAGCAGGGTGAAGCGGTTCATTACAGTCTAATGAAAAAGCGCGAAAATTTTGATAATGATTATGTGAAAAAGTGGGGAGCCATTTTTTTAGCTCTATGTTAGCTTCTCTTTTATTCCAAATTATTTTATTTACTAATTCATGTGGACTGCATTGGTCAGAATGGGAAGTGATAATTTGCGCTGCGGGATTAAGAGCTTTGAGTTTGTTGATGAGAAAATCTAGGGGAATTGTATGGTCTGTAAGATCGGTTTTTGTAAGAATAATTTTGTCAGCAAGAGCCAATTGTTTTTGTATTTCAGGATGAGATTCGAGAATAGGAGGAGAGTTTAATGCATCAAATGTTGTAATAACAGCATCAATATCTAATGCTTGAGCTAAGATAGGATGGCTTAAAAGAATTTGTAAAATAGGGGCAGGATCAGCTAAACCTGTTGTTTCAATTATAATGCGATTCAATTTTTTAAGATATTTTGTTTGAGTGTAATCAATTAAATCAACTAATATATCGACTAAATCACTGCGTAAATTGCAGCATAAACAGCCATTTGTTAATTCAATAATTCCTTCTGTTGCTTTTTCAACAAGAAGATGGTCAATGCTTATTTCACCGAATTCGTTAACGATAACAGCACTGTTAGCTAAAAGAGGATCTTGCAGCAAATAATTAAGCAAAGTTGTTTTACCAGAACCTAAAAAACCGGTAATAAGAGTGACAGGAATACGTGTTGTTTGCATTTGAAATATTAAATGTGATTAACTGCTTTTGTCATATAGTGATAGGGAGGCCGTTTACGTGGAATGGGAATTTCTCGTACTACTTTTCCATTGATTTTCAATGTTTTCGGTGCGCTAATGAGTTTTACTTGCAAAGGAAGAATAGAAGGAGGTAAAGCAGTGATTAAAGGCGAGGTGAGAATAATATTTCCTTTTTCATCATAAGAATCTAAACGCGTTTTTATAGCTTCAGGTGTACATATTTGTTGTCTCATATCGGTTATTTGTGATATTTTTGTACCATAAGGTTCTAATGTTGCTAATGTTGATTGAGGAGACCCTTTATCTGAAAATCCTGCATTAAGCAATTCTGCTGCTTTTTCTTCTCTTTTATTGATACTGTCTGATCCTAAAATAACAACGATAATTGTTCGCTTATTTCTGGTTGCTGAAGCGACAAGATTGAAACCGGAAGCACAAATAAATCCTGTTTTCATGCCATCTATGCCATCAAAACGACCAATAAGATTATTTGAATTAGATTGAATTTTTTGCCCATTACCGAAATCAATGGCTGGAATAGAAAAATAATGAGTATATTGAGGAAATTCTCGACGGATTTGAACCGCTAAAAGAGCAATATCCCGTGCTGTGGAGTAATTATTTGGATTTGGCAATCCACTTGTATTTGTAAAATTGGTTCCAAACATACCTAGACGTTGAGCTTCTGCATTCATTTGTTTCACAAAGGCTTCTTGTGAACCGGAAATAGCTTCACTTATAGCGATAGCTAAATCATTCGTGGATTTAACCAAAGTAATTTTTAAGGCCGTATCAAGTGTAAGAACAGAACCGGCTTTATAACCTGAATTGATGGCAGGCGCTTGCGCTGCGTTTTTGCTTATGGTGATATGCTTATGGGGTGAAATTTCTCCTGTGCTCATGGCTCGGAAAATAACATAAGTCATCATTAATTTTGTTAAAGAAGCAGGATACCAACGTTCAAAAGCTTGGTTATGCTTTAATATTCGTCCAGTTGTAGCGTCAACAGAGATGAAAGGATGGGCTAGAGTTAGAGAGCCTATCATACTTAAAATGAAAGAGAAAAAAAGTGTGTGGAAGAGTTGGCGCATAAAGTAAATTCCCCCATTATTTTTAGATTTAAGTAATCCAGCACTGTTTTAATTTTATTATAAGGATTTTGTATATACATAAAGAAGATGAATATTTAATCACGCACAGGTCCTTTCCAATTATGACCAAGTGTTTGAAGTCTTTTAACCGCAGAAGGTGGCATAGGAGGAGGATTGGGGTCTTGAGCAGCTAATAAAAGTAACTCATCACAAGCTTTTTCTGTTTTTTGAATGAGTTGGTCTAAAAAATCACGTTTACTTAAGCCGGTTTTAATAGGCGGAAGAATACGGACACGAATTGTTCCTGGATAGCGACGAAAATTATTACGTGGCCAATATAAACCAGCATTGTGGGCAATGGGTACAACTTGAAGTTTAAGTTCATTATAAAGAGCAGTAATTCCTGGTTTATAATCTGGATCTTGACCAGGTTGTTTACGCGTCCCTTCAGGAAAAATGAGAATTTCACGCCCTTGCTTCGCTTTTTGTTTTGCATTGTGTAAAATAATTTTAAGAGCTTTAATAGGACTTGTCCGGTTAATCGGAATGATTTGTGTTTTTGCCATGTACCAACCGAAGAAGGGAATCCACATTAATTCACGTTTTATAATGAGAGCGGGATCATTAAAATAGGGAACAAGGCTAAAAGTTTCCCATGCGGATTGATGTTTTGGAGCAATGATGTAAGCCCCACTCGGGAGGTTTTCTATGCCTTCAATTTCATAATTTGTTCCAGCAATGTGTTTTTGCAAAAACAGTGTAATACGCGCCCATATTTTGGGCACAATCCACGCTTGCTTACGCGGCATTAAAAAATAGAAAGGCGCGTAAAGAATCATCTGTACAAAGGTTGTTATGTAAAAAACGAATGTAAAAAGAAGAGAGCGAAAGATAAGCACTACATTTTCCATTTCATGTATACCAAGAAATTCTATTTATAATGCAATTTATATGAGAAAACATCTTTAATTAAAACTTTTTTAAGTACTTCTTTAAAGTATTTAAAATTATCAGGAAAGAACCATATGACATTACAGATTGGTAAAGAGTGTATTCCATGAATTTTATCCATATTGCTGGTATTGACCCTTCTGGGAGGAGCTGGAATGCAAGTCGATTTAAATTTTTCAGCAATGAAAGCTTATGGTATGAGCGTAGTTACAGCTGTTGTTGCACAAAATATACAGGGTGTACGTGCTTTTCAAGCATTGGATTCATCTTTTGTTACCGACCAAATTGATTTGGTGTTTGAAGATATTTGTGTGGATGCTGTTAAAATTGGGATAGTGGTGAATGCTCAGATTGGACAAGTCATTGCAGAACATTTGGCTTATTATAAGGCCCGTTTCATTGTTTTTGATCCAATTATGGTGGCAAAGAGTGGTGATGTTCTTTTGAAACTTGATGTGATTGAAATTATTCATAATATTCTTATTCCTATATCAACATTGATTACACCAAATTTACATGAAGCAAAAATATTATTGAATCGTGAAATACAATGGTCATTAGACGCTATGTGTCAGCAAAGTCCGCAACTTTTGGCATTGGGTTGTGGTACTGTTTTATTGAAAGGAGGGTATTTAGATGTTCTTGCTTGAAAGACTACAAATCATTACGATTTTACTAGTCCTGATATTTATTGTAATTCCAAGGGGAGTGTGATGCTGGAAGCTTCTCGTCTCAGTACAACTAATAATCATGGTACAGGTTGTACCATTTCCGCTGCAATTGCAGCATTTTTACCTACAGAACCTTTATTTGATGCAGTCAAAAGAGCTAAAGATTATTTAAATAGCGCTTTGTCTGCTTCAAATATTTTAGACGTAGAAAAAAGACGCAGCCTACTTCAGCGTTTTTGTGAACTTTGGGATCATAGATAAGAAAGACTCTTAAAAAAATCTATAGCCTGAAAATAAATTTACATTAACTAATGGAGCGGGCGATGGGATTCGAACCCACGACCCCAACCTTGGCAAGGTTGTGCTCTACCCCTGAGCTACACCCGCTTAAGAATTTGAACTACTTTTTATTTAAACGCTATCTGTATGGCGTAGGCTTTTCCGAATTGCAACAAAAAAATAACGTTTTAGTAGATTTATTTTTTGTTGTTTTAAAAATAAGAATAAAAATTGATTTTAAAAGTGCTTAAGCTCTACAATTATTTTACACACAATGGTAATATGATAGCGTTGAAAATAGTGAGATAGTGTACTGTTGTAATTATTTCGGGGGACACCAGTGGTTTTTCTTTTGCATAATCCGCTGATTTTATTTATTTTTTAAGATGCGAAAATAGAATCTTAAATGCGTTTCTACAATAATTATATTCACTAAACGCCTTTTAAAATCTGTGTTTTTTTATCACAACATTTGAGCATAATGTTTTCTAAGAGAATGATATTTGTCTTGATTTCTTGTTTCTATTTTAGGATCGAAACCGATAAATGCTCATTAAAAATAGAGTCTTTTCTTCTGGTACGATAACGTTCATCAAATAGGTGTCTTTTGTCTATTTTGCCTGAACTAACAAAACTCTTAAAATTGGTCCTGTCAGAGATAAAATATTCATTTGTGGAAAAGGGAAAAAAAAATTAACTCAAAAAGGCTTTGATAATTTATTTAGAGAGTTTTGTAATTGAAGTAGGCATAAAAAATCAGCTCATGGTTTAAGGAAAATTAGCGACATCAAAAGCTGTAAACTCAAATGCAACAGTGTTACAATTTAAAGCGATTTTTGGCTGGACAAGTGATAACATGGCAGCTCTTTATATAAAAGGCGTTGATTACGAAAGGCTAGCTGTCGAAATGATAAAAAGCTCCAAAAAGGAAGGAATAGGATAAAAAAACGCAATAAAACCAATAACTATAAAATCCTTTACCTTTATAATAAAATATTGATTTATTATTATTTTACTTTTGGGCATGGAAATTAAATAAACGCAGAAAATCAAATTAGCATTGCTCTGATAGAAGACTGTAAATGATTAGCAACAGTAATTTTGAGAAATAAGAATGTTTAATGGAACCTTAAAAATATCTTCAGAATTACTAAACAATAGCTTTAATAGGCACTATCAAGGAAATTGTAGTTAGCTACTTCATATAAGCCAATACTTTGTTGTTTGATGTCATTTTTTAGTATTAGTTCAGAAATAGTTGATTTTATGATATTTTGACTGAAGAATTATTAAGGGGAAATTGTTATTATAGTGGTGAATTTCGTGTATTAGGTTTTTGATTGTAAGGGATCAGATTCTAATGTTGTATAGTGCAAAGTCATTTTGGACAGTTGTTAAGAAGAGTATAAAAGTTTAGATATAGGCAATGAAATTAAACTATTTCAGAAGGTTTGTAGTGAAGTTTTTGATGATAGATTTTTAATGGATTAATATTTTGGCTCAGAAAAAAGCACATGAAGTTGATCAGTTTTTAAAACATTTTTCGCGTTCTTTTCCTATCGTTTTAATTTATGGACCGGATCGGGGTCTTGTTTGTGAGCGTGCACAACGTTTTGCTAAGCTCTCTCAGGTAGCGATAGAAAATCCTTTTACCACTGTTCGTTTAGATGCGGCTGAAATTGATAAAGATCCTGCACGATTAGGGGATGAAGCACGCACTTTATCGCTCTTTGGTGGTGATCGTTTAATATGGGTATCTAATGGTGCTAACCAACAAGGTTTTCTTAAGGCGCTTAAACTTTTAATAACAGAACCACCAGAAGCAAGTTTCATTTTAATTGAAGCGGGAGATCTAAAAAAAGGAGTAGGACTACGTAATATTATTGAAATGGCATCAACTGCGATTGCTTTGCCCTGTTATACGGATAATACCCATTCTCTTGATATCTTGATTGACGAAATTTTAGGTGAATTCAATATAACTCTCTCTTTGGAAGCACGTCAATGTTTACACCAAAATATCGGAGAAGATCGTCTTGCATCACGTAGTGAATTGGAAAAGCTTTGTCTTTATACCTTTAAAAAGGCTCATGTTGCTTTTGAAGATGTAAAAGCTATTGTTAGCGATGTGAGTACCCTTTCTCAAGATGAAGTAATTGATGCTGTTTTACTAGGAGATTTAGTAGGTTTTGAAACTTATTTTAGCTGTTGTATAGCTGTAAACAAAACATCTCTCTTTGTTTTAAATACGGCTCAAAGGCATTTTCAACAATTACAGCTTTTACGTTATCAAATAGAAATTGAAGGTAAAAATTCTTTTGTAGTAGTTTCTCAGGCACAACCACCAATTTTTTTTCAAAGGAAAAAAATAGTTGAACAAGCCTTAAGATATTGGAACTTAGAGAAAATTTTGTATGCAATGAAAAAAATACAATCGGCTATTTTAGAAAGTCGTAAAAATCCACTTTTAAGTGAAGCAATCATTCATAAAGTTTTACTGAAACTAACGATTATTGCAAAGAACCAAAAGAATTCTTAAGATATTTGATTAAGATTGATAATTATTACTTTTAATAGTACGATATAGCAAGGCATTAGCTATCATTTGTTTGTCTATATTAAGAAGTAATGATAAATCACTTAATTCTATTAATACCAGAAAGACTATTGTACAAATTACTTTATACATCATGTGAATTCTTGGTTGGTAATATCATTAAGAATATTTACATAATTAGCTTCTCATATCTCTCAAGAATAGATACTTCTTATTACTAAATCTTCTTAGATTCATATTTTTGTCAGAATTTTTAATAGAAAAACTTCTCATAAGTAAATTATAATTCGTTGTGATATATCTAAGACTTAAAAACACATAAACTAAGAATCTGATCTAATTTATCCTACCCTTATAAGTAGTTATCACTGGTTTGAATAACTACTTATGGTGATCGCTTTTCTAACATTTCCCCTCATACTTAAATAGTAAGCTGTGTAGGCCTAACACGAGGACGAACTTTGAAAGCACTGTGATCAGTAAGGGTATTGTTATTATTATCAGTTATATGAACCTTCTCAGCTGTATGAAGCTCTTTAACTATATCAATCTTTTCAGCCATATGAACCTTTTCAGCTGTATGAACCTCTTTACCTACACTAACCTTAGGAGTTATAACCTTGCTATCATTATCATTTTCAGCTATGCTTTCATTAAGAGTTTCAGTTATGCTTTTATTAAAAGCTTGAGTTTTTCTTTCATTAAAAGCTTTCTCTTCTTTGTTATGAAAAACTTCAACTTGTTTTTTATCAAGAACTTCCATGTCGCGATTAATAATAACGCCTGTTGTGTAAACTGTATCATAATCAGAAAGTTGTACATCACTAACTTCAGCATTACCGAAAACTTTGGCTTGATCAGCAATTATGGAATTCCCTAAAATTTTTGCATCACCAAAAATTCTGGCACGTCCATGAATTATAGCATTACCATAAATCTTAGCATTTTCAGTAATTGCAGCAGCTTCATAAACTTTTGTATCATTAGATATCTCGCTATTTCCAAAAACCTGAGCGTCTCCGAAAATACGAGCATTCCCACTAATTTGGGCAGACTCCCAAACTTCGGCATTTTCATAAATTTTGGCATATTGATAAACTTTGACGGTACCAGAAATTTTGGCATTATCGAAAATTTTAGCATTTCCGAAACATTGAACTTGCTCATTAATTATAGCATTTCCATAAACTTCAGCACTATCATGCACTTGAGCGTTTCCTCCAATTATAGCGTTCCCAAAAATACGAGCATCGCTATAAATTGAAGCATAATTGCAAATTTGAGCACTATCATAAACCTTGGCATCACCAAAAATTATACTGTAACCATAAACTTTGGCATTTCCCCAAATTTTCGCATTGCCTTTAATATAAGCATTTTGAAAAATCTTGGCTTTTCCACTAACTTTGGCGTTTCCATAAACCCGAGCATTATCATAAACGCGAGCTTTACCAAAAATTTTTGCAGTTTCATAAATCTTGGCGTTTCCATAAATCTCGGGCTTATCACGAATTTCTATATTACCCATAATTTCTGCATTGCCGTAAATCGTACCACCGGCAATTGAGGCATTTTGGCCAATATGAGAATTGCCGTAAATCTTGCAATTTCCAAAAATCTTTGCATCATCATAAATATTAGCAGAATCATAAATCTGGCTTTTGCCATGAATGTCACTGTTCCCACTAATTTTAACATTACCATAAACTACGGCTTTCTCATAAACTCTGCTTTTTTGAGTAATATAAGCATTTCCATAAATCTCAGCATTATCAAAAATTTGGGCGTAGCCAGTAATTTGAGCTTGGCCATGAACCTTTGTAGTACCACAAATTTGTGCATATCCATGAATATCGGCGTGTCCATACACTTCCGCCTTACCACGAATTTTAGCATTACCATTAATGTGACACTTGCCATGAACTTTAGCATGATTATAAATTTCAGCGCCCCAGCAACCACAGCTTTGCCATAAACTTGGGCATGTCCGTGAACCCTGGCAGTATCCTGAATCTTAGCATCCCCATAAACTCTAGCGTTTCCAAGAACTTCAGCGGCACCATAAATCCAACACTTACCCTCTTGCGATAAATTATCTTCATTTTCAACAAAACCACCCCAATCACCTTCTGTTACATCTGCAAAGGATCTAACTGCTCTAATACGATAAGGTGCAGGATTTTTCTCTGTTAATACACAGATATATTTCAGTTTTGGGGTCTCTTTTAGTAGTTGCAAATTCTTTTTAAATTTTGGTATGGAAACTTTCTTTTTGGCTTCTGATGAGGAAGCTTCATTTTTGGGCTCTGATGAGGAAATTTTATTTTTTGATGATTGTTTAGAAATTGCATTTTTCAAAAACTTCAAATTTTTAGGCATGTGCAGTTCTCCATACTCTACGATAAATGAAGACTATTTTAAATAATAAATTTTTTCAAGCATAATTACATTAGGTGTTTTTAATTTTTACTTATTGTGTTATTTAAAGTACATAATACTAAATGTTAATAGTGATAATCAAAAAAGTAACACATTTAAAATATTTAAAAATAATTTGTAATCAAAGTTGAATAATTTTCATGAATTATTCATGTGTTTTATTGCTGCTAAACAAATAGTAATTTATTGAAATGGTTTTAACCCGTAAGTTGTATTACTAACTATTTCAATGGGATAATAAGTAAAATCATTAAGGATTCTACTTGCAAAGTGAAGTTCTTTGCATCTTTATTTATTCATGATACGTGTGTCTTTTAAAGATAGTCTATAATATGAGATTGGGCTTGAAATGCGTTTGTTGGGAATAGAAACAAGTTGTGATGAAACTGCCGTTGCTGTTATTGAGCGCAATAATGAAGGCAAAAGCCGTATTCTTTCCAATATTATTTGGAGCCAAATTGATCACCATGCACCTTATGGTGGTGTTGTTCCTGAAATTGCTGCACGTGCTCACGTTGAAGTTCTTGATGGTTTGATTCTCCAAGCGCTTACAGAGGCCAATTTAAAACTTAAAGATATTGATGCCATTGCAGCAACAAGTGGTCCTGGTTTGATAGGAGGGCTTTTAGTTGGACTCATGAGTGCAAAAGCGTTAGCTTTTGCTACCAAAAAGCCTTTTATTGAAGTTAATCATTTAGAAGGACATGCTTTGACAGCTGTTTTAACGCATAATATTAATTTTCCTTATTTGTTGCTCCTAGTTTCAGGTGGTCATACCCAAACAGTTCTTGTTCATGATGTGGGTCATTACCAGCGTTTAGGAAGCACTATTGATGATGCATTAGGAGAGGCCTTTGATAAAACCGCAAAACTCTTAGGTCTTTCCTATCCTGGTGGTCCAGCACTTGAAAAAGCTGCTTTATTGGGGGATAAAAATCGTATTTTTCTTCCACGACCTTTGAAAGGTGATAAGCGATTAGATTTTTCCTTCTCTGGTCTTAAAACTGCTGTTCGACAAGTTGCAACAGCTATGGCACCTTTGACAGAAAGTGATGTTTACAACATTGCTGCAAGTTTTCAAGAAGCTGTTATCGATATATTGCAGGATCGGGTTAGTTTATCATTACAACAATTCATTTATCATTATCCTTTTTCTCATCATGAGGCATCCACTCTTCCTGCTTTAGTAGTTGCTGGAGGAGTTGCTGCTAATCAAGCTATTCGTTCTAGTTTGCAAAATCTTGCTCATCAACACCGTTTTGAATTTATTGCTCCACCTCTTTCTTTATGTACAGATAATGCTGCAATGATTGCTTTTGCTGGTGCTGAACGTCTAGCACGGGGACAAGTAAGTTCTCTTGATATCGGACCTCGTTCACGCTGGCCATTAGATGAAAAATCTCTTCCTTTAATCGGAACAGGGCGTCGTGGAATAAAAGTATAAACGTGAAAACGCATAAATTTATAAAAGGAGATTTCATGGCCTATTGGCTTTTCAAATCTGAACCGCATAAATGGTCATGGGACATGCAAAAACAAAAAGGAGGTGATGGCGAACAATGGGATGGTGTGCGCAATTATCAAGCGCGCAATAATATGCGGGCTATGAAATGTGGTGATAAAGGTTTTTTTTATCATTCAAATCAAGGGTTAGAAATAGTTGGTATTGTAGAAGTATGTGCTGAAGCACATCCTGATTCTACTAGTTTAGATCCACGCTGGGAATGTGTAGATATTCGTGCTATTTGTGATATACCAAATCCCGTTTCATTAAAACAAATTAAAGCTAATCCAAAATTAAAAAACATGACGCTGGTTAAAGCTATGCGCTTATCGGTACAATCAGTTACAGAAGATGAATGGAAAGAAATCTGTTCTATGGGAGGATTGAAACTAGCATATCTTTAACCTAAAACGATAATTTTTGTTTGCTGATTAATGTAAGGCAAAATACGTTGCATATCACGATATGAGAGTGCAATACATCCTTCTGTTGGCGTATAATTGTTTCGTGCTAAATGTATAAAAATAGCACTTCCTTTTGCCATCTTTCGTTCTCTAATATTCCAATCCAGAATAAGCCCCATATCATAAATGCCATCTTCACGTTGCATCTTTTCAGCACTTTTGGGATAAGGAAGACGTACCAAACGATTATAATTAGCATCTCCGCTTGCATCACACCAGCCATCGTGTGCTTGAATATGACGGATTGCTAAATTTGAACGTGGGAAATAACGGTAAAAATTATTACGAAATCCCCTAAACAACGCATATTTGCTAAAGGAGTAGCACCATCGCCTTCACGTTTAAAAGCAGAAATACCAGCTCGCCCTAAAGCACAAAAAAAACGATGCTGACCGATACAAAGAATACCCCGTGTTTGCATACCTGTTTGTCGACGGATGACAATAGAAGAAACGAAAGTTTGTTTTATATATATTTTCTTTTTTAATGCCACTTGCATGCAATCCTATTTTCATGAAATTATTCTTCATCCAATTTTATTGTAAATATACCTTATAGGGAAAAAAATGAAGGATCATACCCTTTTAATCGTTGAGGATGATAACGATCTTCGTTCTATTCTTGTAGAACAATTGCAAATTCATAAAGAATTTGAAGTGCTTCAAGCAGAAACTGCTGAAATAGGGATTACAGTGGCCCAAAAAGAAAATGTTGATCTAGCTATTTTTGATGTAAAACTTCCTGACCTTGACGGTCGTGAAGCCGTAAAAAAATTACGTTCTCAAGGATTTCGCGCTCCTATTATTATGATTACTAATTGTGATACAGATTGCGATACTATTTTAGGTTTTAAAATAGGTGTTAATGATTACGTGATAAAACCTTTTCGCTTTTTAGTGTTGTTAGCTCGTATTCGCGCCCAATTACGGCAATATAAATACAATGAAAATGCAATTTTTTATATTGGCCCTTATATTTTTAAACCTAGGGAAAAATTCCTTATTGATAAACAGAACGATAAAATCTACCTCACAGAAAAAGAAACAGCAATTCTTCAATATCTTTATGATAACAGAAATAAAATTGTAAATCGTGAAACATTATTGGAACACATTTGGGGCTACAACACAGGTATTATCACTCATACATTAGAAACTCATATTTATCGTTTGCGTAAAAAAATTGAAAAAGATCCTTCTAAAGCAAAAATTCTTGTTACAGATCATAATGGATATCGTTTGAATCTTTAATTGTTCTGCATGCGCATTATTTAAATACAGTTCGGAGAACATTTTCTCTAAAATAAATCAGATTAAGGTGATCTATCTCTTTCACATGCTTGTGGTGTTAACGTAGGAATAAAAACGCGTCGCGACTGACGACGCTGTACAAAAGAACCTTGATAGACATGTTTTTCTGCTGAGCACACTAAAAGTCCACCAAAATAAGGAAAAATATGACTTGCTAATGATTCATAAAAGAATGAAAATAACCGCGATACATAGCTTAAAGAAGGTGTATAATGTAGAATTTCTTGTACTGCTCCAGTAATAAAATTAGTTTCTTTAAATAAACGAACAATTTGTTGTCGGCTATAAGACACTCCATAGCCAAAAGGTGTGTGATCATTACGTGCCCATAATCCACAACGATTGGGAACAATAACAATAAGACGGCCATTAGGAATCAAAACACGCCATATTTCGTTTAGTGTTTCATGTGAATTTTTTGTATATTCAAGTGCATGCACCAATAAAACGCAATCAATCGAAGCATCGGGAAGAGGCAAATCTTCTTCAAAAACAAGTGCTGTGGCGACCTTATCAGGATAAGGCCAAGGTGATGCTCCTTGACTAGCAGGCATAAAAGCATAACATTGCTTCGCACGTTTACGCAATACAGAGAGATAAGGAAGCGCGTAACCAAGGCCCATAACTTGTTTATCTGTAAGATCAGGCCAAAAGATATTTAATTGATCACAAACTATCGTTTGTACACGTATACCAAGCGTAGAAGTATAAAAATCTTTTAATGTAATTATGTCCAATTTAAAATACCGTTTAGAAGCAAATTTTAAGTATAGCAAGTTTTTACATACTTAAATTTATATGGAATTCTGCTTTTTTGTCTCAAGAAGAAAAATATTAATCTTTAATTTTCTTCATTCAAATGATCTTAAAAGCACAGTAAAAAAGTTGTTTTATAGTCTCCTTCATTATAAGTGATGAACTTTATTATTATCTGTAGTGCTTTTCTTCCCATAATTATTTGCAATATATTTTTCAAAAGAGTAGTAAAAAATTATTCTTCAATTAAAATGAAGCAATCTTTCAAGATAATTCTTTTCTTCTTCTGAAATATGCTCATTGCTAAGGCGTTTGCGAATTTCATCCAAAATTTGCCGTGCGCGCATCTTATCATTTTCTTTTGGTTCAATTACACCTTCTTGTTTTTGGTCAATTTCTGGGGAGAGTGGACGCCCTAACGGATCTTTACGATTATGAATGGCATTCTGATTATTTTCTGTTTTGTTGAGCATTTCACGCATCTTTTTTAACACATTTTGTGCGCCTTGTCGTAAAGCTTCTAAAGCATCTGATTGATTTTGTATCGACAGTTCATGATCTTGTTTATCAAGAGCATCTCTTGCAGAATTCATTTTCTCTTCTGCTTCTTTCAGGGCATGACTTGGTTCAAATCCTTCTGCTGTCAATTCTTTTTTCAATATTGATAATTCAGATTGCAATTCATTTTGGCGTTTTTTCAAGGTTTCACTCTGTGCTTTGGGCGTAATTTTTCCATGTCGCTGATCTGTTTCTAAATTGTGTGTATCATTGAGAATTTCTTGCTGACGGCGCATTAAATCACCAAGTTGATCTATTTTTTCTTTCATTTGTGTTGTTTGGTTCTTGTTTTGCTCATTTGTTTGATGATTTTTCCGTATTTGCAAATGATCAAGTGTTTGTTCAATTTCAGCTAAAAGCTGTTCAGCTGCAGAAGAAGAGCCCATTTTAGCCATTTCCTCAATCGAATTCAGTTTGTTTTGTAATATATCTGTAGAAAGATTAGCCTCTTTCGAATCGTTATCTTCTGGTGCTTTTTCAGCTAAAACATTGATATAATCACTTACAGCTTGTCGTAAATCTGCCATAAGTCGCTCGATTTCAGCAGTAGAGGCACCATGCCGCAACGCGTCACGGAGAGCAGCTTGTGCTTGTTTTAATCTCTGTTGAACAGACTCGAACTGATTATCTTCAATACCTAAAGCAATTTTCCATAAATGATCAACGACATCTCGCAATTGATCCTCTGTTTGTGCCATAGAAAGCCTTGTCCATACGCTCTGTAAAAGAAGAAAATGAGTTGTATTTTGAAGACCATTTTCTGGACGTAACAGCAGAGCAGAAAGCATATCAAGCACATACTCGGCGTTAGACGCGTTAAGAGCCAGTAAACGACGTTGTTCATTGATTGCACGTGCAACAGGATTCGCAAAAATACGCTGTGGTAATATCATGATAAAAGTTTTACTGCGCCCCTGTTGGCCAGCTCCATCTTTTACTACCAAAGTGATTTTTACTTCTGAACCAGCCCATGGATGGCTTGATAAATCTTGCACTGTCCGCATTTTACCTTTTCCACCACGTGCTAAAAGAAGCTTTATTTCAGGTGCTTTATAAAGGGGAAGGCTATTTTTTTTCTGATCAAAAAAAGGTTCTATTTCAACAAAAGCATTTGTAACTCCATAATCATCATCCATTTCATACTTTAATTCTAGTGATCCAGATAAAATTCTCTCTGGTTTTTCTAACCAATGAATCGTCGGTAACTGATCTTTAATCACATGTAAATGCCATTGTTGTTGCTTATGGCGTGACGATAAAGATAAATATATTGAACGCTCTAAATGTGTTTCAAAACGAATAATTGAATTATTTAAAGCCGATTGTTCGTTCTTCTTAGTAAGTGGAATTTTCTGTCCATCTTCTTCAGAGATTGCTGTTACTATAATACCAGCACCATTGACAATACGAACAACAACCTCACTGCCTTCAGGAACAGTAAATTGTGTTGTTTCATTTTGCGTTAAATAAATGGGCGCAACTCCTGTATAAGCAGGCGGTGTAACCCAAGCATCAATTCGCATTGATGTTTCATCAATGGGAGGACGGAAATCAAATGCATCTGCTAAACGTCCACCTGATGAACCAAAAGAAAAACTGAAAGCACAGACACAAAATAGAATAAATAAAGCTCTAAGAGCCATAGGATCATAGGAAGCACTCTTAAGATGAATTAATCCGATTTGCAAATGATGCAATTGTTCTGCCATACGGCGCTGATGTTCGCGCCAAATATTTGTAGTTATATCTTTTTCATCTTCAAAATGTAAACGATCCGTTTGAACATTTAGAGGCTGGTGTTTGAGATTATTTGTTCGTTCAATATGGTTATTAATATCTTTAATTTTAGGAAAACGGAAACCGAAAAGCAGAGAAAGACTCCCTACTGCTATAAAAAGCACTAGCCACAGAAGAAATAAATGCGCCCAATAACCAAGAGCATTGAAAATGCCAAACCAACTAAGCGAAAATAAAAGGCTTAGAGCAAGAAAAAAAGGTAATAATCGTGGCCATATTTGCTCACAAAAAAGGATACACCAAACAAGAATGCGCACAAACAAAAGCTTTAGTTCTGAAAAACTTTTGATGTTTTTATTTTTCATAAATAAATATTTACCCTCTTTTTATAGCAGCGCGTTAAAATCATAAGATTCTACAAAATAATTATCAGAAAATAAATTGTTTCATTAGAGTTGAGTGAAAATAAGACTAAGATATTTAAAAATTCTCAATCCAATTTGGAATTTGATCGAGGCCTATTAATTGTCCATAATCAAGACGTGGACGAATAACCGCATAATGCGCGTCTTGAACTAAAACCTCCGGTATTAAAAGCCGACTATTATAAGTATTTGACATTACCGCGCCATAAGCCCCTGCTCCTGTAATTACCAAAAGATCTCCTGTTGACAATATCGGCAAAGAACGATTCAAGCCTAAATAATCACCTGTTTCACAAACAGGACCAACAATATCTGCATTGATAAGTAAAGTATCTATTGGTTTCTCCTTTACCAGTAGCACATTTTGCCAAGCTTCATAAAGTGTTGGACGAATGAAATCATTCATTGCTGCATCAACAATAACAAAATTTCGCTCTTTTCCCCTTTTTAAATGTATAACAGATGTGACTAATATACCAGCTTCACCGACAATACTGCGTCCAGGCTCTAGGATAATATTGATCCCTAAAGGAGCAATATGTTTTCTAACGAGTGCAGCATAATCAAAAGGAGAAGGCACGGAATAATGTTCAGAACCATAAGAAATGCCAAGTCCTCCTCCAATATCAACATGTGTTATAGCATAACCATCATTCCACAACTGACGTACAAAATCTGCTGTAATAAGAAAGGCATCTTCAAAGGGTGTTAAATCACAAATCTGACTGCCGATATGTATATCTACACCACAAACATATAAACCAGGCAATTGAGCGGCTTTTTTATATACTTCTCGTGCTGATGAGAGTGGAATACCGAATTTATTTTCAGATTTGCCTGTTGTGATTTTTTTATGAGTTTTCGCATCCACATCTGGATTAATTCGTAATGAAATGCGTGCTGTTGTCGAAAGTGCAACAGCACGTGCTGATAATTGTTCAAGTTCTGGTTCTGACTCAACATTAAAACAATGAATATTTTGTGTAAGAGCAAAATCGATCTCTTTAACTGTTTTACCAACACCAGAATAAACAATTCGGTGAGTAGGGATACCGGCTGCAAGTGCACGTCGCAATTCACCTTCTGATACCACATCAGCTCCTGCACCACTCTGTGCTAAGAGCCGTAAAATCGCTTGATTAGAATTAGCTTTGACTGCATAAGCAATCAGATAAGGCATATTTTGAAATGCTTGCTGATAATTTTCAAAATTTGTAATAAGTGTACGAGCTGAATAACAATAAAAAGGTGTTCCTACTTCTTGCGCGAGCATAGAAAGTGAAAGATCTTCAGCGTGAAGTTCGCCTTGATAATAAGAGAAGAAGTGCATAAAAAAAACCTATTGTATCAGCTGATCGAGAATAAAAGGCTTATCTGCTTTACTTTCAGAAATAAATGCTTCTTGCGAAGGATTTATTATCATTGAAGGTGGTAAATCTAGTATTTCTCTACGTCCACACCCAATTATGATAACATTGCAGAAAAGAATAATTATTAAATTTTTCACAATGGATATCATATATCTTTTCCCTTTATATGGATATTGTTTCTGGTTTATTTTTTGCATTAAACAATAAAATCACTTAAGCAGCTATAAGGTGCTTTTTCCGATAAGCAATTTGACGCAATACTTTTGAAGGTGCTGTTCCACCAAAATTTTTTCGGCTTTTAACAGATTTCTTAATTGTCAAAATATCAAAAATAACTGCATTGATATTTGGATGTATCGTTTGAGGTTCAACTAATGATAACTCATTAAGATTGCACTGTTTTTTTTCTGCTAATCCCACAATACATCTAGTGATATGGTGTGTCTCACGGAAAGGAAGTTCTAATTCACGAACAAGCCAATCAGATAAATCAGTCGCTGTTGCATAGCTAAAATGAGCTGCTTGTTTCGTGGCTTCTTTATTAACTTTAAAATCATCAATAATTCCTGTTATTGCTACTAGTGATAATTCCAAACTCAAAACCCCATCAAACACATACTCTTTATCTTCCTGCATATCTTTTGAATAAGCAAGGTGTAAACCTTTCATTACCGTTAGTCGCCCAATCAAAGCAGCATTTAGCCGGTCTGCTTTAGCACGTATAAGCTCAGCAGCATCGGGATTTCTCTTTTGTGGCATAATAGATGAACCCGTTGAAAAAGCATCTGATAAATGAATAAAATGAAATTGTACACTCGACCAAAGAACAATTTTTTCTGCTAAGCACGAAAGATGCATGGCACAAAGAGTTCCAACGCTTAAGAATTCTAATGCAAAATAACGATCCGAAACACTATCAATTGAATTGCGTGTTGGCTCACGAAAACCCGATGCTTCTGCTGTCATAAAACGCTCAATTGGAAAACTTATACCTGCTAAAGCAGTAGCTCCTAAGGGGGATTCACTCATTCGTTTAATCGCATCACGCATACGCGATAGGTCTTGACTAAACATTTCAACATAGGCCATCATATAGTGACCAAACATGACGGGCTGTGCAGTTTGTAAATGCGTGAACCCTGGCATAAAAGTATCGACATGTTGTTTTGCTCGAATCAGTAATTGTTTTATCAGCCCTTTTAAAGCTTGTACCATTTTTTGCATTTCTTCTCGTATCCACAAACAAAAATCAACAGTGACTTGATCATTCCCTGAATGTGCTATATGTAAACGTCCTGCAACAGAGCCAATTAATTCATTCAGTCGTGCTTCAATATTCATATGTATATCTTCAAGTTTTCGTGAAAATGTGAATGTACCCATTTTAATTTCTTGACGAATTTTTTTAAGCCATGGGTCATTTTTTATAGTCAGATTGCGAGATGATCTTAGTTTGAGCTAGCATTGCTACATGACAAAGTGAACCTTTAATATCTTGTTTATAAAGTTTTTGATCAAAATCAATTGAAGCGTTAATTTCTTCCATAATTGCAGCAGGTCCTGCTTTAAATCGGCTGCCCCACACTGGTTTTTTAATTCCTTATCTGTCATACTTTAAAATACTTCTTGAGAAGGACAAAAATTATGAGCCATCAAATTTTTATTAGCCGAAAAAATAAGAATAAAAAAATACAATGCTTCTTTGTGTTTTTTACCATTGTTTTAAGTTTATACATAACAATCAATCAAAATAACAATGGGAGAGTACTCTTTCCAAATTTTATTTCAAAGGCAAGAGCTCAAGCAACAGATATCAAGCAAAAACAGACGGAAAAAGTAGAAAAAATTAAAAAAGCAGCAAAGGGCTTTTTTACACATATACGATTTGCTGATACTTTCTATGATATGAACCAATTTTCTTTTAAAGATATTGAGGGAAAAGATCATAAATTGTCTGAATTTATGGGAAAACCAATACTCGTTAATTTATGGGCTATTTGGTGTGCGCCTTGCCGTGCAGAAATGCCAGAATTAGCACAATTGAAACGTGATATGGGAGGAAATAATTTTGATATTATAGCTATTAATATTGATAAAAGTACTTCTGCTGAAAAAATTCAAAAGTTTTTAAGTGATGCTCATGCTGATAATTTAGTTTATTATCGGGATAACACAATGAATATTTTCCAGGATATTAGAAAAAAAGGGCTTGCTTTAGGTTTACCTATCACATTTCTCATAGGTAAAAATGGTTATCTTATTGCTTCATTCAATGGAGTTGCTCCATGGGCTGATAATGATGCAAAAGCGCTTATAAAAGCCGTTATTGAAGAGGATTTATAGCTTTAATAATTTTTAACGTAGTGCGATTAAATCTAATACTATGGAATAAAGAAGGTGTATTTTGGCAATAAAAAAGTAAGCTTCATCTGTTAGATAGCTTTATTCCTAAAAATCTTTCATAATTAACAACTTGACCAGTTACAATTTCGCATAAGAAAATATCTCATTGGCGAAAGCTACATTCACTTAGATTGTGCAACTTGTATTTCACACTAAAAAAGAAATTCCATTTGTACAAATGAGATTAGTTTCATGATTATAATTTAAATTTTGTTATCTATATCAATAGTAACAGTTGCCCCCAGAATAAGGGATTTTTAGGAGAGAACAAACAATTAGTTACAATAAATATTTAGAACTGATAAAAGTTTTATACTATCAATTCCAGATTTTTAAAAGATTAGCGTCAATACTATCTCCAAAAGTGATATAAGTTTTTTGTGTTTTTCTTTTGCTTTTAATCAATAGAAGCCTACTTTAATTTATCTACGCGTTTTGAATGATCACGGTAAAATATAATTGCTGCATTTATTTCTCCTCCTAAAATAAAAATTGCACTTAATATGTATAGAAAAATAATTGCAATCATAATAGAAGTTAATCCTGCGTAAGTAGAAGTATAATTAAACATTATTAAATATTGCGCGAAGGCAATAGAGGTTAAAAACCAAACAAATATTGTCACTAAGATACCTGGTAAAATGTCTATTACTTTCCGCTGTCCTGCCGGCAACCATTTGTGAACGATTAAAAGACTTGTAAAAAGAACAATTATCGCAATTACATAACGCCATAAACGAATCATACTAATATATTCAGTGATGTGGCAAGGGTAGTTTTGCATGATTTTAATCAGCAAAGGTGCTAAAACCAATAAAAAACTAATAACAACAAGACCTATTGTCCCAATAATCACGAAAAACAAACTTTGAAAACGACAAAAAAACAAGCTGCGTCGATCAATAACACGGTAAGCTTTATTTAATGCTGCACGCAAAGCGCTCACACCATTTGAAGCAAAATAAGCTGCTCCAATAACTGAAAGCGTTAATAAATCTCCTCGTTGTGTGGTTAGGACAGTAATGATTTCTTTAGAAAGAGGTTCTGCAATTGCATCCGGCAACAATTGCACAAGTGCTTCAATTTTTTGCGGCGTATATGTAAATGCTCCGAGAAAACTAGCAAGAGATGTCCCAAAAATAAAAAAAGGAAAAAACGCTAAAAGTCCAGAAAGTGCAACATGGCTCGCAAAGGCATTTCCATTATCACGTAAATAATGGCTTACTGCATTACAAAAAATATGGTAGCTATACCACAATGCTCTTTTTATCAAATTTAAATACCTTTGGATAATATCTTCACAAATAGCATAGTTTTCTTGTTAGGGGTATATGAAAATGAAAAACATTTGCATAATAGGAACTGTTTACCAGAATGTTCGTATACGTTAGAAAAAACTATTGTATACTTTTTTCTAAAACATTTTTTTTACTGTGGGGAATATATCGAAAATAAAAGGAGAAAATCGATTTTAAAGCGTGATAAGGTTCTACTGGATTTATAGTAAGAAACATTCGCAAACGAAGCTGAATTATTTTAAAAACAATGAAGTTATGAAGAAAGTTTTAAAGAGTTTATATTGTTCAACTATATTCATAAAAATATTAGATAGCATTCAAGCCAAGTATTTTTTCGTATGCACTATGGAGAGCATCCTGTAAAGTAAAATTAGAGGAATAAAGCTGTTTAGATGTTTATATTCTTGCGGCTTGTGAGAGTTTCCATTCTAAATTATTGCCTAATTGTTCATAAAATATTATAGGACTGAATATATTCATCATTCTTATTTTTAAAGGGAATCTTCAGTAAGGAAAATTTTAAAAGATTTTTCTACATTTATTATACACTGTTCGCAAGAAGCACTATGCAACAAAGAATATTATTTGAAAAACATTTAATTTTTAAAGTTTTTTTCATTTTGTTATCGTATTGTAAAAAAGCATGTGATAAGAAAAGTGATCATTATGGTGAATTCTTCAAGATCAAAAGAAAAATTAAAAAATCATAAGGCATCTGTTGTTCAGTCTGAAATTATAGCTCATGACTCAGAGCAAGAAGCACAACATTCAGCAGAGTCAATAACAACAAAGCAAAGCAGTGTCGAGAAAAAAAATATATGCGGGCTTGGTATTGCTTTGACTTCTTTAGTGGTTTCAGGGATTATTGGTGGTCTTATCACTGTAAGTTTTTGGATAGGTATTCAAAAAGCAGGTTTTCTTCCTTCTTTTTTAGTAGTTGATCGTTTTGAGGAAGAAAAAAATCTTCAGATTATTATACGCGCAAAAGAAAAAGCAGAAGAAACAGAAAAACAGTTGAATCGTGTGCTTCAACAGTTTGATACATTGAAGAAAGATTTCTCTTCTTTTTCGTCACAATGGGTTGAAGCTTTTCAGCAAGATGAATCTTTTCAAAAAGAGAGAAGCAAAGTTTTTACAATCTTAGAAAAAAAAGTAGATGCTTTCGAAAAGCATATACAAGCTTTGACTGGAATATCAGAAGATATAAAGACAGCTTTATTGGTTGGGCAAAGTAATAAAAACGATATTATCACCTTAAAACAACGATTAGATAATATACAAAAGGAAATAGTCACTCAAAATAACGAAAAAGATGGGATAAATATTGCGATGTTTGTTGCAGTAAATGCATTAAAAAACGCTATAGATCGTGGTGGATCTTATGTGCGTGAATTAGAAACAGTGCAACATTTTTCACCTTCTATTGCGGGATTTGATTTGTTACAGAAAACAGCAAGTACGGGTCTTCCAAGTCCTGCAAGGCTTTCAGCTGATTTTGCTTATGTTGCAGATAAAATTGTTGGTACGCAAAATAATGTTGTACCGAATGCTGATTTTTTAAAGAAGGTTGAGGTATGGATAAAAAGTCTTATTGTTTCGCGTCCAATTGGATATGTTGAAGGGACAACAGTCCCTGCAGTTGTGGCTCGGATGGAAGTTGCGATTCAAGCTGGAGATTATGAAAAAGCTTTAGCTGAATGGCAAACTTTACCTCAAAATGCTAAAGATATTTCGATAGATTTTATTGATCAGCTTAAACGACATCTTGCTGTCCACAGCGTTCTTCAACAGATGTTGATTGTTAAGCCAAAAAGATCTTCCGGAGCTGCAAAGATGTAAATAGGATCAAAAATGATACGGATTTTTATTTATATTTTTGCCGTTTGTGCGATCGGTGCAGTTTTTAGCTGGGGTAGCAATAATAATAACTTTTTGGTCATAACATTTTTGCAGATGCGGTTTACTGTCTCGTTGCTTACGATTATTAGTGGGCTTGTTATACTGTTAACGATATTAGTGTTTTTATGGAAGTTTTTTAGAATTATTTTTTCCATTCCTGGAACTTTATACAGCTTTTTTTCTGGACGTTACCAAGAATATGGACGCAAAGCTCTTATACAGGGTTTGCTTGCAGTTTTCGCAGGTGATTATATAGCTGCACAAAAAATGGAAATACGCGCGTTAAAATACCTTGTAAAAGATTATGAACCATTGATAAAGCTTTTAAGAGCTCAAATCTTATCTTTGCAAAAAGATTCTATGAAAGCTATTGCTCTTTATGAAGAGATGCAAAAAGAAGAACCGACAAAGCTTGCTGGGCTTTATGGTTTGTTTCGTGAAGCTATAAATACAAAAGCTTATGATGTAGCACAGCACTATGCAGAAGAGGCACTAGCTTTGTCACCAGCGCTTTCATGGGCTCAACAGTTTGTTCTCGATCGATTGAGTGCTGAGGGGCAGTGGAATAAAGCACTTGATGTTTTTCATCGAGCGCAAAGAGCTTTGCCACATTCTGATCATTATACTTCAGAGCGTAAGTATACCCATGCTCTTTTATTAAGTGGGTTAGCACTTCATCTTATTGAGACTCAGCTCATGGAAGCACGTAAAGCTATTTTAAAGGCCCATAAATTGATGCCTGATTTTGTACCAATAACGGTGATTATGGTAGATATCCTTTATCGATTAAAAGAAGTTCGCAAAGCTGATAAAATGATTATTAAAGCTTGGCAGAAAAATCCTCATCCTGATTTTGGCACACTTTATCTTAGGAGAGAAGAAAGTGCAGTTGGGCGTTTGAAAAGAGCTAAAACACTTGCTTCTTATAATAAAGATATATTTGAGTCATCTTTTATTGTTGCAAAAGCTGCTCTGGATGCAGGGGAATTGGAATTAGCAAGAGAGTACGCACAAAGAGCACTAACCTATCATCCACGTGAAAGCGTTTATTTATTGTTGGCAGATATTGAAGAAGCACAAGGTAATGGTCAAGGGAGTCGTCAATGGTTGTCTTTAGCATTATGTGCAGAACGTGATCCAGCATGGGCGTGTGATGGTTCTTTTTTTCCTTTTTGGTCGGCAGTTTCTCCAATCAGCGGTCGATTAGGTCGTTGTGAATGGAAAGTACCTCCCCGTTGTCCTCCTATAACATTAGAAATTGATAACATGGCGCTGAAAAAAGAAGACAAAAAAGGTCCCGTAAATGAAAAAAAAGTTATTAAAGATAAATCCTTTGAAAAAAAGTCATTGGTCGGGCCTGATTTTTTATTAAAGTCGCACACAAAAAAAACAGAATAGAAAAAAATTGATCAGGTACTTTTAAATGCTGAAGATTTAGAGAGTAAGGAAGCAGAAGAAAGGATTTCTTTACCAAGAGAGAAATTTCAATTATTTTAGAGGTGTTGTAGATATTTTTGATAAAAATAAGACTCTTATTCATTACAAAATTAAATTAAATCTGGTTATAAAAATAATTGGTTGAAAAATATTTTTCGCGCCAACATGTCTTGATAAAAAACAAAGAAACAGTAAACTAAAAATTGCGATAGTTTTGCATCATCAATCTCCGCAGACTGGTTTTCGGGAAATTTTTACAAAGAAAAGATTTTATTCTTGATTTTTATTATCCTATTTTAGGGCAAAAACTTCCTAAAACATTGAAATATCACGCTGGTGTTGTATTTTAGATGGTCCGATGAGTGTGAATGATAAGGATGCCTATATTCATGAGGAAATTGATTGGGTTTCATTATCTTTGAAAGACAATAAACCTTTTTTGGGAATTTGCCTTGGGGCACAGATGCTTGTAAAATTTAGGTGGGCGTGTTGCTGCAAAAAGCGATAAAAGTGTAGAAATCGGTTGGTATCTCTATTGGCAGGAACTTTGCAGGGAAAGGCACTTATGAATTGGTCAGAAATGGTCTATCATTTACATAATGAAGGGATCCACGATTTGCCTAAAGAAGCTATTCTTTTGGCAAGAGGTCAGACATGTTTCACACGAGCTTTTCATTATAGCAATAATGCAGAGGGTTTACAATTTCATCCTGAATTAACGCGTACAATGATACAAGATTAGTTAATACATTCAGTTCAAGAATTAACTAAAAAAGGTGTTTAGTCTGCTTTTACACCTTTAAAAGGTTATTCACTCTATGGTCAAATTTTGAGAGAATGGTTTTCAATACATTAAACAAATTTTCGGTGTTCCCGCTGTTTGTAATATGAGAATTAAGAATTGTACCGATTCTGCAAATTATTATTAAAAAAGAATTTTAATTTAATAAAGTTATGCCAAACAATGTAATATCAAAAAATCCAAACAGGCATGATCATTATCATGTTCGTGGAAGAAAAGAGAGCAATTGTGAAAAAGAATAAGATTGGTGAATTGCTGATTGTGCTTATTCCACTCTTAGTATGATTTAATATTGATCATATTGTTTAGTATGGATAAGAATAATGCTAATAATATTTTATTCTTAATTTTAAATTCTCTTTTCTTCAAAGCAGATAATTTGTTTTTTTTCTCGCAGATTATGCGCGAGAAGATAAATAAAATTTTTTAAAATTGGTTTTAATGCTTTACGTTTGAAAAGCAATGTTTTTGAGTTGGGCAATCATACTTGCTGTAAAAGTAAAACGTGAAACATTGAGATCACCTTCAATCAAGGCACTAACGCGGTTGATAATATTGTAAATTTGATCTTCACCAGATTTTAACCAAGCTGCTAGAGGATCACTTTTTTCATTATAATTTTTAAAAATTTTTATAACGATTTGTCGCAAGCTCTCAGCAATACTTTCTTTAGCTTCACTTAAGGCCATACCATCATAATAATCAAGGATAGGAATTGCCTGGCGTGCTTCATTAATACGATTTATACGAATAATCTGAGCAAGTGAGAAATAGATTTTTGCGGTTTTCATAAGGTCACTTTTACTTTGTTTTGCAATCAAAGAAATATCACAGATCACTGGAGCAACGTCTAAAAGAGCTAATTGTGTTGCCAAAGCTTTTGGTGCTCCTTCTTCATTGTATTGCGCTGATTTTTCCTCAATTTTTTGATTGATGTCTTGACTATTGGTGTGCATAAGCTTTTTTTCAATTAAGGTACGAGCTGTTTTTATTGTTTGCACAATTTCCTCTAATGGCACTGAAAGATCCATATTACGCAAGCCCCAATTGGTTGCTTCAAAAAGCATAGAAGTGATTGCTGCATAGAATTTATTTTGATTTAATCCCGGTATTTTATTATCAAGATTATCAACTTGCTTTGAAAGCTGAGGAATTTCAAAACTATCTCGGATAACAATGAAAACACGAATGATATTTTCAGTTTTTTGACCTGTTATATCTTGTAAGTGATTAACAAAAGTAGGTCCACCACGATTCACAATATCATTAGCAATGAGGGTTGCAATAATATCACGACGTAATTGGTGTTCAATGATTTCGTTTTTAAAATTTTGATGAAGTTGGGTTGGAAAATAATTCAATAAGGTTGTGTCGAAATAACGATTATCAACAATAGGATTGTTCGCAATTTCTTCTTGCAGAGTTAATTTAGCATAAGCTAAAATAATTGCGAGTTCTTGGCGTATAAGTCCTTGATTTTGGCTAATTCTTTGGCGTAAAGTTTGTTCATTAGGGAGAACTTCAACTTTACGATCTAGAAGTTTTTTCTGTTCTAAATCGTGCATAAAACGTATTTGATAAGGTAAATCAATGACACTTCGGTTTTCAGCTAAGGAAAGCGAAAGGGTTTGCAAATAATTATTACGCAAGACTAATTGTTCAACTTGTGGAGTCATTTTTTTCAACAATTCATTACGGGCTTCACGAGTAAGTTTTTTGGCATGTAGAGCTGAGGCAAGAACAATTTTAATATTAACTTCAAGATCAGAACAATTAACACCTGCGGAATTATCAATGGCATCGGTATTACAGCGTCCACCGTTTAAAACATATTCGATCCGACCGCGTTGCGTAAGACCGAGATTGGCTCCTTCACCAATAACTTTTGCGCGCACTTGTTCGCCAGTGATGCGAATGGAATCATTGGCGCGATCGCCTACTTGAGTATCAGTTTCCGTTGTTGCACGAATATAGGTTCCAATGCCACCAAACCATAAAAGATCTACAGGGGCTTTTAAAATGGCTGAAATAATTTCAAAAGGTGTTCCTGTTTTTTTTTCAAAACCAATAGCTTGTGCTGCTTCAGGAGAAAGAGTGATTGTTTTAGCGGTTCGTGAGAAAATACCACCACCTTTTGAGAGTTTTGTTTGGTCATAATCTTGCCAGCTTGAACGAGGAAGTTGAAAGAGGCGCATACGCTCTGCATAACTTGTTACTATGTTTGGTTCGGGATCGATGAAAATATCGCGATGATCAAAAGCAGCAACCAGCTTTGTTTGTTGAGAAAGTAACATTCCATTCCCAAAAACGTCTCCTGACATATCACCAACTCCAATACAAGTAAAAGGTGTTGTTTGAATGTCGTGATTAAATGATTCTCGAAAATGTCTTTTTACAGCTTCCCATGCACCTTTAGCTGTAATACCAATCGCTTTATGGTCATATCCTGCTGATCCTCCGGAAGCAAAAGCATCGTCAAGCCAAAAATTATTTGCTTGGCTAATAGCATTGGCCGTATCAGAAAAGGTCGCAGTGCCTTTATCGGCAGCAACAACAAAATAAGGATCATCGCCATCATAACAGATTACATTTTGAGGTGGGTATATTTTACCATCGATTAAGTTATCAGTAATCGAAAGGAGTGCTGCAATGTAGTCTGTATAAGCTTGTCGTGCCGCTTCTGTTACAACGGCACGATCATTTGTTTGAGGAAGGTGGTGGGGGAAAAATCCACCTTTCGCACCCACAGGAACAATAACAGCGTTTTTAACTTGTTGAGCTTTAACGAGATCTAATATTTCAGTACGATAATCCAGTGCACGGTCAGACCAACGAATACCACCACGAGCAATAGGACCAAAGCGTAAATGGACACCTTCAACTTCAGGTCCGTAAACAAAAATTTCTCGATAAGGACGTGGTTCAGGTAAACCTTCAATTTGGTGTGGATTTAATTTGGTTGCTATAATGCGCCGTGGGCTTCCATCTGGAAGAGGAGAATAGGCGTTCGTTCGTAAGCTTGCAACAATGAGATTACGATAACGACGCAAAATAAGATCATCATCCAAACTTGGCACTTTCTGCAATTTTTCTTCAATACGTTGTTGAATAATTGCTTCATTGTTGAGTCGTTCTTTTTCTTTATGGCTTTGATGAAATTTCAAATAAAACAAAGCGTAAAGATCTTGAGTAATATCAGGATAAGCATTTAAAGTTTGAGCAACGCGTTTTTGGGAATAAGGAATTCCAGTTTGTTGGAGATAACGCCCATAATGACGCAAGATAACAATTTCACGCCAATCGAGTTGAGCTGTTTGTGTTAAGGCATTAAAGGCATCATTGTTAGTATTTTGTTTCCAAACGGCTTCAAACGTTTCAGCATGCTTTTGTGCGTTTTTATCAAGATCAATATCGAGTTGGAAAGCACTTTCCAATTGCATATCATGAAGATATACAGAATGCCCATAGCTGTCTGAGAGCTCCAATGTCTGTTCAGCAATAACACGAAAGCCCATATTTTCAAGAAGAGGTACACGTTTGGAAAGGGCAAGCGCTTCATTGCGATGAAAGAGACGCAGAGAAATATTTTGTTTTTCTTTATTGTGGGCGCGGTAAAAAGTAACGAAAAGAGCTTTTTCGTTATTAAGACTTAAAATACGATCAGCATCTTTAATGGCATCTTCGGCTGAAAATAAGTCACGATAGCTATTGGGAAAGTGACTGGCTAAAAATATTTGCTGGTCTGTTGCTTTATGAATAAGAGCTACGGTTTGGATGCTATCTTCCCAATTTCGTGTTATAGAGCGAACATGATGTTCCAGTGTGGTTCGCTCAATCACAGGAGCACTGTGATTTCCTGTACAATGGATAATGTAATGGACGCGAATAAGCGTACTTTCTAAGAAGAGTGGATAAGATTCAAAGAAGTCACCTTTATAGGTTTCAACAAGGTATATTCCAATTTTTTCCCGGATATTACTACTATATTGATCACGTGGTACGTAGACAAGAATCGAAACAAAGCGTCCAAAAGGATCGGTGTGAGCGAGTACCCGTAAGCGCGGGCGTTCATCCAATTGCATGATAAGCTCTGCATTTTTTGTTAATGTATCGATATCAGAGCGAAACATTTCATCTCTTGGATAGGTTTCTAATACACTCATCAATGCTTTTCCAGAATAGTCGGTCTGATTATATCCAAGGCGTTGAATAATGGTCTCAGCTTTTTCTTTTAAAAACGGAATTTGCAGAATAGAGTGCGTATAGGCTGAGGATGTAAACAATCCAACAATACGTAATTCTCCACATAGAGATCCTTCTTTATCAAAAATCTTAATACCGATATAATCCAACCAAACAGGGCGGTGAATTTTTGAGCGGCTATTGGCTTTTGTAACAATAAGTAAATTGTCACTTTCCATAAAAGATAAGACTTCTTTGGGGCGCTCTTCTACGCTTGCATCACCAATAATGCGAATAGAAGCATCAGTAAGAATACCTAGCTCAATACTACCGTTTTTAAAGGCTTTTTTTGGTTCTTGACCTTCGGTAAAGTTATAGGTCCGCATTCCAAGGAAGATGAAATTATTATTCATAAGCCATTCGAGAAATTCAATGGCTTTTACTCCTTCACTTTGGTAGTTCGGTGGAAGATTTGTTTGATAGGTATGAATATGCTTCTTAACTTCTTCAACCATGGGTTTCCAGTCTTGTACAGCTGCATTGACTTGTTCAAGAACTAGAGTGATTTCATCTTTAAGCTTTTTTGTCTTTTTTTGGTTTAATGATTCAATGTGGATTTGCATCAAGCTGATACGTTGTCCAGAGGCACATTCAAGAATAGGATGTGCGATCAGATAGATGTGATTTATTTGTTGCTTAAAAACATGTAAAATAGAATCGAGGAGAAAAGGTTTGTTGTCGTTAACCAGTGTAATAACGGTTATAGATTTATCATTGCGCGTTAAAGTGTGTTCAAAATAAATTGTACTTTTACCTGGTTGGTGGGATTTAAATGCTTCGAAGGCTGCATTTATGGCTTTGTGAAGCTCATCTTTTTTATAGAAAGCAATATCTTCTTTATCGGTATGAGCAAAAAGAACCTGTTCTATTTTATTTTGAGTGCTCTTTATATCTAGTTCTGTTTGTGTTGACACAATCATCCTCCCTTTATTTATTGTGGCAACCCTTCCTTTAATATTAAGAGCAGGTCTTTATGCCATTTCTACACTGTAACATCTTCCTTTTAAGGTGAATAGTTATTTATTGTAGCTGATAATAAAATTATTTTCTACTTTGTAAGAAGTGTTTGGTTGTTTTAAGAAAGTATATCTTGTGCTTAACAAGAATATTTTCATTAATTTTATTTTTGTGGAGTAAGAACATATTTTTAAAAGTATATGATGAAAGTAAATATAGCATGACATATATTTACCAGAAAAGCTTTTAAGCGGTTATCAATCTTTTATAACGAATCATTTTACGCATAAAGTGGAACGTTATTGGCAATTAGCGGTGGAAGGACAGAAATCTGAAACTTTAATGATTGCTTGTTATGATTCGCGTGCAATACCAGAAGTTATTTTGATACGAATCCTGGTGAAATGTTTGTGTTGCGTAATGTCGCCAATTTAGTTCCTCCTTCCTTTCCTGACTATCAATATCAGGCAACATCAGCGGCTATTGAATTTGCGGTGCAATTGCTGAATGTTAAGCATATTGTTATTTTGGGGTATGCGCATTGTGGGGGGATTAGGAATGTTCTTAATGGAAAATGTACATCTTTATCATCAGGTGATTTTATTGGTCGATGGATGAGTCTTTTGTTGCCTGCTGGAGAAGCAGTAACCAAGAATAAATTGATCATTCCTTTAAAGCGACAGACTGCGTTAGAACGGATTTTCTATTCGTTATTCACTGCAGAATTTGGAAACATTTCCATGGTTAAAGGCACGTACAGATCAAGAACTTTTGGCAATACACGGTGCTTAGTTTGACATTGCAAATGGTGAATTATGGAGTATGGAACAGGAAACAGGTGATTTATATGTGTTGAGAGTGGAACTTTTGCGCAGGTATAAGTGATTTTTATTTTAGTTTTCATATAAAAAGATGCTGTGTGATATATCTTGACAAAGAAAGGTTTTTGTTGTTTGAAGAAAACAGCATTCAATGACAAGATTAATTTGGAGCCACCGCCTGGGACCCTGTCGTGGTATAAAAAGATCCCAGAGGTCAACATCCGACAACGCATTGCGTCCTCGGGTGCCATGTTGATTTGTTTGTTATGAAGCAATGAGGTAAGTGATGTTTGAAACTTTGCAAGAACGCCTTGGTTCCATTTTATCTAGTTTGACGGGGCGTGGTGTTTTATCAGATCAGGATATAACAACAGCGTTGCGCGAAATTCGCCGTGCTTTGTTGGAGGCTGATGTTGCTTTAGATGTTGTTCGTTCTTTTACCGATAGAGTTCGTGAGAAAGCTGTTGGAGCTGCAATTGTTAAATCAATTAAACCTGGTCAAATGGTTGTGAAAATTGTTCATGATGAACTAGTTCATATGCTTGGGGGGGAGGGTGTTTTAAATGATTTCAATGCACCAGCACCTGTTGTTGTTATGCTGGTTGGTTTACAAGGATCAGGTAAAACAACAACAACAGCAAAACTTGCAAAGCGTTTAACAGATAAGCACAATAAAAAGGTTTTAATGGCATCGTTGGATACACGCCGTCCTGCAGCGCAAGAGCAACTCCGTCAACTAGGGGAGCAAGTACAAATTGCGAGTTTACCGGTTGTTCCTGATCAATCTGCTGTTGATATTTCTGCACGTGCAGTGCAGGCTGCTAAATTAGGGGGGTATGATGTTGTGCTTCTTGATACAGCAGGACGTAACCATATTGATGAAGCACTTATGCTTGAATTAAAAGAAATCAAAGCATCTTCAAAACCTTACGAAATTATGTTGGTGGCTGATAGTCTTACTGGGCAAGACGCGGTTAATCTTGCACGTTCTTTTGATGAGCGTATAGGGATTACGGGAATTATTTTAACACGTATGGAGAGCGATGGTCGTGGTGGAGCTGCTCTTTCAATGCGTGCAGTGACGGGTAAGCCGATTAAAGCAATTGGAACCGGTGAAAAAATGGAGGCTCTAGAAGAGTTTCATCCCCGTCGTATTGCAGATCGTATCCTCGGTATGGGTGATATTGTTTCTTTGGTCGAAAAGACTGCTGAGATAATTGATCGTGAAAAAGTAGCAGCTTTTGCGAAAAAAATGCAGGCTGGAAAATTTGACCTTAATGATTTGGCTGAACAGTTGCATAAAATGAAAAAACTTGGTGGAATGGGAGGCATTATGGGTATGATGCCAGGGTTGAGCAAAGTGAAGGATCAAGTTGCAGCTGCGGGTTTTGATGATCGTCTTTTTAATCGGCAATTAGCAATTATTTCATCTATGACGTATGCAGAACGTGCTAATCCTGAAATTTTAAAACATAGCCGTAAACAAAGAATTGCTAAGGGGTCGGGGACAAGTGCAGCAGATATTAATAAGCTTTTAAAAATGCACCGCCAAATGGCCGATATGGTAAAAGCTATGCGAGGCAAAAATAAAGGCGGTTTTTTGGAGAAAATGTTAGGGGGATCGGTTCCAAAATGGGATTTAGTGGTATGAAAGCTCCTGGAGCTATACCCGATTTATCAGGACTTGATTCAATTCAATTTTCAAAACTGCAAAAGCAGATTGAAAAGGGTCATTTAGGGAGTGGATTACCCGGACTTCCAGAGCGTGGATTAACATTTCCTGGTCTTTTAAATGATCTTTCGAAGGGTAAGGAGAGAAAATCTCCTTTTTCTAAGAAGAAATAAAAGACAAAAAGAGAGGGAAGTGTAATGCAGGAAAAAGCACCCAATAATTTAGGTCATTTGCGGGCATATATTGGTAATTTTGATGCAGCGCTTGTTAATTTTTTAGCAAAAAAGTTTTGTTGTAGGCAAGAGGTAGGAGGGGATAAGGTGCATTATGACTTGTCTACAGTTGATCGTACGTGTGAACAATGTCAGGTAGCACATTTGCAGCAATTAACGCTAGACAGTCATCTTAATCGGAATCTTGCTGAGAAATTTATAGTTCATTCCTCAAGAAGTGATTGATAATCATAAAATGATTTCTAGAGAATACAAAGAAATAAATTAATTTAAACGACAAGTCAAAGATGACAACAGGAGAAAAATATGGCATTAAAAATTCGTTTGTCCCGTGGTGGTTCAAAAAAGCGTCCTTATTATCATATCGTTGTTGCGGATGTGCGTAGTCCGCGTGACGGGCGTTTCCTTGAACGTGTTGGTGCATGGGATCCAATGTTGCCTAAAGATGGAAAACGTGTGAAACTTAATGAAGAGCGTATCCAATATTGGCTTGGTCAAGGAGCTCAACCGACAGATCGTGTTCTGCGATTTTTAGACGCTGCTGGTTTAAAAAAGCGTCCAGCACGTAATAATCCCCATAAAGGTGAGCCTGGTAAAAAAGCGCAAGAACGTATAGCTGCAGCAAAACAAGCTACTGAAGAAGCGTCAGAAACAATTCCAAAGGAAGAAGCATAATTATATTAAACGAATCAACAGTGTGAACCTTAAAAGCTCATACAGCGTAAAATTTCACTATTGGTTTTGTTTTAAAAAGTTTATTTCTTTTAGAAAATGATTTGGTTTTTTAAAAGTCAATAAAAGCTTTAAAAGTCAACGGCTCGGCCTTTCACTTCCCAGTCTCCATAACGCGCGGGATCTTTTCCGCCGCGTCCACCGTTTTCTAATGGTTGGTTTTCATTTGTTGCACATTTACGTCTTTCTTCAGCTTCTTGAAGAGCACGTTGTGCCTCAGGAGGAAACCATGTCTGTTGGGGAATAGTGGTATTTTGTTTACTCATTTTTTTGTCTTTTTTGTTCATTTTGTACCTCAATTTCATTGAAGAAATAACAAGAGAGCCCCATCATATAACAATAATAATATTCTATCATGGAGTTTAAATTATGAATAGAGTGCGTACAACAATGCTTTTAGCTTTTATGACTGCTCTTTTTATGGGGGTTGGTTATCTCGTTGGAGGAAGCAATGGTACGCTTATTGCGTTTTTAATAGCAGGGGGCTTAAACTTTTTTTCCTATTGGAATTCAGATAAAATAGTTTTGCGTATGTATGGAGCCCGTGAGATCGATCAGTATTCTGCACCAGTTTATTATAATATTGTGAGTGAATTGGCTCAAAAAGCCTCTCTTCCTCTACCGAAGATTTATATCATTGATAGTGCGCAGCCGAATGCTTTTGCTACGGGGCGCAATCCACAAAATGCTGCTGTTGCTGCTAGTACAGGGTTGTTGGAAAAATTAAGTGCAGAAGAAATTTCTGGAGTTATGGCTCATGAACTAGCGCATATTGAACATCGTGATACATTAACGATGACTCTTACAGCAACAATTGCAGGAGCTATTTCAATGCTTGGTAACTTTGCTTTATTGATGGGAAGACCGCGTAATTCTTCTAAAGGTGCAGGAACATTTGTCAGTATTATTGCTATGTTGATAGCACCTTTAGCTGCTATGATAGTGCAAATGGCTATTAGCCGTACCCGTGAGTATGCTGCTGATAGGAGAGGTGCTGAAATATGTGGTAATCCTTTATGGTTAGCTTCGGCTTTGAGAAAGATTGCAGGGGGTGGACATACGCTCTATAATGAAAAGGCAGAACATCATCCAGCGACAGCTCATATGTTTATTATTAATCCTTTAAGCGGTGAAGGTGCGGATAGCCTTTTTTCTACACATCCAGCGACAGAAAATCGCATTGCGGCATTGCAACAGCAAGCCGTAGAAATGAATATATCAACAATTGATCAAGGCATTATTAAGCACTACGAGGAGGATAAATTGAAAGGGCTAAACAATATCTTGGGCTCTGAAAATCTAAGTTTTAAGGATGAGAATAATACATTAAGCTCTCAAGAGACAAATGTTTTGCCATGGGTGAAAAATCGTCCTGCTTGGCTTCGTCGTAGAAATCCTAGGAAATCTTAATCATAGAGATTAAAAAGAAAAAAGTAGAATAAAGGCATTGTTTTGAAAGATAAAAAAGCGGGGCATATGTTTGAGATAAATGTGCCTGGGTTGATTGTTCGGCAAGTTTGCGTTCGTTTATTAGGTGCTGTGCTTGATAAGCGCACATCTCTTGCTGGTTTGACAGATAATGAGTATGGTCATCCACAATATTTAAAGCTTTCATATCGTGATCGTTTATTATGTCGGGCTATTTTGGGAGCGGCATTACGTCATCGAAGTCAGATTACAGTAGCTTTGTCACACTTTTTGGTGCAACCTTTGCCAGCGCAAGCATTTTCATTGCATCATCTTTTACATATCAGTATAACTCAAATTCTTTATCTTGATATTCCCGACCATGCAGCAATTGATTTAGCGGTACGCGTGGCAAAGATTGATTCACGTCTGCGCCGTTTCTCGGGATTAGTGAATGCTATTTTACGGAATTGTGCACGTGAGGCGGCTATTTTGCGGGTGCAAACGCCTACAATTGAAGCTATTCCAACGTGGTTCAGGCAACTTTTAGTATCGACATATGGAGTAGAGAAAGCTGACCAAATTTTAGCTATTCAAAGTATAATACCTCCTCTTGATTTGACGGTGAAATCTGATAGCGCTGGTTGGGCAAAGCGGTTGGGAGGAATTGTTTTGCCTAATGGTTCAGTTAGGCTTGTTTCTTCGGCTTATTCTGTCGCTGATTTACCAGGTTATGCAGAGGGAGCTTGGTGGGTTCAAGATGTTGCAGCTGCTTTACCTATACGTTTGTTAGGAAATATTCATGACAAAAAGGTAGCAGATCTTTGCGCAAGTCCTGGAGGTAAAACAGCGCAATTGGCTTTGCAGGGAGCAGATGTAACAGCTATCGATATTTCAGCCAATCGATTAAAGCGTTTAAGGGAAAATATTAACCGACTCAATTTTTCAGTGCACTATTGGCATGGTGATTTAAGACAGTTTCATCCTGATCAGCTTTTTGATGCTGTTCTTCTTGATACTCCTTGTTCTTCTACAGGGACAATACGCCGTCATCCAGATATTTTATGGACAAAAACAATGGAGGATGTCACCAAATTAGCAGAGATGCAATATGATTTGCTTTTAGCAGCGATTGCTTTAGTGAAAAAAAATGGACGCATTGTTTTTTCCAATTGTTCATTGGCAAAAGAAGAGGGCGAAGATCTTGTTAAGAAAATTTTATCAACACGTCATGATATTGTCTTAGAGCCTATTTTAGCAGAAGAAATGGGTGCTATGGCACATTTGGTGTCAATGGAAGGTTGCTTGCGCACAATACCTTCTGATTGTTGTGATGGAAATTTTAATACAGAGGAAAAATTATTCTTAGGAATGGATGGTTTTTTTGCAGCACGTTTCCGAAAGGTACATTAATTAACGTTTCATTTACTCAAATAGTTGAAGTTGTATTTGATAAATGTAGACGGAGATATGGTTGTGGTAATTACAGAGATTGCTCCTCAGATAAAGGCATCAACCGTTTTATATGCGATACAACAATTTCTACGACGTTTATGGGCAGGACCACTCTTTCGTTGGCGATTTTCTGGTTTTCGTCCACAAAAAATTTTAGCGCATCCAATTGATTTGCATCTAGCTGATCCAATGATGGCGCATGAATTTTATCATGGCCGTTTTTCTTTTTCTGGTTGTACAGTACAATCGGACGCTCTTTCGCCTTTTTCATTAGTGCCACCAATGTTGCAATGGGAAATAGCACTGCATGATTTTCATTGGTTGCGTCATATGACAGCTGCACGGAGTGAGTTGGCAAAAGCTTATGCGCGTTCTTTGGTGGAAGATTGGTTGGAGCATCATAGTAAGAAGATAAAAGGTCCTTCTTGGAGTGGAGCGGTTGTGGCAAGACGGCTCATTTCATGGATTTGTCATTCACAAATGTTATTAGAGGGGGGAGTGAGGACTTTGAAAAGCGTTTTTTACGTTCACTTGGTTTTCAGTTTCGCTATTTGCGCATTTTGATTCGTTGTATGGAAGCAAATGAACAGCGCTTACAAGCTGCAATTTCTTTAGCAGTTGCATCTTTAGCTTTGCCTGTTTCTGCAGCAGTGAAGAAAAAAGTACAAACTTATCTTATTTATGAACTTTCACATCAAGTTCTTATTGATGGTGGGCATATTTCCCGTAGTCCTGCTATTTTGCTCGATTTATTATCGGATTTGTTATCTTTGCGTCATCTATATATGTACAGTAATGAAACAGCACCGCGTATTTTAATTAATTCTGTTGAGCGTATGTTGCCTGCTTTGCGATTTTTTATTCATGAAGATCAAACATTAGCCCGTTTCAATGGCGTTGGGCCTATTATACCAGCACGTTTATCGGCTATTTTAAATTGTGATGAAACAGTTGGGCATCCTTTTAGTCATGCCCGTTATTCTGGTTTTCAGCGTTTACAGGCTAATCAAACGACAGTTCTTGCAGATACGGGAAAGTTTGCGCCACCTTCTGTTGCAGGATATACATGTTCAGGATGTTTATCATTTGAGATGTCTTCGCAGGGAAAACGTTTTATTATTAACACAGGGATTAATCCTTATGGTTCTGCAGAATATCAACATTTTGGACGTTTGACAGCAGCACATTCAACAGCAACAGTGAATGATTTTTCAGTGGGCACTTTTCGTAAAAAAAAGAACAATGGCGTTTCCCTTTTACTTGAAGGACCAACGGATGTTCAAGTACAACGCATAGAAGATTTAGAAAAAATTGGTTTTATTGCATGTCATGATGGCTATGTAAAGCCTTTTAATCTTATGCATGAACGTGGCCTTATTTTAGCTAGAAATGGGGAAGTGATTGAGGGTTTTGATCACTTTTTTACACCGCAGAAAAATCGATGGTATAGATATAAGACAAATCATAATGAAGGCGATAGTGTTGCTGTTCGGTTTCATCTTAATCCGCAGGTTGAGGCCCGTTATGATGGCAATCGCGTCTGCTTAACTGTAGAAAGTGGCCAGGAGTGGCATTTTACATCACTTGATGCTGAAATTTTTCTCGAAGATTCAATTGATTTTGCTGATTTAAAAGGTTCACAACGAACACGGCAAATTGTTTTATATTTCCGTCCTGCATTACAAAGAAAAATTCATTGGCGTTTTATACGTCATAGATTAGCATAATGTTCGCTTAGGAATATCAACCAAGATGATTCTATTCTTTGTGAGTTGGAGCATTTGCTGGATGTTCCTGAGGTGTGTTTTGGCAAAAGCTTATGCTATATCCATAGTGGCTTTTTTTGAATTTTAGCCATTTTATTTTAGGATTTCTATTATGGTTGTTATTGCAAAACAATTTTCTACGGTCGATCTTCGTCACATTCGTCGTGCTCTTCTTTCTGTCTCTGATAAAACTGGTTTGATTGAGTTTGCGCAAACACTGCATGCTTATGGAATTGAGTTAATTTCAACGGGAGGAACCTCCAAAGAATTAAGTGCTGCCGGATTACCTGTCATCGATGTTTCTGATATTACAGGGTTTCCAGAAATAATGGATGGACGCGTTAAAACACTCCATCCTTTGGTTCATGGTGCTTTATTAGGAATAAGAGACGATCCACACCATAGGGCTGCTATGGAACAGCATGGTATCAATGAAATTGATCTTCTCGTTGTTAATCTTTATCCCTTTGAAGAAACTGCTCGGTTGGGGGTAGATTCGCAGACAATTCTTGAAAATATTGATATTGGTGGACCCGCAATGATCCGTGCGGCGGCTAAGAATCACGCTTATATTGGCGTTGTGACAGCAGTTTGTGATTATGCATTAGTCATGGATGAATTAAAGCAGCATGATGGGTGTTTAAGCTTTTTATTGCGGCGTCAATTAGCAACACATGCTTATGAGCGTACAGCTGCTTATGACGCTGCGATAGCAGCTTGGTTTGCAAAAGATTTAAAGATTCAAGCACCGTCTTGGCAGAGTTTTTCTGGTCATCTTGAAAGTGTGATGCGCTATGGAGAAAATCCACATCAAAAAGCGGCATTTTATCTCTCTGGTGATAAACGTTTTGGTGTTGCTACTGCGACACTTTTGCAAGGAAAAAAACTTTCTTACAATAATATAAATGATACCGATATGGCATTCGAACTTGTCTCAGAATTTAATTCTCAAAAAAGCGCTGCTGTTGCTATTATTAAACATGCTAATCCCTGTGGTGTTGCAGAAGGGCAGAATTTAAAAGAGGCTTATTTGAAAGCTTTGGCGTGTGATAATATTTCAGCATTTGGTGGTATTATTGCTTTAAATCGGCCTCTTGATGAAGCCTGTGCAGAAGAGATTATTAAAATTTTCACTGAAGTGATTATTACTCCTGATGCTACAATGCCTGCACGTGAAATCATTGCTCAGAAAAAAAATCTTCGTTTATTGATAACAGGAGGAATGCCTGATCCACGTGATAACGGGTTCGTTGCTAAAACACTTTCAGGAGGACTATTAGTGCAGACGCGCGATAATGCAGTTGTTGATGATCTTGAATTGCAAATAGTAACAAAACGAGCGCCAAGCCAAGATGAATTACGTGATCTTAAATTTGCTTTTCGTGTTGTTAAACACGTCAAATCAAACGCTATTGTTTATGCAAAAAATAACGCAACAGTTGGGATTGGAGCCGGTCAAATGAGTCGTATCGATTCGGCAAGAATTGCAGCGCGTAAGGCTAAAGAAAGTGCGCAAAAAATGAACTTAACAGAATCTTTAACCAAGGGATCTGTTGTTGCATCAGATGCATTTTTCCCCTTTGCAGATGGCTTGCTATCCGTGATTGAAGCTGGTGCAACAGCGGTTATTCAACCAGGTGGATCGATACGCGATGAGGAAGTTATCGCAGCAGCCAATGAACATGATCTAGCAATGGTTTTTACAGGAGTGAGACATTTTCGCCACTAAATTTGTAATCTTTCTTTATTTTTTATTCTCAAAAATAAGAAAAACATGCTTCTGTGTTATAAATGCAAATCAGTTATGCAATTATAACACTCCTCATTTTTGTAATTTGTTTTATCTTATTTGCTTAGGAATTTAATATAACGGTTTGGTGAAAAGTATGAATATTTTCCGTTCTTATAGTCAGTGGCGTCGTTATCGTCGGACGATTAATGCGTTAAGTAGTCTTTCGACATATGAGCTTAGTGATCTTGGCATTAATCGTGCTGATATTAATTCGGTTGCATGGCGTTCTTCCCGTAAATCATTGTAATATTATTATTTGATAAAAACATAGTTTATGAAATCGTCTAGCGTTTTAAAGAGCGGTTTTTGTGTTTATAGTGTTTTCAGTAAATCTTAAAGAAAGACATTATTTTCTGCTAGTCTAGAGGGTGCAGTATGTTATCCTCTAGGGAGGGAATATAACGGAAAAACAGAAAAATAAGCTGTCATTTGTTCTGCTCTCGAGAAGTGTTAAGTATAGTTTGAGAATAAGAATTAAGTCCCTGCGTTTAGGAAGGGTATAAGGGAGGAGAGTTTTTTACTCTTTTCAGTTTTTATATCGTAGCAGAAGAAGAGATGTCCCTAAAACACCAGCAGCTAAAATAAACCATGTTATAGCATATGTTAAGTGGTTATTATGAAATTGCACAACAGTCAGGCCAGGAATGGGAAGATTTTCTTGTGGAACTGTTTGTAATTGAGCATCAATAAAATAGGGAGCAACAGGAGAAAGGTTTAGTTTTTGGGCCATAGCGGGGAGTTCGCGTGTATGCCATAAATTTTGGTCAGGTTTGTTTTTGCGTGGAAAAACCCCATTTTTTTCACTCATCCGTAAAAGGCCAGTAATTGTGGTCTGATCCAGAGTATGTGCTTGATTGTTATCAAGCGAAGCGTTTTTTTCTTCTTGTTCAAATTGATGACGTGCTTCCATAGGAATAAAACCACGATTGACAAAAGTTACTGTATCATCGGTTGTTTTTAAAGGAGTTAAAACCCAATAACCAGTGGTATTTTGTGTAACAGCGGTTACGAAAATATTTTTGTTTGTAAGCAGTTTCCCAGTGATTGTGACGGGACGATATTCATCTTTATTAAAAGTAATATTCGGCCATTGGTTGTAAGGTGGTGCTTTGATAGGTGTGAGATGAATACGTTGATTAGCACTAGTAATAAGATTTGTTTTCCATTTTAGCCGTTGTAGTTGCCATACGCCTAATGCACTAAAGACAACAAACAGAAATACCCATAAAATGCTCAATAGAACAGAAACAAGACGGATGCTTTTGCGTTGGAGGTTTATTTTAGAATGATTCAGTGTAACCATGATAAGGGCCTTTTAACATGAAAGAAGCTAAAAGAAAGTATTTTATAGGCTTTTATCCGAAAAATGATAAAATAACTGATAAAGGGGTGAAAATATCTCTAAAAGGCTTGACTTTTATAGCCAATAACTTATAAATTCGGTTCTCCAATAATGCTCGTTCAAGGTGATGGGTGGATTTGTTGTTTGCATCCATTTTATTTTTCTGGTATTGGAGTTTGGAATTTCTTAAATTTAAAGGTGAAATCTATGTCTCGTGCCTGCGAATTGACAGGAAAAGCAGTTCAGTATGGCAATAATGTCAGCCATGCGAATAATAAAACCCGTCGTCGTTTTTTACCAAATCTTTGCAATGTGACATTGATCTCGGAATTGCTTCAGCAAAGTTATCGTTTGCGTGTTTCTGCAAGTGCTTTACGTTCGGTTGAGCATCGTGGTGGTCTTGATAATTTTTTGATTAAAGCTGATGATAAAGAACTATCACAGCGTGGGCGTTTATTAAAACGTCAGATTATGAAAAAAAAAGCTGAAAAAGTTGCTTAATTCTTTATTCTTTAGTTTTGCTGCAGAATGTTTACTTTCGTTTAGGGAAAGAAAGGGTTTGACTATTTAGATCCAATATTTTGATTCTATTCCCTAGGTAAAAAAAATGTCTTCAACATATAAATCTTTAGCTGCACAAAAAGAGAGGAGTCATCTTTTTTTTGCAAGCTTTGCAATGTGTGTTGCGGTAGTTGCTTCCAATATTTTGGTTCAATATCCTGTTGGCTTATTTGATTTGGATGCGCTATTAACCTATGGAGCTTTTACATATCCCTTTTCTTTTTTAATTAATGATTTGACCAACCGTTTTTATGGTCCGTATGCAGCAAGGCGTGTTGTGTATGTTGGTTTTATTTCTGCTGCTTTTATTTCTTGGATATTAGCTACACCACGTCTCGCAATTGCTTCTAGTACAGCGTTTTTATTTGGGCAATTACTTGATATAATAGTCTTCACACCTTTGCGTCGTAAAACATGGTGGAAAGCACCTTTAATAGCAGCATTAGTTGGTTCAGCTTTAGATACAATTTTGTTTTTTTCTCTTGCTTTCGCAAGCAGTTTTTCCTTTATCGATCAATTGGTTGACGATTCTGATGGTTCTATTATTGACAGTATTATTTTCATAGGTATTGAAATTCCTGTTTGGTTTTCACTTGCTTTTGGTGATTTTTCAATAAAAATTATTATGAGCCTATTTATGCTTGTGCCTTATGGAGTAATTTTGAAGAGTTTTCGGACTCCTTTTTATCAAGGGCGTTGAGAAGAAAAGATATCTTTTGTTTATTCAGAATAACGATATTTATTATATTATGCTACAAAATAGAAAGATTTTTCTTTCTATTCTTGGCAAAAGCTGACGTGTAATAGTATTTATGCAGGGTTCAATGGGTTGGTTGGAGTCTTTATCTCTTCAAATTCTGTTCTAAAAATTAAGGATTCTTATTAAAGAGTGCTATAAGCTGTTTTGTTATGGCATTCGCTAACTCTTCGGCATTGATGATTGTTACAGCGCGTTGATAATAACGTGTTACATCATGGCCTATACCGATAGCGATGAGTTCTACAGGGGAGTTCGCTTGAATTTCTTGAATCACAGCACGCAAATGTTTGTCCAGATAATTACTGGGATTAACAGAAAGAGTTGAATCGTCAACAGGAGCACCATCAGAAATAACTATCAATATTCGACGATTTTCATAGCGTGATATAAGGCGCTGATGCGCCCAAATGAGGGCTTCTCCATCGATATTTTCTTTCAGTAATCCTTCTTGTAGCATTAAGCCCAAATTGCGTCGAGCGCGGCGCCATGGTGTATCAGCACTTTTATAAATAATATGGCACAAGTCATTCAAGCGCCCTGGATGAGAGGGTTTATTTTGATTGATCCACTTTTCGCGCGATTGTCCTCCTTTCCAAGCTTTTGTGGTGAAACCTAAAATTTCTACTTTGACTCCACAACGTTCAAGAGTTTGTGCTAAAATATCAGCACAACTTGCTGCAACGGTAATGGGGCGTTCTCGCATGGATCCTGAATTATCAATAAGCAGCGAAACAACTGTATCACGAAATTGTGTTTCACATTCCATTTTAAAAGAAGGCGGGTGCATTGGATCAATAATGAGGCGTGGAAGGCGTGTTGTGTCAAGATAACCTTCTTCGAGATCGAAATTCCAAGCACGGTTTTGTTGTGCCATGAGGCGGCGTTGGAGTCGGTTTGCTAGGCGTCCAACAATGCTTTGGAGATGATTTAATTGTTGATCAAGATAATGACGTAAATGGTCTAACTCTGTTGCAGAACAAAAATGAGTTGCATCCAAAATAGTATCAAATTCATGGGTAAAAATTTTATAATCGGCTAAATTTTCCATTTTCTGAGAAGCATTAAGAAAGTATTTTGATTTTCTTGATTTGTTTTGTTGAGAATTCTCTTGTTCGTCTTTAGGTATGTCATTATTATTTGACTGAATGGCTTTTTCTTTTCCTTTATTTTGTGCATCGTTACTTTGTTCGGTTGTTTTTTGTTTGTCACTTTGAGATTTTTTTTCCTTGGCACTTTCTTCTTCTGTTTGATTTTGCGTATCGTGGTTGTTTTTTTGTTTTTTAGAAATTTGATTATCAGAGTTTACTTTTAATGGATTAGCCATTTCGAGTACAACGAGCATTTGACGCGCTATCTGTGCGAAAACCTTTTGGTTATAAACATGAATTGTTAGTTCATGTAATTCCCTTGCGACTTTTTTTTCTATTGACTGACGCCATAACTCTAAGACGAGCCCGGCTTCTCGTGGGGGAAGGCGTTTTGTTATTTTTTCACGCAATAAAAGCGCAATCGCTTCTTGAAAAGGAGCTTCATTTTGATTCCTAATCATTTGATAACGGGCTTTTTTATATTTATCAGCGAGCATTATCTCAATATTTTGTGCGATTCCTTTCATTGTTAAAGTGCCAATTGCTTCAATACGTGTTTGTTCAAGTGTATCAAAAATAGCTCGTGCTTCTGGTTCTGTCGGGGCAAACTGGGTATGAATATGCTTATCATGCCATGCTTTGCGTAGTGCCATAGAATCGCCTAATCCACGAGTAACAGCTATATTTTTATCTGTTATTTGTTGAGGTAATTCTGGTAAACGCGCACAATTCTTGCTTAATGATGGCTTGTTATGACTAAACATAACGTTAAGTTCGCGTGTGTTAGCAATAGCACGAATACAAGTAGAAATGGCTCTTTTAAAAGTTTCAATATCAAAGTCGCTATTAGAAGAATGTTTTGCTGAATTTTTACTGTTATCGCCTACTTTTGCAGTCATGATTGACGCATTCCTTAAGGCAAGACCTGATGAATAAATGATTCAGGAAGCTCATTTCCAAAGGCGCGTTGATAAAATTCTGCAACAGTTGCTCTTTCAAGTTCGTCACATTTATTGAGGAAAGTTAAACGGAAAGCAAAACCAATATTTTGAAAAATTGTGGTATTTTCTGCCCAAGTTATAACGGTACGCGGGCTCATAACTGTAGAAATATCTCCATTCATAAAAGCTTTGCGCACCATATCAGCAACATGTACCATTTGTGAGATAGTTTTTTTACCCTCAGTAGTTTGGAAATATTTTACCTTCGAGCAAATAATATCAACTTCTTTATCATGAGGTAAATAATTTAATATTGTTACAATTGACCAACGATCCATTTGAGCTTGATTGATTTGTTGGGTACCATGATACAGCCCTGTTGTATCGCCAAGACCAATAGTATTTGCTGTTGCAAAAAGTCGAAATGCTGGATGAGGAGTAATAACGCGGTTTTGATCAAGTAAACTAAGGCGTCCAGAAGATTCAAGCAGTCGCTGGATGACAAACATAACATCTGGTCGTCCTGCATCATATTCGTCAAAAATGAGAGCAATATTATTTTGATAAGCCCATGGCAAAATACCATCTTTAAATTCGGTGATTTGTAAGCCCTCTTTCAAGACGATAGCATCTTTTCCGATTAAATCAATGCGACTAATATGTCCATCAAGATTAATTCGAATACAAGGCCAATTAAGACGTGCAGCAACTTGTTCAATATGCGTTGATTTTCCTGTTCCATGATAGCCGGATATCATAACACGTCGGTTAAAAGCGAAACCTGCCAAAAGTGCTAAAGTTGTTTGTTGATCAAAAAGATAATCAGGATCTATATCAGGAACATGAAAGCTTTTTGTGCTAAAAGCAGGCACTTTCATTTCAGTATCGATATTAAATACATCCTGAGCCCAGACTGTTGTGTCAGGCATATTTGAGACTGTAAGATTTGTTTTTGTCGTCATTTTGGGAAAGATATTCGCTGTTTATTATTTTGTTGCCAAACAATATAGAACATGGATCACTTATGCAAATGCTCTAATGGTAAAAGAGATTAGCTATAAAAGAGATGCTGTGTTGCATGATATTTTTCAAAAATCTTAAATATTTAATAATTGAACAATAGAATGGAGTATTTGAATATAGATTTTAGCATCTGCCAGATTTTTTCAGTAAATTATAGGCATGAAGTACATTACGAAAACGTTCTTCTGAAGAACGATTCCCACCATTAGCATCAGGGTGATGTTTTTTAACAAGCTCCTTATATTTTGTCTTGATATCTTCAGCTGAAGCATTTTCTTGTAATCCCAAAGTCTCAAAAGCTTTGGCTTCCAAAGGTTTTAGTTTTCGTGTATCCGGACTCTTTGAGTGTCGTTGGGTAAAAAGTTTAAATGGATCACGCATACGATTTTGGTAAGCAGCAGTTCCGGATCTGATTTTTGCATAATCGGAAGCTGTTTTTTTTGCCGTGCTGTTATTAAGGCTTGCAGACCATGTTGGCCGATGTCCTGTAAGAGAATCTTTTTGAAACTTCGCAATGTCTTTATCGCTGAGACCTGAGAAATAATTAAAATTTTTATTATAAGCACGAATATGTTCAATACAAAAATATAGATATTGGCCTTCATGATTTCGTCCTGCTGGTGCTTTATGTGCTCCTGTTTTTTCGCATCCTTCCCATTGGCATTGTTGTATTTGTAATTGACTCTGTTTGTTTTTGTTTGAGCTAATACGAATTGAGTCGAATAATTTAGATGTTGTTGTCATATTTTTGCCTTATGCAAGATCGATCTTTTTGATAAGAATTGACTTGTAAAAAATTTATTTCCACACTTAATTCTCTTAAAGTTTGTATTGAAAAATTAGCTGCAATATCCATTTTTGTGAAGGGAAAAAGATGTCTTGTACGGTTTATACAATCATTGAAACAAAACTGCGTGATGCTTTCTTGCCGCAAAAGCTTGAAATAATTAATGAAAGCCATCTTCATGCAGGTCATTCTCATGACGAATATGCTTTTGATGGTAAGGGGGAAACACATTTCCGTGTGAAAATGCTTTCTTCTTCTTTTTCTGGTATGAAGCGTGTAGAAATACATCGGGCGATTTATAAAGTTTTACAGCAAGAGTTGGCAACAAACATTCATGCTTTAGCGCTTGAGATTGAAAGTATTTAACATGTTTTTTCTCAGTTCAAAAGTTTTTAGGCACGTGGATGTGCTTTTTGGTAAATTTCTAATAAATGATTTGTATCAATATGGGTGTAGATTTGTGTTGTGGATAAGCAAGCATGGCCGAGAAGTTCTTGAATAGTGCGTAAATCTCCTCCCCGTGATAAAAGATGGGTAGCAAAAGAATGACGTAATGCATGTGGTGTGGTTGTTTCTGGTAAGCCAAGATGAGCCCGTAAGTTTTGAACAGTTCGTTGAATAATAGCGGGTTGTAGAGGTTTTCCCCGGACACCACGGAATATTGGCTGATTGTTTACTAAAGGATAAGGACAGCATTTAAGATAATTCTTTATTGCTGTATGAGCAATTGGTATCAGTGGAATAAGGCGCGTTTTCCCTCCTTTCCCAGTGATAGGTAAGCTTTTTATATTGGGATCAGAAAATTTTTCTGGAGTGAGTGCTAAAGCTTCTGATATTCGCATTCCACAACCATAAAGAAGGATCAAGATAGCGGTGTTACGAGCAATAATCCAGGGCTCAGTTTCTTGTTGATTGTCTTCTCTCACTATACGGAGTGCTGATTCTATGGTCAAAGATTTTGGTAATGATTTTGGATATTTTGGTGTTCGTACAAGTTTTGCAGCAGGGACATTAACAAGTTGTTCACGGGATAAATAGTTGAAAAAAGAACGTAAGCTCGCCATGTTCCGACTTAAAGAGCGAGCATTTATGTTTTGTGTTCGACGATAAGCTAAATAAGCGCGCAAATCAGCTACACGCAAATCAGCTAGATCGTTGAGAGTTGGTTGATATCCTAAATGTTTACAAAGAAAAAATAAAAATTGCCTTGTATCACGTTCATAAGCAACAACTGTATGAACAGCCATTCTACGTGTTTGTGTAAGATGATCCAGCCAATTCTTCCTCGCAATGAGAAGAGTATGATCAGCTGGAATTAGAGGAACTATTTCATTTTTACTATCACATTCGAGGAGCATTTTTAATTAAGGGTGCTTTTCTTTTTTTTAGGCTTTATTTCATTTTCTTGACTATTTTGCTTTTTAAGCTTTTCACTAGGGAGTCGGTTCTCGCTTTTCACAGAAAGAATTTTTAAGAGGTTATTCATTGACATAAGATGTGCAAAAATCCATCCTAGAAAACCATTTTTATGCAATTTAGCAAGTTGGTGAGCAAATAGTTTGTTAAGTTTTTCTTCATCAACCATCCAAAAGTCTTCTAATTGCGCTGATACTCCTTTGTCATTCTTTACATTAATCGATTTTTGACATAAAAGATTCATTTCTACAAGAGTATCGATAAATTCAGCGGTTTTTTCCATACTGATTTTAAAACTTTCGAGAAAGTTAATACATTCTTCCATAAAGGGTGCAATAGATCCGTCTGAATTGAAAAGATCTTTTCCTGAGATTTCATTAAACATACCTGATTGTTGATCAAAGCAAACAGAGAGTTCTTTTTCATTTTGCATTTTTGCAAGAACAAAAGGATAACGACGCACAAAAGCAGGAATATAAGTATCTTTTTTCCACTGTTTATCGGCAGAAATGTAATCATTGTCGTTATTAGAAAGACCTACGAGTGCAACGGATGTATAATGGCGTTTTTTCTGTTCATCTTGTGCACTCATAAATAGAATAGGATAATCTATAGCGGCTTGGAAATATTCAGCACTGGCTAAAGGAATCCAATGGGTACCCTGTGCAAAAGACATATCACCTGGTGGGGTAAATTTGAGGTTTTTATGAGTAACTTTGTTAAGTGGAATAACGTTTTTATAAAATAACATGACATTTGCCATAACAATCCTCCTTATGATTAATTCCTATTTTGTCACCAAAATGAACTTTTTTAGAAGATTTTATGTGGCAACAATATCGAATGCGAATTACAGGATAAATGAGATCTTTAAGTTTATAATGATTCTTTCTTTTTAATAAGGAAAAAAATTTAATAATAAGAAGTGTAATGGAAAAATTATGAAAAAGAAAGTATATCTTGCCATTATTGGTGCAGCGCATGGAATTAAGGGAGATGTTTTTATTAAAGCATTAAGTACTAAGCCTCATAGTTTAAAAGGTTATAGTGTTTTTTATGATGAAACAGGGCGTTCTTATGAAGTTGTTACATTTCGTGTACAAAAGAATAATGCAATTATACATTTTAAAGGAATAGAAGAGCGTAGTGCTGCAGAAGCTTTAAGGGGGATCAAACTTTATGTTGAAAGAAGTCAATTGGCCGATGATTTGGTTGAAGATGAATTTTATCAAATAGATTTGATAGGTCTCTGTGTTTATAATTGTGCAAAACAACTTCTAGGCAAAGTGAGTGGTTTCTTTAATTTTGGTGCTGGTGATTTAATGGAAATACAGTTGGTTTCTGGTAAAAAGGTTCTTATTTCTTTTAGCAAGGCAGTTGTCCCAAAAATTTGTGTTTCTTCTGGTTTTCTTATTGTGGATCCAATAGCTGCTGGTTTGTCTCATGGTTAAGAGTAATGTGCATAGATAAGGAAGAGATGAAGGTTTATCAATATGGGATTTCATGCACGTATTTTAACACTTTATCCTGAAATGTTTCCAGGAATTTTAGGATATTCTTTAGCAGGACGGGCTTTAAAGCAAGGAATATGGTCACTAAATACATTACAAATTCGAGATTTCACTTTAGATAAACACCATAGTGTTGATGATACACCAGCTGGTGGTGGTGCAGGGATGGTAATGCGCGCTGATGTACTAGCAGCAGCAATTGATAGTTGTCCATTGGATACACCAAGATTATTACTCAGTCCACGTGGACGACCTTTTGATCAAGCTTATGCGCGTTCTTTAGCGGTTGGGTCAGGGGTAACACTGATTTGTGGGCGTTTTGAGGGGGTAGATGAGCGTATCATTGAGGCACGGCAATTAGAAGAGATTTCTATTGGTGATTATATTCTTTCAGGAGGAGAAGTTGCTTCTCTTGTTTTGTTGGATGCAATTATACGGCTTTTACCCGGTGTGATAGGCAATAAGATTTCTGCAGAGTGTGAAAGTTTTGAAAATGGTTTACTTGAGTATCCACAATATACACGTCCTCTTGTTTTTGAAGGACGAAGCATTCCTTCGGTTCTAACATCGGGTCATCATAAAGCTATTGCTGATTGGCGGCGAGAACAAGCTGAATTGCTCACGCATCGACGTCGTCCTGATCTTTATGCTCTTTATAATAAAAAACATCAGAAAGCTTGATTTATCTCAAAAAATAATATACTAGTAAAACGATTTTCTTCAAAGAAATTTTCTGTATATTCTAAGTTTAAGTGTGTATCCCGAAATTAAGTAATGGTGTATTCGCTTTCTATATCCGACATAGCCTAAAGAATATTTTAAAATTTTTTGGTGAGGGTTGAGTGCTCTAATTGTTCGAAGAGAACACGAAGGATAAAAAGATGAATATTATAGCACAGCTTGAGGCTGAACAGTGCGCAAAAATTGAAGCAAAACGTCAACTTCCTATATTTCAGGTTGGTGATACAGTCCGTGTGATGGTTCGTGTGACAGAGGGTACACGGACTCGTATTCAGGCTTATGAAGGAATTTGTATCGCTCGTTCAGGAGGTGGTTTAAATGAAACTTTTACAGTACGCAAAATTTCTTATGGCGAAGGAGTTGAACGTGTATTTCCAGTTTATTCTCCTTTAATTGAAGGTGTTGAGCTTGTTCGTCGGGGAAAGTTCGTCGTGCAAAGCTATACTACCTCCGTGGTCTCAGAGGGAAAGCAGCGCGTATCGCTGAAAAGAGAGAGTCCCGTAAAAAAGATGAAAAAAGTGCCCCAAAAATAGAAGAGATAGTTATTGCGGACAATGTTGTCTCAGAGTGAATTGCTTAGTATTTATATGAATCAGATTTATTAAACAATGCAACTGTAAGGCTGCTTTTTTATTTTAATAGTTAAGATAAAAAAAGGATAAAAATGCCTCTTTTATTTTTTATTATTATTTTCTCATGAAAAAGAACATTTACAGAAGAATGTATTTTGTGAAAATAGAAAACTTAAGAATTTTTAATGAGAGATTATACTAAGATAGATAAAAATTTAATATTTTCAGCGACAATAATTTAAATTTAAGCTCAAATTTTAGAAGAGCGCATGATGCATATAGCAGGCGAAGGGTCTTATCAGTTTTTACTCAATAAAGTTGGTAAGGGCATAAATGTTCGATATTGGATTATAAAGAACGGCTAATTTGTCATAAAACCTTAAAAAAATGCATTTTTAAAAAGTCACAATCATACTTATTATAAAATATACCTGCTGATCTTAAGTAAGAGTAGAGTGAAATATATGTAAAAAATATATTTATATTTAAGAAATGATGTTAAACCTTTGACGTGAAGATAAAATTGTATTAAACAAAGAAAGTTTTATAGTCTATGGCTGTATAACAAATCGGTTTTTTTATGCGCGACCTTTAATCCGTCATTTTAATAACCGACCTGTAATGTTAGTTCCTTAGGACTGAACAAGTTGAAATAATCGTGCACTGAATAATTTTGCGTGGATTTCCTCGTAGTAGTAAAGTTGCAGTGAAAGCCAGGTCAGGATGTTTTTATGATAGAGACAACCACAACAAAAGATCGCCCTCGTTCTCCTCATCTGAGTGTTTATCGTTGGTCAATTACTATGGCAATTTCGATAGCACATCGTATCACTGGTATAGTGCTGTATTTTGGAATGTGTTTTTTGGCTCTTTGGTTAGTTTCAATTGCTTGTGGTGCTGATACGTTCAAAATGGTTAACCAGATTTATAGATCTTTTCCTGGGCTTTGTCTTTTATTTTTCTATACATTGGCTGGAGTTCATCATATGGTTGGATGTATTCGCCATATTGTTTGGAATATGAATCCTCGTTGTTTAGCCAAAGAAAAAGCAACCTCAACTGCTTGGGCTACAGTTTTTATTTCTCTTATTGTCACAATTGCAATTTGGATCATTGGGTATGGTGTTGTTTAGCTAGGTGTAGAAAAAATGGAAAAAGATTTGCGAACAGAACTTGGAAAAGTGCGTGGCTTCGGCAGTGCACATACGGGAACAGAGCATTTTTGGTTAGAGAATCTGGTAAGTTTTGCTAATGTGCTTCTTTGGACATTTTTTATTATTCTTGTTATGTCATGCGTGGGAAAGGATTACAGTGTTGTTTATTCGAGATTTTCACATCCCATAGTTGCAGTTTTGATGGGGTTGATTATTTTTTCAAGTCTTTATTACATGAAACTTGGTATGCAGGTCGTTATTGAAGATTATATTCCAAATGAAGGTATGCGAATATTCTTTTTAGTATTGAATATTTTATTTTGTTTTCTTCTGGGCAGTATAATGATGTTTGCCCTTTTAAAAATCGCATTAGGGGCTTAACAATATGGTGAGTGCAATATCATCTCTAGGTGCTAGAGTGGGGCGTGCTGCGTATAGCTATGTAGATCATAAATTTGATGTTGTAGTTATTGGTGCTGGGGGAGCTGGTTTACGTGCAACCCTTGGTATGGCTGAGCAAGGCTTGAGAACAGCATGTATCACAAAAGTTTTTCCAACTCGATCACACACAGTTGCAGCGCAAGGCGGTATTGCAGCATCTTTGTCAAATATGGGGCCTGATAATTGGCAATGGCATTTATATGATACGGTGAAAGGATCTGATTGGCTTGGCGATACCGATGCAATGGAATATTTAGTGCGAAATGCACCGGCAGCTGTTTATGAGTTAGAACATTATGGGGTTCCTTTTTCGCGTACGCAAGAAGGGAAAATTTATCAACGTCCTTTTGGTGGTCATACCACAGAGTTTGGTGAAGGCCCACCAGTCCAACGCACTTGTGCGGCCGCTGATCGTACTGGTCATGCGATTTTGCATACGCTTTATGGGCAAAGCCTTAAGCATAACGCACAGTTTTTTATCGAATATTTCGCACTTGATTTGGTTATGACAGATGGTGTGTGTACAGGGGTTGTGGCTTGGAATCTTGATGATGGTACAATTCATCGTTTTTCTGCGAAGATGGTTGTTCTCGCAACTGGCGGTTATGGGCGGGCTTATTTTTCAGCAACATCAGCTCATACATGTACAGGTGATGGTGGCGGGATGATTGCACGGGCTGGGTTACCACTTCAGGATATGGAATTTGTTCAATTTCACCCTACAGGTATTTATGGTTCGGGTTGTTTAATCACAGAAGGTGCACGTGGTGAAGGTGGCTATTTAGTTAATTCTGAAGGTGAGCGCTTTATGGAACGTTATGCACCATCTTTTAAGGATTTAGCTTCACGCGATTTGGTTTCACGTTGTATAACACTTGAAATTCGAGAAGGGCGTGGTGTTGGTGCGAAAAAAGATCATATTCATTTGGTGCTCAATCATATTGATCCCGCTATATTGCATGAACGTTTACCAGGGATTTCTGAATCAGCCCGAATTTTCGCAGGGGTTGACTTGACCAAAGAGCCAATTCCTGTTTTGCCAACAGTTCATTATAATATGGGTGGTATTCCTACTAACTACTATGGGGAAGTTTTAAATCCAACAACTGATTCTCCTGATCGTGTTCAACCAGGTTTGATGGCCGTTGGTGAGGCAGGATGTGCATCTGTTCATGGTGCTAATCGTTTAGGATCAAATTCATTGATTGATTTAGTGGTTTTTGGACGTGCTGCTGCAATTCGTGCAGGAGAAGTCATAGATCGCAATGCAGAGATTCCAGTTCTTAATGAAGCAGCAGTTGATGAAATTATAGCACGTTTTGACCGTTTACGCTTTGCTCAAGGACAGGTCCCAACAGCTATGCTGCGTGAAAAAATGCAGCGTGCGATGCAAGAGGATGCTGCGGTATTCCGTACGGCAGATTCTTTAGAACAAGGATGTCAACGGATAAGTAAAATTTGGGATGAACTTTCTGACCTTAAAGTAACAGACCGTTCACTTATTTGGAATTCTGATTTAGTGGAAACATTAGAGCTTGAAAATTTGATGGCAAATGCAATTACGACTGTTTATTCTGCAGCTGCTCGTTTGGAAAGTCGTGGTGCTCATGCACGAGAAGATTATCCAGAGCGTGATGATAACAATTGGCGTCGTCATACACTTTCGCATCTATCACAGGATGGAAAGGTGACATTATCATATCGTCCTGTTCATGTTGATCCATTAACGCCTGAAGAGGATGGTGGTATAGATTTAAAGCGTATTATGCCTAAGAAGCGCGTTTATTAAGGGGAAAGTGAGTTATGGTACAAATTAGGCTTCCCAAAAATTCTCAAGTTAAAACTGGAAAAGTTTGGCCTAAACCTGAAGGTGCTACGCACTTAACAGAATTTCATATTTATCGTTGGTCACCTGATGATGAGGAAAATCCTCATCTTGATACTTATTATGTGGATCGTTCAGCTTGTGGCCCGATGATTCTTGATGGACTTCTATTTATTAAGAATCATATTGATCCAACTTTAACACTTCGTCGATCATGTCGTGAGGGTATTTGCGGTTCATGTGCGATGAATATTGATGGAACCAATACATTAGCTTGTACTAAAGGCATGGATGATGTTAAACATCCAATTAAAGTGTATCCACTTCCTTCTATGCCTATTATAAAAGATTTGGTTCCTGATTTAAAGCATTTTTATGCACAGCATCGTACTATTGAGCCTTGGCTAAAAACTGTTTCTCCTAAACCTGCAAAAGAATGGCTACAAAGTTATACTGATCGTCAGAAAATTGATGGTCTTTATGAGTGTATCCTTTGTGCATGCTGTCAAACGTCGTGCCCAAGTTATTGGTGGAACGGCGATCGTTATTTAGGGCCTGCTGTTTTACTGCAGGCTTATCGCTGGATTGTTGATTCTCGTGATGAAATGAGCGGTGAACGCCTTGATAATTTAGAAGATCCTTTTCGGCTTTATCGGTGTCACACGATTATGAACTGTGCACAAACTTGCCCGAAAGGCTTAAATCCAGCTAAGGCGATTGCTGAAATTAAAAAGCTTATGGTTGAACGACGTCTTTGAAGGTTGATCAGCTAAAATAGAAAACAAGTGCGTGCTAGTAGCTAGCATATGTGTATTTTGAAAGTAGATAAGGTAGACGAGGCGTAAGTGTAAAGTCTTTTCTGTAAGTTTATTCTTTTCGAATTGGTTATCGGGAGTTTGCAAAAGATTGTCATTATACCATTGATTGCTAGTTAAGCTTTGCATTTGTTAAAAATGATATGCTGAAGCCCTAGATTTTATAGCTTAATTTGTATTTGAAACTATGTTTATAGTGAAATCTGCTTTAGTTTGTTGAGATTCTCTCAGATTGTTTTGATTTTTGAAGAAAGAAAGTATTGCTGATTGTGCTTGCTGGACTCTTTTGCTCTAAACAATAATGTTGTATCAATTACATTGAAATACGTTAATCGTATAATACACTAGCCTATTAAATTTTCAGGTTTGAGGATTAACATTCTATATGCGAATGTTGTATATAATATTGGCGTTTATAGAATAACGTTCTTATTTTAGAATGTTTTTCTCTTTGGTTGGATGGTGAGATACAATCATCTCTGTGTTTTATACAGTAGTCCTAAGGGATTGGGGTATTCGTATCGCTTTATATCCTCTCATTTTGTGAGGATCGCGTACTTTTTATGTTATTTTATTTTAATTTTTCAAGTGTTTAATTTTTAAGCGCATGACTACTTTTAACTATTCTTTCATTTGCTTTAGCTTCTGTCTTCGCTCATTCTATAATTTCTACTCATTATCCCAGGTTTGTGTAAATAGTGCTCTTTTAAAAAAAGATCGGTGATATTGATTTCATGCATATTGATAATTTTAAGGATTTTTCGCTGTGCATTTCACTTGTCTTTGTTTCAGCAGTTTTGTATCGATTCGAGCACGTATTTCCCTGTTTATTAGGGATCATATTTTGAGGATTATACACTTTTATTCCCCTTGCTAAAAAGAATTATGGTTAGTCATATTTAAATATAATCACAGCTCATTCTTAAATTGTCTTTTAATTTTTTATCAAAATTTCGATAGTGATAGCTATGAAGATACATTTTGATTGGTGTTAATTTCATTTTTTAAAATTTTGTCTATTCACGCTTGTCCAAAAGCTTTTGAAGTTGTGACTATTACGGTATAAAAATGATTTATATCGTGGATTTCTTATTCTATTTTATTGTTGAGCTATAAAAGTATTTGGTCATTTTTTCGTAAAAATTGCAATTTAATCCCAGGAATTATTATTTTAAATATGTGTAAAGAATATAGACTTTATAATTTTAGATAAAATAGAGTGTTTTCTGTTTACATATAGAGGATTTAAGGAGTTTATTTTAAGTTTTTAGAGTGGGAGCCCGCGGAGAAGACGTGGTGCATTAGAGGTGAGTCCAGCAGCTTCTTGAATAAAATATTTTTTTATTTTTGGCATTTGATTAATAAGCCCAAGGCCAACATCGCGAAATAAGCGCAAAAGTAAGATATCATTTGAAAAAAGTCTATTGATCCAGTCATTACTGAGGGCCGTTCGTACAGTCTCAAAACGCCGCCAACTTTGATAACGCTCGAGAGTTGTCATTGATCCGATATCAAGACCCAATCGTATTGTTTCGATGATGACTTCGGCTAAAGCAGCACTGTCGCGTAGTCCTAGATTAAGCCCTTGTCCTGCAATGGGGTGGATTGTATGGGCGGCGTCTCCTACGAGAGCAAAACGAGGTTTGATGTAATGATTTGCTAAAGAAAGGACTAGGGGAAATGCTTGGCGTTCGCCATTCCAAGAAAGTTTTCCAAATTGGTGACCAATACGTTTTTCAATTTCTGCTTCAAAGATTAAAGCGTCGGCTTTAAGATAATATTGTGCGGTGTGGTGTTTTTCATTCCATACGATAGCTAATCGGTTCCCTTTGAGAGGTAGGAGAGCAAAAGGTCCAGCAGGGAAAAAATGTTGGACTGCTTGACCATGGTGCGATTTTTCATGTTCGATAATGCATGTAATTGCTGTTTGTATATAAGGATGAGAAAAGCTTTTAAGACCCGCTTTTTCGCGTAGTGTAGTGTGTGCTCCACTAGCTGCAACCAGCAATTTTGTTTGCCAAATTTCTTTATTACTTAAAGTGATGGTTGTATGCTGGTTTTCTTGATGAAAATGAACGACAGTGGTCTTTTCGATAAAAGAAATATGCAAATCTTTTGCACGTTGTTTTAATGCACTGATGAGCCTTTTATTTTCAACCATATTCGCAAAAGGCTCGTTAGGTGTTATATCTCCTTCAAAGGTTAAAAGAGTTTGTTTGATTGGATCATCGAGGCGTGCGTCGGTGATGATTATTGAATGAATAGGTTGAGCGTGAGGTTTGATATGTTTCCAGCACTGTAGTTGTTCAAGCATACGAATAGAAGCGGCAGAAAGAGCAAATGCTTGTGTATTTTTTTTAGATGTGCTGCTTTGGGAAGTGGCATCAACGACATTTATTCTTAGTTCAGGGGCGGCATGTTTGAGAGCTACGGCAAGAGCTAAGCCAACAGCTGCACCGCCTGCAATAATAAGATCACATTGTTTTATTTTTTGATCGGTGTAGGAAGTCACTCTGTTTCTTTCCTTTGTGGTCAGTTTATTTAGTCTTAGATGATATAGCCATTGACCTTATTATCACTTTTTATGAAGTCTTAAAGAGAAATTGTTGTATTTATATAGGTTAAAACTGTATTAATATTTTTTATGTTACAAACTTTAGATATAACTCTTGTGTTAAGAGTTTTATGTTCGGGATTGATGAATGCATCAGGGTTCTTCTCTTTATGATTTGCCAAAAAAGCCAGAATATCGCAATTCTCATTTTATTGAAATATTTTTACAACAAATAGGGGTTTTGATTGGGCTTAGTCTTCTAGGGCTTTTGGTTTTTTGTATCTTAGCTTTAGCAACATGGAATTTTGCAGATCCATCATTGACTTACGCTAATAACAATGAGATCACAAATTTTATGGGGTGGCCTGGTGCGGTTTTTTCAGATCTTGCTATGCAACTTTTTGGTTTGGCAAGTCTTGGTATTTTGTTGCCTCCATTATTTTGGTCGCTTTTGTTACTTGCACAAAAAAGCATCCATAATTTTATTTTTCGCCTTTTTTTATGGTTGGTTTCAATAATTTTGTTTACAATTGCATTTGCTTTAATGACCCCTGTTGCCTCTTTTACCAATTGGCCATTGCCGATTGGTTTTGGAGGTGTTTGGGGAGATAAGATTTTAAATGTTATTTCTTTATTTTTATTTTCTTTTTCTTCGTCGGTAGAGAGCGTGTTGTGCGGTGTTGCTATAACATTTGTTAGTTTTGTAATGGCTGTTTTTGCTGGCAATGTAGTATGGCGACGTCAGATCGATACAAATGAAAGCGATCCAGTGCGTGTGGATCCAATTTTTGAGACATTAGAAAATGAAGAGTATTCTAATAATGAAGTCCATAGCAGTTTTTTCTCTACAGCTTTTGGAGCAGTTTTGCATTTTCTTTATTTTTTACAAGCCCGTTTTGAGCGTTTTTTTTCGTTCATGAGTTGGTTTAGAAAAACGGAAAATTCATTTGATCGAATTGAGCCGGTTTTTTTAAATGAAAAAACAAATTTTCAGGAGTTCCAAAATAAAGCTGTTTCTGCTTCTGATAACTACATGTTAAAGGCTTCAAAAGCACGTTCAAAGTATCGTTTTACCCTTCCACTGTTAGATTATCTTGCTATTCCTTCATCAGCAGTAAAAAATATGCGACTTTCTCCTGCTACTTTAAAAGCCAATTCTCAGGAACTTAAAAATATTTTATTAGATTTTGGGGTTAAGGGAGAGATTATTGACGCACGTCCTGGTCCAGTTGTAACTTTGTATGAATTTGAGCCGGCTGCTGGTATTAAATCTTCTCGTATTATTGGGTTAGCAGATGATATCGCTCGCTCTATGCGTTCTATTTCAGCACGTGTTGCTGTGGTTCCAGGACGTAATGTTATTGGAATAGAATTACCTAACGCATCTCGTGAAATAGTTTATTTACGAGAAATTTTACAGGCGCGGGAATTTTTTGATACCGAAGCAAAATTAGGTCTTGCATTGGGTAAAACAATAGGGGGTGAAACAGTTGTTGCAGATTTAACGAAAATGCCTCATCTTTTAGTGGCAGGTACGACAGGATCAGGTAAATCTGTTGCTATTAATACAATGATTTTGTCTCTTCTTTATCGTTTAACACCTGAGCAATGTCGATTAATCATGGTCGATCCTAAAATGCTCGAGCTTTCGATTTATGATGGTATTCCTCATTTATTGACGCCTGTGGTGACAGATCCTAAAAAAGCAGTCATTGCTCTTAAATGGGCTGTTCGTGAAATGGAAGAACGTTACAGCAAAATGTCAAAAGTTAATGTTCGCAATATTGATGGATTTAATGCTCGCTTAAAAGAAGCACAAAAACAGGGTGAAGTATTAACACGGACGGTTCAAATCGGATTTGATCAAAAGACTGGCGAACCGTTGTATGAAACAGAAACCCTCGATTTAAATCCTTTACCTTATATTGTTGTTATTATTGATGAAATGGCAGATCTCATGATGGTTGCTGGTAAGGAGATTGAGGGAGCTGTGCAACGTTTAGCACAAATGGCGCGTGCTGCTGGTATTCATGTCATTATGGCAACACAACGTCCTTCGGTTGATGTTATTACGGGAACAATTAAAGCTAATTTCCCTACACGCATTTCTTTTGCTGTCAGTTCAAAAATTGATAGTCGGACAATTTTGGGGGAACAAGGAGCGGAACAATTATTAGGGCAAGGGGATATGCTTTTCATGATGGGAGGGGGACGTATTCAACGTATTCATGGGCCTTTTGTAGCAGATGATGAAGTTGAACAGGTTGTCGCACACCTGAAAGAACAAGCAAGGCCTGATTATTTAGAGGCTATCACACAAGAAGTTTCAGATCGTGAAAGTGATGTTTCATCTGTTTCTTCCTTAGAAGATGAGCCTTATAGAAAGGCTGTGATGGTGGTTCTGCGTGATCGTAAAGCTTCAACTTCTTATATTCAGCGTCGTTTGAGTATTGGCTATAATCGTGCTGCTTTATTAATTGAGCGGATGGAGGAAGAAGGAATTATTAGCCCAGCTAATCATGCAGGAAAACGAGAAATTTTGGTGCCTGCTACAGAAGAACCATTTAAATAAAGTTTTTAAAGCATATTTTTAGAAAGTTCTTATCATCTGTTGCCTATAAAAAATCAATAGAGTATGATGAGCACATGAGGAGCGTTGTGTATGAGGGGTTATTTTTTTTCGTTGAGAAGAATAGTTAGTGTTATTTTGTTATTTTTTCTGTTGAGTAGTCCTGCTTTTTCGCAGTCAGCGAAGCAGTTAGCTCGGGCTCAGAATATTATTAATCGTTTTGCAGCTATCAAAACAATGACAGGTGATTTTATTCAATTTAGTCCAAAGGGAAAAATAACTAAAGGAACATTTTATTTGGAGCGTCCAGGGAAAATTCGTTTTAGTTACAAAGGAGTGCCATTGCAGATTATCGCAGATGGTAAATCTGTAGGAATTAATAATCGTGCTTTAAATACATGGAGTTTTTATCGCTTGTCTCAAACACCAATGAAATTTTTATTAGGTAATACGATTAATTTATCATCAGAAAATTTGTTAGCATTTCGAGAAGATCCGAAAACAGTTGTGATTATTTTACGGGATAAAACGATTGGAAAAGGACAGATAAAGATAATCTTTGATTCTCAAAGTTATGCATTGCGGCAATGGGCAATTCTTGATCAACAAAATTTAGAAACAACTATTCAAATCATGAATGTGCGCACAAACGTTAGATTTTCTAATGAAATGTTCGTAATTCCTTATAAAAATACTGTTACGAAGTCAGAATAACAATTAATGCTTTTTCGTATCGCTACTTGGAATATTAATTCTATTCGTCTCCGCCTTTCTCAGGTCCTTCAGTATTTGGATATTTTTTCTGTGGATATGTTATGCTTACAAGAAATAAAATGTCCAGATGATTTATTTCCACGTCAATTTTTTGAAGCGGCAGGTTATCAGCATATCGCATTGAGCGGTCAAAAATCTTATCATGGTGTAGCGATTATTTCTCGTTTGCCTTTTGTCAGTATTGAAAGGCGTTTCTTTTGTCAAAAGGAGGATTGTCGTCACCTTTCAGTTATTATTGAACTTCATGGGAGAAGAATTCGAATTCATAATTTTTATGTTCCTGCTGGTGGTGATGAACCTGATGTAAACAAGAATGAAAAATTTCGTTATAAACTCGATTTTTTAGAAGAAATGTCTTCTATTCGTTCGGATCAGGGAGATGGTTTAGCGTCTCTTTTGTTGGGTGATCTTAATATTGCTCCTTTGCCAGAGGATGTCTGGTCTCATAAGCAATTATTGAAGGTTGTTAGTCATACGCCGATTGAGACAGAGCGTTTACAAGCTTTATGTTGTGAAGGTGGATGGGTTGACTTGATGCGGATGAAATTTCCAATTCCTACCAAGCTTTATACGTGGTGGAGTTATCGTGCACGCGATTGGGCACTTGCTGATCGCGGTCGGCGGCTTGATCATATCTGGTCTTCACCAAATTTAGTGCCTTTCGTTAAAGAACTTGCAATTTTTCGTGAAGCACGGGGATGGCCTCAAGCTTCAGATCATGTTCCAGTACAAACTTTATTTGATTTTTCAGGCGATTTAAAATAAGCATCGAATGAAGAAGTCTAAGGACTTGATTTTCGGAAAATGTAGAGGAATGAATGAAGACCAGTGGTGTAAAACAGGTTTTATTAAAAGAACTTTTGTATCCTTTTTGTCTCTTTTTTTTTGTTTTGCCAGGGTGTGTTGTCGGTCCTGATTATCGTAAAACATCTTTTTCTGTTCCAACACTTTGGGGCAACATTCTTCTGCTCAAATTTCTGAACATCCGGCTGCACTCGCGGGCTGGTGGCGAAATTTTAATGACCCGGTTTTAGATCAGCTGATTAATGATGCAATCGTTGCAAATAACAATATTGCGCTCGCTAAAGCACGGGTTCGTGAAGCACGGGCTAGTTTAGGGCAGGTGATTGGACATCTTTTACCAAGTGTTTCAAGTTCAATTTTGGGCAATCATAGTTCTAGCCAGTCGGATACTTCTTTAAGACAGTATCGTGGTGGTTTTGATGCAAGTTGGGAGCTTGATCTTTTTGGGGACATAAAAGAGCAGTTGAAGCAGCGCGTTATGATCTTGATGCAACTGTAGAGGATCTGCGGGCTACAATGGTTACTCTTTTAGGGGATATCGCAACGAATTATATTGAAATGCGTGGTTGGCAAAAAAAACTGTTGATTGCACACTCTATTGCTGCGTTGCAGCGAAAAACAGCTCAATTAATAAAGGCTAAATTGGAAGCTGGTGATATCTCAGAGCTGGATAATTCAAATGCACAAGCGCAAATGATCAATACAGAGGCAGATATCATACAGATGGAAGTGAATTTATCGATGAGTATTCATCGTCTTTCCGTTTTAACTGGGCGTGTGCCTGTAGCATTGCAGGACTTTTTGCAAAAAAGCGCTGAAAAGAAACAGCTTCCAAAGCCAAAATGGCCAATCTCTGTGGGAATTCCTGCTGATATTTTGTTAACACGTCCAGATTTACGACGTGCCGAACGTCAATATGCTCAAGCGACAGCGCGAGTTGGTCAACGGGAAGCAGAACGTTATCCTTCATTAAGCTTAACGGGTAATATTTCTACAACAGCAGAATCCATTGGTCAATTAGCAAAAGGTTCAACGATTGGTTGGTCCTTTGGGCCAAATCTTCGCTTTCCTTTTTTTAATGGAGGACAGGTGGTTGCCTCTGTTGCTGTAGGACGTGCTCAGCGTGATCAGGCTTTTATTGCTTATCGAGCGGCAGTGTTAGGAGCTTTAGAAGAAGTAGAGAATGCATTGGTACGGTTGTATAAAGAACAACAGCGTTTAAAAAAGTTGTTGGCTGCAAATGCAGCTTATTCACATTCATTGCAACTTTCGCAAGGCCTTTTTGAAAGTGGTAATATCAGCTTTCTTGAATTACTCAATGCTTATCGTTCTTATTATTCTTCACAAATGTCATTGAGTGATAGTCATATTGTTCTGGCTAAGCATTATATTGCCTTGATGAAGGCATTAGGGGGAGGATGGGATGGTGTAGTTGATGTTTCTTTTCCAGAAATCGTCGATAAGACTGCCAGTTCACATGTAAAGGTGAAACGATGATGAAATATTTTATGGGGAAATATTCAACTATAAAACGCAAAAAGCTTTTTTTATTTTTCAGTGTGGTTTTTCTCATCTTTGTCTTTAAGATGCTCTTTGTTTTATTTGGGAGCAAAAATACACTGAATTATATGACAGCAGTGGTTACGCGTGGTGATATTGAAGAAACGGTTTTAGCTTCTGGAATTGTACGTCCTTATCGATTGGTGGCTGTTGGCGCGCGTGCAACAGGGCGTGTGGTTTCTGTTCGTGTTTCAGCTGGAGATGTTGTAGAAGAAGGAGATCTTATAGCAGAGATTGATCCTACGGATCAGGAAAATGATCTGAAAAGAAAAAAAGCAGTTTTGTCCTATTATTATGCAAGTTTAAAAGAGCATGAAGCTTATCTCATTTTAGCTAAACAAAATTTAGCACGTCAAAGTAAAATGGTTGAAGCACGAGCAGTTTCACGTGCTAATTTTGATGATGCAGTGACGCAAGTCAAAATACGTGAAGCTCAAATTGCTCAACTTCAGCAACAAATTGTACAGGCACAAATTGATGTGAAAAGTGCAGAAGTGAATTTAAGCTATACGCAGATAACAGCGCCTTCTTCAGGGACAGTTTTAGCAACCGTCGTTGAAGAAGGACAAAATATTAATGCAACTCAGTCAGCACCAACAATTGTTATTTTAGGAGATTTGTCAAAAATGACAATTAAAGCACAAATTTCAGAAGCAGATATTTTAAAAGTTCATACTGGACAAGACCTCTATTTCACAATTTTAGGAGATATACAACGCCGTTATGAGGGATCATTAGAGGCAATAGAACCTGCTCCTGAAGATATTCGTAGTGATATTAGTATTAATCCTAACATGTCAGGATCGAGTTCTTTAGCGTCATCGGCGATTTATTATAATGGGCTTATCCATGTTAACAATAAAGATCGTTTTTTGCGGACTTATATGACAGCTCAAGTGCATATTATATTAGGACGTGCTCGAAATGTATTGTTGGTTCCAAGTGATGCTTTACACAATGAGACGAAAGAGCATAAAGCGTGGGTGCAGCTTTTGGTTAGTCGAGACAAAGTTATTGCAAAACAAGTAACAGTCGGACTTAATAATAAAGTAATGGCTGAGATTGTTTCTGGGCTCAATGAGGGTGATGTGGTGGTGGTTGGTGCACACGATGGATTGTTAGTATCTTCTAATTTACAAAGTGAAAACAGGGTTTAAAACATGATAACAGAATCGAAGGATGCTGTTCTTATATTGGAAGATGTAGTACGTGAATTTCGTGTAGGTGAGACATTGGTCTCTGTTTTAAAAAACATCAATTTAACCATTAAGCGTGGCGAGATGGTCGCAATTGTAGGAGCGTCAGGTTCAGGAAAATCTACGTTAATGAATATTTTAGGATGCCTTGATCGACAAAGTTCAGGGCGTTATTGGATTTCTGGTAAAGAAACAGCTTTGCTTTCAGCAGATGATTTGTCAGCTTTGCGACGCAATCATTTTGGTTTTATTTTCCAACGTTATCATTTGCTCAAAGAATTAACAGCTCTCGGGAATGTTGAAATTCCAGCTATTTATGCAGGCTGCTCAGCAGAAATAAGAAAACAACGTGCACAGAGCCTTTTAACACGTTTAGGGATGTATGATCGGATGAGTCATTATCCCAATCAGCTTTCGGGGGGACAGCAGCAACGTGTTTCAATTGCTCGTGCTTTAATGAATGATGCTGATATTATTCTTGCAGATGAACCAACCGGTGCTTTAGACAAAAAAAGTGGTCAAGAAGTTTTGCATATTTTAGATGAGCTTCATCAAGAGGGAAGAACTATTATCATTGTAACTCATGATATGCAGGTGGCCGAAAGAGCAGATCGTATTATTGAAATCAGTGATGGAGAGATTATTTCTGATAATGTTTCAAAAATTAAAAAAATAAACAGTAAGAAAAAATTTCTTCCGAAAGAAGATAATCTAAAAAGCACTCAACAGTTGGGAATTTTCCGCGCTTTTATGGGACGCTTTTGTGAAGCATTTGTTATGGCTTTATTGGCCATGAATGCCCATCGAATGCGGACTTTTTTGACAATGCTTGGGGTAATTATCGGTATTGCTTCAGTTATTGCAATGATTGCTTTGGGAAATGGTACCCAGAAAAAGATTCTTGATAATTTAAATAGTTTAGGGGTCAATACATTGACAATTATGCCAGGTAAAAGCTTTTCTGATCCACAGTCAGGAAAAATAACCAGTTTAGTGGAGGCAGATGCAGAAGCACTATCTGAATTACCTTATGTTGCTGGTGTCACTTCTCAAATTTCAATAAGTTCGATGGTGTATTATAATGCAATTGAGGCAAAGGCTATTGTTATTGGTGTAGGAGAACAATTTTTTCAAATACAAGGACTAAAAGTAATTAAAGGAAGGTTATTTAATCAATCAAGCGTGCGTGATCGAGCTGTTGATTTGATAATAGAAAAAGAGGCACTTTCTGTTCTTTTTCCTCATAGTCAAGAAGATCCCATTGGAAAAATTGTGCGTGTGGGTAATGTGCCAGCTCGTATTATTGGTGTTGTGGCTTCACAAAACAACGGAGGCGTATCAGATACAATACAGATTTATTTGCCTTATACGGCGGTGCAAATGCGCTTTCTTGGTAGGACAGATGTTCGTTCTATTATTCTTAAAGTTGCTGATAATGTCGATTCGCAATTGGCCGAAACTATGATTCGGCGGTTGTTAATTATGCGGCATGGACAAGAAGATTTTTTTATTAGAAATTCGGAATTGTTTCGTGCAAAAATTATGAATAGTACAGAGATTTTAGCGCTTTTAGTGACTTCGATTGCAGCGATTTCGCTCATTGTAGGCGGAATTGGCGTGATGAATATTATGTTAGTCAATGTTTCTGAGCGGATTAGTGAAATTGGAGTACGTATGGCGATTGGTGCACGTCAGAGTGATATTTTGCAACAATTTTTAATTGAATCGATTTTGATTTGTCTGATTGGCGGAAGTTTAGGGGTTCTCTTTGGATTTGCTATTGGAGGTTTATTTATATTGTGGAATTCTCCTATACAATTGGTTTATACGGTTCGGTCTATCATAATGACTGTTCTCTTTGCAGCTTTTATTGGAGTGTGTTTTGGTTTTTTTCCAGCACGAAAAGCTTCACGTCTTGATCCTGTTGTTGCTCTTGCACGTGATTAAGAATCCTTCCTTAAAAAGATGGTGACTCTTTTCGTGATTGTAAGATTAAAGGGCGATATTGTTCAGAATGAAAGATCAGATTATTGAATAGTTTTTTGGATGTTAAGAGTTAACAATATTTATGCTTCAGAGGAATATGAAAAAAAAGATTAATTGTCTAAAGTAAAAAGACATTTGAAATTTTTTTACAAAGAAGACAATATTATTCTTATTTTTACACTGATGTTTTTGACATATTCAAGGGCAAGAAGGCGTATTTGATTGGCTTGTTTTATCCAGCTATCCGTAACATTTTGTTTTATAGGATAGGCAATAAAATTGATATTAGGCATTAAATATTTAAACTCCAGTAAAGAACGAATCATATGATAATCATGAGTAACGATATAAAGTGTTTTATAGCGATGCTTGTTGATCCAATGAGCACTTTCTTTAGCATTCCCTTGAGTGTTGGTTGCGTGATGATCAATATCAACGCAACAGGCAAAGAGTCGAGGATTGATATTCATTCTACGGATCAGTTTATTAGGATGTATTGTTGTGTTCACTCCGCTGATTAATAGCCGCGAACCAAGCTTTTTTTGTAAAAGCTCTAATCCTGTTTCTATTCTGTTTTTCCCTCCTGTAAGGACAATAATTGCGTCAACTTTCGGTAAGGGATGCGGAGGGGTAAGTTGTTCAACTTTTTCAGTAAAAGCAACAAAAGTAAGACAAAAAATTAGAATGATGATCAAAATAAAGAGTATTGTCGGTGGCAAATAGTAAAAAAATCGTTTACGTTTTTTCGTAACATTTATTTTGTGCTCAAGAGGAGAGTTTCGCGGTCTATCATAGGCAAAATTGGAATCAGGAGTGTTGTAGGTCATAAAATTAAAATAGGCCATTTTCGCATTGATCGATTTTTTTAAGTTGTGCTAGAATAGTAATTCGATTGGTGAGCATCGTGACGATAGCAACACAAAAAATAAGAATGAGAATTTTTCCATAGGTGCTGAAACTAATGGAAAAGTGTCCAAATAAAGCGATAATTTGACGCGTTTTTTCTAATCCTAAATTGTAATTTATCCAAAGAAGAAAAGCATTAAATAGCAGTGTACTTATCACACCGCCGTACAATGAACCGCGGAATGCAGTTTTAAAAAAATGCCAGTCAAACTGTTGGGCAATGAAAACGGTTTCAGTTCCGAGAAAATATAAGATATTAATGATATGTGCATTTTCTGCTAGCGCGTTACGTGTAGCGAAAATAATTGTAAGGATTAGTGAGCCAAGAATGAGGGCTAGAATTGTAAAACCAATAAAAACAGTTGTTTGTGCCATAGTGATAAATCGATTTACCCAAAAGCTGTGATCATTAAATTGAGCGCCTGGAATTTGTGTTTTAATAGCGTGACTGATTGCTTGAAAGTCAGTTTTTTCATTTTCTTTCAAAGTAACAATGATTAGCCGGGGAATGGGAAATTCTTTGAAGGATATACCTGTTCCAAGCCATGGCTCAAGTAATTTTTCGGTGGCTATTTGATCAATAATTTTTGCGTTTTGTACACCTCGAAATGTTTTCACCAATTTGACAGCATCAGAGAGAGCTTTTTCAATATCGACATTTTCAATTGGACGAATTTGAATTGTTGCTTCATAGCTAATTTCGCTGCTCCAATTATTGGCCGCGTGTTGCACTAGATCAACGCTGATTAATGTTAAGCTTGAAAGGAATGTCATGATAGCAATGACTGCAACTAATGCTTGCCCAGAGATATTACTACTTGGAATAATAGGCGTTCTTTTTTCTTTATTAACTGTAAAAATCCAGTTTGGAATGTAGAACATGAGCGAAGATTTATTCATAAATTGTCATCCGTCCTTGGTGAAGAATTAGACGCCGCGCTGCAACTTGCTCCATCAATGAGATATCGTGGGTGGCAATGATGACAGCTGTGCCAAAACGATTTAATTCAATAAATAAACGAAGTAAACGCGATGCTAAAGATGGATCAACGTTTCCTGTAGGCTCATCTGCGAGAAGAATTTCAGGTTGATCAATAAGAGCACGTGCAATCGCTACTCTTTGTTTTTCTCCACTTGAGAGTACGGGTGGTAAAACGTGAATATAATTTCCGAGACCAACCCATCGCAAAAGATCTTCCACTTCACTGCGATAGGTTGCCTCTTCTTGTCCCTTGATGCGTAAAGGCAAAGAAACATTTTCATAAGTTGTCATATGATCAAGCAGTCGAAAATCTTGAAAAACAACCCCAATACGTCGTCGTAAAGCAGGAAGTTCTTTTCGTTTAAGTAATGCTGTATCATTTCTAAATAAATTAATATGACCACGCGTTGGTTTGATCGCGAGAAACATAAGACGTATCAATGATGTTTTTCCTGATCCAGAAGCCCCAGTTATAAATTGAAAGGATCCTTCGGGAATGTGAAAGCTGATATCGTGGAGGACTTCAGGTCCCATTCCATAGCGCAAACCAACATTTTCAAAACGAATCACTTTTAAGTACCACTTCTGTTTTTGGAGTGAATATGATGAAAATTCTCTCTTAAATAATAATATTTTACTTTCTTTTTTCAGTGTTATTATTCTATTGAATAACCTCAATTATGTTCTGTATTTTGCCGATTGGCAATAAGGTCATTGATGACTTGCGGCTCGGCAAGGGTTGAAATATCTCCTAGGGCGTCAAGATTATTTTCAGCAATTTTTCGCAAAATGCGTCTCATAATTTTTCCTGATCGTGTTTTGGGCAATTGGGCAGTAAATTGAAGTTTATCTATTGTCGCGATAACCCCAATTTCTTTTCTTATATGTTGAATAAGATTTTGGTATAACTGCTCACTTGGTGCTATTCCTTCCATTAAAGTTACAAAACTATAAATTCCCTGTCCTTTAATAGAGTGAGGATATCCTACAATAGCTGCTTCTGAAACAGAAGGGTGTGAAACAAGCGCTGATTCAAGCTCGGCAGTTCCTAGCCTGTGACCGGAAACATTAAGTATATCATCAATTCGTCCTGTAATCCAATAATAGCCATTGCTATCACGTTTACAACCATCGCCTGTAAAATATTTTCCTTTATATGTGGAAAAATATGTTTGGATAAAGCACTTATGATTATTATAAAGGGTACGCATTTGACCAGGCCATGAATCAGCGATACAAAGATTTCCTTCTGCTTCTCCTTCCAAAACATTTCCTTGAGCATCAACGATTTGTAAATGGATGCCAAAAAACGGATGTGTAACCGATCCCGGTTTGAGTGTTGTAGCTCCGGGGAGAGGAGTGATTATATGTCCTCCTGTTTCTGTTTGCCACCATGTGTCAAGAATAGGACAATGGCCGTTTCCAACAGTATGATAGAACCATTCCCATGCTTCTGGATTGATCGGTTCGCCTACTGTTCCTAAGAGGCGTAGAGATGTTCTTTGAGAGCGTGTGATATATGAATCTCCTGCGCCCATTAAAGTACGAATGGCCGTTGGTGCAGTGTAGAGTGTATTGACTTTGTGTTTATCGACAATATCCCAGAATCTGCCTTTATCAGGGAAAGTTGGTGTGCCTTCGAACATTACGGTGGTTGCACCATTACATAAAGGCCCATACACCAGATAAGAGTGGCCAGTGATCCAACCAATGTCAGCTGTACACCAATAAATTTCATGGGGATGGTAATCGAAAACATATTGGTGTGTCATCGATACATAGACAAGATATCCACCTGTTGTATGCAGAACACCTTTTGGTTTTCCTGTTGATCCTGAAGTATATAGAATAAAAAGAGGATCTTCTGCATTCATTTTTTCTGGGAGGCAATCAGTTGGAGCATGAAGGACCTCTTCATGATACCAGAAGTCACGTTCTGTAACCCAGTTAATTTTTTCATTTGTGCGTTGTATGACCATAACATGGTTGACATGCACATTGTGGTGCGCTGCTATATGAATGGCTTGATCAATATTCTCTTTTAAATTAATTGTCTTTCCTCCACGTAAAGCCTGATCAGCCGTAATGATAAAAGTTGATTCACAATCAATGAGACGCCCTGCAATAGCTTCAGCAGAAAAACCAGCAAAGATAACTGAATGGATAGCTCCAATACGGGCACATGCGAGCATAGCGTAAACTGCTTCAGGAATCATTGGGAGGTAGATGATGACTCTATTCCCTTTTTTAATTCCATATTTTTTTAAGATGTTCGCGAAACGACAGACTTTTTCATAAAGGGCGTTATACGTTATTTTTTGATCAATATTAGGATCATCGCTTTCCCAAATGAGCGCGATTTGATCACCTCGATTTTTTAAATGACGATCAATGCAATTATAGGCCACATTTGTAATTCCATCTTCATACCATTTAATCGATACAGAGTCATTAAATGAAGTGTTTTTTGCCTTTGTATAGGGCTTAAACCATTCAATACGTTGACCGTGTTTTGCCCAGAAAGCTTCTGGATTGTTAATGCTTTCTTGGTATTGTTGTTGGTAGGTTTCATAATCAATGAAAGCTGTTTTTTTGAGATGCATTGGTACTGGATAAGTTTTTTCAGACATTGTTTTCCTCCTCTTCTGTTAATGTCAAAAAAGTTGCTATATTGTTGTCTTATTATTTTATTTTAAAGATCTATTTTTCATGAGTGCTTTGATAAGAATTAAAGTTTTTACGTTCAACATAAGTTCAGTCGTAGGCTTGAATGGTTAATTTTACGCAATAAATGTTATAAAAAAGCTTTTTTATTTGGTTTCGTAAAAGATGGAAAGGCTTAAAAAAGACAATCCTTAAAAGGAGCGAGAACCAAATAAAGCTGATCCAATACGAAGAACATTTGCACCAAATTGGAGAGCGATTTTAAAGTCATTAGACATACCCATAGAGAGTTTTGGAAGGCCAGTTTCTTTTGCAAGTTTTGCTAAAAGAGCAAAATAAGGGCCAGGATTTTCTTGAATAGGGGGGATCGCCATCAGTCCAATGATATCAAGTCCATAATTATTTTTGCATTGAGCAACAAAGGCTTTTACTTCTTGTGGAAAAATGCCACTTTTTTGTGATTCTAACCCTATATTGACTTGGATATAACAGGGAAGATGCTTTTTCTGTTTGTGCATTTCTTCTGCGAGTTTTTTAGCTATTTTTTCTCGATCAACAGTTTGAATGACATCGAAGATTTTAACAGCTTCTGCTGTTTTGTTGGATTGTAAGGGACCAATGAGATGAAGTTCGATTGTGTTAAATTTTTGTCGTAAGGAGGGCCATTTTTCGGCTGCTTCTTGCACACGATTTTCAGCAAAAAGGAACTGTCCTGCCTGCAGAAGAGGAACAATATTGTTTGCGGAAACAGTTTTTGAAGCAGCAATGAGTTGAATATTCTCCACGGGACGATGATAGTCCTGACATGTTTTGGCAATCTCTTGTTGGAGGTTTCTCCATGCGTCAATAGAGGAAATATTAGGTGTATTCATAGGGGTATGCTTTCTGTTTTTTGTGCAGGAATTAGATAATTTTTTATAAAAGCTTTAAAATAATTCATGAAAAGGTTGACGATAAGGTTAATCCGTGGTGAATCTTGATGAAAATTTTGAAGTTAATTTTATGAAGAGTATAACGAGAATGATAAGCGAGCGTTATAATCCACGTGCACAGGAAAAAAAATGGCAAACGATTTGGGATGAAAAGAAAATTTTTCAAGCTGCTGATGATAGTGAGCGTGAAAAATATTATGTTTTAGAAATGTTCCCTTATCCTTCTGGACGAATTCATATGGGGCATGTGCGCAATTATACCATGGGGGATGTTGTTGCGCGATATAAGCGGGCAAAGGGATTTCATGTGCTTCATCCAATGGGATGGGATGCTTTTGGAATGCCTGCTGAAAATGCTGCCATGCAAAGTAAAGTACATCCTAAAGTATGGACCTATGAAAATATCACGGTAATGCGAAAGCAGTTAAAAAAACTGGGTTTTTCTTTGGATTGGTCCCGTGAGTTTGCCACATGTGATGTAGAATATTATCATCGTCAACAAATGTTGTTTCTGGACTTCTATCAGAAAGGGCTTATTTCACGTCAGGTCGCTAAGGTCAATTGGGATCCTGTTGATCAAACAGTTTTAGCTAATGAACAGGTTATTGATGGTCGTGGTTGGCGTTCTGGTGCATTGGTTGAACAACGCGAATTAACACAGTGGTTTTTTAAAATTAGTGATTTTAGTAACGACTTATTGGCAGGACTTGAAAAGCTTGATCAGTGGCCAGAAAAAGTACGCATTATGCAAAAAAATTGGATTGGCAAATCACAAGGACTTCTTATTCGTTGGGCTTTGCATAAAACCAATACAGTGGATGATGTATGTGATGCATTTGATGAAATTGTTTGTTATTCAACGCGTCCTGAGACTCTCTTTGGTGCTTCTTTTTTAGCACTTTCTTTTGATCATCCAATTGCGAAAGCTTTAGCACAAAAGGATAAGGCACTTGATACTTTTATCGAAAGCTGTCGGTGTAATGGGACTACAGAAGCGGCGTTTGAGACAGTGGAAAAAAAAGGATTTCGTACGCCACTTTTTGCTATTCATCCTTTTGATCCGACAACACATCTTCCTGTTTATATCGCTAATTTTGTTCTCATGAATTACGGCACAGGGGCTATTTTTGGATGCCCTGCTCATGATCAGAGAGATTTGGATTTTGCTCGAAAATATAATCTTGCTGTGCGTCCAGTAATTGTACCAACAGAAGGTGATGCTGAGAGTTTTGTCATTGCTGAAACGGCTTATATGGGCGATGGTGTGATGATTAATTCAGGCTTTTTAGATGGTTTGACAGTGCAGGAGGCTTTTCAAATGGTTGCTGAACGGCTTGAGAAACAGCTGCTCAAGGATCAGCCTCAGGCACAAAAAACAGTGCAATTTCGATTACGTGATTGGGGCATTTCGCGTCAGCGTTATTGGGGTTGTCCAATCCCTATGATCCATTGTACGGATTGTGGTGTTGTACCTGTCCCATGTGCTGATTTGCCCGTTGTGTTACCCGATGATGTTACTTTTGATCAGCCTGGTAATCCACTTGCGCGCCATGATGAATGGCAAACAGTGGTTTGTCCTTGTTGTGGTCAGTTAGCAAAACGTGAAACCGATACAATGGACACTTTTGTTGATTCTTCTTGGTATTATGCACGCTTTACTACACCTTATGCTCAAGAACCAATAGATCAGAAAATAGCAGCACAATGGTTACCTGTTCAGCAATATATTGGTGGTATTGAGCATGCGATTTTGCACCTTTTATATGCACGTTTTTTCACACGTGCGATGAAGATGATAGGCTATGTTTCGGTAGATGAGCCTTTCAAAGGTTTATTTACGCAAGGTATGGTTGTTCATGAAACCTATCAAGATGAAAAAGGGTGGGTTTCGCCAGCAGATGTCGAAATTGTTGAAAAGGATGGAAAGCGTTGTGCCTATAAGCTCACGGATCAAAGTGAAGTGATGATTGGTTCAATTGAAAAAATGTCAAAATCAAAAAAGAATGTCGTCGATCCTGATGATATTATTGCTTCCTATGGAGCGGATACTGTACGCTGGTTTATGTTGTCGGACTCTCCTCCTGAGCGTGATGTCATTTGGACGGAATCTGGAATTGAAGGTGCGTACCGTTTTGTGCAGCGTGTCTGGCGTTTAGTGGCTTTAAGTGCTCCAGTTTTAAAGGGGGTAAAATCATGTGCAGGACAGCAAGGAGCTGCTTTGGAGCTTTCCAAAGCAGCCCACCGTACACTTTGTGCTGTAGAAGATGATTTAGAAAAACTTGCCTTTAATCGAGCTGTTGCACGCCTTTATGAATTATTGAATGTGATAGCTTCCTCTCTAAATAATATAGAAAATGCTGAAGATGAAATGAAGTCTGCATTGCGTCAAGCAGTGGATTTCTTCATTGCAATGATTGCCCCTATGGTGCCTCATTTAGCAGAAGAATGTCATGCTGCTTTGGGCGGGAATACACTGATGTCGCAGTGTGCTTGGCCTTCTTATGATTCTGCGTTAACGGTTGAAGAATATATTACTTTACCGGTGCAAATTAATGGCAAAAAGCGGGGTAACGTAACTCTTGCTGCGGTCGCTGATAATGTGGCAATTGAAGAAGCGGTTTGTGCTCTTGATTTTGTGCAAGCACATTTAGCTGGAAAATCTATTAAGAAAATGATTATTGTTCCAAAAAGGATTGTTAATGTCATTATTTAATGGACTTATTGCTGCTGTTTTTTCTTGTTTGTTTGCTTTTCTTAGTGGATGTACCATTGAACCACTTTATCGTCAGGCCTCACAGGGATCGACATCCACGATTTCTCTTTTGCCCGTTGAAACATCAGAAAAGATTTCTGGAGGACTTTCTGAAAAATTTGCAGCTATTGTGATTGAAGAACCCTCTGATCATTTCAGTCAAATGGTGCGTAATCATTTATTGTTTCTTCTCTATGGGCGTGGAGGAAAGCCTTCTATGCCAATTTATCAATTGTCACTGCAAACATCGGTTTCTACACGAACATCTTTCGAGATAGACAGTGACCGTGAAGAGGATGGAATAGGACACCCTTCTGTTGGAACAATCGTGAGTAAAGCTTCTTATATTTTAAAGAATATGAAAAATGAATTTATTGCGAAAGGAACAGGAACAATGAGTGCTTCTTTTGATCGACTTCGTCAAGAATATGCAACAATGCAAGCTGAAAAAAATGCGCAAAAACGCGTTGCTGAAGAATTGGCCGAACGCATTTTTATGTTGCTTGCAAAAGATCTTGCAAAAATTTCTCCTTCTTAAAAGCTCATATTCTTCGAATATTAAAATAAGTTGCATATTTTTATGAAGAAGTTTTGGACACGATATGGCCTAGTTAGAGTAAAATGAGATTTTACTCTTTAAATTTATATCTCTTGTCCGTTTAAAAACATCTTAGTTGAGATGTTTGAAGAAGAAGTACAGTATTGGTAGGGTTTTAAATGCTTTTTAAGCGATATTTTGTCCCGTTTTTGCCCAGTCTGCCGCAAATGTCTGTAAGCCTTGGTCAGTTAGAGGATGTTTGACTAGATTTTTTAAGATTGCTGGGGGAACAGTTGCAACATCTGCACCACTCAATGCTGCTTCTTTAACATGATTGACAGAGCGGATAGAGGCAGCCAAAATTTGAGTCTTGAAATTATATTGGTCATAAAGAGTGCGAATTTCGTGAAGCAGTTCGATACCATTGTATCCACAATCATCAATTCTTCCGATAAAAGGTGAAATAAATGTTGCATGCGCTTTTGCAGCTAACAAAGCTTGATTAACCGAAAAACAAAGGGTAAGGTTTGTTTTTAGTCCTTGTTCAGTGAGGGCTTTACAAGCTTTTAATCCATCAAGTGTTAAGGGGAGCTTGATGCAAATATTGTCAGCAATTTTTGCTAAAACAGCCGCTTCTTTCATCATATTATTGAAGTCAGTTGCAACAACTTCAGCAGACACTGGTCCGTTGACGAGAGCACAAATTTCTTTGATGGTTTCCAGAATATTACGTCCAGATTTGAGAATGAGAGAAGGATTGGTTGTGACACCATCGACCAATCCCAAATTTTGTAATTCTTGGATATCTTCTTTATGAGCACTATCCACAAAAAATTTCATTTCAAATCTCCTTGGGCTTTTAAAAGTTTGTTGTTTAATATTTCTCTTAGTTCTTCTTGTATATGTTATGCGCTATTCTTTGTAGCAAAAGCAAGGGGCCGATTGATGGATAGAGGAGTGGTACAAAAGGTCTTGAGAAGAAGGCAATTAAATGAAAAAAGTATATTATCACATTGTTTCATTCTGGGATAATTATTGTATTGGTTGTATAAAGAACAGGCTAGGGAAAAAGTGGGGGACGAGAATAGAAAAATGCAACAATAAGATCAAAGCACTATCGATAAAAAGGTGATATCAATTGTGACAGAAATGCAAATTGTTTCGGTTGTGGTACCGATCCCAGTTTTTCAGGCTTATAGCTATGGGGTAGAGCCACATATAGAGATAAAAGTTGGCTCTTTTGTACGTGTTCCTGTTGCAGGACGCGAAATTTGTGGTTTTGTGGTCGCTATTGGTGAGCCGATATTTGAGGAAGAACAAAGAGAGAGTTTAAAGAGAGTAACCGCTGTTCCTGTGGCGCGTGATAAATTGCGCTTTGTGACGCATGTTTTTGATTGTCCGCCATTAAAGGCTGAGATGATCGCATTTTTGCGTTTTTTCAGTCAGTATACCATGACGCCTTTCGGTCTTGTTGCGGGGTTGGTTTTACGTGTGCCGACGGCTTTAGATCCAGAAGAGAAGATGGTGGGATTGCGTTATTGTGGAGGGAACGTAGAACGGTTAACACCAGCGCGATCGCGTGTTTTAGACTTGGCGCGTGATGGAATAATTCGGACTCGTTCTGATCTTGCTCATGCTGCGAGAACTTCTCCTTCAGTGGTAGACCTTTTAAAATCACTTGGGGTTTTTGAAGAGGTTGTGGTTCCAGTACAGGCAGTGGTTGCTCTGCCTGATCCTGATTTTTGTCCACCTGTTTTAGAAGGAGCACAGAAATCGGCAGCAAATTTGCTGAGAGAAGGCGTTTTGTCTTCTCAATTTCAGGTTTTTTTGCTTGATGGAGTCACGGGGTCCGGAAAAACAGAAGTCTATTTTGAGGCGGTTGCTCAAGCGCTAAAGGGCAACAAACAGGTTTTAATTTTATTGCCAGAAATTGCTTTAACACAGCAATTTTTAGACCGTTTTCATGCACGTTTTGGAGTTTCAGCAGCTGAGTGGCATTCTGATTTAACACCACGTCGTCGTGAACGTGTGTGGCGGCAAGTTGTAGAAGGAAAAGTGCGGGTTGTTGCAGGAGCGCGTTCAGCACTTTTTTTACCTTTTCTGGATCTTGGATTAATTGTTGTTGATGAAGAGCATGATGGTGCTTATAAACAAGAAGAACGTATTTTTTATCATGCGCGGGATATGGCTGTGGCGCGGGGATCTTTTGAGCGTTGTCCTGTTATTTTATCGTCAGCGACTCCTTCAATTGAAAGTCAGGTGAATGTTTTATGGGGGCGTTATCAGCGGGTGCATTTGCCTTCACGGTTTCAAGCAGTAGCGTTACCGCATTTGCGCGTGATTGATATGCGTAAAGGGGGTGTAGAAAAAGGACGCTTTATTTCTTGTGTTCTTGAACATGCTTTGAGAAAAACTTTAGAAAAGGGTGAGCAGGCGCTTTTGTTTCTCAATCGGCGTGGATATGCGCCTTTAACACTTTGTCGGGTGTGTGGACATCGTTTTCATTGTACGGATTGTTCGAGCTGGTTGGTTGAGCATCGTTTGCGAGGACAGCTTAAATGTCATCATTGTGGTTATTATGAGCCTCTTCCAGAAGCTTGTCCAGAATGTGGGACATTGGATCATTTAGTGGCTTGTGGGCCAGGGGTGGAAAGAATTGCCGAGGAAACACAGATGCTTTTTCCACAGGCACGGTTGCTTATTCTATCTACTGATTTAAAAGGAAGAATTAGTCAATTACGACGAGAATTAGAAGCAATTGCAAGGGGGGATGTAGATATTGTTATTGGAACACAGTTAGTTGCTAAGGGGCATCATTTCCCTAGATTGTCTTTGGTTGGGGTGATTGATGCTGATTTAGGTCTTGCCAATGGTGATTTACGTGCAAGTGAACGCACTTTTCAGCTTTTGTCTCAAGTCACAGGGCGAGCCGGGCGTATGGGATTAGAAAGTTTAGGATTGTTGCAAACTTATCAACCAGATCATCCGGTTATAAAAGCTTTACTTTCACAACAGCGTGAGGATTTTTATGAGCGTGAGATTGCAATGCGCCAGCATGACGTTTTGCCTCCTTATGGACGATTTGCAGCTTTGATTGTTTCTTCAGAAAAACGTCAAGTTGCAGAAAATTATGCCCGTGCATTGCGCCAAGTTGCACCATCGGTGAAAGGTGTATCGGTGATGGGGCCTGCAGAAGCACAGTTGGCACTTGTGCGGGGTCGTTATCGTTTTCGGCTGTTATTTCATGGACAGCGCTCTTTTGATTTGCAAGGGTTTATTCGTGTTATCCTATCTCGTGCACCAAAGAAGCCTAGTTCGGTTCGGGTTCAGATTGATATTGATCCGCAAAGTTTTCTCTGAAAAGGCAATGAAAAGGCAAATAGAGAGATTTGTTTGTTAAAAACATATTTTAAAAGAGGAGTGGTTTTGAAAAAGATGGGATTTATAATTTTTATTTTTACCTGGTTTATCGAGGCAGGAGCACAGGCATCGATTTCTGATGTGATTAAAAACAATGAAAAAAAGGAAATGCAAAGCATCGATGCAACTGTTTTTATTTTTACTTATCGTTTAATGAGAGAAGTAGAAAAAGTTTTTCAGCCAATCATTGCTTCTCCACAGCAAGCAATGCGGTCTCTTTGTGGTTTTCCAGTTACGCATTCCCGTCAGTTGATTTATGCTTATGCAGTCTTTTATGATGATATAATTTTGCAAGATATTATGGCCTTTAATAAGTCACTGAATATTTATCATAGGACTATTGTTGGACCATTGACAGCACAAATTTTGCAGCATTTACAAAATCATCGCAAATTGATGGAAAAAGCACGTATATTGGATCTTTCGGTAGATGTTGTGGAAGCTCTTTTGATGGATGAAAGTTTTAAAATGGATATTTTATTATCTAAAGTTGGAAAAGAAGTTTCCTCTTCAGTATTCGATACATTTCATGAAGGGGATATGGAAAAATTAAATCAGGTATCAGCTAATATCAAAAATGGACTCAAAAAAAATTGTGTTCCTCATCCGTCAATTGAAAAGTCATTTTAGTTATTTTATCTAAAAATTTTCAAAAAGCATTGCTTTGTGGTGTTGCGAGTCGATTATGTCTATGCTAGAGATTGGAAAATTTTTTGTTCTGAGTTTCAAGAAAAAGATTTTTGGAATTTGAAATATGTGGTCCATTTTTTCTGATCAATATCGGAAAATCTTTTAAGGAAAAGAGGCAGTATTTCGTGTCAGATTCAGTTTCTCTTGTCCCATTGCCGCTAGTGAGCCAGCGTTATGCAAAAGCATTTTTTGATTTGGTTCAAGAAGCAGGTTGTATTGAACATGTTGAAAAGGAAGTGGCATCTTTCTTGAATATTTTGGAGCAAAATGAGGATTTAAAGGGTTTTGTGCATAGTCCGTTTTTTTCAGTAAAAGAACAGAAGAAAGCGTTAAATGTTCTTTGTGAAAGTATAGAGTTTGTTCATGGAGAGGCAGGCCGCATTTTTCGTAATTTTTTAGGTGTTATTGCAGCTAATCATAGGCTTTTTGCATTACCCAGTATTTTACGTGCTTTTCAGCGTCATCTTGCTCTTTTCCGTAGAGAGTTTTTTGTGCAAATTATTTCTGCACACCCATTAAATGCTTCTCAGAAAGAAATGTTGCGCACGGCATTGGAGAGTGTTGTCAGAGGAAAAATTATGTTGCAACTTTCCGTTGATCCAACAATTCTTGGTGGCTTTATCATTCGTTTAGGGTCATGCCAAATTGATGCGTCCCTTATAACAAAATTATCTTCACTTAAGTTTGCATTGAAAAAAGAGGTCAGCTGATGGATATTAGACCGTCTGAAATTTCAAAAATCCTAAAGAAACAAATCAAAAACTTTGATCAAAAAGCTGAAGTTTCAGAAGTTGGTTGGGTTTTATCTGTGGGTGATGGAATTGCTCGCGTTTATGGTTTGGATAATGTCCAGGCAGGTGAAATGGTCGCTTTTCCCAATGGTGTGCAGGGGATGGCACTGAATTTGGAAATGGATAATGTTGGGATTGTGATTTTTGGATCAGATCGTGATATTCGTGAGGGCGATACCGTTAAACGGCTCGGGGCTATTGTGGATGTCCCTGTAGGACCTGCTTTGCTTGGTCGTGTTGTAGATGCATTAGGGAATCCCATTGATGGAAAAGGTCCTATTAAGACAAAAGAGCGTCGTCGTGTTGATGTCAAGGCTCCTGGTATTATTCCACGTCAGTCTGTGCATGAGCCAATGTCAACTGGATTAAAGGTTATTGATGCCTTAATTCCCATTGGACGTGGACAGCGTGAATTGGTGATCGGTGATCGTCAAACAGGAAAAACGGCGATTTTGCTCGATACATTTTTAAATCAGAAGCGGTTTCATGAAAATAGTACTGGGCAAGATCAAGACAAAATATATTGTATCTATGTGGCAATCGGTCAAAAACGTTCAACGGTTGCACAATTTGTTAAAATTTTGGAAGAACGTGGAGCGCTTGACTATTCGATTATTGTTGCAGCTACAGCGTCTGATCCTGCTCCGATGCAATTTATTGCTCCCCTTGCTGGTTGTGCAATGGGAGAATATTTTCGTGATAATGGTCAACATGCGTTGATTGGTTATGATGATCTTTCCAAGCAGGCTGTTGCTTATCGTCAAATGTCTCTTTTGTTGCGTCGTCCTCCTGGTCGTGAAGCTTATCCAGGAGATGTTTTTTATCTGCACTCTCGTCTTTTGGAGCGGGCTGCAAAGCTTAATGCTGATAATGGTTCTGGATCTTTAACAGCATTACCAGTGATTGAAACACAAGCCAATGATGTCTCTGCTTATATTCCAACCAATGTAATTTCGATTACCGATGGTCAGATTTTTCTGGAAACAAATTTATTCTATCAAGGGATTCGTCCTGCAGTGAATGTTGGTCTTTCTGTTTCACGTGTTGGTTCTGCCGCTCAAATTAAGGCAATGAAGCAAGTTGCTGGTTCTATCAAGGGTGAATTAGCTCAATATCGGGAAATGGCAGCTTTTGCGCAATTTGGTTCAGATTTAGATGCGTCAACGCAGCATCTTTTAAATCGTGGAGCACGTTTAACAGAACTTTTAAAGCAGCTACAATTCTCACCACTTAAAGTAGAAGAACAAGTTGTTGTTATTTTTGCTGGTGTAAATGGTTATCTTGATTCATTAGCTGTTTCTGATGTTGGGCGATTTGAACAAGGGCTTTTAACACTCCTACGCAGTAATCATGAAGAGCTCTTAAATGCGATCGCTGAACAGAAACAAATAACGGATCAAATTAAAACTAAGATGGTTGTTGTTCTTGATAATTATGCAAAGAATTTTTCTTAATTGATTGGTGGAATGCGTAAATGGCGTCGCTAAAGGATCTTAGAGACCGTATTGCCTCGGTTAAGGCAACGCAGAAGATTACCAAAGCTATGCAAATGGTTGCAGCAGCGAAGTTGTATCGTGCGCAAGAAGCAGCTAAATCTGCGCGACCTTATGCTCAGCATATGGCGACTCTTTTAGCGCATGTGTCTGCTGATCTTGATCCAGTGGATGCGCCACCTTTAATGTGCGGTACAGGGAGAGATGATAAGCATCTTTTGGTTGTGTGTACAGCTGAACGTGGTTTGTGTGGTGCCTTTAATACGCAGATTGTTCGTCGTGCACGTGAACATATTAATGGCCTTCTTTCTGCAGGTAAAACGGTTAAAATTTTAACTGTTGGAAAGAAGGGAGCAGATATTTTACTCCGTGATTTTAAAGCTCTGATGATTGATCATATTGATTTGCGCTCTGTGAAACAGATCAGTTTTGCAGAAGCAGCTAAAGTAAGTCGGTGTATTATTGATCTTTTCAATGAAGGGGTGTTTGACGTTTGTACGATTTTTTATTCTGAATTTGTATCAGTCGTTAATCAGTGTCCAAAGGCTATCAATTTAATTCCAGTAGATACTCAAAAGGAATTTTCTGGTGAGATTGGTGGTATTACAAAAGGAAAAAAAAGTGAGATTGTACAATCGGCTGTTTATGATTATGAACCGGATGCAGTTTCTCTCGTGGATGAACTTGTTTCGCGTAATCTCTCTATACAAGTCTTCCATGCTTTGCTTGAAAATGTTGCGGGGGAAATGGGTGCAAAAATGAGCGCTATGGATAATGCATCACGTAATGCCGGTGAAATGATCAATAAATTGACTGTAAGCTATAATCGTCAGCGTCAGGCACAGATTACAACGGAATTGATTGAAATTATTGCGGGCGCTGAAGCGCTTTAAAGTGAGAAGGTAAAGATTAATGATGAAAGCAGAAACGTCCAAAAAAAGAGCGGTAAAAGGTGAAGAAAAAAAATCAGTTGCTCGTTCAGGCGTAAAAAAGATTTCCTCAGCAAAGTCGGCAAAAGGTCGCCAAAAATCTTCTAGTTTTGCGGATGTTGATTCTAAGACTGTTCGTCCAAAGGGATCTGTGGGTGAAATTAGGCAAGTTATAGGAGCTGTTGTTGATGTGCATTTTGAAGGAGAATTACCTAATATTCTTAATGCGTTGGAAACAGAAAATTTGGGAAATCGACTTGTTCTAGAAGTAGCTCAACATTTGGGTGAAAATACAGTTCGTACCATTGCGATGGATACAACAGAAGGTCTTGTTCGTGGTCAAAAGGTTTATGATACGGGAGCGCAAATTTGTGTGCCTGTTGGAGAAGCAACTCTTGGTCGTATTATGAATGTGATTGGGGAGCCTGTTGATGAATTTGGACCAATCATGGCGACTAAAAAACGTTCAATTCATCAAGAAGCTCCTACATATATAGAACAATCAACCGAATCAGAAATTCTTGTTACAGGGATTAAAGTGATTGATTTACTCGCACCTTATTCTAAGGGAGGAAAGGTTGGGTTGTTTGGAGGAGCTGGTGTCGGTAAGACCGTTTTAATTATGGAGCTTATCAACAATATCGCAAAAGCACATGGAGGTTATTCAGTGTTTGCTGGTGTGGGAGAGCGTACACGTGAAGGGAATGATTTATATTATGAAATGATCGAAAGCCGTGTGAATGTAGATCCGAGAAAACATGATTCAACTGCAGGCTCAAAATGTGCACTTGTTTATGGACAGATGAATGAGCCACCAGGGGCACGTGCACGTGTAGCACTTTCAGGTTTGACGATTGCAGAAAGTTTTCGTGATGAAGGGCAAGATGTGCTTTTCTTTGTGGATAATATTTTTCGTTTTACACAAGCTGGTGCGGAAGTTTCAGCTCTTTTGGGACGTATTCCTTCTGCTGTAGGGTATCAACCAACTTTGGCCACGGATATGGGAGCTTTGCAAGAACGTATTACAAGTACCAAAACGGGTTCTATCACGTCTGTTCAAGCTATTTATGTTCCTGCTGATGATTTAACTGATCCAGCGCCTGCTACTTCTTTTGCGCATTTAGATGCTACAACTGTTCTTTCTCGTTCAATTGCGGAGAAGGGAATTTATCCAGCAGTTGATCCACTCGATTCTTTTTCGCGAATGTTGGATCCATTGATCGTGGGTGAAGAGCATTATGCTGTTGCTTGTCAGGTTCAAACTATTTTGCAACGTTATAAATCTTTGCAGGATATTATCGCTATCCTTGGTATGGATGAATTATCTGAAGAAGATAAATTGTTGGTCGCGCGGGCACGTAAAATTGAGCGTTTTCTTTCGCAACCTTTCCATGTAGCGGAAGCTTTTACTGGTGCTCCTGGAAAGTTGGTTTCTTTAGAAGAAACTATTGAAGGATTTAAGGGGTTATGTGCTGGCGAGTATGATGATTTACCAGAAGCAGCTTTTTACATGGTTGGTTCGATTGATGAAGCAATTGAAAAAGGAAAACGTTTGATTGCAGAAGCTTCTTCATAAAAGGTGCTTTGTAATGAATGTTTGTCTTAGAAAGACAAGGGGTTCCCGTGGAAAATAAAAAAACAGAATCTTTCTTGTTTGAGCTTGTATCGCCTGAAAAACTTGTCTTTTCAGAAAAGGTGATGTCTGTTGTTCTGCCTTCAGTATCGGGATATTTAACGGTTATGGCTGATCATTCTCCTTTAGTGGTGAGTCTTACTCCAGGTGTTATTAGGGTTATATCTTCTTCGGGAGAAAAGGTGTTTGCTCTTTTGGGAGGGGTTGCAGACATTACATCTTCGGGATGCTCTCTTTTGGCTGAAACCGTTGTTGCCGTTAATCATTTATCTCTTCATGATCTTGAGCAGCGCATGGCAGAAGTTCGAGCTATGCTGGAAGAAAATTCAAGCGGTAACACTCATCATAAAGTGGAAGAGTTATTTCAGAAACTAACATCTGTGGATGGTGCCTCAACAGTAGCATAATGAAAAATGCGGGAATAAAAAAGATGCCTAACAAGGGGAATGATGCGGTATTTGCCGCAGAAGTTGGGCTTTCCCCTCATTCAGATGCTGTTTTTGCCGGACCTTTGCCAAAATGCTTCACTTATATTTTTGCTTCTTTTATTTTACAATGGGCTTATGGTTTAGGCGCCAATATGGTTCAGTCCAATATTATCGAGCTCACAGGAGATTTCAACACAACGCTTATTGAAACTACGTGGTTGGTCGCTGCTTATATGGCACCCAATGTAAGCATTACAATCATGTTGATTAAGATTCGTTATCAATTTGGCTTACGGAATTTTGCTGAACTATCGATTCTTGGATTTGTTGTAGTGTGTGTTTTACACTTGTTTGTTACGGATTTACGTTCGGCTTTGATTATTCGTTTTTTCGCTGGTATCGCTGCTGCGCCAATGGCTTCGCTAGCCTTTCTCTATATGATGGAGGCTTTTACACCGTCAAAGAAATATACTATTGGTCTCAGTTTAAATTATATGAATGCGGCTTTAGCAGTCCCTTTGTCTCGTTTGATTTCACCAAATCTTCTTGAAAATGGTGGGTTTTCTAGCCTTTCAGCAATGGAAATGGGGCTTGTTTTGATCGGTTTAGGATGTATTTTTTCTCTTCCACTTACGCCAATTGTTTATGACAAGGTGATTAAGAAATTAGATTGGGTAAGTTATAGTTTGATTGCGCTTGGACTTGGTTTAAATGCTATCGTAATGTCTATTGGCAAATGGTATTGGTGGACTGAAACGCTATGGATTGGTTGGGGGCTTGCACTTGCGGTTTTTTCTTTGACGATTGCCATTATAATTGAGCTGAATAGAGCAACTCCGTTGGTTGATTTACGTTGGCTTTTTAGCAAAGAAATGATCCAGGTTGTTTTGGTTTTGTTGGTGTTTCGCATTCTTTTATTAGAGCAATCAATTTTAGCTGCAGACTTCTTTAATCTTTCTGGTTTGTTGAATCGTAATATGGCTCCTATGTATCTTGCAGTTACTTGCGGTACCTTTTTAGGGGGCGCTATTTGTGTATTTTTTTTACGAATGGGTCGTGAAGATTATTTTTATCTTTTATCTTTATGCTGTTTAACACTGGGATCTTATTTAGATAGTCATGTGAGCCAGTTAACCCATCCGGTGGATATGATTATAAGTCAAGGGTTGATCGGTTTTGGTTATGCTCTTTTTTTGCCTCCTGCTTTATGTAATGGTTTTATTAAAGCGAGCGCGCGAGGGCCTAATTATGTTTTAAGTTTTATTGCGATTTTTTTGTTGGCACAAGTTACAGGAGGGCTTGTGAGTGCAGCTCTTTTTGGCAGTTTGCAATTTTTTTTCACGTGTCATCATTTTGAAGATTTAACACAAGAAATTACAACGACAAGCACACTTGTTTTCGATAAGATAAGTAATTTATCTTCTCCTTATAGTGCTTTAGTGTCTGATAATTTGGAGGGTGGGAAAACGATACTGAGTCTAACGGATCAGTTGAAATTGACAGCAAATATTTTGGCTTATAATGATGTTTTTCGACTTTATTGTTATATGTCAATGGTTGTTTTAATTATTTTTCTCCTCAAGATATTTTATAAATCATATTTTTATGAGAATTTTATGATGCTTTTCAAAAGTAAAAGTATGATCAGTAAGGGTGAGTAAAAAGGAATGATCAAATTTTTGCGATCAAAATCAACAATTGTTGCATTCTTATCTGGCATGATGGGCATTGTATTGATTTTATGGGCCTGGCAATTGCCGCCATTTGTTAGCACCCTTCAAAAAACGGATAATGCTTTGATTAAGGGGAATATTACTCTAATAAGTCCGCAAATTTCTGGTATAGTAACACGGGTTTATGTTCAAGATTATCAAAAGGTTGAAAAGGGAATGGTTTTATTTGAACTGGATGACACCCTTTTCCGGCACCAGCTTGTGCAGGCGCAAGCAATTCTTGAAGCAAAAAAGGCAAAACTCGCAAGCGTTTTATTACAGATTAAACTTTTAGAAAAGGAAATTAATACGCTAAGAACTAAAATGGTTCATTCTCAAAAATTATCTAAGAATGAATTGTCTCATCCTAAGAATTTAAATTCTCAAAAAGCTTTGCCATTATCTTCTTCTTCTCCAGATTTATCAGAAACATTTGAAACAAAAAGCCAGTTGCAGAAGAAATTGGAATTTGAACAACAAGGCTTGCAATCAGATATTGCAGGAGCAAAGGCGGGTGTTGAAGTAGCGGAGCTGAATTTAGCGCACACTAAAATTATCTCTCCTGCTGTAGGACATATTGGATCGGTTAGTGTACAAGTAGGACAATATGTAGTGCCTGGTATGCGGTTGGTTGCTATTGTTCCTGAGGATATTTGGATTATTGCTCATTATAAGGAAACACAGATTGCTGATATGCGTATTGGACAGCCTGTTGTTTTTTATGCTGATGCTTTAAACAATCAAAAATTAACAGGTCGTTTAGTGAGTTTTGCTCCTGCAACGAGATCAGAATTTTCATTATTAGGGACAGAGACTGCAAATGGTAATTTTATCAAAATTGCGCAACGCATCTCTATTCGTATTGCCATAGATCAAGAGCAGGAGGGAATTAAGAAACTTATTCCTGGAATGTCGGTAGTTACGTATGTTGATACAGCATCGCACCATTCTAGGAATTGAAATGTTCTCTTTATTCTGCGATCAACGGATTTTTAGTATGGTTTTTTGTTTTCAAGAATGGGGTAGGATTTTTATCTTATTTCGAGAGAAGATGATAGAATGCTGATTTTGGGTGGGTGGTAAAAATGATTCAATGAATCATGGAAAAGCAATGTTGGTGCGTTGTTAGTTTTTGCGCATGAGAAAATAGCTGGTTAAGACGAGGCCAGCAGTTAATAAGAGAGTTGTTTTAGGGTTGTCTTTTGCCTTCTTTTTTAACTCTTCAGCATGGTTATTGATGTGGTAAAGAGCATGGTTTCCTTTTAGTTTCCATTTTTTCAGCATTTTGGAGATGCTATCGAAACGATAGTTCTGAAGGGGCGGACGGTTGATAGTTATAAGCTCCTCTTGTAATTGCGCAATACGTTTTTTGATTTTATCATTTTTTTTGCAAAGGCTTTGAAATATATACATGAATCTGCTCCTCCTTATTTTAAATATTTTATAACAAATGTGCAAGATGGGAGTTGTCTGTGGACTTTGGTATAATGGATTGAAAATTGAAAGGTTGCATTTTTCTTTCTTAGCTTCTGTTGATTATTGATTTTTGATGTCTAAAAATAGAGACTCTTGAAAAAGTTTTCTAATCAATTCATTCTTTTGAATTGTGCTATGGTGGATATTATCATAAGGCTAAATAGGCTCAGGTTTTGAAAGTTTTGAGGAACTGATGGATGTAGCATATTATTTATCTAAACCTTTAGAGCGTCATCGATCTGTTGTTGTTGCAGTTAGTGATGTTATGATTGGGGGCGAGAATCCAATTGTTATTCAGTCTATGACGAATACGGATACGGCTGATGTTGATGCAACGGTCGCTCAAGTTGCTGCTCTTTGGCGTGCAGGATCTCAATTGGTTCGAATAACTGTTGATCGGAATGAAGCAGCAGCAGCTGTCCCTAAGATACGAGAGCGGTTGGAACGGTTGGGTATTTTTGTGCCATTGATAGGGGATTTTCATTATATTGGTCATACGCTTTTGGCTGATCATCCTGCATGTGCAGAAGCGCTTTCAAAATATCGCATTAATCCTGGCAATGTTGGTTTTGGTGCAAAAAAGGATAAGCAATTTATTCAAATTATTCAGATGGCATGCCATTATCGTAAACCTATACGGATTGGGGTGAATTGGGGATCACTAGATCATGCGTTATTAACACGGCTTATGGATGAAAATGCTCAGCGGGAAAAGCCTTTGTCTGTTACTGAAGTTATTCGGGAGGCTGTAGTTCAATCGGCACTTCATTCAGCTCTTTTGGCTGAAGAAACTGGTTTAGGACGGGAATACATTATTCTCTCTGTTAAAATGAGTGATGTACAAGATCTCATTGCTGTTTATACCATGTTGGCAAAACGGTGTAATTATGCTCTTCATCTCGGGTTGACAGAGGCCGGTATGGGGACAAAGGGAATTGTTGCTTCTTCTGTGGCTTTGGGAATTTTATTACAGCAAGGAATTGGTGATACAATTCGTATTTCATTAACACCTGAACCAGGCGGTGATCGAACGCGAGAAGTAAAAGTATGTCAAGAACTTTTGCAAGTTATGGGGTTTCGGCAATTTGTTCCTGTGGTTGCTGCGTGTCCAGGATGTGGTCGGACAACTTCGACGTTTTTTCAACAGTTAGCGCAAAAAATCGAAGCAGATTTGTGCAAAAATATGCCAGTTTGGCGTAATAAATATCCTGGTGTTGAAAGTTTAAAAGTTGCTGTCATGGGGTGTATTGTCAATGGACCAGGGGAATCAAAACATGCCGATATTGGAATTTCATTACCTGGGGTGGGGGAAAATCTAGCGGCTCCTGTTTTTATTGATGGGAAGAAAGTAAAGACTTTGCGTGGTCCTCATATTGCCGAAGAATTTGAAGCGATTTTAGGAGAGTATATTCACACACGTTTTGGGGTATAATTGATACAAGAGGGTTATGTTGTTCTATCTGCTTTGTTCTCTATTTTGCTGAGATATTTAAGGAAATTGTAGAAGAATGTATTAATGCCCATTTTGTATGAATGATCCAAAAGAATTATTTCATTCTACCTGCTTTTATTTTATTTATGATACCAAAAGAATGGGAAGTTTTAATTTTTACGTGTTGCAATAAAATGTGCTGCTTGTTTCAATGGGATCGCTTTAGCTCCAAAAGGAAGAAGAAGTTCTTCTGCTTTTGTGATGAGCTCATCTCGCTTTTTTTTAACTTCATCAAGACCATAAAGATTGATGAGTGTTGCTTTATTGGCTATTTGATCTTTTCCTACAGTTTTTCCAAGAATTTTTGTATGAGAAGTAAGGTCAAGAAGGTCATCTGTCAATTGAAAAGCTAAACCGATCTGTGTTCCAAAAGAGGCAAGTTTATCGGTTAATGTTTTAGAAGCTTGACCCATAATAGCACCTGCTTGACAGGCAAAACGTATAAGAGCGGCTGTTTTCATCTGTTGTAAAGTAATCGTTGCACTTTCATTTTGTGGTTTTTTTTCAGCTTCTAAATCGAGCATTTGTCCACCGATCATGCCACCAAGGCCAGCAGCTTGCGTGAGAGCTGTAATCAGATCAATTTTTGTTTTTGAAGAAAAGGAACAGGCTTTGTGGGCAATGATTTCAAAGGCAAAAGTGAGGAGTGCATTACCTGCTAAAATTGCGGTGCCTTCATCAAAAGCTGTGTGAACAGTGGGTTTGCCACGTCGGAGTGTATCATTATCTAGAGCAGGAAGATCATCATGAATGAGTGAATAACAGTGAAGGCATTCCAATGCTACGCCAATATCAAGAGAGTGTTCAGGAGGGATATCAAAAAGAGCCGCACTTTGAATAACCAAGAAAGGACGAAAGCGTTTGCCACCATTCAAAACACCATAGCGCATGGCATTGATGAGGATTTCAGGTCGGCTAATTTCACCATTTTGGGCTTTATGACTTAGAAGTATGTCGAGTCGCTTCTCAACATTATGAGCGTGTTTTGCAAGAAGAGTCGTGAATTCATGCATCATTTCTTCCTTTCTTCTTTGCAAAATGATAAGGTTCTTTTTATGATAAAAAAATGAAGAATAAAACGGTTATTTTCATGCTCTTAAATTTTGTGAAAAAATAAAAAGAGAGGAAAAAGTGGCGATGAGGAGAATGCGTTATGTGATTAGTTTTCTTGTGTTTTTATTTTTGTGTCCAATTATTTTGTTGTTGATTTATCGTTTGGATTTTGTTCATCCTGTTTCTACTTTAATGATGCGTGATTGGGTGAGTGATAAGAGATATAAGCGTGAATGGGTTGCACTTCCTGATATTGCATTTTCAGTACCGGCTGGAGTTATTATGTCCGAAGATGGGCAATTTTGTCATCATTCTGGTGTTGATTGGGCTATGTTGATCGATATCCTAGGAACGGATTCAAAATCTTTGCGAGGAGGATCAACAATCAATATGCAAATGATCAAAAATCTTTTCTTATGGCCTAATAGATCTTATATCCGCAAGATTATTGAAATTCCTTATTCTATTATGGCCGATATTATTTTATCAAAAAAACGAATTATAGAAATTTATTTGAATATTGCAGAATGGGGGCCTGGAATTTATGGAATAGAAGCTGCGGCTTTTTATTACTTTCATAAGCCTGCACGAAATTTATCTGTGCAACAAGCTGCAGCTCTTGTGGCAAGTTTACCCAATCCTTATTGGCGTAATCCATATCAACCAATCGATAATTTTGTGGCTTTAACCCGTATTATTGAAAAACGAATTCATTTTTCACGTGCTTATACACACTGTATTCATTGAAGAATAGTTAGAATTATTGAAAAGAAAAACAAAAAATTATATGAAAGTCTAGTCAAAAGATTATAATCAGTGTATAAGAAAGTGAAATTTTATTCTATTATTGACAGAAGTTGTCATTTTGGGCGTTAGTGCTTCTGTAGTGATGAGTGTGGAGTATCCTTTTATGGCTGTACCTAAACGAAAAACCTCTCCATCGAAAAGAGGTATGCGCCGTTCGGCTGATGCCCTTAAAGCGCCTACTTATATTGAGGATAAAAGTTCCGGTGAGTTGCGTCGCCCTCATCATATTGATTTGAAAACAGGGATGTATCGTGGGCGTTCAGTTTTGCCCGCTAAAGAATAAGCTATATACCAGATATCAAACAGGTTCATTGTTACAGATTTGGATTTAGTAAGCAAAAAACCTTTTCTATACTCTTATAGTTAGCTGCTTTTTCGTTTGAAAAAGAGGGCTTTTTATTGTTGTCGCAATTATACTTAATAAAAGTTCCGGTTGATTGCGTCACCCTCATCCTCATCATATTGATTTGAAAATAGACATATACCGTGGGTGTTCAATTTTATCTGTTAAAAGAATAAATTGTTTATCAGATGCCAATAATCAAGTTGATTGCAAATTTTGGAATTTGGGTTAAATGAACGGAAGGTTTTTTCACAATTTATATGATTAATCGCTTTTATGATAAAAACCTTTGTTGTGCTTATAATTTATTCTATAAAGCAATCATCTCTCTAAGAGAAAGAGATGATTGCGTGCATGCGAAGTTTATATGTTAAAAAAAATTTCTCAGCTTGCAATAAAGATTTTTTTATAAACCTAAAGAAGCAAACCTTGAGGAACAGATCAATTAATAACTAAAAGCTGATTTTTGCTAGTTTATTCTGTTATAATCAAAATTTTGCGGTAGATTACGCAGCGTAAACAGCATTACTCCCTTCATCAATTTCATTTTTAAATTCGCATTTTGATTTTTTAGTCAGGTATTTTTCTATTAAGTTTATCGCTTCCATTTCGGTAAGGCTATTGATAACAGCAATTTCACGGGCCATGCGATCGAGAGCAATGGTGTAGAGTTGGCGCTCTGAATAAGATTGCTCAGGTTGTAGATCTGAGCGGAAAAGATCGCGAACCACTTCAGCAATAGAAATGATATCTCCTGAATTAATTTTAGTATCATATTCTTGAGCTCGTCGTGACCACATCGTGCGTTTAATTCGTGCTCTTCCTTGAAGGATTTTAAAAGCACGATTCATAGAATCAACTGTAGATAATTTGCGCATTCCAGTAGAAAGGGCTTTTGCAATAGGCACCTTTACATCCATTTTATCTTTAGCGAAGTGGATTACAAAAAGTTTTAATTTATGTCCTGCAACTTCTTGTTCTTCAATCGCTATAATCTGGCCTACTCCATGGGTAGGATAAACGATATACTCAGAGGTTGAAAAATCTTTAGCACTAGAAGAGGTATTTCGAGGGGGTGCCATATTTTAATTTACTCCCTTTGTGACCAATAATGATATTGGCAAACAAATTAAATGCTTTAAAGCTAAATATCTTTGAACTGAGCGTTGAAGCTAAGTACTTTAAGATTAAATCAAAAATACTTTAGTAAAAAAAGCAAAAAAAATACTTAGCAAAATAGCCATATTAAAACTTTTTTAACACAAAAATTCAAAAGAATCAATCATTTCTATTAAGAATTTTGTGTGCACATTAAATAATTTAAACTTTTGGAAAGATCTCTTGTTCATAAAACGAGGTATTATTCACCACTGCCTGGATTCTCTGAAAAGTACGTTTCTAATTTATTGAGAACACCATCCATTTCTTTTGCTTGGGGGAGCGGGTCTTTTTTTGTCATTAAATTAGGCCATTTATTTGCATAGTTTAGATTGAGCTCCAGCCATTTTTCTAGTCCTGGTTCAGTATCTGGTTTAATGGCTTCAGCCGGGCATTCTGGCTCGCAGACACCACAATCGATACATTCATCAGGGTGAATAACAAGCATATTTTCGCCTTCATAAAAACAGTCAACAGGACAAACTTCAACGCAATCAGTATATTTGCACTGAATGCAATTGTCAGTCACAACATAAGTCAAGATCAAACTCCATTTTCCGTTTTAGGATCTTTAGAAGGGTTTATAAGCGTGCATCTTTATCACGTTTAAGTTGATCACGGAGCACAGCCAATTTAGCAAAAGGTGAATTGGAATCATAATTTTGTGTTCGCAATGATTTCTTGTGTAAGGAAGCAGTTTTCTTTTTATTATCTTTATAAGAATGTTGAGCTTTTAAAGGTTTTTTTTGAGAAGTGTTATAGTGTGTATTGCTTTCTTGTGTGGAAGTTTTTTTGTGCTTCTCTTGCTGTTTTTGTTTGGAGTTATCACGGTTCCGATAATGTTGCGTTTGTTGGGGATGATAACTCCACAATAAAACAGTTTTATTTTCTGCTGTATTTTGCATGTGCTTGACAAAATCCCCAACAGGCTCGGCTTTTGGTAAACAATCTGTGGCACAGGGGGATTGTTCAAGAGAAGAAGTCGTTTTTATTTCTGCTTGGAGTGTGTTGGACTGTTGTATTGTTTTCCAGAGATCACCGACACATTCTGCTTCAGGAAACAATGCTGTTGTTATTGAGGTATTATGAGAAGAGTGTTCGTGGGCAAGATTTTTTGTAGGCACAGAGTTATCATAACGATGCGATTGATAACCAAGCCCTTTAAGAATTTCGTTCATATCAGTCTCATTGGCACCAAGATTAGACATCATCGCTGGAGTGACAAAAAAACTTTTACCATCATAGGCACCATCTGGTTTTGGTTCTAATCCTGGTTTCCAATGCAGTGTAGAGCGAATAAGATTGGCAAGACGTTCTAGAATATCAATACGTACAGCACGGTTTCCTAGAATTTGATAACCCGCTAAACGATAAAGCGTTGGGTTATAAGTCGGGTCAACAACAAATGAGGTTCGTCCGTTGTTCAAAGCGGCTAATATTTCATTTAACCCGGTTTGATCACTGTTTTTATTTTTGAGACACCAAAGGAGTGTGAGTGCTTGAATTGGTGCTGGCTTGAGCATTCCCATAACATAGATATTAAAAGCACCGAAGCGAATGCCCAGCTGACGAAGATTTCTTCGTGCTTCTTGATCAAGGTTTTTAACTATTTGGGCGACACTACGACGGGGTAAAATGCCTAAAGAATTGAAAAGTCGTGAAGCAAATTGAGCTGTTGAATCTGTCAAATTATTAGCATTGCGTAAATCTAAGAGGGGTTTTAAAGTTGTTTCAAAATGAAAGATTACAAAACGCTCTAATCGCGCAATCACTTGGTCACGCGATTCGCCTGTTAATTGTACATCTGCTAAGAGAAGAACTTTAGGTTTTAAAATATCTGTTGTTGCAATTAGTTGTCCGACAGGTTGACCAATCCAGCGAATAATTCCGTCAGAACTGAGTGTAAAATCCCCATTAGCGGCAGCACAAAAACGTGTCGCACGTTTCGTAAAGGCAGCAATCAAACTTTCGTTATCGAAATTATTTTGTTCATCAGTTTCTTTATCTATATTGCTTTTATTTATATAAAAACGAAACCCTTCAAATCTGCCACTTCCACTTTTTTCAATAAGAACATCATCTTTGTGAATAATTTTGCTCTCCATGATCATCTTCTTTCTCAAAGTTTTATGGGGTCGAGGTTGTTCTTGATAATATTATTTCGCATTCTTTTGAGCATTTTAGCATGTTTATTGTACTTGCTTCAATGTGTTCTTATTGTCTTTTTGCAGGTATTTAAATTTTGAAGATTTTGTTTCATTTTTGAAATTTTCTTATCAATATACTATACAACTTTTAATTGTAATTATAGGGTTTAACTTTAAAGTTAAACTTTTATTTCACAGTTAAAGTGAGTGATAGAAGACACTCATTTCTATTTTATTTATCCTTTTTGATTTTTTTCTTTTTATTTGATTACGTTGTAAAAAACAAGCATTTGCAGGCATTCTATATTGTGAAAACCTCTGTATAAAGAAATAAATTTTATCTTTTTATAATAAGTTTTGGGGTCAAAGTAAAAAAAACAATTGCGATTGTAAAAATACACGTTAAAGTAGTTCTTTATAAAGTAAACAACTTTAAGGTTTGTTAGAGCGAATAAAGATGTCGTTATCAAAACAACTTAAAAAATAATTTTAATCGCAAGGAATTATTATGAGTAGTCATCCACATGTTGTGTATAAAAGCAGTAAGAATTCTAATAATGTTGATGCAAGTTTAGGACGTAGTATGATGCGTTCTGCAATGCGGGCTCCATATCTTGAACGAAAAAAAGAGCATGATTTAGCACTACGATGGAAAGACAAACGTGATGATGATGCTATGCATCAGATTGCAGCTGCTCATATGCGTTTGGTTATTTCAATTGCTAGTCGTTTTAAACGTTTTAAAATGCCTTTAGGAGATTTAGTTCAAGAAGGATATGTTGGGCTCTTAGAAGCGGCCGCACGTTTTGATCCTGAGCGTGAGGTGCGTTTTTCAACCTATGCAACTTGGTGGATAAGGGCTTCTATTCAAGATTATATCTTACGGAATTGGTCAATTGTTCGAGGAGGAACGAGCTCTTCGCAAAAAGCACTCTTCTTTAATCTTCGGCGTTTGCGCGCTAAATTAGCGCAAGATGATAATACTTTGACCAAACAAGAAATTTTTTCTGCTATTTCTGAAAAGCTTGGGGTTTCAGTGAATGATGTTGAAAAAATGGATTTCCGTTTTTCTGGGACGGATAATTCATTAAGTCTTTCTATTTCTGAGAGTGGTGAAACTCCAATTGCTAAAATGGATTCTTTAATAGATGATCATCCTCTTCCTGATGCTGTGATCGAGCAAGTAATTGATGGACAGCGACGGGCACAATGGCTTTATGAGGCCTTACAAATCCTCAATGAACGAGAACTCGAAATTATTCGTTTCCGCCGCTTAAAGGAAGAGGGAGCAACCTTAGAAGTACTCGGTGAAAAATTGGGGATTTCAAAAGAACGTGTACGCCAAATTGAAGCGCGGGCTTTGCAAAAGCTTCGTTGTGCTTTGTTAACAGTGAACTCTGCAGAAGTTTATCAAGTATAAGTATTGGATTCTTCTTTGAAAAAATCAAAATGATCATTGTTTAATGAGGAGACAAAAAATATTTTTATGTATTCATTCAGAAATGATTTTAACACGTGATCCTTCAAGAAGAGCTTGCGTTGGTGAAAGCCCATTAATCAGCCGAAAGAGTTTTTCTTTGTGTTGTGTATCTTGCATTTTATCTGAAAGGCTTAAAACTGTGTCTTTGTGTTGAACAGAAACAATACGGATTCTTAAAGGGGGTAATTTTCTCAGCTCTTGAGAGGAAAGGAAGTGAAAACTTTGGGTTGTATTTTTGGCGATGGCTTCAAAATTTTTGGAATGATGAGGGGCTGCTGTTAGAAAGCGGAAAACACGATTTTTAACGGGAATAACAGCTATATAAAATTGCCATTGTTCGTTAGTTGCATAGGCATGGGCTGCAGGTAAGCCTTGAATTGTTATGGGATGGACAGAGGCTTCATCAAGTCCAGCTACCCAACCGCTTTTCAAGTAATCACTTGCAGATGTGTTCGTGGGAAAAGGGATAGTATCAAAACGAATTGCAATTTTATCGGGACCACTTGCAATGACAGCTGGGGAAGAATTGTTTATGGTGAAATTGGTTGGGACAGAGAAAGTGATGCCCCATTTTGGATGAACAAATTTATTTTTTCGTATATATCCTGTATCAGAGTTACCGCCAAAGATCATGTTATTGATGCCATTAAGAAAGGTATCGCGATCAGTATTTTCAGTTTGAGGATCAGATTCGCTTATTTTACGGGCTTTATTGATAGCAAGGCGAATTCGTTGCGGGGTTGTAGGATGATGTGCTAGAAAGTCTAATGAATCATTTGTAGCTCCTGAGATGTTGTGAAAAGCCTTATAGGCTTCCATTGATTGCAAAAAGCGTGGAAAAGCAAATGAATCATATCCAGCACGATGAAGCATTTCAATTCCAATAGCGTCAGCTTCAAGCTCCTGATCCCTTGAAAATTGAGCTAGAGTTTGTTGATTTTTTACAGTGTTGTCCGATTCTACTTCAGAGGATAATTTAACATGTGAAGAAGCGCTATTCATGTGTTTTAATTCTACTTTTTTTTGTAAGCGCAAGATGCCATGATTAGCTATAATATGTGCTATTTCATGTGCTAAGGCAGCCGCAATTTCTGAAGAGTCATTAGCGAGTGCTAGCATTCCACGAGTTACATAAATATAACCTCCAGGTAAAGCAAATGCATTCACATGGGCTGAGTTTAAAATTGTGACATGATAGGTTTGATTAGGGTTATGTGAAACGGCAACGAGTTTTCCTATAATTTTTGCTAACATACGCTCAAGTTTTGGATTATTATATTCACCGCCATAGGTTTTTAAGATGCGGGGATGTTGTGCAGCACCCAATGTAGCATAAACATCGTTGTTGCTGGAAACAGCAGTTTTTATAGGGAAGTCTGAAGGATGTAAGTGATCATTCCATTTAAATTTTGTTTGACATGCTACAAGGAAAAGCAAGAAGCTTATGAGAAATATTCTATAGGTTGTATGGTAGGAAAAGAAACTTTTTTGAAAAAATCTAAACCCTTGAATCATTGCTTTTCTCATTTTTTATTATTTAGCTTTAAGATTTTGTATGCATTTTATACTTGAGAATTTTTATAAAGGATTCTTTAGATGTCTTCATGACTATAATCTATAGCAGGAATATATTAAAGGGCGTTTTATAAAAGGCGTAATATAGCATGAAAACATTTACGATATTATTAAATGGGGACATTTGTGTTACTCAACGTTTGCGTGACCAAATTTATAATAGTCGCATAATTGCTGCTGATGGTGGGATACGTCATGCTGAAGCATTATGCGTTGTGCCCGAATTATGGTTAGGGGATTTTGATTCTTCTGATCAAGATTTACTGCAGAAATATAGTCATATTACACAGGAATTTTTCCCTCCTGATAAAGATGCAACTGATAGCGCATTGGCTTGTGAGCGTGCTTTGCAGAAAGGTGCTCAACGACTTATTTTATGTGGTGCTTTTGGAGGGGAGAGAAGTGATCATGTTTTTTCTCATATGACTCAAGCAATTGCAATGGCAGAGAAAGGTATTGCAGTGTTATTAACCAGTGGTTATGAAGAAGGATGGCCAATTATACCACAATCTTTTTCTTGTGATTTGCCGAATGGGTGTCTTTTTAGTATTATTGGATTTTCTGATTTACAGGGTTTAACAATGTCAGGGGTTAAGTGGCCATTATTAGATAAAAATGTGTCTTTTGGATCTTCTTTAACACTCTCTAACCGTATTTGTGGAACTTTTTGTTGTCATTTATGTTCTGGTAAAGCTATATTATTGGCGTCTATACCTGTATCATAAATTTTTTGTATATATAAAATGAAATGAAAAGATAGGAGCAGGAAAATTAAGGGGACTATATAATAGTATAACATAATAGTATAACGTGATTTTAATCTTTAAAGTTTAATCTTTAAAGGAGAGAAAGAAAGGGTTTAATATGTTAAAACTAGTTTTAACAATGGCAGTTATTACAGTTGTTGGGTTAAGTTCGACGGCGTGTACAGTTTCTGAACGAAAAATTTCAGAATATGGTGTTGGTGGCGCTGCATTGGGCGCTTTAGCAGGTTCAGCAATTGGTGGTGGAACACTTGGATCAGTAACGACAGGTGCAGCTGTTGGTGCTATTGCAGGAACAGTAACAGGTGCTGCTGCAGTTCAGAAAAAAAATCAAAAGAAAATGTTACATCAGAGAGTAATTCAACAGTCTAGCTTATGCACCTATAGTGATGGAAAAGGTTATGTGTATAAAGCACCTTGTGCTTCTCAAACACCGCAATTGTGCACTTATACTGATCAAAGAGGGAAACGTTATCAGGCCCCTTGCCATTAATATTTTGAATGGCTATCCCACTTCTGCGGCTTGATCGTATTTTCTTAACCTTTGGAGGACATCCTTTACTCAATCAGGTGAGTTTATCAGTTGGTCAAGGTGAGCGTATAGCTCTTGTGGGTCGTAATGGGTGTGGAAAATCGACACTTTTAAAAATTGCTGCTGGATTATTAGAACCGAGTGGAGGCGAAGTTTTTCGCCACCCTCTGGCGACGTTATATTATGTGTCGCAAAATCCTGATTTTTCAGGATTTGATGATGTTAACGCTTATATACAAGCTGGTTTAAATGATACCCATGATAAACAATGGGTGAAAACTCTTTTGGGTAATTTTGGTTTTTCGGGTACAGAAAAGGGAGAGACGCTTTCTGGAGGAGAAAAACGCCGTCTCTCATTATTACAAGCAATTGCAGTGCAACCAGATATTTTATTGTTGGATGAACCGACCAATCATCTTGATTTACCAACAATTGAGTGGCTGGAGGGAATGTTATGTTCTTTACGGTCAGCAATTGTGGTTATTTCACATGATCGGAGGTTTTTGGAAACGGTGACGCGCTCAACAGTTTGGATTGATAGGGGCACAGCTAAAAGGGTTGAAAAGCCTTTTTCTGAATTTGAAAAGTGGCGTGATAAAGTACTCGAGGAGGAAGCACGTGATCAGTATAAATTGAACCGTCAGATTGAACGAGAAGAACAATGGTTGCGTTATGGAGTTACTGCACGACGCAAGCGCAATGTACGGCGGTTGGGAGCGTTAAAGGAATTGCGTCAGCGTTCTCAGAATTATAAAGGGCCTTTAGGAAAGGCATCGTTTGAGGCATCTAAAAATCAAGAATCTGGGCAACTTGTGTTGGAAGCTAGAAAGATTTCAAAGTCTTATGGTGATCGTATCCTTGTTAAGGATTTTTCATGGCGCCTTCAACGGGGGGATAGAGTAGGCATAGTTGGTCGAAATGGTGTTGGAAAAACAACATTGCTTTCTGTTTTGATAGGGCAGGAAGCTGCAGATCATGGAATCATAAAGCGGGGATATAATTTATCGATAGCTCTGCTTGATCAACAGCGTACTGTCAATGAAGAAGAAACATTAGCGCAGTATTTAACGGGAGGCAGAGGGGATACTTTTTTGATTAATGGGCAAGAGAAACATGTTGTTTCTTATATGAAAGATTTTTTGTTTTTACCAGAACAAGCACGCACACCGTTGAAGGAATTATCAGGCGGTGAAAGAGCCCGTTTAATGTTGGCACGTCTTTTATCTCGGCCTGCAAATTTTTTAATTTTAGATGAACCCACCAATGATCTTGATATGGAGACCCTTGATCTTTTGCAAGAATTTATTGCTGATTTTTCTGGAACAGTTTTGTTAGTAAGTCACGATAGAGATTTTTTGGATCGAACTGTATCTCATATATTGGCGCCTCAGGGAGATGGTCACTGGGTTTTATATGCTGGAGGATATAGTGATATGGAGGCGCAAATAAAAAAAGCTGCACTTTCTTTGCGTAAAGAGACGCAAAAACTAACAACTTTGGGGCAGAAAAAACAAATATCATTGCGTACAAAAACAGCACCATGTAAACTCTCCTATAAGCAAACATATGCTTTGGAAAAATTACCAGAACAAATTACTGCTTTGCAGAATGAAATCAAGAAAATTGAAGATTCTCTCGCTGATCCAGCGCTTTATTGTTGTGATAAAAATCGTTTTGAAGATTTAACCATAGCACTGGAAGAGAAGAAAAAACTCTGTGCGCAAAAAGAAGAAGAATGGCTAGAACTTGAACTTTTACGTGAAGAAATAGAACAAAAGCGCATCACCGATTAAGTCATGCCCAAGGCATTTTTATAAAGCTGGATTATTGCTTCTTCTTCAATTCGTTCATGATCTTCTTTCTTACGGAGTCTTATGATGCTACGGACTGCTTTACTGTCAAAACCAGATCCTTTAAGCTCCGTATACACATCTTTGATGTCATCAGAAATTGTTTTTTTTTCTTCTTCTAACCGTTCAATCCGTTCGATAAAACTACGCAATTGATTGACGGATATAGCTTGTGTAGTATCAAGCACATCGCTCATCGCATTTTCTCCGAATATATCGTTTGTTGGACTTTTGATAATAAACTATTATTGGAGATGCCTTAAGAAGGGGTAGAGAGTCAAGCTCTACGTTCTTTTTTATACATTGACTTTAATTTTTTTGTATAAACGAGCTGTTTACGTTGATGAAAAATATCAGGAAGTGGAAAAAGATGGAAAGAATTATATAGGGAGCTATAATTGTGAAAAAAGAGAAAAATGGATATTTTATTTTAATATTTACCTTGTGAAATTGAACTTCTGGATTTTAAAATGAATACAAGGAGCAAGAGCTGTGCTAAAAAAGCTTAGAATTTTATTCTTAAATATTCTTTTTCTGTTCTCTGCTTTTGAGTGGGCAAAAGCTGATTTTCGAGTTTGTAATACAACGCAAGAGGCTGTCGGTATCGCTATTGGCTATCGTACGGTTTCAAATTGGGTGAGTGAAGGTTGGTGGATTGTTCCAACAACAGAGTGTAAAACTTTAATCGATGGACCCCTTGAATCACGATTTTATTATTTATATGTCGAAAACACTCGAAAAAAAGGGAGTGGGATAGGGAAAGTTATGATGTGTGTGCAAGATAGTCAATTTACGATTGAAGGAATTCATAATTGTTTTGTAAGAGGGTTTCAAAGAGTTGAGTTTGAAGAAATTGATACCGGTGATCAAACCAATTGGATGGTGCAGTTAACCGATGAGCCTGTATTGCACGATTCAATTGCACCCAAATCCGCCTCTATATCTAAGGTTACATCTACACCCATATTTGCACTTTCTGCTAAGCCTCTTTCTATACCTAACTCTGTTTCTGCTCCTACATTTGTGCCTCCAAAATCATCATCATAAAATATATCATTGCATAAAGTGGAAATCGTTTCTCCTCTTGATGATATTTTGGGCACTCTTAATCTTAATGAGTGATAAATTTTAAAAAGCTGAGATAAAAGCTTGCTTCTTAATGTAAGAGTGTTGAAGGAAGCAAAGACTTTTCTCTTGGTCGAGAGGAGGTTCACTGGACCCACCTTGTTCTTACTGGGTTTCTTGATTATGTGCTGGCGCAGTTCTTTAAAGATCAGGACAAGCTTATATTTTATCTTTATTCCTGTAGAGAAGTCTTATCTTTATTTTCTCTGAGCAATTGATGGGTGATCTTTTCAATCCTTTTCGTTGTTTCTATTACAATTTTATCCATCATGCGGTCTCTTGTCTCATTTTTTTGGAGAAGAGCTATATAACTTTCTTGTAGTTTTTTATTTTCTCGTTTTATTTCTTCCATTTCATCCATAATCATAATACCAGCCATAAGAGAGAGACGCTGATCACCAATTTCACCAAAGTTTTTTTTAAGATGTACAATATATTGATCTAATTTAGCAGCCAGCTGAGTGAGGTACTCTTCTTGCCCTGCATCACAGGCCATACGATAAATTTTGCCATCAATTGTGACAGAAACGGTTTCCATTTGTTTAAACCTTTATCGATCAATCACAACACGAATTGTTTCCATAACTTTAATCAGTCGTTTGGAAATATCTTTATTGACTAGGGTCAACCGTTCTGTGTGCGCTTCGGCTTTATCAAGTTCTTGAGCAAGATGACTACGATCAGCATTCATTCGTTGAATTTCCTCTTCCCATTCGTTATTTTTGTCAATAATAGTATTGTGATTGATAACAGCGACTTCTAAATTTCTGAGTGCTTTTTCCAATTGTTCTAGAGTTTGTGGTAAAATAGCGGTCTCTTGGTCCATAATGAGTGTATTCCTTAACAGTCATTTATGCAAAAACGAATCACTTATATTTTTTTGTATTTTCTTCATTTTTAAAGATATAGGCTATTTTAGCAAGCAAAGCAGAAGATTGATGTGAATTAAGGACTGGATTATTTGACATTATAGGCAGAAGTGTGGTGTGCATAAGGGTTATAGAGAAAGATGATATTTTTGTTTATATGAGGTATATGTGCAGAGTGTACGCATATTTAAATAATTAGCGGCATAAGAACGGCATAAAGAATAATTAAAATAAGAGTAAGTTTTACAAAAAAGTGGTCTATCATTTATGACAAATAACGAAAAACAAAATCAAATGGCTCATGCTATTCGTTTTCTTGCTATTGATGCAATTGAAGCAGCCAATTCTGGTCATCCGGGTTTACCAATGGGAGCTGCGGATATTGTTACTGTTCTTTACACAAAATTTTTAGCCTATGATCCCCAAAATCCGCGTTGGCCTAACCGTGATCGCTTTGTCTTATCAGCAGGGCATGGTTCAATGTTGCTGTATGCTGTATTATATCTTTCTGGTTATGAGGATGTCTCTTGTGAGGATTTGCGCAATTTTCGTCAAATAGGATCTAAACTCGCTGGTCATCCAGAATATGGGCATGTCGCTGGGGTTGAAACAACAACTGGTCCTCTTGGCCAAGGACTTGCTAATGCTGTGGGAATGGCACTGGGAGAACGCTTACTTAATGCCCGTTTTGGGGAGTTGATTTGCCATTATACTTATGCTCTCGTAGGCGATGGGTGTTTAATGGAAGGGATTTCTCAAGAGGCGATAAGCTTAGCAGGACATTTAAAGCTCAATAAGCTGATTGTATTTTGGGATGATAACGATATTTCGATCGATGGGCTATTTCATTAACCGATAGTACAGATCAAATAGCGCGTTTTAAAGCATCTGGCTGGAATACTATCAAAGTGAATGGGCACAACCAAACTGCTTTAATACGAGCTATTGAGGCTGCACAAGCTTCTGATAAACCAACTTTAATTGCCTGTAAAACAACGATTGGTTTTGGAGCTCCTAATAAAGGAGGAACGAATAAGGTTCATGGCTCTCCTTTGGGAGCAAAAGAAATTGACGCAACCCGTAAAGCTTTGCAGTGGGAAGAAGAACCATTCGTCATTCCAGCGGATATTCTTGATAGTTGGCGTTTGGCTGGTTTGAATGCTGCAAAAAAACGAAAAAAATGGGAAGAAAAATTGCTTGCTTTATCTGTTACAGAGCGGGTTGAGTTTGATCGATTGATGCGGGGTGATCTAATTGGAAATTTTGAGAATGTTATTGATGATTATAAACAAAAATTAGTTGTTGATCGCCCTGTTGTTGCAACCCGTAAAGCCTCTGAAATGGCGCTGGAAGTTATCAATGAGGTTGTTGAGGAAACAATTGGTGGTTCTGCTGATCTTACGGGATCTAATAATACGAAAACAAGTCAGATGAAAGCTATCTCTGCGGATGATTTTTCGGGCCGCTATCTCCATTATGGGATTCGTGAACATGCTATGAGTGCGATGATGAATGGTCTTGCGCTTTATGGTGGTTTCATTCCTTATGGTGGAACCTTTTTATGTTTTTCAGACTATATGCGTCCTGCAATGCGTTTGTCATCTCTTATGGGGTTGCGGGTTATTTATGTAATGACCCATGATTCAATTGGTTTGGGTGAGGATGGTCCTACCCATCAGCCGATAGAGCATTTAGCAGCATTACGTGCGCTTCCGAATCATTTTGTTTTCCGGCCAGCAGATGCTGTTGAAACACTCGAATGTTGGCAATTGGCTTTAAAGGCAAAAAAGACACCTTCTACTTTGGCTTTAAGTCGGCAAAATTTACCTCTTGTACGTCAAGAATATACAAAAGAAAATCTCTGTATGTTTGGGGCATATGAATTATTAACAGCCAGTGATGATGCTCAAGTTACACTATTTGCTTCTGGTTCAGAGGTGCATGTTGTTGTCAAAGCGCACTCTGTTTTAGAAGAAAGTGGGATTCCAACACGGGTGGTTTCTGTTCCTTGTTTTGAATTATTTGCACAACAATCTGCTGCATATCAAAAAGCATTAATTGGTGAGGCTCCAATTAAAATTGCCGTTGAAGCAGCTGTTCAGCAAGGGTGGGAGCGCTTTATTGGCTGTGACGGAGTATTTATTGGAATGAAGGGATTTGGAGTAAGTGGACCAAGTGATGCTCTCTATAACCATTTCGGTATTACCTATGAAGCTGTTGTGGCGATCGTTAAAGAAAAGCTTGAAAAGATTAATAAGGAAGTAATGATATGAGTATTCGCGTTGCAATTAATGGATTTGGACGGATTGGACGTAATATTTTACGAGCCATCGTTGAAAAAAAACGCCAAGATATTCAGATTGTGGCTCTTAATGATTTAGGATCAGTGGAAACAAATGCTCACTTATTGCGCTACGATTCAGTTCATGGGCGTTTTCCTGCTCCTGTTAAGGTTGTGGGGGATAGTTTAGATGTTGGGTGTGGTGCGATTAAAGTTATCGCTGAACGTGATCCGACAAAATTACCGTGGAAATCTTTAGATATTGATATTGTTCTCGAATGTACGGGGCTTTTTACAGCGCGTGATAAGGCATGTTTTCATTTAGAGGCAGGGGCAAAACGTGTTTTGGTTTCTGCACCTTCTGAGGGGGCTGATTTAACCGTGGTATACGGAGTCAATCATCAGGCGTTGAGCAAAGAGCACCGTGTTGTTTCTAATGCTTCTTGTACAACGAATTGCTTAGCTCCTGTTGCACAAGTACTTCATAAAGCAATTGGAATCGAAAAAGGGTTTATGACAACGATTCATTCCTATACTGGGGATCAACCTGTTTTAGATACAATGCATAAAGACCTTTATCGTGCGCGTGCAGCAGCTCTTTCTATGATTCCCACATCGACAGGGGCTGCTAAAGCAGTGGGGCTGGTTTTGCCAGAATTAAATGGTTTGTTAGATGGAGTATCGATTCGGGTCCCAACACCGAATGTTTCTGTTGTGGATTTGACGTTTACTGCTAAGCGTTCCACGACTGTTGAAGAAATTAATACGGCTATTCGTACGGCTGCTAAAGGGTATCTAAAAGGGATTTTGGATTACACAGAAGAGAAACTTGTCAGCAGTGACTTTAATCATGATCCACATTCAGCAATTTTTCAGAATGATCAAACTAAGGTGATTGATGGGAAATTGTGTCGCATTTTGGTTTGGTACGACAATGAGTGGGGTTTTTCAAATCGGATGAGTGATACTGCTGTAGCTTTTGCCAAGACATTGTGAAAGGAGGATTTTTGATCCTTTTTATGTCCCATAAAAAAAGAGGGTGTTTTGGAAAAAAGAAATCTGATGTTTTTTAAGAGCATCAAAAAAATATTTTCAAGAAAGAAAAATGGTGAAAAAGTGCTATGAAGGTTTTGAAAATATAAAGAACTGATGACAGTGAGCTAAATGTGTACGTCTAAGAGAAGAAGAGTGTTTTCAAGGATAAAGAAGAAGAGAAAATAGGGATGAAATTTCAGACACTCGATGATGTTGATGTAACAGGAAAACGCGTACTGGTGCGGGTGGATTTCAATGTTCCAATATTGAAGGGGCAAGTGTGCGATGCAACACGGATTGAACGCCATAAAGACACAATTGTCGAACTTCAAAAGCGTGGCGCTAAGGTTATTATCCTGTCTCATTGTGGTCGTCCCAAAGGACAATTTGTTCCAGAATTTACAGTGCGTCCCGTCATTGAGGCCCTCGAAAAAATCATAGAACAGCCGGTTTTGTTTGCAAGTGATTGTATAGGAGATGTAGCTCAGAGCGCAGCAGGTACAGTGCAGGAGGGGCAAATTCTTTTGCTTGAAAATGTGCGGTTTTATCCGGGAGAAGAAAAAAATGATCGTTCTTTTGCTAAAGCTTTAGCGCACAATGGGGACCTTTATGTGAATGACGCTTTTTCTGTTTCTCATCGTGCTCATGCTTCAATAGAAGGGATTACACATTTATTACCTTCTTACGCAGGGAGGGCATTACAGAAAGAATTGCAAGCCTTAGAGAAGGGTCTTGATTGTCCAACGCATCCAGTAATAGCAGTTGTTGGAGGGGCTAAGGTTTCTAGTAAGCTTTTTGTTCTTAATCATTTGGTTGAAAAGGTTGATTATTTGGTTATTGGTGGTGGTATGGCCAATAGTTTTCTAGCAGCACAAGGTGTTTCTGTTGGTAAATCATTGTGCGAAAAAACGCTGATGACAACAATAAAAGAAATCATTGAAAAAGCACATCAGAATCACTGTACACTCCTTTTACCTTTGGATGTTATTGTTGGATTTCATTTTGAACAAGAAACACCACATCAGTGTTATGCTCTTGAGGAAATTCCTGAGGAAGGAATGATTTTGGATATTGGTCCTCGTTCTCTTGCGCATATTCAAGCAGCAATTGATAAGGCAAAAACTCTTGTCTGGAATGGTCCGCTTGGCGTTTTTGAAATGTCTCCCTTTGATCAGGGAACGGTGGCGGTAGCACGGTATGTCGCAAAACGCAGTCAGCAGGGACAATTGGTATCCATTGCTGGAGGAGGAGATACAGTTTTTGCGTTGAATCATGCAGGTGTTGCCAATGATTTTACCTATCTTTCAACGGCAGGTGGAGCGTTTTTAGAATGGATGGAAGGGAAAGGTCTTCCTGGGATTCTTGCTCTTCAGCAGGTGTGAAGGGAAAAAGCATCCAATGACTTTGGCAAATGTGCTAGTCAGTCATTGATTTTAGAGCGTAGAAAAAAGAGGAGCTTTATATGAGTGAGCGTCTTGAAGATATTGCAGTATCTCTAGTTCGTCCGGGAAAAGGCATTTTAGCAGCCGATGAAAGTACAGCAACGATTGGAAAACGGTTCGAAACCATTGGTGTAGAATCTACCGAAGATAATCGTCGGGCTTATCGTGAAATGTTGTTTTCAGCAAAAGAAGCAATGGAAATGGCTATTTCTGGTGTGATTTTATTTGATGAAACTATTCGTCAAAAAGCATCAACAGGGCAAATGTTAACAGATCTTATTCGTAATAATGGTGCTGTGCCAGGTATTAAAGTTGATACAGGTGCTAAGCCTTTGGCTGCTTTTCCTCAGGAGACAATTACAGAAGGATTGGATGGTCTGCGTGAGCGGTTGAAGGATTATTATGCTTTGGGCGCGCGTTTTGCTAAGTGGCGTGCGGTGATTGCAATTGATGCACACTCTTTGCCAACAAAAGGTGCAATCAATCAAAATGCTCAAGCTTTGGCACGCTATGCTGCTTTATGTCAGGAAGTCGGTCTCGTACCAATTGTGGAGCCTGAAGTTTTGATGGATGGTCAGTCGCGTCAGCATTCAATTGCTCGCTGTTTTGAAGTAACACAAACAGTTTTAAAAAGAGTCTTTGAAGAATTATTTCAAGCACGTGTTATTTTGGAAGGCATGATTTTAAAACCTAATATGGTTATTGATGGCAAAGACGCACGCAAGGCTTCTGTTGATGAAGTCGCTGAAAAAACAATTCGTGTTCTTAAACAAACTGTTCCTGCTGCTGTTCCAGGAATTGCTTTTCTTTCTGGAGGGCAATCCGATGAAGAAGCAACAGCGCATTTATCTGCTATGAATAGTTTAGGTTCTTTACCTTGGAAATTGACTTTTTCTTATGGACGTGCATTACAAGCTGCAGCTTTGAAAGCATGGGGTGGAAAAGCTGAACAAAGTGCTGCGGCACAAAAGGCTTTTTATCATCGCGCGCGAATGAACCATTTGGCGGCTTTAGGGCAGTGGACAAAAGAACAAGAACAGTCTTGTATATAGAGCAAAAATAAAAAACAGATTGTACATTTTCTTCAACCCCTGTCTGTTATGATGGCAATGGTAGACAGGGATCTGAGATGCATAAAGCTCTTTTCTTCTTCTCAAGAGATTTATGCTTTAGCAAATAACGTTTTTCGTAGTCTGGGCAGTATTGATCGGGAGCATCTGTTTGACCGAAACGACCTTGATATAGCCCTGTTGAGTATAAAGAAGAGAGTGCAGACCATAAGAGTAGTCTTGAAAGTTTAAAAGAGAAGAGTATCTTTATCCTTTTTTACTGTGTACTGAGTAGAGGAGACCATGCCGGATCAGAGGCATCATTTGGGGTGCGCAAGAGGCGTTCATTGCGTCCGGTAATATCAATCGTGTAAATTTTTGAGCCTTCTCCTGGATTTTGACGAAAGAACATGAGTACTCGGCCATTCGGAGCCCATGTAGGACCTTCATTATGGAAACCTGTTGTTAAAATCCGCTCGCCTTTTCCATCAGGATGCATCACACCAATGGAAAATTGACCCTGAAATTGTTTTGTGAACGCGATATAATCCCCGCGCGGAGACCAAATAGGAGTGGAATAGCTTCCTTCGTTAGAAGAAATACGTTGGAGATCACTACCGTCTACATTCATTGTATAAATTTGTGGTTTTCCACTACGATCAGAGGAAAAAACAATTTTAGTGCCATCTGGTGAATAAGAAGCTGACGTATCAATAGCTTTGGTTGCGGTTAAACGGGTCATTTGCCGTGTGCGTAAATCCATTGTATATAAATTAGCACTTCCATCGTTTTGTAATAAACTCATGATAACCTTTTGCCCATTAGGAGAAAAGCGGGGGCAATGGTCATGTTATCAAAGGTGCCGAGCAATTCTCGTTGTCCTATTTCCATTTGTTGAAGGTAAACATGAGGTGTTTTGTTTTTATCATAAGCCATATAAGTGATTTCTTGTCGCTTAGGAGAAAAGCGCGGCGTAAGGACAAGCTCATTGCCCTCAGAAAGATAGATTAAATTTGCTCCATCTTGATCCATCATCGCTAAACGTTTGATACGGGCATTATGTGGTCCTGTTTCATCAATAAATACAATGCGGGTATCAAAATAGCCTTTTTCACCTGTCATTTTGCTATAGATTTCATCTGCAATCATATGTGCAACACGGCGCCAGCGTTCCGTTGCTGTATAAAAGCGTTGTCCTTTAATTTGTCGCTTCCCTACAACATCCCATAAACGGAACTCAACTTTAAGCCGCCCATCTGTCTCTCTGTAAACTTTTCCTGTGATTAATCCTTGAGCGTTTATTTTTTTCCAATCAGAAAAGTTTGGTTGTTTATCAGGATTAGGAGATATTTCAGGAAAAGAAGATTTTTGTAAGGGGAAAAAAAGTCCTGATCTTTCCAGATCTGCTGCAATGACAGCAGCAATTTTTATGCCTAATGAATCATGGGAAAGAAAATCCGCAACAGCAATGGGGATGGGATTAAAATCAGCTTTTGCAATTGTGCCTTTCAGTTGTGCATATGAAGATGAAAAACCGAAAAACCATAAATATACAATGAGAAAAAACAAGGAAGAAATTGTACGTTTTATTACAGTCATGTGGTATTCATCCTTTCTTTGATATAGAAAAAACTGTTGTTTTATGGTGCTGTTTCTTGAAAAGGATCAACGTTAAAATCAAAACCTTGCCCCCATAAATTATATTGATCACGGGGAAGATTTTCATAGGGTTGGCATGAAAAAACAGCAGCATAAACTTGTTGTGTCATGATGGTAAGCTGACTTTCTTCACCTTTGAGAGGATCAATCTTTGGTTCGCCTATCACATTTCCGTTATTATTTAAACGAAATTGTAAACGCACAACAGGGCGGTTGCTCAAATTACCTCCAATCGCAACAAGTTTGAGCTTTTGTTGAATACAGGTGCCTACAATATTAACCAATGTTTGGGCTTTTTTTGCGGAGTCACCAATATTTTTTCGTGCACCTAGAGCTTCTGGTTTGTGGGAACGTTTTGCACCACCCCCTTGGGTGCGTGCACGATTGATAAGATGTGTTTCTTCCATTGCCAAAATATCTTCAATCGTTTGTTTTCCTTTAGAAGGAGATTTTTGTGTCTTTTCAAAATTAGAAGGTTTAATTGGCTTTTCCTTTGGTTTGAAAGAGGGGAAAGGAATATTATCTGGAAGCATCACTGTTGGTGTCAATTCGTTAGGTTTTTCCTGAGTAAGTTCTTCTAGCGTTTTCTGAAGAGGATCTTCGGGTTTTATTTGTTCTAAAGCTGTCGGAGAAACTGTTTGGTCTGTTGATTCTGATTTTGGGGGCGATGTTTTCATTTCATTTTTTGTGAGTTTTGGCTCTCTGTGGAGGAGGGATTCTGTTTCTGTTTTCGGGGACGATTCAGGGATATCCGATGCCTCCTGTTGTCCAAAAGAAAAAGGTGTTGCATCCATATGTTGCAATTTTTCTTTTGGCTGAAAGGGAGTTTGAAGGTCCATTGTTCCTTCGCCAAAATGACGGGCATCTTCTTTTTCTTGTGGTTGTGTCGTTCGTTTAGGAGCAGAGTCTTCAAGAGGGGGAGCATTTAATGAGCCCTCTTGGAAAGCAAGCTCTTTGTCAAGAGAAGATAAAGTAATCGGAGCGATTTCTAAGGGCTGTTGCATAAAAGAAGAAGAGGGAGTGAAGTGTATTATACCCCAGCTGAAAAGAATGAAATGCAGTGCAAATGATAAAGCCAAACTTTTCTTCATTCTATGATGAGAGCCTTTTTCCATTTGTATGCCTTACTGTTTTGTTTTTTACTTTTGCAGAGAGTTTAGAGATATATGATGCAACAGTTTATGGAAGTTTATGGAGAATTTATTGCCCTAGACTGGCTAAAGCAACCTGCGAAAAACCTGCTTTTTGAATATGCGCTAAAAGTTGCAGAACTTGTTGATATTCAACAGTTTTGGCGGCACGGACAAAAATACGTTTGTTCTTCTGCGTAGGATCTGCGGCTAATAGGGCATTGAGATGGTCAATCAAAGCTTCTTTTGTGTCATAGTAGTTTTGATTGATGGCTAAGCGCCCTTGGGCGTCAAGTGAAACGGTTAAGGGTGTACTGTCCATTTGCACGGGCCCTGCTTGGCTATGGGGAAGATCAAGAGGAACACCATTGACCAAAAGAGGAGCTGATACCATAAAAATAATCAACAAAACTAAAATAACATCTACAAAAGGTGTGACGTTAATTTCGCTCATTAAAGGAGCGCGCGAACGGCGCCGTCTACGCGTACTTGTGTGAGCAGAAGAAGCAACAGATAATCCCATAACACACCTCTTTATAAGGATGAATTGCTGGATGTTGTTTCATCAATTCGCCGTGACAAAATTGTCGAAAATTCATCAGCAAAATTTTCTATTTTGGCTATAATTTGCGCACTTTCACTTGTCAATTTGTTGTAAGCAATAACAGCGGGAATGGCTGCAAACAAACCAATCGCAGTGGCTAAAAGTGCTTCTGCAATGCCCGGAGCTACGATCGCTAACGAGGTATTTTGAGAGGCAGAAATAGAAAGAAATGAATTCATAATTCCAACAACAGTTCCAAATAAACCAATGAAAGGACCTGCCGATCCAAGAGTTGCTAAAAAACCTAATCGTGATTCTATTTTTACACTTTCACGCCCTAAGGTTAAATCCATCGCCTTATCAATTCTAGACTGGAGGTTTAAGGATGTGGGCGATCCTTTTGAGAGTGACTTTTTCCATTCTGCCATTGCGGCGAGGAAAACAATTGATATACTGTTGTTCCGTTGACTATTATAGGTGGCATAAAGATCTTCCAAAGATTGTCCTGACCAAAAATTCCGCTCAAAATGGTGGATATTACGCCGTATTCGACGATAAGAAATGAACTTATCAAAAATAATAGCCCAGCTCCATATAGAAGCAAAAATTAACCCAATCATAACAGCCTTTACAATCCAATTGGCTTGCATAAATAGGCTTAATATTCCTATTGTTTCTGGACTTGCAAATTCTACTTGTGCCATGATCTTTTAACCTCTTCAATGAAAGATTTATTCCTTTACAGTCCATTACAGCATATTGTTTTATAGTTTCTAAATTTGTCAAAACAAAATTGAGTTTTTACAAAAATCTCTAATGTCTCAAAAGTTTCTTTATTTTCTTCCAAGAGCATTTTATTCTTTAGGCACTTCTGTTCCAATATCGCTTTTAAAAAAAGCAGAGGAGAAGAGATTTTTGGGTAAACGGCGCGGTTTCGCTTCTTGATTAATGAGAGCAATTTCAACTTTTGCTTTAATTAAGATAATTTCATTGCGCAAAATGACCTGATCCATGAAAAAGCGTGCCCCTTGAACGCATTGCAAGGATGTTTTGATGGTTAAAAGATCATCAAGGATGGCTGGTTTGGAAAAGATAATGTCCATATGACGGACGACAAAAAATAATTTCTCACCTTGGCTATCTGAGATTAATTCATTGTTGCTCAATCCCATGTCACGTAAAAATTCTGAACGTCCTCTTTCTAAAAATTCAAGGTAACGTGCGTGGTAGACAACACCAGAAAAATCAGTATCAGCTACATAAATTCGTGCTTGAATATCATGAGAAAAGGAAGAAGGTGATTGAGTAAAGGATTTGGTTTTATTCATTTTCTGTCTCCCAGAAAGAAGACTGAGAATCAGTCCCTGCCGATGAAGAAACCTTTTTTATTGACTGTGCTGTTGTGGGGGGACAAAGTTTTAAATGTGTCCAAGCTTTTTCTGTTAAAATTCTCCCACGCGCTGTTCGTTGTATAAAACCTTGTTGAAGCAAATAAGGTTCAATAATATCTTCAATTGCATCACGTGGTTCTGAAAGAGCAGCAGCAATTGTTTCAATACCGACGGGCCCTCCTAAAAAAGTTTGAGCAATGAGGATGAGATAACGGCGGTCTAAAGGATCAAGGCCAAGATGATCCACTTCAAGACGTGAAAGAGCTTCATCAGCAATTGTATGATCAATTTTTTCAGCCTTTTTGACTAAAGCAAAATCACAGACACGTCGTAAAAGGCGCCCTGCAATTCTAGGGGTTCCACGGGAACGACGCGCAATTTCATGAGCGCCATCATCATTGATTTGAACTGAAAAAAGACGGGCATTGCGCTGAACAATGTATTCTAATTCTTCTATGGTATAAAAATTTAAGCGGATGGGAATGCCAAAACGATCCCGTAAAGGAGTGGTCAGTAATCCTAAACGCGTTGTCGCCGCAACTAAGGTGAATTTGGCTAAGTCAATTTTGACTGAACGAGCGGCAGGACCTTCACCAATGATAAGATCAAGTTGATAATCTTCCATGGCCGGATACAGAATCTCTTCGATAGCCGGATTTAAACGATGAATTTCATCAATAAAAAGAACATCTCGTTCTTCTAGATTGGTTAAAAGAGCAGCTAAATCACCAGCCTTGGCAATGACAGGTCCTGAGGTCGAACGAAAATTAACGCCTAATTCCTTTGCCATAATTTGCGAAAGTGTTGTTTTTCCTAAACCAGGGGGTCCAACAAAGAGGACATGATCTAAGGCTTCATGTCGTGTTCGCGCTGCTTCAATAAAGATTTTTAAATTTGCACGGGCAGCTTCTTGACCAATAAAGTCATCTAGGGTTTGGGGCCTTAAGGAGCGATCCGGATCGTTAGGAAGGGGAATAGCTCCAAGAAGGCGCTGAGGATCATCTTTATGCATTATCCATTGTTCTCTTGATTTTGTGAGGAAAGAAGTCTGAGGCTATGGCGAACAAGGAGTGCTGAGGAAATCATTTCCCCTTTAAGAGCAGAGAGGGCTGAAGCCAAAGCAGTGGTTGCCTTGTCATGATCAAAACCAAGCTTGATGAGAGCTAAAAGAGCATCGTGAGTTGGTTGATGTTTCTCTTCTGAAGAAAAGTTTAAAGAAGAGGACAAAGCAGGATTCTTATTGTCTTCTTTAGAGAGAAGAGTTTTGCTTTTGAGTTCGCTTACAATTCTTTCGCTGACTTTTTTGCCAACGCCTGGAGCACGACTGATCATCGCAGTATCGTTGAGGGTAATTGCTTGGCTGAGCTCACTAACTGATAAAGATCCTAAAATTGCCAACGCAACTTTTGCACCGACACCCGGGACATTTTGCAAAAGGCAAAACCATTCTTGTTCAGACTTTGTTGCAAAGCCAAAAAGACGAATTGCTTCTTCACGTACATGGGTTTCGATGAATAAGCTAAGACTTTCCCCTATGGCTGGTAAAGAAGAATGAAGGCGGTTAGGGATAAAAATAATATATCCGACCCCCTGCACATCGAGAATAATGTGATCATCAAAAATATGTTCAAGAATGCCTTTGAGTTTCCCAATCATGCGCTTGCCTTTAGACGGTAAGAGGAACTCGTACGGTGAGCGCTATGGCAAATTGCAAGAGCTAGGGCATCTGCTGCATCACTGCTATCAAATTCAGCGCGGGGAAGAAGAATTTTCACCATCATGTGAATTTGCTCTTTCTCTCCATGTCCAACACCAATAACTGATTTTTTGACTTTATTAGGGGCGTATTCGGAAATGGAAAGACCTTCTTGAGCAGGAACGAGGAGTGCAATAGCACGGGCTTGACCAAGTTTTAAAGTGGCAGCCGCATCTTTATTGACAAAAACATGCTCAACAGCTGCTTCATGGGGCATAAATTGATGTATAACTTTTGAAAGTCCTTCATAAATTTGGCATAATCTAGAAGCGAGGTCATTCTGAGCATTAGAGTGAAGTGTTCCCGATGCTACAAAATTGAGATGATTGCCACATAGGTCAATAACTCCCCATCCTGTACGCCGAAGTCCAGGATCAATCCCTATGATGCGAATCGTCTCTACCATAAAATTCAGTTTATTTGATTTCTCAGTATTTTAATAGATGGATTCAATGAATAGAACAAAAGAAGGAAATATAAAGTAAAGAAAGTTTCAAAATATCTCAAAACAAAGACAAAAATATAACTTGAAAAAGAAAAAATAGTTTTCTCTTCTTAAAGGCTTTGATGGAGAGAAAAGTAGAAGGACAAGTCTCATAGATAAATTAAGACAAAAGTGCTTAGAGGCGCTGAAAAGCCGTTTTAAGCAATTGAAGCTGTTTGTTTACTGGGTTGTTTTGAGATAAAGCCTGTAAAGCAGTGTGTTTTTTATCGTAGTTCATATGCCGCATTCTTTTTTCTAATCGAAGCGAGCGCTGTACAAAGTGACGAAAAACTTCTGGTAATTCTTTCCAGTGTGCAGATTTAGATTCAAGTGATGGGGTGTGAAGGGAAACTTTTGCAATCTCTTTTTGAATTTGTTCTGGTGACATTTCCCCTTCACGCTCAGCTCGAATCAATAAAAGTTGAGAAGCAATTTGCATCAAACGCGTACTCAAATACATTGCTTCTTTCCCGTAAATTTCAGAGAGTTCTACTGAAAGATCATGTGCAACTAAGCGGCCTTCTGTATCAATATAATTTGCTGTCTCTTCAATCAGGATCATTGTTTCTTCATAAAGACGATTAAACACATTATCAAAGGCATTGTGCTCAATCATGACAATGGCCTGATTTTGTGGACGCTCATGTACGTTCACCACCGCTATACTCCAAAACAAAAACAATCTTGGGAGCATTTAAAAAACAAGATAGAAATTTCTTTTTTACAATGCTCCTTCAAGAACAGTGAATACCTTTTTTAGTATTATTGTGCAATGTTCTTTTTATACTAAGGTTAATGAACTTGGAGGGGAAGGACTTCCATGTTTTTTCTTTACGGTGAAGTGAAATGCCTACTTTTTTTTTCATAATAATAAGCAATCATAAATTGAAGACTGATGCCACTCATGATTAAAAAAGTGTCCAATATAAATGTACTGTTCATTACCGTTTTTAAAATCTGTCCACACATAGCAAAGAGAGTTCCAGTTACAAAAACCGGTAAGCTCTGTTTTCCTAAAATCGCTAAAGGATGTTGTGCTGAAACATGAAGCTTTCGATGCAACCAAGGAAAACAAACAAACAAAGAAAATAAGGAAAGAATATGCAACAGACGTGGGAGGCTTAAAAAAGTTTTATTGAAATCAATCAAAGGGGAAGACCAATTAAGCCAACCGAAACTTCCCCACCAGTGTAAGCGTACCCATAACAGGGAAAAAACAAGATATATTACAGAGAATGTCAGGAAAAGACGGCGAAAGGGAAGCGATTTCTTCTCTTTGAGGAAGAGAGTCGTTGTGAGGCCAATGACAAAGAGAAACTGCCATGAAAGAGGATTTAAAAACCACTGCCCTTTAAGAGGATAAGAAGGGGGAGCAATTCTATAAAGGCCACAGAAAATATAAAGAATGAAGGAGATAAAAAGCAGAAGCCCTTTGTGTCGACAGCTCAAATAAAGTGCAAAAGGCGCGAAAATCATTAAAATGACGTAAAGTGAAAGAATGTTATTATAGCCAAGTTGATGACCAAAGCTCAAGATACTAAAAAATGCCAGAAAGGGCTCTGTAAAAAATAATCCTACGTTATTCATAGAGGTGAATTTTTCTAAATTCCACAGGAAAAAAGCTCCTCCAAAAAGGCCTAAGGTGAAAAAAGTAGTAAAGAGATATGCTTTATAAAGACGAAAAGCTTTCCCCCAAAGTTTGCCAATCAGAGCAGAAAAAGGCAGCTTATACCAACGTGTGTGAAAGCTAAGTCCAAGTGAAACTCCTGAAAGAAGTACAAATATTTCTGCTGAATCAGAAAAACCAAAGTTTTTATGGGTGAGATGTTCATAGAATGTACCAGGAATATGATTGATGAAAATTGTCAATAGCGCTAAAGAACGGCAAACATCAATCCGCGTATCACGGAAAGTATGCGAACTATGATGAGACGAAGCTCTGGAACGTGTCATGAAGGAGCCCTTAAGATATCACAAAGTCTATTTTAAAAAAATAGTCTGTTTTTAAAAGAGTATGACTATAAAATGGTTTTTAATCTTGAGCTGTGGAATGCAATGTTGAAAGGTATAGGATGACAAAACAAAAAAGTGAACCAATTGTGCAATGTTTTTGTCCTCAGTTGATTTTAACAATAGATGTCCGCCGCACACTCAATCCTGTTTTACTTCGTCAGATTTTGCAAACGCAATCTTTTGCTTGCGTTATTTTGTATGATTCGCAAGGGAAAAAAATGGGGGAAGAGTATTTGCAAAAGAGTGCACAGCTCTACGTTCATGATATTCAGCACAATGGTGCAGCTTTGATTATTGCTGAGGAAAGCCGCGTCGTTGGCCGGATCAGGGCTGATGGTTTGCATGTAGAAGACCATTTCAATATTTCCAAAATTGTTGAAAACTTGAAAAAAGAACAGAAAATAATTGGTTGTGGAAATTTTCAAAATCGTCATTCTGCGATGGTTATCGCAGAAGCAGGGGTTGATTATCTTTTTTTTGGAAAATTAGGTGCTGATAAAAAACCTCGTTCGCATCCTCGAAATATTCAATTGGCACAATGGTGGGCAGAGATTATGAAAACTCCCGCCATTATTCAAGCGGGGAGTGAATATGCGTTTTTTGATGAAGCTTTGGCAACAGCTTGTGAATTTATTGCCGTGGAAGAAATGATTTTTATGCATGATGATCCTTTGAGGGTGCTTGATATGATGAAAGAAAAATGTCAAAACGCTTCTCTAAATACGGAGAGATGAAAGTTATGAGTAGATTTTACGGGGTATTAATTCTGGGGATAATCGCGTGTGTGATGGCTTTTGTAAGTTCTACACGAGCGCAACAAGGAGAGCAGATTGTAAATATCTCTCAAAATGTCGAAAATACTCAAGAGACACAAAAAAATGTATTGCCTTTACAAGCCGGTCAATATGATGAAGCCTATGATTATTACGTCCAAGGGTATTATGTAAAAGCTTTTCGTGCAGCGCTCATGCGTGCCAAACAAAATGATCCAATTGCTCAAACTTTGATAGGGCGAATGTATATGGAAGGATATATAGGGCCTGTTGATGGTAAACAAGCCGTTTTGTGGTTTAAGCATGCTGCAGACCAAGGAGACCCACAAGCACAGCTCCGCTATGGTTTGATGTTGTTTGATGGAACTTTCACCGAAAAAAATATAAATCTTGCCGAGGAATTCATTCGAAAAGCGATGAATGCTGGCGTGAGAGAGGCTTATTTTTATTCTGGACAAATTCACCTTTATAAAGCAATGCACGAAAAAAAAGAATCTGACGAGGCCGGCGAGGATAGTATAAAAGAGGTTGATGTAAAAAATAAAAAAAATGAGAGCATAGAACAAGCTTTAATATGGTTCTTAAAAGGAGCTTCTCTTGGAGATCCTGAAGCAGCTTTTGCTGCTGCAAAAATTCTTTCTGTAGGAACTTTAACAATGCCAAAAAATGATGGTAATGCGCGCAGACTTTTGGAAGCCGCAGCACAAAATAAACATTTAATGGCTCAGTTTATTTTGGCACAATGGTTGCTGCAGGGACGTGGAGGAGAAAACGATTTTCAACGTGCTTTTGATTTGCTTCTAGACAATGCAAATAAAAATATTGTGGTCGCACAGGTTAGTTTGGCAAGGCTTTATCGCGATGGAGTGGGAACATCCAAGGATCCCATTACGGCTGCTGCGTGGTATTTGATTGCAAAAGGCCAAAAAGCCAAAATTGCCGATCTTGAAACAATGATCAAGGGTATGGATGAGACTCAGTTGCAGAAAGCAATGCAGAAAGCAAAAAAACTGACCTATAGGCTTTAGAAGGTATTTAAACCAAAATTTAAAGTTTTATAGTGGTGTAAAATATTAATAGATTCAAGAATACAAGAGCTTTGGTTTTTTGAAAAAATAAAATAAGAGGTCTCCTCTGTAATCATCAAATTGGAGATGAATAATGAAAATCAATGGGAATGAAATTCGACCTGGAAATGTGATTGAACATCAAGGAGGTTTATGGGTAGTTGTGAAATGTAATGCCGTTAAGCCAGGGAAAGGGGGCGCATTTAATCAGGTTGAGATGAAAAATATGATCGATGGTACAAAGCTGAATGAACGATTTCGTGCCGCTGAAACCGTTGAAAGAGTGCGACTCGAACAAAAAGATTTTACTTTCCTTTATCAGCAGGGGGATGTTTTGGTCTTTATGGATTCACTTTCCTATGAGCAGCTTGAATTGCAAAAAGATTTTGTGGGTGATCGCGCTGCTTTTTTAAAAGAGGGTATGACCGTAACTGTTGAGCTCTATCAAGAAAAACCAATTGGGATATCATTGCCTGATCAGGTTACTATAACCATTGCTGAAGCTGATCCTGCAATCAAAGGGCAAACAGTGACGTCTTCTTATAAGCCTGCCATTCTTGAAAATGGGATTCGTATTCTTGTTCCTCCTTTCATTAATTCAGGAGAGCGTATCGTGGTGGATACTAATGAGTTGATTTATTTGCGTCGTGCAAATGAAAAGGGATAAAAAATAAAAGGATAAGAGATGGCTCATTCTGCAATCATGCATATTATGGTGCAGGCCGCTATAAAAGCAGGCCGTTCTTTGGTGCGTGATTATGGTGAAGTTCAAAATCTACAAGTTTCTTTGAAAGGTCCAGGAGATTACGTAAGTCGAGCAGATTATAAAGCTGAGAAAATCATTTTTACTGAATTGAGCAAAGCAAGACCAAAATTTGGGTTTCTGATGGAAGAGTCTCAGGAAATTATCGGAGAAGATTCTCAGCATCGTTTCATTGTTGATCCTTTAGATGGAACAATAAATTTTTTGCATGGTCTTCCTTTTTTTGCTGTTTCAATTGCTTTAGAACGCCAGGCACAGATCGTCGCTGCTGTTATTTATAATCCTATTCTTGATGAGCTCTTTACTGCTGAACGTGGCTGTGGGGCTTTTCTCAATGATCGGCGTTGTCGTGTGGCAGCACGGCGTCAATTGGAACATTGTATCATTGCGACAGGATTACCCCATTTGGGGCGTTCAAATCACGAAGACTACTTGGCAGAATTACGTAATGTAATGGCTGAAGTTTCTGGAATTCGGCGTTTCGGAGCTGCTTCTCTTGATTTAGCTTATGTGGCTGCTGGAAGAGTCGATGGCTTTTGGGAAGATAATCTCCAAATTTGGGATATGGCTGCTGGACTTTTGATGGTTCGTGAAGCAGGTGGATTTGTAAGTGATAAAGATGGGGGACACGATATTTTTAATAAAAAAAATATTGTTGCTGGTAATGAAATTATTCACACTGAATTACGAAAAATCCTCAAAAAAGAAGTGTGATTTAAAGCGCAAACTTTTTACAGAGAAAAGCAGTTTTTATCGAGAAAAAAGAAGCGAGGTTTGGGTCAAGTAAGTATTTGGCAAGAAAAATGGCAGTGGTTTACTTTCTTCGTTTAAGTGTCGAGCAACGGTATTTGATGGGAAGCACAAATCAGTTGCATATTTTTCAGATTTGATGCTTTGGGCTTCATTCTTTTGATGCTTTTCTTTTTTTATTTTTATGAGGTTTTGTCGGTTTAGTTTTTTGTGAAGTTTGTTCAGATGAAAATTGGAGTTTAGCTAAACGCGCATAAATTCCATTTTGCTTAATCAGTTGGGCGTGAGTTCCTTCCTCAATAATAGAGCCTTGATCCATTACAAGAATACGATCTGCTTTTAACACTGTTGCTAAGCGGTGAGCAATGACTAAAGTTGTGCGATTTTTCATGAGTTCGTCTAAGGCTTTTTGCACCAACTTTTCATTCGTTGCATCTAAGGCTGATGTTGCTTCATCCAATAACAGGAGAGGGGCATTTTTCAAGATCGCGCGCGCAAGACCAATGCGTTGTTTTTGTCCTCCTGAAAGCATGATGCCTCCTTCTCCTACTTGGGTTTCAAAACCCTGTGGTAAGGAGTCGATAAATTCAGATGCATTGGCTGCTTGGGCCGCAGCAATGATTTGTTCTTCATGAGGATTGTGAGCACCAAAGGCTATGTTCTCGCGAACTGTTCCCTCAAAGATATCGATTTCTTGAGGAACGTAGGAAATCGAAGAACGTAGGTCATGAAGGGAAAGGCGGTTAATGTCAATGCCGTCAAACTGGATACGACCACTGATAGGATCATAAAAACGAAGAATAAGAGAAAAAAGGGTACTTTTCCCTGCCCCGAAGGGCCAACAAAAGCAACAGTTTCTCCTGCTTTGATGGAAAAAGATAAATCAAGCAAAATCTTTTTTTCTGGTCTGGAAGGGTAGGTGAAATGAACACGATCAAAAATAAGAGACCCTTGAATGGGAAGGGCGCGTGATAAAGGAGATGCAGGCGTTGTAATGGTGGGTTTTTTTTGTAATAATTCAACAAGACGTTCTGCCGCTCCTGCTGCTTGCACTAATTCCGCTCCAATTTCTGATAATTGTGCAAATGTTGTTGCTGCAAAAACCGCATAGAGAACAAATTGGCCAAGCGTTCCCCCTGTCATGGTTCCGTGTAAAACATCCTGCGATCCAATCCACAAAATTGCGACAACACTACTAAAAACAAGAAAGATCGCAAAGCCAGTGAAACAAGAACGAAGAATCACAGAAGTGCGGGCTGTTTGAAAAACACGTTCAATCAGTATTGAAAAACGCTCAGAGATATTTTTTTCAGCTGTAAAAGCTTGGACCGTGCGAATGGCACTCACCTGTTCCGAGGCTAACGCATTGGCTTCTGCTAGGCGGTCTTGCGTTGTGCGTGTGCGTGTGCGTACTTTGCGTCCAAAAACAATCAAGGGAATGGCAATAAAGGGAATGGCAAGCAAAACCAATAAGGAGAGCTTAGTGTTTGTGATGACCATCATGACAATGGCTCCAATCACAACAATAAGATGACGCAACGCTGTAGAGGCTGTCGATCCTACCGCTAATTTTATCTGGGTTGTATCTGTTAAAAGACGTGAAATAATTTCTCCTGAATGGGAATAATCAAAAAAATCAGGAGAAAGGTGCAGAATATGTTGAAAAACATCACGCCGTAAATCAGCAATGAATCGTTCACCCAGTGTGATGACACAATAGTAACGGATGGCTGAAGCCAGAGCAAGCAGTAAAGCTAAGATAAATAAAATACCAAAATAGAAATTCATTTTTCCATGGCTTGAAGCTGAAAAACCGTAATCAAGCATTTGACGGATAGCAACTGGTAAAGCAAGAGTGACACAAGCCGCAACCAATAAAGAGAGAAAAGCGCAAATTATAAGGCAATTGTAACGTTTTATATAAGGGCTAAAAGAAGAAAAAGAATGTTTTACTTTGAAAGGATTCTTAGATTTTTCTGAGAGGTTCAGGAATTTCATGGGATTTTGCGTCTTTATTGGGTTAATGATAAAATTTAAATAGATTCAGATATTTTGGGCACTTGTTTTTTGATACGTACTCAGCTATTGAAATTTTAATTTAACGAGTGTATCAAAAAGACAAAGAGAGCGCACTTAAAAAATACATAAAGTGCTATTTCGTTGCGTGAAGATAGAAAGTTTGTCGTATGAAAGCTAATATTCACCCTGATTATCACATGATTAATGTTGTGATGACTGATGGAACTCAGTATACAACCCGTTCAACGTGGGGCAAAGAAGGGGATACCCTGAATTTGGATATCGACCCAATAAGCCATCCGGCATGGACTGGAGGATCGCAAACATTGGTTGATCGTGGTGGGCGTGTTTCTAAGTTTAAGAATCGCTTTGGGGGCCTTGGCTTTTAAAATTTCCAATTATCTGAAGCATAAAGAGGCATGAACTTTTCAAGATTTATTTTTTCAAGAGCTCTATGAAGAGCTCCGGTTTTGTTCGCAAAAGAAAAGGAAGCGCTTAATCTCTTATGTCAAAAGAGAAGATTTTATGATGAAAAGAGAAGCACAAAAGGTCTTTGAAAAATCGCAAAAATAAGAAAAAGACAAAGAGTCCTAATCCCTAAACTAAAGAAAAGTCCTATATCAAAGGAAAAATTGCTAAAAAATTCTATGTATGAAAAACAAATGTAAAAAGCACTGCTGTTTTCAAGCAATAAAGCAGAAAAGTCTTTCTTTACTTAATAAAAAGATCAAATAAAAATTCTTTCTTAACAACCAAGCCTCTTTTTAAAACAGAATGTTTGCTCTATCTTTCTTTTCGCTTTACCTATGAAATTTTTGTTAATCAAAAGCAGAATAAAGAGTTATGCTGACAGTTTTGCTAAAATTTCATCACTGACATCAAAATTGGCATAAACATTCTGCACATCATCATCTTCTTCTAAGGTGGAGATCAAACGTAAAACAGAAAGCGCTTTTTCTTCATCAATTGGTGCGAGGGTAGTTGCTTTCCAAATGGTTTTAATAGATTCTGCTTCGCCAAGTGTGTTTTCAAGAATTTTCGAAACTTCACCAATATCTTCAAAGGCACAAAAAATGTGGTGACCTGTCTCTTCCGATTGTACGTCTTCAGCTCCTGCTTCAATTGCTGCTTCCATAATAGTGTCAGCGGTTCCAGATTCAAGTTTATAGATAATTTCACCAATGCGATTAAACATAAAGCCGACGGAACCTGTTTCTCCTAAGGCGCCTCCTGATTTTGTGAAAGCAGCACGGACATTTGAAGCAGTACGATTGCGGTTATCGGTTAAGGCTTCAACAATAACAGCTACACCGCCAGGGCCATACCCCTCATAGCGCACTTCATCATAATTTTCGGCATCACCACCTGAAGCTTTTTTGATCGCTCGTTCAATATTATCTTTTGGCATTGATTGAGCTTTTGCATTTTGAACTGCGAGTCTTAAACGCGGATTCATTGTTGGGTCAGGAGAGCCTTGTTTGGCTGCGACCGTGATTTCACGTGCAAGTTTGGAAAATATTTTTGAACGCATCGCATCTTGACGTCCTTTACGGTGCATAATATTTTTAAATTGTGAATGGCCTGCCATGGCTTACCTTTTTGTTGGATGATCAAACACTTTACTTTTTGTGGGATAAATCTACCATAAAAAAAAGAGCAACGAGATTAAAGAAAATCTTTATAAAAAAATTCTTCTCAAAGGTAAAGACATTCTGATTATGATTGTTATGTATGAGAGAGATCTCTTGTCGTGAGCCAAAAATCAGGATATAAAGATTATGATTTCATGGTTATTAAGTGATTTGTTTTGTGTGTCATCTTGTTAGGATAGGGTGAAAGTCTTCTATAATAAAAGGTTAAAGTTTCAGAGTGGGCAGTAACCTGCCTCAAGAAGAGGTCGATAAAAGGATATAATAAATATGTCAACGCAACTTTTGATGCCCAAAGCAACAGCTGTTTGGTTAGTCGATAATACAGCACTTTCTTTTGATCAGATCGCCGAGTTTTGTCAATTACATGTGTTAGAGGTCAAAGCAATTGCTGATGGTGAAGCGGCACACGGAATTAGAGGTTTGGATCCTATTAGTTCTGGTCAGTTAACACGGAGTGAAATCGCACGTGTCGAAGCAGATGCAACAGCGCGATTAAAAATTTCTGCATCAAAAGTACAGGTTCCTCAAACTAAGCGCAAAGGCGCACGCTATATTCCTTTGTCTCGGCGTCAAGATCGCCCCAATGGGATCTTATGGTTGATTCTCAATCATCCTGAATTAAAAGATGCGCAAATCGCACGATTGATTGGCACAACTAAAGGAACTATTGAGCAAATTCGTAACAGAACCCATTGGAATAGTAATAATTTAGTTCCTCTGGATCCCGTAGGCTTAGGGTTATGTTCGCAAATTGATTTGGATTTTGAATTACAACGGGCAATAAAAAATCTTCCTTTGCCTATGGAGGGAGATAAAACTTTACTTCCAACATCAGTGACAGAGAATGCCACTCTGGATGAGAGTGAATTTGAAAAAACTTTTGATAAGAATCTCGATGCTGATACGGTGTTTGCTAAACTCAACGCTTTGCAAAAAAAACCTCAAGAAGAAGAACAAGAATAAAAAATGAGCAAAGCTGTAAAAGTAAAGCAGAAAATCTTAGATAAAGCTGAAGAGAGAGGCTGGAGAGAAAAATGAGCGAAAAGCTCAGTGAAACATCTACCAAAGATGGAAGAAGGAAGAGAAAATAAAAAAGAGCAAGCTTTTATTTCGAAAAGATTATAAAAAGTAAGGCATATAATATTTATGATAATAGTAAAATAAGGAGAACGGGTTTATGAATTCTCTTCGAAATGTTATCCATTATCCACTCGGGGTAGTCTTTTGTTTGTTGTTAACTTTGATCGGTTGTGGCAAAAAGAGTATTGATACAAACAACTCTGTCAGTAATTCTGGTTTCAATAATGTACAGGCGGGTTCGTCACAAGATTTTACTGTTAATGTTGGAGATCGCATTTTTTTTAGTTTGGATTCCTCTTCTATTGAATCCGATGCCGAATATATTTTAGCACGTCAAGCAGAATGGTTGCTTCGTTATCCGCACTATTTTATTACGATTGAAGGCCATGCCGATGAACGCGGAACGCGTGAGTACAATTTAGCTCTTGGGCAACGTCGTGCCGTTGCGGTGCGTGATTATCTTATTTCTTTGGGTGTATCTTCCCAGAGAATGAATACGGTCTCTTACGGAAAAGAAAGACCTGTAGCAATTTGTGATAATATCTCTTGTTGGAACCAAAATCGACGTGCTGTTTTAGTCGTTAATAATACGAGAAGTCATTAAAAGACGATAAAGGGCTAAAAAAGAGACCAGTTGTGATAATATCTCTTGTTGGAACCAAAATCGACGTGCTGTTTTAGTCGTTAATAATACGAGAAGTTATTATAAAGACGATAAAGGGCTAAAAAAGACCAGTAAGTGGGGCTGAGTAAAGGAATAAAGTGCTGCGGAGGAATAAAAGAAAGAAGTAAATATAGGCAGAGATAGAAAGGGAATAACAGGGTAGAAAGTTTTCTCTTCATTTGAGTTCCGTTTATGCGCTTTTTTGTACAATATTTAAAAAATTCTTTTCTTCTCTTTTCCTTCAGATAAAAAGATATTCTATGCTTTTTCAAAGTAAAAAGTCTACAGGTGTGTTTGCGCATAACAGCATAACAAAAAGGAAAAAAGCATTTTTTATAAACAAGAATATAAACAAGAAAGAGTCCTTTATTGTATTCGTAATCCTTTATGTATTAGGCTTCTCGGTAGGTGTATCAGTTTTTAAAACTGCAAAGAGAGTCGATGTGGGAAAGGATTAAAAAGGCTGTGACGGTCAGATAATGATCCATGGAATGATTTTCCAGGGATAAACAAAAAGCAATTATAAATAATACGGGAAGTTATTGGAGACAACCTTAAGGCAACGAAGCACATTTTTTATACAATGCTGTGGAGGGTTTCAGTTCCATATGCTATATAATAATCACTGTGACTGGAGATTTTCGTTTTTATCCTGAGGATAAAAGAATTTATACGCCATTTAAGTAAGTGTTCTGAATTCAATTCTTTAAGAGATGCAACTTGAATGTTCTGTTGTAGCAACTTGGGGTATTTTATTGTAGCTCTTTGAGTATGCTGTTGCAGCTATAGAGTGAAAAAAGAGTTTTACGAAGCGCTATCCTCTCTTTCATGTAGAGGGTTGAGAGGTCAAAATATTTTATGATACTGAGATTTTACTGATCTTAATGAGGTGCATAATGGATTGATCAAAAGAGTAAAGTTCATGATACCTTGGAGATAAATCAAAAGAGACTAAAATATTGGAAGTGTTTGTGTCAGTGTGCTTTCAATGAGGAGTGAAGTCGTTCCCAGTGTCCATTAAATTAGCAAAAAATCTTTTTAAAAAAACAGATTTTTCTCATTGTCAGAAATTGATTTTAGGGGTTTCTGGAGGGAGTGATTCATTAGCTTTATTGTTTTTGGTCAAAGAGCATTTAAAAACATTGCCCATTGCTCCAGAAGTGATTGTTGTAACAATTGATCATCAATTACGTGAAGAATCAGCGTATGAAGCAGAAAATGTTGCAAAAATTTGCTATGCCTTTCAGATAAAACATATCATTGTACGATGGGAAGGCAAAAAACCACAAACAAAAATAAGCGAAAAAGCGCGGATTGCGCGATATGATTTATTGTTCAAAGAAGCACAAAAACAAGGTGCAACACTGATTATGACAGGGCATACGCTCAATGATCAGGCTGAAACTTATCAAATGCGTGTTCAACGGAGTCAAAAGAAAACGGAAGCGGCTCGACACGAAACTTCAGAAATGCCATGGAAAGATAGAGAAAAGGATAAGGCGCCTGCAAATGAAGAAATGGAGATATCAAAAGAAAATAGTCACAAAAGGTTGGTCCAAAAGGACGAAGAAAGATATGAGCGCGGTTTATCTTGTATGCCAAGAGAAGCTTTGTTGTATGGCAAAGTGCGTTTGATTCGGCCATTACTTGGGGTTAGACGTAAAACGTTGCGTGCTTATTTGTCTTTACGGGGATCAACATGGATTGATGATCCAACAAATGAAGACTTAAAATTTGAGCGTGTGCGTGTGCGTCATTTTCTTCATCAAAAAAAGCTTACTGAAATCGCTCAAAAAGTTCATAAAGCTACAGTGCAACGTCGGGTACAAGCGCAAAAGGTTGCAGATTTGATTTTAGCCTTGGATATCACTGTGGAGTATGGGCACTGTTTTATCGGAAAGCCTCCTTCCTTTTTACAGCAACATCATGCCTTCCCCTTTGTTGTTGGGCTTTTTATTGTTTTAATGGGGGGAAGCTCATATTTGCTGTCTTCTCAAAAATTGGCCGCTCTGGATCAAAAATTATGTTTACATGATCTAGAAAAAAAACGGTTTACTCTGGCTGGGGCGGTTATTGAATATAGCCGAAAAGGACTTGCTATATGGCGCGAAGCACGTCATATTCAAAAAGCAACTATTGCTCCGGGAGAAACCTTTATATGGGATCAGCGCTATCAAATTATTAATCATGATACAACAGCCATATGCGTAGGGCCTGCGGATTTACTTCACCTGAAAGATTATCTCAATCAAGGTAAAGGTGATCTCGAAGCTCCCCATTTTCCCTCTTTGCAATCGTTGGTGATGATTTCTAATGAAAAAGGAGTTGATATTCCAGAATTGACATATCATTTTTATTGTCGACGCAATATTATAATCAAACGCATTATGGCGCCGTTTCATTGGTTGGTGTCACAAGAAGATGCACCGATTGTCGATGTTGTAGGATCTTTCTTCAATTTTAATTGAGTAAAAATTAAGATTTAAAGAAAAAAGGGGAAAAGACGAAGAAAAATCATTTTAAAAGATAATAAATAGTTCTTGTATCTTGGCAAGGAAGAAACAAGATTATATGTTGGACGCGACTCTTAAGAATCTCTATTTAAATAAATGGGCTTAATATGAATTCCAATTATCGCTCCCTTTTGATTTGGGGGATCATTGCTGTTGTTTTAATTGTGTTATTTTCTCTTTTTAATGGAGATAGCCAGCACTCTGGAAATAGCGAAATATCTTATTCTGAATTTTTACAGAAAGTTGAGAATGGCGAGCTTAAAGCTGTAACTATTCAAGGGCAAAAGTTAGTAGGAAAAACTGTAGATCAGAGGGCTATCTCAACCTATGCACCAAGAGATCCAGGGTTGGTGCAAAAATTGGAAAACAAAAAAGTCAATGTTAAAGCTATTCCAGAAAGTTCTGGAAATAACATCTTTCTTAATTTATTATTTTCGTTGCTTCCCGTTATTATTATCGTTGGGGCGTGGATTTTCTTTATGCGACAGATGCAAAATGGATCACGCGGCGCTATGGGTTTTGGGAAGTCAAAAGCAAAATTGCTTACAGAAGCGCATGGAAGAGTCACTTTTCAAGATGTTGCTGGTGTTGAAGAGGCTAAGCAGGATCTACAAGAAATTGTCGATTTTTTACGGGAACCACAAAAATTTCAGCGTTTAGGTGGGCGTATTCCACGGGGTGTTTTGCTCGTAGGGCCTCCAGGGACAGGGAAAACTTTGCTTGCTCGTTCTGTTGCAGGGGAAGCTAATGTGCCCTTCTTTACTATTTCTGGGTCGGATTTTGTGGAAATGTTCGTGGGAGTTGGAGCAAGCCGTGTTCGTGATATGTTTGAACAAGCCAAAAAAAATGCCCCTTGTATTATCTTTATCGATGAAATTGATGCTGTAGGGCGTCATCGGGGTGCAGGATTGGGCGGAGGAAATGATGAACGCGAGCAAACATTAAATCAGCTACTGGTTGAAATGGATGGATTTGAACCCAATGAAAGCATTATTTTAATTGCTGCAACAAATCGTCCTGATGTACTCGATCCTGCTTTGTTAAGACCTGGACGGTTCGATCGACAAGTTGTTGTCCCAAATCCTGATGTATCCGGACGGGAACAAATTTTAAAAGTGCATGTGCGGAATGTGCCTCTGGCTCCTAATGTTGATCTGAAAATATTAGCGAGGGGAACACCAGGATTTTCCGGAGCTGATTTGATGAATCTTGTTAATGAAGCTGCTTTAATGGCTGCAAGCCGTAATAAAAGAGTGGTGACAATGCAAGAGTTTGAAGACGCCAAAGATAAAGTGATGATGGGGCTGAACGTCGTTCAACGGCTATGACACAAGAGGAAAAAGAACTCACAGCCTATCACGAAGCAGGACATGCTATTGTAGCTTTGAGTGTTCCTGTTGCTGACCCCGTTCATAAAGCAACAATTGTGCCAAGGGGAAGAGCTCTGGGCATGGTCATGCAATTGCCAGAAGGGGATCGTTATTCTATGAGTTATCGTTGGATGATTTCACGTTTGGCTATCATGATGGGAGGAAGAGTTGCCGAAGAATTGAAATTTGGAAAAGAAAATATCACCTCTGGAGCAGCATCTGATATTGAACAAGCAACAAAGTTAGCACGAGCAATGATCACGCGATGGGGATTTTCCGATATTCTCGGAAATGTTGCTTATGGCGATAATCAAGATGAGGTTTTTTTAGGGCATTCCGTTGCAAGAACACAAAATATCTCTGAAGAGACAGCCCGCATGATCGATGCTGAAGTGCGTAAGCTGATTGATGATGCTTACAAAAGTGCAACAAAAATTTTGAAAGAAAAAAAGAAACAGTGGTGGGCTATTGCTCAGGGCTTGTTGGAATATGAAACATTAACAGGTCAAGAAATTAATGATATCATTAAAGGTAAACCTCCTGTTCGCTCACAAGCAAGTGAGAATCAAAGTTCGCGATCTTCAGTTGTGCCTAAAGTAGGGAAAAAAGGAAGAAAAAATACTCTCAGTCTTGAAGAAGAGAATCAGACACACAAAGATGAGACCAGTGATGCTGAAACAAAATTACAAAACAAAAAAAATAAAACTGAAGCAAATAAATCTGATAAAGCTGAAACAGGAAATATCTCTGCAAATAAAGAAAAAGCTACAGAAAAGCCTCATACTTCTGAGCTAAAGAAAAAACAAACTCCTGCTAATGATGCTTAGTCAAAACATATCATTATTAAAGTTTTATGCATCATAATCACAAAAATCTATTCAAATTCTTCAGAGAATTTTAAAGACAGAATGGTATTGTCTAGGAGAATAAAAGCTGTGAGGTTGGGTTTAAGAAAATCAGTGAGGAAAAAAGAGAAGCGTTGCGAAGGAGGGTGCAGTAAAAGCTGGAAGAAAATTAAAATTTTTGACGGAGAGTATAGAACTCTTAGGAGTTCATTCATTATGATATATCTTCAGTAAAATGGAAAAAAGTTCTTTTGATAAGAGATTTCTTCTTCATTTTAAAAAATAATCAAAACGTAAAAAATTGCAGTATGTCGGAGCTGTAAGAGAAGTATCTATGTAAAAGGAAAAAAATGGTACGAAAATATTTCGGTACAGATGGAATTCGAGGGAAAGCCAATCTTTTTCCTATGACACCAGATTTTGCCATGAAAATAGGAATGGCAGTTGGTGTTCTCTTTCGCACAAAAGAACAATCACATCGCGTGGTTATTGGAAAAGACACACGTTTATCTGGTTATATGTTAGAAAATGCTTTGGTTTCAGGATTGACTGCTGCTGGAATGGATGCTTTCTTATTAGGACCGGTGCCAACCCCTGCTGTTGCTATGTTATGCCGTTCATTACGTGCTGATTTGGGCGTGATGATTTCCGCTTCGCATAATCCCTTTTATGATAATGGTATTAAACTTTTTGGTCCCGATGGTTTTAAACTTTCCGATGAAATAGAAATCAAAATTGAACAACTGGTTGAGACAGACCTTTTACACTCTTTAGCAGAATCTTCAGAAATCGGTCGTGCTAAGCGCGTGGAAGGGGATATTTATCGTTATATCGAATATGCTAAACGAACTTTGCCACGCGATGTACGATTGGATTCTTTGCGTATTGTTGTGGACTGTGCCAATGGCGCCACTTATAAAGCAGCGCCACGCGCATTATGGGAATTAGGAGCAGAAGTCTTTGCAATTAATAATGAGCCAACGGGCTTTAATATTAATCAGAAATGCGGATCAACGGATCTCACGTCTTTAAAAAGAAAAGTGCATGAAGTGCGTGCCGATGTTGGAATTGCTCTTGATGGTGATGGTGATCGGGTGATCATGGTTAATGAAAAAGCTCAAACTGTCGATGGGGATCAAATCATTGCTGTTATTGCTGAGCATTGGTATGAAACGCAAAGGTTGCAGAACAATGGAGTGGTTACGACAATTATGTCAAATCTGGGGCTTGAGCGCTTCTTAAACAGCAAAGGATTGGATCTCATTCGGACAAATGTGGGAGATCGCTACGTTGTAGATGCTATGTGTCAAAAAGGATACAATGTGGGTGGAGAGTCTTCTGGGCATATCGTCTTAAGTGATTTTGGAACAACCGGTGATGGATTGGTTGCTGCCTTGCAAATTCTTGCTTGTATGCAGCAAAAGCAGTATCCTATGAGCCACTTATGTCAGTGTTTTGAAAGTGTCCCACAAATTTTAAAAAATATAGCAATTAAAAATAAAAATATATTGCAGAAATCTAAGGTCAAAACTGCAATCGATCGCGCACAGAAACGTTTAGGCAAAGATGCACGATTGGTAGTTCGTTCCTCGGGAACTGAACCATTAATTCGCATAATGGCTGAAGGCGACAATCAAGAAGTAATTGAAGAGATTGTTGCAGAGATCAGCGATGTTCTTGTGCAGCATGATGGCACTAAAGCAGTGCAGTGAAAAGAGCGGAAAACTTTTGAGAAAAGAGCGCGCTTTGTTCTGTTTATTGCTGTGAATCCTTATACACAAGGACATAAATTTGTGCACAATGCCGTCAATTTATGTGAGAGGTGGGATAAAAACTTACTCTTTTGCTTGTGTGTTTATCTTTTGCAGAGAGAAATCTCTCATTCCTTTTTATATAAGTAAGAGAGGCTATAGTTATTCTATCAATTCTCTTCTTATGATGAGCAAAGGAAAGTATAAAAATATAAAATCATTCAGTAAAAATGCTTTATTGTTATAGGCATTGAATATGAGAAAGAATTTTAGAATAATCCATTGGAGAAACAGATATTCTTGTGGTGAAAGAGTATGCTCTTGTTGTCTTTGAAAAAAATGATCTATCAAAAACAGTGATATGCTTGTGGCCAAAGTTTGTTGTGTGATACCAAGCAAAAGAGAGTGTATCGTTGGTCCTAAAGAAAATATTCTATTTGTTGGACGGATCTTATTCTAGTTACAGAAAATATTAAAATGATTACAGGTTTAGTATTCCTGAAAGCAAAGGGTCCTTTTGTCAAAAAGGCTTCAGCTTGAAAAGAATTCCTCTCGAGGAGGGTTTTGGGTGAAGAGCAAGCATCTTTTGGATGTGCGAAAAGTGCCCCCTTCTTTCTGAGGGAGGTCTTTTTTATTTTTTTTTCCAGAGAAAATAAGTCATAAGCCCGAGAAGAGGCCCCCCTAATTTAACAAGAGGAAAATGTTTGTTTAATAGCGTAAGGCTGGAAAGGGCCGAAGTTGTTATAAGCTCATGACGCTGTTTTTCCCACTGCTTTTGGTGATTGTGACGATGGGACGATTTTAAAAGCTTGCAAAGAACAACGCTGAGTCCTGCAACAAAAAGCCATATAAAAAATAATGTACTTGCTGCTGCAAGAGGAGACATCACCAAACATAATGCGAGAAAACCTATGATGCATAAAAAGATCAGGGCTATAAATAATGCAATTCCAATAATCCCATAGCAAAATGTTTGGATTTGGATTTTCTTGACAGTGCTTTGAAGCCCTCCACCAGCAAGGTGGCTCAAAAGGGGTGCGATCACTTTATACATTGGTTAACGGCGCAACAAGTGAGAAAGAATAAAACCAATTCCTGTCGCAATAAGAAGAGCCTTGCCAGGATGATCACGAACATGTTGGTTGACTGTTTTTTCTAGATCACTATACTTGCTTTTCGCTTGTGATAGGAGCTCTTCGCTATTTTCTTTTGCTGAACTGTAAAGTTGTTCAGCTTTGTTTTTTGCTTCATTCATTTTGTTGGAACCAAAGTCACTTACGGTTGAGGTGATGCCTGCAATTTCATTACGTAATTGATCCAGCTGTTTTTTTAGTTTTTTTTCTGTATCTGTTTTGTTGTTTGTTTTATTATTTGCCATAATCATTATTCTTTCTATTGACTTATATTGTACAGAGTATTGATATTATTTGACTGAAATAAAAATCTAATAGTCATGTTTTGTAACGTCATAAAATCTTCTTGGTTCCCTGGTCTATTGAAGAAGAGGCTTTTTAGGCATCATTCTAAGAAAATGGGGGAGAGGTGTTTCTTAAAAAACTTTAAAGAAGAGCTCTCTACAAAAACAAAATACTTCTTCGATACATAGAATAACGTAATTGGGAATGATGTAATGGGGAAAAGTAATGCGAGATTTTCTTTATAAAGGAGAAAAAAGAAATATAAATGATATCTAAAAAATCTTCTTGATAATAAAAAAGATTAATCGTAAGTAATAAAAAAATAATGACTTGTTTTTTTCAGATTTATACATTTAAAAGAGAGTATAAAAAGTAGTCAAAGAGTATAAAGAGTAATCAAGAAGTATAAAAGGGGAAATAAAAAATTTAAATATAAGGGTTAGGAATATAATATGACATCTCCTACAGTTCCTTTAGAAAACGCTACGAGTGCATTATCAATGCATGATTTTTCTCCTTTTTCAATGTTTATGGCTGCTGATTGGGTTGTAAAAGCTGTTATAATACTTCTATTGTTGGCTTCTCTTCTTTCCTGGACAATTGCTTTTATCAAGATTGTTGAACTCACTGTTGCAAAATATAAAGCACGGCATGCTCTTCACTTAACGAATAAAGCTCAAACACTTGCGGAACTCATAGCAAATTTTAAAGAGATTAAAGGAACTTCTGTCTTCTTTTTGGAAGAGACACTCAAAGAAATACATCTGTCGTCACAGCAGCCTCGTCTTATGACATCCGAAGATTTACACAAAAATCAAGGCGAAGTTTTTTCTGATGATATTCTTTCTTGTGGGCAGATCGATGGAGTGAAAGAACGCATTCATTCGCTTTTATCACGCTATTTGTTTGCTGCAACGCGGCGTATTGCTTCCGGAAGTGCTATTCTTGCGACGATTGGATCTGTGGCACCCTTTGTTGGTCTTTTTGCAACCGTTTGGGGAATTATGAATTCCTTTATTGGAATTGCAAAGTCCCAAACAACACGGCTGGATGTGGTCGCACCCGGAATTGCTGAAGCTTTGCTGGCAACAGCTATAGGGCTTTTTGTAGCAATTCCTGCTGTTATTATCTATAATGGTTTTATACGTGTTCTACATGGATATCGAAATGATTTAACCGATATCGCAGCAGCGATCGAAAGGCTTGTAAGTCGTGAATTCGATAGGCAACAACAGAATAAAAATTATCAGTTTAGCTATGAAAACAGATCAGTATGATAATTGGGAAAACAATGAAGAAGGCATCTATAGCGAGATTAATGTAACGCCTTTTATTGATGTAATATTAGTGCTGTTGATTGTATTTATGGTCGCTGCTCCTTTGGCAACATCGGTTCTTCCTGTTCAGTTGCCTACTCTCACTCAAGTCCCTGTTGTTACTCAGACTGATGAGCCCGTTTATATTACCTTACAAAAGGATCATGCTCTTTATGTTGGGGAAAATCACACCAGCAAAACAGAGTTGATTCATCTTTTGTTGCAGAAAACACAGCGTAATTTTGAAACAAAGATCTTAATTCGAGCAGATAGCGAAATCGATTATGGAGTTGTTATAGATCTCCTTAATCAAATTCGAATGGCTGGATATACCAAAATCGGTCTTGTAGGGCTCCATAAAGCTGCAACAACTGCTTCTCATCACGGGGTAAGTGAGCCTGAAGAGGATGACTGAATGCATTCTAAGATGCTTGTTCTAGAATGTATGCTCCTCAACACTGCTTTGGGACGCTTTGGAGTGTGGAGTTTATCTCTAGAAGATTCTAGGGGATCTAAGGCAGAGGGAGTCTCTGTGTCGGTCTCTCTGTAGAGGCGTATGAGGGCAAATAGTGCTACCCTGAAAGAAGAGGAGTGAGTGTGTTATTCTTGTCCTGTTGAGCCAAAACCTCCCGTGCCGCGATCGTTCGGCATGGTTTGGAAAGAAGCAGAGAGAGACTCTTCTTGAGTAGGATCAAATTCACAAACATCAACCTGAATAACTGGGGCAATGATCGTTTGTGCAATGCGCATCCCGCGATGGATGGGGAAGTTTTCTTGCCCTAAATTAATTAGAATGACTTTGACTTCACCACGATAGTCACTATCAATCGTTCCGGGAGTGTTTAGACAAGTGATGCCATGCTTTAAAGCAAGGCCAGATCGTGGACGAATTTGTGCTTCGTACCCTGGAAGAAGGTGAAAGATAAAGCCTGTTGGTATGAGAATACGCTGTCCTGGGATGAGATTAACAATTTCTTCTGGGGCAAGAGCAGCTCGCAAATCAAGACCTGCAGATCCTGCCGTTGCATAATGGGGAAGGTCAAGTCCCTGTGCGTGATCAAGGCGTTGAATCCGAAGAGGAAGTTTTTGTACAAGGTGAGAAAAAGTGTCTTTTTGAGGAGAAGGAGAAAGGGTGATTGAAGAGTGAGGCATGGCAAGGAATTCCCAAAAAATAAATCAGGTTTATATCCTAACAAAAGCCTTTTTACAAAACAAGAAAATATAGTTATTCTTTAATAAAGAAGTCCCATATTTTTGATCAGATTGTGCCAATAAAAACCCCTGTCGCAAAAACTAAAATGCCACCGAGAATAATCTGAAAAGAAGCACGTCGTAAGGGAATCGACATGAATTTATTTTGGATCCAAACAATAGCCCCTAATTCAAAAAATACAATGATGAACGCAATAAATGTCGCTAAGAAAAAAGAGTCAATTAAATAAGGAATCGTATGCCCTAAACCACCAAGCATTGTCATCAGACCGCAAGCAATCCCTCTTTTTATAGGCGAGCCACGGCCCGATAATTTACCATCATCGTGAAGAGCTTCTGTAAGTCCCATCGAAAGACCAGCACCAATAGAAGCCGAAAGACCCACTAAAAAAGTTTTGTATGTATCCCCCGTAGCAAAAGCGGCTGCAAAAATAGGAGCAAGGGTGGAAATCGAACCATCCATTAACCCAGCAAGGCCGGGTTGAACCCACGTTAAGAGAGTTCTCTTTTGATGAGGAGTAAGGGTAGATTGATCTGTTTCTACAGAAGCTTGAGAGGGAGACTGAGTAGGAGAAAAGGATGAAAAAGCAGGACTTTCAGGCGATGAACCTAAGGTTCCTGCATTGATATGGCATGAAAGATTAAGTAATTGCTGGTGATGTTGGAGCTCATTGTGACTCATGGTAGCAAGAATTAAAGCTTGAGTGGGACAAGACGATTTTAATGCTTTTGCATACTTTAAATATAATGCGGCATGGTCTTTTTTTAATTGGGTAGCATGAGCAACAATTTCTTGTGCTGTGCAAGAAGAACAGACCTTCTGAGGTGCAGATGAAAAGAAAGACTTAGACATTGGACTCATATAATTAGTTTTAGAATTATTCTAAAATATAAAAAGAAAATAATGAAAATCAATTCAAAAATTTTATTTCGCTAATAAAGTTTTTGTAGAGGGAAGTTTTCTTTGTAGAAAAAACAAGGATAAGTCGGTAGAGAAACCCCATAAGATATCTATAGGATGAAAATCTTTTTTGCAGAATGGACACTCTTGGAAACGCTTTCTGTTGGAGGAAAAGTGGACTCTCAAAACGTTTAAGGGCAAGCGTCAAGGATGAGCGTCAAGGATGAGCATCGAGGGTGAGCATCGAGGGTGAGTGTCGAGGGTGAGTGTCGAGGGCAAGCGTAAAGGATGAGCGTCAAGGATGAGCGTCAAGGATGAGCATCGAGGGTGAGTGTCGAGGGTGAGCGTCGAGGGTGAGCGTCAAGGATGAGCGTCAAGGATGAGCGTCAAGGATGAGCATCGAGGGCAAACGTTGAGGGCGAATGTCGAGGGCAAGTGTCAAAATAACACGGAGGGGAAAAGGCTTTTCATCACTCTGTAAGGTCGTCACTTTGTAAGGAAAGAAAAAATAGAGGACATCGTCTTTGGGAGAAAAGATTGTTCTAAAGAGAAATTTTCTCAAGTGGTGAACAGAAGAGCGATTGAAAAGGGGAGGATTTTGTTTGTATAAGGTGCTTTTCCCTTTGTATTCTTATAGTTTTTGATGTTTCGTGAGGATTCCTTTTGAAGCAACAAATAGGCTGATAAACATTAAAAACAAACTAGCAGCAGCATTCCATCCAGCAAAGGAAAGAAACAAAAAATATCCGGATGCTTGATTACAAGGGGGAGATTGAAGAGTGTTTAATTGATTTAAAAGTTGAGAGACCTCTGTTATAATCATGGTAGAGGAGGCAGTACAATTATTCGGTGCATCCCAAAAGCGATATTCAGCACCTGCGTGGTAGATTGCTAAGATAAAGCTGATAACCATGAATATAAAAATACCCCAGAATAAAGATCGTATCCAAGCAAAGAAGGGGAAAAATCGTGTTGATAAGCCAGCAATACTCAAAAATATAAGAGAGCCATAATAAGGCAAGCGTTCAATGACGCACAACTTACAGGGAAGAATGCCACCAATATATTCAATGGCAAGGGCGATACTAATGGGAATCAATAAAAGTATGGCGAGAATAAAAATCCATAATTTTTGCTCTTTACTCTTTAGTGTACAGTAAAGATGTTGAGTCAAAAAATAAGAGGAAAAGGTCATTGCGTGTGTGTCTTAAAGAGAGAAATATGATTTGAGAAAAAAAGCGTATAACCCATAAATGAGTAAAAGTAAAAGAAAACTAAGCGGCATCAACCATTTAAAGTGATGGGAAAGCCAGTGAGTTGCTTGAGAGCCAAAACGTTGAATAAGCCAAGCAAAAAGATAAAAACGTGTCCCACGGGAAAGGATACAGAGAAGAATAAAAAGCCAAAGGTTAAAATGGATAACACCTGCAAGAAGGGTGGTAATCTTAATAGGGGAAGATGGGCAAGACCCGAAACAGTCAGTAAAACTGCTAAAAATTCTTGAGTCGTATCATTGTATAATATTTGAAAATTTTCATATTGATTGGTAAATTCTAAAAGAGGTTTGACAATGACGTCAGAGGCAAAATAACCAAGACACCACCCCAAAATACCCCCTAAAACAGAAAAAAATGTTGCAATAAAAGCATAGAAATACGCCTTTTGAGGACGGACAAGCGCGATGGGAATATATAAAACATCCGCTGGAATAAAAAAAATAAAGCTTTCAATAAAAGCAATAAAACCAAGCCAATAAGGCGCTGTACGGCGCTTTGCCAGTGAAATTGTCCAAAGCTTTACCGTGTTAAAGATCATTATTTCTTCCGAAAATTCAAAGAGGCAAAGAAGATCAAGAAGATCTCAGAAAGCCTGAATGAGACAAAAAACAGTCAATTTTTGCAAAAAAAAGTCTAGTGTTGACGAATCTTCTATTCCTTATATAGTGCAAAAAAAAAGGGAACAAGTGTGTTCCTTATCAGATGTCGTGCGGGTGTGGTGGAATTGGTAGACGCGCCAGACTCAAAATCTGGTTCCGAAAGGAGTGTCGGTTCGAGTCCGACCACCCGCACCATTTTATTTCATATTCTTTTCTTTTCATTATAAGATCTTTTTATTTCTCAACACAGTTTGTGAAGGGAAAATATTTCTCCACTCTTTTTGGTGCTTATGCAAATCTTCTTTGAAAGATTTTTGGCGAAAGCCTCTTTGAAGAAAAGTCTCTGCGGAGATAGATCAATTCAGAAATAAGCCGATGCGTCCAAAAGAGTTTTTTGGAAAAAGAGAGTGCTATAGCTTCTTTGAGGAAAAGTCTCTGCGGAGATAGATCAATTCAGAAATAAGCCGATGCGTCCAAAAGAGTTTTTTGGAAAAAGAGAGTGCTATAGCTTCTTTGAGGAAAAGTCTCTGCGGAGATAAATCAATTTAGAAATAAGCCGATGCGTCCAAAAGGGTTTTTTGGAAAAAGAGAGTGTTATTCCTATACAGAGCTATACAGAGAAAGTGAGGATAGAAAAACAAAAAGTAAAAGAAAAGAGACAAGAAGAAGGACAAGGCAGGTGCAAGGATAAGGACAGAAGGAATGAATGGGAAATCGAGGGTGGTTTTATAGGACGGTGATGAAAGATATGATGCATGCCTTTTCAAGAAGTTAAGATATACTTGTGCGATTTGCATAGCCCCAGTGGACAGCGAGCAAGTCTAAGCAGTCGCGTAAATGATCCGCAAGAGAATTTTGCTTGCGTTTGGAGGGACTTAATTTTTTTAATGCTTGATCATAACCAACCACTTGTTCAACCAGTCTGTACCCAAGAATACCTAAGTGAATTTTGACTGTTTGTAATTGTTTGAGAGCATTTGTTTGGGCTTCTATTGGGTGAATATATCTCTGACTATTGTCTACTTTTTGAGCGGTTAAATCAAGACTCATTTGTGTATCACCTTGGCATTGGCGCCAATAAACATAAAAGCGTTCCGCTGCTTTGTATTGCGCTTGGTTGATGTGTCCTTTCTTATATAAAAGGGCAATGGGACGGCTGTGGGCATCGATAAGAGCAAGAGTGGTGCGTGGGTTTTGTGTGCTGATTGGAGATGTGGACTGAAAAGAAGGATTACTTGTTTCAATGATCACTTCTCGAGTTTTTAAGTGACCAATCGGTTTCTTTGGGCAGAGGGAGGATATGGAAAGAGAGGGTGAGGAAGATTTGTGTTTTTTAGTGGAGGTGAGTGTGGAATTTGTTTTTTGTGAGTAGGTCATGATGTTTCCTTATGAAAAGGGTGGGTTTTATTATTGAGAGGAATAGTCCTGACATAAAGGCTTCTAAGCGGTGGGAATGTTGGAGGATTGAAGGAATGCGCGCTGGTTAGTTTTTTAAAGAGAATTATTCTTTTGTGTTGAAGAGTTTCTTTGGGCAGAGGGAGGATATGGAGGAAGAAAAGAAGGAGATTCTTGTGGAAGAGGAGAGGTGGAAAAACGGTGCACTGTGGAAGCAACAAGGGGGCTTTGCTTCTCTTCTAAAGCGCTATTTTGGTCCTGCTCAATATAGCATCGGGGCGTTAATGAAGCAGAAGAAGAACACCGATAACGGTAAGTTTTAGGGTCAAACCAGAGGCCAATTTTTCCTTCAAAATCACCAGAGCGCTGTTTGGCGATATTAATAATAACACCTGGGCGTTGTGCTAAGTGCGCTTTTTCCTCTGGTTGATGGGTAGAAAAAATTTTATCTTCTAAAGAACGGTTCCGCCAAATGGTGATGATGTTAAAAGCATTGGCACCAATTTCTGAGGCGCCTTTAATGTCTTCTGTGCTCGGAACATCCTTCTCTAAACTACTTTTGCGTGTATGAGCCACAAGATGAATGTGGACAGCATTTAAAACTGCCCAATCAACTATTCTATAAACAGCCTGTTCTTGTTTTGCATAATCATCGGAGGAGATTCCAAGACGCATCAAACTGTCAATAATAAACTGGTCACAGCCATATTTGGCACGGCAATAGTCAAAAATATCTAAGAGGGCATCAACGCTCGATTTCCCTACATGCTCGTACAAAATGAGACCTGTATCTAAAAAACGAAGAACGCGTTCAATCATTTCTTTCGTTGGTTGGTCAGTTCCCCCAGTTTGTTTCGTTAAACGACGCAGAGATTGTTCTCCTTTCATTTCAAGAGAAGCTAAGCAAAGACGGCTTTTTTGCGCAATCCAATGGGGAATGCAATCCGATAAAAGTTGGCTTTTGCCAGCGCCACTCGCTCCACTCCAAAGTGTCAATTCTGCAGGGCGGAAATAAAGTTTACCATTCAGCTTTGAATAGGGGACCGTATAACCAAGATGCTGTTTTGCAGGAGGATAAAATAAGTTTACAACTTGCTCCTTATAATCCAAAACATGACGTAAGCCTTTGGGCGTAAAACTTTGAGCTTGTAAAAAAGCTTCGTGGATGACGGAAGCATCAATTCCTGCTTGTAAACACGCATTCGCATCTTTGCCAGGAAGGCGGACGCGATAACATCGATGGCGACCAAGGCGATGGGCAATCTCAAAAGCTGCTTCTTCTCCCGGTGTATCCATGTCCGTGGCTAGAAAAATGGTTTCAAAAGATTCTAAATGATCAAATTCATTCTCAATCCAATTTTGTTTGCCTCCTTTTCCACCGCCAAAGGGAACCGAAACAGCTGGATATCCATAGGCTGCTAGAGAAAGCGCATCAATCTCTCCTTCGGTGATAACAAGTGTTCGATCCGTTGAAGCACAGTCTTTGAAGGACAAAGCTTGCCAGCCAAATAAAATCGGTTCACACTGAGAGGCCGTTGGTTTAGCTGTTGCACCATCTTCGGCTAAGCGCTCTTTTACTAAGGCAAGAGTGCCATCCGGCTTATAAAAAGGAAAAATAATCTTATTGCCCTCTTCTCCAATTCGGTATCGTTGTAAAATTTCAAGCGGAATGCGACGCTCTTCGTGCAAATATGTTTTAACCCGTTGTTGCGGAATATTAGCTTTTGGAAGAGGAGGAGCACGATAGTGATGGCGGGGTGCCATAAAAGGCTTTGGACGAGAAAGATTGAGATAAGCGCGTGCTTCATCAAGCGCTTCAGAAAGACTGATCCCTTTAACGCTACACCAAAGGTCAAGAAGATCTCCACCGTTTCCTTCAGCAAAATCATACCAAAGCCCCGCTTTATTGCCGCTTAAACTGATCGATAAGCTTTGTCCCGCTTCGCCACGAATATTGCCAACAACCCAGGAGTTGCCCCTTTTTTTTCCTTGTGGAAGAAGCATTTCTGCTATAGAGCTTGCTTGGGCGGTAAGTCTTTGTTTAATTTCAAAAAGTGTACTCATTTTAATAGACTTGTTAAGAAACTTGATAATTGATAAGGCTGCTATAAAGGGTTTCTTCCTGGGCATTGCTTAAGGCAGTTGCAGAGCGTGCCGAAAGAGCAACAGAGGACAAAACAGAAAGCCGTTTATCATTTTCTTGTAAACGCTCAATTTCACGGCGATACCAATTACGCCAGGTGGCTGACCAATCAACTTTTTTTGCCTCTTTGCCACTCTTCGCTTGCCAATAATCACGAAACTTTTTTTCTTGCCAAAGTGCTTGTTCTTCGCTGAGGCCTTCTGAAATTGCTGCTGCAATGTCAGCATGCCACTCAGAAGGAAGACGAGACCCCTTGATTTCTTCTTTGGGGGAGAAATGTCACAAAAAGATTTGGGGGGAGAAATGTCACAAAAAGAGGCAGAAGAAACAACCGAAGAAGATTTCTTTTGTGAAACACCATGAGGTGTTTCTTTTTCTTCTGACTTCTGAGCTTCTGAGTTACGTTCAGCATTTAAAAGAGAAGCGTTGAGCAGATGTTGAAATTGCTCTTTGATTTTCTTACGTTTTTTTGCTGAAGAGCGTCCCGCAAAAGATTTTTGCTCAAGCAATTTTGCCCGTTCATGAAAAACAATTTCACAACGTGTGTTCCAAAGCCCATTGGCTAAGTGTAATATTTTTCCCTCCGTTATTAACATCTCTAAAACGCTTTCAAAAGTTCTCTTGTCACAACCACAAAGACGCGCTAAACGTTCGCTTGATAAGTCTAACGGACGCCCTCGTGCATACATTTCATTTAGTAGAATTGTGTAAATACCGATTTCATGCGCTCGCATTCCACGGACTCCGCCAAGGAAATCGTTCTGGTACCAACAAACATAAGGAAGTATTGAGGACTCATAATGAGGAGTTTCTGAGTGTAAAACTTGTTTCATGATGCAATAAACTTTCTTCTTTTCAGTTTGATATGAAGCGCTAAAAAGCAAAAAATATATTTTTATGTTTTTCCAAAAGGACGGTGGTAAAATTTATTATTTTGTAAAGTGTTTCTGTTTGGTTTTTATTTCGTTTTGCTTTGTTCTGGTAGAGGATCATTTTTTTGTGTATTTCCTTAAAATTGACTCATCAATTGTGCAGGATTTAGAGAGTTGCAATTTTGCAATTTGAGGTTGTATAAAGGATGAAAATTTAAGAGGGAAAATAACAATATGCGTTTTTCTGAGAAATGACTGTTTAATTCTCTCACTCTGGTGTGCTGCATTGTTTTTGGATAAAAAAATGATGAATCCTCCAAGAAGTGGAAATTTTTGTTAATTTTATCCTCTTTAGAAGATAAAGCAAGTCAATTTTATTACAAACAGATTTTTTTTTAAGACAGGCTATAGGGTGAGGCTATGAATATTGATGGTTGGCGTCAAAGATTGCAGGAAGCACTTCAAAAAAGTGGACGGTCAAAACGGTCTATCTCAATCGCTGCAGGAAAAGGAGCTGGGTATTTACATTCAATTCTTTCTGAAGGAAAAGAGCCAACGATTGAATCTCTCTATCGTGTTTGTCACGCAATTAATGTAAGTATGAGTTATATTCTCTACGGTCAAGGGGCAATGCCTGAAGACCAAGAATTTATAGATCTTGTTTTGCAGGTTTCTCCTGAGGAGCGGAAGGCCATTTTGACCCTTTTGCGTCGATCACCTGACGGAGACAAAACAAAATAGCCTGTTGTGTTTTTGGGTCAAGTTTTTTCCAAGATTGTAGTAGTTTAAAATCACTCATTTCAGCTCCCCCGTCTGTTGAAATATGGCTTCAAAATAATCAGAGACAATGCAGAGCAAGATGGGAACAAGAGAGCAATAATTTTCGTTCTTGTTTTCATTTGAGCATTATCAAAAGTCATAATATATCTTTTATTAGAGATAAAATAATTGACATATCTTCCATAGAGGATATAAGACTAACGCTATATTTGATCATGTCAAGACAGAGGTTAGCTTTATCAACTACCTAAGGGAGAAATATTCATGAAAAATATTCCATTCGTTAAAGAGGATGAAGTTCTTGTCATTCTTTGTGAAGATGAAATCAGTGATGCTTATGATGGCCCTCTTGAACAAGAAGAAGTACTGGAGCTGATCGATAAATATGATGATGTGATCCGACTTTTACGGCTCGATTTAAGATCATTGCATGCCGATGATGTAAGCGAACAAATCGCCGAATTATATATGGATATGAAGATGGGTGACGACTATAATCAGGATGAACAAGTGTCTCCTCTCATTTTTAATAGCGATGCTTATCATACTTATTTAGATCAAAAAATTGCTCAAGAATACGAAGACAATCTCTATGGGTCTTATGAAAAACAGCATCGTTTGCGCTGGTCTGATGTGTTGAATGGATATTGAGGGGGAAATAATGAAAAGTTATCTCAAAACACTTTCTTATGGGTTGCCACTCTATTATGTTGAAAGCGCAGAAAATATCATCAAATTGGAACCACAGCAGAAAAATGCCTGTTGTTTTACTTCACAATATGAAGCAGAGGCTGTAGCACAGAAATTGGCGCTTCAGCATCAGCGTTATGATTTTTATATCGCACAAAGATAGGGCTATGTTTCCTCATTTCTTTATTTTCATGATCCTACAAAATTAATTCCAGCAAATAAAAAACTGTAAGCAAAAAGAAAAAGTGAATGCTTGTTCGCTGTATGCGTCCAACTGTGCTTGTGGTTGGGTGAAGGGCTGGAGTTTAGCCTTTGTTGGAGAGGTTAATATGTGAAGCTGAGTGTACAAAAGCAAGATCTTCAAAGAAAGACAAGAGTCATAAAAAGGGAGAATATTTAAAATGCCAACCATTATTGATTGTGTTCAAGGAACAGATGAATGGCGTCAAGCACGTAATGGGTTGATTACTGCTTCTTTGTTCGAGATGGTTCTCGCACAAAAACAAGATGGAAAAAAAACCCAAAAATATACCTCTGTAATGATGAGGCTTGCTGGGGAAAGAATAACAGGAAAGTCTGTTGAAGAGGGAATAACCTTGCCTATGCGGCGCGGAATAGAATTAGAACCACAGGCACGTCAGTTATATGGAACTCTTACACAGACAGAACCTGAATGCGTTGGTTTCATTTTGGCAGAGGATCGTCTGAAAGGAGCTTCTCCAGATGGTTTGATCGGGAAAAATGGGATGTTGGAAATCAAAACAAAAAAACCTGAAATTTTAATCCCTTATTATACGCAAAGGAATTTTCCTCTTGAACATAAAGCACAATGTCAAGGAGGATTATGGATTGCACAACGCGAGTGGATTGATTTAATGCTCTATTGGCCAGATATGCCCCTTTGATTAAACGTGCTTATCGCGATGAGGCTTATATTCGAAAGCTCGAAATAGAAATTAACCGATTTAATGAGGCTTTGGCAGTGATGGTCCATCGTCTTCAAACAATCTCTTTGTAAAGCAGAATGAAAAAGAGTGTTGCAAAATCAAAAGAGCTGGAAAAGCAAAAGCAATGAATTCCAGAGAAAATCTTAGGGAAGACGTGAGGTGCAAACGTGAGGAAAAAGGCAGAAAAAATAAAAGAAATGAGCCCGCATGCATAAAATAAAAAGAAGAACTTCTGCGTGAATAAAGAAAGCACTATGAAAAAAGAAGTGTTCTTGCAAACATGGTGCTGCGAGAGAGGATTGAACTCTCGACCTCTCCCTTACCAAGGGAGTGCTCTGCCACTGAGCTACCGCAGCACTTTGAGTTGCAATACTTTAAATTACAATACTTTGAATCTTTGTGTCGTCTTGTGCCATATTGTTACAAAATAGGCAAGAGAGCATTGATCTATTCTTGCAAGTCAGTCTATCTTATGTCATGACAAAGAAGATGCTATAAAAAGAAGGTGATATAAAAGAAAAGATAAAGAGGCAGACAAGAGTGTGAGCTCAATGTACGTCGAGTTATCAAGAAGGTGAAATTGTTCAAAAAAGTGTGTCATGACACAAATGGATCAACAAAAACAAGACAATAATAAAAAATGCAAAGATGAGAAAAAAAAGCAACGCCAAGAAAGGCTAGCTCAGCAGTTGCGCGCTAATTTAAAACGTCGAAAAGAGCAAAATCGAAAGCGGTTTCAGGATAATTCTTAAAAAAGACTTCCGATTAAGGTATTTTTACGGCATTTTTGCAACCAAATCTCTTAATGATTCGTTTCAAAGTCATAGAAAAAGACGTCTCAAGGTATTCACCTGTTTCGAAAGGAAACTTTGCAAAGGATCCTTTTAAAGGGAGATGCTGGGCGTGGGTAAAAAGGGTCAAACATTATGGATTCTATTCATATTATTGGTGGAAATCCTCTTAATGGTGTTATTTCTATTTCAGGAGCTAAAAATGCTGCACTTCCTCTTATGGTTGCAACATTGCTCACTGAAGAGGCACTTACTTTGAATAATATTCCTCATCTCGTTGATGTTGAACTCTTGTTGAGAATTCTTAATCATCATGGGGTTGGGTATGCTGTAGAGGGACGAAAATCACATCAAGAAAGCCAATATTCAAGGACAATTCACTTTACAGCAAGAAAAATAACAACAATACACGCTCCTTATGAATTGGTGACAAAAATGCGCGCAAGCTTTTGGGTCATCGGTCCGCTGCTCGCACGATGTCGAGAAGCTTATGTTTCGTTACCTGGAGGATGCGCCATTGGAACAAGGCCTGTTGATTTTATTCTCGAAGGTCTCAAAAGTCTAGGCGCGCAAATTGTTATCGAACAGGGGTATGTTCATGCTAAAGCACCAAAAGGTCTTCAAGGAGGGCGATATCGATTCCCTAAAGTAACCGTTGGGGGAACACACGTGCTCTTGATGGCATCCGTCATGGCAAAAGGAACAACTATTCTTGATAATGTTGCTTGTGAACCAGAAGTTACAAATCTTATTCAAGCACTAAGAGCTATGGGAGCGCGCATCTCTGGAGAAGGAACACAAACCCTTACTATTCACGGAGTGGAAAAACTTCATGGCGCAAAAATTCAAGTGATTGCAGATCGAATCGAAGCAGGAACTTATGCCATGGCCGTAGCAATGATCGGGGGAGAAGTCTTTCTGAAAAATGCAAATCCTCATCATCTCACCGAAGTTCTCGAATGTCTCAAAAAAACAGGTCTCCAAATCGAAATAAAACCAGATGGGATTAATGTAAGACGAAGCCCAGAGCAGAAAATTATCCCAGTGGATATCAAAACAGGTCCTTTTCCAGCTTTTCCGACAGATTTACAAGCACAATTCATGGCTCTTATGACACGAGCACAGGGCAATGCCCATATCACCGAAACAATTTTCGAAAATCGTTTTATGCATGTACAGGAATTAATCCGTTTGGGAGCACAAATTACGCTCAATGGACAGACAGCTCTTGTCTGTGGAACAGAGTATTTGCAAGGTGCACAAGTAATGGCAACAGATTTGCGTGCTTCCGTCTCTCTTGTTATTGCTGCACTTGCTGCACAGGGAAAAACAGTCGTTAATCGCGTCTATCACCTCGATCGAGGCTTTGAACGGTTGGAGGAAAAGTTAGCGCAATGTGGTGCAACTATTCAACGCGTAACAGGCTGAGAAAATACGTCACTACTTATCCTTAAAAATAGATCCTGAGAGATTCCTAAAGAATGAACCATAAAGGCTCCTTAAAAGAAAAAAGCTCTAAAGGGACAAAATGGGAAATAAATGGCATCTAGTGTGCCAACAACAATGGAATATGGGGGCTGGCGTTTCATTAAGAGAAATCTTGTGTCGACAATGCTTTGGAAAAGCTGAAGAGAAATAAAACAGCAGGTTGTTTCTAAAACCAAAGCTCTTTCATGATTTTAAGCAAAAAGTGAATAAATGGGGAAAAAGAGAAAGGGTTGGGCAAGAGTGAGGTAGACATTCAGGAATTCCGAAGGGATGTCCGTTTTACACAGAGATTTACAAAGAGCGGGCAAGATCCAAGGGAGGCTGGCTTCGTACAGGAGGGCACTGAGGGAGGCTGGCTTCGCGCAGGAGGGCACTGAAGGAAGTGGCTTCGTACAGGAGGGTTCTGAGGGAGGCTGGCTTTGCACAGGAGGGCACTGAGGGAGGCTGGCTTCGCGCAGGAGGGCACTGAAGGAAGTGGCTTCGTACAGGAGGGTTCTGAGGGAGGCTGGCTTTGCACAGGAGGGCACTGAGGGAGGCTGGCTTCGCGCAGGAGGGCACTGAAGGAAGTGGCTTCGTACAGGAGGGTTCTGAGGGAGGCTGGCTTCGCGCAGGAGGGCTCTGAGGGAGGCTGGCTTCGAGAGAAATGGCTCCGAAGAAGGTGGTTACGAGGGAGCAGAATCCGAAAGGGGCAAAGGATCCCAGAAATCTGGAGTTTCAGGCTTTAAATGAGGGCCAATGCGGACAGCTGAGACTTTTTCAGCAAGGCCAGTGCGGTCAGAAAGCTCAACTGCTAAACCACAAACTGTTGCTGCTCCTTTTGCAGGTTCATAAGATTTAAATTTTTTCTTATAAAGAAAACGGTAGAGAGGTTCTTCTTTATCCATTCCTAAAGAGGAGTTATAATCACCGCACATTCCTGCATCTGATAAGTAAGCGCTTCCTTCCTCTAAAATTTGTGCATCGGCCGTTGGGATATGTGTATGGGTGCCGACAATAACGCTAACACGTCCATCAAGAAAGTGGCCAAAACACTGTTTCTCGCTCGTCGCTTCCGCATGAAAGTCAAAAATAATCGCGTCCGCTTGTTCACGCAAAGGACACGCAGTGATAATCTTATCGGCAGTGTGAAAAGGATCATCAACTGTGCAGGGCATAAAAACAGTGCCCATCACATTCGCAATAAGAACACGAGCGCCGTTCTTCGCTGTCCATAAACCGGAACCTTTCCCAGGAGTGTTCTTAACAAAATTCGCTGGACGTAAAAAACGATCGTTATAAGGGGCATAGCTCAAAGTTTCTTTACATTTAAATGCATGATTGCCTGTTGTGACAACATCAACTCCCACAGCTAAAAGATCTTGATAAACTGTCTGTGTAATACCAAAACCATTGGAGGCATTTTCACCGTTAACAACAACAAAATCAAGGTGCCAATGTTCAATCAAACAAGGAAGAAGTTGGGATACAGCTCTACATCCCGTTTGCCCAACAATATCACCTAAAAATAAAAAGCGCATAAGCGTTTTAATCATAATTTAGAGGGCAAGAAAACCTTTTTCTGTAAAAATACCCTGTAAAAGAAGATCATCTGTTCTTGGAGGAATGAATTCAACTTCTTGGCATGAAAAACCAAAACCAAGTAAATGTACAGAGTGACCTTGCATGTGAAAATCTTCAACTATCCGGTCATAGTAGCCTGCTCCATATCCAAGTCGATGACCTTGACGATCAAAAGCAGAAAGAGGAACAAAAATAAAATGCGGCAAAACAATAGCCTGTTTAGAGCCAGGGCAAAGAATGCCAAAATGCATCCGCTCTAATTCACTTTCATGCGAAAAACGGCGAAAAACCATTGTCGTATAATCACAAACTGCTGGTAAAGCTAAGCGCCCCCTCGTGATGTGATAAAATCAAACAAAGGACGAGGGTCAATCTCCGAACGAATGGGCCAATAACCACCAAAAATAATCCCTGAAAAATCACTCACTTTCTTGTCAAGATAATTTACTGCATGGGAACAGGCGCGATGTGAAAAAATATGGCGGTCCTGTAATGATAAATGGTCTCTTTGCGATAAACCCCAGTGGCGCAAAGAATTGCGAATCAATAAAGAGGAAGAAGTGCTTTGGGAGAAGTGTGTCATCATTAATCAGTGGGGCTCAATAATTGCATAATCAGACCAAACAATATCCAAAGCATAAACAAATACAAAAAGGTGAACCACAACAGCCGATGGAAAAAGTTGATTCCGAGTGCCTAGTCTACTAGGTGGGCACCGTGTGAAAAAGCCCACGAGCTTTTTCAGGGACAGTTCCCTTGGAAATCAATAAGGCCTCAGGAATATGTTATTTCCTATCAAGAAGCGCAGAACACCTTCGGGCATTATAGAATAGTTTCAGCTTTTCGGCTAGACAAAAAATTATTTATAATAAATTTCTAAACTTCTTGATCTAATTGTTGCGATACAAGAAAATCAAGATGCCGATGAAGAAATTGCATTTGTGGATAAAAAGAGAGAGCTGTTTCATAAGCTTTTATCGCAAGATGTGGACGATTCGTTTCTTCCATAATAATGCCAAGCTCAAGAAAGGCTATGTAATGCCGAGGTTCAAGCCTGAGAGCATGGGATAAATCAAACATCGCAAGCTTAAAATCACTCAATTGAATATGAATCCAAGCCCGTTTTACCCAAGGCTCAGCATAGGTCGGAGCAAGAGAAATCACAGAATCAATCCTATCAAGAGCAGCTCCATAATCCAATGCTATAATGCTTTGTTCTGCCCAGGTCATCAAAAGGTCAATAGTTTCATTGCCCGAGCGTGACCATAAACGCTGAAGTTGACGGCTGAGATTTTTCGCTTCCTTAGCATTAGAACAGTATTTCAATTCTTTGAGAAGGCGTACAATCTCTTGCTCTTTACGATCACTCGCAAGAGACTGATGTGAGTGAGGCTGTAATGCATAATCGTCAAGAAGAATTGCACCTGAGCGAGAGCTTGATGAGGCAGAACTGTCAGACTGTGTCGAAGGAAAATCAGGAATGAGATCCTCTAGAGGCAAAAGAGATTGTGGAGAAGGTGTTTCTTCAAACGGTATAGAAGGAGGCCTTTGTCCATAACTGGGAGAAAGAAAAAAAAGACTGCTGAAAAATAGAATAAAAACGCTCTGCTGTCTTAAAGAGCTTGAAAAGAAAAAAACATCTTTTAAAAAAATGACAAGCCTTAAACGAATATAACAAATCACTGCCCACACAAAAACAGCAGAAACTTGAAATCTGTTTTTTAAACTCATTATCCCTGACGGGCTCTAAAACGTGGATTCGTTTTGTTCAAAATATAAACGCGACCTTTACGGCGGACTAACCGATTATTGCGGTGACGTTCTTTGAATGCTTTGAGCGAATTTTTAATTTTCATCATCATCACCGTTTACATACACTATGAGCAAAATGTTATTTTCTTAAAAGAAGAAGATTATGCTCTTGAAATATAAGACACTACAAAAATATTCCTCACCTTTGTTGTAAAAAATATTTCTCGTTGTAAAAAACACTGAAACTTCTCAACATAATGGGCAAGTGAAAACTCTAAGTTTATAACAGGAAGTCCTTTTTTTGTCAAGTATACTCTCCTCTATCTGTATGCTCTATACGGCGAAAGAGTGGTCTTTTAGGATTGTTGATAGAAGAAGGTCCTAAAAATAGGGAAAGCAAGAGGTCACTTAACTTCATCGAAAATACATTCGCTCTTTTTTGAAAATCTTTTTCATCACTAAAAGAAAAATTACAAAGCTTTTTTAACGTTTGACCTCTTCTCCACCTTAAAAACGAGGTTTTGTATTCACCTTAAAAAACGAGGTTTTGGAAGATACAGAATAAAAACATCCCGTACAGGTTTATTTTACTGCAATAAAAACAGAAAATAATAAAATCGTTCCGAAAGGGATGATTATGATGAAGACCAAAATAAAAATATTGTGTTTGATTGTTAGAAATACACGTAAAAACAAGGATTAACGCAAGAGCAGTTAGCCGCTACATCAGAGGGTGGTGTACGATTTATACGTGATTTAGAAAAAGGCAAAGAATCTTATCAGGTTGGAAAAGTCTTACATGTGCTTGCAATGCTAGGTCTTTACATTGAAATTGTAGCCAATGCCCAGAATAGCCGAGATGCAGCTTCTCCAATTACTAAGTGCCATGTAGAAGTTGCGGCATGAAAATGGTCCAATACGTCATCCATTACTCCTTGACTGGAAACATGTTGCGCCATTGCTGGATCAACAAATATTACTGTTCCGACTGTTATAAAAAACCTACAGTAAGTTTGTATCTCATACTAAGTACCTTGTTTTTCTATATCTTATTCCTCTGTATCTTGTTTCTCTTCAGATTGTATGTCTGTAGGATTTTCGGTTGTTCCATATTTAAGGGGTGTCCCCAATCTACTGGAGGACTTGGTTTAAATTCCCAGGTAGTCTGTTGCTTTATTCTAGCGTTAGTACGTGCTTTTTCATCCAGTTCAGCTGCCATCTTCGCCGCTTGAGCTGTTTGTTGAGCAGTTAATAGTGCGCGAATTTGTAAAAGTTGGTTAGATTGTTGGCTGGCAAATTGGTTGGCGTAACCAATAGCCTGTAACTGTCCTTCTGCTCCTTGGGCTGCTTTTTGCAGATGTTCTAAAGTACGTGAATCATCTTGCAATGCCTTTTGTTATGTGTAGATATTGTTTTGAACAATGCATCATTGGCGTGTTTTTGCGAACCAATCTCTCCATTATTGTTACAATGGGCTCCATCAAACTCTTATCGATATCGGTGAGGCCCTGTAGATCTTCTAGTGCCAGTGTGTGCTCGTTTTATCAAATATCTATAAATATGATTATTCCTGATTGAGTTGATTGCTCAAATCATTATCTATTCTTTCTTGTTGTTTTTTAAGCATATCTCTTATTATAGCTTCGTTTGCAGCTTCTTCTTCTTGAATTACAGCTTTCTCTTCTTGAATTACAGCTTCTTCTTCTTTAGTTGCAGCTTCTTCTTCTTGAGTTACAGCTTCTTCTTCTTGAATTACAGCTTTCTTTTCTTGAATTACAGCTTCTTCTTCTTTAGTTGCAGCTTCTTCTTCTTGAGTTACAGCTTCTTCTTCTTGAATTACAGCTTTCTTTTCTTGAATTACAGCTTTCTTTTCTTGAATTACAGTTTCTTCTTCTTGAGTTACAGCTTCTTTTTGTTTTTTCTCAAATTCTTCTAGATATTGATGGCGTTCCTCTTCACTTTTTTTCCTACGTTCTGTATTAAGCTCAAGGTCCGCTAACCGTGCATTTTGACAATTCTTAGAATTCTCTGTGAAGCCACACTTAGCAATCCATTCTTTTAATAATTTTTCATCTTTCTTAAAATTCTCTACGCTGTAGGTTTTTTCGCAACCAGCAACGAGAATTCCAGTGTAAAGGATGAGTATTGTGATAATGACTTTATTCATGATTAAATTCCTCTTTTGTTTGATACTTTAATGACCACGTAGTTGTTTCGCATAATCTGTGTATCGTGCATTCAATTCTTCTTCTAATACAGGTATTTTAATACAGGTATTTTCAGCTTCAACTTGAGCTTGCTGGGTCATAACAACAACTTGTGTTTGTAAAACTTCTTCTAGAAAAGAGATAGGTATCTCTTTCTTACTTAGCTTGCATTTTAGATTATCTCTTAAAATTCATGTCCACGATCTGTAAAGTTATACTTTCTTCAGCATGCTTTAGGCGTTCTTAAGCCGATTCTTGATGATTATCATAACCTACGACAGTTAATGTAAACAATGCCATTATATAAAGTAAAATAAACTTTTTCATTTTTCCCCTCTTTAAAGATCATTTGTTTCCCCAAGAGGGGGTTTTAGTTAGCATTGTTAGTGGAATAGAAAGAAGAATTCAAGACAGACATCGTATGTGTTTGTCATAAAAGAAAATTAAAAGGAAAAAACCAAAACTGAAGACAAGCGATCAAGGCATAAGATATACAAGTTCTTTTGTCCAATTCCTTTCAATTATTGATACTGTAATAGGAATTGTTACGAGAGCAAGAAAGCTTATAGCCGCTATAATGCTTCGTATTATCCTGAGAAATATGACGCTATAAAAGAAAAAGGACTAATGTTTTTTGCCTATTTGTGTTTTGCTCACTGATTTCTCCCCTCTAAATTTTTTTATGTTTCACTGTTTTAAGGTATCCAAAAAATGAGAAATAGCACAAACCACTTTTTTATAAAATCTTCGATATCTGTTTGAGATTCACTGGATAAATATCTGCTTTGTCAGAAGATGATTTTATTTGATATTTTTGTATGAGAGCTACAGAGTGATTTCTTTTGAAAAAGAGAGCTGGATTAATCCAATATTGATTACGCAGTTTTGGGGTAAGGAATTGCAGAAGAGAAAACTTTGCAGCAAGAAGGCATCGTTGTAGGAGAAGAGAGAGAGGTTTAGGAAGTGCTCTCTTTCTCTACTTAAGAAAATCTGCTGAGGGCTTTATTCTTTTGCTTGGGAAGATTTTGTTGCTGGTCCCTTTAATTGAATGACATGACCCATTTTGCGTTTTGGTTTGATGAGAGTTTTGCCATATAAATGGACGGATGTTGATTTTTGCTGTAAAAAACTTTGGCAATCTTTCAAATTCATCCCAAGAAGATTTGTCATCTCACAATTGCTATGGCGTGAGGTGTCCCCTAAAGGAAGAGCACAAATAGCACGGATATGCTGTTCAAATTGTGAAGTAATGCATACTTTTTGCGTCCAATGACCCGAATTATGCACACGAGGAGCTAATTCGTTAACCAAAAGATTTCCATTGGCTAAAACAAAAAATTCAACACAAAGAACACCAACATAATCAAGAATATCCATAATCTGAGCGTTAATCTCTTGTGCTTTTTCTTGGAGCAAGGGTGAAGCGCGTGAAGGCACAAATGTTTTATAAAGAATGCCGCTCTTATGCTGATTTTCACAGCAATCATAAAAAGCATGCTCTTTTTGAGGATTTGATGCCGATATAACAGATATTTCAAACAAAAAGGGAACAATCTCTTCTAAAATGAGAGGTTGATGATCAAGTGCAATTAAAGCTTTATCGATGATTTCTTCACTCGGATGGTGAAGACCAATTTGATGTTTGCCATCATAACCAAAACGGCGCGTCTTCAAAAGACCGCTCCCCCCCAAGGCCGATAAACCCTCAATAAGAGAATTTCGGTCATGAACCGCATACCATTTAGCCGTTCGAATCCCATGATCGTTCAGAAATTTTTTCTCAAGAACGCGATCTTGTGAAATCTTCAAAATCTGAGAAGAAGGATAAAGATAACTTTTTTGTTCAATATACTCTGCTGTTTGCAAAGGGAGATGTTCAAACTCATAGCTTATCACATTGCAAACGGAAAGAAGATGTGTTAACGCTGCTTCATCCTCATACGAAGCAAGAATATGCTCTGTGCTAATTTGAGATGCAGGACAATCAATCTCAGGACTCAGAACAACCGTCTTAAAACCAAATTCCGCTGCTGCAAGCGCTAACATTCGCGCTAATTGACCGCCTCCAAGAAGGCCAATAGTTTTGTCAGAATATAAGTCTTCAAAATAATAAGACATCTTTATTTTCCATCATTGGAGTTGTTGCTACGTGAGTTGTTCCTTTTTTATGCTGCTGCTGTAAATATTTGGATAAAACAACATTATCATAAGATATCTTCACTTTCCATCGTTGGAGTTATTGCTACGTTGGCTGTTTGTTCTGCACGCCAGTGCTGTAAACGTTCGGATAAAACATCATCGTAAACCGCAAGAACTGCTGCAGATAAAAGAGCTGCATTAATTGCTCCTGCTTTGCCGATTGCTAAAGTGCCAACCGGTACACCTGCCGGCATTTGTACAATCGAAAGCAAAGAATCTTGACCCGATAAAGCTTGAGAGTGAATCGGAACGCCAAAAACAGGTAAAAGTGTAAGAGATGCCAACATACCAGGAAGATGCGCTGCTCCTCCAGCGCCAGCAATCAAAACTTTAAAACCAGAAGCTTTTGCATCTTTTGCAAATTGGTAAAGCCGTTCAGGTGTGCGATGCGCCGAAATGATTTGTGTGAGATGAGAAATGCCAAGGTGAGTTAAAATATCTGAGCTATGGCGCATGGTATGCCAATCAGATTGGCTCCCCATTAAAAGTGCTACGTCATACAATTTTTCAGCCATTTAATCTCCTTTTTCATTTCGCAAGAGGCTTAGTTCTCTAGCAATGGGTACTTTATGTATTGTCAAAGGGCGATTCAATCGCTTTTAAAAGTTTTATCGCTTTTTTGCAAAGTTAATTAATAGATTTTTATTCCCTTTAAGAAAAGAAAGTAAATTTTTAAGAAAAAAAGATAAAAAAAGCAGACTATCAATAAAAAACCATAGAATAATGGTCTTATTAAGAAGAAAAGTGAAGAACAGAAAGTACAGTTATTGTCTCAAGATTGGTTTTTGTTTTGGCTTTTGTTTTGTCGTGAAAAGTGACCATATGAAATTAAATGTGAGGAGAAGAAAAAATAAAAATACTCTCACTAACAGTATATAAAGAAAATCTCTCTTTCTCTGTTAAATCCCTGTTCACAAAATCAAAAAAATAAGATATGGAGAAACAACGATAACTTATTATATAAAATCAACGACATACGCTATAAAAGGAAATCAATTTTTATGTCTAAAGAAGAAGTGCTGGAGTTTTCTGGAATTGTTACAGAACTTTTACCAAACGCAATGTTTCGCGTAAAATTAGAAAATGATCATGAAATTATTGCTCATACTGCCGGAAGGATGCGCAAAAACCGTATTCGTGTCTTAGTCGGTGATAAAATTATGGTGGAAATGACCCCTTATGATTTATCAAAAGGACGAATTACATATCGCTATAAATAATCATTAAAAGGAAAATTCTGTATCAAAAATCAATTAATATTCCTCACATTAGCCAACTTTGTTGCACAATGAAATTCTGTAAAAAATTTAAGTTAAGGAATATGCAATTCTTTAAGTGGTCGAATGATGAGGCACAAAATAAAAAATATAAAGGTGTGAAAAATAAAGAATTTAAATAAAGCGGGGATGTTGGGACAAAATGTATGCGCTCAAGATTGGTGAAAGGGGTTCTATCATGGATATCAATTTGGTTCTTGCTTCTGCTTCTCCACGCCGTTTAATGCTGCTCGCACAAATAGGTGTTGATCCAGAGTTTGTTTATGCAACCAATATTGATGAAACGCCAAAATTAAGAGAGCATCCGGCAAATTTGGCAAAGCGTTTAGCAAAAACAAAAGCCCTCGCAGCACAGGAAAATTGGTTAAGAGATCAGAAAAATAATCCAAAAAAATATTTAATTTTAGCCGCAGATACGGTAGTGGCAGTGGGGCGTGTCATTTTTCCTAAAGCAGAGGGAGAAGAGGAAGCATACGAATGTTTGCGCTTCCTTTCAGGGAGAGCTCATAAGGTATATAGTGCTGTGTGTCTCTTGAATGAACATGGAAAAATAAAAAGCAAATTGGTTGAAACTTCTGTGCGGTTTAAACGGTTAACTAAAATAATGATGGAGGCCTATATGGTTTCTGGAGAATGGGAAGGAAAAGCCGGGGGATACGCCATTCAAGGAAAAGCCGGGGCTTTTGTGACAAATATAAAGGGCTCTTACTCCAATGTCGTGGGACTCCCTTTAGCTGAAACAATGGATCTCTTAATGGCTTATCAGTATCCATTGCTTAATCATTGGGACAAAAATTTTTGTGGATAAGACAAAATGGGCGGAAATTTAATGGGTACAAGCAAAAGAAACAAGAATTTGCAGAAAAAAAGGCGTCTTGAAAAACAATGAAACAGCGCAGGAAAGACGAAAAAAAAACAGAAATATATCAACCACCATTGCAAAAAAATAATCTGCGTCCATCACGCCCTTGTCCAGAATGTGGAAAAATGTCTCAGCAGGATTCTTATCCTTTTTGTTCAGCGCGGTGTCGTGCAATCGATCTAAACCGTTGGCTTTCTGGGGCCTATATTTTGCCTCCGCCACCTCAAAAAACTGATGAAGAAGAGTGAATGAAAATAAGAATATTTCAAAAGGGAAAATGACTACCCTTATGCTACCCTTGTGCTACCACTATATTTGTAGCTAAAATTAAAGGCTTTTAGATTTTTAACGGATCGCTTTACTCCTATCAGGGCGTGAATGCTTTATATAAGCGCTATTTGCGTTAGTTGTCTCGAAAATATGAGTCAGTGTTCTGTTTGTTCTTTTATTTTCTTCCTTTTATCCGTCCCAAAACAACAACGGTACAAATGCGCTTGATATCAGTCTATAAGAGTATTGGGTAGAAACGTTTAAAGTATTACATTATGCGCTTTTCTATGCTTGTTATATCCAGTTTGGATTTCGGTAAAATGAGTCTTATGCTTGCGATATATTCAGAATAAAATAGAAAAAAGGAGATATTCCAGTATAATTTTTTTCTTTAATCTAGTGTTATGATGCTCTTAAAAATAATTGTAAGAGCATGCATGAGGGACGCTCTGTGGGAAAGAATGTGGGGGATGTTGGGAGAAGCCATGGGGAAGCTCTGTGGAGGGGAAAAGGCTTTTCTTTTCAGATGAGGTTTTGTTTTCCTCTTGCTATAGCGAGAGGATGTTCCCATATTTCCTTATGATTAAAATAAATTGTTGTTTATGGGTGTGTAGAAGATCGTTAAGGTGCTTGAAAAGAGACATTCAGCGGTAAAGTGCAAACTCGTGAAGACAAAGAGTCTGTAATGGCAAAGAGAAAGAAAAAAAATGAATTTGGAAAAATATAGCGAACGGCTTCAAGGTTTTTTACAAGCAGCGCAAGGCAGTGCTCTTTCTTCTGATCATCAACAGTTTATGCCTGAACATTTCTTGAAAGTGCTTTTGGAAGATAGTCAAGGTTTGGCAGTTTCTTTGATCCAAAAGGCAGGAGGCAATTTGCCAGCTATTCAAAAAGAGCTCAAAGAAGCTCTCGATGCTTTGCCAAAAGTACAAGGCGGAAATGGACAGCTCTATATGTCTCAGCCTTTAGCAAAAGTTTTTACAAAAGCAGAAGAAATCGCCCAAAAAGAAGGTGATCAATTTGTAACAGTAGAACGCGCTCTACAAGCTTTGCTCCTCGAGAAAAATGCAAAAACAGCCGATATTTTGACAACAGGGGGAGTAACAGCTCAGGCTCTTGAGCAAGCCATCAAGACAATGCGAAAAGGAAAGGTGGCAACAAGTCGTCATGCTGAAAGCCAATATGAAGCCTTAGAAAAATATGCACGTGATTTGACAAAAGAAGCACGAGAGGGAAAACTCGATCCTGTGATTGGACGAGAAGAAGAAATTAGAAGAACTGTTCAAGTTTTATCGCGACGGACCAAAAATAATCCCGTATTAATAGGAGAACCAGGAGTTGGAAAAACCGCTATTGTTGAAGGATTAGCTCTCCGCATTGTCAATGGTGATGTTCCCGAAACATTGCGGGATAAACAACTCTATGCTCTCGATATGGGAGCGCTTATCGCCGGAGCAAAATATCGAGGCGAGTTTGAAGAACGTTTGAAAGCTGTACTCACAGACGTTCAAGCCGAAAATGGACAAATTATTCTCTTCATCGATGAATTGCATAATCTTGTAGGAGCCGGAAAATCCGATGGGCCTATGGATGCTTCCAATTTGCTTAAACCCGCTCTTGCCCGCGGTGAGCTCCATTGTGTAGGGGCAACAACGCTCGATGAATATCGAAAATATGTTGAAAAAGATGCCGCTTTAGCGCGACGTTTCCAACCCGTCTTTGTTCCTGAGCCAACTGTAGAAGACAGTATCTCTATCTTGCGCGGAATCAAAGAAAAATACGAACAACATCACAAAGTACGCTTGGCTGATAGTGCTTTGATTGCTGCTGCACGATTGTCTCATCGCTATATTGCAGATCGCTTTTTGCCTGATAAAGCAATCGATTTGATCGATGAAGCAGCCGCACGTTTGCGAATGCAGGTCGATTCAAAACCAGAAGAACTCGATGCAATTGATCGACGTATCATGCAGTTGAAAATCGAACAGGAAGCTTTAAAAACAGAAGTTGATTCCACAGCAAAAGAACGATTGAAAATCGTTCAAGCTGAACTCGAAACATTGGAAAAAAGCTCAGCAGAAATGACACAAGCTTGGCAGGCCGAAAAACAAAAATTAGGTTATGCTGCTGATCTGAAAAAACAACTCGAAGAAGCACGAAATGCTTTGGCTATTGCACAGCGAAATGGACAGTTCCAACGCGCTGGTGAACTCGCCTATAGTGTCATTCCTGAACTCGAAAAACAACTTAATGTTGCTGAAAATGATGACCAACAAAATAATCTCGTCGAAGAAATTGTTAAGGCCGAACATATTGCACAAATCGTTTCACGATGGACAGGAATCCCTGTTGATCGGATGCTCGAAGGTGAACGAGAAAAATTATTGCGGATGGAAGACGAAATCGGAAAACGAGTAGTAGGACAGGCTGAAGCTGTACATGCTATTGCACGTGCTGTACGACGCGCGCGTGCCGGATTACAAGATCCTAATCGTCCTATCGGGTCTTTTATGTTCTTAGGGCCAACAGGTGTTGGAAAAACTGAACTCACAAAAGCACTCGCTGCTTTTTTGTTTCAAGATGCTCAGGCTATGTTGCGGATTGATATGTCCGAATATATGGAAAAACACGCTGGAGCGCGTTTGATTGGTGCTCCCCCAGGATATATCGGATATGAAGAGGGAGGTCTCCTCACTGAAGCTGTCAGACGGAGACCCTATCAGGTCATTTTATTTGACGAAATTGAAAAAGCGCATCCCGATATTTTTAATCTGCTTCTTCAAGTACTTGATGAAGGACGTTTGACAGATAGTCAAGGACGAACCGTCGATTTTCGAAATACCGTCCTCGTTATGACTTCTAATCTCGGTGCTGAAATCTTGACCACATTGCCGGAAGGGCAAATAACACATCAAGCAAGAGATGAAGTGATGCAAGTGGTAAAAGCTGCTTTCCGACCAGAATTTCTTAATCGTGTCGATGAAATTATTCTCTTTCAAAGATTACAGCGGAAAGATATCGAAGCAATCGTCGCTCTTCAAATCCAACATTTACAAAATTTACTCAATGAACGCAAAATTACCTTGCAGATCACACCAGAAGCGCGAACATTGCTTGCCCATAAAGGCTATGATCCCCTTTATGGGGCGCGGCCATTAAAGCGAATGATGCAAAGAGAAATTCAAGATCCTCTCGCGGAAAGCATTTTAAAGGGTACAATTCATGATAATACAATTGTGACAATTACAAAAGAAGGAGAGCAATTGATCTTTTCCTCTGAAACAGAAAGCGAAAAATAAACACTTGAAACCGTAAAATGGCAGAGGAATAAAATAAAACTTGACAAGGTGAATCTAAACAGCTACTATAGATCCATAATCACAATTTCGTCTTTATTTAAGTCTTTTACGTTGCTTATACAAAAACAGCGAGGGCTTTTCTGTTGTGGGGGTGTAATTGCAACAGATTATAATTGTCAGAGGCAATTATAAGACGCTTAAGAAGCAACATAAAAAATAATAAATTTTCTTTATGGTTTTTTAAAGAGGCACTGTGGAGTCTTTTAGCCTTATCCATTGTTTTCTTTGTAGAGAGTTATAGGTCGTGTCAGAACAAAGTATGAGTGATAGAAGCTCCTGTTTCATTTTGCTCAATATATGAAAGAGCATAGCTATAATTTTAATAAATCGTGCATTCTTGAAAAAGAGACAGTTGTTTTTTACAATCAAGGTGTCTTCTTTTTCGTATCAAAACTTTAAAGTTTGTTGAGAGAAGCGTTTTTATCACACGCTGTCATTAACTTATTTTAATGCACGATTTATTAAAATTATAGCTATGCTCTTTCATATATTGAGCAAAATGAAACAGAAGCTTCTATCACTCATACTTTGTTCTGACACGACCTATAACTCTCTACAAAGAAAACAATGAATAAGGCTAAAAGACTCCACAGTGCCTCTTTAAAAACCATAAAGAAAATCTACCATTATCCAATGGCATCCCTTAAGAAGCATTTCTTAAGAAAAAAATGTAATTTTTTCATGCACAAAGCACTCCTTCTTCTCTTAAGAATAACCTTTGTTCTGTAGAATAGGCTTGTTTTTTTGAATAAGAGCCCTGTTCCATTGGTTTTTCTGTCATACTGAACTTTAAAAAGGCTAAAATTTATTTCATTACTTTTTATCATCTAGCCACTGCAGAGCAATACAGCATCTTACTCTGTTCTCTAGGATATTGGGGAGTATTGTTGGCTTGTCATGAAAACATTTTTTAACAAACTTTAAGGTTTTGGATACGAAAAAGGAACTTTCTAATGATACAGGATAATTCTCTTGCTTTGAAGGGAAGAGGACGACCAAAGGGAACAGTGAATAAAACAACAAAGATTTTCAAAAAAGCACTCCTTACTGCAGCTGAACAGGCCGGTAATCAGTATGGTCGTGATGGATTGGTCTCTTATCTTTGTTATCATGCGATCAATAATCCTGTTCCTTTCTTTTCTTTGTTAGCAAAAGTTTTGCCTTTGCAAGTGACAGGAGAAGATGAGGAAAAGACAAAGGTTATTTCGCGTGTTGAGATTGTACCAATGCTTTCCAATGAGACAATGAGTGATAAGCCTTACAAAGGGTTTCGTGGGAATGAAACCTAGGGGGTGAGATATAAAAATATTAGAAGAAGGGTTCTTCGAAGCGCTGTAAGTCAATATTTTGGCATAATCAAATGCAGTAATCGAAGACAGTATAAATATTAATAGGAGATGACGAAGAGAGTAGTATCATCAACAACAGCAAAGAGCCAATGAAAAAGCTGAGGAAGAATTTAACATTGAATGAAAGATTAAACCAAAAATAACGCAAATCTCTTTTAATAAATTAGGGAGAAGTGAATGAAAATCTTTCTCTTCAGAGATGGTTATGAGGTGCTCTGTGTTTTGATCTTTTGGACATGTGTAAAAAAGATTTTTATGTCTGGGCAGAGTGAAATGCATCAATAAAAATGAATAAAAGAGTGCAGGGAATTTTTTGATAGGTCATAAACGAATTCTCTATTTGGGGAATGGTTTAGATAATTTTTGCGTTATTTTTGGTTTAATCTTTCATTCAATGTTAAATTCTTCCTCAGCTTTTTCATTGGCTCTTTGCTGTTGTTGATGATACTACTCTCTTCGTTATCTCCTATTAGTATTTATACTGTCTTCGATTACTGCATTTGATTATGCCAGCACTCCTATGGATGTTTCTATTTTATCTTCCTGATTATGTTGAGGAATGGAATTATACGCCTTAAGAGTGACTTTTTTTCGATGCTGTAAAGGATTTATGGATCGATAGTTAAGAAACAGGGAGGGGGGCTAGCACTGTTTTTGTGTCATCTATCCTTTTTGAAGAGGATCGGATTTCGTTGAGATTGTACTGATGGTTCCTAATATTGGTAAATCTGAATGATCCAATCATGTCTTGAACACTCGGGATTTATTTTGACATACTTAACCTTTGTTTACAAAAACAATAATAAATACAAGCTGAAGAAGTTGACAAGAAATAAAGAACGCAAGAAAATGCAAAACAGACAGCTAATAAATGACGATTTAGAGATTACCTAAACCATACTCTATTCCCTGATTTTTAAGAAATATATGCCTTCTTTTCAGCAATTGATGCAGGTGGTGTAGTTTTCAGGTCTTTTATGCTTGAATGTATCCATAACAGCGTATAAATGCGAAGAATTTTTAAAAAAATCGTGAGTGATTTATATTTTAGGGTATGGCTTAGGTAATCTCTAAATCGTCATTTATTAGCTGTTTGTTTTGCATTTTCTTGCGTCCTTTATTTCTTATCAGCTTCTTCAGCTTGTATTTATTATTGTTTTTGTAAACAAAGGTTAAGTATGTCAAATAAACTTAGAGTATTCTAAATGTTCTTGGAGCTTAATTCTTTGTGTTAAGGAATGAAATTTTACTCTTCAGGGTAACTGTTATTATGTTTTATGATTTTTGGATCAAGAGTCTTATGGACAAGGATCTCGTAGAGAGCAGATATCTCTTTTGAAAAGTGTCCTCTTTGAAGAGGATCATACAGTGTTCCATAGTGAGAGAAAGTTCTGTCGGTTAACAAGGGTTATAGTGCACAATGACAACCGCTCAGATTGCCTTGATTCCAAAACTCATTCCTGTTTTTAGCGGAAAAGCTGATGTTCGTGCTGCTTGGGGAGGAAGGGGATCAGGGAAAACACGCTCCTTTGCTTTAATGACAGCTGTGATTGGTTATCGTCACGGCAAAACCGGAGAACGAGGCATTATCCTCTGTGCAAGGCAATTCCAAAATTCATTGGCTGAAAGTTCTCTCGAAGAAATTAAACGTGCTATCGAATCCTATTCCTTTTTAAGCGACTATTATGAAGTTGGGGATAAATATATCAGGTCAAAAGATGGCCGTATCGTATATGCTTTTGCTGGTCTTGACCGCAATATCGCTAGCGTTAAATCTATGGGGCGTATTCTGCTCTGTTGGGTGGATGAGGCAGAACCTGTGACCGATGCCGCTTGGCAAGTCCTGATTCCAACGCTAAGAGAAGAGGGAAAAGAGTGGCATTCTGAATTATGGGTGACATGGAACCCCTGCCGAGAAAATGCTGCCGTTGAAAAACGATTCCGTTTTACCAAAGATCCTAATATCAAAGGCGTTGAAATCAATTGGCGCGATAATCCAAAATTTCCTGCAAAGCTTAATCGCGATCGAACAGCTGATTTAGAACAAAGACCTGAACAATATCAACATATTTGGGAAGGGGAGTATCTGCTGGCAATGCAAGGGGCTTATTACCAAAAATTGCTGCTTGAAGCAGAACAAGAGGGGCGTATTACTACAGTGCCACGTGATCCTTTGATCCAGGTTAAAATCTTTTGGGATATCGGTGGAACGGGTGCTAAAGCTGATGCAACGGCTCTATGGGTGGCTCAATTTGTCGGACGCGAAATTCGTGTTCTCGATTATTATGAAGCACAAGGACAACCCTTATCAGAGCATATTGGATGGATCTGTCACAAAGGCTATGAAAAAGCACTGATGGTGTTGCCTCATGATGGTGCCACAAAAGATCGCGTCTATAATGTCAGTTTTGAAAGTGCGCTCCAACAGGCTGGTTTTCGTACCCAAATTATTCCTAATCAAGGTGTCGGTGCTGTCAAAATGCGTATCGAAGCTGTAAGACGATTATTCCCTGCTATATGGTTTAATCGAGAGACAACAATGGCTGGGCGAAAAGCCCTTGCCTGGTATCACGAAAAACGCGATGAACAACGCAATATCGGTTTGGGAGCTGAACACGATTGGGCAAGCCATGGGGCCGATAGTTTTGGGCTGTTATGCGTGGCCTATGAACAGCCCAGTGCTCAAAAAAAACGAGATGTTTATCGGTCACGTTCTTCTTCTTCTACAACATCATGGATGGCTTTTTAATGAATATGCAGACTGCTTCTCTTAATTCAATTGAAACCCTCGAACATCAGGCGCTCTTTCAAAAGCTTGTTAAGTGGTATCAAGAGGATATTGTTCATGTCGAGCAATGGCGAAAAAATGCTCAAGAAGATTACGATTTTTACAATGGTCGACAGTGGAATGAACAAGATCTTGCTGCCTTGCGCGAACAAAACAGACCCGTCATGACATTTAATCGTGTTGCGCCTTTGATTAATGCTGTCGTCGGAACTGAACGCAATAATAAACGCCATGTTCAATTTATTCCACGACAAGAAGGCGCTGCTATCGCTAATCAAATCCTTACTGGAGCGGCAGAATGGTTTCGCGATGAGGCTCATGGTGAATATGAAGACTCCGACGCTTTTCAAGATACTGTTATTTGTGGTATGGGATGGACCGATACTCGGCTCGATTATGAAGAAGATCCTAGGGGAAAACCCGTCATTGCACGGCTCGATCCTATGAAGATGGTTTGGGATACAAGCGCCGTTAAGCCTAATCTTATTGATGCTCAGCGGGTTTGGTATATCGATGAAAAGCCACTGGATATAGCGCAAGAAATGTTTCCCAATGTGCATTGGAGTGAGCTAAATGCGGATTGGGTGCAACAGCAAACGGGAATGAGTGTTCATAGCTATGGTAATGACGATTACCAAAATGAAAGCCTTGATGGTGGTGAGAGCATTTTGCAAAGCTCTAAAATGGTCACACTAGCTGAATGCCGGTGGTTCGAACGCGAAGTCATCTATAAGGTTCTTAATCCTCAAACAGGACGGTTTACTGAGTATTCTGAACAGGATTTTCAACTTATCAAAAAAGAATTTCCACAATTTCCCGCAACAAGAATGACAAAAAAAGTTGTTAAACGCGCTTTCTTGGGGAAAAAATTGCTTGAGGCACCCGATAGACCATTGGTGCCTTCTCATCAATTGGGGTGGGAATGTATTACTGGGACATTCGATAAATTAAGTCGACAATTTTATGGAATCGTCCGTCCAACTAAAGATCCTCAACGTTGGGCTAATAAATATTTTAGTCAAGTTATGCACTTGCTCAACAGTCAATCTAAAGGCGGAGTCATGGCAGAGCGGGATGCTTTCGATGATGATCGACAAGCCACAGAAAGCTGGGCAAGAGCCGATAGTATTACCTGGCTAAAAAATGGTGCTGTGGCTGCTGGAAGAATACAACCAAAACCCGTTGCACAGTTTCCAAATGGCTTTTTTCAACTCTTTAATGAAGCAAAAGGAGCGATTTCTCAGGTGACAGGATTATCTCCTGAATTTGTTGGAACACGCTCTGTCAATCAACCAGGTATACTCGAAGAAAAACGCCGGCAATCTTCGCTCAATCTTTTGGCTGCCTTCTTTGATGGGTTACGTCGCTATCGACAACGACAGGGGAAAATAATTCTCTATCTTATCCAAAATTATCTTTCTGATGGTCGTTTGATCCGTATTGCTGGAGAAGAGAATGCTAAATATGTGCCCCTTACACGAGAAATGGTCACAAGTTTAGAATATGATATTGTGGTAGACGATGCGCCAACAAGCACGAATGAAAAAGAACGAACATTTTCTGTGATTATGCAATTGTTGCCGCTTATGCAACAATTTGTAACACCAGAGATTATGCTCGATTTTCTGCACTATTCACCTTTACCTGCGTCGCTTATTCATAAAATTGCACTCAAAGCACAGCAGAACAGTCAAGTGCTCAATGAGCAACAAGGTCTCCAACAACTCCCAGAAGGAGCAGAAGGTGTACGAATTGCACAAGCTCTACAGAACCTTGTGGGATGATTTTACTGTATGCGTTCTCTGCATAAGAGAGGGGCATTTATTCAATAATATATATGAAGAAAGAATGTTCAGAGTTATGCGCCTCTTGCTTGAAGCATAGGGGATTCATCTCATGGAAGATGAAGAGATTGTGATATCAGAAGGATGGTTAGAAGGAGCTTTCTTTTAAGACATGACAGATAAATATCAGATTTGGGGCTAAAGAGGTCGAGTTTGTTCTGTAGGTTTTAAAGGTGATTTTACTGTATGCATTCTCTGCGTGAAAGAGGGGCGTTTTACTGTTTTAGGCAAGTAAGGAAAACATAATGAATGAAGAAACTTTAACATTAGAAGAACAGCACATATGGGAAAAGCATTCTTTGCAAAAAACAGAAGAGAGTGTGGAAGGAGATTCTGGGGGAGACGAAGTCGGCAATGTCCTGGCAGAAGAGGACGATGAAAATGAAACAGTCTTACTGGGGCAGGAAAGGGGAGGTGATCAAAGGGAAAAGTTTCAGGGCGAAGAGCCAATGCAAGCACCACCAGATCCGAAAAAAGATTTTATGGGCTATCTCCAATGGCTTGGACAGATCCTTCAAAATAAACAGGAAACGTCGGAGGCTCAACAGACTGTTTCGCCGCAGGTGCAGGAGTCTTCAGAAGCAGAGCGGTTGCAGTCTTTTTTTCATCAGTCTGTGGAGACTGTCAAAAAAACACATAGCGATTTTAATCAAGCCGCTGATTTTGTTTATGAAATGCGTGCAAAACAATTGGCTGCTTGTGCTGCTCTTTATCCTGAACTAACAGATCCAAAAGTGATTGATGCTATGATCGGGGATGAATTGAAAAAGATTGTGCAGGATTGTCGTGAAAAAAATAAAAATCCTGCCGAAGTGATTTATACAATTGCACAGACTATTGGTTATACAACACCACAAAACCATAAAGGTGAAACTATACAGGGGACTAACGAAACTGAGGAAACAAAAAGCTTACAAGAAAGTGTATGGGGGGAAAAAGATATTCAGGAAAGGCAGAATTCTGCTCGTACCCTTGCAGCTTATAATGGTTTGAGCCCCAACGGGCCAATTTCTTTGGATCTTCTCGATAAGATGTCCGAGGGGGAATTTAATGTTTGGATCGATAATCCAAAAAATAAAGTCGCTTTTAACCATTTAATGAGTGGGGGAGGGCTTTAAAAAGAGGAAAAATACTAAAGAAATAAGACACTAAAAAAAGACTTTCTGTTCTGAGCATCAGAAGAGGAAAAAAGAAACATCCGGTATAATGCCGGTTTTTTTATATCAAAAATTGTGAGGGGGAAAATGGCTGTGACTCGCATCGGACTTAATCATCCACTGGCTGTACGCACATGGTCGAAATTACTTAATCAAGAAGTCTCAAAAGCAATTTCTATTGCACCACTTATTGGAAGAGATTCCAATAGTATTATTCAATTGAAAGATGAAACCAATAAAGCTCATGGAGATTCTATTAGTTTTGGTTTACGCGTCCAATTGTTTGGTGAGGGAGTTACTGAAGGACAAGAACTTGAAGGAAAAGAAGAAGATTTACAATTCCTTAATGATCGTTTGCAAATTAATGAACTTTCTCATGCTGTCCGTGTTAAAAATGAAGGCACAATTGATCAGCAGAGAATTTTACATAATTTACGGACAGAAGCCAAAAATGCACTTGTTGATTGGTATGCGGATCGTTTGAGTCTGATGTTCTTTCTTCATGTGTGTGGGTTTACAGCCGATAACATCAATTTTGAAGGACGAACTATAACGCTGAGATCTGTGCATTACGGATTTAATAAACCAACTGAACCAAGCGATAAACGGATACTGCGTCCTAATGGAAAAACAAAAGATGCAGATCTTAAATCAACCGATACCTTTACTCTTAAGCTGATTGATAGAGCTGTAGAGCGCGCTAAACTTGCTAATCCAAAAATTAGACCTGTGCGTGTCGATGGAGAAAATGTTTATGTCCTTTATCTCCATCCAACACAAGTTACACAATTGAGAACTAATACAGAGCCAGGGCAATGGCTCGATATTACTAAGGCAGTTTACAATGGAAGTCGTTTGAAAAATCCCATCTATAATGGATCATTGGGCATGTATAATGGGGTCATCTTACGAGAAGCAGCGCATATCACAGAGGGCGTAGGCTCGTTGACTGACGATCCTAAGGCTATAACTATGATCCCTCATGTACGTCGTGCCGTTTTATTAGGGGCACAAAGTGCTGTTATCGCTTTCGGTAAAGATCGGGGTGCTACACGCTATAAATTGGTGGAAGAGCTCTTTGACTATGAACGTGAATTTGGCGTTGCCGCAAAAACAATTATTGGCATGAAAAAAACACGCTTCAGTTCGGGAAGTGGTTCTCAGGGAGCTCAGGATTTTGGAACCATTGTAATTTCAACATATGCTGTATCTTCTTAAAAAAATTGTAAAATTCCCTCCCAGTTTTTAGATCTTTGGGAGGGAACAAAATAAAAAGGAGAAGCACTCATGCCTATTCCTGGATCTTCTTTAACAAAATCTTCTGCTAAATCTTATTCGTTGGTATCAAAATTCTCTGATCATGCCAAAACATTTGGGCAAATGATAGCGCTGATTCAAGATGAAATCGATGATACAACAGCCGAATATTCTGTTCAAATTCAAGATTCTATTTTAACTGCTCTTCGCTTATGTGAGCAGGAACCCTTTTTCTTCAATAAAATGGGGGAAATGCGCTTCAAAACACAAAGCGGAAAAACATGGTATGGATACGAAGATACCGCTTTTCTTGAGACAGCAATGGTTATTGAGTCTTTGCTCCTTGAGCAAAAAGAAGCAAGGCCAATACCCCTTCTTTATAAATCGTTTAAAAAAGCCCAAAAAGAATATAAAAATCATTCAGCCCAAGGAATACCCGTATTCTATACTTTTTTGGATCAACAAATCGGACTCTTCCCAACACCTGAGACTGTTGAAACTGTTCGTCTCTTTTGGAGATCAGCACACTTTTCCGATATTCTCACTCTGCAAGATGAGAATCCTTGGTTTGTTTATGCTTTCGATCTGATTAAAGCACGGGCAAAATACGAACTCTATAAAAATATTCTCAAAGATCCTGAATGTGCTGCTGTCGCGTTTAACGATTTTCAAGAACAGCTCCAACTCTTGCGTTACGAAACATCGCGTCGCGAAGGATGCTCTAATATTCTTTCAACGGGGTTTTAAATGGCTTTTTTTTCTCTTGCGGATTATCGTCCCGATGTTGCTCATATCAATAGTCTCTTTACCGATGAGCTTGTCAATGTGCTTCCTGCAGATGGCTCTTATATTCCGATGCCAAGTTTTAGTCCATTCTCAGAGCCCTGTCCGGGGACTATTTTAGGTGCCATCGCTGTCAAAACAAAAAATGGTGTATCGATTATTGTTGGAACAGAGAGAAAAATCTATCAGCTCAATAATACAACTTTGCAGTGGAAAGATATTACGCATAAAGATAAATCTTATTTTGCTAATGTTGACGCACCTTGGTCTTTTGCTTTGTTCGGCGATTACGTCATTGCTGTTAATGCTAATGATAAACCTCAAGTAATTGATATTAATCAAGATAAAAATTTTAGAGATTTAGGTGGGAATCCTCCGCAAGCAGGAATTGTTCGCGTTTGGGGCGATTTCGTTTGTCTCATGAAATTACCAGAACATCCACGACGTGTCCATTGGTCTGGCTTGAATGATGCTGAGTTCTGGACTGTTGGGAAAAAAAGCTGCGATTATCAAGATTTTCCCGATGGAGGATATGTTCAAGGCGCAACAGAAACAACGAATCCATTGATCTTTATGCGTTCTGCAATTTATGCTGGCTCTTTTATCCCTGGATCTAAAATCATCTTCAGTTTCCAGAAAATACACGATAAACGCGGAGCAAAAAACGCTGAATCAATTGTTTGTCGGGGAGATCTGGCTTTCTTTGCCGATGAGGGAGGTTTTTACCAAATCACTACCGATGGTCGAATCTCTCCAATCGGATTCGAAAAAGTAGATCGAACCATGGTGGCAAAAATCTCAGAAAATCAATTGTCTACTCTGAGTGCTGCAATCGATGGCGTGTATAACCGTGTTTATTGGATTATCGATGCCGATGAAACGATTCAAGAACGGATTTTGCTGATCTATGATTGGGGATTGCAAAAGTGGACGAAAGCAACTGTAAATATCAAAATGGTCTTACCCATTTTTCTAGCCGGATACACCTTAGAAGGGCTTGATAGGGTCTCAGAAAGCCTCGATGATTTACCTTTTTCTCTCGATAGTAAAGTGTGGCAAAATGAGACACCAATTCTGGGAGCCTTCGATCATGAAGGAAGGCTTGGATCATTTTCTGGATCCCCTATGGCTTGTGTGATAACCTCACAAGAAATGGGGCAGACAAATGGTATGGTCACCAGGGTGAGAAATATTATGCCTCAGGTGAATAGTAAAACATTTTATTTGTCGATTGGTATGCGTTTTCGTCAAGCCTTTGAGGAAGAAACTGTTTGGTTGCCAGAAAGACAACCTTCTACACATACAGGACAAATTCATGCTCGTGTTAGAGCGCGGTTTTATCGCTTTAAGCTTCGGATACCGGAAGGGGTCAATTGGTCTCATGTGACTGGCTTCAATGTTGAATTGAAGCCTGCCGGCGTGCGTTAGCATAAGGTTAATGCGTGCGTTGAGCAGGCTAAAGGCATAGCTCATGTGTTAGAGTGTACTAAGACACAAAACTAGAGTGGTGAAGATTCTAGGATAAAGATTAATGTGGGTGAGTATGCTCTGGACAAGAGGTTGATGCGGTGGGTTATTGATCAAGGTCATAAGTGTGAAGGAGTCGCAATGGAGCATGACAATAGGATTGCCCCTGCTGTTTTTTGGTGATGTGTGGAGTGTAAATAGGGCAAATTTAATGACAGGATTATGCTCTTGTGCACAAGAGAATGCTATAGATAAACGGCGAGATGTTTTATGGGGATAAGGTATGTGTTGAGTATAGCAGCAAAGAGACTTTTGGCGAGAGCAAAATCAAGAAGCTGGGATGCTATACCCTGGAAGAAAAAAGCTAAAATCGTGACACAACGTTCAGATAATAAAGGTTTAGATAATGAAAGTTTGTATTCTCTTCATTGTACGCATCAGTGGCCTTGGGAAAAAATGGCTCTCTATAGAGAGGCTATTAATGCGGCTATGCGGAAATATGCCCAACGGTTTCCTCATGATGTGTGTTTAAAGCATGTGGCTGAAGAGATCATTGATGGGCAGGTGCAGCTGTGGCTGATCTTAAAAAATAGAACTGAATTTAGTGCTTTTGGGATAACCAAAATTGAAAAAACGCATGATGGAAAAAAACGTGTTGTTATTTTAGACCTTGCTGGTCAGGGAGGGATCAAACTGGTTCCGTTGATTAGTCAACTCGAACAATGGGCACGGACTATCAAGGCTGATGAAATTTTGACACTGGGAAGATCTGGGTGGGCAAAAATGCTTGTTCATCACGGATACGCTATCAATCTTATTCATTATAGAAAGGTTTTAACGCATGAGCAGACGGACAAGTCCTCAAGTTCAAACAACGACACAAACGAATGCTCCACCCTCGTGGGCAGAAGATATTTTGAAACAGGCAACCTCTGAAGCTCTCAATTTGTATAATAAAGGCGTTGAGGGAAATGTTTATCAAGGAGAAAGACATGCTAATTTAAGTGAGATAACACAAAATGCTCTTAAGGGTTTAGAAAGCGCAGCCAATCAATATAATAATTCAGCACTTAATGAATGGCTCAAAGAACCCACAAAAAGTGCACAAAATCTTTCTGATATGGCAGCTGGAAATTGGATGGGCAATAATAGCAAATTTAATGATGCCCTTAGCAATGCACTGAATAAAACATCCGATATTGTCAATCAGTCTATAGCAGGAGCAGGCCGTTATGGCTCTGGAGCTCATACCGGTGTGCTTACGGATGAATTGGGAGCATTAGCAACTCAGGCAAGCGCACAACAATATAATCAAGATGTTAATCATATGCTCAACGCTAATCAGATGATTGATCGTTCGGCGCAAAATCAGGTGAATGCGGCTAATAATTTCTATCAAGGACAAAGCAATGCTCAAAGTAATGCTTTAAAAGGGGGAATGGTACAAGATGCAAATAAGCAGCATGCTTTGGATGTAGAGCAAGAAAAATGGCTCGAACAAGATAATAAAGCCTGGAATCAATTGGAACGATTGTTGCAAATTGGAACCAAAGCAGCCGGTAATTACGGAACAAAAACAGGAGAAGCCACGACTATGCCTGCAATTACAAAGGATCCTTTGCGTGATGCACAACGTGTGCTCGGCTTGTTGAAAGGCATTATCGGTCTTTCCGATGTCAATGTTAAAGAAAATATCGTCCTTGTAGGAGAAAAAAAAGGCTATCCTCTTTATGAGTTTAATTATAAAGGAAATTCTCAACGCTATCGCGGGGTTCTTGCTCAAGATCTCATTCGTTTGAATCCTGATGCCGTTTATATGAATATAAAAACACATTTATTACATGTGAATTATAACAAGCTCGGTTTTGGATTAGAAAAAATCAAAAAACCAAAGAAAAAATTCTTTGCCTTTCTTTCTTCTTTCTTTTCTTGGGTGTGGTTTGCAAAAAAAGGATAAATCCTATGAGCTCAATTTATGATTGGTCACTTATCGCGGCTGAAAATGCTCGTGCCGACGAAATAATCAACTGGGCTGAAGGACAACCTCCAAGCTCAGTGAATGATAGTGCTCGCGCAATGATGCAACGCGTCAAAGAGTATTTATCCGATATCGGGGGAACAGTTGAGGTTAAATTCACTATCACTGCTGAAGAGAAAGAAGAAAGTGAGAAAAAAACCTCTATTCATTTGACGACTAAGTCTCCTTATGCAGCTTATCAAAATGGTATTGTGCTCCGATTTAAAGCTCAAGAAACGAATGTCGGACCGACAAGTGTTGTCTTAAATCAATTGCCTTCTCAGTCGATTTATAAGGGAACACAGGAGGGACTCCAACCTTTGACCGGTGGGGAAATCCAAAAGGAAGGGCTTTATGAGCTTATCTATTATTCGGAAATAAGTGAAAAAAAAGAAGAAGGGTGGTATTTGACAAATCCAGCCATACTTGTCCCTAAAGTCACTGTTTTTCCTTCAGGCTTTATTGCATGTTTCGCAATGGAAAAAATTTCGGACGGATGGCTATTATGTGATGGTCAAGCCTACGCACGAGAGGAATATGCAAGTCTTTTTGAGGCTATTGGAGAAGTGTGGGGAAAAGGAGATGGCACAACAACCTTTAATGTTCCCGATTTTCGTGGTATGTTTTTACGGGGATTGGATAGTGGAAAAGGAATTGATAAAGATCGTGTTTTAGGGAGCATGCAAAAAGACTCTTTTAAATCCCATACCCATACAGGAAAAACAGACAAAGCAGGAAAACATGGTCACGCATATACAGGACTAGAAGCGGTCAATGACGCACTAGGAGGGGGAGGACTTATCAGACATAGATATGACAGAACACACTATACAAGCGATGCGGGAGAGCATACTCACAAAATAACCCTCGATGAAACAGGGGAAGATGAAACACGTCCCAAGAATATGGCCGTTATTTATGCCATTAAGGCATAAAATTTTTCTGTGTTAAAACATGTAGAGGATCTCTGTTCTCCCTCCAGAGAAGGAGAAAATATCAGTTGCAGTCGCTTGAAAAACACCACAATGGATGAAGAAAAAAAGATACCCTTTCTAAAGTTTGCCTTCCTGCCAAAGATGCTTTGCGTAAAGGATTCCCTTTGTTTGTTATTCTTTCTTCTTAGGATAAGGAGGAAAGCATCGATGTATCCCTAATCTGTTATTGTGGAGGCAGAAGAGAAAATTGTGCAAAGAATTAAGAGATTCTGCCTTTTTAAATGGGGAATTGGCTTGGTTTTTTCCTGAAAAGAGTGTTTTTGCAAAGATAATTTGCAGGGATAAAATGTTGTCTAGCAATAAAAAATGATTTTCATCTTACATTTTCTATTCTTTCAACGAATTATTGAAAGAATAACGAGGATTTCATCAGAAGCGTTTTGTTTATAAAATTATTGAAAAAAGAGATTCTGACGGTTGTTCAATAATGAGAAAAAGACAGAGTAATTTATTGGTGAAAATAGAGAACATTTTTTCATAGCATATCAATAAATACAAGAATAAAGGAGAAAATAAAATGGCACTCTTTCCATTTTCAATCGCTGATATTGATGATCCTAGCCATATTCGCGTTGTTCTCTATGCGAGTGGAAGGATGGGGCATGCTCCTTTAAATGCGTTGTTGAAGCAAATCCTTCAAGAAAAAAGACGTGAAGATAAAAAACACCAAAAAAACTACATACAACTTTTACAGCGTATTACAGCTTTGGAAAAACAATTGACAACAGGAATGAAAAATCATAGCTTTTCCTTAGAGAAAGCGGGGTTATTTTCAAAAATGAAGAAAATTAAATGAGCACTTAACCGTCTGCTTAAGAGTAATAATCAGGGGGAAATCATTGATTTTAATCACCCTATAAGCAATTTATGGAATGAGAAAAATGCGAAAAATATCAAAAGAGGGACTTGAACTTGTTAAACAATGGGAAGGGTTACGCTTAAAGGCTTATCAAGATGTTGCTGGCGTGTGGACAATTGGATATGGACATACAGCAAAAGCAGGAAACCCTGTTGTGCAAGATGGCATGGAGATTACACATGTTGAAGCAGAGGTTATACTTCGACAAGATTTGGGACAATTTGAGCAGACTGTGGAACAGAAAGTTACTCAGGCCTTAACCGATGAACAGTTTGCAGCTCTTGTATCATTTTGTTACAATATAGGAACAAAGGCATTTTGTGATTCTACGCTCTTAAAGAAACTGAATCAAGGAGACTATGAAGCTGTACCAGCCGAATTGCAAAAATGGGTAAAAGCGGGAGGAAAACGTGTGCAGGGGTTGGTGAATCGACGTGCAGCTGAGGCTGGTTTATGGGCTAAAGGCGCTTATGTTTCTTCTAATTATCAAGAGGTGGAAGCAAAGAAAAATAGGCCTTTTTTCAGAGCAGAAGTTTTTGCACCATTGATTGCATCTTTTTCAGGTCTTACAGGATTTGTTGCAGGGTATGGTCCTGTACAGTGGGTTCTAGCCTGTATTATGATTGTGGCCATGATTGTGGGTGTTGTTTTGTATGCTGATAGGGAGAGGAAAGAACAATAGTGATTTTTTTATTTCGATGGGGTTTTGTAATTTTTTTAGTTATTGTCATTGCTTTGAGTAGCTTTTTTTATGGACGTTCCTTTGAACGGACAAGATCCTTGATGCAAGTGATATCGGCGCTGCAAAATCGTGAGAAAATTAATGCTGAAACTTTTGCTCTTTCCCCTTTTAGCCTCTGTCGCGCTCTTGGAGGGATGCCAAAAGAGTGTGCCGTTCTCTTGCATAGGATGGAAAAAGCCTCCGATCGTTAACAAACCAGCGCATTTAGTTCAAACAGAACCTTTGTTATCACGCTGGATTGTGGAAACAGACCGCTTTGGAAAAAAGCAGAAATGCTGGTGAACACAAAATGAAGAGAATCTGATCTTCAAAAGAAAGCTGAGTAGCTAGAATGAAAAAGAAACAGGTGTATAACGATACAAATATTGAGTCACTCTATTCTCTATTTATTGATTTCATTGAGGTATAAGTATGACGGTGTGTGTTCTTAATTGATGATACTCACGAAAAATTTTGCAACTGTAATGAAGAAAAAGAGATAAAAAGCAAGATGAGTTTATTGTAAAGAAAGATTTTAGCCTTGGAGAAACAGCAAGATTGATTTCTTAAAATGAACGAAAGATTGCTTTTTGATGTAAGACAATTGATAATAGCTTTTTGGTCCTATTCAACTTTTCTTTTCAAGCATGATTTGTTCTTGGTAGAATAAAGGATACGCTGTTCATGGAAAAAAAACTCCGCGCAAGGCGAAAATCCTATCGTAGAAAATTATATAAAAAAATTACTTTTTTTTGTATCGTTCTTTTTTGTGTATTGACTTTTTATTTTGTGGTGAAGACAATTATCAGCCACTTTTTTTTCAAACAAGAGATCGTACAAGAAGAACCTGTTAAATTAGTTATCCCAACATTTGATTTTCGTGTTTATTGTAAAGAAATTGCTGCTTTAGCTGTGCCCGATATGGTGCAACAGGTTTATCAGCGTTGTTTTAGTCTAGAAAGTGAGGCTTTTTTTACGATTCGCAAAATGTGGGAGGACTCTTCCGATGATGCTAAGAAAAAATGTATAAAAATTATTCGTCCAGGAGATGGAAATTATTTTTTATTTCGTGATTGTCTTCTAGGCGAGCAAGAAAAAAATGAGGGGAGTAGCCAAGGGCATCATCGTTTTTAAGATCTTCCCTTTTAAATTTCTTGACATTTATGTGAAGCAGAAACTTTACTCAAAAGTATCAAATATTCCTCTGTGCCAGAATGTTTCTTCCAATGATATGAATTCTCTTCTTAAAAGGAGAAGAATTGTAGGGAATAAGATTCTTACTGAAATCGCTCAATTTTATTGCTTCTCAATTTGTATTGTTGTGCTTTCTCTCAGATCTCTTTTATTTTTATAATCTTTCTGCCTTGTTTATAGTGTGCTATTCGTTCTTAGCATTTACTATGTATTCTGCTAGAAAAGGATTAAAAGCTCCCAATTTTAAAGGCAAAGAGGATTGTGAGAGGTGATCGAGTGTATAGGCAATATCATCCGCAAAAACATCCAAAGATGGGTTTTTGTGTTGGTCAAGTTGGTTGCAAGAACGCTGACAGATTTGGCATGTTTCAACAATAATAGCTCCTGAACTTTTGTTAAAATTAGAAGGAGAAATACTTTGAGTTGATTCGCAAAAGGTGCATTGAAGAAGTGGATAATGCCATAAGGTACCGCAATAAAGACAAGAGCAAAATCGTGTGCCTTCTTCTTTTGATCCTTTATCAACAACAATACTGGCTGTATGTGTCCCTCTACACGCAGGGCACACATTCTGTTGTTGTATCTTTATGATTTGAGTATTAAACTGTGAAGCAGCTAGGGCATAAATAATTTGTAAAACACCAGTGATAAAAAGATATTCTCCCACTTGTTTTGGTGGAATTTCACAATTGAGTATATTGCTTCCCCAAAGACGCCATTGATCTTCTTGAAGACGCATTATGTTTAAAGCCTCTTTTTGTTTTATAGGAAGTATATCAGTTGACATATTGTTTAAAAAATCATGCACAATGCTTTCATAAAAGCCCAATTCTAATATCTTTGATCGATCAATAAAAGGAGTGGAAATGGTGCTAAAACGAGCAAGTGCACTAGAAAAATCTTTAAATCGTTTAACGGATTGTTGTTGAATTGTGCAAAAATGAGCTAAAAAGAGAAGAGTATTTTTAGCAGAGTGAGTGGCAGCTAAAGATGTAAAACGCTGGGCGCGTTTTGTAAACAAAGTTTCACTATCAGGAAATTTTATAATAAATGGGGTGTGCGTTGTAGAAGAAGTGTCTAACCCTTCTGAGTCTTTTTGGTGTAGCATGTGATATCCCTCTTTGTATTTTACTTATAATCTCTCTTTACTTATAAAAAGCTTACGATTACCATTTTTAAAATGACTTAATTTATTTTTTGTGGGAAATGGAACTTTTTTCTACTTTTAGGGATTGTCAGTACGAACTTTTTGAACGAAATTGTTTCATTCGAAAGTATGAATAATGGAATATTTTTCGAAGGGGGAGAATGTTTTTTTACTGATATGTGTTTCATAATGTTAAAGAATGAAGCAGCGTTTAGATGCGAAAAAATGGATTTAAAAAGAGAACATATTCTTTTAAACTCACAATAGATGTGTGTATATTTGCACTTTTGTGTTGTTTTTCGACAATATAATGATTTTTTTTAATGTAATTATGATTTATTTGAAAAAAACACTTGGCATTTTCTGTGAACATCTCTAGGTTTCTGCTTATTAGCGGAGAGATAGAAAATTTTGGGGTTAAGTATTCCGTACTATTTTTTTGTAATATTTCAAAATATATACTTTTATTAAGAAACCAAGAGATGTCGTTTAGGTTAAGTGAAACGGGAATGGTTCAATAACTAAATTTTGGAAGTGATTAGCATTATAAAAGTAATGCAGCGAGAGAGAATTTAAAGAGAAATACAATCCAAAAGGGATAAATATGAGGCCACAGCAGAATAGACGCGTACGCAGTCGCAATAACAATGGCAATAATAATAATCGTCGCGGTCCTAATCCGTTGTCTCGTAATTATGAAAGCAACGGGCCAGATATTAAAATTCGTGGAAATGCTCAGCAGGTCGCTGATAAATACATAAGTCTTGCACGTGATGCGCAAGGAGCGGGTGATCGTGTTATGTCTGAGAATTATTTGCAGCATGCTGAACATTATTTGCGTATTATTTTAGCAGCTACTGATCAAGTGTCTTACTCTCATAAACGTGATGAAAATAACGAGCAGGAATGCGAAGAAACAAGCGCTGAAGAAAATACAAGAGAAGACAATAACAATGAGAGATCATCGTTGCAAGAACAAACATCAAAAAATGGTATTGGGCGAAAAAAACAAGGAAAAGAAAAGTATACATCGGATGCATTAAATGAGAATTTGCAAGCCGATAAAGCTGAACAGCAAGAGCAGCAAACTGTTGAAGAAGGAGCTGAAGCTCCCAAACAACCCCGCCGTCTTACACGTCGTCGTAAAATACGTGTTTCAGAAACATTATCCTCTAAAAAATCAACGGTTGTTTCAGATGTTGCTGGAGAAACGCTGACATCAGCAGAAAAAATTGTGCCTCTGCCTTTGTTAAACGAAAAGGAGCAAAAAAAAACACGTCGGCGTCAGATAATGTCTTCTTCTTCATCGGAAGAAAATACTTAAACATTTAAGATGTTTATTCATTTTAGAAGATGATATTTTTATTATTATTCTTTGATTGATTATAAAGAAGAGCTAAGAGCCGTCGTTCCTTCTGTAATGTTGATAGAAAAAACCGAAAGAAGCTCACCGGTATGGTAATTATAAATCATAAATTTTGTTTGTCCTTCTGGGGTTAAAAGTCTCAAGACAATATTCTGTTGAGAGAGGCTTTGCGATAAAACTTGCGTTTTTGGCGGCAAAGACAAAATATGATGAGGCACTGAAGAAGATAAGGGATGGGCTAATTTTCGTGTTGTCTCAGGTTTGATGATTTTATAAATTACTCCAGCAAAGACAGCAAGAATTAACAAAAGTGTGATAGTGATGGAAATAATCATCAAACGCATCAATTTTTTTCTCACCTTTTCCACGGCAGGATCTAATGGTATGTTTTGCGGAAGAATGCAGGGCTCACTGTACTGAGCTTCGGAATCATACATTGTTTATGCCTCACTATTATTGAGTTCTTGCAAATCAAACCAAATGTATACTTTTAATTATTTTCATTCAATGGGAAGATCCTTGTAGGAGAGAATAGTTTTGCACATTTTAGTTATAATGCTTTGCGCACGGTATCATCAGTATTTTGTTTTTTCAGGAAAAAATTGCCTTTGTTTGTTACAGACCAGATAAGGGTTACTTCTTTTTCTCGTTCGTTGGCAGAAATATTTGTGCATTGAGCGAAGATTTGTTCTCCATAAGAGGTGAATTTTTTAACTAAAGGCATAATTTTTTGCTCACATATTTGTATGGTCGGATAAATTTTAACCATGGTGTTATTGGAATAACAACTGTTAAAATCATCTGTGCATGAAACCAGTAGAAGAACAGCAATAACAGGATTCATATTATACTTATCCTAAAATATAGATCGTTAAGAAGTCGTCTGAGAGGTGGAGCCTCTGGCTTCTAAATAATCTCAAAGGGTTTTCGTTCCAGAAGAATACTCTATCTCGCTGTCGTAGGAGGAAAAAAAGCAAAAACATCAAGCTTCGATAAGCTAGGAATGTAAATCCCCTGTTGCTCGGATTACTTTATTCTTAGCCGCGTGCTCAGATCGCTTTATTCTTGTCTAAGACAAAATATCGAAATAATTGTTAGAAACAGATAAACAATAAATCATTCTTTCTTCTGTTAATTTTAAAAAAGCCGAACCATCAACTGCAATGGGAACAATTTTGTCTAAAACGGTATTTCCAAAACAGGCTTTCTTATGTGCGGGAAGAAAGATTTTCTTTTTAAATTCTTCACTCCATGTGATAAAAAGTTCTGTTTTTCCTTGGCTTATTGTGCTGACTGTGCAAGTAATAGAAACAGTCCCTTCTTCTTGTGATAAAGCACCAAAAGAGAGAGAATTAATAATTAATTCATGAAAAGCTAAACCAATATGCAAAACTGCGTTTGGGAAAAGATAAGGATCTACACCCTTGATTGAAAAACGCTCTTTTTCTTTCACTAAATAGTTTAAAATTTGTGTTTGTACTAATTCATGAAATTGAGCACCACGCCAGTCAGAGTCAGTAATCAGATCTTGAGAATGGGAAAGGGAATAAAGACGTCCCTGAAATTTTCGTAAAAAGGTCTGCAGTGATTCTGTATAACGGGCAGTTTGGGTTGCAATACTTTGGACGATTGCTAAGAGATTTTTAGAGCGATGGCTTACTTCCCGCAGTAATATTTTAAGCACTTGTTCGCGACGGCGTAGACCTGAAATATCAACGCCCGTGGTGATGATGCCAATGATTTTTCCGTTTTCATTTCGGTGACAATCAATAGAAAATTTATACCAAATAGTTTGTTTGGACGTATCTTCAAATCGTGCTTCAATAGTTTGTGTTTTGCCTGTTGACAAAACTTGCAGCTTGATGGTTTCCATATTATCCGCAAGATCGATTGAGAAAAAATCGCTGTCACGACATCCAACCCGCCATTTTGCTTGCAAAAGTTGAGGCAGATTTTCTGCCCATAAATAGATCAGATTTGTTGTTTGATATAAAACGCAAATATTAGCACCACGGATTGCTTGCATTAAAGCGCTGAGATGTGATCTATCTATGGATGTGGTAGAAACAGGGGAAACGAACATAATCATTACCTTCTGTTAGGCGGCTTTAGAAGCATTCTCTTGAAAAAATAAAGCTTGCGAGATAAGGGCTTTGACCATATCAGGATTAAAGGGTTTGGTGACCAAAAAAGTTGGTTCCGGACGCTCTCCAGTGAGCAATCTTTCAGGAAAAGCTGTAATAAAGATCACTGGGATACAATCATTTTTTAAAATATCGTTGACTGCATCAATACCAGAACTGTTATCGGCTAATTGAATATCAGCTAAAATGAGGCGTGGCTTTTTCTGATGATACATGACAATAGCTTCATCATATGTTCGTGCAATTCCTATCACTTTATGTCCAAGGCTTTCCACCATTTGCTCAATATCCATGGCAATCAGAGGCTCATCTTCAATAATCATTACTTGTGTCGCAATTTGTTGAGAAATATCAAAAGAGGCTTGGCTAAGGAGCTCATGAAACTTTTGTGTATCAATTTTCATGATTTCTCCTGCTTCACTTTCATTAAATCCTTCAACAGCAATGAGCAAGAAGGCTTGTCGTGCACGAGGAGTGAGATAGGATAATTGAGCGTTTGCTTTTTGCTCAAAACCAAATTGTGGCAATGGTTCAGCAATATTAGGTGTCGTTTGATCAAAAAGATGACAGAAGAGTTGATAAGTTCCAATGCGATCACTGGAGGTTTGGGGGAAAATCGAAAAATCAACAATGAGCGCCTCTAACATGGCAGCAACATAGGCATCCCCAGAAGTTTGGCTCCCTGTGATGGATCGGGCAAAACGTCTAAGATAAGGAAGGTGAGGGGCAATGCGTTGTGATAGGGACATGATTTATAACTCCTTCAGCTTATGAAAGCACTTTATTTTTTCGAAATCCCTTTTGGATAAAAAAGTTCCTGCTTTCAGTATGGAACTTTTTAAGAGGGACTATATTTACAACTTTAAAGAGAAAAAATATTCTTTTACTACTATATGGGTTGAGAGGCTAAAAAATGAACAACTTTGGTGAAAAAAATCTCACCGATTATTTTACGTTTGAAGATGATCTTCTTGGCGCAAATAGTGAAATAGCACTGAAATTGCGTCAATTTTATATGCGAATTCAAGAAGAACCACTTCCTTTACATTTGCTGGAGCTTTTGGACAAATTAGAGCAGGCAGAAAAAGATAGTCTTCGTTCTGAAGAAAAAAGGTTTGATCTCTTATGACACAGTGCTCAAAAGATTTTAAACAAGCATTGCTTTTCGTTTTACCAGCTTTGCGTGCTTTTGCTGTTTCTTTAAGTGGCAAGCATGATAAAGCCGAGGATTTGGTACAAGATACCCTTATGAAGGCATGGGCTAATCAAGACAGTTTTGAAATAGGAACTAATATAAAGGCGTGGCTTTTTACGATTTTGCGCAATGAATTTTATAGTCAAATGCGGAAGAGAGGAAGAGAAGTGCAAGATAGTGATGGCGTTTTCACTCAAAATATGGCTATTCATCCTTCTCAATACGGGATGCTCGATTTGCATGACTTTAAGAAAGCTTTAAACACATTATCAGCTCAACAAAGAGAAGCAATCATTTTAATTGGTGCATCTGGTTTTTCTTATGAAGATGCAGCAGCTATTTGCAATTGCGCTGTTGGAACGGTTAAAAGCCGTGTAAGCCGTGCACGCAATCGTTTGCAGAAGCTTCTCGAAGTTGATAGTTATACTGATTATGGTCCGGATCTTTATTCGGCTGGAAGTATCTTATGTTCTTTTAGTGATTAGGAGAACGAATAATAGTGGGTGAGAACACAGTTTTATTTTTGTCATAGCTATAGAGGTATCAAAATTGTGGGAATGTATAGAGCCTTTTGCCTAGTCTTTTAGGGACAAGAGAAAAAACGAGGATATGGAAAATAATTATCTTTCTTTACTCTTAAAGAAATAAAATAATTTTTCTCTAAAAAGAAGAGTCCTGATTTTTGGGTTCATTGATGGTAAGTACATGATAAAAAAGGCAAATTTGTCTTCTAAAATACCCATTTCTGCCTCAACAACATCACGTTGGCGGTGGGGAGCAATTATTGTTTCTCTTTTTATGGCTCTTTTGGCTTCGACCTTTATTATTTTGTTATCTAACGCTGTTGATCAGGAAATCTCACAGTTGGATACAAGCTCAGAATTGCGTGAACAAGCAGATTTAGCACTTATTAGCTTAATCGATATGGCTGCAGCAAACCAAAGCTATGAAAAAAGCCATCGGGTGGAAGATAAAATCCGCTTTGAGAAAGCAGTTCTTCATCTCGATGATATTCTCAATTATATCGCCTTTCTCGTTCATTCTCATTCGCAATGGTATACGTGGTTTACAGCTTTTAAAAAAGAGATTAAAGCGCGTACAACAATCATGAAGGAACATATGATTGCTCTTGGTGAATCTTCTGATCAGTCTATTCATTCCTTAGATTTTCCTGAAATTAAGACAGATCAAGTCGCTAGTTTGCTTCAATTAATGACCAATTTTATCGATGGCGATGATATTGAACGACAAAAAAAACGTGAAGATATAGCACTCATGCGTGCCGCTTTGACTTTAGCCGCAATTGTTTCTGTTGTGAGCACTTTTATTTCTGCCTATTTTGTGATTAACCGTTTTCGATGCGATATTCGATCTTTAAAAACCTATCAGTTACTTCTTCATAGCGAGAATGCAGCTCTTGAAGCTCGTGTGAAGGAACGAACACAGGAATTGGAAAAGGCTCGTAATTATGCCGAAAAAGAACGCTGTCGTGTTGAAATGTTGTTACAAGATGCTAGCCACCGCATTGGCAATTCTCTTGGTACGGTTTCTTCTTTGCTTGGTTTGCAATTAAATCGAAGCAAGAATGAAGAAGTTCGTTCTGTTTTGGGAGCAGCACGAGATCGCATCCAAACAATATCAGCAGCGCATCGTCGTTTGCGTTTGAGTGATGATATGGAAACAACATTATTGGCAGATTTTCTCAATTTAGTTGTGCATGATGTTGAATTGGCTATACCATTTGAATTACGCGAAAATATCACTATTCATACAGATTTCAAAGATTGTCGATTATCCTCAAGAGATGCTACAACGCTTGGAATTATTCTTGGCGAATTGCTTACAAATGCTTTAAAGCATGCTTTCCCTGATAAACGTCGTGGGAATATTTATATTTTTTGTGGGCCTCAGAATAATGCAAGAATGGCACTGGTCGTTGAAGATGACGGCATAGGGATGTGCAGTGAAAATGCAGAACTAAAAACAGGACTCGGTCGTTTAGTTATAGAACAGCTTTGTATGCAATTCGGTGAGAAAGCATTGTTCGCAACATCAAATTTAGGAGGAACAAAAGTTATAATTCCTTTGCCAAAAATCATAGAAAATCGTTCAAACTGTTTTTAATACCCTTTTTAAAAAGAAATATAGAGAAACATACCATAATTTTCATTTATAAAAGCACTTAAATTTTCTCCCCAATTGGGAGAGTGCAGGAGAATTCACCATGATCGATAGGCTTGTGATGAATTCTTGAATCTTTGTAGTAAAAAATGAACTGAGATCCTTTAAAGGAATATCCCTATAATATTTTTTTGTTCGATATTGTTAAACTTCATCTTTGATTTAAATGATTAAGAAATTTCCTCTAGTAGAAAAGTACCAGCTTGCCGGTATATGGATAAATTAAGATGCATTTTCTGGTTGTGTTACGCTATGTATTAAGGAATCAATATTTTTCTTTTCTTTCAGAAATGCTTGTAGATCTTTGTCTTTTAAAGATTTGCTATCAGGAAAACGAATGCGCATAGGATCAACTTTTTTACCATTAACAATAATTTCAAAATGACAGTGAGGTCCGGTTGCAAGACCCGTCGATCCAACATATCCAATAATTTGTCCTTGTCTTATTTTGACACCTGGCTTAATATCAGGAGCATAACTATTTTGATGTGAATAACTACTGACATAGCCATTAGCATGTTTAATCTCTGTATGGTTGCCATAACCGCTTACTACTCCAACTTTTGTTACCACACCATCTCCAACAGCAATAATAGGCGATCCTTTTGGCGCTACCCAATCAACACCTGTGTGCATGCGCACATAGCCTAAAATAGGGTGCTTTCGTAGACCAAAAGGCGAACCGAAAATGCCATTAGGGGTCGGCTTCCTAAGCAAAAAAGGTTTTGAACTTTTGCCTTCTGAATCATAATAATCGGTACTTCCATCTGTGGATTGATAATGGTAATATTTATAAGTAACACTTCCAAAGGTTGCGCTTATATAACGGATTTCAGGATCTTTATTGATGGAAGAGGAGGCAGTTTGTAGTTGCGTGCCACTTTTTATGCTCTTGTTGTTTTTTTCAGTATGTTGTTTAGGAAGAGCATAAAATATTTCGAGCTGATCGGTTGGTGTGATGCGGCTTTTCATATCAATATTCATTGCAAGCAAATGAATAAGGTGCTTTGAAAGAGACTGCGACATATTATGACTGAGAACAGCTTGATAGATTGCATCATAAACTGTTGGTAATTGTGTTACATTAACATAAGAATGAGGTTGACCATTTTGAAATGCAGTTTTAAGCGCATGCGACATTTCTGGTTCTGTACTTGCAACAAATTGGTTGTCATCATTGAGAGCAATTGTCAGAATATGACTCATTCCTTGGTAAATACTTGCCCGAACAAGCTGATCTTCTTCACCGTGTTGTGTAACAATTCCAATGCGTAAAAGACTTCCTGCTTTGAGTGTATCTGAACGGTTCAATTCAGCTAATATTTGTGCAATTTTCTCCATTTGTTCTTGTGGATAGTCGGATTTTTGAAGTGCTCCTAAGATTGTTTGCTTTTTACGAATGGGAATAATATCTTCAGCATAGTTTTTAGACAGATCAATGCGATGGTTGCGTGCTGTAATAGTGACATTTTCTTGGACAAGGCGCACATTAGGAATCTTCGGTATTTTAAGAGAGGATGTTGAAATATCGAGTTGTGCTGGGTCTAAAAAAGGAAGAAGTGAAAGCTTCTCGTTGTTTTTATCCAAAGCAAATCCCGATTTTTGTACTTCTTTTTGTACTTCATCAGCAGTAAGTATATCAGTTTCATCAAAGTGCATCTGCTCAATAATGAAATCACGGCTGCGTAAAGTCATTTTTGTTTCAATTTTTGCTCCGTAAATTTGTCCTCTTTCGAGAGTTTGAGAAATTTGATTGTTCGAATCATGAGAAAAAATACTTAAAGCATCAAAGGGTGGATAGGTATATTTATTATGACGTTCTTCGGC
>NZ_MUYE01000001.1:1220000-1242500 GCF_002022445.1 Bartonella sp. AR 15-3 | reverse complement strand
GAAATAACTGGCAGACACACGGCGGGTGCTAACGTCCGTCGTGGAAAGGGCAACAACCCTAACCACCATCTAAGGTCCCCAAGTTATGGCTAAGTGGGAAAGGATGTGAGGATCCCAAAACAACCAGGATGTTGGCTTAGAAGCAGCCATCATTTAAAGAAAGCGTAACAGCTCACTGGTCTAAATAAGGGTCTTTGCGCCGAAAATGTAACGGGGCTCAAGCCATACACCGAAGCTGTGGATTTACTCTTATGAGTAAGTGGTAGCGGAGCGTTCCGTAAGCCTGTGAAGGGAGACTCGTGAGAGCTCCTGGAGGTATCGGAAGTGAGAATGCTGACATGAGTAACGATAAAGGGAGTGAGAGACTCCCTCGCCGAAAGTCCAAGGGTTCCTGCTTAAAGTTAATCTGAGCAGGGTGAGTCGGCCCCTAAGGCGAGGCCGAAAGGCGTAGTCGATGGGAACCACGTTAATATTCGTGGACCTGTGGGAAGTGACGGATTGCGTAAATTGTGAGGTCTTATTGGATTGATCTTGCAGTGAAGCAATTCCAGGAAATAGCTCCCACTTATAGACCGTACCCGAAACCGACACAGGTGGACAGGTAGAGAATACTAAGGCGCTTGAGAGAACTACGTTGAAGGAACTCGGCAAATTGCACGCGTAACTTCGGAAGAAGCGTGACCCTTTAGCGGGCAACCGTTAAAGGGTGGCACAGACCAGGGGGTAGCGACTGTTTACCAAAAACACAGGGCTCTGCGAAGTCGCAAGACGATGTATAGGGTCTGACGCCTGCCCGGTGCTGGAAGGTTAAGAGGAGATGTGCAAGCATTGAATTGAAGCCCCAGTAAACGGCGGCCGTAACTATAACGGTCCTAAGGTAGCGAAATTCCTTGTCGGGTAAGTTCCGACCTGCACGAATGGCGTAACGACTTCCCCGCTGTCTCCAACGTAGACTCAGTGAAATTGAATTCCCCGTGAAGATGCGGGGTTCCTGCGGTTAGACGGAAAGACCCCGTGCACCTTTACTATAGCTTTACACTGGCATTTGTGGCGATATGTGTAGGATAGGTGGTAGACTTTGAAGCAGGGGCGCAAGCCTTTGTGGAGTCGTCCTTGAAATACCACCCTTATCGACATAGATGTCTAACTGCGGTCCGTTATCCGGATCCAGGACAGTGTATGGTGGGTAGTTTGACTGGGGCGGTCGCCTCCTAAAGAGTAACGGAGGCGCGCGATGGTAGGCTCAGAACGGTCGGAAATCGTTTGTTGAGTGCAATGGCATAAGCCTGCCTGACTGTGAGACTGACAAGTCGAGCAGAGTCGAAAGACGGTCATAGTGATCCGGTGGTCCCGTGTGGAAGGGCCATCGCTCAACGAATAAAAGGTACGCCGGGGATAACAGGCTGATGACCCCCAAGAGTCCATATCGACGGGGTTGTTTGGCACCTCGATGTCGACTCATCGCATCCTGGGGCTGGAGCAGGTCCCAAGGGTATGGCTGTTCGCCATTTAAAGCGGTACGTGAGTTGGGTTCAGAACGTCGTGAGACAGTTCGGTCCCTATCTGCCGTGGGTGTAGGAATATTGACAGGATCTGTCCCTAGTACGAGAGGACCGGGATGGACGTATCTCTGGTGGACCTGTTGTGGCGCCAGCCGCATAGCAGGGTAGCTATATACGGACGGGATAACCGCTGAAGGCATCTAAGCGGGAAACCCACCTGAAAACGAGTATTCCCTGAGAACCGTGGTAGACCACCACGTTGATAGGTCAGGTGTGGAAGTGTGGTAACATATGAAGCTTACTGATACTAATCGTTCGATAGGCTTGATCGTTCTCATTCCCTCTATTCATTCTAAATAATAAAACAAATTATAACATCATATTAGACAATTTCTCTTTCTTTCTATGCTCTTCGCTGACTTGGTGGTTATGGCGGAGCGCCTGCACCCGATCCCATCCCGAACTCGGCCGTGAAACGTTCCAGCGCTGATGGTACTTTGTCTTAAGGCACGGGAGAGTAAGTCGCTGCCAGGTCTGCTAAGCGCATAGAAATAATTCTTCAACACTCTTCAAAAAATATCTATAAATCGTCGTATTCTTGTTGCGACAATTCTTTAATGACGCGGGGTGGAGCAGCCCGGTAGCTCGTCAGGCTCATAACCTGAAGGCCGCAGGTTCAAATCCTGCCCCCGCAACCAATCTGCCGTGCACAAAATAACCCTAAAAATAAACGCAACAAGAGATTAATAGCTAAAAAACACAAAAACAAAAACTGCTGTCTCTGCGTATAGCTTCCATCTGCCTCTTCGTATCGTTATCGCTTGGAAAATAATAAAAAACGGGAAGATAGCCCATTCTCCTCTGTTCCTTATAGGTTAACTTGCCGGATCTTGCCGGATCTTGAAAAAATAATGCGACTTGAAAAAATAATACGACAGGGAGCAAAAAAATATCCAGGATGCTTCAAATAAAAAAGATCTTTAATAAAAAAGCTGCACACGCGGTACAGCTTTTGTAAAATTTGTCTTCCTCTGGAAAGCGCTTACATGCTGACAAATATCTTTTGTCTCAAAATCTAAGTCTTTAAAATCTGTAAGAATGACAACGTCTCTTATGACCATAATGTCCAAAAATGCTCGCAATTAAAGCACCAAGAAGGCTAGCAAAAAAACTCCACAACCCAATCTTAGAAGCCGTGTCAATAGCTTTATTGGCAAGCTCAAGACCGTTTTTGGCTACTTTATCAACATTATGAGGGAGAGCCTCTACTTGTTTGTTCAGGGATTGAATAGCCTCTTTAGTCTTCTTGTTCGCTGTTTGATAAATATCAATCGCACGCTCTGCAGTCTTTTCTGCTTCAGCTTGTGACAGACCATCGTTGGTCAAGTGATGGATGACATCACGACGATCAATTTGGTTATTGAGCTTGTTAACACGATCCGAAAGACGTTCGCCAAGCTGTTTAACCAAAAGACGATAGTTAGAAGGATCATTCTTAAAAGATGTGATGGTAGAACGTAGATCTTTGACTGATTCTCTATAAGCATTATAGAGATTGTCCGGATTGAGGGCTGGAATATCGCTTTTATTTAAAAGTGCCTGTAAGTCATTGCTGAGTTTGTTAAAATCAAACAGAGCATTATTTTTATCGTTGAAAAAACCCTCAAAATTCTTCCCCTCCGTAAGGGAGACAAGTTTCCCACCTTCCGAACCAAAACCACTGATCGCTTGTCCCGTCGCACTGGCAACTCCTGAAACAGTCTTCGCTCCTAAATGAACTGCTCCAGACAGTAAAACTGTACTTTGGATTGCTACCAAAAGCATAAAAAGAGCCCAGGTCAAAAAACCATGAAGCGCTCCTGAGTGACTGGCAAAACGACCAGCTATATACCCTCCAAGGCTGAAGCTTAGACAAAATATAAGGATCGAACTCACTCTAACAGAAAGAAAACTATTTTCTAATGAAAAGGGGGACGCAAAACTCATTTGGCTAAAACCTAAGGCGGCTAGCAAAAAGGAAAAACAGACCGACGTTGCTAAAAGCGTTAGGAGGCCAGCAAATATCGAGGACCAAGATAAAGCAGACGGATTATAGTGACAACTCTCTGTCTCTAAAGAAAATTCGCCTGTAAAATGTCTCTCTAAGGGATGCTTCGTTGGGATCCGCGTTTCCATGTCTCTCTCTCCTTCAATAATTCTTGATCTTAAAATGATCCAAACCAAATCTAGTTCCAAAAAAAATCAAAAAGAGTAAAATAAATAAAAATGCTCAATCAATAGCCATCATTAAGCCTCATCCCTCTGCACAATAAAAGAAAAAACAAAACTATCAAAAAGCAATAATAAAATTGCTTATGCTTCTCAAAACCATTCTGAAGCCGCTAGTTTATAATAGCCCGTACAGATAAAATCTTTACACAATCCTATCATAACCATCAAACTCTAAGCAAAAAAGAAAAACAGAAAATCATCTCCTTAAATACAAAATAATAAAACACTATAAAAATAGCCAAAAAACTAAAACAAAGGTCAAAAAATTATAGAGTGATTGAAAGTATAAATAAGCTATTCTTAAAAATCTTAGCTGGAAAAAAATCTTAAAACTTTACTCAGAACAGCTCAAAAAAAGAGAATAATACAGTGAGAATCATGCAAATATAGATAACAAAATGCCTTATTGGGGTCTGTTCATAATCATGCTAAGTTTATTTGTTCAATAGAATAAAAAATGCTTATCCTATGTTTTCACTGTTTTGAGTTTCGATTTTTTAGATGTCTTGTTGAATTATATTGATTTTATGACCAATAATTTCGTGCTTGCTAGTATATATACAAATGTAAGAGAAAAAGACCACACTGTTTAGATATATTCAATTTTGATTAGGTTATTTAAAAACGAAAAAAGGTTTAACTATTACAAATCAAATGGTTGGAGTTGTTCTTAATTCACTTGTCAATCCTGTTTCTGTTTATCCAACAATGGTTTTTTGGTTGGTGATGAGCTTCTTTTAGAAAAATTATCTATCTTTATAGTCTCCCACTCATATTGCTAAGCTCAAGCAATATGGGAATATTCTTTCTTTTGAAAGTTATGGGATTAATGTTTGCATTTATATCTCGATCTTTGTTCTGGATAACTGTTGAAAATTTTAGTTTTTGTATGAGAGGAATTGGAGGAGGTTTTAAGATAATGATTTAAAAAGCGGGAGGAAAAGATTTTATCAGATACAGTTGTTTATTCTGAAACGTATATTGATTTTAGCTCTCCTTGATAGCATATCTGACAAAACAATGGTATCATTATAGGTGATATTTTGGTGGTGTATAACAGCAATTATATAAAGCCATTGCAGCGTTTGTTATGATAAGGTAGACACAATGATCTATAAACACACATTGCCGCTAGAGAAAAACAATGGCTATGACACAAGAAAGAACAAAAGCCCGTTTACCCCGTGGTTTTATTGACCGCACAGGTGCACAATTATATGCTATTGAAACAATGATTGCTCAAATTCGTGAAGTTTATGAACTTTACGGTTTTGAAGCATTGGAAACACCGATTTTCGAATATACGGATGTTCTTGGTAAATTCTTGCCCGATTCAGATCGACCAAATGCAGGTGTTTTTTCTTTGCAAGATGATGATGAGCAATGGATGTCTTTACGCTATGATTTGACAGCGCCGCTAGCTCGTTATTTTTCCGAGAATTTTGAAACTTTACCTAAGCCCTATCGGAGCTATCGTTATGGGGTTGTTTTTCGAAATGAGAAGCCGGGACCAGGACGTTTTCGACAATTTATGCAATTTGACGCCGATATCGTTGGGGCGCCAACGGTGTTGGCTGATGCGGAAATCTGCATGATAGCAGCGGATAGTTTAGAAAAATTAGGTATTCAGCAGAAAGATTATGTTATTCGTCTGAATAATCGGAAGATCTTGGATGGCGTTTTAGAGCTGGTTGGCCTCGGCGGCAAGGAACAGGAGGGAAGACGTTTAACTGTTCTAAGAGCTATTGATAAGCTCGATAAATTTGGTTCAGAAGGGGTTCGCTTGCTTTTGGGAGAGGGGCGTTTGGATGAAAGTGGTGATTTTACCAAAGGAGCGGGACTCAAGAAAAAGGAAATTGAGTGTATTCTTGCTTTGATGGCTGTTAGTGCTGAAACGGCTGAGGAAACAATTAGTAATCTGAAAAAGATGGTTGGACATAGTGCTCAAGGGTTTGAAGGGATCTGTGAGCTTGAAGAAATGCACGCGATTTTTTCTGAAAATGGCTATCAGCAATGTATCAAAATTGATCCATCAGTTGTGCGAGGATTAGAATATTATACAGGACCTGTTTTTGAAGCTGCACTGCTTTTTGATATTTTTAATGATGATGGGCAAAAAGTTGTGTTTGGATCTGTTGGTGGAGGAGGACGTTATGATGGGTTAGTTGCTCGCTTTCGTGGGGAAAATGTTCCAGCAACGGGTTTTTCTATTGGTGTTTCGCGTTTGATATCTGCTTTGCAAAATCTTGGCAAACTTCCTGTGAAGGAAACGATAGGTCCCGTTGTGGTTTTAATGATGGATAAAGAACCAGAAGCTCTTGTGCGTTATCAAAAAATGGTGATGCGTTTGCGCCAAGCAGGTATTCGATCTGAATTATATTTAGGGGCATCAGGAATTAAAGCACAGATGAAATATGCTGACCGACGTCATGCGCCTTGCGTAGTTATTCAGGGAGGACAAGAACGTCAAGAGGGAAAGGTTCAGATCAAAGATTTGATCGAAGGAGCGCGTTTATCCCATGAAATTAAAGATAATCAGACATGGCGTGAGAGTCGCCCAGCACAAGTGACTGTTGATGAGGATCAATTAGTTCAAACGGTTCAAAATATTCTCATTACTCAAAAATCACAGAATTTTTAGGAGTTCAAGAACCTCAAAAATCCCTTCCTTATGTATATCAATAAAGGAAGGGAGAAAAAATCAGAGAGGAAAATAACTACTACAATTATCCTTGTAGAACCTTTAAAATATTTTGCGGTGAGGAGACTTCATAAGGATCTGTGGCACAATTGTCTGATGCACCTGCCTCTTCAAACCATTGTTCAATCACCCCATCTTGAATGACAGCAGCATAGCGCCATGACCGCATGCCAAAACCAACGTTATCTTTGGCAACCAACATTCCCATTCTCCGTGTAAATTCACCTGATCCATCAGGAATGAGTTTCACATTTTTAATGCCTTGATTTTTTCCCCATGCATTCATAACAAAAGCATCATTTACAGAAATACAATAAATTTCATCAATCCCTACTTTTTTAAATTCATCATAGAGTTTTTCAAAATCAGGAAGTTGAAAAGTTGAGCAGGTGGGTGTAAAGGCCCCAGGTAGAGAGAAAAGAATAACCCTTTTCCCTTTGAAATAAGTATCGCTGTTGACATCTTGCCACCGATAAGGATTATCACCACTGATTGATTCATCACGAACACGTGTGTGGAAGATAACATTGGGAACTTTTTTTCTAAACATGATTGCAGTCCTGTGCTTTATATAAGAAGAATATCTCCGAAAATCTTAATTTTGTTTTACATTTAAGGAGGTCCTATAGTCCCTTTAATTTGCAGGTATTTTATATTTACGTCAAGAGAAATTAATGATCAATTTTAAGAGAGTGTTCATGTTCAAATTAAATAATAATGCTTTGCAGGCGTCATAATGATGATGAATATTATTCCGACGACAGCTTTTAAAGATCAACAGCTGGGGACATCTGGTTTGCGGAAAAAGGTATCGACTTTTCAACAGCCTCATTATGCTGAAAATTTTATTCAATCTATTTTTAACACTGTGGGACCTCTTAAGGGAAAATTGCTCATTTTGGGAGGAGATGGGCGCTATTTGAATCGCAAGCTTATTCAGACCGTATTGAAAATGGCTGCTGCTAATGGTGTTGGATGTATTAAAGTCGGTAAAGGAGGGATTTTATCCACACCTGCTGTTTCGCATCTTATTCGCAAGTATCATGCCCATGGCGGTATTATTCTCTCGGCAAGTCATAATCCTGGTGGAGAACAGGGTGATTGCGGGATAAAATATAATATTTCTCAGGGAGGGCCAGCACCTACTTCTTTGTGTAATGCTATTTTTGCTGCATCACAACATTTGTCTTTTTATAAAATTATCGATGCTTCAGAGATCGACTTAGATAGGCAAGGAACGGTATTTGTCGGATCTATGCAGGTTGATGTTATAGATCCTGTTGCTGATTATAGCGCGTTGATGCAGGAAATTTTTGATTTTGAGTGTATTGCTCAAGCGGTTTCTGAGGGATTAACTTTCCGATTTGATGCAATGCATGCTGTGACAGGCCCTTATGCACAAGAAATTTTTGAAAAATGCTTAGGATTTCCTGAAGGAACAGTAGTTCATGAGGTGCCTTTACCAGATTTTGGTGGCAAACATCCAGATCCGAATTTGGTTCACGCTAAGGATTTATATGATTTATTAATGTCTGAGCAAGGACCGGATTTGGGAGCTGCCTCTGATGGTGATGGGGATCGTAATCTCATTATTGGTCGTCAACAATTTATCAATCCTTCTGATTCTCTTGCGATTATGGTTGATCATGCTTCTTTAATTAAAGGATATCGACAAGGTCTTGTAGGAGTTGCACGCTCTATGCCAACCGGGCGTGCTGTGGATTGCGTTGCAAAGAAAAAAGGATTGAATTTGTTTGAAACCTCAACAGGGTGGAAATTTTTCGGAACACTTCTAGATGCTGGAAAAATAACTTTTTGTGGGGAAGAAAGTTTTGGTACAGGATCAGATCATGTGCGTGAAAAAGATGGATTATGGGCTGTTTTATTTTGGCTGAATCTTCTTGCTGTTACAAAAAAAACCGTGGCACAAATTGCTCAACAACATTGGTATACCTACGGACGCTTTTATTTTTCACGGTATGATTATGAAGAGATAGAAGCCCACAAAGCTTTTGCAATGGTAGAACAATTATCCGAATGCTTACCAGAGCCAGGAACAAAAGTGGCTGGATTAACGGTCGAGAAAGCTGATGATTTTGTTTATCATGATCCCATTGATCATAGTGTGAGTGTACGGCAAGGGATCCGTATTTTTTTTGATCATGGAGCACGTTTAGTGGTTCGTCTTTCTGGGACGGGAACAACGGGAGCGCTTGTTCGTCTTTATCTTGAACAGTATGAGGCTGATCGCTGTAAGCACAATCAAGACCCGCAAAAAATTCTTCAACCTTTAAAGAAAGCCGCTTTTGAGGTGTTAAAAATCAAACATCATTTAGGACGCGAACAACCGGATATTATTACATAAACGCTTTCTCCTTTGGCAATAATTCTTCTCTTATTGTGGCTGGATCATCTTTTGAGGATCAACAAGTCGATCATAATCAGCGGCAGAAACACCTGCTTTTAAAGCTTCTTCACGAAGATTTGTGCCATTTTTATAGGCTGTTTTAGCAATTTCAGCTGCTTTTTCATACCCAATTTGGGGAGCAAGAGCAGTAACCAACATGAGAGAGCGTTCCATCAAAGCGTGAATATGTTCTCTATTTGCTTGTAATCCTTGGATACAATATGTATCGAAAGAGCGCATACAATCTCCTAAAAGATTGATTGATTGCAGCACATTATATCCAATGACCGGCTTATAGACATTCAGTTCAAAATGCCCCTGGCTAGCGGCAAATGTGATACTGCTATGGTTGCCAAATACTTGACAAGCGACCATGGTCAGAGCTTCACACTGTGTTGGATTGACCTTTCCTGGCATGATAGAAGAACCTGGTTCGTTTTCCGGAAGGCTCAATTCACCTAGCCCTGAACGTGGGCCCGATCCTAAGAAACGAATGTCATTGGCAATTTTGAAAAGGTCAGCTGCTAAAGCATTGAGGCTACCATGAAAATGTGTAAGAGCTCCGTGATGAGCAAGCGCTTCAAATTTATTATGAGCGGTTTTGAAAGTAATTCCTGTGAGGGTACTTATTGTTTTGGCAAATGCGTCATCAAAGCCTGATGGGGCATTAAGACCTGTTCCGACGGCTGTTCCTCCTTGAGCAAGCATTTGAACATCAGTGAGTGCTGTTTCAATTCGTGTGCGATTGGCTTCTAGAGCGGCGCGATAGCCTGAAAATTCTTGCCCTAATGTGAGAGGCGTTGCATCTTGAGTATGGGTTCGTCCGATTTTGATGATGTCGGAAAATTCTTTTTCTTTTTTCTGTAGGCTTCCAATAAGGGCATCAAGAGCTGGTAAAAGATGTTGGCGTGTTTGCAGTGTGGTAGCAATATGTAAGGCTGTAGGAAAGGAATCGTTTGAGGATTGGCTCATATTTACGTGATCATTCGGGTGAACCGGTTTTTTGTTTCCAAGAGTCCCTCCCAAAAGTACGTTAGCATGGTTGGCAATGACTTCATTGACATTCATATTGCTTTGTGTGCCGGAACCTGTTTGCCAAACAGAAAGAGGAAAATGGGCATCGAATTTTCCTGCAAGAATCTCATCGACCGCAGTAATAATCATTTGCCCGATATTTTGTGGAAGTTTTCCTTTTTCCATATTAACGAGGGCTGCAGCTTTTTTAACAAGACTTAAGGCATAAATCAGGGTCAAAGGTTGCTTTTCTACGCCTATATTAAAGTGATGAAGAGAACGTTCAGTTTGTGCACCCCAATAACGATCATTGCGTACGGTGATTGTTCCAAAGCTATCGGTTTCTTGACGAGTTTTAAGCATGACGATTCCTAATAATTCATTTAAATTTTTTTATACTATAAATTAATCAAAAAAATAAGTGCCAAAATTTTACACAGAAGATCATGAAAAGGTTCAGGTTAATTTTAATAGGAACCCTTGACATGAAAATATGCCATGTTTATATTCACGTTATTGTTAGCACTCGTCACAAGAGAGTGCTAACAGGAACTTAAGATTAATTCAATTATATTAAGTTTTAAGGATATAAAACATGGCTAATATAAAATTCCGCCCACTTCACGATCGTGTCGTTGTTCGTCGGGTTGAATCTGAAAATAAAACAGCTGGTGGGATTATCATCCCTGATACAGCGAAGGAAAAACCTCAAGAGGGTGAAATTATTGCGGTTGGAAATGGTGCTCTCGATGATAATGGAAAGCGCGTTCCTCTAGAAGTGAAAGCAGGAGACCGCGTCTTGTTTGGGAAATGGTCTGGCACTGAAGTCAAGATTAATGGTGAAGACCTCTTAATCATGAAAGAGTCTGATATTATGGGAATTTTGGGTTAATCCAATTTCTCAATTATTTTGTTTGATTATTTAAGACAACTCCAAGGAGAAATTAGATGGCTGCTAAAGAAGTCAAATTTGGCCGTGAAGCGCGTGAGCGCTTATTGCGCGGTGTTGATATCCTTGCTAATGCTGTTAAGGTAACGCTCGGCCCTAAAGGACGCAATGTGGTGATTGATAAATCATTTGGTGCGCCTCGTATCACGAAAGATGGTGTATCCGTTGCAAAGGAAATTGAATTAGAAGATAAGTTCGAAAATATGGGCGCACAAATGTTGCGTGAAGTGGCTTCGAAAACCAACGACATTGCAGGTGATGGAACAACAACGGCTACTGTTTTAGGGCAAGCGATTGTACAAGAAGGTATAAAAGCTGTTGCTGCTGGGATGAACCCAATGGATCTCAAGCGTGGAATTGATGCTGCTGTTGAAGAAGTCGTTGAGAACCTTTTCAAAAAAGCGAAAAAAATTCAAACTTCAGCAGAAATTGCACAAGTTGGAACGATTTCTGCAAATGGTGCCGTTGAAATTGGAAAAATGATTGCTGATGCTATGGAAAAAGTAGGCAATGAAGGCGTCATCACTGTGGAAGAAGCAAAAACAGCTGAAACTGAGTTAGAAGTTGTTGAAGGTATGCAGTTTGACCGTGGCTATTTGTCTCCTTACTTTGTGACAAATGCTGAAAAAATGGTCGCTGATCTTGATGATCCTTATATCCTTATTCATGAAAAGAAATTGTCTAATTTGCAATCTTTGCTTCCTGTTCTTGAAGCAGTTGTGCAATCGGGTAAACCTCTGCTTATTATCGCAGAAGACGTGGAAGGTGAGGCTTTGGCAACCCTCGTGGTTAATAAACTGCGTGGTGGTTTGAAAATCGCTGCTGTTAAAGCTCCAGGATTTGGTGATCGCCGTAAAGCGATGTTAGAAGATATTGCTATCTTAACATCGGGTCAGGTTATTTCTGAAGATGTTGGTATTAAGCTTGAAAATGTTACCTTAGATATGCTTGGACGTGCAAAGAAAGTTAACATCACTAAAGAAAACACAACCATTATTGATGGTGCTGGACGCAAGGCTGAAATTACTGCACGTGTTAACCAAATTAAGGCGCAGATTGAAGAAACAACTTCTGATTATGATCGTGAAAAACTGCAAGAAAGACTCGCAAAACTTGCTGGTGGTGTTGCCGTTATTCGTGTTGGTGGTGCAACAGAAGTTGAAGTGAAAGAAAAGAAAGATCGCGTTGATGATGCCTTGAATGCGACACGAGCAGCTGTAGAAGAAGGTATTGTTGCTGGTGGTGGAACTGCTCTCTTGCGTGCTGCAAATGCGTTGACTGTCAAAGGAAAGAATCCTGATCAAGAGGCTGGTATCCACATTGTACGTCGTGCTTTGCAAGCGCCAGCACGTCAGATCGCGATGAATGCAGGTGAAGAAGCGGCAATTATTGTTGGCAAGGTATTGGAAAATAATTCAGATACGTTTGGTTACAACACTGCAACAGGACAATTTGGTGACTTAATTGCTTTGGGAATTGTTGATCCAGTAAAAGTTGTTCGCTCTGCTTTACAGAATGCTGCATCAATCGCAAGCCTTCTCATCACAACAGAAGCGATGGTTGCTGAACTTCCAAAGAAAGATACACCGATGCCTCCAATGGGCGGTGGCGGAATGGGCGGAATGGGCGGAATGGGCGGAATGGATTTCTAAGCTGCCTATAAGCCAAAGATAAAAGAGAAACGGGCCAGTAGGTCCGTTTTTTATGTTTTTTCTTTGATTTCATTATTAAATCAGCTAACAAATTTTTTTCATTTAAGTATATCTTATGTTCAATAGGTCTTTTTTTTTGTCTTATTGTACGCATGATTTACGATAAATAATTTTTCTTGGACAAAGGCGAGCTGTATGACTCAATTGCCTTAGTGTCCTTAGTGTGATGGTCTTTATGCTTATGTAGAAAATGGTCATTTTATTTGTCTTGAATGTGCGCATGAGTGCCTTCAAAACAATAATGAAGAGCTTCCTATCTCTTTTGAAATTTATGATGCTAATGGTCAGCTCTTAGCAAATGGTGATAGCGTGATGGTCATTAAAGATCTTTAAGTAAAGGTTTCTTCATCTGTTTAAAAAAAAATGGTACAAAGGTTAAGAATATTCGTTTAGTAGAGGGAAACATAATATTGATTGCAAATACCTGGAATTAGTCAGATGACTTTAAAGTCAGAATTTGTAAAAAAGTTTAATCCTAAAATTATCATTCTATAATAATGAATCTTCCTCTCAATAATAAAAAGAAGAGGGAGAAAAAATCATCAAAATACTCATTTTACTTTGCAAAAAGTATAAAATTCATACTTTCTATTTTTATTATAGAAAGAAATATTTTTCTTTTTATTCTTTATGTATTTCATAAGCGTTTTTGAAAAAATATATTGTTAACGTCAAAAGTTCATGAACAGAGTCATAAAAGGGGATAGAGCACAATAATAATCAAAAAATATTATTGTGTTTTGGATCCAATTGGTTAAGAATTTAAGCCATATAAGAGAAAAATATCTTCTATCAGGATTTTATGAGACTATAGTTCGTGCTGCTACACTTGACCTTATCGTTAGTTATCCCATTTTTTCTCTTTTGTATTCATGGTATAATACACATCTATTCCAAATTCAGTATAAAATATTTAATTAATAGTTTTTGTTCTAAAGAAATATAAGTAGATGATTATGCAAGAATTATACTATTTATAAAATTTATGCTTCAATGTTGCATCAAAATATAAGGAAGAATTTATGAGCGCATCAGCAATCAATGTTCAATCAGATGTCAGCAATATTGCTTTAAATTTTCCAATTCCTGAAAATGTATTTGCGCTTACTGTTCAAGAAGTTTATCATTATACGGATAATTTATTTAAATTTCGCCTTAATCGTCCGGAAAGTTTTCGTTTTCGTTCAGGCGAATTTGTTATGATTGGTTTGCCAAATGCAGAAAAGCCAATTTATCGCGCTTATTCGATTGCAAGTCCATATTGGGATGAACAGCTTGAGTTTTTTTCGATCAAAGTTCCAGGGGGCCATTAACAGAACACCTTCAAAAAATTAAAATTGGTGATACAGTTTTAATGCGTAAAAAATCGACTGGAACTTTAGTGCTTGATGCTCTTATCCCTGGGAAGCGTCTTTATCTTCTTTCAACAGGGACAGGTGTTGCTCCTTTTGCAAGTCTTATTCGTGACCCTGAAACATATGAAAAATTTTCCCAGGTGGTGCTTATTCAAACAACGCGTGAGTGTAATGAATTGACATATGCGAAAGATCTTGTTGCTTCCTTACAGCATGATCCATTAGTTGGTGAATATGTAAAACAGTTGAAATTTTATCCCATGACTACCCGTGAATCTTCAGAGTATATGGGACGTATTACGACTGTTATGGAAAGCGGTGCTTTTTTCGAAAGAACTGGGTTGCCAAAAATCAATCCCACGGAAGACCGTGTTATGATTTGTGGTTCAATGGCAATGTTGAAGGATTGTGCTAGGTTATGTGAAACCTTTGGTCTTGTTGAAGGAGCCAATAATGCCCCAGCGACTTATGTTTTGGAACGTGCTTTTGTGGGGTAAGAAAGCAATTTGTTTTACAGTATGAAAGTTGCTTATTAATTTGTAAATTTTTCTATTCTGATTTATTTGAGAAAGCATTTCAATAACCGATCTCTGTAAACTCTATTCGTTAGATAAATACAGAGGGTGATAAGATTTATTACATATGGCTTTCTATAAGAAAAATTATATTTGAACAAAAGATAATTTAGGATTTGAAGAAAGGTGAGTTCTCAGCAACTTTGGCTAAAATTAAGGTATACATAAAAGTATGCATAATTTGTAATATCTTACTTATTTGATATGAGTATATGCAGAGGGAAATTATTGCCTTGATGTATAATCATAATAAATGAGGCGTGATGACGCATTGTGATAGTATAAATTATCCTTTGATCATGGTATTTTTTCTTCATAAAAAGATATTCTGTGTATATAAGCAAAGAACAAAACAATATGTAAGAAGAGAACGAATAGTTCTTGAAATTAAATAAAACCCACGTTATGTCGATATTATGGAAAAGAAATTTAAAGTTGCTGCTCTTTATTGCTTTGCAGATTTGAAACATTATAGTCAATTGCAAAAACCTTTGCTGAATTTATGTCAGATAAATGGCATTAAGGGAACTCTTCTTTTAGCAAAAGAGGGGATCAATGGCACTGTTGCTGGTTCTTGCAGTGCAATTGAAAAGTTAATAAATTTTATTACTGCAGAGCCTACATTTCAAATGCCCGAGATTAAATATTCATGGGCTTCAAAAATGCCTTTTCATCGTTTAAAGGTGCGGCTAAAAAAAGAAATTGTAACAATGGGGGTTGAAGATGTTAACCCGTTAAAAGTTGTTGGAACTTATGTAGAGCCTGAAGATTGGAATGCCCTTATTCAAGATGAAGAAACACTTTTAATCGATACACGTAATGATTATGAATATGCGCTTGGGAGTTTTCAAGGAGCAATTGATCCCTGTATTAAAACATTTCGTGAATTTCCTGAATGGATTATGAAGCACGAAAGTGATTTGAAAAAGAAAAAGAAAATTGCCATGTTTTGTACAGGAGGTATTCGGTGTGAAAAATCAACGGCTTATGTACGTAGCCTTGGTTATGATCAAGTTTATCACTTAAAAGGAGGTATCCTCAAATATTTGGAAACTATTCCAAAGGAAAAAAGCTTGTGGCAGGGAGAGTGTTTCGTTTTTGACGAGCGCGTTTCTGTAGGGCATGGTCTCGAAGAATGTGGACGCGAATTGTGTCGCGCCTGTCGTTCTTCTCTTAGCGCTGAAGATAAGCTATCTTCTCATTATGAAGAAGGTGTCTCTTGTGATGCTTGTTATAATACGCGGGATGAAAGTGATAGACAACGCTTTCGGGAACGTCATAGACAATTTCAGTTGCTAAAATTACGTGCAACTTATCCTTATTGTGAACAATAAAGGTCTTCTTTTTGTTTATGCAACTTTTTAAAAAAAGAATATTTTGAGACTGAACATTCTCTAATAATTAAGAGCATAAGCTTGTTCTTGTATATGGATTGCATGTTTCTTTTTTACATCATTTTTTGATTAAAAATTAAAAAAGTTTTAAAATTAAAAAAAATGATTGAAATGAATAAAAATTGGCTTTATACGCAATGTTGCCCAAAGTCGCACGTGCCTGTGGGTGTCCGCTGGTTCTCAAATGGTGAGATAAACCGGTACGGTACCTGGAACTAACCGCTCCAGTCATTCTTACGACCAATCGAAAGGATGAGGACATCTTGAAGCAACGACGGTGCGGGCCTTTCTGGTGTCTTCCAGCTGTTCAAATGCTGAGATAACTATAGAGGCACACCTCATTGCCTTCAGTGCGGAATTGGTTTCTCAACTCCAATCAAAAAGGCAGACAACGTAAAGCAACGCGGTTTTCGCGCTGTTTGTTCGTGGCATGCAATGCTGATCTCTTCCTGGTTGCTTTTTATTCAGGTGAGAGAGACGGTGTATGTCTTTTGTTTTTTGCTGCTGGCAGCCTTTGCTGCTTATTGGTGTAAAGTAGGGGCATCTTGTTCCTAGGGAGAAATGCAAATGGCAACGCAACGTATTCGCGATTTTCTTGCAACACACCGTTCTGAAGGTCCATGTTTGGTTGTTGATCTTGATGTTGTTCATGAAAATTATTTAAATTTTGAAAAAGCTCTTCCACAGTCACGAATTTTTTATGCAATCAAAGCAAATCCAGCGCCTGAGATTTTGCGTTTGCTTGTTTCTTTAGGATCGTCTTTTGATGCTGCTTCCATAGCAGAAATTGAAATGGCTTTAGAAGCAGGCGCTACTGCTGATCGTATTTCTTTTGGTAATACCATTAAGAAAGAGCGTGATATTGCACGTGCGTATGCATTTGGCGTTTCACTTTACGCCGTTGATTGTTTTGAGGAAGTAGAAAAAGTTGCTTGTGCTGCGCCGGGAGCTCGTGTTTTTTGCCGAGTTCTTACTGATGGAGAAGGAGCTGAGTGGCCATTATCGCAAAAGTTTGGCTGCGTTCCTTCTATGGCTGTTGATGTTTTACGCTATGCACATCACTTAGGCTTGCAGGCATGTGGTGTTTCCTTTCATGTAGGTTCTCAGCAGACAGATCTAAATGCATGGGATCGTGCTTTATCGGATACAGCTTTTGTTTTTAGATCTTTGGAACAAGAAGGTATCCAGTTACAATTAGTGAATATGGGGGGCGGTTTTCCGACGCGTTATTTGAAGGATATTCCGACAGTGCAAACTTATGGTATGGCCATTTTTGATTCATTGAAAAAATATTTTGGTAATCGTATTCCTGAAACAATTATTGAGCCAGGGCGTGCGATGGTAGGTAATGCCGGCGTTATTCGCACAGAGGTCGTTCTTATCTCTAAAAAAGCAACGAGTGATAATGTCCGTTGGGTTTATCTTGATGTGGGCAAATTTAATGGTTTGACCGAAACTATGGATGAAGCTATTCGCTATCCTATTGAAACAGCTTATGATGATAAAGCAATGGAACCGTGTATTTTAGCTGGTCCTACATGTGATTCGGCAGATATTATGTATGAGAAAACGCCTTATTTGCTTCCTCTTTCTCTAACAATAGGTGATGAGTTATTGATTCATGGAACCGGTGCTTATACGACAACTTATGCATCTGTTGCATTTAATGGCTTTGAGCCTTTAAGATCGTATGTAATTTAAGAGTTTTATACACAAGGGGTCTCTCTATTTTTGCCTAATGGGGTGGTTAAGATGCGGTTTAACGGGTGACAGAGATGAAAAAAATTCGTTTTCAAGCAAAAAATGGTGCATGCTTTACGCTTATGTCCGAGCAAGAAGCTGATGGTCCTCATCGGGAGAAACTTCTCGATTTGGTAATGGGAAAAGAACGTAAGCGTAAATCATCAGAAATTTTACGTTGTGGTCGGTCTCCAGCTTTTGGCCTTTCCTTTATTATTAAAAATTTTCTTGATGAGCTCGTAGGAAGTGTGCGTCTTTGGAATGTTACTTTCCACAAAGGGCAAAATGAGACACAAGCTGCTTTGCTTTTAGGACCTTTAGCTGTTGCAGCTGAATATTCTGGTATAGGAATCGGGTCAGTTTTAATGCGGCATGCAATTGAAACAGCAAAAAAATTAGGTCATGGTGCCATTTTTCTGGTGGGAGACTCTGAGTTTTATCAGCGTTTTGGTTTTTCAAGCCATTTAACAGAAAATTTCACTATGCCTGGAACTTATGAAAAAGACCGTTTTCAAGCTTTAGAATTGATACCTCAATATCTTATTGAGTGTCATGGTGTTTTAGTTTCAAGTGGGGACTTCCAGGATTTAAACTGTAATCAGCATTATAAAGTAGCTTAAGATTTTAGAGCATTTCATTTTACTTGTTTGTTAGCAATAACGCTGAGGGTGCTTTTCCATTTTTCATTTATTATTAGATGAAGCTATTTAAAAATATTCTCTTTATTAAAAACTCTTTTCGTTAGCTAAGAAATCTAAGTTCTGCTCTTTAAATTATTTTCTGTATCAGAAACAGAATTTTCTGAATTCATCAAAAATGAATGCTTCCGTTATTCTTAACTTCATTTACAATAATGGTGCTTGAACCGCTTTATCTCAGCCAAGAAGATTCATTATTTTAATGATAAATTCTCATAGATGAACGAATTGCAGATTCTCACGATTCTTACGACACAGAAATAAATAAGGTCAGCAATCCAGTTATTGCTAATCATTAATTTACTATGAATCTCGAAGTCCCATGTATTACACACTTGGGTATTTTGAATAACTTTGATACTGTTCAAATCCTAGTACTATCACAAATTTCAATCAAAAATTATTTGCTCAATAAGTAAGATCATCGATATTTAGCGATATGATTAAACTCTTTTGTTGATACACTTAGTACCATAAATACCTATCGTTTTTATAACATGAAGCTTAATGGCTTGAAGGAATATCAGCAGATGGTGGTATTTTTTTAAGAAAAACGCTTAAGAAGGTTAAAATGCTAAAAAGAGTAGTCATCATAAAGAAAATATCGCTAAAAGCCATGACTGTTGCTTGTGTAAGAGCTATACCAAAAAGTTGTAATAAGGCGAGGGCATGTGGATCAAACGTATAAGAATGGAAATACATAGTGAGCTTTTCAAGCATTTCAGTTGCTTGGATATTTCCCGCTTGAACAGTTTCAGCTATTCGTTGGTAATGGAGATCAGAGCGTTGCATCATAACAGTACCGATAATAGCAAGCCCTACTGCACCACCGAGATTGCGTGTTAAATTAAAAAGCCCAGAGGCATTTTTCATTCGCTCTGGTGGTAATGACCCAAAGGCAATGTTATTAATGGGAACCATACAGAGCATAATAGAGGACCCACGAAAAATTTGAGGCCAAAAGAGTTCCCAAAAATCCCAGTTGTCGGTAACGGCAGTGGCTAGCCAGGTTCCCCATGCAAAGGTGATTAGTCCTATAGCGATCATAAGGCGTGGATCAATACGTGCTGAAAGAAATCCAGCTATAGGAGCGGTCAAAAACATAGCTAAACCTGAAATAAATAGCGTTTTTCCAATCATAAGAGCATCATAATGGCGTATTTGGCTTAAATAGACAGGATAAAGATAAGTAAGACCATAAAGCCCTATTCCAAGCATAAAGGAGAAAATTGCTGCAATCGAAAAATTTCGATTAGAAAAAGCTGTGAGATCAACAATTGGTTCTTCAATAGTGAAAGCTCGCCAAAAGAATACACTAGCTGCTAAGATCATAATAATGAAAAGATTAAAAATCAGCTGATCCTTTAACCAATCGTGACGTGCACCTTCTTCTAAAATATATTCTAATGATCCTAAGAAGGTTGCCATGGAGAGAAGACCCCACCAGTCAAACTTAGTTATTAGGGATGGCTCCGCTTTATCAAAATCAATTAATTTCCAAGTTAAAATTGAGATAATAATTCCAAAGGGTACATTAATAAGAAAAAGCCAATGCCACGATAAGACGTGACAAAGATATCCTCCTACTGTTGGACCAATCGTAGGTGCTAATGTTGCAACTAGACCAACGATAGGCGAAACTATTGACTGTTTAGAGGGAGGGAAAAGTGTATAGGAAGCAACAAAAACACTGGGAATAATACCTCCGCCAATAAAGCCTTGGAGTGCACGATAAAAGGTCATCTGCTCAATAGATGTTGCTGTAGCACAAAGAATAGATGTAATGGTAAAACCAGCTGCTGATAGACTGAAGAAAACCCGTGTTGATAACAAACGCGCTAAAAAACCCGAAAGAGGCAACATGATAACTTCAGCAATAAGATAAGCAGTTTGAACCCATGAAATTTCATCAGCACTGGCTGATAAACCGGCTTGAATTTCTGCTAAAGATGAGGAAACAATTTGAATATCTAAAATAGCCATGAACATACCAAAAGTCATAGCAATGAAAACTATAATTTTACGCATTCCTATGCTTTCTTTATAATCAGGGGAGATACAGGAGGTATGGGATTTTTCATGATAGGATCATTTAATAAAGATCTTGATTGTGTGTCTTGGCCCGTGTGTCAACTGTTACGGTAACACTCATTCCGGCCTTGATTCTTCCACTTTTTAACGCATACTCAGGAATAGAAATCCGAATAGGAATGCGTTGAGTAATTTTTGTGAAATTCCCAGTAGCGTTTTGTGATGGCAAGAGAGAAAAAACAGCTCCTGTCGCGGGCGAAATAGAAAGCACTTTACCTTCAAACACATCTTTTTTGAAGGCATCGACAGAGATGTAAGCAGTTTGCCCACTCTGAATATTTTGCAATTGTGTCTCTTTATAATTTGCTTCGATGTAAAGTGAGTGGATGGGAACTAATGCTGCAAGACGTTGACCATTAACAACAAAATCTCCCTTTTTTGCTGTTAAATTTCCAATGATTCCATCAAATGGAGCACGTAAAATAGTTGAATCAAGATTGCGCTTTGCTTGGTCACGTGTGAGTTCAAGACTTTTTGTTTGGCTTTCTACTTCATGCCGTTGTGCTTCTAATACTTGAATATTAGCACGTGCTGCAGCTATTTGTGCATCTGTCCGCGTAACATTGGCAATAGCTTGTTCGTAGGATGATTTGGCATTATCAACATTAGATTGGGAAACATAACGATCAGTTTTAAGTTCTGTGATGCGTTGTAAGGTGAGTTGCGCATTGGTTGCTACAGCTGAGGCCGCCACTTTTTGTGCTTGCGCATCATCTAAAGCACTGTGGGCTGCCACAATTTGTGCATCAATACGCATAAGGATTTTTTGTTGTGTATCGAGATGAGCTTTTGTTTGTTCTAAGGCGATTTGATAATCACCACTGTCTAAACGAAAGAGGATGTCGCCTTTTTTGACAGCTTGATTGGCCTTGACAGAAAGTTCTTCAATGTATCCGCTTAATTTTGGTGCAATAGCAGCGATGTCGCCTTGTACATAAGCATCGTCAGTTGTAAGCATATAACGCCAGTGCGCCAACCATTTATAGCTAAACCAAATTATAAGAAGCGCAAAAATAATAAGAAGAATATTAATGAGCTTCTTGTGTTTTATTTTTCTGAGAGTATTATTTAAAAAAAATGATGTAGACATAGATTTATTACTTTCAGTTCAATCTATAATAAATACACTCGCACATTTACATCAAATGGTAATAAGTACATTACGCACATAGCAGAGTGAGAAAAGCTTTCCAAACGATATTAAGGTAACCACATACTATACTTGATATGAAAATTTACAAGTGTAAAAATGTTATTTTATAATACATTCTTTACAGGTACCTTTTACTTCTATAGTGCTTTTATGCGCTTGGAAACCAATTTTTTGTGTTATTTGCTTAATATCATATGCAATGGTTTGTTCTTGTATCTCGTTCACTTGGCCACATTTGTTGCAAATAGTAAAAATCGTTAATTCATGGTGACAATTCTCTGGATGTGAACAAACCATAAAAGCATTTACACTTTCAAGTCGGTGTATGCATTTTAATTGAACTAATCCTTCTAATGCACGATAAACCTGTAAAGGAGCACGGAAGCCTTCTTCACGCAAACGATCTAGAATTGCATAAGCACTTAAAGGTTTTTTTTCATTTTTTAAAACATTAAGCACTAATATTTGGTTACGTGTAAGTTTAGATGACATTTACACCTTAAATTGATTATGAGCATATTTAAACTTGTTATGAGCATGTTTAGCATATTACGGAATGAAATATAAGAAATATAAAATGTGTGAGGTATTTGTGCAATGATGATTATGATACAAACTCTTTCTATTTTCTTTATTTTTTCATAAAATTACCCTGTTTTTTTAGAGATTGAGCATTATATTTTTTAAAACTCAAAAATTATGTTGACTCTTCCGTGAGAAGAGTTTTATATATCTTCACGTGACAGGGGCATTTATCAGCTGTTTTATGCGCTGTTTTTGTTTTCTGCTATTTTTTAAGCCATATACACAGCAATTTGTATTATCATAAGATTTTCTTTTTGCACCTTTGGGTATATGGTTTTTTTACGTTTGAACAGAGAATATTCTGTTGGTTCTTTGACAAGAGAAGAAAGAAGAAAGAGAAATGTGGGCGGCAT
>NZ_MUYE01000001.1:0-1217500 GCF_002022445.1 Bartonella sp. AR 15-3 | reverse complement strand
AGCTTCTGTTTAAAAAAAGTATGACGTTTTTATTAAAAGCAAAAGACGTGAGGGCATTTCAAACTTTTTAGGGGCCGTAGCTCAGCTGGGAGAGCACCTGCTTTGCAAGCAGGGGGTCGTCGGTTCGATCCCGTCCGGCTCCACCATATGGTTCATCATCATTGTTAAAAGAATAGTTATTGCAAGAGATTGATAGATCTCTTTGCCTGTTCTATTGAAATTGTGAAGAAGAAGGTATATTCAGACATTTTTTGCTTCCTTTTATCCTTATGAAAGAAATTTTAAAGGGATGGATGGCTTTTGAAAATGAGACATGGCTTTTTGAGACATGGCTTTTAAAGCGTTGTATTGGTCCTTGTTTAACATTTAAGCTTTTCCCCATTTTAAAAGAGAGTTGAACTTTTAGGGTTGAACTTTTATGGATTAAAGTTAGAGCTTATAAAGCAAAAAGAACCAACCATTCTCATTGAGAAAGCCCTTTGAGCAAAATAATGTGTCGCAAGGAAGAGCTCAAATTCCTCGCTTATGATTGGCAACTTAACCGTGCCATTGAATATATCTCGAGAAGTTGGTCTTTTCTGCTAATATTTTTGTTTTGTGCGTTGATCATTGGGCTTGAATTATTTTTAAAATAAATCTGATATCAATGATTTTATACGCACTCGTTGATAAATGAATATTGGCAATGAGAATGATCAAGTGTCTTAAGGGCATTTGGTGGATGCCTTGGCATGCACAGGCGAAGAAGGACGTGATACGCTGCGATAAGCTACGGGGAGGTGCGAATACCCTTTGATCCGTAGATTTCCGAATGGGGCAACCCACCTTAGATTGCTGGAAAAGTTAAGCTGCTTCAATTTAAAGCGGTTTAATTTTCTAGCAATCACTATATAAGGTATCTACACCTGAATAAAATAGGGTGTAAGAAGCGAACGCAGGGAACTGAAACATCTAAGTACCTGTAGGAAAGGACATCAAAAGAGACTCCGTTAGTAGTGGCGAGCGAACGCGGACCAGGCCAGTGGCTTAAGTTAAGAAAAGTAGAATCGATTGGAAAATCGAACCAAAGAGGGTGATAGTCCCGTATACGTAAATCTGATTTAAGTCCTTGAGTAAGGCGGGACACGTGAAATCCTGTCTGAATATGGGTCGACCACGATCCAAGCCTAAGTACTCGTGCATGACCGATAGCGAACCAGTACCGTGAGGGAAAGGTGAAAAGTACCCCGACAAGGGGAGTGAAAAAGAACCTGAAACCGGATGCCTACAAACAGTCGGAGCCCAAGATACGTTCTGGGTGACGGCGTACCTTTTGTATAATGGGTCAGCGACTTAGTCTAACGAGCAAGCTTAAACCGATAGGTGTAGGCGTAGCGAAAGCGAGTCTGAATAGGGCGTTCAGTTCGTTGGATTAGACCCGAAACCGAGTGATCTAGCTATGAGCAGGCTGAAGGTAAGGTAACACTTACTGAAGGGCCGAACCCGTATCTGTTGCAATAGATTGGGATGACTTGTGGCTAGGGGTGAAAGGCCAATCAAACTCGGAAATAGCTGGTTCTCCGCGAAATCTATTTAGGTAGAGCGTTAGTTTTATTCTCCAGGGGGTAGAGCACTGGATGGGCTAGGGGTCCTCACCGGATTACCAAACCTAACCAAACTCCGAATACCTGGAAGAAATAACTGGCAGACACACGGCGGGTGCTAACGTCCGTCGTGGAAAGGGCAACAACCCTAACCACCATCTAAGGTCCCCAAGTTATGGCTAAGTGGGAAAGGATGTGAGGATCCCAAAACAACCAGGATGTTGGCTTAGAAGCAGCCATCATTTAAAGAAAGCGTAACAGCTCACTGGTCTAAATAAGGGTCTTTGCGCCGAAAATGTAACGGGGCTCAAGCCATACACCGAAGCTGTGGATTTACTCTTATGAGTAAGTGGTAGCGGAGCGTTCCGTAAGCCTGTGAAGGGAGACTCGTGAGAGCTCCTGGAGGTATCGGAAGTGAGAATGCTGACATGAGTAACGATAAAGGGAGTGAGAGACTCCCTCGCCGAAAGTCCAAGGGTTCCTGCTTAAAGTTAATCTGAGCAGGGTGAGTCGGCCCCTAAGGCGAGGCCGAAAGGCGTAGTCGATGGGAACCACGTTAATATTCGTGGACCTGTGGGAAGTGACGGATTGCGTAAATTGTGAGGTCTTATTGGATTGATCTTGCAGTGAAGCAATTCCAGGAAATAGCTCCCACTTATAGACCGTACCCGAAACCGACACAGGTGGACAGGTAGAGAATACTAAGGCGCTTGAGAGAACTACGTTGAAGGAACTCGGCAAATTGCACGCGTAACTTCGGAAGAAGCGTGACCCTTTAGCGGGCAACCGTTAAAGGGTGGCACAGACCAGGGGGTAGCGACTGTTTACCAAAAACACAGGGCTCTGCGAAGTCGCAAGACGATGTATAGGGTCTGACGCCTGCCCGGTGCTGGAAGGTTAAGAGGAGATGTGCAAGCATTGAATTGAAGCCCCAGTAAACGGCGGCCGTAACTATAACGGTCCTAAGGTAGCGAAATTCCTTGTCGGGTAAGTTCCGACCTGCACGAATGGCGTAACGACTTCCCCGCTGTCTCCAACGTAGACTCAGTGAAATTGAATTCCCCGTGAAGATGCGGGGTTCCTGCGGTTAGACGGAAAGACCCCGTGCACCTTTACTATAGCTTTACACTGGCATTTGTGGCGATATGTGTAGGATAGGTGGTAGACTTTGAAGCAGGGGCGCAAGCCTTTGTGGAGTCGTCCTTGAAATACCACCCTTATCGACATAGATGTCTAACTGCGGTCCGTTATCCGGATCCAGGACAGTGTATGGTGGGTAGTTTGACTGGGGCGGTCGCCTCCTAAAGAGTAACGGAGGCGCGCGATGGTAGGCTCAGAACGGTCGGAAATCGTTTGTTGAGTGCAATGGCATAAGCCTGCCTGACTGTGAGACTGACAAGTCGAGCAGAGTCGAAAGACGGTCATAGTGATCCGGTGGTCCCGTGTGGAAGGGCCATCGCTCAACGAATAAAAGGTACGCCGGGGATAACAGGCTGATGACCCCCAAGAGTCCATATCGACGGGGTTGTTTGGCACCTCGATGTCGACTCATCGCATCCTGGGGCTGGAGCAGGTCCCAAGGGTATGGCTGTTCGCCATTTAAAGCGGTACGTGAGTTGGGTTCAGAACGTCGTGAGACAGTTCGGTCCCTATCTGCCGTGGGTGTAGGAATATTGACAGGATCTGTCCCTAGTACGAGAGGACCGGGATGGACGTATCTCTGGTGGACCTGTTGTGGCGCCAGCCGCATAGCAGGGTAGCTATATACGGACGGGATAACCGCTGAAGGCATCTAAGCGGGAAACCCACCTGAAAACGAGTATTCCCTGAGAACCGTGGTAGACCACCACGTTGATAGGTCAGGTGTGGAAGTGTGGTAACATATGAAGCTTACTGATACTAATCGTTCGATAGGCTTGATCGTTCTCATTCCCTCTATTCATTCTAAATAATAAAACAAATTATAACATCATATTAGACAATTTCTCTTTCTTTCTATGCTCTTCGCTGACTTGGTGGTTATGGCGGAGCGCCTGCACCCGATCCCATCCCGAACTCGGCCGTGAAACGTTCCAGCGCTGATGGTACTTTGTCTTAAGGCACGGGAGAGTAAGTCGCTGCCAGGTCTGCTAAGCGCATAGAAATAATTCTTCAACACTCTTCAAAAAATATCTATAAATCGTCGTATTCTTGTTGCGACAATTCTTTAATGACGCGGGGTGGAGCAGCCCGGTAGCTCGTCAGGCTCATAACCTGAAGGCCGCAGGTTCAAATCCTGCCCCCGCAACCAATCTGCCGTGCACAAAATAACCCTAAAAATAAACGCAACAAGAGATTAATAGCTAAAAAACACAAAAACAAAAACTGCTGTCTCTGCGTATAGCTTCCATCTGCCTCTTCGTATCGTTATCGCTTGGAAAATAATAAAAAACGGGAAGATAGCCCATTCTCCTCTGTTCCTTATAGGTTAACTTGCCGGATCTTGCCGGATCTTGAAAAAATAATGCGACTTGAAAAAATAATACGACAGGGAGCAAAAAAATATCCAGGATGCTTCAAATAAAAAAGATCTTTAATAAAAAAGCTGCACACGCGGTACAGCTTTTGTAAAATTTGTCTTCCTCTGGAAAGCGCTTACATGCTGACAAATATCTTTTGTCTCAAAATCTAAGTCTTTAAAATCTGTAAGAATGACAACGTCTCTTATGACCATAATGTCCAAAAATGCTCGCAATTAAAGCACCAAGAAGGCTAGCAAAAAAACTCCACAACCCAATCTTAGAAGCCGTGTCAATAGCTTTATTGGCAAGCTCAAGACCGTTTTTGGCTACTTTATCAACATTATGAGGGAGAGCCTCTACTTGTTTGTTCAGGGATTGAATAGCCTCTTTAGTCTTCTTGTTCGCTGTTTGATAAATATCAATCGCACGCTCTGCAGTCTTTTCTGCTTCAGCTTGTGACAGACCATCGTTGGTCAAGTGATGGATGACATCACGACGATCAATTTGGTTATTGAGCTTGTTAACACGATCCGAAAGACGTTCGCCAAGCTGTTTAACCAAAAGACGATAGTTAGAAGGATCATTCTTAAAAGATGTGATGGTAGAACGTAGATCTTTGACTGATTCTCTATAAGCATTATAGAGATTGTCCGGATTGAGGGCTGGAATATCGCTTTTATTTAAAAGTGCCTGTAAGTCATTGCTGAGTTTGTTAAAATCAAACAGAGCATTATTTTTATCGTTGAAAAAACCCTCAAAATTCTTCCCCTCCGTAAGGGAGACAAGTTTCCCACCTTCCGAACCAAAACCACTGATCGCTTGTCCCGTCGCACTGGCAACTCCTGAAACAGTCTTCGCTCCTAAATGAACTGCTCCAGACAGTAAAACTGTACTTTGGATTGCTACCAAAAGCATAAAAAGAGCCCAGGTCAAAAAACCATGAAGCGCTCCTGAGTGACTGGCAAAACGACCAGCTATATACCCTCCAAGGCTGAAGCTTAGACAAAATATAAGGATCGAACTCACTCTAACAGAAAGAAAACTATTTTCTAATGAAAAGGGGGACGCAAAACTCATTTGGCTAAAACCTAAGGCGGCTAGCAAAAAGGAAAAACAGACCGACGTTGCTAAAAGCGTTAGGAGGCCAGCAAATATCGAGGACCAAGATAAAGCAGACGGATTATAGTGACAACTCTCTGTCTCTAAAGAAAATTCGCCTGTAAAATGTCTCTCTAAGGGATGCTTCGTTGGGATCCGCGTTTCCATGTCTCTCTCTCCTTCAATAATTCTTGATCTTAAAATGATCCAAACCAAATCTAGTTCCAAAAAAAATCAAAAAGAGTAAAATAAATAAAAATGCTCAATCAATAGCCATCATTAAGCCTCATCCCTCTGCACAATAAAAGAAAAAACAAAACTATCAAAAAGCAATAATAAAATTGCTTATGCTTCTCAAAACCATTCTGAAGCCGCTAGTTTATAATAGCCCGTACAGATAAAATCTTTACACAATCCTATCATAACCATCAAACTCTAAGCAAAAAAGAAAAACAGAAAATCATCTCCTTAAATACAAAATAATAAAACACTATAAAAATAGCCAAAAAACTAAAACAAAGGTCAAAAAATTGTCATGAAGTTTTTTAAAATAATACTCTAAGTGAATAGTGTTATTTCGTTTTTATTAGTTTCAAGAGACCGCTCGCAGTTCCATTTATAGATTTGACTGTAAGTCATGTTATTTAGGTAAAAAGATGGGCGTTGGGATTTTGTACAGAGCGTGGATGTAGTAGGTAATTTTGAGAGTTTCTCTCTATGATTATATCTCTATGAATATATAAAGAGATCTATTTTTAGCAGTGAGTGTGATTTAGATTATTCAATTACTTTCAAATATCTAATCATACGGTGTATCAATAATTTCCAAGAGTGGCACAAATTCTAACATTATACCCTATCTATTGCGATTGCGCAGTGGTGTGAGTAGATTAAAAAGGAGGAGTTTTGCTATGTATCAGATTGATTACAATAGTTATCGTTCTATTAAAAGTTTTAATCGTCGAGTTCGTTTTCTAGTTATGCATTACACTGCAATTGATTTTAAAGAATCGGTTGCAGCTCTTACAGGTACGAAGGTTAGTTCACACTATCTTGTTCCTGATCCTTTGGAGAAAACGTATATTGAAGCGGGATTTAAAGATATGCGTATTTTTAATTTGGTTGATGAGAATGAACGTGCGTGGCATGCTGGCATTAGCTCATGGGCTGGGAGAAATGATCTGAATGATACATCTATTGGAATTGAAATAGTCAGTGTGGTGACTGATAATGATATGAATGGAGTGCCTATATTCCCTCCCTATAATCCTATGCAAATTGATGCGATTAAAGAGCTTGCGTTAAATATTCTGCAACGTTACCCCGATATTACGCCAACAAATGTTGTTGGTCACAGTGATATTGCTCCTGATAGAAAAAGCGATCCAGGTGCTGCTTTTCCATGGAAAGAGCTTTATACAGTAGGTATAGGAGCATGGTATGATGATGAATTGAAGAATTGCTATCAAACACAATTCTGTAAGAGTCTTCCTGATAAGGCAGATATTATTGCTAAACTTAAGCAATATGGGTATGATACTGCAATTGCAAAAACAGAAGATGGATATAGGACATTAATTCGAGCATTTCAGCTTCATTTCCGGCAAAACAATTATGATGGGATTTTGGATGCCGAAACAGCAGCGGTTCTTTATGCATTGGTAGACAAGTATTTTTCTTAAAATAATCTAGCTTATTTTCATTCAAATATTTGCGATTACAATAACAGTTCGCTGGTGGTGTTCATTTATTAATATCTGGCGGAGAGAGAGGGATTTGAACCCCCGATAGAGTTGCCCCTATGCCGCATTTCGAGTGCGGTGCTTTCAACCACTCAGCCATCTCTCCGTATTTTAAGATGCAATAAATTTTATTTATTTTATTTAAGTTAATGACGGTTTGATAATCTCCAATTTCTTCGAATACAAGTTCTTTTTTTGCTTTTTGATTGGCTTTTCTTGACATAGAATAGAAATTCTATCATATATATTTACGTGTGAGCGTAGAGTAATTTGCGCATATTTGTGTTTTGTGGGTGTTTTCTATACCTTTTAAACCATTAAGACTGATAAAAAGCGGCCTATTTTCTCTGTTGATAAAGTAAAATAAGAGCTGGATTGAACGAAAGGATAAAAAGTGTTCGCAGTCATTAAAACTGGTGGGAAACAGTACCGTGTTGCTGAAAACCAGGTCATAAAAGTTGAAAAAATTATTGGTGATGTGGGGAGTGTTATTGAGTTAAATAGTATATTGATGCTCCATGAAGAGAATAATGTAATTGTTGGTACACCTCTCGTCGCAGGCGCTATAGTTACCGCTGAAATTGTAGAGCAGGGACGTGCACGTAAAGTTATCTCATTCAAAAAACGTCGTCGTCAAAATTCAAAGCGTACTCGTGGTCATCGCCAAGAATTGACAACGTTACGTATTCTAGAAGTTTCAAGTGATGCCTCAAAAACACAAAAAGCAACTAAAAAAGTAACTGAAAAGTCCGTTAACAACAAAGTAAAAGCATCAAAAGAAACAAAAGCTTCTGCTTCTCTCAGCAAAACTGCTAAAAAAACTACCGAAAAAAAGGCTACGTCAAAAAAAGTAGTTTCTGGGACATTAAAAGGTGAAAAAAATTAAAGGAAAACAGTTATGGCACATAAAAAAGCAGGGGGATCTTCGCGCAATGGTCGTGATTCAGAATCAAAACGTCTTGGCGTCAAAAAGTTTGGTGGTGAAGCCGTTGTCGCTGGAAATATCATTATTCGTCAGCGTGGTACACGTTGGCATCCTGGTGATAATGTCGGTATTGGAAAAGATCACACTCTTTTTGCTCTTTCAAATGGAATAGTTTCTTTTCGCAAAAAAGCAAGTAACCGTTCTTATGTTTCGGTTATTCCTATAGCAGAAACAGCAAAATAAGCGAGATGTCAATATATATATTATAGGATTTAAGCTTGCACGTTATTTCTCTCTAGGTATAGTGTAAGCCTTTGGAGAGGTGGCCGAGTGGTTGAAGGCGCACGCCTGGAACGCGTGTATATGGGAAACCATATCGAGGGTTCGAATCCCTCTCTCTCCGCCAGATATCAAAAAATCAATAGGTTAATTTATGAAAGTTAGGGATTTTTATTTTATTGATTTTATTCTGTTTCTTCTTTTCTACCCTTAATTTTTTATAGCTTCTATTGCCAGTTGTATCCTATCAGTCGTTTAAGTGTAGAGCGGTGCCCTGTTATCTTTTATCTACTAAAGATTGCTTTCATTTGCGAAATTGTAACACCAACGTTAGCAGTACATATTTCTGCTAATTTACTCAGTTCGTGGGCTAATTTTAAATACTCGCTGCATTGTATACTTCACGAAATAAATTGCTAAAACTTTTTCCACTTTTCTTGCAAATAAATGTTTCATTTCCAAGAGAAACCTCTCGTTAATTCAATGCGTATTGCTCTTCAGAAATGTTTTTTGCAAAAGGTAAGAAGCTTTAGCTCAATGTGATCCTTCAGCAGATTTTGCTGATGGGCGCGATATAGAATGGTTTAATGCTCAGTCTGTTAGTCGAGAACTTTTCTGATAAAGCGGGCGAAATTTGGCTCGTATCGCTTGATGTAGCTTCGGGCTATGAGCAAAAGAAGTGCTTCCCATGCTGATTGTATCACTGGAAGCATTAAATTGTAGGGCCTCTTAAGAGAAAATCATATTACGAAAGCATTAGTTGTTTTATTCATTGTGAATGGAGAAGTTTTACTAGAACGATAAATTTTTCTGTCTCATTGGTAGGAATAAGATTATATATAATGGGAATGGCACGTTGTGATCGATCATGTGCTTTCGGTATAGGAGTACATCATGGAAAAAGAGTAGAAACAGTTCTTTTTATGATTATCAATGAAGTATTCTCAAAACTATCGGCATTTTTTACTTAATTTCTTTATGCATCTATCTAAATCATGCTAAAGGGATTCCATTATATTATATACTCTTTGAATGTCTGTACAAAATTGTGGTACCTTTTTGATTAGTTCACTATAAGAAGGCATAGTAATTGCTGCATCTATTGTAGATATGAGATCTGCTATTTGTGTTTTTGGGTTCATGCCATTAGGAGAATTAAGAAACTTTTTTGCGTGCTTAAACATTGGGTTTGTAAGATCATTGGATGTATTTTGAGCCAAAACGAAAATATCTTTTTTCCAATTATAGTTATGACGTAGCGTATGTATGTGTGTTGGCAAATTTGCCCATGCCATTTCTTTATTATAATCACCTTGTAATAAGTTTGCATAGCGTCCACACACAATCATAAGTATGTGACGGTGACGTACTAGATGAAATCTTGAAAAGAAGTTATCATAACCACGAGAGTATATATATGCTGATGCTTTTTGCATCTTTTCGAAGTGTTCGGAATCTTCGTATTTTTTGCTCACATACTTTTCGTAGAGTGCATCATATTGATCTAGATTATCTACATTAGTACATCCAAATAGTATTAAGGTAGATAATAAAACTATAAATTTAGCGATGTATATCATGACGTTCCCCCATTTTCTCTATTCTGTAATAGATTCGTTTAGTTGATACAATTATGAACAGTTAGCGTTGTTTACAGGATGTAGATTGAGATACAAACACAATATTTAGTTTTTTATATTGATGTTGATAGTGTGCTTTATTTAGTGTTTAATAATATTACTACACTTAGTCGTGTTGTATCTAAAAAGAGTGTATTTATTCTGTATATCCCGCGGTTATAGGTTTTTTTTGTTATCTGGATCGAGGATTTTATGACATAAGAAAATACAACTCAGACACCCCAAATAATAACTCAGCGTATACCTCTCAAAGCAGGAAGAGGACGTGTCAAAGGCGTTTCGAATAAAATGACGCGTCTTATTGGAAGAGGCTGTGATTAAAGCTACTGAGAATAAAGGCAATAAAATGGGGAGTGATGGTTGATTTCTTATTTAGAAAAGCAAACTATCAGTTGTCCAGCGACTTATTTATCTCTTCTTGGCAGGGTTTTAGCGTTACAGGATTACGGGTGAGAATGGGTGAGAGGGCTTTTAGAAATAGCTCTTTTGTTAAAGACGACTGCCGAAATAAGCTTGTTCTCAAACTTATTCCTATTTTTACAGGTAAGGCAGTGGTCCATGTGGCTTGGGGCCGGTAAAGAAGCTGATAAAATAAGATCCTTTGCCTTGATGACTGCTTTAAAGAGCTATCAGTTTGGGGTACGTGGATCTCGAGGATTATTCTGTGCGCTCGTCGGTTTTTGCTCGATGGGTGTTGAAGGCTTAGAAACTTTAGATACTTTTGGCTGTTCAAGTGGAATTTCCTCGGCTGCTGATTCAGTTGATGTTTGTACGGCTTCTTGTTCTATCTGCTTAATTTGTTCAACTGCCTTGTCGGGTGTTGCTGTTGTCTTGACTCCAACAAAAGGTTTGGCAAGCATTAGCACGCTTGAGACGTATGTAGACTTGATTGGAAACTCAACAAATGGGTTATTGGGTGTTGAAGGTTCAAAACGAACGGTGCTTTTATTATCGTCAATAACACATATTGGCTTAGTGATGACAGCTTTCATTTTCGCTCCTTTTGGAGAATTATTTAATGACATAATGAGTCAAATATTGATTTTTACTCTTTGAAAAATAGGTTAGTCCAAGTTAGCAAGAAACAGGGCTTTTCCGCCACGCTTTCAAGAGCTTATATTTTACTGAATTTTGAGGAGATATTTTTGAATTTTGGACACAATTCAACTACTGAAGTGATGTCATTAAATATGACTTTTCACATTTTGATCAAAACCTAGTATTTTAAAAGATGTCTTTTATTTTCTTTTAGAACAACATAATTGCTGTATTGAAACATTTTACATTATTATCAAAAACTGAGAAGATATTTTATAAAGTATGGTTGCAGTTTTACTTCAGGGAAGGGAAGGCATTTGCTTGTAAAGTGTGGTTTTAAAAAGTCCGTTTTATCTATGCATGCTACGCGCAAAGAATTAGGAACAGGATTAGTTCAGAAGATTCTTAAAGACCTTGACCTAAAATAAATCTGAATATGGAGATGTAAATGGAATAGGCAACCAAATTTATCAAAGATAACAATGATACTCTTCTTGTCGTCTCCAAAGACTTTCAGGAATTTATTACTACGGTAACGACGAAAAAGAAGCTTTAGAACAGGCTAAAAATGCACTTTTAACAGTTATTATGGAACGTTTGCAAGATTGTGAAGCTGTTCCCTTTGGACATCGTAATATTGCCTATTCTTTTGTTAAAGCATCTTCATTGATGACTTTTAAAATTGCAATACATAAACTATGATTGAGAAAAACCTACGCAAAGCTGGTCTCGTACGTCTTTTAAAACTTCATCCAGTACAAAGTGACCCGATTTTTGGATTTAAAGCACGCAACAAAATTAGATGCCTTAGAAGCCACTCTCATTGCTCTTGGAAAAGAGGTTGCCGTTGATATTCAAAATGCCGCTTGAAAACTACCGGTTTTCGTAAAATGTTTATAAAGCGCATTAAGAACAGTAGTGAGCACGCAAGACGTGGTAGTGATTGATCTTCTACAACAAGATACTGTAATGCGGTATGCAGGTTGACGGTATAAACATTGAGCCTCTTGAACAACATCTTTTACAGCTGATAGATGTTCTGTTGCCATCTGTGTCCATTTCTCTCTTGCTCCGTTATCAGAAATTGTAAGCGTTTCATCATAAAACAGCGCCAGGCAATCCTTTTGCACAGAGGTAATTGTTTTTCACTTCAAGATACTTTTGTGCAGCATCATACTGATCTTGATTGAGCTCACCTTCCAAACAAAGCCGCCCTATGTAAGTAATGGAAAGCATATTTTTTGTCTCTTCTATGGTCAAGGCAAAGCGTTTGGCACGCATCTCAATTGCCAATTATCCATGGGTTTACGCGGTGTTTTATTCTTGAGATACGTCTACTTTGTTCTCTTGGACGTCTCTTAAGTTGTGGACGTCCACGTTTTTTCTCTTTGTCATATTTTATCAATCAAAATGGCATGCTATCATTAAGAGTTGTATTATAATCAGCAGCTCTTGAAGTGGTGGCATAATTTGGGGAAGTGACAGATGAAGGGACAGGGGATGCAGGTTGATTGTTCTTTGCATCAAGTAAATACAACTCACTTCTGTATTGAGGCAGGATAATCACTGTTGTGGGATGATCTTGTCCATTTTTATCTTACCATTTACGTCTCTGAAGCTGGCCTTCAAGGTAAATTTTACTTTCTTTCTTGAGATATTGAAGAGCGATTTTTGCAAGCTGAGGATTAAAAATCACCACAGAATGCCATTCAGTTTTTTATTTTCTGATTGATTCCTTTGTCTGTATAACTCTGCGAAGTGACCATACGAAAATTCACAATCTCTGAACCAGAAGACATCATTTTTCCTTCTGGATCAGCACCAAGGTGGCTGATTAAAGTCACTTTATTTAGTATGTTTGTAGCCTTTTAAAAGGAAAATAAGTAATGGGTTGAAGCTAATTTTATGCATTAAAATACTTTTTTTACCGGTATTTATTATAGCATGTTTCTCTCTTTCTCTTCAACAGAAAAACATTATAAATAGCTGAAAATAATATATTTTTTCATTTCTTTTTTGTATGTTTTGTATTATTTCATTTTAGCTGATTGTTCTTCAAAAATATCCTCTATAGCAAGGCTGTATCAAACTTTTTTGTTCGACTTATTATTGATTATCGAACCTTTTTGTGCGATGTTTGTTTTATAAAGATGAAGGGGAGGATGAGTTGAAAGGAGAAGCGCTGCTTAGGGAATTGCGTAAAGAAGCCAGAAAAGAGGTGTTCATTACAATGAAGTCCCTGATGCAGGTAAAGGATCACATTATTTGATAACTTTTGGAGACAAAACAACAGTTATAAAATCTGGTGAATTAACTCCACTTTACGTGAAAATAATAAAAAAAAGTTGAGAGTGTAAATATAACCATCTCAAACACTTTCAATTCTTTTTTGTAAACGGATTTTGATAATGGCAAGGAGATTAAATATGGAATATATTTATCAAGCAAAACTGAAATCTGATCCAGATGGTGGTTTTGTAGTAACTTTTCCGGATATACCGGAAGCAGTTACAGCTGGAGAAAATCGAGTTGAAGCGTTAGAAAATGCTACCGAAGCTTTAGCACTAGCATTACGTAGTTATCTTATGCGTGGCCTATCTTTACCAACAGCACAACAATACAAAGATCTTGTCGCAGTAACAGTAGACGCATGGAACGCTCTTAAATTAGCAGTCATAGAAGCTTTTATTGGAGCAGGTATCACAAAAACAGAATTGGCTAATCGTCTTGGCAAAAAAGAAACAGAAGCACGTCGCATTCTTGATCCAAACCATCCAACTAAGCTTCAAACATTAGAGCAAGCGCTAGCTGTACTTGGCAAACGAGTAGTGATTACAATAAAAGATGCGGCTTAAAACCTCTGAACACTGTCAATGTACTGTCAAATTTCTTTTGAAATGCTTTTTTTTGCGGATTTCTTAAATTCTTGATGAAGAGCTTTCTCTATCTCCTTATCCATTTTCTTCAACATGGGTTCATCATCTCGATCGTCCATCACCATCTTTACAGAATGTTTTTTGATATTTTTGTTCACCTCTTCTATGAGAGGCTCGACATTCAGAATATTCCGTGGCACATTTCCACCATAGATCCAAGCCTTTACCTGCGCTTTGGTACTGAAATCCGCATTTTCTGGTATGGTATAATACTGGCCACCATCAAACTTTTCACACTCTCTTGTGCCATCTTCATATTCGTAGAGATTGTAAAAATATTCTGCCACTCCATCTCCCCATGGCACATGACCAATTGCCGTTGCTACAAACTTCTTTTGCATCGGCTGTTGACGGTTTGTTAAGAACAACTGTTTTAAATTTAAAATCTGCATCTTTTTTCCTATTTTTGCATCATGCTCTGTTTGACTCAAATTTGACCACACAGCGACTTGCATGTTTCTCATGTTGAATTCATCAAAAAACTATTAAATCTCTTTCCAAGGTGCCTTTCTATCGATTTAAACACATATCCAATCACAAAACGATCAGCACTTTTCGCTATTTTGCTGTTTATCCTTCAATCCCTTTTAAAACCTCTGCAAGCTCTTTTTGAAACTTTTCTATGCATTCTGATGGTATCGAGGGCTTTTGATAACTTGCCTTTATCTCAGGCTTTTCAAGATTCTTTAGAAGGCGATTAGCTTGCAAGCGAATGCTATTTTCAAGATTTTCGCAATAACGATAAAAATCTGCTGTTGAGGGCATAAAGGTCGGGTTTAAGCCCTCTGCTTTGCCTTTCAAAACTTTCTTTGTTGCTGTTTGCAATACCCAACTGCTTATGCCTTCAAGGGCGTAAAGATACGCAAGCGCTGTTGCTTTTTCGTCCGTTTGTGATTGGTTTTTGAGACCATTCGATAGCACAAGATACGTTGTTTGGATTTCCTCTTCAGTGGCTTTTTTCTCAAGTTTTTTCAATGCGTCATGGACTAATGAAGTAATTCTCTCCGCTTCTGCAATCAAGGGTTTTTGCCCCGTTTTCCAAAGGAATGGTGGTTCGGTTGTCATCCTCGAATAAAAATTTGTACACACTGTCTGAATTTTTGATATCGGACATGTACTGTGCAATTCGATAAGTTTTGCTACGCTGTTCTCCTGTGTGATATCCGTTGCCTTTCCCATAGTTTTTTCCTTTTTCTAAATCGTCGATCGCTTTTCGCACCCAATTACGCCATGTCGCTGGCCAATCAGTTTTACATGCATCCTTGCCTGCTTTAGCTTTCCAAAAATCTCGAAATTTTGCTTTCTCGATGTTCACACGCTCTGGAGGCAAACCTTCTGCAATGGCAAACTCGTAATCAGGCTCAAAATCCTCAGGCAATCGACAGCCTCGATCACTTCTTGACCTTTTTGCTTTTTGGGAAATGTTCTCTTGCTCGTGAATGGGAGGTTGGTTGTCTGATGAGGTTGCGATTTGCTCTGCTTGGTTCTCAACAGCATCAACCTCAATTGGCTCATCAACCAAATCGATAGGTTCTAAACTTTCAGAACCAATTTCTTTTTTTGCTAATACGATAGTATTAGTTTTTTTATATATATCTATATTCTTATTCTTTATAGCTTGATTTTGCTTAGCGTTTGCTTCAGCAAAAAAACGTTTTGCTTGTCATTTGCTTCAGCAAAATTATTAACATGCTGTTTTATAGTGTTTTTTGCTTGCACACCTTTTTTGCCAGCTTCACTACGAACTTGGGATATGTGGTCTTTTTTATCAGAAAAATCTCTCAGCTCCTCTTCACCGCGCATATTCCACAATCCATCATCTGTCTCAATAAGTTTATCATTCCTCATGAGATATTCGACGATAGCTGCAAACTTTTTTTGTGAACAATTACAAACGCGTGCAAGCGTTCCAAAATCTTCTCTAATTGGTGTTTTCTTATCATACATACGAACAAGAAGTGTTATATAAACACCGCGTTGTTCCAATGTCATGCCATCTGTACTGCTTATCCAGTCATCCAAATGGAATCTTATCCATGGCATCGCATTAGACATAGATTTCCCCTTCTTTCTTTAAATATAAAATTGCCAAAGCATCGGCTTCATTATCATCACAAGGCGCATGCCCTTTGGAACACATTGCCTCTATCATCTCTTCTTTCGAAGCATTTCCTTTTCCTGTTGTTGCTTTCTTTATCGTACCAACAGGGATCCCTTCATGCGGGATCTGATGATGTTCACACCACGCCGTTAACGTTGCTAGAAAGCCGCCATAAATATGGGCTGCATCCGTATCCGTACCTACATGACGCCTCACCTCTTAAAATACACCGCGTCAATTCCATCAACGGACCGATTGATTTCCATAAGCCACTGCTTAAAACGCAAATAACGCATTCCACCGCCTTCAAAACAGCGTGATGGAAAATGTTCGGTATCACTTATTATATGACCATCTGCACTACATATTGCCCACCCGGTCTTAGTGCCTAGATCAAGGCATAAAATGTTTTGTGCGTTAGTGATCATGATACTTCAGCCTTTCTTTTGACCGATTATCACAACCAATCTGTTGGGTTTCGTACTCCATGAGAAAAAGAAGACAGCAAGCTGCATGAGCTAAGTGTGGCAATCCGCTTTCAAGATCCTTATCCTCTCCACCAAACCAAGCTAATAAATGATGTAGAGAAAAATAAGCTCTTCAAGAACAACAGCCAGTTGATATTGTCTATGACTATGATGACACCTACAGTTAAGATAGTGTTCATCACCCAGAGAAAAGGGCGGTGTGAAATGAAGCAAAGAACTGCAGAATGGTTTCAAGCACGTTTAGGGAAAGTCACCTCTTCAAATATTTACAACGTCCTTAGTCGAACTCCTAAAAACTTGCCCACAAGCAAATATGAAGAATACAAAATCAAACTCATGACAGAACGTTTAGTCGGTGAAATAAGCCAATCTTATACAACAGCAGCGATGCAATGGGGCATTGAACATGAAGAGAATGCATTGAAAGAATATGCCTTCATTTACGATACAGAGGTCACTCAATGTGGTTTCATCCAACATCCTACCATTCAAATGGCCGGAGCAAGTCCTGATGGGCTCATTGGTGAGGACGGGTTAGTTGAGATTAAATGTCCCCAGTCTGCAAACCACCTTCGTTTCTGGATGACAGAAACAATCAAACCAGAATATTTAGCACAAATGCATTTTCAAATGGCTTGTACAGGACGTCAGTGGTGTGATTTTGTGAGCTATGATCCTCGGTTTGCAGGACAATCGGCTCACTTACGTCTTAAGGTTCAGCGTATTCATCGCAATGATGAGCAGGTTGAAGCCATCAATCAAGCGGTTGAAACCTTTTTAGAAGAAATCGAACAGGACATAAAACAGATTACAGCTCAAGCTGCTTAAAGTTAGGGGGTGCTCTCTCCTCCCAGCACCTCCACCCATTTAATTCATATAAAAAGAGAAAGGTCATGAGATGATATTTGATGATGGTGATAGATATGTAACAACCCGTGAATGCGCACAACTCTTCAGCATATCCAAAACAACGATTCGCAATTGGGTGCTTCAAGGGTTGTTTCCTGAACCCTATAAATTAGGTAGAGCAGTGAGGTGGAGAAAAAAAGAGATTTTAGCATTCACTCCAAAGAAAAGTAAGGAGCAAATAAAAACAAATTAGGTAAAATTGTATAAACTATAGAAGGTGGTCTAAAAGGTGGTCTAAAAATTATTGTTTTAATAAAAATATATATATTTCAATATGTTAAAGACACAAAATGGTGCCCAAAAGAGGATTCGAACCTCCACGCCTTATGGCACAGGTACCTGAAACCTGCGCGTCTACCAATTCCGCCATTTGGGCAATAAAATTCATCTAAGGCTATGAAATACTTCTGTCAATGTAATGACACTTAAATTTTTTTAAAATCTTCAAAATAGTTTTATTTTCAGTTTTTTGATATAATTTTATATATCTTTTGAGATATTTATATCTTGTATGTTCTTGTAAAAATTAACTGAAAGATAATTATTTAACTAATTATACAGTAGAAGGCTATCTCTGTTTCAGAAATCAAATTCTTTAAGAGTTATCAAGGAGAATGAATCTGTGCAGAAGAATGGTAGAAATGATTTGCAAACCGCTACAACATATTCTTCATATATCAGTATCAGAAAATATTGATATGAAAATTTTAAAGTCTTGATCCTTTGTTTTACAAACACTTCCAAGATTTATCATCAAAATAGAACTCATCTTGCACTAAGTAAGCCTAAAGCAATTAATGGTAATAATTGTAGGAACTTACTTAAAATGTTAGCGTATCAATTAAAGAAAGCAAAAGAAATTACAAAAATTATTAAGAAAGCCAAAAAAGTATACCAGAAAGAAAAAATACTCAGAGCTCATTATTCTAAAACGATGATGATGGTTTTTCAAAGTAAGGTTTTAGTTTTTTATATTCATGGAGAGAGCTGTTATTGGACATATTCGTTTGAAATAATTGTTTCTGTATTTATTTTAGTAGTTTAAAGCGCAATGACTTCTTTTGATTTAATTGTTGAATCGGTGTTGAATTCATAAATAATAGGAATTCCAGTTTCTAATTCTTGCGACATAATTTCTTCATTATTTAGGCCTTCAAGTGCCATAATAAGAGCACGAAGAGAATTACCATGCGCCACAACAAGAACAGTCTGAGAACGTAAAATATGAGGTTGAATATGATAAAGATAATAGGGCCAAACACGTGCACCAGTATCACGCAAGCTTTCTCCATTAGGAGGAGCAATTGTGTAAGAACGACGCCAGATATGCACTTGTTTGTCTCCCCATTTTTGACGTGCTTCATCTTTATTTAAACCGGATAAATCACCGTAATCCCGTTCATTCAATGCTGTATTTTTTACTAAGTGAAGATTTGATTGCCCTAACTGCTCTAAAATGTGCTCTGCAGTTTTTTGAGCACGTTGTAAGACAGATGTATAAGCGATATCAAATTTAAATCCGGCTGCTTTTAAATTTTTCCCTGCTGTTATTGCTTCTTTATGGCCTTTTTCTGTTAAAGCTGGATTTTTCCAGCCGGTGAAGCGATTAGCTAGGTTCCATTCGCTTTGTCCATGACGAATTAATACAAGTGTGCGTCTCACGTTGAAGTTCCTATGATCATTGTTGATTATGAAGGTTAATCTTTTAATCCTAGAACATCAAGCATTGAATAGAGGCCATTTTTACGTTCTTTTGCCCATAATGCTGCTTTTAGTGCACCATTAGCAAAGATAGAACGTTTTTGAGCTAAGTGTGAAAGAACAATGCGTTCATTTAAACCTGCAAAAGTAACACTGTGATCGCCAATAACTGTTCCACCTCGCGAGCAGATAAAGCCAATAGTGCCTTTTTTACGTTTACCTGTATGGCCATTGCGTTTGCTAATATTGATATCTTTAAGTATCATGTTACGCCCTTTAGCTGCTGCATTGCCAAGAAGAATGGCTGTACCAGAGGGAGCATCAACTTTTCCAGCATGATGCATTTCATAAATTTCAATATCAAAATCATCAGCCTCTAACGCTTTAGCTGCTTTCTTTACAAGATTAGCTAAAAGATTAATACCAAGACTCATATTGCCAGATTTGACAATAGTTGTGTGTTTCGCAAAAGCAGCAATTTGTCTTTCCTCTTTTTTACTAAATCCAGTCGTTCCAATAATGTGGATAAGGCCTTTTTGGGCTGCATAATCTGCATAAATGATACTAGCTTGGGGTTGAGAAAAGTCTAAAATACACTCTGCATTAGAAAAGGCATCTTCAAAATCATCAGTGATGCAAATTTTCAGTGGATTTGAACCAATCAATATGCTAGCATCTTTTCCTACAAAAGGTGATCCTTTGCGTACAATTGCAGCACTCAGTTTTACGTCTTGTCTATATTGGAGAGCTGTAATCAGTTCTCTTCCCATTTTACCATTAGCACCAACGATTGCAAGGCGCATATTTTTCTCCTTATGACATTTTATTTTAAATTATAGGCAAATTTTCTTTTTTTTTCCAACTGTCCTTTAATTTATATAAGGATTAAGAAACAACCTTAATGCATTGTTTTATTATAAATTACTGCGTTGTTTGTTCTCCTATTTTGTCATTTTAATCGTTATAATGACATTCTAAATTTGCCTTTGAAGATTATTACCTCAGTTGAAGAAGAGGAATCTCCATTTGATATTAAAGAAATAGAAGCACTCAATCTTTCTAGAAAGAATGAGTGCGAAACAATGATTAGATTATCAGATATAAGCATTTGCATAAAAGGTATAGGCTACTTTCAATCAGACAGAACATTTATGTATTAAAACTAATCTAAACAGGAAAGTAATATCTAGTTTAATAATTAATATATATTTTTAATTCTTTATTTAGTTCATACTACTGCTTTCACAGCAGCTTTTATTGGGAAATTGAAGAAAAATTTTATTTGTACGAAAGGCAGTTTTAATCGTATATAGATATCACCTTTAAAATAAAAGATTGAGCTATGCTTCTAGTTAGAAGTCGAGATCAGTATAGTGAGAACTAGGAGCAGTTCCCCGAACACGGTCCATTAAAAGAGGCCGAAAAGAAGGGCGAGATTTAATTCGCATATACCATTCACGGGCAGCAGGAAAAAGCTTCCAATCAATTTCTGCTAAAAAGTCAAGTACAGAAACAGAAGCTGCAGCTGCTAAATCGGCATAAGATAGTTCCGATCCAGCTAGCCAGTTGCGGGATGCACAAAGCCAATCTAGGTAATTCATATGTGGTGCAATATTAGCCCGAGCATTCCGTAAAATTTGCGAATTGGGTGCTCCACCACCAATAGCTAACGGCATTTCACGTTTATAGATACGCTCTCGTACAATATGGCGTGTAGCTTCATTTTCAAATTTATTTAAGAACCAATCAATAAGGCGGCGTACTTCCGCTCGCTCTAAAGAAGTTTCAGGAAAAAATCTCTTTTCTTGCCGTAAACTACCACGTGTTTCATCTAAATACTCGTAGATTACAATGGCACCTGATAATGGAACTTCACGTTCAGCAAGAAGGACGGGTAAATGTCCTGCTGGATTAAGCGTAAGAAACTCATTCCTTCTTGCCCACTCATGTTCTTCAATTAGGTGAGTAGCCGCACTATATTCTTCAAGAACAATGCGTATAAAACGGGAAGCAGAAGAGAGAGGGTAATGAAAAAGTGTTAGCATAATTTATACGATCAAATAGAGACGGTGGATTCTTTTAAATAATAAAACACTTTTATAAAAGTGCTTTGCTATAAGCACAAGACTATTAACAATTACCAGCTATGTTTATAACACATTAATTAAGACGTGTTTGTTATGTAATGGCTTGTATAATAGCTGTGCGTAATTCTTCTAACCCAGAAGCTTTTTCCGCGGAGGTTACTAAAATTTCGGGATAGGCTGCTGAATGTTTAAGAAGTTTGGTTTTTGTCATTATTATTAAAGCTTCAAGCGTATTTAATTTAATTTTATCACTTTTGGTTAAAACAATTTGATAAGAGACTGCTGCTTTGTCAAGAAGATTAAGAGTATCAGTATCGTTCTTTTTAATTCCATGACGTGAATCAATCAAAACATAAACACGTTTGAGTGTTGTACGACCTCGTAAATAGTCAAAAATTAAATGTGTCCACGCATTAATTAGATTTTTTGGAGCTTCAGCAAAACCATAACCTGGCATATCTACAAGTGCGACAGGAGGAAGATGGTGTGTTTGTCCATTAAAACCATCGGGTATGAAATAATTTAATTCTTGGGTACGCCCTGGTGTATTAGAAGTACGTGCCAAATTTTTTTGTTGAACTAACGCATTGATAAGAGAAGATTTTCCAACATTAGAGCGTCCTGCAAATGCAATTTCTGGTGGTCCTTCGGGTGGTAGAAATTTCATTGTAGGTACACCGCGAATGAAAATCCAATTACGGACAAAAAGTCCAGAAAGATCATGATATTGTGTCATTTATGTATTTCTTTTTTAGATTTTTTCTGCACAATAGCTTTCAGATTATCAAAAAATTCAATTTTTACACCCTGACATTTCATTATAATACTTTGCTGAATAATTGATAATATATTGTTCCATGCCCAATAGATCACAAGGCCAGCTGGGAAAGAAGCTAGCATAACGGTGAAGATAACCGGCATCCATCTAAAAACGATAACTTGTGTTGGATCTTGGGGAAGCGGATTCATTTGCATTTGTAGGAACATCGTTATTCCCATAATTAAAGGCCATGCTCCTAGAATAAGAAATGTTGGTACTGCATAAGGTAATAAGCCGAATAAATTAAAAATAGAAGTTGGATCAGGTGCTGCTAAGTCTTGAATCCAACCAAAAAAAGGTGCATGTCGCATTTCAATGGTAATATAAAGAACTTTATAGAGAGCAAAAAATATAGGGAATTGAACGAGTATGGGCCAGCAACCTGCAAAAGGATTAATTTTTTTTGTTTTATACAATTCTATTATTGCTTGTTGTTGTTTATTCCGATCATTTGCGTACTTTTCTTTAATTTCTAGCATCATTGGTTGTATAAGTTTTATACGCGCCATAGATTTATAAGATTTATGGGCAAGTGGAAATAAAAGTATTTTTAAGAGCACTGTAATAAGAAGGATAGCAATACCAAAATTTTCTGTATATTTATAAAGTATGTCAATAAGAGTGAACATCGGTTTGGTAATAAAATCGAACCAACCCCAATCAATGAGAAGACTGAATTTATTAATTTTTAATTGATTTTGATAGTGATTAATGATTTCAACTCGTTTTGCGCCAGCAAAAAAACGGTTGATGATGGTTTTTGTTTCATGGGGAGAAACTGTTAAGAGTGCACTTTGCAAATCGGATTGATAATGGGTGTTCAATCGATCAAAATAAACAAAACGACTTGTATATTCCTTATCTTGTGGAGGAATAACTGCTACAGCCCAATATTTATCGGTTATACCAATCCACCCTCCTGTAATATTGGGAAAAATTATACTTTTCTGACCATTTTGAGGATTAGGGCTAAGTTCTGCTAAGGCTGTATATTTTTCAGTTTTAAGGGAATTACCTGCAATACCAATCATACCTTCATGGAGTAAATAGGTTGCATTTGTATCTTCTGGTGGAGCAGTGCGTGCAACTCGAGCATAAGACGAGATATATATAGGACTACTACTTTCATTGCTAATAGAATCTTTAATGGTAAACATGTAATGGTCATCGACTGAAAAAGTACGATGAAAAATTTGTCCCTGTCCATTATTATAGACTAAGGTTATGGGTGTTGAGGGTGTTAATATTGTATTGTAACCTTCAAGTTGCCATTTTGTATTAGATTGTGGCAAGGCTTTTGCTGGCAAGGATGAACTCGTAAAACCGAATTCAGCAAAATAAGCTGTTGGAAGTCCGCTAGGATTCAATAGTATAATTTCTGGTGATTTTTTATCTACTTTTAGGCGATATTTTTTGAGCAGAAGATCGTCAAATTTCCCACCAACAAGATTAATGGATCCCTCAAGTTCATTGGTTTTGATCAAAATACGGTCTGTTTTGGCTAATTCCGCTTTACGCATTTCAGGTGTTATAGGGCGATTAGTTACAGGTACTGTATCATCTGTTAATGCATTATTAGAAAAATGCATATCATTCGTAGGAAGTGCTGCATTATGATTTGATAATTTTTGCGCTATTATTTTTGATTCTTGTAATTTTGCTTGTTGAGGAATAACGTACAAAAAATGCCATGCAACGAAAACCACAAAAGATAGTCCAATGGCGATAAAAAAATTGCGGTTATATTCCATTTATATTATCCTACTACCGTTGTTTTTTTCGTTTTTGATTTTATTCGTCGGCTTAATTCGCTAATGAGAAGTGTAAAAGGTGCATGAAGAATATTACGGTGGGCGATAATAACATAATCAGTCCCTGCTTCCATCTCATTTGTTAGTCCAACTCGGACAGCTTCACGCAAACGTCTTTTAATACGATTACGTTGAACAGCATTGCCATTTTTTCGTGTTACAGTAAAGCCTACACGTGCAGTAAGAGGATATTTGGTTTTTGCTGTCTGTTCACGGCGCTTTATTTCAAGTAAAAACAAAGGACCACGCCGCTTTTCTCCTGTATGTACAGCCAAAAAATCTACTCTCTTGCGAATGCGACAAGGGTACTTTTGTTTCATATAACAGATTCTTTGCAGTTTTGCTAAATACTTGTTCTATAATTTATATACCTGATACCTGATTTTTATGTACAAAAGCAAATATTTCAGTTTATTATGAAATTTACACTTAAGCAGATAACCGCTTGCGACCACGAGCGCGTCGAGCTGCAATAACTTTACGTCCACCAGCAGTTGCCATACGAGCACGGAAACCATGACGACGTTTACGAATAAGTTTAGAGGGTTGGTAAGTACGTTTCATTTATTTAAAACCGCGGTGTACGGCCCTTCTTGGTTCTATTATATGCTTGATAAGAAAAATTATTTACCAAAAATTTCTAAAGTGAACATTGTTTCCAATAAAAGAAAACATCAAAAAAGTCAATTATAGAGTATTTGTCAGCAATGTGAAAACAAACTGTTATTAATGTGCGTTTAAGTTATTTAATATGCAATTAATTTGTCGCTTTATTGAGAAAAAATGATAATTTACTACATAATTAATTTATCTTCGTTTTTTGCATTATAGTAAATATTAAAAATTGAGATGTAAGATAAATTCTGCATTGCTTTTGCATACGAAAAAGGCTTTCATTTTCATAGTTTTATATTTTTAAATTGTTTTATTTCGAATTATCGGATTTGGATTTATTGTGTTTTTGGGTACAATATCATTGTTTTCACAGGAGAAAATTAGATAAGCAGTTGACTTGAATGTTTTTCATCCTTATTGCTGCATTATCTAGTATTTGTATAGAGAGGAAAGAGCGTGGGTTCTATTACACGCGAGGCTATCCGTCAAGAACTACATAAAGTTAAAAGTCCTAGTTTTGAGAATGATATTGTATCACTAGGGCTTCTTTCAGAAATATTTATTGCTGATGGAAAGGTTTTCTTTTCAATTACTGTTCCTGATGGATGTGTGCAGGAATTTGAACCATTGCGTTGTGCTGCTGAAGAAGTTGTGTCTGCCATAGAAGGAGTTAAAGCCGTTATGGTTACGCTTACGGCAGAAAAAAAACCGAGGGTGTTTTCTTCTCATGTAAATAAAAATACAACTGTTTATACACCAAAACGTAAAGGAGGTGGTGCTTTACTCATGAAGACACCAGTAGAAGGTGTGCGACATGTTCTTGCAGTTGCTTCTGGAAAAGGGGGGTTGGTAAATCTATAATGGCGATAAATATTGCATTAGCTCTACAAGATGCTGGCTTTAAAACGGGTTTAATGGATGCAGATATTTATGGTCCATCTCTACCACGTTTGATAGGACTTATTAATCAAAGAACAAGAATAGTTAATGGTAAAAAGCTACAACCTCTTGAAAAATTTGGTCTCAAATTAATGTCGATGGGTTTTTTGATTGAAGAGGAAAAACCGATAGTCTGGCGTGGTCCTATGGTAATGGCTGCGGTAACTCAATTACTTAGAGATGTTTTATGGGGACCTCTTGATGTTTTGGTGGTTGATATGCCGCCAGGGACAGGAGATACGCAATTAACACTTGTTCAGCAGGTTCAGTTAACAGGTGCATTGATTGTTTCTACACCACAAGATCTTGCTTTGGTTGATGCACGTAAGGCAATAGAAATGTTTATGAAAGTTGAAGTTCCTATTTTGGGGCTTGTTGAGAATATGAGTTATTTTATTGCTCCTGATACTGGAAGACGCTATGATATTTTTGGTTATGGTGGAGTGCGATCAGAAGCAGAAAGTCGGGGAATTCCTTTCTTGGCCGAAATGCCACTTGATGCAATTTTACGGTCTTCTTCAGATGATGGTGTACCAATTTTTGTTGCTGATCCTGAAGGGGAGTATGCCAACCTTTATCGTACAATGATTCAACAGATGAAAAATAAACTTTCTTGAATTTTTATTTTTTTCGTATGGTTCGTTGAGATCAAATGATCATGAAATTTAAGGGAGTATTTTTATGGGAGCGGCAATGAGTGGACGTCTTATTGTTGGATTAGATGTTCCAGATATGAAGCAAGCAGAAAAAATAGTTATACAATTAGGTGATTATATCAGTTTTTATAAAATTGGTTATCAATTTGTTTTTTCCGGAGGAATCGAATTCATTAGAGATCTTATTCAGGCGCGAAAAAAAGTATTTTTTGATATGAAACTATTAGATATTGATCATACGATTGCGAGAGCTGTAGAGAATATTGCAAAATTGGGTGTTTCAATGCTAACGATCCATGCTTATCCAACAGCGATGCAAGCAGCTGTTGCTGCTGCTCAAGGAAGCGACTTATGTTTGTTGGGGGTGACGGTATTGACATCAATGGATGAAGTTGATCTGAAAAATGCCGGTTATAGAGAGAACTTAGCGGATTTAACAGTTAAAAGGGCTGAACAAGCTCGAGAAGCAGGAATGGGTGGAATTGTTGCATCAGCCCGTGAAGCAGCTAATTTGCGGAAGATTATTGGAACTGATATGGCCTTAGTAACGCCAGGGATTCGTCCTACAGGAAGTGATAGAGGTGATCAAAAACGAGTGATGACCCCAAAGGAAGCATTAGATGCTGGTGCAAGCCATCTTGTAGTAGCACGACCGATTATTCAAGCGGTCAATCCCTTAGCTGCAGCAAAAGCGATTTTGGCAGAAATGGCCGATCATCATCAGTGAAGGTTATGGATGTAATCTTGTAGAAAAAGAGAACACCTAGGATAAAGAAAGAGCATGAGTGAAAAAACGTATTTTATAGGTGCTCACGCTTATTCTGCACCTGTTATAGAATTAGGGCTTTATTTGGTAGCAACTCCTATTGGCAATCTAGCAGATATAACTATTCGTGCTTTACAAGTGCTTGCAGGAGTTGATATTTTAGCTTGTGAGGATACGCGAGTAACGCGTGTTTTATTGGATCATTATGGTATTCGGAGAAAACTCTTTCTTTATCATGAACATAATGCACAAAAAGCACGATTGATGTTGTTAGCAGCGTTGGCAGAAAATAAAACAGTGGCACTTGTATCAGATGCTGGAACTCCTCTTATTTCTGATCCTGGATTTAGATTGGTAGAAGAAGCACGGAAAGCAGGTCATAAAATTATCCCGATTCCTGGTGCATCAGCTTTTTTAGCAGCTATTGTAACGACAGGTCTCCCTACGGACAGTTTTTTCTTTGTAGGTTTCTTGAGCGCGAAAAAAGCGCAACGTCGGAAGCAGTTAGAACAATTAAAGGCTGTTCCTGCAACTTTAGTTTTTTATGAATCTCCCCATCGTCTTGTAGAAGCTTTACAAGATATGGTTACTATTTTTACAGCTGATCGTCCGGCGGCAATATGTCGCGAATTAACCAAGAAGTTTGAAACAGTGGATGTTTCTACTTTAGGAAGTTTAGTTGAAAATTATCAAAAAAAAGACCGTATTCGTGGGGAAATTGTTGTACTAGTTAGAGAAGAAATCAATTCTTTCGAGGCAATAGGCTCTCATGAGATTAATAAGATATTGCTAGAGTTAGCAAGTGTTTATCCTGCATCTAAAGCAGCTGCTTTAGCTGCAAAGAAAACAGGATGTAAAAAACAGGAACTTTTTCAGCGTTTAACTCTTTTAAAGGGAAGAAGAGATGAAGCAAAAAAAACGTAAGCAAGTCTCTTTTTATCGGGGTCTTCGTGCGGAAAGGTGGGCAGCTTGGTGGTTGCGTTTGAAAGGGTTTCGTATTGTTAAAAGGCGTTTTAAAACAAAATGTGGTGAAATTGATTTAATAGCAAGACGTGGGAATCTTGTTTTAATTGTTGAAGTAAAAGCACGTTCAACATTGGCAGAAGCAATGACTGCTGTTTGTCGAACAAGTGAAAAACGTATTGAGGCAACAGCTGATATTTGGCTTGCTCAACAAAAGGATCGTTCCCTTTTATGTGTGCGGTTTGATTTGATTGCAATTTTACCATGGTGTTGGCCTCAGCATATTCCGGCATTTTTTGAGCCTTATCAATAAACATATTTCACCCTAGTGGCTAAAGATATTTTGTCTTGTATGCGCATAGATTGAGAGAGAAGAGGAGATATTTTATCAAGATGAGGAAAAAATATGGATGATTATGAAAAGCTTGCAGCAGGATTACTAATTGTTTTTGGAATGCTGATTATTAGTGGTTTAATGGCAGTGCATATTGTGACTATGAATAAACCCGGTTTTTTATTTGCATTATTAGCGGCTATTATTGGTTGGTTTTCTGCTTTCCCAATTTTATTAGATAAACCTAAAATTTATTTAGGAATGATTATTCTTGCCATTTTATCTGTTGCTGCTTCTATCAGCTATTATATTAAATGAAACAGAGCGAGCTAAAGCGATTTTTATTTATATGCGTGCCTATCTGATAAGCGCGCGCTATCCATAGCGTATATGAAGATAAAAGATTTTTAAAGATAAAAACAGAAAAAGCGAATATTTGTTTTTTTATTATGCTATAATGTTAGGACTAAGCTATAGAGATTTTTACAGAACAAAATTTATAAAAAATGTTTTTTTGGAGAGCTTTGTGTTACTATTTAGAGTAATAAGCTTTATTTATGATGATGGGGATGAGAAGTAGAAATGAGAATTGGTTTTCTTGGAACTGGTAAAATTAGTGCTGCAATGGTGGATGGTTTAATGGCCAGCACTTTTGATGTACAGTCAATTATCATTTCTCCGCGTAATGCACAGAGGGCAGAGCATCTTGCGCGTGTATATGAAAAGGTCACCATTGCGGAAAATAACCAAAAATTATTGGACGTGAGTGATTGTGTTTTTCTGTGTTTGCCCAATCAAATTGCAGAAGAGGTATTGCGTTCTCTTTCTTTTCGTTCGGATCAGCTTGTTGTTTCTGTTCTTGCAATGGCACCAACGGTAGAAATTGAGGGATGGATCGACCATAAAGTTTATCGCGCTGTTCCACTGCCTTTTATTGCAGAATGCAAAAATATAACACCAATCTATCCGGATCATCCATTTTTACGTACGATGTTTAATGCATTGGGGGGTGTAGTCATTCTTAATGAAGAAGATCAGTTTAATCTTTTCATGACGGCTGGTTCATTGATGGGGGTTTATTTTAATTTTATAGAAACAGCATATCAGTGGTTGGTCAACAAGGGATTAGATCCAATTTATTCAAGAAATTTTCTTGCTATGATGTTTGGTAATCTTTCCGATGAAATGCGCAAGGAGACAGAAGCCAGTCATTCAACAGCTGTTAATTTTTCTTCTTTTGAAAGAGAATTTTCGACGAAAGGAGGCACCAATGAATTTTTATCAGACTGCTTTTCTCATCAAGGTGGGCAACGTGCTTTAACAATGGCTCTTGAGAAAACTTTGCAAAAAATAAAGGTTTATCCACAGACTGAATAAAAAACTTGATTAATCATTTTTTATTTGATATCGTGGCTCCAGTGATAGGTTGAATTCAATTTTATTCAATAGGCATGATGTCGCTCTATCATTCGCTGCGTAGAACAGCATGTCCCTTTTTTATTTTTTCGTTATAGGGACGATATTATGGGTACAAGTTTACTTACAAATAAATCCGCAATAACTGCATTGCAAACTTTACGTAACATTGATGCTAATTTAGATCGGTCGAAAGATCGTGTTTCGACAGGTTTGCGTATCAATAATGCTTCTGACAATACTGCATATTGGTCAATTTCATCAATGATGAGACATGACAGCAACACAATGAGTGCTATTGTGGATGCAATTAACTTAGGTAAGGAACAGGTTGGTATTGCTGATACGGCAATTGGTCTTACAAAAGAAGCTCTTGATGATATCCAAAAATCAATGGTTTCTGCTCGTGAAAAAGGAAGCGATGACATTGCTAAGATTCAAGACTCCATTCTAGGAAATATGAGAAATATTTCTAATGCAGTTCAATCCGCTTCTTTTGGTGGAAAAAATATTCTCTCCAATGGAGGTCAGACTGTTGGTATGGCAGCAGGGTATCGTCGTGAAGGTACAGCTGTTTATGTTGATATGATTGATGTTGGTGGCCCAGAATTGAACTTTGGTGTTATTGGTCCTGATGGTGCGATTGATATGTCTCAAGGTGTCTTGGGAGGTATCTTTGGCAGCAGTAAAGGAGAGGATGCAGAAGATGTAGTTGCGAAGGGTATTGAGGAATTCAGTACTGCGCATGCTACATATAAGGAACTAGAAGATACTTTAAGGAAGGCAGAAGCTGATTATGCTAAGGCAGTAGCTAAGTATGGTGAGAGTCCTGAAGATGAAGCTGCTAAGGAAATTGTAGACAAAGCTAAAGAAGCTGTAGAAACTGCTAAAAAGGCTGTCGAAGACGGTCAGGAAGCATATGATAAAGCAAAAGGTGAATTCCAAGGTGTGCTTGATGGTATGACTTTGACTGATTTTACTGAATTAAAAGGTGTTGGTGAGTTACATACAGATATACAACGTATGATCATGACAAGTGTTCAGAATACAGTACGTGATGCAGTTAATGTGACTTTGACTGCAGGTTCTAAAATTGGAGCCGCTGTTAATTTGGTAAATATTCAGCTAAACTTTGTTAAAAAGTTACTAGATAATATTGAAGTAGGTATTGGTGCGCTTGTTGATGCTGATATGAATGCAGAATCTGCTAAATTGGCTGCTCTGCAAGTTCAGCAGCAGCTTGGGATTCAGGCTCTTTCTATAGCTAATCAAGGAAGTCAGAATATTCTAGCTTTGTTTCGTAATTAATTTGAGTATAGTTTCAGTAGTAGAGTAGAAGGGCTATGCATTGCGTAGCCTTTTTTTGGTTGTTGCAAATAGAGTAAGTGATGAAATGAGTTAGATAAGAAATTTTACTGTAATTATCCAAAGCTTATATTTTAAGATATAATGTACAATGTTGTTCTTTTTGTTTTAGGAATTGATTACATCAATTATGCAATATTAAATTAAGAATTGTTTTGAATATAATACATTCTTGATTGAATTTATAATATCCAATTTTGTAGCAAAGATGCTTCGTTACATATTTTGATAAACAGGCCCTTCATTTCCCTGCGGACAGATCCAATGAATGTTTTGATTAGGATCTTTTATATCACAAGTTTTGCAATGTATACAGTTTGAAGCATTGATCATATAAGTTTCATGATTATCATGTTTTATCCATTCATAGACAGCAGCAGGACAGTAGCGTGTCGAAGGACCTCCATAGACCGCATATTCAGAGCTTTTTTGTTTTTCTATGGAAATGACTTTGAGATGGCAAGGTTGGTTCTTTTCGTGGTGTGTATTTGAAAGAGCTACACTAGAAAGACGATCAAAGGTTACAACACCATCTGGTTTAGGATAAGCAATAGGATAAAATTTTTCTTCTGGTTCGAGACATTCATAGTCTTCTTTTTCATGAGAAAGTGTTCTAAATAAAGAAAAACGGAAAAATTGTTGCCACCATAAATCAAAACCCGCTAGAATGATACCATATTTGGTACCGTATTTTGCCCAGAGTGGTTTAACATTTCGTACTGTATAAAGATCTTTGCCAATAGGACTTTTGCGCCAGTGGTCTTCAATTTCTGTAACTTCATCATGAGCACGACCTTGGGCAAGGGCTGTGGCGATTTTTTCAGCCGCTAATATGCCAGATAATATAGCATTATGTGAGCCTTTGATACGGGGTACATTGACAAAACCGGCAGAACAGCCAATAAGTGCTCCACCAGGAAAAGTAAGTTTTGGAACAGATTGCCATCCTCCTTCACTGATGGTGCGTGCACCATAAGCAAGGCGTTTTGCGTCTTTAAAGAACTCGTAGAGTTTAGGATGCGTTTTAAAACGTTGAAACTCTTCAAAAGGAGAGAGATAAGGGTTTTTATAGTCCAAATGCACGACAAAACCAACAGAAATCAAATTTTCTGCTTGGTGATAAAGAAAACCTCCACCACCAGTATAATTATCTAATGGCCAACCAGTGAAATGTTGAATTAAACCGAGCTTGTGTTTTTGAGGATTAATTTCCCATAATTCTTTAAGTCCGAGACCAAATTTTTGTGGTTCCCTATCTTTGCTAAGATTAAATTTTTGTATGAGTTGCTTAGCAATGGAGCCACGTGCTCCTTCTGCAATCAAGGTATATTTTGCCAATAAAGCTGTTCCTGGTATATAATTTGTTCCAGGAGTTCCATCTTTTTTAACACCCATATCTCCTGTGAGGACACCAATAACAGCTCCGTGCTCATTGCAGAGAATATCGGATACTGGAAAGCCAGGATAAATTTCAACACCTAATTCTTCAGCTTTTTTGCTTAGCCAACGACAGACGTTTCCGAGAGAAGCAATATAGCAACCATTATTTGATAAAACTGGAGGGCGGAGAATATTAGGAAAAATTTGGGCATTTTGGGGAGTGAGTAGAAAAAGCTGATCGCTACTAACAGGCGTTGTGAAAGGGTGATTTTGCTCATTTTTCCATTTTGGCAAAAGTATATCGATACCAATGGGATCAATAACTGCTCCTGACAGAATATGCGCCCCAATTTCTATGCTTTTTTCTAGTATTATAATAGAAAGTTTAGGATTGATCTGTTTTAAGCGGATAGCAGCAGAAAGCCCTGCTGGCCCTCCACCTACAATGATGATATCGCATTCTATAGTTTCATGCTGGGGATGTATCTCTGCACTCATGTTTTACAAAGCTTTTTCCAGTTCGGGAATAATATGATGAAGATCACCTACAAGGGCGTAATCAGCAATATGCATAATGGGAGCCTCCTTGTCATTATTAATAGCAACAATGGTTTGTGCATCCATTATTCCAGCTAGATGTTGGATAGCACCGGAGATGCCGATAGCAATATAGAGTTTAGGAGCAACCACTTTTCCTGTTTGCCCAATTTGCCAATCATTAGGGGCATAGCCTGCATCGACGGCTGCTCGGCTTGCCCCTAAGGCAGCTCCGAGCTTGGTTGCAAGCGGCAAAAGTAGTGCTTTAAACTGTTCTTCCGAACCGAGACCTCGTCCACCTGATACAATAATGTGTGCTGAAGTAAGATCTGGACGATCACTTTTGTTTGTTTCTTCTTTGACGAAGAAAGAAAGATTTGGGTTAGGAGCTGGTGTTATTGTTTTAATAGGGGCAACATTTCCTTTGGATGTTGGCGGGAAAGAAGCTGTACGTACTGTTATAATTTTTTGACGATCATTTGTACGTACGGTTTCAATAGCATTACCAGCATATATTGGCCGTTTAAAGGTATCAGATGCGACAACATCAATAATGTCTGAAATTTGCATAAGATCAAGAAGAGCAGCGACGCGTGGCATGACATTTTTTCCAGTTGTTGTTGAAGCCGCCATGATCACATCATAAGCGTTCGCTTGTTCAACAATTGTTGCTGCCATGGGCTCGGCTAATTGATGCGCTAAATAATCAGCTTCAGCAACAAGTACCTGCCGAACGCCAACCAGTTGAGCACAGTTTTTAGCAATAGCATGAACCTTCATTCCACAAACGAGAATGTCTATATCATTACCAATTAATTGAGCAGCAGTGAGAGCCTTTTCTGTTTCTTGTGCTAAGGAATGGTTATTGTGTTCCGCTAATAAAAGAATTGCCATAAGTTGTTGCCCTTTTATGCATTATTACTTTTGATTATTTGTTAGCATACTTTAAATGCAATTTATTTTTTTGAGTACATTAATAAGCTCAGTAACATTTGCTACTTTTATACCAGCTTGACGGGGTTGGGGTTCTTCAATACTAAGCATTGTGAGGCGTTTTTGCGTATCAACACAAAGATTAGCAATATCCTTTTGCTCAATGGGTTTCTTTTTAGCTTTTATAATATTAGGAAGAGAGGTATAGCGTGGTTCATTAAGCCGCAAATCAACAGTCATAACCACGGGAAGAGGAAGACAAATAGTTTGTGTGCCGTTATCTACTTCTCGGGTGATTTGAGCTCGTCCATTTTCTATATTTAAACATGAAGCAAAAGTTGCTTGTCCCCAACCAAGAAGACCTGCGAGCATCTGGCCAGTTTGATTGCATTCATCATCAATGGCTTGTTTCCCTAAAAAGACCATATCTGGTTTTTCTTCAAGAATAATAACTTTTAAAGTTTTAGCAATTGCTAAGGGTTCGAGTATTTCATCAGTTTTTACAAGGATAGCGCGATCTGCTCCCATTGCAAGTCCTGTTCGTAAGGTTTCTTGTGCTGCTTCTGGTCCAATTGAGACAAGAATAATTTCTGAAATTTTTCCAGCTTCTTTTTGTCGAATTGCTTCTTCTACAGCGATTTCATCAAAAGGGTTCATAGACATTTTAACATGGGATAAATCAACACCTGTGCTATCAGATTTAACACGTATTTTGATATTGTGATCAATAACACGTTTGACAGCGACAATTATTTTCATGACGATCCTCTTTGTTTATGTGCCTACGAGTTTATAGTAATCATTATAAGAAACCAAATTATTTAAAATTGAATTTTATCATAGTTATTTTTAGTTATATAAGCTTCTCTGTGTTTATTTGTATTATTCTCTTTCTATTTTTAACGCATAATTTTTGTTTAATCTCAATATTTATTATATTTGATTGTAAAAATACGTTTAGCCTACTTAATCTTATACAATTATTTTTAATTTTTTTATTATTTTTAAAGCTCTATTTACTAAAATGGATCACATTTTTCATTAATTAATGTGATTCATATTGAATATAAGTAAGAGGTAAAATCTGTGAATATTAAACATGATGTGCTGAAGCCAGTTAAGCAAAAACATTGTTTTACTTCTACTGTTAATCAAATGCAGGAAATACAAGCACCTTCTGAAATAAGGATGTCAGATATTTCTGCTAAGCTACGTTATGTTTATAAAAAAATGCAGATAAAAAAAAAGCATAGTCAGTTGGCTAAGCAGAGCTCTGTAGATGATAGTCTAAAATCTTATTTAAATGAAATTAGTCGGGCAATTTTAGCTGAGCATTACGCTCGGAAGCAGAAAGAAAAAAAGCTTTTTGAGGATTTAGAGCAGATTAAAACATTAGTTCAGACTCTTCTTTACGAAAAAGAAAGTTCACAAAAAACAATAATAAAACAGTGCAAATCTTCTTCCAAATCAATTAATTCAGCTGTACGCTATCTTGCACATATGGCTTGTGAAGAAAATAAGAATTCTCAATCTTATGCAACATCCAATATTTTGAAAAAAGATAAGATGCAGCCAGTACAAATAAATAACGAGGATACATTAGAACAAGAGAATATAAGCTCCTTATCAACGGATTTTGCAAAAGCATTGAAAAATTCTCTAACAAATAAAAATTCACCTGATGTTCAATTCTTAAGTGGTTTTTTTACAGGGGTTCGGCGTGCATTTTCTTTCAAAGAATAGTCGTTAAAATATACTTTCACGTTATTATGTAATCTTATCTGTTATTAGTTTTTGTATGTTGCTATTCAGTTATATCAAAGGATATAAGAGATGTGTTATGAATATTCATTCATAGCTTGGCGGAAATAGGCACGATGTCAAGATTATATTATAAAAATAAAGAATATTAAAAGAAGAAGTTAAAAACAAATCTTAAATTTTTGAAGATTTTGAATTAGTGAGTATTTATTTACCAATTGCTGAATTGTCATTGAGTATGCTAATTTTAATTGGCATGGGAGCAGTCGTTGGTTTTTTTTCAGGACTTTTTGGAATTGGTGGTGGTTTTTTAATTACGCCTTTATTGATTTTCTATGATATCCCTCCTACCATTGCTGTTGGAACAGGAGCTAATCAGGTAATCGCGTCATCTGTAACGGGGGCAATTACGCATTTTAAAAAACGTACTCTTGATGTTAAACTTGGTATTCTTTTGGTAATTGGAGGGGGAATTGGATCTTTTATCGGTATTCAAGTTTTTTCTCTTCTTAGGAAAGTAGGGCAGTTAGACTTTATTATTTCACTTCTTTACGTCTTGCTTCTTGGAAGTATTGGGAGTTTGATGATGGTTGAAAGTCTATGTACTATGATGCGACAGCACGAAAAAAAAGAAATCACTCCTCATCTTCCTAGTTATTATAATTGGATTGGTCGATTGCCGTTTAAAATTTATTTTCAAACATCGATGATTTGTGTAAGTATTATTCCAGTTTTAGGAATTGGTTTCGTTGTGGGGCTATTATCTTCTATTATGGGCGTTGGTGGGGGATTTATTACGGTGCCAGCACTGATTTATCTTTTACGTGTTCCAACTAGTGTTGTGGTTGGAACTTCACTTTTTCAGATGACATTCGTATCAGCTTTTACTACTGTTTTGCAAAGTGTTAGTAACCAGTCAGTTGATATTGTTTTAGCTCTTTTACTTACAATTGGAGGAGGGATTGGAGCCCAATACGGAGTAAGGGCTGGACAAAAGTTAAAGGCAGAACAATTACGTCTGGCACTCGCTTTTCTTGTCATAATTGTATGTATGCGTTTAGCTTTCCAATTATTTATACGCCCTGATAATCTTTTTTCTCTTGTTATTTTATGAGATGGTAATGGATAAATTATTCCTCTTATTTATAATGACAAGCTGGTTTTGTGTCGTTTCTTTTTCTATAAAGGCACAGGGCAGTGAAGGAGTTATATCAGGAGAGAAGGAAGTTGTTCAAATTATTGTTACAACAAATACGATCACAGTTGGTGCAAATTTTTCTGGTCATGATCTATATATTGCTGGTGTTTTAGAAAATATGAATCCGTTATTTCGTCAACAAGATCGTTACGATGTCATTGTTAGTTTAGAAGGGCAAACTCGATCGATGATTGTGCGAAAAAAGAAACGTAAGGCAGGAATATGGATTAATGCAGATTGCGTAACTTTTAAAAATGCTCCTCTATTTTACTCAGTGGTAACGACGCGTGAAGTTGATGATGTCACTGATGCTGAGAGTTATAAACGTTTAGGTTTAGGATTATCTTATTTTTCTCTTTCAACTGATGAAAAAGATCAAGAAAAAATACAAAGTTTCCGTAATGAGTTGATAAATTTACAGAAAGCTAAGAATCTCTATCATGAAGAAGTGGGTGGTGTTTATTTTGGTTCTGGTTCATTATTTACAGCACATTTTCAATTACCTGCAAATATTCCTGTTGGGCGTTATCATGTGAATGCTTACCTTTTCCGTGATGGACAGTATATAAGTAGTGCGACAACTACTCTTGAAATTGTTAAAGCACATATTGTCTATACAATTTTTCATGAAGCGCGCAAACATAGTTTTTGGTATGGAATAGTTGCAGTGTTTGTTGCTATGGCTACAGGGTTTTTATGCCGTTTTGCTTTTCGGAAAGACTAGAATAAAGAAAAACTCTAAGGTGTTTAATTTTTTGGTTGAATGATTCTATAAAGAAGAAAAATAATATTGTTGTACTGCCTAAATATAAACTTCCCTTTCTGAAAAATTATTCAATAAATCAATATTTATATGCGATAAGTGAATGTGATATTGATGCTAAAATAACACGGAAGAAATTTAAAAAAAAATTATAATTTCCGTTGTCGGTAAAGATTAAAAAGTTTATTTTATTCTAAAATAAGGTGAATAGGTTTTTCTTCAAAAAGATGTGCTATATACAAAAAATAATGACAACATATTTAATCTTATCACTGCACTTTAGTCTATCATCAATATAAGCGAATTGAATAATACGATGGATTTGTTTCTTGAAAAATCAGTAGCAACAAATGTGGCAGAGTTTAGTGTTTCTGAAATAGCAGGAGCTTTAAGACGTATTGTTGAAGAAAAGTTTGGTTATGTACGAGTGCGTGGGGAGATATCAGGTTATCGCGGTGTACACGCTTCAGGACATGCCTATTTTGCTTTAAAAGACGATAAAGCTCGATTAGAAGCTGTTATTTGGCGAGGTGTAATAGAAAAGCTCCAATTTCCTCCTGAGGAAGGAATGGAAGTGGTTGCTGTAGGTAAGTTAACAACTTATCAGGGATCATCAAAATATCAAATTATTATTGACACTCTTGAGCCAACAGGGGTTGGCGCTTTGATGACTCTTTTAGAAAATCGTAAGAAAAAATTTGCAGATGAAGGCTTGTTTGATGATGCGAAGAAGAAAAAATTGCCTTATATGCCTCGAATTATAGGAGTCGTGACATCACCAACAGGAGCTGTTATCCGTGATATTATTCATCGTATATCAGATCGTTTTCCTTTACATATTTTAGTTTGGCCTGTACGGGTTCAGGGAGAGACCAGTGGTCAAGAAGTTGCCGCTGCTATTGCCGGTTTTAATGCATTGCCTTTAGGGAATGTTCTATCTAAACCTGATCTTATTATTGTGGCGCGTGGTGGGGGAGTCTAGAAGATTTATGGGGATTTAATGATGAAGCAGTTGTGCGTGCCGTTAGTGCATCTGCTATTCCAATTATTTCTGCAGTTGGACATGAAACAGATTGGACACTCATTGATTATGTTGCAGATTGGCGAGCACCCACTCCTACAGGAGCAGCAGAAAGAGCTGTACCAGTTAAATTAGATCTTGAAACGCAATTAGCCTCACTTAATTTACGCTTTTTTGTGGGATCAGCGCGTTATTTTAGTTTTTATAAACAAAAATTATCCGCTGTTGTACGAGGTCTTCCTACTGTTGATCAGTTATTTGCTTTGCCGCGGCGTAACTTTGATGAAATTTCGAGTCGGTTGCAACGCGCTCTTTGTGTTAACTATGATAAAAAACGTTTTTGTTTTTATACACTTGTTATCCGGCTTTCCCCACGTTTGTTGAATACTAAAAAAGCCCAACAAAATACAAAAGAGTATACAGTACGTCTTCATCACGCTTTTTTACGTAATGTTGAAAAACAACGTGTCCAAATAGAAATGGCATTTAGACTTTTAAAAAGTACATCTTATCAAAGTATTTTAGAGCGTGGTTTTGTTTTAGCTTTAGGGCAAGAAAACAACCCAATTAAACGATTAGTACAGTTCCCTAGAACAGGACAGATAAGCTTACGATTTTTTGATGGTGAAGTTAATGTTTCAACCTGTAATTCTGTTTCTAAAAATTCTCCCAATTCTAAGCAATTAAAGCGGCAGAAAGATGATCAAGGAACGCTTTTTTGATATGGTGAATGTTCATGCTTGATGAAGGTCTTCTTATGGGGAAGGATGGAAAAATTCGTTGTTCGTGGGTAGGGACTGACCCACTTTATTGCGCTTATCATGATGATATATGGGGTAAACCTGTTTTTGATGATCGTCGTTTGTTTGCACAAATATGTCTTGAAGGTTTTCAAGCAGGACTTTCTTGGTTAACAGTTTTAAGAAAAATATCCAATTTTCATCATGCTTTTGATTATTTTGATTTTGAAAAGATTGCACAGTATGATGAAGAAAAAATAGAAATATTAATGCAAGATAAAGGCATTATTCGCCATCCAGGTAAGATTAGATCAGTTGTCAATAATGCTCTTAAAGCCCAGGAAATTATAGCAGAATGGAATAGTTTATCTAGTTATTTTTGGTCTTTTCAGCCACTACAGTTTGAAAGATATGGAAAGACAGATTTTCAGATATGGAAAACTAATTCTGTAACTCCTACGTCTATTCGTCTTTCTAAAGATTTAAAAAAGCGTGGTTGGACATTTGTTGGTCCTATTACTTGTTACGCTTTTATGCAGGCAGTAGGGATCGTTAATGATCATCTTGAAGGATGTTTTTGTCGATAAATTTGTAAAATATTTAAGTACTGTTGTAAAATTTTTATAATACGAAATAATATGGAGAAACTAATATTGGGCTGTTTATGGAGGGTGTATTAGATCTTAATGATAGAATCTATTTTAAATGAATAAAATGCATTGAGTTGTCTTTTATCTTTTGATTGTGTTAGTCTTGAAAAGTGGTCCGAGGGATTGGTATTCTGTATTTTTATAGAATTTTGAAAACTTTGAATGCAAAGAGGGCTTGCTTTTTTTAGTTTGGTCTTTAAAAGTTAAATAGCTTTTAATCGAAATTTTCTGATGTGAATTCACTGATTTAAAGTAAGTAGCTGATATATATAATAAAATTCTGTAAGGAAAGTCCATGGATGTGAAAAAGAGTGTATTTAAAGCGAGCTGTTTTTTTGTTTCTATTCTTATATTTATGAACATCTTTTGGCAAAAAACACTAGCGAAAGTACCTGTTGATACGTTCATAATGGCATGGAATCTTGATGCAATCAAGACGTTTGATCCAGCACAAATAAATGATGTTTATAGTCACGAAATTATTCTCAATATTTGCTCTAGCTTGGTTGATTCTTCTCCCGATAATGCAACTAAAATTGTCCCTAGTTTAGCAAAGAGTTGGGATGTTTCTGGCGAGAATAATACAGTAATTACTTTTCATTTGCGCGATGATTTAAAGTTTGCTGATGGTCGATCTGCTAGTGCTAGTGATCTTGTTTGGAGTATGAAACGGATTATTAAATTGGATATGGCAGGCGCAACGGCATTTAAAGAGTATGGTATTAACCAAGAAACATTTGATACTGCTATTCAAGCGCTAGATGAAAAAACTGTTGTGATGAAATTTGATAAACCATATCCAGCAGAGCTCATTCTTAATAATATTGCTGCTAATCTTTCTGCTCTTTTACTTGATCGTGAAACAATTATAAAACACGAGAAGAATGGTGATATGGGAAGCCAATATCTAACGACTCATTCTGCTTGTGTTGGACCCTATCAGTTAATAAAGTGGCGTGCAGGGGAAGCAGTGTTGTTGGGGGCTAATCCTCATTATTGGGGAGAAAAGCCGAAACTCAAAAAAGTTCTGATTCGTCATGTTGCTGAGCCAAGTACACAACGTTTGTTACTAGAAAAAAAAGATGTCGATGTAGCACGTGATTTGACGGTAGAGATCTTAGAAGATCTTGAAAAAAAAGCAAATGTTAGGATTGAAAGAAAATTGCAGCCAGGGATGTTTTATTGGGGATTTAATATGACACATCCTATTTTAGCCCATGAAAAAGTGCGTTTGGCTATGCGTTATCTCATCGATTATGAAGGGTTTGGCAAAACAGTGTTGAAGGGTGTTGGTATTCCTCGTGCTAGTTTTATGCCTATCGGAAGTCTAGGTGCTTTAAATGAAAAGGAAGGATTGCCTTTTAAGCTTGATCTTAAGAAAGCTAAACAGCTTTTAACTGAAGCAGGGTATCCAAATGGATTTGAAATAAGTGTTCTTATAGGGTTTTCTAATTCTTTACAGATTATTCAAACTATTCAAGATAATGCAGCAAAAGTTGGTATCCGTCTTAAAATTAATCGTCTTGCAGGAACACAGCTTTTTTCAAAAGTTTCTGCACGTGCTTTTGAAACGGTTATACTGGGATGGAATAGTGAATCTCTAGATCCTCATACGACAGCTTCACGGATTGTTTACAACCCTGATAATCGGTTTGAAGCTAAAAATACAGCTTATCCTAGTTGGCAACATGGGTATTTTGATGAAGAGATGAATCAACAAGTTCAAGACGCTTTATTTGAAAAAGATGAAGCAAAACGAGTGCAAAGATATGTTGATTTACAAAACAAATTTATGCAAAAAGGACCTTATGCTTTTCTATATCAGAAATATAATATAATAGCCATCTCCCCTGTTATTAAAAAATGGGTTTGGAATAGTGCACCGCGCGTTTTCTATCATGCAATTGAAAAATAAATGCATATTGGGTTATGTGAAATATAAAGGACAGGTAATTAGGGAAATGGAGTAAAAGTATATTTCTCTATACATAGGAAAATAAGAATAAAGTGCTGTATTATAATTGAAAAGTCATCATTGGGGTTTGTTTGAAAGGGTGAAGTAAAATACAAAATGGAAACAGAATGGCTATATAAGAAAATATTTAAGAGAATTTGTGCTTTATTAGGATTAATTGTTTTTTTTAGTGGATTAATGCCAATAATGCTGCATGCATCACCTAAAAATACATTGACGATGGCATGGAATATTGATTCAATCACCAGTTTTGATCCAGCACAATCTGTGGAAGTAGTAACGAGTGAATTATTAACTAATATTTGCAGTGCATTGGTACAGTATGATCCACATAACTTTACAGAAATTCAGCCTGCCATGGCCAAATCTTGGGATGTTTTAGATGACGGGAGAAAAATCATTTTTCATCTTCGTGATGATTTAAAATTTGATGATGGAAGATTAGCTACTGCACAAGATCTTGCTTGGTCAATGCAACGGGTTGTTAAGTTAGGATTGGGTTACGCTCAATCTTTAAAAGATTATGGATTTACTAAAGATAATGTTAAAACAAATATCCAAGCTCTTGATGATAAAACGTTACAAATGCAATTTGATAAAGTTTATCCTCTACGTCTTATATTGACTGTAATTGGGCAATCTTATGCCTCTGCTTTGCTTGATCGGCAGAAACTCGAAATGCATGCTGTTAATGATGATATGGGAAATAAATATTTAGCTACTCATTCAGCTTGTGTCGGTCCTTATAAATTAGTGCGTTGGTCTCCTGGAGAGCGGGTTGTTTTACAGGCAGCACAACATTATTGGGGAGAAAAGCCAAAAATTGAGCAGATTTTAATATTTCATGTAGCTGAATCAACGAGTCAGAGATTCCTTTTGGAAAAGGGTGTTGTAGATATATCCCGCGATCTCTCTTCAGAGGATATATTGGATATTGAGAAACAAGAAGGGCCTCTTGCAATTCATCGTGTTTTGCGTCCACAGTCTGTTTATCTTTCATTGAATAATAAGAATGTAATTTTTGCCGATGAAAAAGTACGTTTGGCATTTCGTTATCTAATCGATTATGATATTCTCGGTGAAACTGTTTTAAAAGGAATTGCTATTCCTCGTGCAAGTTATATGCCCTTGGGGATACCAGGCGCTTTAGATGAAAAAGAGGGTGTGCCATTTAAGCTGGATTTGAAAAAAGCAAAACAGTTAATTAATGAGGCGGGCTATGTAAATGGCTTTAAGGCTAATCTTTTAATTGGTAGTTTGTCCTATATGTCATCTGTTGCGCAGATTATTCAAGAAAATGCACATAAAATTGGCATTGAACTTACCATTGAAAAAATGTCACAATCTCAATTATTAAGCCGCGTTCGCGGTGGAAATTATGATATTGCTATTATGAGTTGGAATACAGCTGATCCTGATGGACATGCATCTTCATGGAATCATGTTTTTAACCCTGATCCAACATTCACTAAACCGCATAATATGCATTTGGCTTGGCGGGTTGGATATTATGATGCAAAGGCAAATAAGATGGTGATGGATGCTTTATTCGAAGAAGATAAAAATAAACGCTTTGAACAGTATCGGGAACTACAAAATTATATTTTAAATCACGGTCCTATGGCTTATTTATTCCAGACCTATTATACTATTGGGGTAGGGCCTGCAGTGAAAAAATGGGTCTGGAATAGTTTCAGGCTTTATTATGATAAAGCTGAAAAATATATGCAATCAAATGATGAATGAAGTCATATGTGATGTATGGTTAAAATTTTTTTGACTGTGTGGTGGGAAATATCACCAGACTTATGTCTCATAAGTGAGTAGGGGAATATTATGATAATTTCATCATTGTCAAAAACGGATATAGCAGTATTACCAAATCAGAAAAATTTTTATATATGGGTCTTTTTTTTGAAAATTTTTAAGCTTTTGATTTCGGTATTTATTACGTTAATTGGTTTAATAACAATTACTTTTTTTATTGGTCGCCTTCTTCCTTTAGATCCTGTTATTGCTATTCTTGGAGATAATATCAGTCAAGAAGCTTATGATAAAATGTTCTATCGCTTGGGCCTCGATCAGCCATTGATTATCCAATATTGGACCTATCTTCAAAATATTTTTTTGTTTGATTTTGGGGCTTCTTTGATTTCAGGGCGTCCTATTTTAGCAGATATCATGCACGTATTTCCTCCAACGCTGGAATTAGCAACAGTTGCTATTATTATTGGTACAAGCTTTGGTATTCCATTGGGTATCGTTGCAGCAATGTATCGTAATTCACCCACTGATTATTTTGTACGTCTTTTTACATTGTGTATTTATTCAACGCCAACTTTTTGGCTTGGCTTGATGGCATTATTGGTGTTTTACGCTAAGCTCAATTGGATTGGTGGTCCAGGACGTATTGATTTTATTTATGAATATTCTTTTGAAGTTAAAACGGGATTTTTTCTTTTGGATACTGCAATGCAAGGGCAGTGGGAAGCTTTTGGCAACGTTTTCAGTCATATTATTATGCCTGCTTTAATTTTAGCTTTTGGTGCTATGGCTTATATTAGTCGTATGACTCGTGGATTTATGATTGAACAGCTAAATCAAGAATATATTATTACTGCACGTGTTAAAGGATTATCATGGCGACAAACGGTTTGGAAGCATGCTTTGCGCAATGCTGCTGTTCAAATTGTTACTGTCGTTGGACTTTCTTATGCTTTTTTATTAGAAGGCGCTGTCTTAACAGAAACCGTTTTTGCTTGGCCTGGATTTGGACGTTATTTAACTAATGCCCTTTTAGCAGGTGATATGAATGCGGTTGTAGCCTGTACATTACTTATAGGGTGCTTCTTTATTGTTATTAATTTATTTTCTGATTTACTTTATAATATCTTTGATCCAAGGACACGTTAAATTATGGCAATATTGCACGAGAATAAATCACAATTAAGACATTGGTTAAATGAGCCTGTTCCACATTCAGTTATTCAGGCGAATATACAGAAATTTTATCACTTATTAATTAGGTTTTTTCATAATATTTCTGCTTTATTGGGTTTTGTTATTATTTTTTCTGTTATTTTGTGTGCGATTTTTGCACCTTGGATTGCTACCCATGATATTGTAAACAATGATCTTGCTCATCGACTTCTTCCACCATCTACATCGCATTATTTGGGAACAGATGAGTTAGGACGTGATATTTTTAGTCGCTTAATTTTTGGTATGCGTATTACCCTTTATATTGTTTTTTTAACTACGATTATTGTGGCACCTATAGGCCTCATTGTAGGGACGACAGCTGGATATGTAGGAGGATGGGTTGATACTATTTTGATGCGCATTGTTGATATTTTTCTTGCTTTTCCAAGTTTGATTTTAGCACTTGCTTTTTCAGCTGCTTTAGGGCCAGGTATTGAAAATGCTGCAATTGCGATTTCAATTGCAGCATGGCCACCAATTGCACGCTTAGCACGTGCTGAAACTCTGACAATACGCTCGTCTGATTACGTTTCCGCCGTTCGTCTACAAGGAGCATCTTCTTGTCGAATTATTCTATTCCATATTGCACCAATGTGTATTCCATCTGTAATTGTACGGTTAACATTGAATATGTCTGCGATTATTTTAACGGCTGCAGGTCTTGGTTTTTTAGGATTAGGCGCTCAGCCACCCAGTCCTGAATGGGGGGCTATGCTTTCAACTGGTCGTGAATTTATGATGACAAGTTGGTGGTTGGCAGCAGTTCCTGGTTGTGCAATATTGCTTACAAGCCTTGCTTTTAATCTTTTGGGCGATGGACTTCGTGATATATTGGATCCGCGTAATGGATAAAAAATTATTAGAGATAGAAGATTTATGCATTTCATTTCCTATAACAGGTGGCATTTCAGATGTTGTGCGTGGTGTTAGCTTTTCTGCTGGGAAAGAAAAAATTGGAATTGTTGGAGAATCTGGATCTGGAAAATCAATCACTGGACGTGCGATTTTAAAACTAAATCCGAAGTCAGCAATCGTTAAAGCTAAAAAAATGCGTTTTGATGATATAGACTTATTATCTGCGAATGAATCTCAGATGCGTACTATTCGGGGAAAACGTATTGCAATGATTTTACAAGATCCAAAATATTCACTTAATCCGTTAATACGAATTGGGGATCAGATCATAGAAGCTTACCGTGTTCATTATCGTGTTTCAAAAATGGATGCATGGGAACAGACAATTTCTATGTTAGAATCTGTTCATATTCGTAATCCTGAACATGTTATGCGATTATTTCCTCATGAAATATCAGGTGGAATGGGACAGCGGGTTATGATTGCTATGATGCTTATTTCAAAGCCTGATTTAATTATTGCTGATGAGCCAACATCTGCACTTGATATCACAGTTAGATTGCAAGTTTTAATGGTGTTGGATGAGCTTGTAACAAAATTTGGAATGGGACTTATTTTCATTAGTCATGATTTGAATATGATTGCTAATTTTTGTGATCGCGTTTTAGTAATGTATGCTGGTCGTATATTGGAAGAATTGTCAGCATCTGATTTGTCTCATGCATGTCATCCCTATACAAAAGCTTTGTTAGCAAGTTTGCCACGGCTTGATAATCCAGTTGATGTTTTAGCTGTTCCTGAGAGGGATCCTAGTTGGTTACATGGACCTACGATTGTTAATGGTGTTGAAAGAGGTTAGCATGACCAATTATGAAAATATTGTTGAGGTTTCTGATTTATCTGTGACTTTTGGACGTGGTTATCGAGCAGCGCCGGTTGTAAAAAATGTCAATTTTTATATTAGACGCGGTGAGGCTTATGGTTTGATTGGTGAATCAGGGTGCGGTAAATCAACTATTTTGAATGCATTAGTTGGATTGGTTCCCTGTTCTAGTGGACGTTTCATTTTTGATGGAAAAGAAGTATCACAGAAAAAAGACAAGGCTTTTCTACGTCGTATTCAAATGGTCTTTCAAGATCCTTATGCATCACTTCATCCAAGAAAAATGATTTATACTGCTCTTTCTGAAGCTCTTTCGATCCATAACATGGACAATAAAAAAGAACGGATAAATGATGTTTTGGATTCTGTTGGTTTAGGTTCTTCATTTTTTTATCGTTATCCACACGAGTTATCTGGAGGTCAACGTCAGCGTGTTGCTCTTGCTCGTGCTTTGATTATTGAACCAGCAGTTTTGTTACTTGATGAACCAACATCTGCATTGGATGTATCAGTGCAGGCTGAAATTTTAAATTTATTAAAATCATTACGAAAAGAAAAACGCTTGACTTATTTAATGGTTTCTCATGATCTTGCTGTTATTGCACATATATGTGAACGTGTTGGGATTATGCACAAAGGTATGATTATTGAAGAGCTAAGCAACAACGATTTGCGTCGCTTACACTCAAAAAATGACTATACAACAATGTTTTTTAAATCCAGTATTGAGGTTATTGTTCATAAAGAAGAGAAAACATTATAAGTATTATGAAGAGGCCAACTTTCTTTCTTAGATAGCTCTTTCCAAAGCTCGGTATTTAAAAAATATAGGGTAAGAAGTTACAATTTTAATGATAAGGTTATGTCCTGTGTATACGATTACACATGGCTTTATTACAAATCTAAACAATCAATTCTGAACAACTAGTATTATTATTGTGATGATACTGCTTGTAACAATTTTCTTATTAAAATTGAAAATAAAAAAATGCAAAATAATGATTTATTTTTCTATGATTATGTTTTTGTCATTATCTTTTCTCTAATATAATTACATTAAGTCCTTGAGTGATTAAAGGATAGTATTGCTATAGAATTTTTCTTAGTAATTTTTTTGAGAAGAATTTATATATTTCTTCTTGATTTCTATTCATTGATTATAAAAAGTTATTTATAATATTCAGTAGAATTAATAGAATTATATAATGAAAAATTTTCTAAAAAATGTCATAAAACAAACATCGGTAGCGGAGGAGGGATTCGAACCCCCGACACAAGGATTATGATTCCTCTGCTCTAACCTACTGAGCTACTCCGCCAAAATAGATAAATCTTATAAGTCATTTTATCTTCGGCGGATACTAAAAGGTAGAATAGTGAGATGTCAAGCATCGTTTTTAAGCTTTTCTCTTGTTATTCTATTTCATCCCGGATATGGAATGAGTGAAAGTATGAATCTTATATTATTGACAGAATAAGGCATAAGAAATGGCGCCACGTGTAGCGGTTTTAGGGTGCGGTTATTGGGGTAAAAATCATATACAGACCCTTCAAAATCTTGGAGTTTTAGCAGCGGTTTCTGATGCTGATTTCAATCGCGCTGCGCATTTTGCAAGTACATATGGTGTTCTAGCTATTACACCCGATAAGCTTTTTACTCATAAAGAGATTGATGCGCTTGTTTTAGCTCTACCTCCACAATTTCATACAGAAAATGCACTACGGGCTCTTAAGAATGGTAAGGATGTTTTGGTTGAAAAACCAATTGCTTTGAATGTAGCTGATGCTGAACTTCAAGTTCAGATTGCTAATGAATATGGGCGGGTTTTTATGGTAGGTCATATTTTATGTTTTCACCCTGCCTTTGAAAAATTATGCGAGTTAATAGAGCAAGAAGTGTTAGGGGATATTCGTTATATTTATTCTCATCGGTTAGGCTTTGGTAAATTTCATACACAAAGTAGTGCTTTATGGGACCTTGCACCCCATGATCTTTCAATGATTTTAGCTTTAACAAAATGTGAACCTGCTCAGGTGCATGGAGAAGGATCTGCAGTAATTAACCAGCTTTCTGATTTTGCACATGTTCATATGATATTTCCAAATGGTATACGTAGTCACCTTTTTACTTCACGTCTTAATCCTTACTGTGAAAGGCGCTTAACAGTTGTTGGGACAAAGGCTATGCTTGTATTCGATGATATGGAACCGTGGAATCGCAAATTAGCATTTCACCGTTTTTCTGTTTGGCAGGAGAATAAAAAATGGATTTCTAAGGCTGATAAGATAAATTATATTGATATTTGTGAAGGTTTACCGCTTACCTACGAATTGCAGCATTTTCTAAATTGTATTGAGACACGCCAATCGCCTCGTACAAATGGAAAAGATGCTATCGCTATTTTGAAAGTTTTAACTGCAGCTAGTACCGATCATTATGGATAAAATGAAGTATACTTTCATATTGTTCTGATTATCAACGGAGTTAATATGCAATTCATTGACCTTAGAGCGCAGCATGCGCGCATCGAAGATAAAATTAATGCTGCAATTGCACATGTTATAGCTAGTGGTCAGTATATTTTAGGACCGAAAGTAACAGAATTTGAAGAAAAGTTAGCAGACTATCTTAGTGTTAAACATGTTATTGCTTGTGCTAATGGAACAGATGCATTGATGATGCCTCTTATGGCTAAAAATATTGGTCCAGGTGATGCTGTCTTTTGTCCTAGCTTTACTTTTTCTGCAACTGCAGAAGTTGCGGCTTTGGTGGGAGCAGAGCCTGTGTTTGTTGATGTAAAATCTGATACATTCAATATTGATGTTGATAAACTTTGTGAAGCAATCGAAATGGTTAAACAAGAGGGACGTCTTAAACCAAAAGCTATTATTGCTGTTGATTTATTTGGGCTTCCTGCTGATTATGATCAAATTTCTCTAGTAGCTAAAAAGGAAGATCTTCTTGTTATTGAAGATACTGCTCAGTCGATAGGTGGTAAAAGTGGCAATGTTATGTGTGGGGCTTTTGGTGACGTTGCAGCAACTAGTTTTTATCCAGCAAAACCTCTAGGGTGTTATGGCGATGGGGGAGCTATGATGACCAATGATGATGATATGGCAGCTCTTTTACGTTCAATACTATTTCATGGTAAAGGTAAAACGCAATATGACAATGTACGTATTGGTATAAATTCACGATTAGATACAATTCAAGCCGCAATTTTGTTAGAAAAGCTTGTTATTTTTGAAGATGAGATAGAAAAACGTGCAGCAATTGCACAACGTTATTCTGAGAATTTAAAAGATATTGTGGCAGTTCCAGAAGTGAAAGAAAATATTCGTTGTGTTTATGCACAATACACTATTAAGGTAAAAAATCGCGATCAGTTAAAAGCATATTTACAAAAAAATAGTGTTCCTACAATGATTTATTATAATACTCCATTACATTTACAACCAGCTTATAAAAATTTCTCCTATGTAAAAGATTCTCTTTCTGTTTCTGAATATTTGGGAAGTTGTGTCTTAAGTTTACCTATGCATCCTTATTTATCTCAAAGTAATCAAGATAAAATTATTCAATGTATAAGAGATTTTTATAGTGCGTAAAATCTGTAGAAGAATCGCTCTATTTATATAATATATCATATTATGAGATTTTGATTATTTTAGTCTATATCGTTTTTCATGTTTTACATATCTATTAATGATTTTATACATGCTTCCACTTATGAGGCTGATATCAAGCGGATTATGGAAGTGAGAAGTATAGTATTATTCATAGAAAAAGAAACAACAAATATCTATGTCAGTATGAAGAAAAACATAAACATCTTATTATTATTACTAATATTTTGATAACATTGTATATTCTGAAGGATTGAAAAAAAATTAAAATAAGAAAAAATTATAAAAAAAAATACACTGTTTTGCAGCTAAAACTTGAATAATAAGAGTTTATTATTTGCAAATTGGCTATTGTTGATAGTGCGAGCTCATAATGACAAAGTTTTCATGGCATTTATATTAATCAATTATGTCAGTCGTTGTTCTTTTAGTCATCGGCTTATCAAGGATATCTTTTATTATTTAGCTATGATTTAATTTTTCAATATTAGCAACTTTTTTGCGAATATAAGATGCAAGATCGTTTTTGTTTTTAGAGTCTTTAGTTAATTTATTAATAGATGAGTTTTTACCTTCTTTTACGGCGATATGAGCCGCTAACGTGGCTGCTAATTCTTTTGTTTCTTCGCATAATTCATGCAATAATTGATCTTTAGCAGCAGTATCAAGCTCATCGATTTGAATGTTTTTTAGACGTTTTTTATAATGTGCTATTTTTTCGTGCATAGCTTTAGTTTCCTTTATAAAAGTATTTTTTGCAAGGATGTTGTTTTCTTTTTCTACTGATTCTATTTTAGTAGAGAGAAGAGAAGTACACTGCTCGGAAAAATATGAAGGGCAAAGCTGTTCTTGTTGGGGACTAAGTTGTATTTTTAGTTGAGCATATTTCTTTTGTAAAGAATCATATCTTTGTGTATGACGTGCTAACTCTACAGCATGCTGGGCACAAAGAAAGTTGTGATTTGCTTGTACTTCAATAAGTGATAACGGAATTTTTGCAGAAACAGACTGGTATGCAAAATGAAGCATTTTACGCCAAATGAGAGGGGAAACAAGGACTAACAACCAAGAAATAGTTGCAATTCCGAGAATGAAAAAAAGAATTGATTGGGTAAACATAATGCCTCTTTTCAGTAACAGTTTTAAAATGGGTTCCACGTTGGCGCAGGTGTTAATTTTAAATATCCCATATTGATGCCAAGGCGTGCACCAACGCCTGTGCGTATCGGAATTAACAGAGTATTGTTCCTTTTAAGAACATGAAAGCCGACACCTGCAATTAAATAGGCCGAACCCGAAATACCTCCATAGCGTCCCCATAAATTATTTATCTTATCAAGATCATAAACTAAGATCATTAAACGGGATCCTTGACCGCCAAAATCCCATCCTAAAGATGGACCTTGCCAAAAAATTTTATGTTGGCCATAATTTTTTGTGAAGATTTTTCCTTCACCATAAGTTAATCCAGCAAAAAAAGCTCCAGATGCTTCTTCTCCTAAAATATAAGCATTTGGATGTCCATATCGTGAAAAAATATTTTCAATTGCGGTGGCTATGCTTCCTGTTGTTTTACCAAAAAAATTATGACCAGAAGCAATAATTTCTTGTAATGAGAAATTTTGATTATTCTCTTCTATTGGTGTGAGCTGGGCATTTGCTATATTTGTTATTATAAATAAAAGGGACGTAAAGAATACAATATTCATATACCAACGTGATAAGGGAGAGTGTGCCATGGGATTTATCTCTTTTAATTTTTATTAATTATATACAAGAGGATAGAATTATAATATTTATCCAATAAATAGAAAATAAAGCATAAAGTTATTTAAATTCTTAAATTTATTCCTAAAAAAAGATTTTAATGTGATTGTTAAATTTCTGTACATGCATTAGGTGTTAAAGGTTGCAGTTGAAAAGATTCAGAATTGAGGAGCTATAATAAATATGACGTTAGCTGTTTCTTTGAAGTCGACTGATCTGGCTGCTTTGCTTTGTAGTCGTATTTGTCACGATTTAATTTCTCCTATTGGTGCTATTCAAAATGCTATGGAACTTTATGATGAAGGAAATGCTGATGAAGATGCTTTGCAATTAGTACGTCTATCTGTTGCAAATGCTTCTGCACGTTTACAATTTGCGCGGATGGCTTTTGGATCTATAGGAGGGATAGAGGACAAAATAGATACGAGTTTTGCTGAACAGGTGTCTCAACAATATATGAAAGAAGAAAAAGCAGTTTTGAAGTGGCAAGCTGCTTCTTTTCTTCTACCAAAAGATGAAGTTAAGCTTTTGCTAAATTTATTATTGATTGCAAATGCAACGGTTGTTCAAGGTGGTGAAATAGGTGTTGTAATTTTACAAGATACAGATCAACGTTTATTTCGCTTCAAAATTTGTGGTAAAATGTTACGTGTCCCTTCTCATTTTATTGAATTATATAACGGAACAATGCCGAAAGAGCTAGTTGATGCACGTGTTGCTCAATTATATTATACGGTATTACTTGCTGAGATAACAGCTATGAAAATAAGCATACATGAAACCAGTGACTGCATTATTTTAGAAAGTATAAAGAAATTCTGAATAGAATGAAATTTTTCATTATACTAAAATTAAAATAAGACAGCGAAATGCTGCTTGATAAATGACAATTGTAGAATTTTTCTTGATAGACAACAAAAAAAATCTCAGCATTTGATATCCGAGATTTTAATAGTTATAAGTCTTATCACTTAAGCAGTTTTTCGTATGTTTTCTTTAATGGGATCACGTAATACGTAGCCACGTCCCCAAACTGTATCGATATAATTGACGCCAGAAGATACTGCATCTAGCTTTTTCCGCAGTTTGCAGATAAAGACATCAATAATTTTGAGTTCAGGTTCGTCCATGCCACCATAGAGATGATTGAGAAACATTTCTTTGGTTAGTGTAGTACCTTTGCGTAGAGATAGAAGCTCGAGCATTTGGTATTCTTTTCCTGTGAGATGAACAGGATGACCTGCAACTTCAACTGTTTTAGCATCAAGATTAATAGTAAGATCGCCAGTAGTGATAATTGATTGTGCATGACCTTTAGAGCGGCGTACAACAGCATGAATACGCGCAATTAATTCATCTTTATGGAAAGGTTTAGTCATGTAATCATCAGCACCAAAGCCAAAACCACGAACTTTATCTTTAATATCTCCCATACCAGAAAGAATAAGCACGGGAGTCTTTATTTTTTCTAGTCTTAAGGTTCGTAAGACATCATAGCCTGACATATCAGGAAGATTCAGATCAAGCAAAATGATATCGTAATCATAGAGTTTCCCTAGATCGATACCTTCTTCACCTAGATCAGTAATGTAAACATTAAAGTTTTCTGATTTTAGCATCAATTCGATACTTTTAGTGGTTGTTTTATCATCTTCAATTAATAATACGCGCATTTCATTTCCTCATCTAACTCCTTCCGAATCAAGTGGAGCTTTTTTTATTTCATAACAGTTAGTAAAATTACTGTTCATAAAAAAAATAATTCATAAAATCAGATACCTAATACTGAAGTCCTGATAAATAATTCAGCAGTACGCGTAACAATTGCCGCTGTTTCCCCTACTATCTTAGATAGTGGTTAACAAAATATTTTTGTTTTTGAAAGAGGTTAATGAAATTATTTTAAAATTTTTATATTTATTTACCGAGATTTAAGTCTCTTTGATTTAGTAAAAGCATAATGTGCAAGAATAGTTAGTGCTTTTAAAATAAGGCTCTGTTCCGAGTATTTTAAAAATGCTAAAGAAATTTAAAAACTACTTTTTGTTTTCAATGAAAATAGTGAAAATGAGAGTGTAGAGGGTGTATGTGAGCGCTAATTTGAGTTTTGGTATAGTTAAGGAGTATTTAGGTATGAAATCGCGGCAGAATATGGTGCAATTAAAGATGTTTCAAGTGCGAGAGAAGCGCCGTGAAATTGCACAGCTTGAGATGATGATTACAGAATTTGAACGAATAGTATTAGAACTTGAAGAGCAAATTGTTAGTGAAGAGCGTAGATCTGGAAATAATGACATTCATCATTTCGCTTATTCAGCTTTTGCTCGTGCAGCACGACAGAGGCGTGATAATCTCACAGATTCGATTCGTGATTTAAAGTTGCAGAAAACAAATGCTAAAATTACCTTAAAAGAAATTGATACAGAGCTTCAACGTGCGCAAATGCTTGAAAAGAATGGTGATAGGCCAGTAACAGATGATCAGCACACTTTTTCTGAACTCCACTCGATGGTTGGATAGTTAAAACTAAAGATTCTATACAGATCTTTAAATTTTATATGCTGAAGGAAAAAATAAGCCATGCTTTTTAAGCATGGCTTATTTTGAAATAAAATTTTGGACCGACATTATTCCCTAATGCCTATATTGTTGAGTTTTAGTTGTCCGTAATCCAGCCAAACCGTGCTCATCAATCGAACTTTGCCATGAAAGAAATTCTTCTACGGTTAAAGTATAACGTTGACACGCTTCATCCAGGCTTAATAATCCACCTCTCACAGCTGCAACAACTTCAGCTTTGCGACGGATAACCCAACGCTTTGTTGTTTTGGGTGGTAAGTCAGTAATTGTTAGTGGATTCCCATCCGGACCAATAACATATTTCATTTGTGGTTTTATCAAATCAGTCATTATATTTTCTACTGTAATATTCAAGAGTTAGATACCTTAATATAATACATGAGTTTTAAAAAAGAACTAAACTTGTTAAAAGAGAAAATTAATAAAATCAGTTGTAGATATTATAAATAAACAATGTGCTATAATCTTTATAGTCATTTTTGATAAAAGAACTTTTATTCTAATTGATTGCTTTTTAATTTAAACTCCTTCTGTGACAATCTGATATCACTCGTTAGTTGTAGGAAAGACAAAAAAATAATATAAATGAATTATAATGCATAATATTGAGCAGGCATTTAAAAAATAGAGAGTAAATGTATGCGTTTGAATAGTCTTGATTTGCCAGGGTATCCTGAAAATTCTCGTATTGTTGTTGCGATGTCTGGAGGAGTTGATTCGTCAGTTGTTGCAGGCCTCTTAAAAAAAGAAGGTTATGATGTAGTGGGGATCACATTGCAGTTATATGATCACGGTGCTGCAACACATCGTGTAGGTGCCTGCTGTGCAGGACAAGATATTGAAGATGCGCGTCGTGTAGCAGAAACTTTGGGTGTGCCTCATTATATTCTTGATTATGAAGAACGATTTCGCGAGGCTGTGATTAATCCTTTTGCAGAAAGCTATGCGCATGGAGAAACACCCATTCCATGTGTTGCTTGCAATCAAACTGTTAAATTTGCTGATTTGTTAACAACTGCGTATGAGTTAGGTGCAGATGCTTTAGCAACAGGTCATTATATTCGTAGTCGTCTTCATGGGGCGCATCGGGCATTATTTCGTTCTCTTGATGCTGATCGTGATCAGAGTTATTTTTTGTTTGCTACGACGCAAGAACAAATCGATTATTTACGCTTTCCATTAGGTGATCTTTCAAAGGAGCATGTGCGTGAAATAGCCGCCGAAATGGGTTTAGTTGTTGCTAATAAACATGATAGTCAGGATATTTGTTTCGTTCCACAAGGAAAATATTCTGACGTTATTACAAAGTTACGTCCAGAGGCTGCAAATCCTGGAGTTATTGTGCATATTGATGGACAGATTTTGGGAGAACATTCAGGAATTGTTAATTATACTGTTGGCCAGCGTCGTGGAATTGGCGTTGCAACTGGTGAAGCACTTTACGTAATTTATCTTGATGTAGAAAATGCATGCGTTATTGTCGGCCCACGTGAGATGTTGGAAACACGTAAACTTTTTTTACGTGATGTGAATTGGCTTGGTGATGAACAGTTAGATAATTTTCCTCTTGATGGTATTGATGTCGCAGTAAAGGTTCGTTCGACGTGTCCTCCACGCTCAGCACGTTTACATTATAAACAAGGATTATTTTTTGTGGATTTATTGGAGAGTGAGAGTGGTGTCGCACCAGGTCAAGCTTGCGTTCTTTATAATGATAGTAGCCATGAAGCGCGTGTTCTTGGAGGTGGATTTATTACATGTGCAGAACGTGCAGCTGACACTGAAAAAATGTTGAAGAGAGTTTTATGCAATTTGAAAACGAAAACTTCTCCCTTTTTCAGAGATGAAACGGCCTTTGTCCGTAAATAAATATATAACGATAAACAGAATATCATTTGATAATTTGAAATGTTAATATCTTAATTCAGTTTATCAAAATCAGCAAAATGTGCCAGGGCAAGACCCGATGCTGTGGCAACGTTAATGCTATCAAATCCATAAGCCATAGGAATCCGCAAAGTTTCTGATTTTTGTAGAATATGTGCTGGTAAACCATTGCCTTCTGTTCCAAAAATAAGTGCTGTGTGTTTTGTTGCTTTTGCATCTTTAAGATAACGGGAAGCAGAAGGGGAAAGCGCGTAAAGATGAAAATTCGCATTACTTAAAGCTGTTACAATGCTATCAATATCATCTCCTTGTGTATAGGGTACGTTTAAAGCTGCGCCAGCAGAAACTCTGATTGATTTTCTGTAAAGAGGATCACATGAAGTTTTATCAATGATAATACCAGTACTAGCAAAAGCAGCTGCATTACGAAAAATAGCTCCCATATTATCATGATTAGAGATGCCACATAAAACTGAAATCAAAGCTTTTTCGGGAAGATTTTGTAAAAACTCTTTTAATAATGGCAGTTTTTTACGTTCCCCAATGCCAAGCATACCACGATGAACATGAAAGCCAGCAATATCATCCATGATTTTTTGCGGAACGCAATAAATAGGGCATGTTGGTTTTGTTTCTTTTAAAATGGGCATAATACTTAGAAGGCGTGCTGCAACAACAAGCAATGATAAGGTAGAAAATTCTTTTGAGCGCAGCAATGATAATAATATCACTTTTCCTTCAGCAATAAATTGATGCTGTCGTCCAACGAGATCTTTTTCACGAATATTACGGTAAGCTTCTAAACGTGGATCATCGGCTTCGTGAATTGTAGTGATATTCAAAGTCATGTAGCATCTTTAACATTATTTTTTTGAAATCACCAGATGAAGATAAAAACATTATTTTTTAACGTTAAAGTAGAATTTTATTGACAAAATACAATTAATAGAATATATAGCACATACCGAATGCGGCAAATATATTGTTTTCATGTCGGGTACAGAGCCTTAGGTCCCCGCTATTTCCTAAGCCTGTAAACTCCTATTTAAAAGGGAAAAGAACCTGGGTTCCCAATGCCCAGGTTCTTTTTTTTTTATATTAGGAGATGTTTATAGAACTTATTTCTTATATTTCTTCTTGTTTTCAGAGAGTTTTGGAAGATATATTAAAAATATTGTCGCTCATTATAATCAAAAAGATCATTGAGTTATGGATAAAAAAATACAAATACAGAGATTGACTATATTATCTATTTGGACGGCTTGTATTGTATTTTTTTTGAAATATTGGGCTTATTACATCACTAGTTCAGTTGCTCTTTATTCTGATGTACTAGAATCTATTGTAAATATCCTTGCAGCCTTAGCAGCTTGGTGGGCGGTTAAAATAAGCATGAAGCCAGCTGATCAAGATCACCCCTTTGGACATCATAAGGTAGAGTATTTTTCTGCTCTTCTTGAAGGTGTCTTTATTATTATTGCAGCAATTTTGATTCTAAGAGAAGCATGGCTAGCATTCATAACAGTTGAAGCACCAAAAAAACCTGGAATATGGCTTTATCCTTATTTGATAGCATCTATTATAAATTTTTTTTGGGGATGGCTTCTTATTCGGCAAGGAAAAGTTCACCGTTCTCCTGCTCTTAAAGCTGATGGAATACATTTAATGACAGATGTTTTAACTTCATTTGGCATTTTAATTGGGTTGGTTTCTGCGTTTATAACTGAATGGGCTGTTTTAGATCCAATTTTAGCAATAATCGTCGCTATTAATATTCTTTTGCAGGGAGGCAAGGTGATTTACAATGCTATTCAGGGGCTCATGGATGTTGGGGTTGAATTAAATGAGACTGTTCGGATTCGTGATCTTATTTCAGTTAGTGCACACGGTGCAATTGAAGTCCATGATTTAAGAACGCGTGTTGCTGGTAGGGTTACTTTTATAGAGTTTCATTTAGTTGTACCAACTGTAATGCAAGTAGGAGAGGCGCACCAGATTTGCAATAATATTGAGAGTGCACTTGAAGCAGAATTTAAGAATGCGCGTGTTACTATTCATGTAGAACCTGAAAATGAGGCTAAATTGCCTCTTGGCACAGCGGTTGTTCCTTTTGTGTAAGAATTTTATTATTTTATCAACAGAGAAATTCTCAAAGATAAGGTGAATATATGCTATGTTTATTGATATTGTTTTTGACATTTCTTCATCCAGGCAAACAGTATCACTGGTCATAGCCTATATAAATTAGTAGATTAAGATAGGTATGTTTATGTGTTTCTATTGCTTAATGTTTAGTTATATTTTTATTATTCTCTTCATCGATAATTTACTCAAGGGGAATTTTAATACAATAACTAACTATTATAGAATAGCACATCTGAGTAAAGAACATTTTGTTTTTTGAAATATTAAAGATCAATGGTTTCAATACATGCTATTTCATTATTGTGATTAATAATACCGTAACGCTGCAATTGGCAGTGCCATTGATGATGCAAATATTCAATAGCAAATAAGTTAAAACTTGCAGGGGGTTTTTTGCTTCCGAAAGATTGTGATGCCGAAGAAACACCAACAATAGGAATCTTGCTCATTTCTCCTTCAATGGTATTCAACGTAGGTAAATGAGTATGACCATGGAGAATAAGTTCGCAACCATGTTGCTTAACTACTTTTAGAAAACGCTCTATACCCCATAACTTTTTATGCCAAGAAGTGGCATGGTGAAAAGGAGGATGATGAATTATCACAACACGGAAGAAACCACGTGTTGCTGCTTCAGTTAAGAATTGAGATAAAATTTTTGCTTGTTGCTTATCAAAGTAGCCAGAAGCTTGAAAAAATGGTGTAGCAATGGCTGAAGATGCCCCTATAATCGCTATATTATCACGAATACGCATATAGGGAAAAGGATTTTTTTGTGGGAAATCACTTTTAATCCAAGGTTGGAAGTAAGTACAGGCTTTTTGGAATGCTCCTCGAACGTAAGCATCGTGATTTCCAAATGTTAGGGAAATATTTTGAGGATTATTTTGAGCAAGTAACCAGCTGCGAGCTTGTGTAAATTCTTTTTCCAAAGCAAGATTAACGAGGTCACCAGAAATAACAATATGATCAGGCTTTTTTTGTTTTAATGCACGCATTAACGTTTCTAAAGCGTCTGCTTTCATTTGATTGTTACGTTTTTTTTTCCAATTAAGATACCCAGTTAGACGTTTCCCACAAAGTTCAAATAAGGAAGGCTGTGGCAAGGGTGAAAGATGTACATCTGATATATGAGCAAGATAAAACATAAACGCTAGCATAGCGTTGAAAATAATTTAGGCAATAAAAATGAGCAAGGCAAACCAATTGATTGTTACAGATAATGGAAAATTGTAAAATGCAAAACAGTTCGCTAAGGATATTAGATAGGTTTTGGATATTGATTTTGATAGAAAAAAATATGCAAAATAAATTGTTGCAAGGGGAGGACAATGTTTTATGAAGAACAAGCGATAGCAAATCAAAGCGTTTAAAATGAAACCATTTGGTATTTTTGTTACATATGAATTTTTCTAACTATTCTTCATGATGGATACATCATTTGTTTCTCAATCTTTTTTCCTTTTTCTGCAACTGGTGATATAATTAGTTATTGGTCTGAAACAATGAAACATGAGGTTCAGATTGAAAAAATTAGTCAGACGATTTTGAGTCCAGATTTGTTTTACACGTACAAGTTATTTGCTAAGAGAAGCTGGAAAGCATGATTAGCAGCTTTCTTTCTTACTTGCATGAGAGATTATGTTATTGGTTCAGTGAGGATGATGCCTATATAAAAAAATACATCAACAAACTGCTTATTTGTTAGGGCTTTCTGTTGTACTCTGATTATACAAATATTGGCGTGGGAAATAGCTTAATGCGTTTAATATTAAAAGCAGCAGAAAATTACGCTGTTATTTTGGTGATTTTGATTGGAGATGAAAAATATTATAGTTGTTTTGAATTTCAACAGATAAAATTCAATAGATAAAGCATGAGCCAATACAAATTCTTGTATCCATAAACAAAAACGATTGTCAGGTTTGCAGTTACAAGAAGGTATGTTAGCAAGATATAGAATAAAATATATTATTGTGAGCACTCAATAAATATAAGTTATGTTTAAGTAGTTATAAAGTTGCTCAGAATTTTTAATGATTTTCACGATACCATACGCTGCTCAACAATAAAAGACAGGTAAGTAATGCTAAAAATCCAGAAAAAATAGGGAAGTGAGAGATATTAACCAAACGAGTTTCTGTTGCTTCTTTCAGAACAATGGAATGAGGAGAAGATGATACTTTTCCTGTTTGCGATTGAATTAGTTTAATGGGAGGAAGATGAATATCATTTTTTTCTCTATTCCATAAACGCACAACATGACCACCAGTTTGTTTACTGATAGGAGTCAATTTTTCTTCTGTTGAAATTAAATCAGATAATTCAGGATTATTGACTGATCCTACAGTAGAAAGCACTGTTTGATCACCATTGCGAATAGTGAAAATCCCTGTTTCATCGGTCTGAATATTGCCTGTGAATACACCTTCTTGTTCTTTAGTAAGAGTGATATTCCTTTTTTTGCCAGAGGGAAAAATTACCTCGACTGATTCTGGATGATTTTGGAGCGTTTGTCGACGAATTGTTAAATGATGATGATGATCATTCAAAGCACTTAATTTTTCTTCTTCAAGTTCTGGTTCTTTCATAAGCCAATGGGCAATTCTACGATAAAGAGCTGCATAGGGACCTCCACCTTCAAAACCTCGCGCCCAAAGCCAGCTTTCATCAGAAAGTAACATTCCTACACGACCTTTATCAACATGGGAAAGAAGCAAAAGTGGTTGTTCATCAGCTCCTTTCATGATAGTAATCGCTTTTCCTGTATTGTGGACTACAATTTGTCGCAACCATCGTCCCCATTGATGAGCAGGATGGGTGGGCGTTGCAAGGCCTCGCGTAACAGGATGACGCTCACCTTCTTTAGTTAAGGTAGGGCGAAAAGGTTTTTGAATAATAGTACCATTTGGCAGTGCTGGTAGAACACTTATTAGAGGTGTTTTAGCTAGTGAAAATTCTGTAGTAAATTCAGGCCCTGTTACTATCAGCAATGCTCCACCTTTTTGTACATATTGGGCAATATAATCGTAGTAAATCAATGGAAGAACGTTGGAATATTGGTAGCCATCAAGAATAACAAGATCAAAATTATTGATTTCTTCAACAAATAATTTTGTGGTAGGGAAGACTACAAGTGATAATTGATTGGTAGGTGTATTGTCGGCTTTTTCAGGGGGACGCAGAATAGTGAAATGAATAAGATCAATATTAGAATCACTTTTTAAAAGATCACGCCATGCACGTTCGCCATTATAGGGTGCACCTGAAATTAGAAGAACTCGCAGATTTTCTCTAATGCCTTCAATAACAGTTATGGCACGATTATTATCAAGACTTAGTTCACCTTCATGTGTGTCAGTTGTAACTTGAATGATATTTTTTTCTGCATGAGGTAAGGTGACTTCAGTTTGAAAGATAACACCAGGTGTTATAGAATGATGACTGACTTCTTGACCGTTAATGCTTATGGTAATATTTGCTTGTGCTGGTATGGGCTTTTTAGGATGTCCTTTATCTTCTACTAAAATGGAAAGCATAAATGGCTTATTGACAAGAGCAAAACGGGGCGGAGCAATAAATTTAATTTGGCGGTCAAATTCATCTGCTTTACCCGTTATCAAAGCATTAATTGGAGCATCATGGTTTAGTTTTGATAGCTCTGGTATATCATGCACTTGTCCGTCCGTGATCAAAATCGTTCCTGCATAGCGAGAGGGTGGTATACTGGATATAGCCTGTGTTAAAGCGTGAAATAAATTCGTTGATGGTGCATAATGATTATCAGAAAGCTTTCCAGCTTCAATAAAGCGTGGTTCGAATTGTGGGTAACGTGCTAGCGCATTTATTAGTTGTGTATGTGCTTTATTGCTATCTTCTTCACGTGTTCCAAATGTTTGGCTTTCGCTATGGTCAAGAACAATGCCTACAACACTTTTAACAGGTTCACGTTGTTCTTTTGAGATCATTGGATTAAGTAGTGCAAGGATAAGAGAGATTAATGCGAGAAAGCGTAAAAAAGCTCCGCGGCGTCTTGTAATAAGCCCAATGATTATAAAAAAAGCGGGAAGACCTCCTAAAAAAAGAAGCCAGATATTAGGCAAAAAAGGCTGAAAGATGAGAGATTGTATCATTGCCTTCTTTCTCTATTAAAACGCTCTAATAATGCAGGAACATGAATCTGGTCGGCTTTATAGTTTCCCGTAAGTATATAGATAACAATATTCAATCCTGCGCGAAATGCCCACAGACGTTGCATAGGGTCATTAGGAATAAGAGGATATTTCCATGTGCCTTTTTCGTTTAGCGCCCAAGCAGCAGCAAAGTTATTTGCAGTAATGAAAAGAGAGCTAACATTATCACCTGCAGTGATAGAGTTTTTGTTTTTTTTGTTTGTTGAGGATGATTCAACCCATAAGGGGGAACCACGATAGAGTCCTGGAAAATCAGGCATAATATAAAAAGAGCGGGCAATAACATGTTCAGTTGATACTGGTTCCATTGTTGGAATATTTAATCCGCTTAATATAGTACGCAATCTTTGTATGGCTGGGGTAGCTGTTTCTTCAAGGGTAAGATTAGCGTTTATTTGGTCACGAGTGTCAAATAAAACTGCACCACCATTTTTCATGAAGGCATTGATTTTTTCAAGACTTTTTTGTGTTGGCATAGGACTATTTGTATCAATTGGCCAGTAAATAAGAGGATAGAAAGTGAGCTCATCCTTATCAAGGTCAAGCCCTATAACAGGACCAGGTGAAAGCATTGTACGTTCTGCTATAAATTGGCTGAGTGCTTCTAGTCCGCTTTTACTTGTTGCATCGATTTCATGATTGTTGGTCACGACATAAGCGAGATGAGTAGCCCCTGCTGCTTGTATGATGGTGTTATCATAGTTTTCTATAATTTGTGCCTGCACAGTTGATGGATACGGAAAAGAATCAATAAAAACTGCTATGAACGGGAGAAGAAGTAGCATATTGCTTTGCCTCTTAAAAAGGAAAACTCTACCCGTCCATAGAACTAAAAAGCTATCGAGGGCTAATAATAAACTAGTTATTCCTAACAGAAATCCAGTGAAGTGTTTTTCTTGTGTATTATAAGGTAGAGATTTATCACTCAAGAAGTAAGGTGATGGTGATTGTATCATTAGGCGTGATGCATGATTGAGTAGATTGAGAGCATAGAAGTTGTTTTGAGAACCATAGAGTCCAGGTGGGGTATGGTAGGATGGAAGAGGAGCTTTTTGTTCATCAGTAATGAGTGGAATAACATGAGAGGGAGCTGTTTGTAATTGACCGTTGGCATTAAGTGTTTGCCAAGGATTGTGTATTGTTTTTATGTGCGTTTGAGTTTCTTTTGCATGTGTACTAAGGGTAATAAGTTTTTGTAACATTTGTGTAAAAAAACCAGAAAGAGGAAGATTTGACCATGTAGGATCAGGTGCGGTATGAATAAGAAAGAGCATACCCTTACCTTGGTTGGCAGCAGTAATAAGAGGAGTTCCATCTTCGAGGCTGAGCCATGTTTTTTCAAAAAGATCTGAATTTGGTTCTGCAAGAATTTGGCGCGAAACAGTAATATTTTCTGGAAAAGGAAGGTCAGAAAAGAAGCTATTTTTTGCAAAAGGTGCTAATTTTTGTGGTTTTGTCCACGACATAATACTGCCAAGTAACCGTTCACCAGAACGTAATGATACAGGTAATAAGCTATCATAATGTTTTGTAGCGCTCAGATTTTCTCCAGCAAAACGGATAAGTATCCCTCCTTTATTTACAAAATGAGATAGCTTTTTTTCTGCTTCTTTTGATATATTAACTATGTCACCCATAATGAAAACGGATGGATTTTGGGTAAGTAAACGATCAATATCACTTGAAAGCTCTCCTCCTCCGCTCGTTATAAGTTGTGTGTGGCCTTGTAATGCTTTGATAACGTAGTACATGGGAGAAAGTAAAGGCTGCACCATTTCATTGATGTTGGGTGATAAAAGGGCAACGCGGTTTACTCGGCTGCGGTTATCGATTAAAAAGGTTGCAGCAGCGTGGGCCTGGTCGTCGATTTTAATCCAAGCGATGTGATTACGTAATTCAAGTGGTAGATTAAAAGGAACAAGTGCTGTTGTTTCTCCTTCATGAAAGTTTGTCGTAAAACGAGCAAGGAGTTGATTTTTTAAATCATAAAGGCTGAGTGTTATTGGAGTCTTGCCATAAGTAGTCGTACGAATGACACGTGCTGCCATATTTCCATTATTATTTTCTATGTTTGTTATACCAGTTATGTTGGAAACGTCATTCGCATACCATAAGAATGTTTTCAGCTTTAACTGTTTCATAAGGGTAAAAGCCTGACTATCTTCGTTTGTTTGCAAACCATCACTTAAGTATGCAATATCAAGAGGTTGTTCACCAATCTGTTCTATGAGTTTTTGAAAGGATTGGATGCGGTTAACAGGCCAGGGACGGGCACGCAAATGCAGTAAATGTCGTTTTATGACTTCCGCAGGAAAAGGACCGATATCGTGGGTATTATTTTCAGCTGTTGCAAGAAAATAAATATTTTTTTGTTGTTTCTCTGCTTGTGTAACTAAAGATTTGGCAACTGCAATGCGTTTCTCCCATTCTTCAGCGGATGCCCATCCATTATCAATGATGAGTGCAAGAGGATGGGAGTCAGAAAATACAATCGGTTTTTGAATCCAAGTAGGACGTGCTAATGCTATTATGATCAGTGCGGCTATGGTTAGTCGTAACAATAATAACCACCAGGGCGTATGATTGATAGTTTCCTGTTGATTAGTTTTTTTAAGTAGAAGGCGCAAAGGAGGAAAAAGTTCTTTATGAGGGCTTGGAGGTGTCGTTTTTAACAACCACCAAATAACTGGTAAGGCCAAAAGTCCAAGCAAAAGTAAAGGAGCATCAAAACTCAAAGTGATCTCCTTAGGGAAGATTTAGAATATTTCATTTTGTTTGCGAGGTGTACAATAACTTCTGTTAGGGGACGATCCGTTAAGCTAACTTGGTAAGTCCATCCTTGATGTAAGCAAAATTCTATTAATTTTTGTCGCCTTTCTTGGTAGAGCTTTTGATAATTCTTACGCAAGTTTTCTGCTTTTTTCACTAGGAGTTTTTCCTTTGTTTCAGGATCAAAAAATTCTGTATGGCCTGTGTAAGGGAAATGTTCTTCTGCTGGATCAGCAACTTCAATGAGATATGCATTGACTTGTTTTGTCATTAACACTTTCAGCTGATCGATAATTTTTTCGGGATGATCAAGAAAGTCACTCATTATTATGGCTTGTGAAAAACGAGTTACAGTTGAGAAATTTGGAAATGAATTTTCAACTTGATGATTTGTTAGAGCTAAAGCCATACGTTCCATTACATTAGAGGCCATATTTGGAGCCATCAAGTCAGGAATAGCAATATGTTCTCCACTTTTTGCGAGAAATTTTGCCAATGCAAGGGAGAGAATGATGGCATGATTGCCTTTAGAGATTTTTGAAAAGCATGAACAATATTGCATAGAAGCACTTTGATCAGGCCAGATCCAAACGGTTTGCATCCTTTCCAATTCACGTTCACGTAGGTAGGTATGTTCATCACGTGCTGAACGACGCCAGTCAATATTTGTAATGGATTCGCCTTGCACATAAGGACGAAATTGCCAGAAATTTTCTCCGTTGCCGCGTTTACGTTGACCATGTCTTCCGGTTATTAATGTATTGGCAAGACGGTTTGCTTGTAAAAGGAAATACGGCATATTAGCTGCATCTTTTTGTAGTGTTGCAACAAGTGATTGTGGGCTTTCTTTAAAAGTTTTTTTGCCAATAGCCATTAGAGAGAATCTTTCACGAGATTAGCAATAATCTCTTTTATAGTTATATTTTCAGCATGTGCAGAAAAATTAAGTGCCATACGATGCTGTAAAACAGGTTGGGCAAGTGCTTGAATATCATCAAGCGAAGGGGATAAACGTCCGTAGTAAAGGGCACGAGCACGAACGCACAGCGAAAGTGCTTGTGATGCCCGGGGACCAGGGCCCCAAGAAATATAAGTGTTTGCAAGGGAATTCTCTTTATGAGGACGAGCTGAACGCACTAACTTCAAAATAGCTTCGACAATACTTTCAGAAATTGGCATTTGGCGGACAATTTTTTGGATTTTTTGTAATTTTTTGATAGATAAAACAGGTTTTGCAATTTGGCTTTTTTTACCTGTTGTTTCTAAGATAATACGTCGTTCTGTCGCTAGATCAGGATAGTCAATGTCAATTTGCATCAAAAAGCGATCGAGTTGAGCTTCAGGAAGAGGGTAAGTGCCTTCTTGTTCAACAGGATTTTGAGTTGCAAGCACATGAAAGGGCTGTGGTAGATCGTAATGTGTTCCAGCAATAGTGACATGGTATTCTTGCATGGCTTGTAAAAGGGCTGATTGAGTGCGAGGCGAAGCGCGGTTAATTTCATCTGCCATGAGAAGTTGGGTAAAGATAGGACCTTGAATATAGCGGAAAGAACGTCGACCATTCTTATCTGAATCCATGATCTCAGAACCAATAATATCTGATGGCATTAAATCTGGTGTAAATTGAATGCGTTTTGCATCAAGTCCCAAGACGATTCCGAGTGTTTCAACAAGACGCGTCTTAGCAAGTCCTGGAACACCAACGAGAAGAGCGTGTCCACCTGCTAAAATAGCTGTTAAAGTGTATTCAATTACATGGCTTTGTCCAAAAATAACTTTGTCAATTGCTTTTTGTAGAATATCAAGTTCTTTGTGTGCTTCATCAATATCTTTAATAATTAATGAGGCATCGTTATTGATACTCGCCTTTTCAGTAGAATGGGATAGTGTATCATGTTGACTCATATTTTTTCCTTAAAGTCATGTGTCGTAAAATAATAATTTCTTCTATATGATTATAAATCTTTTTATGGTTTGTAACAGAAAATAACAAGAAGAGAAGCGTAATAAGCTGTTTTTTATATTCTTCTCGCAAATTAAGGATATTTTTACGGAGAAAGATTGTAGTTTATAAGAAATATATTATGCGTTGTATTTATTGAAATTTACAAGTTTGAAGGCAAATAATAAAAATTGGTTTGAAAGGTTAAGGGGTGAATGTAACATACAATTTCAAACAGGTTGCATGGTTGCAGTCTAGCAATATTCAAACACTTCTTCGTGTTTTGTCGCTGGATGGTGAGGAAGCTCGTATTGTTGGTGGTGCTGTGCGTAATCAGCTTTTGCAACAGCCTATTAGTGATATTGATATTGCAACAACCTGTTTGCCACAACAGATTATAAAGCGTGTAGAAGAAGTAGGATTTAAAGCTATTCCTACAGGGATTAATTTTGGTACAGTAACAGTAGTTGGTGAATCGTGTTCTTATGAGGTTACAACTCTTCGTTCTGATATTGAGACGGATGGTCGTCATGCGAAAGTTATCTTCAGTCGCGATTGGAAAAAAGATGCTGAACGTCGAGATTTTACTATCAATGCACTCTATTGTAATGCAGCTGGTGAAGTTTATGATGAAGTAGGAGGTTTAAACGATATTGCAACTCGGACGGTTCGTTTTATTGGTGTTGCGGAACAGCGTATTTGTGAAGATTATTTACGTATTTTGCGTTTTTTTCGCTTTTTTGCTTGGTATGGAATAGGGCGTCCTGATGCAGAAGGGTTGAAAGCATGTACTCGTTTAAAACATGGTTTACAAAAGCTTTCACCAGAGCGTGTTTGGGGAGAAATGAAAAAACTTCTAACTGCTTTAGATCCAACACGTGCTCTTTTATGGATGCGTCAAAGTGGAATTTTGACGCTCATTTTACCTGAGACAGAAAGATGGGGTATTGATGCAATCCACTCACTTATTAAAACAGAGCAGGCTTTTGGTTGGAAGATTGATCCGTTTTTGCGGTTAGAAAGTCTTATTCCTCCTGATGTTATGCGTCTTCACGATATGGCTCGTCGTTTATGTTTATCGAATAAAGAGAAAATACGGTTAAAGGAATGGGCGGAATTAGAACTGATTAATCATGACTGTTCAGATATTTTTATGCAAAGACTGATTTATTTTTATGGTCGGCAACCAGTTTTAGATCAATTAGCTTTGTCTTTAGCAGCTGCACGTGACCACACTTTAAAGGATAGTAAAGTCGTTCAAAAAGAAGAATGTTATATCAGGCTTTATCAGCTTGCTCGAGAATGGCAAATTCCAACTTTTCCTATCAGTGGCAAGGATTTATTGGAAAGAGGTTTGGTAAAAGGGATGTTTTTAGGAAAAAAACTCAAAGAATTGGAAACATTATGGATTGAAAGTGGCTTTTTGATTGATCGTAATAAATTATTAGAAAAAATTGAGCAGTAATATTATGTTTTTTGTTGGAAGTTTTTTGAAATTTTCTTTTAAAGATTGTCTTACTTATAGACTTTTTTATTTGGTGTGTGATTATGTAATTTTATTATCATGTAATTATTTGTGGTGTAAAATATGTTTTTGCTAATTCGCAATTTATATAACTCTTGGGCCGATTTTTCTATAGAGTCCTATATGCTCATCGTTTAATTTGATAGCTATCTTGAAGCAATAACTGAGTAAAACAAGCATACTGTAAAATGTATTCGCATTAAAAATATAAAAAATGTGATGCTCTTCCTTGTGCTATTTGTTACTAAAATCATTTTGTAAAGCTGTTGTAACAATAGGACAATAAAACTTAATTTCATTTTTCCAACGTAATTTCTAGCATCTGTTAAAAACTTTATCGTTTGCTAAAATAGCTGCTGTGATGAAGATTGGCAGTGCTATGAAGTTTAGTTTTTATTATAAGATTTGTCTTATTTCATTATAACCAATTTGACGAAGTGCTTCCCCTGTTGTCATAGCAACACTGATTGCAAGATTTAAAGAGCGTGCGTGTGGCAGCATAGGAATTGTTAATGTACAATCAGCTGCTTTATAAACATAATCAGGGACACCTGCTGATTCACGACCAAAAAGTAAAACATCGTTTTTCTGATAACATATTTCTGTATAATACGTTTTTGCTTTTGTACTTAAGAGCAAAAGACGACGATTAAAGCGCTGCATGGTATCAATAAAGTTCTGCCAATCAAGATGGCGTTCTAAGGAGGCTCGTTCAAGATAATCCATACCTGCACGTTTAAGATTGCGATCGGATATATCAAAGCCTGCAGGTTCAATAATGTGTACATGCAGACCAAAACAAGCGCTAAGACGTAAGATTGTTCCTGTGTTACCAGCAATATCAGGTTGAAAAAGAGCGATGTGAAGTGCCATATTTTAGTATTTGTAGATTGATTTATAAAGAAGCTATTTATAGCGATAGTGTTTTCAAAGAGATAGTTTTTATTTAGCGATTCAATTTATTAGTCAATGGTGTCCTAATCAAGCTGTTTGATCTATTGTTTCTTGAAGTTTATCTATCAAGCATTGAGTAAGGCATTTCGGTGACGGTAAATGGCGTGGATAGACCGTGGTCATTCGTAATCGTACTGCAAGAGAAATAGCTGAATCTCAAGCGATTAAATTGAGTGAGCTTAAAGCTTGTCAAGCACACGATCCTAACCTTAATGATAAAAAAAGCAACGAATTTTGTGTGTTCAGCAGGAAAGAGAGGTAAAAATTGGCTGATTATAATCAAGTTATCTACTTATCTGAGCTGCGTAACAGTTGGCTAATTAGATCAATTTTGTGAATGGTTGCGCCTTTATCACCGATCTGTTTATGACACAGCTGGAAGGATACGAGCAGAATCAGCTAATTACAATTTAGCTATTCCATCTTATCAATTTCTTTCTGATATTTTACTGAGAATAGGATAATGTAATGAGAAAATTTTTCACTTATCTCCCTAAAAGCACTCTTGCTCTTTGGTTTGATAAGCGTTTGCCTCTTCCTTATTTTTTATACAATACGTTTATAATTATTCCTATTTTACGTAACCTTAATTATTTTGATACATTTGGTGGTATTTAAACCATTATAGCTTTTGACAGGCATTGTATTAGCTACGCACCATGTATCAGATGTTTGTTTAGTTTTTGAAACAGGTGAATGATTTAGGCGTGAAGGGCAGTTTGGTTAGCTTTTTCGTCCCTGATTTTTGTGGCATCTTCTTTTTTATTGTCGTCTACATCCATTTAGCACAAGGGCTTTATTATGGTTCTTATAAAAATATGCAAGAAATGATTTGGGTGATAGGTATTTTCGTTTATATCATTATGATGGTGGTTGCATTTTTCCGTTATGTATTGGTGCGGGCGATGATGTCCATTTCTCTAGCATTGGTAGTTACTGGTTTTTTAAAAGTTATTCCTTTCTTTAAGACATGGTGATATGAAACTCTTCTTGGTGGGTAGTATGGAGTAGCCGACGCTTAACCATTTTTATGTTTTTCATTATGTACTGTCGTTTTTTATTTTTTCTTATAGGCCTTCATATTGAGGCAATTCAACAAGTTGGGCAGAGCAATATAACAGGAATTGACGTGCAATTCGATGAGGAAAGTGTGCCTTTTTCTCCTTATATACTTATAAAGATATTTTTTGATTATTCCATCAATTATACTCTCTGTTGAAAAGAGAAGATCTATGTATGCATCAATTATGGAAGATCTAAAATAGAGAACAAATCGACTATGATAAAGGCTTTCATTGGATTGATCTTAATAGGGGTTATGGCATTTTCTTTCAAAACATTGCCCAAAATATCGTTGATAAGGGAGAATATGTTTTTTTCTTCGTATGTGCCTCAAAAACAAGATTGGAATTTTTCGGGTTCATTCGGTATTTATGATAAAGTGCAATTACGACGTGAGTGAAGATTTATAAAAAATATGTGCTAGTTGCCATGGGCTAAAATATGTATCTTTTCGTGCTTTAAAAGTACTGGGTTATAATCAGGAACAGGGTAAAGCTTTTGCTGTGCAATATGAAGTAAGCGATGGTTCCAATCGAAAAGGAAAGTTTTTAAAGAGATTTGGTTCTGCTATTGTATTAGATTATTTTTTCTTTCCCCTTTTGCTAATATTGAAGAAGACAAATTTATACGTAATGATGCTAAACCTCTTGATTTATCATTAATGGTACGTATGCGTTCTATTTCTTTACTATTCCCTGCTTTTGATTATTGACGTTTTGAACAATTATAACACTGCTGCTCTTGATTATATTACAGCTCTTTTAACAGGATATCAGGGGGGCTCCAAAGGATAAAGATTGCTAAAGATTATTGGTATAATCCTTATTTTATTGTAGGTGATGTTTTGTCTATTTTAATATGGATAGCTAATCCTCATATGGGACTTCGTAAGAAAACTAGCTTTTGTGTTACCTTATTTTTAATTATTTTGGGAGTGCTTGTTTATAGTGTGAAAAGAAAAACAAAAAATGAAAAAAACAAACACATAGAATAAGCTATCTTAAAAGCGTGTAGGGAACAAATTTTATAATGACGCATTGAGAGCTTATAAAGTAAAAACGGAGAATTATAAAATGAAAAAAATTGTGTGCACTGCTTTTGTGTCAATTTTTATGGTTTCTGGTGCGTATGCTCAGTCTTTTACAACAACAACGCCTTTTGAAACTGAGGTGATTTCATCAACAGGTATTGTACAGATTGGTTCAGATATGGCCGCGCGTTATATTACGCCTTCAGCAGCTGATTTTGTTGCTTCAAGCCTTATTGGTGCTAATGTATACAATATGGAAGATGAAAATATTGGTGAAGTGAAAGATATTATTTTACGTGAAAATAGTGTCGAAGGAATTGTCATTGGTATTGGTGGTTTTCTTGGGATAGGAGAACGTTATATAGTTGTTTCTCCTGATACAATTCAGAAAACAAATGATTATGGTAAATGGAAATTTATTATCAATGCAACAAAAGATTCCTTAAAAAGTGCTCCAGAATTTAAATATGAAGGTCACTGGAAACGTTAATTTTGTCTTAATCAAAAATAAAATAGCCGTTTATAATGCGGCTATTTTATTTGAAAGTTTTCCTAAGAACGCAGAAGTAGTTGATACAAAGAAGAATTTTAAAGGGTTAAGATATTTAAGGCTTTAAAAGAAATGCATTAAGTATTGTGCCTAAAGAATATGATATCACCATCTTGCACAATATATTCTTTACCTTCATCGCGAGCTTTTCCTGCTTCTTTTGCTCCATTTTCTCCACCCAAGGCAATATAATCTTCATAGCTAATAGTTTGGGCACGAATGAAGCCACGTTCAAAATCTGAATGAATAACACCTGCAGCTTGCGGTGCTTTTACTCCGCGCACAATTGTCCATGCGCGTGTTTCTTTAGGGCCACAAGTAAAGTAAGTAATTAGGTTAAGTAAATCATAACCAGTGCGAATGAGTCGATTAAGGCCGGGTTCAAAAAGCCCTAAAGCCTTAAGATACTCTAAAGCTTCTTCGTCAGTAAGTTGGGCAATTTCAGCTTCGATAGAAGCGGCAATAATAATAGTTTGTGCATTCTGTGCTGTTGCCATTTTCTCAACTGCTTGAGTAAAGTCATTACCATGAGCGGCTTCATTTTCACTTACATTGCAAACATAGAGCACGGGTTTTGATGTTAAAAGATTCAAACCATTAAGAATGCATTGTTCATCGGCAGAAATATCTTTGAGCATTAACCGTACAGGGTCTCCTTTTTGCAACAATTTTAATGCAGCTTCCATGATAGGGAGAATAGCAAGAGCTTCTTTATCTTTTCCAGTTGCACGTTTACGAACTTGTGTAATTCGTCGTTCAAGGCTTTCAAGATCCGAGAGCATGAGTTCGGTTTCAACCGTTGTAGCGTCAGAAATAGGATCAATTCGTCCTTCTATATGTGTAATATTTTCGTCTTGAAAACACCGTAAAATATGGATAATGGCATCAACTTCACGAATATTCGCTAAAAATTTATTTCCTAACCCTTCACCCTTTGAAGCACCACGTACAAGTCCTGCAATATCAACAAAACTAATACGTGTAGGAATTATTTCTTTTGATCCGGCAATAGAGGCGATTTTTTTCATCCGTGGATCTGGGACAGCAACTTCACCGGTATTAGGCTCAATTGTGCAAAAAGGATAGTTGGCTGCTTGTGCTGTAGCTGTTTTTGTTAATGCATTAAAGAGAGTTGATTTACCAACATTGGGTAATCCAACAATACCACATTTAAAGCCCATAAAATTCTCTTCCTTTATTAATTGTCATTTATTCTTGGGGTCAAAATAAAGCTTTATTGTTATTTCTATAGCATGTTTTGAAAAGAGTTCTAGTTTGTAGTTGTTGTGATAGTGTGAAAAATATAATGAATAATTGCTATAATTTTTTTTTATTATTACACTATTTTAAATAATGATTTTACTAATAAATATTAATATTGCAGTAATTTTTGCGTAGTATGTAAAATTTTCGAAATAAATAATCGGAGAAAATATGAGATTGTTATCTCGTCGAACTTTTTTAATAGCAACGCCTTTGGCTTTGGTTGGATGTCTTACACGTCAATCAAATATACCTATTTTTTCTCAACAGGCTCAGTATGTTCCACCCGAAATACAGGATTTATATGGGCCTGTAACAAATGAACCTTATTTTTTACCTGCGGTTAATCTTTCAACAATTGACCCAAAATTTTGGCGTCAACAAGTCAATTATCAGGCAGATTATTCTTCTGGCACATTAGTTGTAGATACTCAAGCATGTTTCCTTTATCTTGTTGGTGAAAATGGCAAGGCTTTACGTTATGGTATTGGTGTTGGCAAAGAAGGGTTGGCATTTACGGGTGTTGGGATTGTACAATATAAGCGCCGATGGCCGCGTTGGGCTCCTACTAAGGCAATGATGGAGCGTGAACCAGAACGGTATGGTCATTTAGGGCAGGGTATGCCCCCTGGTCCTGAGAATCCATTAGGGGCACGGGCATTTTATCTTTTCAAAAATGGGAAAGATACTCTCTTCCGTATTCATGGTTCACATGAAGCCTGGTCAATTGGCCGCGCTATTTCTAGTGGATGTATTCGTCTACTCAATCAAGATATTATTGATCTTTATAATCGCGTTCCTGATGGCTCACGTGTAGTGGTATTGCAAAATAGCGAAAATACATTAAACGGGCTTATTTAGTCGTAATAAGTTATAGGATTTATTAACTGATTTTATACATCACTTAACTTTGATATCTTCTTCAGGGAAAAATATCAAAGGGCGTGTGTATTTATGTATTCAAGTGAGATGATGCTTTATTGTAAATCTTTCCATTGCCAATGTAATTTTATTCATAAAACAATTATTATTTCTTTTTATTAAGAGTTCCATATTATTTGCAATTGCATCTAGTAAAGGGGTTAGCCATTCTTGATCAGATTTGATAAAATTTCCCAAAACATACTGATTAACCAGCTCTTTGGGACCAGGGTGCCCAATACCTAAGCGTATACGGCAGTAATTAGTGCCGCAATGACTATCAATAGACTTGATACCATTATGTCCATTACTTCCTCCTCCAATTTTTATTCTTATTTTACCAGGTAGTAAATCTAGTTCATCGTAAATAACAATAAGATTATTCAAGTCTAATTTATAAAACCGCAAGGCTTCGCGAATTGATTGACCAGATAAATTCATAAAAGTTTGCGGTTTTATAAGAATAATTTTTTCATTGTTTATAAAATTGGTTGAGATTTCAGCCTGAAATTTTTTTGACCATGGAGGAAAAGAAAAGGTTTGGTGAATAACATTAACAGCCATGAAACCAATATTATGGCGGTTATTTTTATAGTGAGCACCCGGATTGCCAAGACCAGCAATGAGCAACATGTGCACCTCCGGTAAAGTATAAGAAAACAAAAAGTGTTAAAAAGATGGAGGCTCATCTAATAAAATTTTTTAGTTTTTTGCATTGTTCTCTTTGTCTGAAGGAACATCACCCACACTGGTGTTAGCAGGGGCAGCAATGGTAGCAATGGTAAAATCTCGTTCCTGAATGACTGGTGTAACACCTTTTGGTAATTGTACTGCGGAAATATGAATAGAATCACCAATAGAATAACTGGAAAGATCAATCTCAATTGCTTCAGGGATAGCATGCGCTAGTGCAGTACATTCAATTTCATGGCGCACAATATTTAAGATGCCACCTCGTTTAATTCCTGGAGCTGTATCTTCATTAAGGAAGTGTACAGGAATGTGCACATGAACAACGGATTTTGCTGAAATGCGTAAGAAATCTACGTGTATAGGAAAGTCGCGGACAGGATCAAGTTGATAATCTTTTGGTAAAACTTGAATTTTTTGTTGATCAATTTCAATAGTTGCGACAGTAGTACGAAATCCACCAGCATGAATTTTATAGAAAATATCTTTATAGGGAACTGAAATTGCTAAAGGAGGCTGTTTATCACCATAAATAACAGCTGGAATGAAACCATTACGACGAAGTTTGCGGGAGGAGCCCTTACCAACCTGCTCGCGTATCTCGGCTTTAAAAGTATAGCTTTTGCTCATAACTAAAGTCCTTTTTATATAATTTGAGAATCATGAAAACCAGTAGTGGTTTTGCATGAATACGAAGATATACGCTGTACAACGGCGATTACCCTATTCTATGTTGCCTCCAAGGGTGTCTACACAGAAGCTTGTTCTATAATTCAAACCATTAGGAGATGCAAGAGTTGTAGGAAAAATCCTTGGTTTCTAGCCTTATGGAAGAGGAAATGTTACAAGTATGTTGAAAAATGTAGAATCAATATCAATTTTCAAAGATTGAATAATGGAGATCTTGTGAAAGTTGAAATTACCTTAGGGGAAGTGCCAGAATATGGCATGTTACGTAAATCAGTTCCGGCGTTCGTTAATCTCGAGGAATTATTAGCAACACGTCTTTTCGTATAAGGTAATTCTAGTTCAGGAAAATCACATCTTCTTCGGCGTCTTCTTGAACAGAGTTCTTCATGGGTGCAACAGTGTGATTGATCCAGAAGAAGATTTTGTGACTTTGGCTGATAAATTTGGCCATATTGTTGTTGAAGCACAACGGAACGAAAAAGAATTGATACAAATTGCTCATCGGATTCGCTAGCATCGGGTTTCAGTTGTGTTCAATCTTGAAAACCTAGATATTGCACAACAAATGCGTGCTGTTGGTATTTTTCTTGGAGCACTTTTTGATATTGAGCGTGATTATTCCTATCCTATTTAGTTGTGATTAATGAAGCGCAATTGTTTGCTCCAACTTGTAGCAGGGGAGATTTCTGGTGAAGTGCGTAAGATTTTGCTTAGTGCTATGACCAATTTAATGTGTCGAGGACGTAAACGTAGTCTTGCTGGTGTTATTCTACACAACGTTTAGCTAAGCTTGCAAAAAACGTGGCTGCTGAAGCATCAAATTTTTTAATAGGACGTATTTTGGGATATTGATATGATACGTACTGCTGATCTTTTAGGAATGGAGCATTTTCAAGCAGAAATGTTTCAAGATCTTGAGCGTGGTCATTTTATTGCTTTAAGACCTGCTTTATCACGGCGTTCTTTAGCGATTATTGTTGGTCCTGTTGAAACATCAGCGCGTTCTTCCGGTCCGAAAATAATGCCGCTTTCAACGGAGAGAACTGATGCAAAAAACTTGTTTTTACTGCTTTATCTAAAAAAAACCAACGCCATCTCATTATTCACTAGAGTTTGTAAAAGAACAAGAAATTCATGAAATATTAGAAGAGGTTGTGCACAAAAAACAAAGATTAATAAAGGAAGATAAACACTCCTCTCCACAGATTTCAGCAATTGATTACAAAGTGCAGGTAACGTATTATTCCTGAAATGATAGATGATCCTGAGGTTGCTTATCGTTCAACAGCAGTATTTTATCAAGATTTTTTGATACGTTATCGTATTCATAGTGTATCAGAATTCCTTCCTAATATTTCACAATTTTGTCGTAAATTGGTTATTGCTCAAACTTCTATTCAAACCTCTATTGATGAAGAAGATGCTGTAAGAGAAGAGTGGAAGCATGTCTTACATCTATCAAAAAGTTTAGAAAATGATGTTCTAAGCTGTATTTTACCTGTCGCGCAGGTAGCAGTAACAGGGAAGCTTTGCCCATCAGATGCAGTGTTAACGAGTCTTTATGGGACTTATTCTTTAAGTCGTGCACGTCGTCTTTTAATTTATTTTGAAGACCATGGGCTTATTGTTATTCATACTGATTTTAGTGGTAAGCGCGTGGTAACTTTTCTTGTCTCAATTTAGAAACAGCACCAGGAGATCCAAAGGCACCAATTTAGCCAAATAAACTTGAAACAGACTGCTCTGCTGCTGTCCTTGCAATAGCTTCTCCGATTAAATCAGCAATTGGCAAGATACGCATATTATGAGCTTGTTTAATTGCTTTGGTTGGCATGATTGAATCAGTAATCACTAATTCTTTCATTTCTGAATTGGTAATGCGTTCTATAGCATTACCAGAAAGCACACCATGTGTAATATAAGCAGTGACGCTTCTTGCGCCATGTTGCAAAAGAGCGCTTGCTGCGTTACATAGAGTACCGCCTGAATCAACAATATCATCCAGCAAGAGACAATCTTTTTCAGTCACATCACCAATGATGTTCATTACTTCTGATTCACCTGGGCGTTCACGGCGTTTATCAACAATAGCAAGGAGACTATTTAAGCGCTTAGCTAAGGAGCGTGCACGCACCACACCACCAACATCAGGTGAAACAACAATGACATTTTCAAGAGAATAATGCATCTTAATATCGCGAGCAATAACGGGAACAGCGTAAAGATTATCCGTTGGGATATCAAAGAAACCCTGGATTTGTCCTGCATGAAGATCTAATGTCAAAACGCGATGAGCGCCTGCTTGAGTAATGAGATTAGCAACAAGTTTTGCCGAAATAGGAGTGCGTGGTCCAGGTTTACGATCTTGGCGAGCATAACCAAAATAAGGTACGACAGCTGTAATACGACGCGCTGAAGACCGACGAAGTGCATCAATCATAATGAGCAATTCCATTAAATGATCATTCGCTGGATAGGATGAAGATTGCAAAACAAATACATCTTGTCCACGTACGTTTTCATGCAATTCTACAAAAATCTCTTGATCAGCAAAACGTTTTACAGTTGCTTTGCCTAGAGGAATACTTAAATAGTTTGCAACATCTTCAGCAAGACATGGATTAGAATTGCCGCAAAAAAGTTTCATAATAGAACCTCTAAGTAATTACGATTAAATATGAAGCGATTTTTAACTTTTTACTATCAGATTGCAAGTGAACAATTATAAAAGAATAAAAAATTAACTATCATTATTTAAAATGAATGTAGTTCGTTGGTTTATGTCAAATACTTACTGTTTGTAGACTGTTTAAAAAATTATGAAAAAACAGCTAACAAGAGACAAATTGTTTAAAAATAATCAGTGTTATGAGAAAAAATACTGTTTTATAAAAAATTTTGAATATAAAATAGGCAAATTATTTATGCTCAAAAAATATGAATTTACAGATGAAAAATAATAATTGGTTCTTATAAACTTTATTGTATTAGAGCTCTTAAAGACTTTGAAAACGTAAAGACAGGTGATCTTGGTGGTTTTATTGAGGATGAAAAGAATTTATCACATGAGGGAAATTGTTGGGTTTATGATAATGCCAAAATTTTTGGTAATGCTATGATTTATGATAATGCTAAAGTTGCTGAAAATGCTGCAATTTACGATGAAGCAAGAGTATTTAGAGACGTTAAAATTTGTGGTGAAAACACTGTTTCTGGTAATACCATGATTTGGGGTAGTGCTAATGTTTGTTGCAGAACCAAGATTTGTAACAATGTCAAGGTTTTTAAAAATGATCGAGTTTACAAGATGTGTTTATAACATATCAGGATTTTGTGAAATTAATATTATATGGCGTTTTGAGATTGAAGACTATTTACTAAGAGTTGTTAAAACAAGAAGATATAATTGTATCAAGAGATTTGATTTAATATAAATTGATAATTATTAACATTGAAGAGTTGTTTTTTGGAATATAGCAAAGATTATTTGCAACGCCGCTAGAATTTGCGTATAAATAACTTATTTGAGAAGAAAAACCAATAATAAAAATTTCCACAATTTATTAATAGGAATTTTTTTATATTTTTTAGTATTTCTTTGAAGTAAAAAGCAACTTTACTCTTTATTTTTTAGCATAATGGCAGAAATTTGTCGTCCATAATTGGGCTCATTACGATGTATTGCACGTCGATAGGAGAAAAAACGCTTTTCATCTTGATAAGTACAAAGTTTTAGACAAGAAGTACGGAGGATTCCCGCTTGCTCGAGTTTGTTTATAATGAATGTCCATAGATTAAAATTAAAGTGGTGTACTTTATCTGTTTTTGAAAAATATTTTTCAAACTCGTTATTGTGCTCGATGAATTGGTTATAAAATTCACTTGTTACTTCATAATGACATGGACCAATGCATGGTCCAAGTACTGCTGTTATTGATTGCCGTTTGGCTCCTTGTTCTTCCATTACTGAGATTGTTTTTTCTAAAATTCCGTTCAAGCTCCCTCGCCAACCAGCATGTGCAGCACCAATGACACCCGCTTGTGGATCAGAAAAAAGAATTGGTCCACAGTCTGCTGTCAGAACACCAATTGCTAATCCTTTTTTTGTTGTAACCAGAGCATCAGCTTTTGGAAGTTCTCCAATAAAAGCTTGATCAACGACGATAACTTCACAAGAGTGTATTTGGTGAACAGTAATTAAATTTTGCACTTCAATATCAAAATAATTAGCGATTAAGGTACGATTTTGCATAACATGTTCAGGAGAAACGTTGGAGTTTTGTTCGACATTCAGGCTCTGATAAGAGCTTTTTGATAGATCTCCTTGGCGTGTAAAAAAGCCATGTTTGATATTATGTGAGTGTAAATTGCAAAAATCTTGTGCAAGAATAGGTTCCATAAAGGTTCCCTTATGATTATTTGAAACGAAAATGGTATCTGAATTGGTTTGTTATTGTTTGTGGTTGAAAATAAGGTATTTGTAAGTTTTTATTACTGATGTGAAGAACTTTAAAAAGTTTACCCATTTGTTTTAGACCAGTTAATCGTTCGATATCTTGGTGAATTTTTTTCTTCATTACTGTGCTTTTGTTGATACTAAGCTTTTTGGCACGTTCAAGCACTCCCATTTTGAAAAGAAAATCTCTTTGTTCTAGAATTTCAGCAAAACAGCCCTGTTGAATGGCGATTGTTTTCAAAGAAAAAAAATCAACATGTGATGTTAAATCATGTTCACCAGGAGCAGAAAAAATATCGCAGAATTTATGTTTTGATACGGCTTGTAGTGTGTCTCCAAACGCAAAATCGGATGCACCATAATCGATGAGTAAAGCAGAGCCTTGTGTTTGCATTAAACGGCTACTAATTTTTTGTGCTAATTGGTTTCGTAAGGGCGCATATTCTACAATTGTTCCATTGGGCATTTGAGCACAGTGGGGTGGTAAGAAAGTAGCAGGAAACTTATGTACATCAATGGTAAATGTAAAATCACCTTCTTGATTAAGTGTAATGCGACGTTCTCTCCATTCTTCATTGATTTTTATATATTGGTTAATTGGGAGTGCATCGAAAAGCTCATTTGCAATTATAATAAGAGGTTTTAAAGGAATTTGTTCAAAATTTTCAATACTATAAATTTGTTTTTGGTAAGAGAGAAGACGTTTTTTTTGTTTTGCTGCAAGGCGTTGGCTTATCTCAATAAGAAAGATGTCAGCAGCGTTGAATGCTGTCATACAAATTTTGCGAATAGTACGTAAAACATCATCCATAAGAGTTCCGCGTCCTGGGCCTATTTCAGCCAGGATAAAAGAATTAGGGGAACCATGAGCTCGCCAGCTCATAATAGCCCAAATGCCAATTATCTCTCCAAATAATTGGCTTATTTCAGGTGCTGTGATGAAGTCACCATCATGTCCAAAGGGTTTTTGTTTTTTATAATAGCCAAATTGAGGATCAGTAAGTGCTAATGCCATATATTGGCTAACAGAGATTGGTCCATTGAGAATGATAATTTCTTTAATTCTCTCTTTTAGATTAGACATTATTTTGTAAGCTTATATTTAAAAGTTTGAAGAAGTGCATAAAAACCGAAAAGAATCATCGGCAGAGATAAAGCCATGCCATAAGTAAATCCAGTAGAGTGGAAAAGAGATGCAAACCATTCTGGATCTTCTTGAGGGGCACGGAAAATTTCTGAAATGCTGCGTGCTATTCCATAGCTTATATTAAATATTCCAGTTATCACTCCAGGATGTTTTAATGCTTTGAAAGAAAAAATAGCAATGGCTAAAATGATAAAGAGAAGAAATCCTTCCATAGATGCTTCATAAAGTTGACTAGGATGGCGTGGAAGATATTGAGGATCATTATAAAAACAAACTGCCCAAGGGACAGTAGTTACATTTCCCCATAATTCTTGATTAATGAAATTGCATATCCGTACAATACCAATGCCAATGGGAACGGCTGCGGCGATTGTATCAAACATTCCCCATACGTTAATATTGTTTTTATAAGAAAACCAAATCATGGCAATGATTATACCTATAAGTCCTCCGTGAAATGACATACCACCATTCCATACGGCAATGATATCGACCGGATGATTGAAATAATAAATAGGGTCCCACATAAGTACCTGTCCTAAGCGGCCACCAACCACAATCCCAAGAGTACCTAAAGTAACAAAATCACTCATTTTTTGTGGGTGCATAGGTGCTTGATTTTTAGGCCACAAGGACTTTTTTTTAAGTAATTTTTTTGTATACCACCAGGCAAACAAAATGCCTACAACATAACCAAATCCATACCAATGGAATGCTATCGGCCCTAAACGGATGATCACTGGATCAAGAAAGAGAGGAAAAGCAATAGCTTGACAAAAAGGGAAATCATTCATGAGGGGGAACTTTACATTTATGAAGTTATATGATTATCAAACCATGACAGAGGAATACAAAATGGTCAAGTTGGGGTTAGAGGTTAGTTGCTGTTATTGGTGGAGGTAAAGAATACTGATACATTAAAGTAATATCTATTAGAAAAACAAGTACAATCTTTCAATATTATAAAATGTATTACAGTACGTATATAAAAAATGAAAATTAAAGGAAAGCTTATGTATAATGGATCGAACCGTATTCTTGATGAACTGGCAAAATTAGCAACGGATGCAGCAGGTATTGCACAAGGTGTACGGCGTGAAGCTGAAACTGCTGTCCGTTTACAGGTTGAAAAGATGATCAATAAACTTGACCTTGTTTCACGCGAAGAATTTGAAGTTATCAAGGAAATGGTTCTTAAACTCTATGCCGAAAATGCTGATTTGAAAAAACGTCTTGATGGTTTAGAAAAACACAACAGAAAAAAGTGAAAACAGATACAGTCTAAGCAACAAAGAGTCTTAGAAAAAATAATCCCCAATTTTTCCATACCATGTATGAAACCGAAAAATGCTTAGTCATGAGTCTGTTAGGGCAGATGAGCAATTTATTTTTAGTTCATTTTTTATAAAAAATTATTTTTTTTTAATTAAGGGACTAGCGCTACGAAATTGTATCAATACACTAAGTTTGTTTGATGATTCGTTTTTTCTTTATCAAGCTATGTTATTATAGGAAATATTATCATTTATTTCCTGGTGTTGTGTGTTGGCTATGTTTTAATGTGTATTTGTTTGGTGTAAAGGCTTTGATTGTGGCGAGTATTGTTATGATGATAGTTTTTCCATTGTATTAGTAATATTCTTAATTATTGAGGGTTCATGATGAGGCTTGCCATTGGAGCCACAGAGCGAGAAGAGCATCCGGTTGATTTTATAGAACAAATTGCTTGTAAGTATGATTGGTCTTTTGAGCGGAATGCACAAGATGAAATTAGCGTTTGCGTAGAAGGAAAACGAGCTTGTTATCGTCTTTCTTTTTCATGGATGGAGGAGCAAGAGGCTCTTCATTTAGCTTGTGCATTTGATCTTTTTATTGAAAATACTCGTATAGCAGAGATACAGCGTTTGTTGTTGACAATTAATGAGAAATTGTTACTAGGACATTTTGATTATTGGCAAGGAGATAATACGGTTATTTATCGGCAGGGTCTTCTTTTAGCAGGTGGTGTACACCCATCACATACACAGGTAGAAACATTATTGATATATGCACTTAAAATTTGTGAAAGTCATTATGCTGCTTTTCAAATGGTTGCTTGGGCTGGTGAAAGCGCTCATAAAGCACTACAGTATGCTTTGTTTGAGACCGTAGGAAATGCTTAAAGTCTTCATATTGCTCTTATTTACTCTTTAAAAAAGTTTTTGAATATGTTTTATAGAGGAATATCTATAATAGCGCGCAAACCTCCTAATGGACTATCATCTAATTGAATATTACCTCCGTGGCTACGTGCGATATCTTGGGCAATAGAAAGACCAAGACCTGTTCCACTGGCATCTTGATTTCGTGATTGATCAAGCCGAAAAAATGGTTTGAAAACTTCTGTATGCATGTCTTTTTGAATACCTGGTCCATCATCATCAATAGTAATAATAAAAGATTCTTTTTGGGGTTTAGCTGTGAGTTGGATGGTATTTGCATAATAAAATGCATTTGATAGAAGATTACTAATCAAACGGGTAAAAGCATAGGGGCGTACTTGTATCTGTGGAGAGCCTTCAATAGTATAGGAGAAGTTACGTTGATGAAGATGAGCATTAGTGGAGAACTTTTGCATCAAGACATTTAAATCAAGGGTGCTAATATTTTCGCTGCCTTCACCACGGGCAAAAGCAAGATAACCCTCTAACATATTTTGCATATCGCTGACATCTTGCTCAAGCGGTTTAATATCAAAATCATTACTTACTAATGCGAGTTGAAGCTTGAAACGTGTGAGGATGGTTCTTAGATCATGACTTACACCTGAGAGCATCATAGTGCGTTGTTCGATTTGGCGTTCAATTCGTTCACGCATACGTAAAAAAGCAATACCAGCACGGCGTATTTCATCAGCTCCTTGTGGTTGAAATCCTTCTGGTAAAGGATGGCCACGTCCAAAACTTTCTGCTGCTTTTGCTAATTGTTGAATTGGTTTGATTTGATTACGTAAAAAGTAAATAGCTATTAACAGTAAAACAAGAGCTGTTCCTACCATCCAGCTTAAAAAAATACTGGTATTAGAGGCATAGGCTTGACTGCGCATGGCAAAAACGCGCAAGATATTGTGATCAAGGCGGATACGAATTTCTACAAAATTAGAATCGCCAACTGTATCAATCCAGAAAGGACGATTAATTTGGCGAGTGATTTCTTCACTTAAAAAGTAATCAAGTATGGCAAAAAAAGGTTTGGGGCCTGGAGGAGGAAGAGGATCAGGTGGGAGAAGAGAGATGTTTATTCCCATGCGTTGTTGTGCAATACGCTTAATTTCTTCATAATTATGCTGTTGTGGATATGTTTCAATTATATCAATAATAGCTGCAATATCATGGACAACAGTGGTCGAAAGACGTTTTGTTACCATTTGCCAATGGCGTTCCATGAAAACATAGCCAATTACTGTTTGTAAGAGTACCATAGGAGCAATGATGATGATCAAAGAACGAGCATAAAGCCGTTTAGGCATTTTCTTAGATAACCATAGCGCAATTTTTTTTGCAGGTTCGATCATCTCAGGCCTATTCAATTGAAAGCTTATAACCAATCCCTCTCACGGTTTGGATCCATATAGGATTTGTTGGGTTGCTTTCGATTTTACGACGAAGACGGTTGATTTGCACATCAATAGAACGTGCACTATTGTTATCATCCATCGCAAATTTGTGGCGTGGAATAGTATCTCCTGCATGTTCAGAAAAAATGACCATCATTTCCTGTTCTTTATCTGTCAGTTTAATGATCTCTCCTGCTTTTTTGAGTTCACGTCGTGAAATTGAAAAGATATAAGGTCCAAAAATAATCTGTTCAATTTTGGGTTGGGGAGAAGATGAGCCACGTCGCAAAATGGCATTAATGCGGAGTAAAAGCTCGCGAGGATCAAAGGGTTTGGCAAGATAATCATCTGCTCCTGCTTCTAATCCATGAATACGATTATCTATTTCTGATAAAGCTGTTAACATTAAAATAGGAACATTTTTTGTTTGACGGAGTGAATAGGTTAGATCAATACCGGTTTCACCAGGCATCATGATATCAACAATAAGAAGATCAAAATCTAAGCTTTTAAGTTGGCGTTTAGCTTCATTAGAGTTGGCAGAGACTGAAACACGAAATCCATTTTTAATGAGAAATTGAGATAAAAGGTTGCGAATGCGGGTATCATCATCAATCACGAGAAGGTGGGGTGCATTATCACATAAAGTCTGAATGTGATCAGCCATGATTCAAACCCTTAACAAAAATTCAGTTTACATAAATTGTACTTTACATAAGTTATATATAGCTGTCGAGCGAACAATTTTTTGCTTTATAAAGACAGAAGAAATGTTATCTATAAACTAAAAGATTTTAAAATATTGAATTTTAAAAAGGGTTCTAATGAGCGATTTCAGTGTGTATATTATTCCAGTTACGCCTTTTCAACAAAATTGCACTTTACTTTTTGATAATGAAAGTAAAAGAGGTGTTTTAGTTGATCCGGGTGGTGATTGGCCTAAGATACAACAAACTATTCAAGAAAAAGGGGTTATTGTTGAAGCTATTTGGATAACACATGGTCATATTGATCATGTGGGAGCAGCCATGCAGGCTAAAGAAGCGTTGGATATTCAAATTATTGGTTCACATCGTAATGACAAACCAGTAATGGACGATGTCAGTGAAAGAGCAAAAATCTATCACATGCCTGATGCACGTGTTTGTATTCCTGATCAATGGTTAGAAGATGGTGATAGTGTTGATTGTGCTGGACATACGTTCAGTGTCTTTCATACGCCTGGCCATTCGCCTGGTCATGTTATTTATTTTAATGAAAAAAGGCGTTTCGCTTTATTAGGGGATGTGCTTTTTCGTGGTGCTATTGGACGCACTGATTTTCCATTATGTTCTCATGAAGAATTAATTAAATCAATTAAAGAAAAAGTCCTGCCATTAGGCGATAATGTCAGCTTTATTTGTGGGCATGGGCCAGGAAGCCAAATAGGTTATGAACGCCAATACAATCCTTTTCTTCAGGGGGTTTAATAGTTTATTATACTCAAAAAAAAACCGCTTTAAAGCGGTTTTTGGTGTTGTGTAAATTACTGTAGTGGGGCATAACAAACATGATCTAAGCCATCATGACCTCGAAAAGTTCCTGTTTTTGAATTAAAGGAACGGTATGTTTTTTTACAATATTGATACCAACTTGTTGTATTTAACGGCTGAGAAGATTGATATGTTACTACTGGTTGCACTTGATAAACCGTTTGATTTGATGGTGGGGTTTGATAGACAACTTGTGGTTGTTCAGGTTCTTTTAAAGCATTTTTGATAATTATACCTGCTGTCAAGGCTAGAAGACCTGCAGCAATAACACCACCTACATTACCACTACTACTACGGCTTATATGACGTTCGTGAATGTTTTTCTCTGTATATTCGAAATTCCTTTGTACTGAAAAAGTCTGACTGGAAGATTGGAGAGGAGTACGTCCAGTTCCACTTGTTGTGCGCGTAATTGTTTGTTGGTATGATTGTATTTGTGCAGCAGCAAGTACTGTCTCTAACGGTACTGAAATAGCTGCTGTCAACATTGCTGATAACACTATTAATTTAGTTAATTTTATCATAGCAATACTCCTTATACAAATTTATCTTGGTCTGCACTTTAAATGTTCTAGGCTGAATATAATTTGAACAATGCTCGATTTTATTTTACTAGAACGAATAAAGAAAGAGTCTATTATATAATTAAATATAGTAAAATGGAACCGGGATTTAAACCCGATTCCACAAAACGGACTTTGCTTAAATTAACTCATAACATTAATATTTATAGCTTTTGGTCCTTTACCACGGCGGTCAGGCTCTATGTCAAATGATACTTTTTGTGCATCATTTAAGCCAGTAAGGCCTGAGGCCTGGACATCAGAAATATGAACAAAGATATCAGTACTCCCATTATCAGGTTTAATGAAACCAAAGCCCTTGTTATTGTTAAAAAATTTTACTTCGCCCGTTTGAGCCATAGAATATTTCCTTATTTGATTGCCTTTGTAAGGCAGATAGTCAACAACCGTATTACGCACCTTACGTAAACGGTATTTTTAGGCAAGTTACGATATCTGGAAAACGTTTTTATTATTTTTTATCAACTCAGAACTTAGAATCATTTCTAGAAGACTTTTTATATCACCTTCCAATGTTCGCAATTTATCTAAAAAACAAGATTGCTTGAAAATAGAATATTTGACAAGAGTTTTCTTTATAGAATCTGTTTTCTTATGTTATTTTTTAGTTCATAATAAGTATAGCGGCTTATTAATTTATCTTAGATAATGGATGGAAAGAGAAATATTTTATTCCAATTTTTATGATATGTTACTATTTTGTGGACTTATTGGCAGGGTTTTTTATAAGAGCTAATTATTTTGTAGCAATTTGTAGATTTTAGACTGTTTATGGCAAGAATCTCTTTTAAACATCTCATTTAAAGTATTTTTTGATCATTTTCTTTCTTTTTTGCGTTTTGCTAATAAACCAACATCCGTAGTATTAGGGCCCATTTGAGCAAGATTTGGTTTAGTGAAAAGACTTGAGTGTTCTATGGATTTATCAAGGGAATATTTGTTATTACACACTAAAGAATCACTAGCGATAGTTAATTCTATTTCTTGTAATCGTTTAATTTCATCACGCAATTGAGCAGCTTCTTCAAAGTTGAGATCATCAGCTGCTTTACGCATTAGTTTTTTGAGATGTTGAATATGGTTGGTTAGATTGTCGCCAACTTTATTATTTTGCGTGATAAAATGAGAGATCTTGATATTATGATCATTTTCGTAAACTGAACTAAGAATATCATCGATATTCTTTTTAATACTAGTCGGTGTAATTTGATGCTCTTCATTATAGGCTATTTGTTTTTCTCGACGTCGTTTCGTTTCTTGCAAAGCACGTTCTATAGAACCAGTAATTTTATCAGCGTAAAGGATAACCCGACTCTCTACATTACGTGCAGCTCGTCCAATCATTTGGATAAGTGAAGTTTCTGAACGTAAAAAACCCTCTTTATCAGCATCGAAGATAGCAACAAAACCACATTCTGGAATATCTAAGCCTTCTCGAAGTAAGTTAATACCGATTAAAACATCAAAAGTACCAAGGCGTAAATCTCGAAGGATTTCAATACGCTCTAGTGTATTAATATCAGAATGCATGTAACGCACACGGATATTTTGTTCATGGAGATATTCGGTCAGATCTTCTGCCATGCGTTTTGTAAGAACAGTTATTAATGTACGATAACCCTTTTTGATTGTCTGGTGAATTTCGTTGATGACATCATCAACCTGTGTTTTGACTGGGCGTATTTCTGTTGGTGGATCAATCAGCCCTGTGGGACGAATGATTTGCTCTACAAAGATGCCACGCGATTGTTCTATTTCCCAGTGTCCAGGTGTAGCTGAAACGGCGATAGTTTGTGGGCGCATTGCATCCCATTCTTCAAAGCGTAAAGGACGATTGTCCATACAGGATGGCAAGCGGAAACCATATTCTGCTAAGGTAGCCTTCCGTCGGAAATCACCTCGATACATACCACCGATTTGAGGAATTGTTACATGACTCTCGTCAATAAAAACAAGAGCGTGGTTAGGAATATATTCAAACAGAGTTGGAGGTGGTTCGCCTGGTTTTCTTCCAGTCAGATAGCGGGAATAGTTTTCAATTCCTGGGCAGGATCCGGTAGTTTCTAGCATTTCTAAATCAAATATTGTCCGTTGTTCTAAACGTTGCGCTTCCAAAAGACGACCAGCTGCATTTAATTCATCGAGGCGTTTTGTTAATTCTATTTTGATTGATTTTATCGCTTGATTTAATGTGGGTCGCGGTATTACATAATGTGAATTAGCATAAATTTTAATGGATTGAAGATCTCCTGTTTTTTGTCCCGTTAAAGGGTCAAACTCAGTAATTGTTTCAATTTCATCACCAAACAGTGAAATACGCCAAGCACGGTCTTCAAGGTGGGCAGGGAAAATTTCAATTGTGTCGCCTCGAACACGAAAAGAACCACGAACAAAGTTTATATCTTGTCGCTGATATTGTTGAGCAACTAAATCAGTTAGTAATTTCTGTTGATCGAGTTTGTTGCCTTTTTGCATTTGGAAAGTCATTGCTGTATAAGTTTCTACTGAACCAATTCCATAGATGCAAGATACAGATGCGATGATAATGACATCATCACGTTCAAGTACAGCTCGTGTTGCAGCGTGGCGCATGCGGTCAATTTGTTCATTAATAGAGGCTTCTTTTTCAATATAAGTGTCAGATCGTGCAACATAAGCTTCAGGTTGATAATAATCATAATAAGAAACAAAATACTCGACAGCATTATTGGGAAAAAAGTTTTTGAATTCTCCATAGAGCTGCGCAGCTAGAGTTTTGTTTGGTGCTAAAATAAGGGCGGGGCGTTGTGTTTTTTCAATGATTTTTGCCATTGTGTATGTTTTACCTGAACCAGTAACGCCCAAAAGTACTTGAGTGCGTTCCTTTTTCTTAATTCCCTCAACTAAAGATTTGATTGCAATGGGTTGATCACCGGCAGGCTGAAAAGATGTTTTAATTTGAAATTGAATTCCACCTTCAGATTTTTCAGGGCGAATAGGACGATGAGGTGTCCATAATGCACCATTTTTAAAAAGGGGATTACTTGAAGCAATGAGTGCAGAAAGTGTTTCAACTGTTGCTGTAACACCGTTTGTTGTTGTTATGTTTTTAGGTGATATAGTATTTGTGGTTTCAGATGAAACATCATGGTTTTTGATTGTATGAAGTTTGGTATTAGAGCATTGTTTCATAACTGCAGATGGATTTATTAATCCTTGATTGAATTGTTTTTGATTTTTTTTTGACTTTTTATGTGACATGATAAGAACATTTTATACAGTTATTCTAAATATAATTTAGAAAAAAAAATTAAAAGCTTTTGGTTGAATTTGTTTTTGAAAGAAATTTCTTTTTTGTCATTTGATAATTAGTTAAAATATTTTTTGTGGTATAGTAGAGGTGACTATAACTATTTTTGATACTGATCCTAGGAAGTTATACTTCTCTATAAGTAAAGTGAAAGGATGGCTCAGGTCAAAATCATACTTTTTGTACTAGCAAGGTTGAGACTAGTGCTAATAATGTTCGGTAAAGCAATCTTCGTAATGTTTTTGGCTATTATTTTTTGATATTGGGAGTGTGTGCTCTAATCGACGGCTTTATATACATTTGGTAAAGATCATTTCCATTTTTGAATGAAAGGTAACGGGATGATACCCAACCTGTTCGTGAATTATAATCAATTTGGCACCAGTTGCCTCTGCATGTTCGGATCGAAACTGCTTGGTTTACAGGAATCCACCCGAGAAGCGGGTGTTGTGTGCTCGGACCTATCCTGAAATTCAAATTCTTTATTACGATGGCATTTGTAGCATCGGCGGGTGTTATTACTAAAATGAAGGAGCCAGCTATAAAACAATTAATCAAATTTTTCATTTTTCTTCTAACATAGATTCTTGATACTGTATTTTCATTTTTATACAATGTCTTTATAATAAAACAGAAAACAGGTAATTACATCCTTTAATATATAGATAATAACAGAGATATTCCTGAACATTTAAAATATAAATTCACTGTTAAAGTAACTAAAGAGTTTTCTATGCTCTTTTTATTTTTATATGGAAAACAAAATTTCTGTATTATATAATAAAAGGCAATTGTAATTTTCGGGTTCCAAGAGTCATCTTGGAGGCCGATTTTTATATCTTTATAAGGTCTTTCGTGTACAAGAAAGGGACGGATCATGGAAAAAGTTCCGATGACTACAGCTGGTTTTGAAAGTCTCAAAGAAGAGTTACGGTGGCGTCAACAACAAGAGCGTCGACGGATTATTGAGGCAATTTCTGAGGCACGTGCACATGGTGATTTGTCAGAAAATGCAGAGTATCACGCTGCTAAAGAAGCACAAAGTCATAATGAGGGGCGTATAAACGAGCTTGAAGATTGTATTGCGCGAGCAGAAGTTATTAATGTTTCACGTCTTTCAGGTGATAAAATTAAATTTGGAGCTACTATTAATCTTTTGGATGAAGACACTGAAGAGAGAAAAGTTTATCAGATCGTTGGTGATCAAGAAGCTGACGTAAAAACTGGTAAAATTTCTATTTCTTCTCCTATTGCACGTGCACTTATTGGTAAGCAAGAGGGTGATGTAATTGAAGTAAATGCACCAGGTGGTGCGCATAATTATGAAATTATTAAGGTTCAATATATCTAAATTGTTATGCGTGTGTTTTTAAAAGAAACTGACATTATTGTTCCGCATTTTAAGAAACGTTTATCAGGAGTAACAACAACGATTATTCATCTTGTTCCATTGCAACGAAAACAGGGTATTTATATATCCACTTTAGGGATAGGGTTGCCAAAAAATTTACCTGCTCTTTCTTTTAAAGATCTTTTCGGTCTATGGAAAAGTCCAGTAGGAAAATCATTTCGGATTTGGCATGCACGACGCAATATTGAGATGCTTTGTGGGATTTTTTTACGGGATGTTTTAAAAATGAAACTTAAACTCATTTTTACATCGGCATCTCAACGTTATCATAAGCCCTTTACAAAATGGTTAATTCGCCGCATGGATAAAGTGATTGCTACAAGTGAACGCACTGGAAAGTATCTTGAAGTTCCTCATAAAGTTATTATGCATGGTGTGGATCTTGAGCGTTTCTCACCACCGAAAACCATTGATGATTGTTTTTCAGCTTCCGGATTATCTGGACAATACGCAATAGGATGCTTTGGACGTATACGCTATTTGAAGGGCACTGATTTATTTGTGGATGCAATGTTAAAATTATTGCCTCGTTATCCAGATTGGACAGCGATTATTGCTGGTCGTACTACAGTAAAACATTATAACTTTGAAAAACAATTACGTCGGAAAATTGCTACTGCTGGTTTAAGTGATCGTATTATTTTTCTTGGTGAGATCCAGGATACACCTTTGTGGTATCGTCGTCTTTCACTTTATGTTGCTCCCTCTCGTAGAGAAGGATTTGGTTTAACACCATTGGAGGCAATGGCATCTCAGACTGCTGTAGTGGCTAGTAATGCAGGGATGTATGAAGAATTAATAAGAGAAGGAACAGGAACAGTTGTTTCTGCAGGAGATCGAGTAGCTTTGACAGAAGCGATTGAATTATATTTTTCTGATTTAGAAAAAACAATAATGGCAGGGAAAAAAGCGTTAACCTATGTTCAGACACATTTCCCTTTAGAAAAGGAAGCAATAGCAATTGGGCATGTGTATAAAGAAATGTTTGCAGAGAAAATATTTTAAAAGCAAGATGCATGCGTTCATACATATGGTGCTAAGATTCTAGTTTATACTCGTTTAAAATTTTTAATGCACTGATTTATTAAAAGCTCTTTTGGCATTCTATATTAATTACATTAGGATTGGTTTTAAAATTTATGTCATCTATAATGCTGTATTCTGTGAATTTTCATATTATAAATATAGAAAACTGTACAACTGTACATTAGAATTGTTCGTTCCAAAAAGAACGGGTAAAAAGTACAAAGATAGTTATAATTTCAAGGCGGCCGGCGAGCATTAGAGCACTCAAAATCCATAAGGCCTGATCATTAATGGTTGAGAAATTTCCAACAGGACCGATAATGCTTCCAAGACCTGGACCAATATTTGAAAGCGCTGTTAAGGCGCCTGTGCAAGCAGAAGTAAAATCAAGTCCAGTAGTGAGTAAAAGTGCAGTACCAATAAGAAGACAGAACATATAAAGGCACAGAAAAAGTAAAACTGCCTTAGTAATATCATTAGAGACATTTGAGTGATCATAGCGCACTTTTACAATCGCATTAGGGGAAAGAAGTTGTGTCATATTTGTTTGTGCAATACGCCATAAGATAATTAAACGGTTAACCTTTATGCCACCAGAAGTGGAACCAGCACAGCCACCCATAAAAGAAACAATAAAGAAAATACCAAGTGCAAAAGGTCCCCAAAGTTGGTAGTCTTCAGCACTGTAACCGGTAGTGCTAATGACAGATGTCAGATGAAAAATGACATCAAGAAAAATTTTGTGGAAGGGAAGATGATTATGAAATCGTAACCAGGTTGCGAGTGCAAAGCTAAAGAGAAAAACAATGCTAAGAAAAACGATAACTTGTGGATCTATGGAACGTTTAGAGTATCCAGGAAGTAGCAGTTTTATATAAAGAACAAAAGGTAATGCAGAGAGCAACATGAAGATTGTAGCAACAATTAAAATAGCTGGTTTATCAGAAAAATAACCAAAGGAGGTATCATGAGTTGAAAACCCAGCCGTTGCTATCGTTGTCATTGCGTGGTTGATAGCATCAAATAATGTCATGCCAGCAGCAAAATAAGAAAGCATGCAAGCTAGTGTTAATCCAATATAGGCAATAATAATTCCATTGGCGATTTGGTGGATACGCGGTAATATTTTTTCGGATTTATCAGATGATTCCATGTGGAAAAGTTGTATACCGCCAACCCGTAATGAGGGTAGAAGTATTAAAGCTAAACCGATAAAACCAATACCTCCAATCCAGCATATGATGGAACGCCATAATAAAATGCTTCGTGATAGATGGTCAAGGCCAGTAATAACTGTAGAGCCTGTTGTTGTAATTCCAGAGATGGATTCAAAAATTGCTCCTGCTAAGGAAATTGGGAGTGAAGAAAGATAAAAAGGGAGAGCTGCCACTATACTGCCTGTTAGCCATAGACAAAGAGTTAGTGTAAAGCTAAGCCGTGTTGAAAAACGGCAGGTAGCTCCTCTAGTTGCTAAAAGAATAAGTGTTGCTAGTACAGTTGTAATAGCACAAGGGTAAAGAAAAATTGTCCAATTGTGATTGTTATCCCGCAAATCTGCAAGAGCTGGCAAAAGCATGGTTCCTCCCATGATTAATGCAAACCGTGCGCAAATATTAATAATAAACTGAAAAATAACTGCTCCTTGTCTCTAATTGTTTCTATTATAACGTTTACCTAATTAGAATTTATACGCCTATGTAATATAAATTTAATGCTTATACTAAGCAAACTATGATAAATTAGCAATGTACTTTTAATCAATCTTGAAAAAATACAACTTTGCCATAATTCGAGTTCTTAAAAAATGTATTTTTAAAGACATATTTTGTTATAAACTTATAAAGTTTAATCAAAGGCCGAAAAAAGGAGTTTTATTGTGCAATTGCATAGTCGTGTTCTTATTATTGGCTCTGGACCTGCTGGTTATACAGCGGCTATCTATGCTGCTAGAGCAATGCTTAAACCAGTGTTAATTACTGGAACGCAGCAAGGAGGGCAGTTGACAATTACAACTGAGGTTGAAAATTATCCAGGTTTTGCTGATTCAATTCAAGGGCCATGGTTGATGGAGCAAATGGCAAAGCAAACAGAAAATATGGGTACAAAAATTATTTATGATAATATTGTAAAGGCCGATTTATCTAAGCGCCCTTTTATTTTATTTGGGGATACAGGAACGCAGTATTGTTGTGATGCGCTAATTATTGCAACAGGGGCAAAGGCGCGTTGGCTTGGTTTGGAAAGTGAACAAACCTTTATGGGCGGTGGTGTTTCTGCTTGTGCTACTTGTGATGGTTTTTTTTATCGTGGCAAAGATGTAATGGTAGTAGGTGGCGGTAATACAGCTGTTGAAGAAGCTCTTTATTTATCTCATTTGGCTAAAAGTGTATGTGTGGTTCATAGGCGTGATCATTTTCGGGCAGAAAAAATCTTGCAAGATAGGTTATTTTCTCGTGATAATGTTTGCGTTATTTGGGATCACATAGTGGAAGAAATTATTGGGTTGCCTGTTCAGTCTTCAATGGGGGCTGTTGTAACAGGTGCGCGTCTAAAAAATACAAAAACAGGTCAAAAAATGCAAATGGATGTGGATGGAGTATTTATCGCCATTGGTCATGATCCTGCTGTTTCTTTATTTGAGGGGCAATTAAAACAAAAACCAGGGGGATACTTATGGACTGCACCTGATTCAACAGCAACAAGTATTGCTGGCGTTTTTGCTGCAGGGGATGTCGCTGATAATTTATTTCGTCAAGCTGTAACTGCAGCAGGGAGAGGATGTATGGCAGCGTTAGAGGTGGAACGGTTTTTGGCTTCATAGATGTATATCTTAAAAAGATGGTTTTTATAAATAACGTTTAAAAATTAGGAAGAAAATTGTGTCATTGCCATTGGATTGGAATAAATTAAGAGTTTTTCATGCTGCGGCAGAAGCAGGTTCGTTTACACATGCAGCTCAAAGGCTTCATTTATCTCAATCTGCAATTTCCAGACAAGTTTCGTCTTTAGAGCAAGATGTTCGAGTACCTTTATTTCAGCGTCATGCACGCGGTTTAATTTTAACAGAGCAGGGCGAAATACTTTATCGTACAGCTCATGATATTTTGATGAAGCTTGAAAATACGCGTCTGCAATTAAGTGAAAGCTGTGAAAAACCAACAGGACATTTACGTGTAACATCGACTTTTGGAATAGGAGCAGGATGGCTTGTGGAGCATATACCTGAATTTTTGAGTCTGTATTCTGATATGCAAATTCAACTTTTGTTTGATGATGAAGAGCTTGATTTGACAATGCGCTATGCAGACTGCGCTATTCGTTTACATCAGCCTCAACAGCCTGATCTTATACAAAGAAAATTATTTACAGTTCATATGCATGTTTATGCTTCAGAAAATTATATTGCAAATTATGGTAAGCCAGAAAAATTATCTGAGCTGGATCAGCATCGCATTATCTCATTTGGCGAACCTGTGCCACCTTATTTGGTTGGCTTGAATTGGTTGCAAAGAGCTGGGAAAAGTGGTGATTCCGTCCGTGTTTCAATTTTGCAAATTAATAACATTATTTCAATCAAAAATGCACTTATGCGCGATCTTGGTATTGCTGTACTTCCTGATTATATTGTGAATAATGATGAGAAACTTATGCGTCTTTTTCCTGATATGAGTGATATTCCTTCTTTTGATACTTTTTTTTGTTATCCTATTGCTTTGAAGAATTCAGCAAAATTGAATGTTTTTAGAGATTATATCTTTTTAAAAGCACGCAAGTGGTCCTTTTAATAATATTTTATAGATTATTGAAGAGTAGAGGTGAATAATCTAATGAGCTATGTGTTTATTTTTATAAAATGCAAGAAAATATTATCTCTTAGTTATGTTTCCTCCTATTAAGTTTTTTGAGTGATTTCTTTGAGGATTTATAGGGTTGTTAATTTTATCTCTCAAAATCTTCTGAATTTGCTGGGCTTTAGCTTGGTTTTTTATTTCTGAAGAAAATCTCTTTGAACTTTTTCTATGGCTATTTTTTATGTTTATTAAGGTTTAATCGTACACTTATTTACAAAGCCTAAAAAATCTAAAATACTAAAGAAAGTAGACAGTTTATAGATCACCTTTTTTATTATGGAATAATCAAAAGGTGTGCGAGTAAGCTTATCTTATTAAGAATTTCTGTTATCTCTTGTTTATGTGCAATAATATCTAATATATATATAATCTAGCTACTACCTTTTCTCACATCGTTTTGAGAAATTTCGAGAATATCAAAAAGTATTATTTCCGTTATGAACTTATATTATTTAATGTCTATATTGTATTATTAAACTAATTTATTGTTCATCTTGAATAATAAAATATTCTTTTTTTCTTTTATTAAAATACATTCAATAATTAGAGCTATCATTTATTTTAAATTTATTAATACTACCTGGATAGATGGTGCTCCATAATTTCAGGACAAACTGTTACAAAAGCGCTGAATACGAAAACAGGCTTCTTCAAGTATTTCATCTGATGTTGCATAGGAAATACGAAATGCTGGTCCAAGTCCAAAAGCAGATCCATGAACTACAGCAACGGACTCTGTTTCCAAAAGAGCTGTTACGAAATCCTCATCATTTGTAATAATTTTGTTTTGAGGTGTTTTTTTACCAATAAGCTTTGTACAGGACGGATAAACATAAAATGCACCTTCAGGTGTTGGGCAATCAATACCATAGGCTTGATTGAGCATAGAAACGACAAGATCTCGACGTGTTTGAAAAATATTTTTATTTTTAGCGATAAAGTCTTGTGGACCATTAAGTGCTTCGACACCTGCCCATTGTGAAATGGAACTTGTACCAGATGTTTGTTGACCTTGAATAATATCCATAGCTTTAATTAATTTATGCGGACCACCTGCATAACCAATTCTCCACCCTGTCATGGAATAGGCTTTTGAAAGACCATTCATTGTCAGTGTACGGTCATAGAGTTGTGGTTCTACTTGAGCTGGAGTGACAAAAGTAAAATCTTTATATGTTAGATGCTCATATATATCATCAGTGAGAATATAAATATGAGGATATTTCATTAAAACGTTAGTTAATTTTTTTAATTCATCGTTTGTGTACGCAGCACCTGATGGATTCGAGGGAGAATTAAAAATAAACCACTTAGTTTTTGGGGTGATAGCAGCTTCTAGATCTTGTGGTTGGAGTTTATAAAAAAATTCAGCTTTCGTTTCTACGAAAACAGATTTACCACCGTTAAGAGCAACCATTTCAGGATAACTGACCCAATAAGGGGATGGAATAATAACTTCATCACCTTTGTTTAAAGTTGCCATTAATGCATTAAAGAGAATTTGTTTGCCACCTGTGCCAACAATGATTTGCTCTGGCGTATAAGTAAGATTATTTTCTCTTTTAAACTTTACAGAAATAGCTTGACGCAATTCTGGAATACCAGATATGGGTGTATATTTTGTTTCTCCACGTCGAATAGCTTCAATAGCAGCATTTTTGATATTATCTGGTGTGTCAAAATCTGGTTCTCCAGTACTTAAAGAGATGATATTACGACCTGAAGCTTTTAGAGAACGCACTTTTTGAGCTACAGCAATTGTTGCAGAGGGCTTGATGGAAGAAAGCTTATCAGCAATGAAAACCATCCATTTCAATTCCTTATAATATTAGGCAGGGAACTCTTAATTATAAAATACATAAAAGATTATGTAGTAGAAAACACAAAACTGCAAGAAAACTGCCAGCAAATTTTATTGTAAACTCAAATTTATTGATTTTAGTTTTTATACTGAGTAATTTTTGAAAAATCAATTCCAAAATAAATCTCATTTTATGCTGATAATGAGGTATTTATTGGACTTTATTTCTAAAAGGCACATCAAATTATATAGGCAACCTGATTGATGGCCTATAATTTGGTGGATGAGATTAAGCAGATAAAGTTGACTGCGAAGGTAAAGATGACTGGTTGATTGAGGAATAAAATATATTAAAATTTTTTGTTTTGTAGAACAGTGTGATTTTATTAAATTTTTTAGTTTTTTTGTTATTATTCAATAATAAGTTTTTTATAGTTACTGGTTTATGTGTCATATTTTTATTGAAATTAGTAATGATTAATTTAAATAAAAGAGAGAGAAAAACTTAAATAATTTTGAAGAAAAAATAATCAATATTTTATAATACTTGAAAAACCTCGCCTATGAAGGCGAGATATTTTATGAAATACTCAAATTTTAAAGAGCAGAAAGATTTCCCGCAGAAAATTTTCCTGAACGACGATCTTGAAGAATATCATAAGAGATTTTTTGTCCTTCATTGAGGTCATGTAAACCAGAGCGCTCAAGAGCGGAAATATGTACAAACACATCTGCACTTCCATCATTAGGCTGAATGAAACCAAAACCTTTGTTTGTATTAAACCATTTAACTGTTCCTGTAGACATAGGAAATTCCTTAGTATATATAATATTATGTACTGAGATTTAAAATTCTCACTACGAGTTCAAATCGAAATTAGGCAGAAGAGATTTCATCAGAAGTGCGATTGCACAGAAAAGAAAGATCGCGTAACCAAAAATACGATAAAAGGGACTATAAAAGGTTTTTTGATATAAAGCAAGCCCTATTAATTTTTTGTTATATTAATCAAAGATTGATAAAAAAATGAAAAATATTACATTTTGTGGGTGCGTCAGAAAAGCTTTAAGTAAAGTAGTTTTGCAAAGAACGCACTTCAAGATTACTGGTTTTGAGTGCTCGAATAGCCTGTGCTGCCGATTCAGCTCCAGCTACTGTTGTGTAGTAAGGAACTTTTTGCATAAGTGCTGCATGGCGCAATGATTTGGAATCTGAAATGGCACTAGCAGTATTAGTTGTATTAAAAATCAGTTGAACTCTTAGATTACGAATAGCATCTTCAATATGAGGGTGACCTTCTAGAACTTTATTAATTTTTTCTGCCTTAACGCCGTTTTCAGCAAGAAATTTTTGTGTTCCAATTGTTGCTAAAACAGAAAAACCAAGCTTAATTAAACATTTGACAGGTTTTAATATACGTTCTTTATCTTCATCTCTTACAGATACAAATAAGGTGCCTTCTTTAGGAAGATCAACACCAGCTCCAAGCTGCGCTTTAGCAAAGGCAAGGGCAAAATCATAATCAAGTCCCATTACTTCACCTGTTGAACGCATTTCAGGTCCAAGTAGTGTATCTACACCTGAAAAACGGGAAAAAGGAAAGACTGCTTCTTTAACAGCAATATGTGGTTTTTGTGGCGTAGACGGTACTCCACCATAAGCTTTAAGTGCACTTTGGAGATTTTCTCCGATCATGATACGTGTTGCGATTTTAGCAATTGGTCGACCAATAGTTTTTGCAACAAATGGAACAGTACGGGAAGCACGAGGATTGACTTCTAAGACATAAATTGTTTCATTTTTGATAGCATATTGTACATTCATCAAGCCGCAAACGCGTAGTGCTTTTGCTAAAGCTTTTGTTTGATTCTCTAATTCATTAACCAATTTATGTGAAAGTGTGCGGACTGGTAAAGAACACGCTGAATCACCAGAATGGATACCTGCTTCTTCAATGTGCTCCATAATACCAACAACTAGTGTTTTTTCTCCATCACACAAACAATCAACATCAACTTCTATAGCTTCTGTTAGATAGGTATCAAATAGAAGCGGATTTTTACAAAGTAATGTGTTGACCTGATCTGTTTTGTTATGAGGATAACAAGCTTTAATATCTTCTGGCACTAATTCAGGGACTATTTCGAACAAATAATTCCGCAAGTCACGTTGGTCTCGAATAATTTGCATAGCACGCCCACCTAAAACATAAGAGGGGCGTACAACTAATGGAAAATTTAGTTCGTGAGCTATGAGTTGTGCTTGTTCAACTGAATAAGCAATACCATTTTGGGGTTGGGTTAAATTAAGTTGGCACAACAATTTTTGAAAACGATCTCTATCCTCTGCAAGATCAATAGCATCAGGTGAAGTGCCTAAAATAGGAATGTTATTTTTTTCGAGTGCGCTTGCCAATTTCAATGGTGTTTGTCCACCGAATTGAACGATAACTCCGACTAGTTCACCTTTTTCTTGCTCTGTTTTTAAAATTGCTAAAACATCTTCAGTTGTTAAAGGTTCAAAATAAAGACGATCAGAGGTGTCATAGTCTGTTGAGACAGTTTCAGGATTACAGTTAATCATGATAGCCTCAAAGCCTGCATCTCGCAAAGCAAAGGCTGCATGGCAACAACAATAGTCAAATTCAATGCCTTGGCCAATTCGGTTTGGACCGCCACCTAAAATAGCAACTTTTTTGCGTTCAGAAATGTTCGCTTCTGAGCACTCCACACCTGCAAAGGGTCTTTCATATGTTGAGTACATATACGCTGTAGGTGAAGAAAATTCAGCTGCACAGGTGTCAATTCGTTTGAAAACACTTTTAATATTCAGGGATTGTCGTAAGGCAAAAATATCATCTGGCGTTTTTCCAGCAAGATTTGCTAAGCGTGCATCTGAAAAACCCATAGCTTTTAACATGCGTAAATTATCTGCATCATGGGGAAGTCCATAGATGCGAATACGCTGTTCTGTTTCGATGATAGAGGCTATTTGTTCCAAAAACCATGGGTCAATTTTGCTTATTTGGTGTATCTCCTTCAAGGATAAGCCCATACGTATTGCTTGCGCTATATAACGCAAACGATCGGGACTTGGGATAGCAATAGCCGAACGGATAGAATTTTTTTCATCACCTTCAGCGTGCTCAGGGAGTATGATTTCATCAAGACCTGTAAGACCTGTTTCAAGTCCACGGAGTGCTTTTTGTAAAGATTCTTGGAAAGTACGACCGATTGCCATAACTTCTCCAACAGATTTCATTGCGGTAGTCAATACAGGCGATGAAGCAGGAAATTTTTCAAAGGCAAAACGAGGGATTTTGGTGACAATATAGTCAATAGAAGGTTCAAATGATGCTGGTGTTGCACCGCCCGTAATGTCATTTTTTAATTCGTCAAGTGTATAACCAACTGCTAATTTAGCTGCTACCTTTGCAATTGGAAAACCAGTGGCTTTTGAAGCAAGCGCTGAAGAACGAGAAACACGTGGATTCATTTCAATAACAATTAAGCGGCCATTTTCAGGATTGACGGCAAACTGTACGTTAGATCCACCAGTTTCAACACCAATTTCACGAAGTACAGCAATTGAGGCATTTCGCATAATTTGATATTCTTTATCGGTTAAAGTAAGAGCAGGAGCAACAGTAATAGAGTCGCCGGTATGAACACCCATAGGATCAATGTTTTCAATGGAACAGATAATGATACAGTTATCCTTTTGATCACGAACAACTTCCATTTCGTATTCTTTCCATCCCAAAATACTTTCTTCAATCAAAACTTCTGTCGTTGGTGACGCTTCAAGCCCACGTTCGATAATTTCGTAAAATTCAGAGCGGTTGTAAGCAATGCCACCACCTGTGCCACCAAGTGTGAATGAGGGACGGATAATGGCTGGCAGTCCGATAATATCAAGAGCTTGAACTGCTTTTGCGGTGGCATGAGCGATATAATGTTGCTTACGATTGGCTTCTGTATTACACCAATCTTGTTCAAGCTTTTCTAACGCTTGATCAAATGCATCACCGGAAAGTTCATTTTTAAGTTTATTATATGATTTTTCATATAATCGGCGATCTTCTTCTTTGAGCTCAGTTGCATTCGCTAATATAGAACGCGGTGTTTCTAAACCAATTTTTGCCATTGCTTTACGAAATAGAGCACGATCTTCTGCCTTATCAATAGCGTCAGCATTGGCGCCGATCATTTCAACATTATAGCGGTTTAAAATTCCCATTCGCTTTAAAGATAAGGCAGTATTAAGTGCTGTTTGTCCTCCCATTGTTGGTAAAATTGCATCTGGGCGTTCATGAGCAATAATTTTAGCAACTATTTCTGGAGTAATGGGCTCAATGTAGGTTGCATCTGCCAAATTCGGATCAGTCATAATAGTAGCAGGATTAGAGTTCACTAGGATAATTCGGTAGCCTTCTTCTTTTAAGGCTTTACAGGCTTGTGTGCCTGAATAATCAAATTCACATGCTTGACCAATAATAATAGGTCCTGCTCCAATGATAAGGATAGACTTTATATCTGTACGTTTTGGCATGGCTTTTCCCTATGGCAAACATTTATGCGCAGTTGTAGTAGGCAGAAATATTAGAATTTTGGCTAAACTCATTTTATAGGTTAATAGACAAAGAAAGTAATCCATAAAATATCTTTTTTATGCTTTTTCTTTGGGGATAATGTTTGAGAACAGTATACTTTTATAAATAATGGTTAACTGATTTTAAAATAAAAAGGTGAAAGTATTAGTGGATTTCAGCAGTGTTAGCTGAAATAGAAGATATTTCAAGCATTATCCTTTTGCTAGTCTAACATGTATTATAAAAATATGTTAAAATATTATTATATAGCTATGATGATAATTATTGTGATATTTCAAAAATGAATTATGTCTGAATATGATTATGGAGCTTGTTTTGACTATAATACTGTTTAGGCAGATTTTATATTAGACAGGTTTAAGAATAACCATAACACTGTTTTTAGAATTATAGGAGTTTATAGTAAATTATCTTTTTATGATTATTATGCTAATAAAGTATCTTCGGTAAATGGGAAGGAATTGCCTATGCCAGTTCGCAGAGAATACGAGTTATAAGGAGAATCTAGATACTAAAGCTACGCGATTAGGTTATTTTTTATAATCCATAATCAAATTGCGAAAATGTTGAAAGAGATAATGACTATCTTGAGGCCCAGGGGAAGCTTCAGGATGATATTGAACAGAAAAAATCGGTTTTTCAATAATTCGAATGCCGCAGTTTGAACCATCGAAGAGGGAAATATGTGTCTCTTCAACATGTTGTGGTAGCGATGTTTTATCTACGGCGAAACCATGATTCATTGATACAATTTCGACTTTGCCGGTAGTAAAGTCTTTAACAGGATGATTTGCACCATGATGCCCTTGATGCATTTTTATAGTTTTAGCTCCCATGGCAAGAGAAAGTAGCTGATGACCAAGGCATATGCCAAAAAGTGGTATGTTACAATCGATGAGTGTTTTGATGGTTGGAACAACGTATTTAGCTGTAGCAGTTGGGTCTCCAGGACCATTAGAAAGAAAAATACCATCCGGCTTCATAGATAGAATTTTATTTGCATTTGTGGATGCTGGTACAATAGTTATGTGTGCACCTAAAGCCGATATAAGACGGAGGATATTGCGTTTAATACCATAGTCAATTGCGACAATGTGAAAATTACGTTTGTTATTTAAACTATAACCTTTATTCCATGTCCACGGTTTTTCATTCCATTCTATCAATTGCTTTGATGTTACTTCTTTTACGAGATCGAGATTGATAAGGCCAGACCATTTTTGTGCACGCTTTTTTAAAGCATTAATATCAAAATTTCCATTTGGATCATGAGCAATGATGGCATTTTGTACACCTTTTTCGCGTATAAGAGTGGTTAATGCTCGTGTATCAATATCGTAAAGTGCAATAATTTTTCGTTCTTTAAGCCACTGGTTTAAATTTTCATGTGCACGGTAATTGGAAGGGCCCGTAATATCTGCTTTGAAAATAGCACCAACTGCGCCATGATAATTGAGGGTGTAAGGTCTTCAATATCTTCTCGATTAGCTCCTACATTACCAATGTGAGGAAAGGTGAAATTAATGATTTGTCCTGTATATGATGGATCTGTGAGTATTTCTTCATAGCCTGTTATGGCGGTATTAAAACACACTTCGGCTTCAACAGTTCCTGTAGCACCTGCACCTTTACCTTCGATCACTGTACCATCGGCTAAAACCAAAAGAGCTGTAGGTTTATTTGTGCTCCAAGGACAGGGAAGTGAGATGGTTTGTGTCATTATTTGGGCTCACAATTTGCTATTTGAAGGCATAATACTCAAAGTTATGCAAAAACCGCGCAACTATAATAAATGCTGTATATTGTTATTGTAATTTTCACTTAGAGTTAAAGTATAAGTATATTCTATAAGGAGGTAAAGAGCCAGTTTTGAGTTTTCTAAAACTGTATTATGAATTTCTTTTATTCTATATTATTTATAGAGAAATTAATTACTTAGAATGAAGCAAAAAAACAGTGAGGTGTCACAAGTTGTGAACTTTTCTGCATTGGATTGATGAGAAAAACATTGCATAGGATTTTGTTAAGTTTGAAAGAAAACTAAATACACGATATAGAAAATCGAGATACTGTAAAGGAATGCTATGCGAGGTATCTTTTTTATACTAGGTAATGTTGTAAAAGAGTTGTAAATAAGGCAATTATATCCTGAATTTATTATTGCTATAGTTCAACAACAAAAACAGGGCTTAATTTGCTTTAAAAGGCAATAGAGAACACTCTTAAAAAGATGAGTAAGTATTTTATGATCGAACTTTTTTGCCAATCCATATAAGGATACAGGCTCCAATAAAGCCGGAAATTAGATAACCAAGCCAACCAGCAAGATTAATTTCTAAAAAGCTTAAAAGGAAACTGGCTAATGCAGAACCAGCAACACCTAAGATAATATTTAAAAATATTCCTGTTCGACTTTTCATAAAATATTGTGCAATCCAACCTGCAAGTCCACCAACAATAATAGCTAAGATCCAGCTGATATACGTATCTTCCATTTCACTCTCCTATGTCTAAACTTAAACTATTATCTTTAACTGAAGTAGAACTTAGAGTAAGTCTTTTCAAAGTCAAGGTTTATTTGTTGTCTTAATTAAAGAGAACTTGTTGTTTAGAAATTTATGATGGTTTTTTGTTGATTTTCTTACGCAATGACTGAATTGAATTTATACTGAAAAGATAATTATTCTTTCAAAGAAAGTAAGGATTAGCTGTTTATTTGCGCAAAAAAATCTCTTAGATAAGAATTTGGGAGCATTCTTCGTTCTTCTAAATTGAATAAATTGTTATTTTATGACTTCAAGTTTTTTAAAGAATAGACGTAATTAAAGTTTATTATTTTGTTTTCAATGTATTTTTTAGATTATAGCTTGCACGTATTAAGTCATAGCCACATGGATTTTGAAAAATTTTGAGACCAAATTCAGGGAGAACAGAATAAAGGTGATCAAAAATATCAGCTTGAATTTGTTCATATTCTTCCCAAACGGTGGTATTCGTAAAGCAATAAATTTCTAAAGGTAAACCATTCGGCGTGGGAGGTAATTGCCGTGTCATTAAAGTTGTATTTTTTTTGATATTTAGATGCTCTCTTAGATAAGATAACACATAAGCTCGGAAAGTACCGATATTAGTTAAACGGCGAGTATTAGCTGGTATGTTGTTATTTTTTTCTAAGCGAGTATTCCATTCATTAATTTCGGGTATTTTTTGTGCAAAGTAGTTTTCTAGTAGATTAAATCGTGCCAAATATTCTTCTTCTTTTTTTGTATGAAAGCGGATACTTGCTTGATCAATAAATAGGGATCGTTTGATACGTCGCCCACCTGACTCTTGCATACCACGCCAGTTTTTAAAAGGATCAGTTACCAGTTTACGGATAGGAACTGTGGTAATTGTTTTATCAAAGTTTTGAACTTTCACAGTATGGAGAGCAATTTCAATGACATCACCATCCGCGCCAAGATTAGGAATTTCAATCCAATCTCCGACGCGTACCATATCGGTAGATGAAATTTGAATTCCTGCAACAAGAGAAAGTAATGTATCTTGAAAGATCAAGATCAAAACGGCTGCCATTGCACCAAGACCAGAAAAAAGGATAAGAGGCGATCGGTCTATTAATGTGGCTAAGATAAAAATAGCAGTAAGAGTAAAAAGCGCAATTTTAGCTATTTGAATGTATCCTTTTATTGGCTTTAACCTCGCTGCAGGTCTTTGTTCGTAAAAGGTATTAATGATATTAAAAAGAGCAGAAATTGTTAAAGCAACGATAAAAATGATAAAGGCATTAGAAACATTTCGGATAATTGTACTGAGTATGTTGGGCAATGTAGATATAAAATTGATACCCGTTAAAAGAATAAAAGCCGACGCAATATGAGCTATATACTTAGTAATATTTTCAATGTCGGTAGTTGTATTTTGGTGGAGAAAAGTAGCGAGTTGTTTTTTTCCACGAATAAGTAAGATACGTGTTAAAAAATTAACTAAAAGTGCAATGAGAACTAGAACAATTAACCAAGATATCATTTCTAGTGATGGATATTGAACAAGAAATTTAGGCACTTTTGCTGTCTCCATTTTTGAATCATATGTGGTTATTTATTTAGAAATTCATTTATTATTTAAGAGGAAGTATTGGAATTATGCTTTAAAGTAATTAAAATGCAAATAAAGAATTTTTAAACTCTGTGAGAGATAATGCGTATTCCGCCTGATTTCCTTGATGAGATTCGTGCCAGGTTACCAATTTCAGTAGTTATTGGTCAAAGGGTGACATTTGATAAAAAAAAAAGTAAGCCTTCACGTGGTGATTTTTGGTGTTGTTGCCCATTTCATGGTGAAAAGACTCCAAGTTTTCATTGTGATGATCGTCAGGGTCGTTATTATTGTTTCGGCTGTAATACAAGCGGTGATATTTTTACCTTTCTTTGCGAACTTGATGGATTGCGTTTTTCCGAATCTGTAGAGCGCTTAGCTAATTTTGCAGGTATGAAATTACCTACCTTTGATTTACAAAATCATAAAGATGAAATGAAAAAAAATGATCTTTATGATGTCATGAAAATAGCTACGGATTTTTTTCAAAATAACTTACATCATCAAATTGGAGCCCAAGCACGTCATTATCTTTATGAACGTGGTGTTACATTAGAACTTGCAAAGCGTTTTCAGATTGGTTTTGCTTCGGTGGGGCGTACAACTTTGAAAGATGCCTTGAGTGTACGTGGTATTTCGCTAAAGCAAATGGAGGATTGTGGTCTACTTATATCTGGTGAAGATATTTCTACTCCTTATGATCGGTTTAGAAATCGCATTATATTTCCTATTCAAGATTTACGCGGCCGTGTGGTTGCTTTTGGCGGGCGCTCGTTAGATGAAAATGCACGAGCAAAATACTTAAACAGTCCTGAAACGGTTCTTTTTCATAAGGGTAATATGCTTTATAATGCAGCATCTGTCCATAAAAATAGTCGTATCTCCGAAAAGGGAGAAGCATATTCCGTTCTTGTTGTTGAAGGCTATATGGATGTAATTGCTTTAACTAAGGCTGGTTTTGAAAAAGTTGTTGCTCCTTTAGGAACAGCATTAACAGAAACGCAAATTAGACTTTTATGGCAAATGGAATCTGATCCGATTTTGTGTTTTGATGGAGATAGTGCTGGTTTAAAAGCTGCTTTCCGTGTTGCTGATCGTGTGCTTCCTCTTTTAAGAGCAGGAAAGTCTGTGCGTTTTGTTCTATTGCCAAATGGGAAAGATCCAGATGAAATGATTCGTGCAGGAGATGCACATCTTTTTTCTTCTTTTGTTCAAAAATCAATTCCATTGATTGAGCTTTTATGGTGGCGCGCTACTTTTGGAAAACATTTTCCAACTCCAGAAGCACGTGCTGCATTAGAGCGAGAACTAAAACAGCAGATATCAACGATTAAGGATCAAGATATACGTCGCTATTATTTTCAAGATATAAAAAGACGACTCTTCGATTTTTTTCGTTCATCTTTTTTAAAGCAAAAGAATCAAAGGGAATATATTCAAAATCAAAAAGATGGAATGTTTAACGACCAATCTTTTTCTGCATTAGAAAATTCTAATATAGTTCGTAGTTCAAAACATTTTATTCCTTTACGTGAAGCAGTTATTTTGCTGATTTTAGCTTACTATCCTGAGCTATGGTACGAGGATTTTGACGTTTTTGCAGAATTAGAATTAAAAAATGCTCAATTAATAAGCTTACATCAATCCATGTTAGAAATTCTTGGGAGTCAACAGTTATGTGATAAAGAAACAATGTCTGTACTTTTAGAAAAAAAAGGGAAAAAAACTATTTTAGAGCATATAGATAACCTTGCGCAAAGAGTTGGTATGCGGATTACTTCCGGAGGAGCTCCTATAGAGGACGCTCGTGCTGTATTAAAGCAAGCTATCTACTTGCATCTCCAAGAACACCACCTACATAAGAGACTACAAGATATCGAAGAACAACTCATAAAAAATCCTAGAGATGAAGTTTTTGATTTACTTCGTGAGGTAAAAGCTGAATTGGAACGAACGAAAGCATTAGAAGCTTTAATTGAGGGATTTGGATCCTGGTTTTGCGAAAAATAGATGAGGGTAAGCTGAAATAGAATAAAATGATTCGCTTTTTAAAAGCGAATCAGTCACCAAGTCTGATATAAAAACCCTATTATTGAAATGAAGTTTTTGTAAAGAATGATGATGAAATTTTAGGAAAAGCGGGAAATTGGTTCTTATTATGTGGTGCAGATATTATCTCAGAAAGACTGAGATATATTGGGGTGGTTTCTGTAGTTTTCCCGTGTTTTTGCGTAAAAAGGTGTATACAAGAGTGTGTCTTTTTGAATAGAAGATTAATCCTGTAAAAAGTGCATATAAAAATTTTAATGTGCTAAGTAAGAATAAATAAGCTGATCACATGAAGCTTACCGAGTGATCAAGTGGAGTTAACAGTATGGCAACAAAGGTTAAACAAAAAGATAATGTGGAAGAAATGGGCAAAGTGAGCTCGGATGGTTCTCTTCTTGATTTTTCCGATGATGCTATCAAAAAAATGATTAAACTTGCCCAAAAAAATGGTTACGTGATGATGGATGAGTTGAATGCAGCCCTTTCTGCTGAAGAAATCACATCTGAACAAATTGAAGATATATTGGCAATGTTCTCTGAGATGGGTATTAGCGTTATAGATGATGAAGATGAAATTGAGGCTGAACAATATGAGGAAGAAATCACAATAGAAGGGGGCGATTTAGTAGAAGCTACAAATTATGCGGTTGCAACAACATCTAAACGTGAAGTAGCCGACCGAACTGATGATCCAGTTCGTATGTATTTACGTGAAATGGGAGCTGTTGAATTACTCTCGCGTGAGGGTGAAATTGCTATTGCTAAACGTATTGAGGCTGGACGTGAAACGATGATTTCTGGTCTTTGTGAGAGTCCTTTAACATTTCAAGCTTTAATTATTTGGCGTGAAGAGTTGCAAGAGCAGCGTATTCTTCTTCGTGAAATTATTGACCTTGAGATGACTTATTCTGGTCCAGAAGCGAAGCAGGCTCCCATTATTGATGGAAGTGAAGTCAAAAAAATAAAAGAAGAAACACCATCTTCTAGCATGCATGATGTGAATGATCTTAAAGAGGATATAAGAAGTGAAGATGATGACGAAGAAGACGATGAAGTTAATTTATCGCTTGCGGCAATGGAACATGAGTTGTGTCCTCAGATTGTGGAAACTTTAGATTTTATTGCTGAAACTTATGTAAAATTACGCAAGTTACAAGATCAACAAGTTGAAAGCAGCCTATCACATCGTAAAGAAAAGCTTCTTTCATCTGCACAAAGGAAACAATATACTCAATTGAAAGATGCTTTAATCCAAGCAGTAAAATCTCTTTCTTTAAATCAAAATCGTATTGAGGCATTAGTCGAGCAATTATACGATATTAATAAGCGGTTAATACATAGCGAAGGTAAATTGAAGAGGCTTGCTAGTAACTATGGCATTGGGCATGAAGATTTTTTAAGAGAATATCAAGGTCGTGAGTTGGATGTGGATTGGATTAATTATATTACAACTTTATCAGGGCGTGGTTGGAAAGAATTTTCAACTTGTGAAGCTAAAGCCATTCAAAGTTTGCGTAGTGAAATACAAAATCTTGCGCAAGAAACTGCTATTTCAATTAGTGAATTTCGCCGAATTGTTACGCAAGTACAGAAAGGGGAGCGTGAAGCGAATATTGCTAAAAAGGAAATGGTGGAAGCTAATTTGCGTCTTGTGATTTCAATTGCCAAAAAATACACTAATCGTGGTTTACAATTTCTTGATCTTATTCAGGAAGGCAATATAGGCTTGATGAAAGCTGTTGATAAATTCGAATATCGGCGTGGATATAAATTTTCAACTTATGCGACATGGTGGATACGTCAAGCAATTACGCGGTCTATCGCTGATCAGGCACGTACCATTCGTATTCCTGTTCACATGATTGAGACAATTAATAAAATTGTTCGTACATCGCGCCAAATTTTACATGAAATTGGGCGTGAACCAACACCAGAAGAACTCTCTAGCAAGCTTTCTATGCCGTTGGAAAAAGTGCGAAAAGTGCTTAAGATTGCAAAAGAACCTATCTCACTTGAAACACCTGTTGGTGATGAGGATGCTTCTCATTTAGGTGATTTTATTGAGGATAGAAACGCATTATTACCAATTGATGCAGCTATTCAGGCTAATTTACGAGATACAACAACGCGTATTCTTGCTTCATTAACGCCACGTGAAGAGCGTGTTTTACGAATGCGTTTTGGTATTGGAATGAATACTGATCATACATTAGAAGAAGTTGGTCAACAGTTTTCAGTTACCCGCGAGCGTATTCGTCAAATCGAAGCAAAAGCGCTTCGTAAGTTGAAACATCCTAGCCGTTCACGGAAATTACGGAGCTTTCTTGATTCTTAATTAAAAAGAACAGCACATTTAAATATAGATAAAAAATGTGATCTGAATAATAGATTGAATTTTATTTATTCTTTAAAAGAATTGTCTTATGAAAAAAGTAGATCCTGTTTATGAGTAAAGAGCTTCCCTTTTGGAAAAGTAAAAAATTAGAAGAAATGTCTATTACTGAGTGGGAAAATCTTTGTGATGGTTGTGGGTGTTGTTGCTTGCATAAATTAGAAGATGACGATACTGGTGATATCTATGCAACTAGTGTTGCATGTCGTCTTTTGGATAAATATACGTGTCAATGTAAGAACTATAATCACCGTAAATCAATTATTCCAGATTGTATATTATTAGATATTATTACGGTTAAAACAGCTCGTTGGTTGCCAGAAAGTTGTGCTTATAGGCTGGTGAATGAGGGTAAAGATCTTCCGTGGTGGCATCCATTAGTCTCAAAAGATTTTCAAACAGTACATCAAACTCAATTTTCTGCACGTGAGCAGATTAAAATTCATGATGATGAACTATCATCAATAGAATCTTATTGTCAATATATCATCGGAATTCTCTACAAAAGCCGATGATATAATTTTTTACTAAGTGATTGATGATTATTCGTCGATAGCAAATGTTATAGTGACACTAACATGATAATTTAATTCGCCTCCTGAAAAATTTGTATCTGCATAGTCTGCAGGTTGCGCTCTACTCATGAGGCGTGGTGTTGGATAGTATTCGTTATTACTTTCATTAATTTTAATAATCTTTCCTAATTTCACATTGGCTGCTTGAGCTAAAGTTTCTGCTTTTGCAATAGCTTCAGTAACAGCTTTTTTACGTGCTTCTTTATACAATGGCTTTGTATTAGCATTGGTAAAGGTAATTCCATTAACAGAATTAACACCAAGTGCCATTGCTTGGTCAAATAGTTTACCGGCATTGGCTAAATCACGGATATTTACTGTTAAAGAATTTGAAACATGGTAAGTTATTTCATTGTTCTTTTTTTCTTGTTTTTTGTCTGAGGTTATTTGGTAAATAGATAAGCCTGATGTTTGCAAGTCATTTGCGTGAATACCATTATTTTTAAAAGTATTCATAATATCATTCATAAATTTATTATTTGCTGCTAAGGCTTTTTGAGCAGTTACGTCATAAGTAACAACAGCTAGATTGATAATCGCCATATCTGGTGTTGCCTGGTTTTCACCAGTTGCTGTAACTGTAATTGTTGATGCATCTTTGATTGTTTCTTCCGCATGTACGACGAGTGAAGTAGTGAGTATAGATAATACAGTCAATATCGACAACTGAATTCGGTAGATATTGGACAGTTGGAAAATTATTTTAGTCATGTTCATTCCTTATAATATATGTACTCTATTACTTTTCCATTTTTGGTGCTCATTGTAAAGTAATTAGAGTGTTGGAAGAAAAAAACAAAAAGAAAGAAAAAAAGACGCAGTATAATTAAAGCAAGCTCTTGTATAATAGGATATTTTAGTTTAGAGAAAATCTCTGTGGGGCCTGTAGCTCAATTGGTTAGAGCCAGCGGCTCATAACCGCTTGGTTGGGGGTTCGAGTCCCTCCGGGCCCACGTTCCCCTAATAAATAAACATCTTCATTTAAATATGAGGGATTTTGTAGGTATTAATTCCGTTAATCTATTTCTGCTATGAGAAGATAATGATTAAAAGTTCTTAATTAGATATTACTAATCAACGGTTTGTATGGTGTATACAGTTATTTCTCTGATTTTAGCGAGAATAGTGACCTGCTACCGCTTTATTTTACAAAAAGAGAAGTTGTAACTAACGTTTATTGCGCCATTTTTTTAGATAAATGGTGATTATTAGTCTTTTAAGAGAAATCATCTTGTATATAGGAAACATTTCGTATATTAAAGTAACAATGATATATTATAATTTGGGTAAGAATTTATAAATATTGAAGGTAAATTTTGTCTATACTTCCTCCTTTAATAATTCGCCTTTGTGGACCACGCGGGTTTTGCGCTGGTGTTGATCGTGCTATCCAGATTGTTATTCTTGCATTGAAAAAATATGGTTCTCCTGTGTATGTTCGTCATGAAATTGTACATAACCGCTATGTCGTTGAGGGGTTGCAGCAACGAGGCGCCATTTTTGTTGAAGAACTTTGTGAGATACCTGAAGTGCATCGTAGTCGACCTGTTGTGTTTTCTGCTCATGGTGTGCCAAAATCTGTAGAAGAAGAAGCTATTCGTTATAATTTATTTTATCTTGATGCGACATGTCCGTTAGTTTCTAAAGTCCATAAGCAAGCAATTCGTCATCAACGTCATGGCCGTCATGTTATATTGATTGGTCATGCAGGCCATCCTGAAGTAATTGGAACTATGGGACAGCTTGAAGAAGGGAATGTTACATTGATTGAAACTGTAGAAGATGCTTTATGTTATCAACCAAATAATCCAAATAAATTAGGATTTGTAACACAAACAACACTCTCTGTTGAAGATACAGCACAGATTCTTAATGTATTACAACAGCGTTTTCCTGCGTTAGCAGCTCCAGCAGCTGAATCAATTTGTTACGCCACTACTAACCGACAAGATGCTGTTAAGGCAGCGGCATTAGGAAGTGATTTATTTTTAATTGTTGGTTCGCCGAATTCATCTAATTCTAAACGTTTGGTGGAAGTTGCTGAGAGATTTGGCGCGCGTCGATCTATTTTAATACAGCGTGCTGATGAAATTGATTTTGATAATCTAGGTGTTCTTTCAGTCATTAGCCTTTCAGCGGGAGCATCAGCTCCTGAAATTATTGTTGATGAAATCATTACAGCGTTTCGTGCACGTTATGATATCAAAATAGAATTGGCTGAAACTATAGTTGAGACGGAAACATTTCTAGTAAATCGTGAATTGCGTGATATCAGTCTATCCTCTCAAGATATAGCCTTTATTAAGGGACGAGCAGAAGTATTAAAAAACAAAAGTAATGATAATGGCATTTATAAAATAAAAGAAGAATAGTAGCAGTTATATAGGATATTATAGCCCAACGCATTTTAGCATGTTAGTCAGTAAGTTTGCTTTTAAAAACGAGGAAAAAGAGAGGATGCTGGAAGTCTAGGGTTTTATAAAATACAACAACTATTCACTTTATGTTTCTTAGAAAATAATTTATCTTTTATGTATCCCTATACGACATTTGTATCCGATATAGTTTTTCTTGTTATGATCAGTGTTTCAAAAAGTAATTATATCATAATTATGTTATATTGGACAGGCAATGTAGTTTTGTTATTCAAAAAAAATTGTTGAAATATTGGCATGAACTTTATTTTTGCAGTAATTGAACTTCTTGGCTGAGGTAGAGTTGTGTTTATGTTATGTTAGATCAAAAAAAAGTCGTTGAAATTTATACAGATGGTGCTTGTTCGGGAAATCCTGGCTTGGGAGGATGGGGGGCAGTTTTACGCTGGAATGGTCATGAACGTGAGCTTTATGGTGGAGAAGTATATACGACCAATAATCAAATGGAACTTATGGCGGCAATTCGCGCGTTAAATGCTTTGAAGGAATCATGTTTGGTTGATCTTTATACAGACTCAGCCTACGTACGTAATGGGATTTCTACGTGGATTGAGCGATGGAAAAAAAATAATTGGTGCGCTGCATCGAAAAGTCCTGTTAAAAATATGAAGTTATGGCAAGCCCTTGATGATGCCTGTTCTCACCATAATATCAGATGGTACTGGATAAAAGGACATGCGGGCCATCCAGATAATGAGCGCGCAGACGCACTCGCACGTAAGGCAATTACTGAATATCGTGAGAATAGGTATTTTTCAACATAATTTTTTATTTCATGGAATGATAGTATGACTTGATTGTGTATTTATTGTAAATGTTCCGCTGAAGGCATGGTCTTGATAAGAAACAGTATAAAAAACTGTTTTGTTCAATTCATCTGAATCGTAATATATCGGTGCATTAAAGACTGCATATCCTTCGTGATCACTTATCTTTTTTGTTGGTCCAATTTGCATTAAACCTCCATCTAAAAAGAGAGCAGAAGTTGTGATTATTTTATTATTTTTTATTTTTATTAAGAGGGTATTTTCATTTTTTTCAGCATGTATTTTAAATGCATTATGGGCTGTACGAGGTAAAGCATCTTGAGCTTTTTTTAATAAGGATAGAGAAAGAGAAGTATTATTTTGAGTAGATGAGGAAAAATTAAAATTGATAGTAAGAGGGATACAAATTTCATTACACATTCCAAGGGTTAAAGAACCACTTAGATTTTCGTCTGAACTAGAGATATTAAAGGGAAGTACGACTTTATTTTTATAACCTAATGACCAATCATTTTCTGTTTGATAGAGCTGTGGTGTAGGATAAAAAATTTCATAAGATACTTGTTGGTTGAAATTAAAAAATGGTGCCATACCGGAATCTCCTGGGTTTCGCCAATAAGTTTTCCATTTTGGTCTTAACGTAATTTCAATAATACCACTTTTTATTCCAGAAAGGGAAGATGAAGTTATAGCTAATCTAGCATAGCCACCTTCTGATTCATGCCAAGGTGTTGCAATAAGATATGGTTTTTGTTTTGCTTGAGCATTAGCAAGAAAGTAGAAAAATCCTAAAAATATGAGTATTATTTTCAAAGTTACTAAGAGATTTTTCTGAAAAATATTTGTAATTTTTTGTAAATTTTGAAATATTTGCAATTTTTTCATTTGATCTTTATTCTTTACTGATACTGATTTAGTTGAAGTCAAAAATTAGATTGTGGAGACTATCAAATTATGAAACAGCATGAAGGATTTTTGAATGGACAGTTGCTGATAGCAATGCCTGGAATGAATGACAAGCGCTTTGTTCGTTCTGTTATCTATATTTGTGCCCATTCTAATGCTGGTGCTATGGGAATTATTCTCAATCAGTTACACAATATTAATTTTCCTGAACTTTTGCTTCAGCTAGGAGTGATTAACCAAAATCAAAAAAATTATCTTTCTGAGCCAATTAAAAAGTTTCCAATACGCTGTGGTGGGCCTATTGATACGTCTCGTGGTTTTGTATTGCATTCAGATGATTATGCTGGTGAAGCGACTATATCTGTTACAGACGAAATTTATCTTACTACAACCCTTGATGTATTAAAAGCTATGAGTTGTGAGAGAGGGCCTCAACATGCTCTTATAGCTTTGGGCTATGCTGGGTGGAAAGCAGGACAGCTTGAAACAGAGATTTATACAAATGGTTGGTTAATTAGTCCTACATCTCCTAATTTTCTTTTTGAAAGCGATATTAGTAGTAAGTATGATGAAAGCCTCATTCGCATTGGAATTAATCCAACTTCTCTTATTTCTGAAGTAGGTCATGCATAGATTATTCGTTTTATAACGTTACTTAATTATAAAGAGAAGTGATTTTGAACAAGAGCAATTAATTCTTCGACGGCAATTGGTTTAGTGACGGTTGTGCTTTGAACATATTTACAACCTTCTTGTCTTAAAAAAATAGCTTCTTTTTCGTTTTCTACGCCTTCTGCTATGATTTGTAAATTAAGATCAGTAGCCATTCTGATAATTGATTTAAGTACAAGTTTTTTATTATGTGAATCGATAGAGATAAGTGAACGATCTAATTTGACCATGTCGAATGGATAACGGACAAGATATGTAAGTGGTGAATAACCTGTTCCAAAATTATCTAATGCCAGATTCATTCCCAATGCTTTAATCTGTTCAAAAAAATGAGCTGATTGTTCAGGATTTTTTCGTAAAACAAGCTCAGATATTTCTATCATCAATCGTCCTTTACTGACCGGATTGCGAAGAAGAGAAGAGCGTAGTTGACTTATAAAGTCAGGATGAATCATTTCTGCACTTGGTAAGTTGATAGAAATAAAGAAAGGATTTTTAGCACATTTTTCTTGTATATTTATAAGATCTATTATAGCGCGATCAACGATGAATTCTACTAAATCCATAACGAGCTGTTCGCTTTCTACGATTTTGATAAAATCATGGACATTTAAATTTCCGTGATTTGGATGGTGCCATTCCACGATTGTTTCAAAACCAATAATTTGCCCATCTGATAAATTAAGAATAGGATGATAGAGAATTTTTATTTCATTACGCTTGATAGCGTGATGAATATCTTTGTTGATATTATTATGCTCGAGGTTTAAAGTACGAAAATTGGGACGGAAAGGTTCAATGTGATTACCACCCATTTGTTTTGCATGGATCATTGCCAGCTCACTGTCATTGAAAATATTTTGAGCAGTTGATTTGTTATCACTCCACGTAACCAATCCAATGGATGAAGAAAGCGTTATAGTTTTTTCTTCAAGAGTAATAGGAGCTGAAATTGTTTTGTGCAGATGATTTGCGAACATTGCAATTTTTTGGGGTTCTGTTTCGCTGAGTAAAATAATTGCAAAACGGTCTGCAGAAAGGCGTGATAAGCTGTCTTGTAGGTTAATAAGGCGGCTCAAACGACGCGCAATTATTAAGAGGACAGTATCCCCAACCGCTATACCTAGTTTACGATTAATTTGACGAAAGTTGTCAAAATCAATCATAAAAATTGTTGGTTTAATTTTTATATTTGCTTTAGCTAAAGAGCTATAATTTTGTAATCTATCGAGAAAAATTTGTTGATTAGGAAGACCGGTCAAGCTATCATGAATTGCATCGTATAGTAAACGTTCTTCGGCTTTTTTGTGATTAGTGATATTGACAATACTCCCGATAACGCGAGTAATCTTTCCGTCTTTTTGGATAGCTGGGCGTGCACGCAGAGAAAACCAATGATAATGGCCCCCACCGGAAGAGAGCCGAAAAATCTGATCAATACGTCCTTTTTTATGTGCAAGAATAATATTTAAAACAGCTTGAAAGCGCTCACGATCATCATAATGCAAGGCTGAAATCCAGTCGCTCATAGTACCGTTGAGTTTGCAGTTGTTAGCACCAAAAATGGCTGCCATATCTGGGTGAACAACAATGCGGTCACGTTCGACATTCCAGTCCCAAATAATACTTCCGGCTCCTCTAGCTGCCAGAACTTGTCGTTCGAGATCGGAAAAAATGCCCTCATAGAAAGCATCATTAGAAAATGTTTGTTGCATGACAAGAAAGCTGATAAGAAGAACAATGAGCACCAATCCTCCTGCTAGAGCTGGTTGAACAATATCATTATCTAAATATCCTATTATGCAGGCATAAGCTTCAAGAGACCAAAAGCTAATTAATAACCATGTTGGAATAAGCATGATTGCACGGTCATATCTACGGATTGAAAAATAGCTGATCAATATAATCCCGAGTATAGCTGTAAGCCCAAATGATAAGCGAGCGATTCCAGCTGCTCTAGTGGGATCATAAATAGCAAATGCTCCTAATCCGCAGAGAGATATAATCCATATAATTGCACCGTAGCTAAAGTGATAATGCCAGCGGTTAAGACACAGATAAGTAAATAGAAAAATAGAGAGTGTTGCAGCAAGTGCAACTTCTGTACCAGCACGCCAAATTGGTTCTGTTATTGGTGTAATTGCAAAGAGCTTATTCCAAAAGTTAAAATCAATACCAATGTAAAAAAGAACAGCCCAAGCAACAGCAGCTGTTGCAGGGAAAAGACTTGTCCCACGAACGACAAATAAAATAGTTAATAGGAGCGCCAAAAGTCCTGATATACCAAGAAGAATACCATGATAAAGTGTATAAGAATTAATTGTATCTTTGTAAGCTTCAGGCTGCCATAAGTAGATTTGTGGTAGATTTTTAGAGCTTAACTCTGCAACAAATGTAATTACAGTGCCAGGGTTGAGAGTGATACGAAAAATATCTGCATTTGCATTAGTTTGACGATCAAGGGAAAAACCTGCACTTGGAGTGATGGATTCAATACGTACTGATCCAAGATCTGGCCACAGAAGACCCGAATGAGCCATACGATAATGGGGTACTACAATGAGACGATCAATTTGTTCATCTGTTGGATTCGCAAGGGAAAATACTGCCCAGTTTCCGGAAAAATTTTCACTTTTTGCCTGTACTTCAATACGCCATATAATACCATCCGGTCCTGGTGCTGTACTGGTTTGGAAGATAGGGTTATTAGTGCGATGAATTTCAATAGCTTTAGACAAATCAAGAGCTATATCCTGAGGAGAAATTTTGATTGGTTCGATTGCTTGTGCTGATGAAAGGCATACAAAAAGACTAATTATTATGACAAGGACAATATTGATTATTTTTCCAAAACTCTTCACGCTGCCTCACTCTCAGTATTTGAAGCTATTTAATCTTAAACGAGATTTTCGAGGAAATTCTTCCACTTCATTAGTTATTCTTTTTATAAAGAGCGGTTGTCATTTTCTTTTGAAAAAATCACATAGATTTTATACAAAAATAGACCAGATATCTGCTCATACTAACGAGTCCCAAAATTAACGGAATTTTGTTCTTTTTAAAAGGAAAAATATCAACCATTTATTGTTAGATTTTACGCAATGTATTCTTGTTGATTAAATTATTTATCATATGAGGTGTTAATTAGGCAGTTTTGCTCGTTTTTTTGATAAAAATTTTTCAAATTTATTTAATTTAATAAAGAAAAGTTTTTATGATGATTTTCATTAAAGATGTGTGCATATTTTGGGGCTTATTGGGTTTTAGAGTAATTTATGCGTGTTCAATTATAATTTTATCTAATTAAAGTATTAGAGAGTGCTCTTCGTTTCTTTTAGAGAAGACAGTTCATAGTGGGCGAAAGAGTTGATACTAAGTCGTCAAAATTCATGAGTGGACCAATAGGGCCAACAGCTGCTAATGTTGGGCTAGAATTGATAAAAAGATGTTTAGCTAGATCAGTTAGCTGTTCTAAGGTAATAAGTTCTAAACATTCAGTCATTTCAGAAATTGGAATTGGTCTACCATAAAGGAGCATTTGGCGAGCGATAAGATGTGCTTGACTAGATGGATTTTCTTGTGACATTGTAAGATTAGCGCGATATTGTGCCTGTGCTCGTTGAAGTTCATTTGTATGAATATTTTTACTTATTTTGTAGAGCTCATCAAGAATAACAGGTAAAAGTGTTTCTAATCCTTCTTGTCCTGTAGCAGCATGAAGACCGAAAAGCCCAGTGTCTGAAAATCCCCAATGGAAAGCATAAATAGAATAACATAACCCGCGTTTTTCTCTTATTTCTTGGAATAAGCGTGATGACATACCTCCTCCAAGAATGATTGAAAGAATCTGAGCAGTATAAAAGTCATGCGCATGATATGGACGCCCTTCAAAACCAAGTACAATTTGTGTATCCATTAGATTACGATATTCGCGAAAGTCACCACCGATATAATTAGCAAGATTGACTAAAGGAGCTGTTGAATGGGGGCGGAAAGTGCCAAGACAACTTTCTACTTGACGCAGAAAACTTTCATGTTCTATAGATCCTGCAGCAACTACGATCATGCGGTCTGCACTATATTGTTGATTCATAAAATTGCGAAGATCAGCAGATGTGAACGATTGGACTGTTTTCTGTGTTCCTAAAATAGAACGGCCGAGAGATTGATCACGAAAGGCGGTTTCAGTAAAATGGTCAAAAACGATATCATCAGGAGCATCACAAGTAGCACCAATTTCTTGGAAAATGACTTGTTTTTCACGGTCTAATTCATCTTCATCAAATTTTGAACATGTCATAATATCGGCTAGAATATCAATAGCAAGAGGAATGTCTTTTTTTAGAACACGTGCAAAATAAGCGGTTGTTTCAATACTTGTGGTAGCATTGATTTCTCCACCAACATCTTCAATATCAGTTGCGATTTTAAAAGCTGTACGGTTTTCTGTTCCTTTAAAAGCCATATGTTCAAGTAGATGGGCAATGCCATGTTGTATAAAGGTTTCGTTACGTGAACCAACTTTAACCCATATTCCAAGCGCTACACTTTCAATTTGTGGCATTTTATGTGTGGCGATAGTCAAACCATTACTAAGGCGGCTGATATCTACACCCATGTATCATTACTCCGTTTAATCAACCAAATGCACAATTATAACAGCATTGGAATATTTTTTATTTAAATAAATGCAGCTAATTATAATAAGATGCACACGATTTTAAAGAAAATAGTCTTTTACTATTTTTCTATCATTAGCAATGGTTTGTAAAGTACTCTCTATAATCTATGAGATTTTTTAGACACATTAGTCATGGTAGATGAGTAATATTAACAATTAACATTAATTGAAGTAATGTAAGCAGCAGTAAGAGTAATCATCATTATAGATGTATGATTGTTTATTGTTATGGGTAATTTTGAGTGCAATTTCTGTATATAGATTAGTGAGATAGTTGCTGTCTTGATACATGCTATTAATTATCATATCATTTTAAGGATAGAATAAAAATATTTTTGAGTTATTTTCATCAATTTTGAAACAGCTGAATTCAAGATTTCAATAATATTGAAAGTCTAAATTAATTTAAATTTGTTGCTTTCAAGTTAATAGATATCCAAATTAGAAAAATTCAATTTTCATAGGATATAAAGAGTAATATTATATTGCTTACAGGTATATTGCATAAGTACAACTGAGCACTCTTCATATAAGGATGTTAATATCGTTCATTGTAATGATTAATTACTCTATGAGTAATGCGTATAAATTTATATTTTATTTCGATATATTTCATTTTTTAGCATGTATGATTTACTCTTCACTGCTGATAGGATGCTATTAATTTTACGGATATATTCTAGTTTTTATAGTAATTGTTGAATTTTTTAGTCAAAAATTACTGAGAGAGTATATGAGCCAATATATGTTGGAGGTATCTTTTTATTGCGAATCTTTCCATATTTTCATTGCTTCTAAGGTTTCGGGTAAATGGGCGTGTTTTGTAATAACCGTTTCAGCACCGGCTTCTATAAGAGCATTAGAGTGGCCAAGATAACTGTGGAGGCCTCCAGTAAAGCCGATAACACGCATTCCTGCAGCAGCAGCAGCATGTACACCATGAATAGAATCTTCTACAACAATAGTATTTTCTGGTCGTACACGTAATTCTTGTGCAGCAAAGAGAAAAACATCAGGTGCAGGTTTAGGTTTTTTAGTTCCAACTTCAGGTGCTGAAAATATTTTATTGTCAAAAAGGTGATAGAGTTTAACAGTGTTAAGCATATCTTTTATATCTCTGCTCATTGCATTAGAGCAAATACAATAGGGATAAAGGGATTTAATAATTTCTATTGCTTCTTTTACACCGTTAATAGTATGTAATTCAGTTTTCATTTGTGCGCGAAACAGATGTGCCATTTGATCTATGAGATTAGCAGAAATTGGTCTCTTAATTTCTTGTTCAATTTTTTTAAGAATATCTTGAAAAATAAGTCCTGAATAGCGTTCGCTTAATTCTTCGGGCGATATTTTATATCCTATTTCTTTAAGTAATTGTGATCCAATTTTTGCTATAAGATATTCGGAATCTACTAAAACTCCATCACAATCAAAAATAATAAGATCAATTTGTAGCATAAGACATTCCTTATTATAACGGGTTTAAGAATTTTTATAAAATAATATTAAAAGCTCTCGTTTTATAAAGATATAACTTGAAAGATTTTTCTCATTAATTTGATAATATGAACAATATGCTACAAAGGAGTAAAATAAAGATTTATCAATATGAAATTATTTTGCTTGCATTGAATAAAATAAATTTAAATTAGCTTAACGATACATTTACTCTATTTTGTGAAGATGGTGGACAATTAGATTAATTAATCATTTTAATTATAGAGTTATTTCGGTTCGTGTTGTTGAGTTTTTTTTATGACAATTGTTCAGCTACAAAAAAATCGGGTTTGTACTTCTTCACAGACGCAGTGGCGTAATAAAATCTTTAAAGGAGATTGTGTTGCAGTATTAGAAAAACTTCCTAAACATTCTGTTGATGTAATTTTTGCAGATCCTCCTTATAATTTGCAATTAGAAGGTGTATTGTATCGTCCAGATTACTCGCGCGTTGATGCAGTTGATGACGCATGGGATCAGTTCGAAAGTTTTTCTGCTTATGATGCTTTTACACGCGCATGGTTGCTTGCGTGTCGCCGTGTATTAAAACCTAATGGGACAATTTGGGTTATTGGATCTTACCATAATATTTTTCGAGTTGGTACGGCGCTACAGGATTTAGGTTTTTGGATGCTTAATGATATCATTTGGCGAAAAAATAATCCTATGCCAAATTTTCGAGGGCGTCGCTTTCAAAATGCTCACGAAACGCTTATTTGGGCTGTTCGAGATCAAAAGGATAAAAAATATACATTTAATTATGATGCTTTAAAAGCCGCCAATGAAGATCGACAAATGCGTTCAGATTGGCTGTTCCCTCTCTGTACAGGTGCTGAACGTTTAAAAGATAAAGTAGGACGTAAATTACATCCAACACAAAAGCCTCAATCCTTATTAGCACGTATTATTATGGCTTCTAGCAAACCTGGCGATGTTATTCTTGATCCATTTTTTGGTTCAGGAACGACAGGTGCTGTTGCCAAACTTTTAGGTCGTGATTTTGTAGGGATTGAGCGCGAGCAACATTATATTGATGCAGCCTGCGAGAGAATTGCTGTAGTTAAACCTTTAGCTAAATCAGAATTAGAAATTTTAAAAACAAAAAGGACAGAACCACGCGTAGCATTTTCTAGCTTGCTTGATGCAAGATTGCTTTATCCTGGGAGCATTCTTTATGACAAGAAGAAAGAAATATCTGCTATTGTTAGAGCTGATGGGACTATTATGTATGATGGTGAAGCGGGATCTATTCATATGATAGGAAGAAAGGCTCAGGCTTCGCAAAGTTGTAACGGTTGGACATTTTGGTATTATGAAGAAAATGGTCTATTAAAATCGATAGATGATTTAAGAATGATGATACGCTCACAGATGTTGAAAGCTAATATTATATGAGTTGCACTGATTTTAATTGCTGATAAAGCATTATTATAGTCAATTTTTATTTTGTGTAGGTGGGAAGTTATTTGAATTTAAAAGGAGAAGAAATAGCTATAGCAATGGCTTTTTTCATAACAGTAGGGAGTGCCTCTTTGCTAAGATGATGAATATCACACCACCAACCATTTTTAAGCTTTGTTCCCCGAATATTATCTGCACAGTAGACATTAAGTTTTAAAGAAAAGTGAGTAAAAATATGTGTAATTTGTCCCATAAATTTCCAATTAGCAGAACAGGGAGCATTTTGCAGTCCATTTTCTTCATTTATTCCGATATTATTAGGAATTTGGGTCATGCCGTTGAGTAATTTTGTATGCTGTCGTTTTTCTAAGTAAATTTGTTTATTTTCATTGAGTATTACAAAAGCAGCACCAGTTTTTAAAGGACGTTCTTTTTTAGGAACTTTTACTGGGAAAGCTTCTGTTGCCTGCATTTTCATTGCTGTGCACAAATTTTGAAGAGGGCAGAGTAAACAAGATGGCTTACGGGGAGTGCAAATTGTTGCACCTAAATCCATCATAGCTTGAGCAAAATCACCAGGACGTTTTACATCAGTAATTTCAAATGTTTTTTCTTTGATCTCAGATTTTGCTTTGGGTAATGTTGAAGTAATGGCAAATAAGCGCGTTATAACACGTTCGACATTACCGTCAACAACGGCTACAGGATGATCAAAGGCAATTGCAGCAATAGCTGCTGCAGTATAGTCTCCAATACCCGGTAAAGTGCGTAATATTTTTACCGATTGTGGAAATTTACCTCTATGATTTTTAACAAGTTGAATAGCACAATTTTTAAGATTACGTGCACGTGAATAATAACCAAGACCCGCCCATGCCTTCATGATATCATCTTGTGATGCTTGTGATAAAGAGAAGAGATCAGGCCAAAGTTTTAGAAATTTTTTAAAGTAAGGTTTAACAGTTTCAACTGTTGTTTGTTGCAGCATAACTTCGGATAACCAAATTCGATAAGGATCAGGATAAATGCCTTTTATTTGTTTTGTAGGGGGTATACGCCATGGTAAATGGCGATAATTTTGATCATACCAAGAAAGGAGAAGTGAAGAAATTTTATACATCGTTGTTTTTAATCATAAACAAGTCTAAAATACAAAAAAGCATATATTTTGCAATTTATAGTTTGCTTTTAATAATTAATTATAAAAATTCTAATTCAGTAAACGCAGTTTTTTAAAGTTGTATTTATTATTAATTTTCAAAGTAGTGGCTTTAAATATCGAAAAGAAAACAATTATGATTTAATAATGGCCCAGGATGGAATGAGCAAAAACACACAAAAATATCATTTTTATTCTATTGCTGAAATGGTATCCGAAATGCTTGATCCGATTTTACGCAAAAGAACAGGACTTAATATAGCGCTCATAGAAAATTGGTCACAGATTGTCGGGCAGGATATTGGCGAACATACCATGCCGATCAAAATTATTTGGAAAGGTCGTGCAGATCAAAATGAAACATTTCATCCTGCGACACTTGTGGTAGCATGTGAAGGAATCGCTATGTTAAAGTTAATGCATGAAACAAATGAATTGATTCAAAGAATTAATAGTTTTTTTGGGTATATCGCTATTGACCGAATCAAAATTGAACACAAGCAGGTATCAGTTTTCACGGATTATTCGGAAGTAGAGCTATTCCCAAATAAAAAAAATAAACAACGCTTAAAAAAAATGCTTGAAGAGATTGAAGATAAAAGTTTACACCGATCACTTTATAAGCTTGGATATTGCATTTTGACGGAAAAAAAATAATAAAGAAGGAAAACCATTTTATATTTCTTTCCCTTAATGAAGAGGTATTAGATTTTTATTTGTTTAAGTCGAACAGAAAAGTGTTATTTATGATTAATTATCGTTTCATTGTATCTTTCGTAATAATTTTTATTTGGGGTGTAACTGCACAGGTTCATGCAACTACAACTTTAGTAAGTAAAGCTAAGCCAGTAGCAACCATTGATATGGCTGAGCTCCTTAAATCGGGTAAAGTTAAGGATAAAGTTGAGGGTGAAGACAATGCTCCTGTGATCATTATTGAATATGCTTCACTTTCATGCGCTTTTTGTGCTGATTTTTACAATGTAATACTTCCTCAACTTCGTAAAAAGTATATCAAAACAGGTAAAGTAAAACTTATTTTTCGGGATTTTTCTTATGATCCTCGGGCAACAGCGGGTTTTATGTTGGCTAGGTGTGCTCCAGAAGATCGTTATTTTCCTTTGATAGAAGTTTTGTTTCAAAAACAAAATGAGTGGGTTATGGCAGCAGACGCTTTGGAGCCATTGAAAAAAATTGCCTTTATGGCTGGTTTTACTGATGAAAGCTTTAATGCGTGCCTAAAAAATCAATCTATTTTGGACGAAGTGAATGCCTCTTTTGAACGTGGAAAAGAGCTTGGTGTTACAGCAACACCAACCTTCTTTATTAACGGTAAAAAGTATGAAGGTGCTATGTCAATGCAAGATTTCTTTTCAGTAATTGATAGTTTTCTTTAACAATATACATTGTTTCCAAAATGAAGATTGGTAATTATGATTGTTGGTCTTCTTATTGGAGAGGGGTACTTTTCATACCTTACTATAAGGCAGTATTTTATTTGGCTTCATTAATTTTAAAATCGAAAGACTATTTTTAATGATTAGCTTGGTCAAATAATATTTTGATACTGATAATTGAACGGATTTATATGATGGCAAAATGGGTTTATAGTTTTGGTAATGGTCAAGCAGAAGGAAGTGCGAGTGAATGTAATCTTCTTGGCGGTAAAGGAGCTAATTTAGCAGAAATGAGTAATCTTGGTTTGCCTGTTCCTCCTGGATTTACTCTTACAACAGAAGTTTGCAATTTTTATTATACTCATGGTGGTACATACCCAGAAGAATTGCAGGAGAATGTTAGACAAGCGCTCCAACGTATTGAAGAACAGACAGGACGGGAATTTGCTCATAAACAAGTGCCGCTTTTGCTTTCTGTCCGTTCAGGAGCTCGGGATTCTATGCCAGGGATGATGGATACGGTTCTTAATCTCGGTATGAATGACGATACTGTAAAAGCAATTGCTATACAAGCCAATAATGAATGCTTTGCTTATGATAGTTATCGTCGTTTTATTCAAATGTATTCCAATGTTGTTTTGGGGTTAGATCATTCACATTTTGAGGAAATTCTTGATGAAGTAAAAGCACGTAATGGTTACGGTGTTGATACAGAAATAACAGCAACTGATTGGAAAAACATTATTATTCTTTACAAAGCATGTGTTGAAGAGAAGTTAGGAGAACCTTTTCCGCAAGATCCTGAAAAACAATTATGGGGTGCAATTGGAGCAGTTTTTTCAAGTTGGATGACAGCACGTGCAATTACTTATCGTCGTTTACATAATATTCCTGAAAGTTGGGGAACAGCAGTTAATGTGCAAGCTATGGTGTTTGGCAATATGGGTGAAGATTCAGCAACGGGTGTTGCTTTTACACGTAATCCATCAACAGGGAAAAAAGAACTCTATGGTGAATTTTTAGTTAATGCACAGGGTGAAGATGTTGTAGCAGGTATTCGTACACCTCAGAATATTACCGAAGTTGCTCGTGTTGCTGCTGGTTCAAATAAACCATCATTGGAAAAAATTATGCCAGAAGCTTTTTCACAATTATGCCAGATTGCGCATAAGCTTGAACAGCATTATCGAGATATGCAAGATTTAGAGTTTACAATTGAAAAGGGTAAATTGTGGATGTTGCAGACTCGTTCAGGAAAACGAACAGCACGTGCAGCTTTAAAGATAGCGGTTGAGATGGTTGCGGAGGGGTTGATAAGCTGTGAAGAAGCGGTGATGCGGATTGAACCAAAATCACTTGATCAGCTTTTACATCCTATGCTTGATCCCAAGGCAAAGCGATGTGTTATAGCGCGTGGTCTACCTGCTTCCCCAGGGGCTGCAACTGGTGAAATTGTTTTTACATCTGAAGAAGCAGAAAGAGCGTCAATAGAAGGACGGAAAGTTATTTTAGTACGTGTAGAGACAAGTCCAGAAGATCTTCATGGTATGCATGCTGCAGAAGGAATTTTAACGACACGTGGTGGGATGACGAGTCATGCTGCTGTTGTCGCTCGCGGTATGGGAAAACCCTGTGTTTCTGGTGCCAGCAGTGTGCGGATTGATTATAAGACAAATACGATGATTGCTTCAGGTCAGAGCTTTCAAAAAGGCGATATTATTACAATAGATGGTGGAGTGGGAGAAGTTTTAGAAGGAAAGGTTGCAATGTTGCAGCCCGAACTTTGTGGAGATTTTGCTCAATTAATGGAATGGGCTGATGGAATGCGGCGAATGAAAGTTCGCGCTAATGCTGAAACAGTGACTGATGCACGTATGGGGCGTTCTTTTGGAGCTGAAGGTATTGGTCTTTGTCGTACTGAGCATATGTTCTTTACTGGTGAGCGTATCGTTGTTATGCGTGAAATGATTTTAAGTAATGATGCAGATGGACGTCGCAAAGCGTTGGATAAGCTTTTGCCAATGCAACGATCAGATTTCATTGAATTGTTTGAAATTATGTCTGGTTTACCTGTGACTATCCGTTTTTTAGATCCGCCTTTACATGAGTTTTTGCCAAAAACAGAAAAAGAAATTCTTAGTGTTGCAATGGCAATGGGGATTCCTTCTGAACTACTTGTAGAATGTGTGCACCAATTGCATGAATTTAATCCCATGCTTGGTTTACGGGGATGCCGTTTAATCATCACTTATCCTGAAATTGCTGAAATGCAAGCGCGAGCAGTTTTTGAAGCGGTAGTAGAATCAGCTAAGAAAACAGGATCTCCTGTCATTCCCGAAATTATGATACCACTCGTGGCTCTTAAGTCTGAATTGGATTTTGTTAAAGCGCGTATTGATTATGTTGCTGGTGAAGTGATGAAGGAAAAGAATGTTAATATTCAATACATAGTTGGGACAATGATTGAATTGCCAAGAGCTGCTCTTCGAGCGGATGAAATTGCAGAAACCGCAGAATTTTTTTCATTTGGAACAAATGACTTGACACAAACTACTTTTGGTATTTCGCGTGATGATGCAGCACCATTTTTGACAACTTATTTGCAAAAAGGACTTTTGGAAAAAGATCCTTTTGTATCGATTGATCAAGATGGAGTAGGAGAACTTATAGCTATTGCTTCAGAACGTGGGCGTTCTCAACGTGCGAAAATTAAACTGGGTATTTGTGGTGAACATGGAGGTGATCCTCATTCTATCGCTTTTTGTGAAGAAAATGGTCTAGATTATATTTCATGTTCGCCTTTTCGGGTACCGGTTGCACGTTTAGCAGCAGCGCAGTCAGCAATCGCCAAAAAAACTTTTTATTGAAGTGGTACAATCACTCATCGAGTAAAGTTGATATCTCCATTGTATAAAGTTGCTTTTGTTACAATCTTTTATATTCATTTTTAATTTTGCATGTTTTATCGATAGTTTCGATAGTATCTTTATAGATTAAAACAGCGCTTTAATTCTAAATGCTAGCAAGTTTTTTTTATAAACGATTAATAAGGAGCTATAAATTTATACTATTAAAATTTGTTCAAATTAATTATTACATAAATAATTTCTATCCTTTTCGACCTTGTCCTTTAGTAATAGAGCTACTACTTTCAATAATTTAATCTGGAATAGATATGAGCTTTTATAAATTAATCGGAACAAATTTTACTCTAAATTATTGATTGAATATCATAAACTTTCTTTTAATATAAAAATATAACTATAAAATTATTAGGGTATTAGTTTTGTTATCAGCAAGTACATATTCTTTAAATAAAGTACACTAGGTCTATTAAAGAATCTTATTGATTAGTTGTTATAATCTTTACATAGTACACGATGATGCAGTCAGCTATAAGTTGAAAAACAATTCAACAAAAATTAGGAATAGAGCTATAAATCAACACCTAAATTTTAATTAGGAGAAACTGGCTGGGGTACCTGGATTCGAACCAGGGAATGCCGGTACCAAAAACCGGTGCCTTACCGCTTGGCTATACCCCAAAGACAACATAATTACACTAGCGTTCGCGCCTTATAACGATTTTTACAACTGTACGCAATATGTGAAAGCAGAAGTGCTCATTTTTTCTTCTTATAAAAACTTATTTTTATCATGATATCATAAAAATACATTACTAGCTTCTAAGAAAATTACACTAAAAAATTAATTTGGTGTATATCAATTAAATCTTACATTTTCCTTATAGTAATTATTCTAACATTCAATATCTTATTATTTATAGTATAAAATTCATAAATATCTACATTTACGAGCGTATACAAATCAAAAAATATTGTATTTTAAAAATAATTGAAGAATCATAATTATAATCTATAAAAATACTATTTTGGTAAATGTAATTACAGAAATTATTCAATTACAAAGCTTATAAAATAATTTATTGTGGCATTAATTTAAAATTGTAGAAAATATCTCAATTATCTGTCTTTTTCTTATATCAAAATAAAATAATTATTTACTTTGAAAATGCAATCATATTTTATAATTTTTATTCATCGCTTGAAGAAAAAGGAATAGAAGCTATTTCTGTATCAAGTGCATCCATAAAAGCGATGATGAAAGCAGCATTCGTACCAAAATCTCTTGGCAAATGACGCGAAGTAGCACGCATATCAACAAAAGTTGTATCTCCTTCATCTGTTAAGCGAATTACAATATCGGAAATAAAACCTAGGCAAATAGTTTTTGCTATCGTCGCAATATAAAATTCATTATCTTCGCTTTTGATACTTTGTTGAGCTAGCACAGGCCAGCCGCGGGCTGCTAAGACATTAAAAACTGATTTACGAATATAATCAGGAGAGCCGTCATAACGACGTCCTGACATTTCTGGCCATTGTGACATTTGTACTGTTGCTTGTTTAATTAAATCATTTTTGAAAGGTAAAGAATCACTAGGACGCAGAGTACGGAAAAAAACTGGTGGTTTCTGTGTATCAGTAGAAACATCATAAATAGCTGGTAAGGCAAACCACCATCCAGTAGATAGCACCAGTGGTGTGGCAGTGATTAACGAAAAAATGATACCTTTCAGTGCTTTCATTCCACCTCGAATACCATGTGTCCATAACCTATAGAGTGCTTTGATGGCAAGAAAAAGAGAGAGAAAAATACAGCAAGCAGAAAGGCTTACTAAAACGATAAAATCACTGACACGAAGCATAGAATATCGTTGTAAAAGTGTTGAGAATAATAAAATAAGAAATGCCAATCCACTAAAACGAGGAGACCATACCGCTGCTCTTGAGGTAAACCAAACATATTCCTTTTTCATGAAACGTTTTTTCCCCAATAAAGTACTCTATTTATGTTTAATGGTATAAGTAAATAGAGCACTTACTTTTGAAATCAAGGGTACTTTAAGCAATATACATTCTCAATAATTAAAACTGATTTATTCATATGAATAACTATCAATTTGTTTTTTAGATAATTTATGTTAAATAGAGATATTCTTTAGAAAAAAGAAACAATTTGTTAGTAATATTATTTTGTTTATGATTCTTTAAACAAAATGTATTTTATTTAAATTTGGATTTTTGATAGATGAATATAAAATATTTAATGACAGTATCCATTTTAGCTATTAGTTTAACTTCTAGAATACAGGCAGCTGATATCGTAGTTCCTTCAAATTTAAAGTCAATTTCTGCTCCTGTTTATTCTTGGGAAGGCTTTTATCTTGGGGGACAGATGGGGAGCTTTTCTAGTTTTACTACTTTACAATATAATGATATAGATAAAACTAAAAAATGGAATTCGATTGATGAAGATTTCTCATCTGATCTTTCTGGAATCACGGGTGGTTTCTTCGCCGGTTTTAATTTTGATTGGGGTAATCGTTTTGTGCTAGGTATTGATACAGATATCGTTTTCTCTAATAAAAGGAATACAAAAGTTTTTGTTAAAAACAAAAAAAAACCAAAAGAGTTAGCACGCAGTCAAGCGCCTGTACGTGCAATGTCGATTCGTACACCATCGGGTGAAGAGATAGTAAGTGCTACGGGTAAGGAAATGGTAATTGTCTATCCACCTGTTTCTTCAACTCCAAGTTCTTTTCCAGTCGTTACTCATACAGTAAGTACTATAATAAATCCTAGAGGAGATACTCGTAGTGCAGAGAGTGGAGTAACTACTTCTTCTTCAGGACAAGCACGATCAAAAAGAAGTCTGCCTCAAGCTAATGTTGGTCAATCCTCTCAGTCTATCGTGAAAAAGGCTGTTGCTCCTGAGGGAATATCACCAATACCTGCTGCGAGAAATGTAAGTTCGCCAAACCCAACGTTAAGACAGCCTAATCTTGTTGAAACATATACTCATACTTTGAAACAGAAATGGATTGGTACTTCACGGATACGTTTAGGTTTGTCCGCTGGTCGTGTTATGCCTTATATTGCTGGTGGTATTGCTTATACAAAAATTCAAGGTACTTTTGCGAAGTCAATTAAGGAAATAGGTAAGGAAAATACTTCTGCGAGTTCGTTCGATAGTGCAGAAACAATGATTGGTTATACTCTTGGGGGTGGTTTTGATTTTGCCATGACTGATCGTATTCTGCTACGCTCAGAGTATCGTTACTCGGATTTTGGTGAGAAAAAATTCAACAAAATAAACCTAAAATACTATAAAACTAATGATTTTCGTGTCGGTTTAGCTTATAAATTTTAATTCGTTAAAGTATGAAGTTACTTAAAAGTTATATTTTTCTGAATGAAAGCCTTCTTTAAGGTAGTTGGGAAGGAATTTTCAGATAGCTATAGAGGTAAGTTTTGCAGAGTGAGAATTAGAAAATCCTATTTAAAATTTCATTATAAGGTTTCTATAATTAAAGGATGTAATGCAATAGAAATATTATGATGTGTAAATTTGCTGTTGGAATATAGACTTTTCAGATGAATTGTAGGAAGAGTCTAATGCAAGGTGATTGATTAGGCTAGAAATAAATTTATAGATAAGAAAGGCACAAGACTGATTTAAAAAATATAAGTTTTTCTAAATTTTATCTCATTTATGAAAAGTGTATCTATATTTTTATGGATAAAGCTGTGAGTTTCTTGAATAAGGAAAGAAGGTAGAGAATTTGGAAGTTTTGATTTTTTATTTCCAATATTTTTGTTCTTGTTTTGGTCTATTTCTGCAGTAATTATTAAAATATTATCAAGCGATAGGGGATAAAAAATGTTGATGTAGAAGACAATCGGGGCATTTTTCTTGGTATGCACTGTTAAAAAGAGAATAATAAATTTTAGTTTATACGATTTGGTTTCAGTATAAAAGCCGTCGTTGTTTAGTGATAGGGATAATAGGCAGGGCGTACAAGTTTTGGCGGAGTTTTTTAGTGGAAGGTATCCCAATTTTATACTGATATCAAAGGTGATTTATCTAGTATAGCAAAAGCTGTGGTGATGAGTGACAATATAAAAGAGAGAGCTGTTGAAATCGGGTTAAAAACGATGGAAATAAGCGATAATCTGGTTATTTGATTTATTGTAGGAACAATAGCATTCAATTTGTACAACAATAGCAGGTATGAAATTGCTGGTTTTGTTAAGCATATTAAATTAACGCTAGTACAGAAAGGTATACTGAATAGTATCTTTCGTATTGCTATTGATTAAGTTCTTTTCTTATTGGCTTGAAAGATCTGCAAGCACTATTTGTTTATAGTGCAGATTGTTTTTTCACTTGTCAGCTTGCTATAAAATATAGCTAAGGCGCTTGTTGGAGCCATTAAATAACGGCTTTTTGTTTTAGAAACGCAGGGTAGAAATCATTTTTTGGGTAAATTTATTATTGAGCTTTTTAATATTATGCTTACGCAAATTGATGAACGGAAAGTATAAATATATGTGTAGCAGATAAATGATTTTTTATTTGAGATCATATTCAATATTTCTTTTATAGTTACTGTTAAAACTTTTGGAACAACTTGCAGAAATTGGTAATTTAAAAAATTACGCTTGATTTTTTCTTTGATGAAGCACAGTTAATTTATTAATAATCTTCTTAAGATTACAATTAAGAAAATTAAACAGATTTTTTGCTTAATTTGGTTAAAAGGTGTTGGAATTTATTTTACAGAATCTATTTAATATTCCAGAAGCTATTTAAACTGAGTTTGGAAATTGTTTCAATATGTATTATATTCCATGTGAAGTTAAGGTGGTTAAGAGTTGCTGCTTCAACTTTTTGTGTTAATTCGTAGTTTGATACAATGAGGGCAGTAGAATAGTTTTCTATAGGAGAAGAACTTATTCCAACTTTAGAAAAAGAAGCAGTTCTATCGGTTGTGCAACATATATTAATTTTTCTTCCACATTCATAAATTAGGCCAATAATACAAAAGAAAGTGAGAAATTTATTGCCTCTAGTTTTTTTGGGATCAGTATGAACAAGATATTAAATGTGCTTCAGTTTATGGGATGTTATCAAGATCTAGAAGAAAAAACTTTAGTTTCTAAAAAGTAGTCGCTAGCAACCTTATTTTGGCTGCAGTGATAAGAGGAGTAACAAGTTCAATCATAATATGCTAGAAAGAATTTTGTAAAAACAGGTAAGAATATTTTCGTGGTGTGTTGGGCAATATTTTATGTCGAAAATTTAAGGGCCGATAGCTATTAACTATTCTTCTTTTTGTTATTTAAAAGTAATTTGATATTCTGTAGATAATCAGATTAGGAATATTTATCAGAATATGATTGTATTCAAGGTAGTATCATTGATTAATGATCAAATATCTTCAAAGAGCTATTATAGTATATATTATTCAGTTGATATCAAACATTATTAGATATTTGCGCTTAAAAATATTATAAGTATCAAATTAGATTTAGGAGTGAGATTAATAATTAGAAACGAGGAGATTTTTAGATGACTTTTAAATTAGCTGAGTTGCCTTATGATTATGATGCCCTTTCGCCTTATATGTCACGCGAAACACTTGAATATCATCATGATAAGCACCACCTTGCTTATCTTACAAATACTAATAATTTTATAAGAGATTTAGGCTTAGAAGATAAGAGTCTTACAGACCTTATTAGGGAAAGCTTTGGAAAAAATCCTGGTTTGTTTAATAATGCAGCTCAGTATTATAATCACAACCATTTTTGGAATTGGATGAAGAAAGGTGGTGGAGGACAAAAACTTCCTGTAAAATTAGCTAAAGCTATCGAATCTGATCTTGGTGGTTATGATAAATTCCGTGCAGATTTTATGGCAGCTGGTGGTGCTCAATTTGGGTCTGGTTGGGCGTGGGTTGTTCTTAAAGATGATAAACTAGAAATTATGAAAACACCAAATGGTGAGAATCCTTTAATTCATGATGCGCAACCTATTCTAGGTGTTGATGTGTGGGAGCACTCCTATTATATTGATTATCGTAATGCTCGTCCAAAATATTTAGAGGCATTTGTGGATCATTTAATTAATTGGGATTATGTTTTAGAACTTTATGAAAGCTATGGATTATAGAAGCAGGAGTGTATAGTTCATTATAATTAATAAAGGCTTCAAATTTATAGTTTATGAAGCCTTTTATAGGATAAAATATTGAAGTTAGAAGTTATTTTTTCCTACTATTTTTAGAATGTATGCGTATATATATGCAATTTCTTCTAATTTTGAGAGACGTCCAGCGGCACCTGCATGGCCTGTATCCATATTAATACGCAATAAAACTGCATTATCATCTGTTTTTAAATCACGTAATTTCGCTATCCATTTGGCAGGCTCCCAGTACGTTACGCGAGGATCTGTTAATCCTGCAATGGCAAGAATAGGAGGATATTGTTGAACCTTGATATTATCATAGGGTGAATAGGAGGAAATAAGATGATAATCTTCTTTAGATTCAAGAGGGTTACCCCATTCTGGCCATTCTGGGGGAGTTAGAGGCAACGAAGCGTCGAGCATTGTTGTTAGGACGTCTACAAAAGGAACATTCGCGATAATAGCAGCAAAATCCTGTGGGGCTATATTTGCTACGGCACCCATTAACATTCCTCCTGCTGAGCCACCATAGGCAATTAGTCGGTCATGAGCAGTGAACTTATTATTGACGAGATGACGTCCACAGGCAATAAAGTCTGTAAACGTGTTTTTTTTAAAGTGGTGTTTTCCTTTTTCATACCATTCTGTCCCTTTTCTTTTCCTCCACGAATATGGGCAATTGCATAAATAAAGCCTCTATTGACTAGCGAAAATATATTACTATTGAAATTTGCAGGAATTGAGATTCCATAGGCGCCATAGCCGTAAAGAAGGCAAGGCGCATTACCATTAAGATCAGTAGTCTTATGATAAAAAAGGGAGATAGGGATTTTCTCTCCATCACTTGCAGTTGCCATAATACGTTGTGTTATATAATTATCTTGATTATGCCCAGAGGGAATATTTTGCGTTTTTAAAAGAACTTTTTTACGATTTTTTATTGCATAATCAAAAACTTGATTAGGGGTTGTCATAGATGAATAAATAAATCGAATAGTCTGGCTGTTGTATTCAGCCGCCCCTTGCAGATCTAAAGAATAAGCCTCTTCTGTAAAAGCAATAGAATGAGTTTTTTTAGTGCTCCGCTCCATGATTTGTATACGGGGGAGTCCCTCAAATTGTTCAAGCCAAATTAGAAATTCTTGATAAGCATCATGCGAAAGGATGAGACGCCCAAATTGATGTGGTACAATTTCAGACCAGTGTTCTGATTGCGGTGATGTATATGGTGCTACCATAATTTTGAAGTCTTTTGCATTATCTCGATTAGTGAGAATATAAAAGACATCGCCTCCTTCTGTGAGTGAGTATTCAATGCCTTTTTCTCTTTTTCGTACACATTGAGGAGAATTGAGAGGAGCATTGGCAGAGATCAGCCAGACTTCTGAAGTTTCATGATCATGAATATTAATATAAATAAAGTCATTCAGTTTAGAACCACTCACATATAGAAAAAATCCTGGGTCATTTTCACAAAAAATAAGTTTATCTTGAGCTTGATCAGTACCTAATCGGTGATAATAAAGTTCTGAAGGGCGATGATTTTTATCCATTTTAGTATAAAAAAATCCTTCAGAATTGGCATCCCACACGATTTGTCCGGATGTATTAGTGATTGTATCAGTATAGTGAGGCAATACTCCAAAATTATGAATTTTAGTTGTATAATATTCAGAGCCTTTATCATCATAAGTCCATGCTGCATATTTATGATTGGGAGATATTTGAACTGTACCAAATTTGAAATAATCTTTACCATTCGCCAAAACATCACCATTAAGGTAAATGTTTTTTTCTCCACCATTTCTTGGTGTGCGGAAATAATGTGGTTGTTGACCTCCGGTTACATAAGAGAAACCATAGGCAAAAGGTCCATGTTTTATAGGAACAGAACTGTCATTTTCTTGAATACGGTTTTTCATTTCTGAAAAAAGTAAGTCTTGTAATGGTTTTGTATCAGCCATTTGATCAGCCTGGTAGGCATTTTCTGCTTCGAGGTGTTGTTTAATATTGTTATCAAGACAGCTGGTTTTTTTTAAAACATCTTGCCAGTTTGAGGCCCGCAGCCAATGATAAGGATCTTCGCGGTAAATACCGTGATGAATTTCTTTATGAATAATTTTTGGTGCTTTTGGAGGGAGTATAGACGAACGAGACATGCATAGCCCTATGAAGATATCAGTATTTTCTATGTGTTAAATCAAGATTATTGATAGATTAATTCAAGTCCAATGCCTAGTAGGATTTTATTTATTTGTAAAAATATAAATTAGATAGATTTTACAATTTATGTACTACATTTTTATTCATGATATTTGTTTTTTATTATTGAAATTAAAAATAATTCCTTAAATTATTTTTTTGTTAAGAAAAGACTAATTTTTGATACCAAAATTGAAATTGATGGAACTAATACAGGATGTGGCGTTATTATTTAAAACGAAAAATTTTTTTATATTATAAATTTGCATTTGGCATTTCTAATTCTATGTTTTTTTATTATATAATATGACAACAAAGAGAAGTTTATTTGATTTTTTTGTGTTAACGCAATTTTATAGAATAATTGAATTGACAAAAAATATTTTTGTACAATATGAACCTTATATAGGTATAATCTCGTTATTACGAGTGTAAATACAATGATGTCTCGGTTAAAATTAAAGGAAATAAGAATGGAACATCGTCCAGTCCTGGAGACTGAAAGCAATTTAGTTATTACGTTGGTTGCCGATATTGTTGCTGCTTATGTGAGTAATAATTCGATACGGCCGGCGGAAGTGCCAAGTTTGATTGCTGATGTTCATGCTGCTTTTCTAAAAGCGGGGAATATGACATTAGCGGAAGTTGAAGTCGAAAAACAAAGGCCTGCTGTTAATCCAAAACGTTCAATCTTTCCTGATTATCTTATCTGTCTTGAAGATGGAAAGAAGTTTAAGTCTTTAAAGCGTCATCTCATGACTCATTACGGGATGTTGCCCGAGGAATATCGTGAAAAGTGGCAATTGGACAGCTCTTATCCCATGGTTGCACCTAATTATGCGAAAGCACGTTCAGCTTTGGCTAAAGAAATGGGGCTTGGACATAAAAGCGAAAGAAAGAAAATCAAATGATTGCGTTATTTCAAAGATATTGTCTTAATTTGAAGTCTAGAAGTATTTTTTAGAAAGCATGTTAGTGATAAAGATTTAATGTATTTTGGAGAAAAGAGTCTTATTGTTATAGAAAACTTTCTGCACGAATTCGTTTAATCATTGCTTTAAGGCCATTAGATCGTTGTGGCGTTAAGTTTTCGTTTAGACCAAGCTTTGCAAGAAGTCCTTCAACATCAGCTACACGGATTTCGGAAGCTTTTTTGCCTGAATAGAAAGCAAGAAGGATGTAGATCAGACCACGCACAATGTGAGCATCAGAATCTCCTTGGAATGTTAATATTGGATTTTCTGAGTTATCGCGTGAGGAAAAAAGCCATACTTGACTAACACAACCACGAACTTTGTTAGTATCGTTTCGCGCACTTTCTGGAAAAGATGGTAATCTATGACCAAGCTCAATTACATAGCGATAACGATCTTCCCAGTTATCAAGCTGGGAAAAATCCTCTATAATATCATCGATCGTTCTTGTCATAATAAACTTTTTCCTTGTTTTCTGAAGCGCTTTTATGATACTTCTTGTTGACAGAATTACTTTATTTTTAATGAAGTCAATGAGAAGTACTAGAAGAAATAAGAGTATTTTTATAAGATAAGTTTGTATTATTTATTTTCTTTTGTTTTTTGTATCTGTGCTGGAGCTATTTTTTGGGGGGCTCTCGTGTTTTTATTGTTAAATGTATGGTCAAGATATTCATAGATAATTTTTGAACCATTACGTGCGCGTTCACCCATTGATCCTAAAAAGGATTTTCCGATTCTACAAGCCTCTATGTTTCGTTCACAGAACATTCCTAAATCATTTATAGTTTCCTTAAAAGCAATAATCATATCTCTTGTTGTTGTATCAGTTTCTTTAGAGGAGGAAGAATTATTATTGTTTTGCTTCGTTGTAAAAAACGAGATGATTATAAAAATAAAAAATAAAAAAAATGCTGATTTTATTAAAAAACGTATCATATGAGACCAATCTGCTGCTATTATAAATGAATATAAGGGTAACTTATAATATTTTTGATGCGACATTCATAATGCTTAATATTTTATGAAATTGAGCATTCGTTTTGAAGGATTTATCTCGTGAATGATATTATAAAATATATATTTGGATTGTATATAAATAATATTTTACCATTGTTTCATTAAAAATTGAACATTAAATTTGTCTGTAGATAGAAAGTGTTGAGAACGTATATCATTTGTATTCTAAGTAGAATATAAATAGGATGATTACCTTATAAGAGGTATGAACAGTAGGCATTTAATGATATTTAGATAATATGCGAAGTTGCTGTACAGCCTTTGTATGCATTATGCTGTTTTATGGATAGTTTTAAGCAGAAAAGTGTTTTATAAATACTCTCTTCTAAAATGATTGAATGAAATTTTAGGCTTTTGAAATTAATCGGAGAAATATAGAAAATTCTAGTAAAATACAGTGCATTTTTAATATTATAACGTAAAGCTAATATTAAATTATAGATTAATCCAGATAAGAGACTGATTTAATTTTTAGTATTTTTTAAGTTGTTTTTCTCATTGTTCAAATTATTCGTGGGACTTTCATATTTTTGCGAGTGAAATTTTATTTTATGGCAAAAGAAAAAATAACCAATTTGTGTTAAAAAGATTGAGGAGTTTTTTTATTATCTTGAAAATTTCAAATACAGTTATAGATGAAGTCTATGAAATTTATTAAATACTAACAGCATGGGTTGCCATTTGCATATTATATTATATCTGAAATAATTATACTAATTTATTGTTATACAAAGATGTAAATTTATTATTACATTATCTTTGAGAAGTGTATGTTGTGTTTTACGATAAAGCTTAATTTGATTTTAAATGTTATCAAATATGGGTACAAAAGGAGTGTAATCAAATTAATTATACAATGCGACTGAGATAGTAATAGAAAAAATAATTGGATGAAATAATAGCTTAATATGAAATAAAATGCTGTATAGTAGGAATTTCTTTTAGTCGTGTTAAAGTTCTGTTGAATGTAAGATCAAGGGATAGAGAATGTAATATAAATATATCTTTCATTAACTGAAAATGAAAATAATATATGTTAGTTTCTATTATGGCAAATAAACGAAAGAAACAAAAAAATAATTCTGTAAAACAGAGGATTATTACTATAGCGTTCTTGGCAGGAATGTTCCGTTTTGTTTTTTGGCTAATAAAACAGTTTTATCGCCATACATGTGCAAATGCTTGTTTAGTTATAGGATTATTTATTTTTATTATAAGTTTTGGATTTTTTATCATTAATGCCTTGTTTTCACAAATGAAAACGCATCAAGATGTATTGACTAATATAAATTTAGCATTGGTTCCAGCTGTAATAGAAGATTCTATTTTATCTGAAAAACAAATAAGAAACAAAGTGGGTTCTCATATCGTTTCTGTTTCTATTTCAAGTAGTTTATATTAAGATTTATCTTCGTGCTTGCTCAAAGAGCTATATCAGCAAATCTAATGGATATGCAGAAAAAATTAGCAAAATTAAATTTTATGGTGGTCTTCTAGATGAAGTAAGTAGCGCCAATATATATCATATTAGAGCATAGTAAGAATAGAAAATGATCCGTAAGGATTTATCAAAAAAGTCTTTTATTATAAATAATCAGAGAATTATAGTTTTTATTTATTAGGTATAGTGGCATTAAGATAGCAAATGCTTCAATAACGAGATTGAATGCTTTACTCAAAGAAGCCATTTAAATGTTGTGTTGTCGATATTATTTTGAGAAAGAGAGCTTTATATATTGTTTAGCTCTTAGAGAAATAATCATTTGTATAGAAGATTAAAAAACTAAAAATGATTTTAAATAGTCAAAAATATTTATACTCTCCCATAATAGAAAAATTGATTACAAGACTTTGATTAAAATACTAAAGTTGGTTTGTTAAATTAAAGATCAGGGCAATTTTCATTTATTGAATATATGACAAGTTGCTTTTGCAAGAAAGGATTCACTTTCTTTTTTTTCAAGTGGAGATGGAGTGAATACACGTAAAATAGTAAAACCTTCATTTGATTTTTGAGAGACTAAAACTGAATTAAGAGTATGCTCAATTTTTGATTGTTTGAGTTTTGTTATTTGTAAAGGGCTTCCGATAATAAGATTGAGTTTAGCATTTGGGGTTGTTTTATCATTGAGATTGTAAAAAATAATTCCTTCGCTTGTATAGGCTGACAATGACCAAAATTTTGTTGTTTGCGGAGTGGTTAAGTGAACAGGACCATTTTCCAGATTAAATTTGCATACTTTAAGAAGAAATAAAGGATCCATAGATTGGCGAATAGGATTATATGAAGCCAGGTCAACAAATTGATAAGGAGGCCCTATTTTTTCAAGGCTTGTCCATATATTATTTTGTGTGTAATGAGGAATTAACAGTAAAATACCAATATGAACAATGATCGTACTGAGGCCTATAAGAAGAATTGTATGAATGAATTTAAACACATTTTTCTCCTGATGGAATTCGTTCTACAGAGGGCATCATAGGTTTTCGTAATGCTGTTGTAGAGAGAATTGAAGTGTCATATAAGTTCAGGATAAGTCCAAATTCTTTTTTACTAGTTGATGCAAGCCAATTGCCTGTTTGCGGTGTTGATGAGATATTTATCCGTAATGAACCATCATTTTCATAAATTACGTTGTAGGTGTGGAGTGCAGAAGGCGTATTTTTCGTTGAAGTGTATGGTCTAAGGAATTTATCAGCTGTATACAGAGTAAAGAGACGCGTTTCAGGAATGTGTCCTTTAAGTAAATAATGGCAGCCGGGGCGTAACGGATGCCCCTGGTTATCTGTCCAAAGTTGGAAAATGAGATTTTCTGGATATCCAAGGGAAATATTACCATGCTTTGCAGTGCGTGCGCGGATGTAAGGATCAGCTTTAGCTGTTCCTATGTGTAAATAGCTCTTCCATTCTTTAATCTTTAAATACTCAAAATTGATGGCATTATTAAGCATATAATTAACGCTGAATATTCCACATAAAATGGAAACAATGAAGATTAGAAAAGTAAAAGTGATATTAAAAAGCACTGTAGGATACTCAAATTGCATTTGTTGAAGAAAAAATAGTTTTCGTATTTGATAAGGTCATATTTGTTAGTTTTTGTAGGTCTTTGTTGATAGAACGTATAGCGTTTAATGTTGCTGGTGAGAGTATTTGCGGCAATTTAGAATTGATATAAGGATTATTATCATGGGAAGAATTAATCGGCGATTGATAAGGTAAAATAGAATTTTTTACTCCATAGAGTGGTTGAAGAACTGTATTTTGATGGGCATAGAGCATAATGCGATGCCATATCATGGCAGGAATAACACCACCAAAAGCGCGATTCATAGGTGAGAAATCATCGTTTCCCATCCATACAGCACCGGTATAATTACCAGTAAAGCCAACAAACCAAGCATCACGGTAGGCTTGTGATGTTCCAGTTTTTCCAGCAACAAGTGACATGGGCAGCGCTGCACGTTTACCAGATCCTCGTGTTGTAACGCCAACCAGCATTTGATTCATATAAACAGCGGATTGTTGACTGATAACTTGATATGATTTGTTACCATTACGTGCCCAATCCCATATTACATGACCATCTATTGTGCTGATTCGTGTAAAACCGTGGCGATTTCCAGCTATGCCTCCATTAGCGAAGACATTAAAACCAATTGCTTGATCCATTGGTGTCATATTGGATGTTCCTAAAACCATGGTTTTGTGTGATAAAATATGAGAATTAATACCCATATTTTTAATCAAATTTCTAATTGGTTGAGTATCACGATTAAGATACTGGTAAGTAATATGGACAGGTACTGTATTAATAGAAAAGGCTAAAGCAGTTGCTAAATCGACATTGCCGATATAACGGCCAGAATTATTTCGTGGCGACCAACCGCCCCAATTGATAGGTTTATCAGATACTATAGTATTGGGGGATAAACCATGTTCCATTGCAGTTGCATAAACGTATGGTTTGAATGAAGAACCAGGCTGTCGACCACCTTGTGTTGCTCTATTAAACTGGCTTTTTTCATAATCAAGTCCTCCGACAATTGCGCGTACAGCTCCGTTATTATCAAGAATAACGGTGGCTGCTTGTGTTACGCGATATTGTTGACCGTATTGGTATAGATAATATTCGATTGCTTCTTCTGCTGCTCGTTGAATATTGGGGTCAAGAGTGGTTTGAACAATTAAGGTATGGCTTGGTAATTGATTGCTGATTTGGCGTATTTCATCAAATATCCAATCAAGAAAATAATTAGGCTGACTGTTTTTTACTTTTGTAATAATCTTAGCAGGGTGGCGGTATGCTTTGATAATTTGGCTATCCGTCATAAAATTACTGTCAACAAGATTAGATAGAACTGTATTTGCACGTGCTTGTGCAGCAGGTAAGTTGCTATGGGGAGCATATTTTGTTGGTGCTTTAAAAAGACCAGCTAATATCGCAGATTCTGCTAAAGATATGTTGCGTACATTTTTATCAAAATAAAATTTTGATGCCGCTGCAATACCAAAATTATTTCCTCCCATGTATACGCGTTCAAGATAGAGTTGCAAAATTTGTTTTTTGCTGAGATTTGCTTCCAGCCATAGAGCAAGGTAAGCTTCTTTAATTTTGCGTGTTATAGTTCTTTCATGTGTTAAAAATAAATTTTTCGCGAGTTGTTGTGTAAGAGTTGAACCACCTTGAACGATAATTTTAGCTTGTATATTTTGTGTAATTGCTCGTATAAGACCATAAAAATCAATTCCCCAATGATGAAAAAAACGGCGATCTTCTGTTGCAAGAACTGCTTTGATAAGATACTCAGGCATTTCCTCGACAGGGACAGATAGAGCTGGTAAAGCTCCACGGTGTCCAATAGAATTTCCATAGCGGTCTAGAAAAAGAATGGAAAAATTCTTGGATGAATACCAATCTTTTTTTGTTAATTCAAAAACAGAAAGACCAACGATGGTGAATAAAGTAAAACCAATCAACCCTAATGTTAATGTTTCATCGAGGATTTCAACGATACACCGTTTCCATCCTCGTACATGAAAACGTTGCGAAATAAGAGCTGTTCTATTCCAGAAGAAATTGTGAGAAGTACGGATATTGTAAAGTGTCGTGTCTAGCCATGCGTCTAATTCAATAAGTTTAGGGCTATGGAATGGTTTATTTTGTTGGATTTTCTTTTTTTTCAAAAAATCAAACATAAAAAGCCTATGCTAAAGTAGTGCAATTAAATAATCTAATAATAATTATATGGAGTATAAGAACTTTTTTGCTATAGGCATGACAAAAAAAGAATGTATTTAGAACTTTGATACTTAATTTATTTGACATATATATTTAGTTTTGCAGGTCATTTAAAAATGAATTTATAATTATTAAAATTTTAATATTACGATATATATAATAAGATTATATTTTTCTTTGTGTAATTTTAATTTAAGAAATAAACTAACTCGTTTATTCGTTTTCTATTCAGATAATATGACTTATAAAAAATTTTCTTTTTTGTGATATTCATAAGCCTTATGGATCTAGATTTTGTTTTAGCAGCTGACTGTATTAAAATAGGAAAAAAAGTTGCTATGCAACAAAGAGGAACATTAACTCGTTCAACACCGAGTGTTGAAGATAGCAAAAATATGTGTGTGGTTGTGATTGTTTTTTCTCTGCATAATGGAGATAAATCACGACGTGTTAAGGTTGTTATTGCTGCCAATTCACTTTTTTCAGGTATAGTGATGCCTATTTTGGAGGTACAAAGCCTTATGATGCTTGTTTTAATGTTAGCAGTGCGTGATCTTTGGTCTGATAAGGTATGTGGTGTTGATGCGGTTGTTGGTGATTATGTCGTTAAGTCATTCCATTTAGAGGAAGTGCTGGTACGGTTGTGTGCTTTAATTCGCCGTTCAATGGGACATGCAACAAATATGTTTTTTGTGGGGAGGTTTTATTAGCTGTTAAAACTTCTCGTGTTTTTATTGGTGGACAATTATTAATTAACATCATATGAATTTCGGCTTCTGTCTTATACCATGCGTCATAGCGATAAGGTAGTTTTAAGGACAGAGTTGATTGAGCACCTTTATGATCAGGATTTTGATAAAGATTCGAATACGATTAAAGTGTTTATAAAGCAGTTGCGTAAAAAACTCGGAGTAGATTTAATTGAGACTGTTCGCGGGCTAAGCTATAGAATAAATAATGTTAGGTGACAAATGAGAGTTTCGAAGAATAATAACCGATTGAAACAGTTATTATTTTATTGAAAAATTTCTCAGTCTGTGTGTTATGATTTTATCAACATTATAAGTCATTATTTCATTTTTATCTATTTCAGCAGTCAGTATTTATTCTATAAGTGTTCAAGCTAACAAAGTTTGGATCGTATTCTTTCTTTTCATCTTTATAGTCTGATTACAGCTGTAACTTTTACATCTGAGGGATGTTTGAAAGGGAAACTTAAATTTGGTGATATTCGTTATTCAGATTCAACATCTGGATGCTATTGAGAGGTTTTGCCTGTATCACTCTAATTGACATGGAAGATTGGTATCACGATTATTAGGAACTAAAGAAATTTTTTCACCAAGCTTTGTTAATGCCCCTTTTAATAGTCAATTTTTTCTCTCTTATCAAATAAAGGTGTAGATGGGGAAAACATGAAAGTTATTGAAAGTGCTGTTATTTTTGATAATCAGAATCATGTTGCTCGTTTTCGCCTTGTTGGAAATATTAATGAAGTGTATGCACAGGTAAATAATTTGTAACAGACTTTGAAATTCTTCTGTGGAGTTTTGGTATAGGTAGTGTTCTGATTAATTTTATTTTTATTTTTTAGTTTTCAGCTATTGAAATGAATTCAACAAACATTGAATGATATTCGCATAGAAAAACTGATTATATAAGTACAGATTTATTGAGTAATGGTATGTTGTTGGCGCAAGAAATGAATGCTCTTATTGATAATAATCAGCGTATTATTGAATGATTTCGAACTCAGGTTGGTAATCTTGCTCATTCATTAAAGGCACCTTTATCAGTTATCATTAATGAAGTCGATAAACATGGCAGAGGAACCAGCCTTCTTATTGCGCGAGCAAGCTAAAATAATGCATACCCAAATTGATCATTATTTGCAGCGTGTCCGGATTGCAGCGCAGCATGATAGTATTGTTTCTCACACGGCTGTTCCGGAAACATTTAATTGTTTGGTTAGGGTCATGAAGAAGCTTAATCCTGGTAAACATATTCAATTTACTATGGATGTTCATGATATATTTTTTTCTGGTGAAAAGGAAAATTTAGAGGAAATTGTGGGTAATGTGATTGAGAATGCTGTTCAGTAGTTTCGCACTAAAATCTTAATCTGTTGTTCTTGAGAAGAAAGTTTTGAAGAAACAGCATTTTTTAGTATGATTATTAAAGATGATGGTCTTAGTTTGACAGAAGAGCAAATTGATAAAGCTTTTAAAAGAGATCAACGGTTTGATGGAAGTAAGCCAGGAACAGGATTAGGATTAGCGATTGTTTCAGGCATGGTCAGTGAATATGGCGGAAGCTTTTCTTTGTCGCGTTCTGAGCTGGGTAGATTATATACAAAAATTGTATTACCAAGATGATAAATGTATTTTCTTTCTCTTGGTGCATATATCAAAGACGACATCTATAATAACAAAGCAATATTTTGTATACAGCTTAGGATAGCAAGTAAAAGTATCTTCGTGCCTTAATAGTTTTCTTTGTATATAATGGAGAATATAAATGAAAATTTTGTTTTTATGGTTTTATAGATATCAGAAAAATTGATGATGAGTTTTATGGTGTCATAATGCAGAAAGTTTTTTTATTATTGGTTGGTATGCTGATTGTCAGTCTGTTAGGATGTAGCCATACATTGAAGTTAGAGACAAGGGATCTCAATGTAGAAGTAGAAGAAGTTAATTCTGATAAGATTAATGGCATGGGGACTGGTCTCCTTGGATCTTCTTTTATGCTATTATCTTTGGGCGATCGTTATAAAGTTTTGCAAGCAGAATATAATGCATTAGAATATGCTAGTGCTGGAAAAAAAGTGCGTTGGATATCTACAAAAAGAGGTATTTTTGGTGAAGTAAGTGCAGGACAATTTTATCAAGTTGGTTCACAAAATTGTCGTCAGTATAGTCATTCTTTTACACTTAATGGTATATCTGAAATAGTTTACGGTAGCGCGTGTCGCAATCCTGATGGAAGCTGGATTCCTCTTATATAAGTGCTACAATTAATATAAGAATATGAAAGAAATTGGTTGTAGTTTTTTGATTTCTATACTGGTGTTAAAGTGATATGCTATTATCGGTCTTAGCTGCATTTTTTTTTACTTTTTTTACAATTATTTTTTTTCTGCTTTTTTATTGTAGAATAAAGCAAGAGAAAATTTCTTTTTTCAGTATTGATCAAATCCAACACTGCGAGAGTAAAACTGATTTTAAACGTTGCACTTTTGACGAAGAAAGTATACGAAAACTTTATAAGCATCCAAAAAGTTTTTGTGCACTTATAGTGCTGAGTCTTTTATTCATTTTTTTTGTAACATGGGGTGTTTATAGTCTAACGGGTAATCCAAGAGTCAAAAGTTATTTTTTTAGTGAACTGATGGAGAGAGAGCCCAATACGTTAAATGAATATGAAAGACTTATCCGTTTAGAAGTACTTTTTTTTCGTATGCCTCATGATGGAAAGATAGCAGATGCATTGGCAGTAGGGTATCTTGAGGCAGGTCGTTTTCAGGATGCTGTGAATACCTATTTATATGCACTTCATTTAAATGGAGAAACAGCTCCAAGACTGGTGGGATATGGTTTAGCGTTAGTTAATTACGAAGGAGGAAGGATTACACAAGAAGCACAGGATGTTTTTCAAAAGGCTGTTAATTTAGCGCCAAAAGATTTTTATCCTCATTTACTTTTAGCGAGCGCTTTTCATCAAGCAGGCCGATCTTCTCAAGCGGTTCAACTTTTGCAAAATTTCCTTAATAAAACACCTAACAATATTAAAGGAAGATCGCGTATTGAAGAAATGATTATTCAGTTGCGTAGTGTTTCTGATGAGCAAGATGTAGACTAGTTTATAATTGCATAATTAGGTGAGTTTATTCAGAGATAGAAAAATACGTATAATAAGTTTTACTTATATCAAAGGATATACAAAGCTATTTTAGTAAAAGGTGGGGCATGTATACAACATACATTGATGAAAATATTTTCATGAGTAGACCATGAACAGTCGACCTTTAAAGGATTTTTATTCACTTGAGCTTGTTTTGCAGAAGCGAAAAAAAAATAGGCTACTTATGATTTTGTCATGTCTTTTTATTATGGCAATTGCTACGGGTTTCATATTGTATACGATTCGTAATACAGTGAATTTTTTTCGCACGCCATCCGACATTACAAGAGAAGATATTTTAACGGGTCGTTCCTTACGTTTAGGTGGTTTTGTTGAAAAAGGAACTGTTGAATACAGTGGAAATATGCAGGTTACCTTTTTTGTAACTGATAGTCTAAAACGTGAAAAGGTTGCTTTTACTGGCATATTACCGGATCTTTTTCGTGAAGGGCAAGGCGTTATTGTGGAAGGATATTTTAATAAACAAAGGCTTTTTATAGGTACGCGTATTTTGGCAAAACATGATGAGACTTATATGTCTAGAGAAATGGCTGATCGCGTAAATAAGTGTCAGAATATGAAGAGGCAATTCGATTGTGCTCGTTGAGTTAGGTCATCTTTTTTTAGCTGCAGCATTGGCAGTTAGCTTGTTGCAGGCATTTGTACCAACTTTTGGTGCTTTACAAGAAAAGCCTTTATTGGCGCAATCAGCAGTGCCGCTAACGTATATCATTTTTATATTATTGCTCTTATCTTTCTTGATTATTGTTTATTCTTATATTGTATCTGATTTTTCTGTTCTTAATGTTGTTGAGAATTCTCATTCAGAAAAGCCAATTCTTTATAAAATCGTTGGTGTGTGGGGTAACCATGAAGGGTCAATGTTATTATGGGTTTTGCTTTTAGCGTTTTTTAGTACATTGATTGCATTATTTTCTCGACAATTACCAGAACAGTTTAAAGCATTAGTTTTAGGTTGCCAAAGTTGGATTATAAGTGCTTTTCTTTTGTTTATTCTCTTTATATCTAATCCATTTATACGTGTTCATCCACCATTATTGCAGGGAAATGATCTTAATCCTGTGTTACAGGATATTTCTTTAGCAATCCATCCTCCACTTCTTTATTTAGGCTATGTTGGTTTTTCGGTTTGTTTTTCTTTTTCAATAGCTGCATTGATTACAGGATATCTTAACAAGATTTGGGCCTATTGGATACGGCCATGGGTTTTGCTTGCGTGGATTTTTTTGACAGTTGGCATTACGGTCGGGTCTTATTGGGCCTATTATGAATTAGGTTGGGGTGGTTATTGGTTTTGGGATCCAGTTGAAAATGTTTCATTGATGCCGTGGCTTTCGGGAACTGCACTTTTACATTCGGTGATTGTTTTTGAAAAAAGAAACTTATTGAGAATCTGGACCTTATTTTTAGCTATTCTTACGTTTTCTCTTTCTCTTATGGGAACTTTTCTTGTTCGTTCGGGTATTTTAATGTCTGTGCATAGTTTTGCTGTTGATCCAACACGTGGGAAGGCAATTCTTGCTATTTTGTTTTTTTTCACAGGAGGTGCGCTTCTTCTTTTTGCTATACGGATGCCTATTTTGAAAACAGGGGGATTTTTTTATCCAGTTTCGCGTGAAGGTTTTATTATTTTAAATAATTTGCTTCTCATAACAGCAACAGCAACAGTTTTAATTGGTACACTCTACCCTTATTTTTTTGAGACATTAACGGGGCAAAAAATTTCTGTAGGCGCTCTTTTTTTTAATTTTACATTTGGACCTTTAATGATGGTACTCTTGCTATTTGTTCCATTTGGCCCGATGATAGCTTGGAAACATGGCGATTTTTTTGCAGTTTTCGAACGATTATGGTTTGTATTTGCATTAGCTTGTGTAGCGTGTTTTATAACATTTTATGTAGATTCTTTACGTGATATTTTTGCCGCTTTAGGCGTTGGACTCGCGGTTTTTGTTTTTTTGGGTGGTTTAGCTGATCTTTGGAGTAAGAGTGGCTATCATAAGGTGCCTTTTTTAGTACGAGTTAAGAGATTTTTGGGATTACCGTTGTCTGTTTTTGGTGCTGCGTTGGCGCATATGGGATTAGGAGTTACATTATTTGGCATTATCTGTGTTGCAACTTTTGGGCAAGAACGTATTTTAATTATGCAAATAGGAGAAACAGTTACGATAGCTGGTAAGACTATTCGTTTTGATGAAGTTCATAATATTGCAGGTTCAAATTATTCGGCAATACAATTTGATTTTAAAATATATGATAACAAAAATATGATAAGTAATGTGATAGCCTCGAAACGTTTTTATTCAAGCCAAAATAGATCAACAACGGAAGTTGGTATCAAAAGTCATGGATTTTCTCAATTTTATATTGCTCCTGGTCGTATAAATGATCAAGGGCTTGTTGTGCATATATGGTGGAAACCTTATGTGATATGTATTTGGTTCGGTGCATTCATGATGGCAGTAGGAGGAGGATTATCTCTTTTAAATTATTGGATGCGTGGAGGTCGGTTGCAATCGATTATAAAGGGATCAAGATGAGGAAGCTTTTCTTTTGGACTTTTACATTCTTTGTTCTCATTTTTCCTATGCAATTAGTGAGAGCGGTAGAGCCAGATGAGATTTTAATGGATCCAGTACTCGAAGCGCGCGCTCGTGATATTTCATCATATTTGCGTTGTCCAGTTTGTCAAAATCAAACAATTGATGATTCAAATACTTCATTAGCACGTGATTTACGTCTTTTAGTTCGTGAACGCTTGAAAGCAGGCGATAATAATCAGCAGGTTATTCATTTTCTTGTTGAGCGGTATGGTGAGTTTATTTTACTAACACCACCATTTAATAAAACGACGTGGTTTTTATGGTTATCACCTTTGATCATAATTATTATTGGTATAAGCTTCATTTTATTTCAAATAAAATGGACAAGCAGAAAGACATTCATCTCTTTTGATGTTAATTAATGGAAGCGGTTTATAATATTATTGCAATTTAATATGGATAAAAGAAAAGCAAGGAATTTAAACGGATAGTTTAGATTTATTATCGTTTGAATTTATTTATCATTGACTTTACAAAACTTTAATAATTTAGACAGGAAACGGTAATATTTACTGTTTTATTGTTAATTACGATATGATTAAAATATTACTGAGTAGGAGCATAAAAAATGGTCAAATCAAATTTTCGTATGATGTTAACAGCAGTAAGTTGTTCTGCGTTTTTAGCAAGTACGATGTTTTTTAATGGATCAAACTTTTGGGTGACAACTACCCATGCAAATCCTGTATTTGTTCCTTCAGTACAACAACAAGGATTTGCAGATGTTGTATCTAAAGTAAAGGCAGCTGTTGTTTCCGTGCAAGTGAAAAGTAATGCCAAAAAAGAAGAACGGTTCTTTAGTAATTTTTTTAGTAATCCAGGGATTGATCAGTTGCCAGATCAACATCCTTTGAAAAGATTTTTTAAAGATTTTTATAATCATACTCTTCCTAATAATAAGCCTTTGAATCGTTCGCGTAAATTTCGTCCTGTAGCCTTTGGATCTGGCTTTTTTATCTCCCCTGATGGTTATATTGTTACTAACCATCATGTAATTGTAGATGGAACGAGCTATTCTGTTATTCTTGATGACGGTACAGAATTTGAGGCAAAACTTATTGGAGCAGATCCCCGAACTGATCTTGCCGTATTAAAAGTAAATGATAAACGGAAGTTTCCATATGTTGGTTTTGCAGATGACTCGACAATTCATGTGGGGGATTGGGTTGTTGCTGTCGGGAATCCATTTGGCCTTGGTGGAACTGTAACAGCAGGTATTGTTTCTGCTCGTGGACGTGATATTGGTGCTGGTGTTTATGACGATTTTATTCAGATTGATGCTGCTGTTAATCGTGGTAATTCTGGTGGTCCAACTTTTAATCTTAATGGACAAGTTGTTGGAATTAATACAGCAATTTTTTCTCCTTCTGGCGGGAATGTTGGGATTGCTTTTGCGATTCCTTCAGCAACAGCGAAACAAGTTGTAAAACAACTTATGGAAAAAGGTTCCGTTCAGCGAGGTTGGATCGGTGTTCAAATTCAACCTGTTACAAAAGAAATTTCTGATTCAATTGGTCTAAAAGAAGCTAAAGGTGCTTTAATTACTGATCCGCTCAAAGGGCCAGCAGCAAAGGCGGGTGTTAAAACAGGTGATGTAATTATTGCGGTTAATGGCGAAAAAATTAATGATGCACGTGATTTAGCAAAGCGTATTGCAAACACTACACCCGGAGAAACTGTTACTTTGGGAATTTGGAGATCAGGTAAAGAGGAAAGTGTTAAGGTTAAGCTTGATTCAATGCCAGCAGATGAGGGACAACGAGAGAGAGCAAAATATTCAAGTGAGCACGGTAATTCAGATGAAACATTAGAAGATTATGGTTTGATTGTAGCTCCTTCTGATGATGGTATGGGATTGGTTGTAACTGATGTGGATTCGGATACAGATGCAGCTGATAGGGGCATACGTCCTGGTGATGTTATCGTAACTGTTAATAATAGACCTGCCAAAAAAGCATCTGATATTACTGATGCAATCAAAGATGCAAAAAAATTAGGGCGAAATGCGGTATTATTGCAAGTGCGAACAAATGATCAGAATCGTTTTATTGCTCTTCCAATTTTAAAAAAATAACATTTATGAGAAGTGAAACAGAAACTTATTGAAATTTCTGTTTCATTAATCATTTAGTAAAATAATGGAGATGCGTTTTATGAAGATACTCATTATCGAAGATGATCGTGAGACAGGGCGTTATCTCGAAAAAGCATTTTTGGAAGCAGGGCATGCAGCTGATATTGCTTATGATGGAGATACTGGTTATGCTTTGGCAGAGACGGTAAATTATGATGTGATGGTTATTGATCGCATGCTTCCATATCGTGACGGTCTTTCTATTGTTACTGAGTTGCGTGCAAAAGGCAACGAAACACCAGTTCTTATTCTTTCTGCTTTAGGCCAGGTTGACGATCGTGTAACCGGTTTGCGTGCGGGTGGAGATGATTATCTGACAAAACCTTATGCTTTTTCTGAGCTTCTTGCGCGTGTTGAAGTTTTACAACGGCGAAAAAATCCGAAAGAAGCAGAAACTGTTTATTGTGTTGGTGATCTCGAACTTGACCGGTTAGCACATATAGTGAAACGTCGTGATAAGAATATTATGTTGCAACCGCGTGAATTTCGCTTACTGGAATATTTAATGCGATACTCTGGACAGGTTGTCACTCGTACGATGCTTTTGGAAAATGTTTGGGATTACCATTTTGATCCGCAAACAAATGTTATTGATGTTCATATATCTCGTTTAAGAGCAAAAATTGAAAAAGATTTTGATGTTCCGCTTTTACATACAGTTCGTGGAGCAGGATATATGCTAAAGGCACCAGAAAAAAAAATATGAACCGTTTAATCAACATGATGCGCACGACTACGTTGAGGCTTTCTGCGCTCTATATTTTGCTTTTTGGATTAGTTGCAGCGGGACTTTCTCTTTATATGACGGCATTCGCTATTTCATTACTGATAGATCAGACGGAGCAAGCTTTACGTGAAGAATTAAGGAATATCGAGAGTACTTATAATTATGGTGGACTCCCTTTATTAATGCGGACTATTAATTATCGTTCACGACAACCAGGGGCTTTTCTTTATCTTGTCACTGATCCAATGGGCCGTGTTTTGGCAGGGAATGTTGCCCATATTGAACCTGGGCTTCTTCAGTATAAGGGCTCTCTTTCTCATTCTTTTTTGTATTCACGCTTTGGAGAAAATGGCCAAATAAATGGACCAAATAAACATCGTGCTTTAGCGTTCATTATTGATTTACCCAATACTATGAAGCTTCTTGTTGGGCGAGATTTGGATGAACCGGAACGGTTTGTAACAGTTATTCGTAAAGCCGTTATGATTGCTCTTGCAGCAATGGTTGGAGGCGCTTTGTTAATATGGTTTTTTATTGGTAGGCGGGCATTACAAAGGATTGATCGTGTAACAGATGCATCACAGCGTTTGATGAATGGTGATTTTAGCGGACGCTTACCTGTTTCTGGGGCGGGTGATGAGTTTGATCGATTATCAGTTAATCTTAATGTTATGTTAGATCGCATTGAAGAATTAAATACCGGTTTGCGTCAGGTATCAGATAATATTGCCCATGACCTTAAGACACCACTAACCCGTCTTCGAAATCGTGCTGAAGAAGCCCTTTTAGGGAAAAAAACAGAGCTTGAATATCGGCAAGTTCTGGATGATGTTATTGCTGAATCGGATTATCTTATTCGTACTTTTAGTGCTATTTTAATGATTTCGCGTATTGAAGCAGGTAGTTCAATTGAGAATCTTGAAATAATGAATATAAAATTGATTCTTGAAGATGCAGTTGAATTTTATGAACCTTTTGCCGAAGAAGCTGGTATTTTACTTCGATTGGGACATACTTTTGATAAAGAGCTCAAGCTGAATCGTGAGCTTATTACACAATCAATTTTTAATCTTATTGATAACGCAATTAAGTATGCATCTATAGGTGAAAAGAAGGCAGAGGTTTCTTTGTCAATGGAGCATGATGGCAGACGTTTGCTTGTTGTAGTTAGTGATAATGGTCCAGGAATTGCAGAAGATAAGCGTGAAAAAGTGATAGAACGATTTGTTCGTCTTGAAGAAAGTCGCACACAACCTGGTTTTGGTATTGGTTTAAGTATAGCAAAAGCTGTTATGAAACTTCATGGAGGCGAATTGTTGCTTGAAAATGCAAATCCAGGATTGAGAGCTGTTTTATTGTTTCCTTAAGTTATTATTGCTTGGTTATTTTATAGGTATTGCCTTATTCTAATTTTGTGATCCAATAAAATGAAAATTAAAATGCTTTCTTGATGGAATGCAGATGAAAACAGCTTTTTTAAAAACACAGCTTTTTCCTTTACGCCCTCTTGATGAGAGTGGTTCGCAGTGGTTGAAAGATATTGAAGAACAAGCAAGGAAAGAGAATTTAGAAGCATTGGTTTCCTATATTGTAGGTGGAGGAGAGCAAGTTGACTTCATCTGTGCGGTTATGACCTTGTCTCCTTTTTTGCGTGGAGTTTTGATAGCAAATCCCTCTTATCTTAGTCCTTTATTGACTGTAGATATAGAAACAAGGCTAAGTCAAATTATAGCAGATATTGCTTCTACTGATAGAGCTGAAATGCTTCATGAAACTTCATTAATGGCAGCTTTAAGGTGCAAAAAAAGAGAAGCACATACTCTTATTGCTTTAGCTGATTTAGCTCGTGTTTTTACTTATAAGGTTTCTTGTGTATGGCTAACACGTCTTGGTGAAGCAGCATTAGGCGCGGCTTTACGTTTTCTTTTGAGAGAAGCACATGATTGCGGAAAAATAAGTTTAGCTAACCGTGATACACCAGAGAAAGATTGTGGTTTAATTGTTTTAGGTATGGGAAAATTTGGTGCTGAAGAACTTAATTATTCTTCTGATATTGATCTGATTATTTTAATTGATGAAATGTCTCCTCATGTGGGAGATCTCTATGAAAGTATTGATATATTTTCAAAAATGGTGCGCCGATTAATCCATATCATTCAAGAACGTACTGCTGAAGGGTATGTTTTTCGGCTCGATTTGCGACTACGACCGGATCCAGGTTCAACACCTTTAGCATTGCCTGTTAGGACTGCTCTGCGTTATTATGAAGGACGTGGTCAAAATTGGGAACGTGCAGCCATGATTAAAGCACGTCCAGTAGCAGGTGATATTGATGCAGGTTTTAATTTTCTTAAAGAACTTTCTCCTTATGTATGGCGAAAATATTTAGACTATGCAGCTATTGCTGATATTCATTCTATTAAACGCCAAATCCATACCTATAAAAATTATGGGAAAATTGCTGCTTATGGTCATAATATTAAGTTGGGACGAGGGGGCATTCGTGAGATTGAGTTTTTTGTGCAAACACAACAGTTAATTGCTGGAGGACGCTTACCTCAATTACGTGGACGTGAAACAGTTGAGATGTTAGCAGAGCTTTGCAAGCTTGGTTGGATTGGAGAGGAAATTAAAGATAGTCTTATAAAAAGCTATACTTTTTTACGTAATGTTGAGCACCGTATTCAAATGCTTGCAGATGAACAAACGCATATTTTGCCAGAAGAAGTTGCTCGATTTACAAGCGTTGCATATTTGATGGGATATCAAGATAGCCGCTGTTTTATTCATGATTTGCTAGAAACACTTTTGATAGTTGAAAAGCATTATGCTGCACTGTTTGAGCATGAGCAAGAACTTGGCTTAGAAATTGGTAACTTGGTTTTTACAGGTGAGGAAGATGATCCTGAAACACTTATTACATTAAGTCGTTTAGGCTTTGAAAGAGCAAGTGATATTTGTCGTATTATGCGGACGTTACATTGTGGGCGTTATAAGGCGACTCAATCTGCTGAAGCGCGTGAAAGATTAACAGAGCTTACACCATCGCTTTTAAAGGCTTTTGGTGCTACCAAAAGAGCAGATGAGACAATGTTGTGTTTTGATAGTTTTTTGCAAGGTTTGCCTTCGGGAATACAGCTTTTTAGTTTGTTGCAATCGAATCCACCACTTTTAGATATGTTGGTTTGTATTATGGGTGCTGCACCACGTCTTGCTGAGATTATTACACGTACACCACACGTTTTCGATGGGATGCTGGATCCAGCAATTTTTTCAGAATTACCAACAAAAAATTATTTAGAAAATCGTTTAAAATATTTTCTTGAAGGTGTCACTACTTGTGAAGAAATTCTTGAACATCTAAGAATTTTTGCTGGTGAACAGCGTTTTTTGATTGGTATTCGGCTTTTGAATGGTACAATTAAGGGAGATAGAGCAGGCCTTGCTTTTACTGCGCTTGCTGATCTCATGATTGCAAAAACACTTATTGCTGTTCAGGAAGAATTTTTTCATCACCATGGCCATATTAAAGGGGGACGTATTGGCATATTAGGTATGGGTAAGTTAGGAAGCTGTGAATTAACTGCAGGATCGGATGTCGATCTTATTTTATTGTATGAACATGACGAAGATATAGAAATGTCTGATGGAGAAAAGCCACTCTATGTCTCTCAATATTATACGCGTTTAACACAACGTTTTGTTTCTGCTTTATCTACTTCTACAAATCAAGGAATTCTTTATACTGTTGATTTAAGACTACGCCCATTGGGTAATAAAGGGCCTATTGCTGTTCCTTTTCAGGTTTTTAGAAAATATCAGCGCCAGGAAGCTTGGATATGGGAACATCTTGCTTTAACCCGTGCAAGGGGCATAGCGGGAGATGCCGATTTTTTGCGAAAATTAGAAAATGAAGTAAGCGCGATTATTGCACGTCCTTGTGATAAAAAGAGAGTTGCAAAAGAAGTGAGTGAAATGCGTGCTTTAATTGAAATAGAAAAACCACCGGCGAATCGATGGGATTTAAAAACTATACCTGGTGGTATTATGGATCTTGAATTTATTGCTCAGTTTGCTCTTATAACTCATGTTATTGATTTTCAAATTGGAGCAACTACAGCTGATATTCTTTCTCGTTTGCCAACGGATTTTCTAAGTCAATCATTGATTTCTGATTTACATTACGCTTATTGTCTTTATACAAATTTGAATCAAATTATACGTCTTTGTTTAAATGGTTCTCTTAATCCTGATGATATACCATCTGGGTTGAGTGACCTTTTGTTGCGTAGTATAGGTGAGCCTGATTTGCCACGTGTTGAAAAATTAATTGAAGAAATAGGACAATCAGTACGTACAATCTTTACACAAGTCATGGGAAGCTAGATATAATGCTCTTATGTAATCACACATTGACTTTTTAGTATAAAAAATCAACGTATGTTAAAATAAGCCATGAATATTATAATATTCCTTATTTCCTTCTGATTAATAAATAAAATTTTTTATTGTCAATCAGTAAGGCAGGTGAGTTTATTAAATAGATAAGCTTTCTTTTAAGCAACTATTCTCCTCTCTATTAACTAAAAGCGGTTGTTAAAAGTACTTCTTATAATTTATCTTTATGTTCAATTTAATTATGCATTTTATATGTAAAATTGTAGCTAAAAGAGTAACAGTATTTCACATTTGGAATAAGGTTATTTGTTTATGGATAGAGGTTTAATTTTTAGGAGATTTTTGTGAATTTAAAGATATCACAAGATATAATAAAGAGGAGAAAAAACAAGAGCAAACAGGCTGTAGTTATTGTGGTAGCTAGGGAAACATCGATAGGGAATCTTACGGTGGTGAAGTCTCATAAAGGTCTTTGTTATATTGCTTTAGGAGATGTAACTACACAGTTGTTTCAAGAATTAGAAGTGCGTTTTACTGATATAAAACACGATGTGGATGATTTTGCATTGCATCAAGATATAGAGTGTATTGTAGAAATGATTGAAACTCCTAAATTGGTGAAGAAACACAATTTTCTATTAGATATAAATGGTACGGTTTTCCAGAAGAAAGTTTGGGCTGCGTTATGTGAAGTACAATGTGGAGAAACAATTTCTTATGAAGAGTTAGCACAAAATATTGGTATGCCAAAAGCATACCGTGCCGTTGCTAATGCATGTGCATGTAATAAATTAGCATTAGTAATCCCTTGCCACCGTGTAGTTCATAAGAATAGTGCTTTGTCTGGTTATCGTTGGGGTATTCAACGCAAACAAATTTTGCTACAACGTGAACGATATTTAAAGAGTTAATTTTGTTGAATTGGCATTATAATCGTTACGATTGTGCCTTTTGCTTCTTTAGAAGTGATTTCTAGTTTCCCTTTATGTAATTCTAGTAAAGAACGGGATATAGCCAGTCCAAGGCCTGAGCCGGGGTGGGTTTTGGTAAATTGATTTTCAACTTGTTCAAAAGGCTGTCCAAGTTTTTTGATTGCTTCTTGAGGAATACCGACACCTGTATCTTTAATACTAAAGATAAGATTATTATTTTTCTGGAAAGCACGGATATCAATACTGCCGCCAGAAGGTGTGAATTTAACAGCATTAGAGATAAGATTAAGAAAAATTTGTTTCATAGCGCGGCAATCAACATTAGCATGAAGTTTTTGTTCAATATTTGTTGTAAGAGAAATCTTTTTCGCTTGTGCTTGTGGTGTTAGCGTACGAATTGTTTCACTGATAATTGGTTCAAGGTTGATATTTTTACGGTCAAGAGTGAATCTTCCAGCTTCGATTTTTGACATATCAAGGATATCGTTGATAAGAGTTAGAAGATGGGTTCCTGAATTATGAATATCATGCACATATTCTTTATAGCGTTGTGAACCGAGGGGGCCAAAGGTAGATTGCAACATGATTTCTGAAAAACCAAGAATAGCATTAAGAGGAGTACGCAATTCATGGGAGATATTGGCTAAAAATTCTGATTTAGCTTTGTTAGCACTTTCGGCTCGCTCTTTTTCTTCTTGTAGGCTTTTATTAAGCTTTTCAACTTCTGTAGCACGTTGTTGAGCATTTCCTCGGGCACGTTTTAGTTCTTGAATAAATGAAAAAAGTCGCCTTTCACTGTCTTCAAATTTTTCTTGTTGTTGTTTAAGTTCAGATATATCAGTACCAACACAAACAAGCCCTCCATCTTGTGTGCGTCTCTCATTAATTTTTAGCCAGTAGCCATCTGCAGTTTGGCGAATACTCGTTAAGTTGCCAGTTTCATCTATTTTGAGAGGATATTCACTGATAGCAGGACGTGACATGGCTTCAACAGTTGCACGTTCGATTCCTGATTGTAGCATCTGTTTAGGGATAGCAGCATATTCACAAAATTTGCTATTAGACATAACTAGACGCCCTTCTGAATCCCACAAAACAAAAGATTCAGAAATATTTTCAATCGCATCACGAATACGAAGATCAGCTTGTGCAGTTTGTTCAACAAATTGATGTTGTTCACTAATATCAAAGGAAATGCCAACCAAGTGAGGTTCTTCTTCATCGGTTACTTCGGCACGAATGCGCATCCATACATAATAGCCTTTAGCGTGACGCATAGGTACATTAATGTCGATATATTTTTTTTTGCTATCCATTAATTCTTGAGCGAGTTCAAAAAAATTGGCATCTTTTGGGTCAATGATAGCAGTAATTTGAGAAATTGATAACAGCGCATTTTGAGGTTCATAGCCAAGCATTTCATACATTGCTCGTGACCAATAAACGCGTCCACTTGCCATATTCCAATCCCATAATCCGCAACGTCCGCGCATCATAGCCATATCAATTCGATTTTGAATTTTTTCTGAAATCAGATCTGTATTACGCGCTCGTATGATTTGGTTATAATAAGCATAGAGAAGAACTAAAATAATACTCACTGTTCCTATAAATAAAGTTATATTTAATGAGAGTTTTTTTTGCCATTCCGTATAGATATGTTTTTTTGTTGCACTAATGAATACCCTATATTGGCCATTGTCTGTTTGGTTGAATGAAGCGAGAGCAAGTTCTTTCCCTATTGTAATTTCTATTATTCCAGTATTTTTTTTGAGAGGCAATGAATCGATATTTTCAGAAATAAAATCTTGTAAAGATTTTTCTGAAATTATTTCTGAATTAGATGAGGTTAAGATATTTCCATTGCTATCAAGGATAGCTATCATAGGATTGATGTTAGGAAAGCTGTGATGATGAAAGTTTATCAAAATATTTTGTAAATGATTATGAGAAAGACCAGCTACTTTTTTTGGTTGAGTAAAAGCCAGTAAATCATAGTTGATTTTATTTACGATAGAGGAGGATAAAAGAGAAAGCGTAGAGCGCGCATTATTGTCAATTGTATGGCGCCAATCATAAAGTGATGCAAAGCGTATTATTGCTAATACAATCAAAGATATAATAATGGCGAACGGAATAGAACGTCGCAACCAAGGTTCGATAAAGAGGAGTTTCTGGTAAGTTGAACTAGAAATACCTGCTACTCCTACCTTGCAGTTTGAAGTGCTTGGTTTTGAATCAGAACGCATTCTTGTGGCCGCGTTATACGCGTCCAATTTAGCCATTTCTGGGGTCCTTTAATCATGAATAATGTAACTAGCAAACTGTTTTGGTACTTATAACAGTTCAACAAGCCTAATGAATCAAAACAAGAGTCTTCTGTCTAGTCTTTTTTTTTAAAAAAAAGAATAATTTTACTCTAATGAGTATAAATTGTGAAACTTAAAAGAACTTTAATATTACTTATAAACAGGTTAGAATAGCTTATTTATAGGCTTATTTTTATGAAAGCCTCAAAAGAACTAAATTCGATTCATTAATAGAGCAATATTACAACGATTTAATTATCAATATTTTTATTTTAGGCAAGGATACGATTAATAATATCCGTCACATCGCTTGATAATTTTGCTGCTGTTGCGATTGTTTTTAATGCAGATTCGAGTTTTTTCTGTCGAATAGGTTCCAATTGTTTCCAAGAGCGCATAATTGTTAATAATCGTGAAGCAAGTTGTGAATTTTTAGGGTCAATTTCTAAAATAGTTTGGCATAGGAAATGATAAGATGCACCATCAATCCTGTTAAAACCCGTTTGGTTACCAGAGGCAAAAGCGCCAATCAAAGCACGTACTCTATTAGGATTATCTTGTGAAAAAAGCGGATGTGTTATGAGTTTTTGAACACGATCAAGTGTTGATGCTCCTGCAACCATTGCTTGAATTGAAAACCATTTATCCATGACCAAAGGATCATGATAATATCGATTCTCAAAATCGTTTAAAGCATTTTGCGCTTGTTCGCTTTTGTTAAAGCGTTGTACTAAAATTGTTATGCTGGCAATACGATCGGTCATATTATCAGACACTGCATATTGTGTGGCAGCACGCTTTGGATTAGCTTCGGCAATAGAGAGATAGTCTAATATAGTATTGCGTAGTGCTCTTTTTCCAGTTTGTTTAGCATTTGGCGAATAAGATTCTTGTACCTGCATCTGTACATAGAATTTTGTGAAAAGTTCTTGATGGGTGTGTGCAATAGAAGCTAAAAATTGATTACGTACATCATAGATTCGATCTGGATCGATATTTTTCCCAATTGCGTGTGCAAGTTCACTTTCACTTGGTAAATTTAAACAAAATGCCCGAAATTCCGGCTCTAGGCTTTCATCTTTGATGATGGTTTTAATCAGCTTTAATAAGTTAGAGGGCATGGTTGCTTTTTCGAGTGTTTTATCTTGAATGGCTCTAATAAGGGCTTGTGTTATTAGAGTATTCAGTGACTGCCAACGATTGATTTGATTGCTATCATTTTGAGCAAGAAAAATCAGTTCGTTTTCATTAAATGGAGTTTGTAAAATAATAGGGGCAGAAAAATCTCTCAGGAGTGATAAGACAGGTTTATCATGCAGTTCTTTTAATTGAAAGGTTTGAGCTTCCTTAGAAAGTAACATAACATCTGATTGAATAGTTGTATCACCTTCATAGGTGAGTGATTGTCCCTCAGGTCCTAATAGACCAAAGGCAATAGGGATAAGCATGGGTTCCTTATTATTTTGGTGTGGTGTTGGTGGAATATATTGCTTTGCATGAATTGTTAAAGTACCATCATTATAGTAGCTATCAATTTCTACATGAGGGGTGCCTGCTTGTTCGTACCATAGCATAAATTGTGAGAAATCTTGGTCCGATACTTCAGCAAAACAAGCGATAAAATCTTCAATAGTACAAGCTTGTCCATCATGACGTTGAAAATAGAGATCCATACCTTTACGAAAGAGTACAGCGCCTAATATAGTACGTATCATACGCACTACTTCTGCTCCTTTTTCATAGATAGTTGTAGTATAAAAATTATTGATTTGACTATATTGACGGGGGCGTACAGGATGAGAAAGAGGACCAGAGTCTTCAGGAAATTGCGTAGCTTTCAACGTTTTTATGTTTTCAATCCTTTGCAGACTACGTATATTTTGATCTGCAGAAAATTCCTGATCACGGTAGACAGTTAATCCCTCTTTTAAACAAAGTTGAAACCAGTCACGACAGGTAATGCGATTACCAGTCCAATTGTGGAAATATTCATGTGCAATGATGCGTTCAATATTTCTATAATCTTTGTCCGTTGCTGTTTCAGGATCTGCAAGAACATATTTATCATTAAAGATATTAAGACCTTTGTTTTCCATTGCACCCATATTAAAGTCAGAGACAGCGACAATATTGAAAACATCTAAATCATATTCACGCCCGAAACATTGTTCATCCCAATGCATGGAACGTTTGAGGGCATCCATAGCATAAATCGCTTGTTTAGTTTTACCTTTTTCCACATAGATACCAAGTTTGATATATCGTCCGGAAGCTGTGATAAAATGATCTTCAAGTTTGTCAAGATTTCCACCAACTAAAGCAAAAAGATAAGATGGTTTTGGATGAGGATCCTCCCAAAGAGCAAAATGCCTGTTATTCTCAAGAGTTCCTGTTTCAATGAGGTTACCATTAGAAAGTAAGATTGGAATCGTTTGAGAATCTGCTTCAATTTTTACTGAATAGGTAGAAAGAATATCGGGACGGTCATAAAAATAAGTAATGCGACGAAAGCCTTCTGCTTCGCATTGTGTACAGTAAACACCATTTGAAAGATAAAGTCCCATAAGTTGATGGTTACTTTTAGGATTCAATTCTGTCACTATTTGTAATGTGAAAGGAGTTGCGGGAGGAGCAATAATTTCTAAGTTCGAAGGAGTGCTTTTATAAGCATTTTGGGCTAATTTTTCTCCATTGATAGTAACAGAAACTAATGTCAGTTCGTCACCGGAAAGTATAAGGGGCGTTAACTCTTTTGTATGTTTACGAGGTTCAATAGATAATGTTGCTTGGACGACAGTTTTTGTTGGTTCCAGACAGAAATTAAGTTGTGTTTTAGGTATAGCATAGGGTGTTTGTTGGTAATCTTCTAAATGATAAACAGGAATTATTTCTTGCTTCATAATTGTTTTCCTTGCTATATTGGGGGAGGTTAATTTGTTGAAAGGCCACTTATTTATTAAGAAAAGGCAGAATTTAAAAATGATTAAAGATTATTTAAACGGTTTTTTACTTCTAAAAAGTCTATCCATGTGAGCTTTTTTTGACTAGGCGTTCGTAAAAGATAAGCAGGATGAAAAGTTGGCATAACAGGTATTTTAAGATCTTCATTTTCATAAGTAAGCCATTTTCCTCTTATTCGAATAATGCCACTCTGAATTCCCGTAAAAAATTGCACGGCAGTGCTTCCCAGCGCTATGAGAATACGAGGCTTTGCTAATAAAATTTGACGTTCAATAAAAGGGCGACATAATGCAATTTCGCGTGGTGTTGGTGTGCGGTTTCCTGGTGGACGCCAGGGAATAGTATTTGCTATATAAACATTTTGTCTTGTGAGACCAATTGATGCGAGTATTTTGTTGAGTAGTATGCCTGCTTTTCCTACAAATGGAATTCCTTGTATATCTTCTTCTCGTCCTGGAGCTTCTCCTATGAGCATAAGAGGACTTCCTGCTGTTCCATCAGAAAAACAGGTATTTTGGGCTGTTAGTTTTAATAAGCAGCCGTTAAAAGAAAGAAGGGCAGATTTCAGCTCATCAAGTGTTTGAGCATTTTTTGCTATCTCTACAGCTGAGAGCACGGGTTGCGTTTTATCCGGATTATTAAGTAAAGGAGTATGCGATTTTATAGTTGGTGATATTTTTTGATGATAGGAGATATCGCATGCTTGGTTTAATTGCGGTTCTAAAGGGATAGCTTGATTAAAGTGATCAATAGGAACATCAGTAAGCGCAGTGTCAACACCACTTTCTTTATAGAAGCTGAGTAGATCTTCATTTAAGATTACATCTTTATCTTTTTTTGACATTTTTCTTTTTGCTTTGTATTGATCTATAAAGCAATAGACTAAGAAGGATTATTCTTCAAGATTTATAATATGTTTATTGCGAATAGAAGTTCAGTATATTTTCGGAAAATGGAGTGGTATTAGATTTTAATGATCCTTTTGACAATGCTCCAGAAATAATGTGTAAGTGTATGCTTTCGCATTTTTTATGGCTTCAATCATCGATTGTTTTAACGCTAGATTTGCAGCAATAGCGCTTGAAAGAATGCAACCTGTTCCGCGCATTGTTCCTTTTAAACGCGGAGAGGAAATATTTATAACTTCAGTTTTGTTAATTAAGCTGTCTGTTGCGAAATTACTTTCGGTATGTCCACCTTTTATTAATATATGGCGTGGACCAAATGAAAGAAGTTTTTGTGCTTGGTGGATTGCTTCTTCATGATTAGAAGTCAAAGAGCTTTTACTGAGAAGAGCGAGCTCTGCCATATTGGGTGTTAAAAGATCAATGTGAGGAAGCAATTTATTGAGCATAATATCTGTGATTTTTTCTGTGGTAAGTTGCCCTCCTGATGAGGCAATAAGCACGGGATCAAGAATGGTTGGAATATGGTGATAATCTTTTAAGATATCACAGATCCCTTCTATAATTGCTTGGGTTCCTGTCATACCGATTTTGATTGCATGTATTGAATTGTTTTTGAGGGCAATACGCATTTGTGCAGCAACAGTTTCTTTGCTCATGGGCACAATTTCAGCAACATGGTTGTTATCTTGTACGTTGACAGCTGTGATGGCTAAACTTGCTTTTGTTTGAAAATGTGTTGCTGTTTCTATATCACGAACAATACCGGCTCCTCCTGTTGGATCAGTACCTGCAACAATAAGTATAGAAGGCATTAGCGCCATGCTTGAGTCACCTTTATCCACTGTTGGACACGTTCTTCTGGCTTTTTATTTAAAATAACATCAGTGACAACAGCGGCACTATTTGCTCCAACTGTTAAAATATTGATTGCACGTTCTGGTGTTAAACCACCAATACCTACTAAAGGCAAAGAACCAATTTTCTTTCGCCATTGCTTGATTTTTTCTAGTCCTTGTGGAGCCCATTTCATTTTTTTAAAAATTGTTGGATAAATAGGACCAAGTGCAATATATTCAGGAGATATAGATAAACTTATATCTAATTCGTGTTCATCATGAGTGCTAAGGCCCAATTTTATATCACTTTTACGGATTGCCAAAATATCAGCATTTTTTAAATCGTCTTGTCCAAGGTGAATAAAATCACATTTTTCGTCAATGGCTATTTTCCAATAGTCGTTAATGACTAACTGGGCTTTAAATTTATTACATATATTCTTTGCTCGTTTTATATGTTGAATAATTGTTTCTGTATCTTCATCTTTTATGCGTAATTGTATCAGCTTAATCCCAAAGGGAACTAAACGTTCAACCCAATCTGCACTATCAACAATGAGATAAAATGGGTCAAGTTTCATGAAAATATTGCTTTTCCAATAACTGGTGTTGAAGGAACTGCTACGTTGCGTGCTTCAAGTAATCCTGCTTTGTAACCCATACGTCCTGCTGTAATAGCTTTAGAAAATGCTTCAGCCATTAATACAGGATCACCAGCTTTAGCAATAGCTGTATTGAGTAGTACTGCATCATAGCCAAGCTCCATAGCAATGGTAGCATGTGATGGACGTCCAATACCAGCATCGATAACAAGAGTAAGATCAGGAAGATATGCACGGATAGAACGTAATCCATCAGTATCACGGGGACCTTTAGCAGATCCAATAGGCGCACACCAAGGCATAATGACACGGCAGCCAACTTCAAAGAGTTTTTCAGCAACAATAAGATCGTCTGTTGTATAGGCAAAAATTTGAAATCCTTCATTATTTAAAATTTGCGCTGTTTCGACTAAAGTAAAAACATTTGGCTGTAATGTATCTGGATTACCAATAACTTCTAATTTAATCCAATGCGTTTTAAAGAGATCTCGTGCTAATTGGGCTGTTGTTACTGCTTCCTTAACAGTATAACAGCCAGCAGTATTCGGCAGCACAGTTACGTCAAGCTCTTTAAGAAATTGCCAAAATTGTCCGCTCTGTTTTCCTCCTGCAGTTTCTCGGCGTAATGAAATTGTTATAATTTCTGTACCAGATTTATGAATAGCTTTACGAAGAACTTCTGGTGAGGGATATTGACCTGTACCTAATAAAAGACGGGAAGAGAATTCGCGTCCATAAAAATTCAACATCGCTTTAGCCTCCTTGCATTGGACTTAGAATTTCAATTCTATCTCCTTCGTGCAAGACAAATTGATTTCGTTCATCAACAGAAACAACTTCAGCATTAACAGCTGTTGCTAACCAATTACCTTCATAACCTAATTCGTCAAGAAGTAATTTGAGGGAGGTTACTTTTGTTTCAATTATTTCACCGTTAACAGATATTTTCATGTTTTATTCCAACGCTAATTTTACTGCTTGTTTTGCCATTTCTGGAGATAAAAGGAAACCATGTCTATAAAATCCATTAATAGAAATATGATTATCATGTTTGTGAACATAAGGTAAATTATCAGGATAGCACGGGCGAATACCAACACCAGATTCAATAATTTCTGCTTCAGCAAAGGCAGGGTGAAGAGTATAAGCTGCGTTAAGAAATTCCATCATTGATCTTGCTGAGATAGCACCACTAAAGTCACTTTCAATCATTGTTGCTCCAATCATAAAGACATTATTTTGTCTAGGGACTACATAGAGTGGAGTACGTGGGTGGAGAAGACGAATTGGACGAGAAATTTTAATATCTGTGCTGCGTACTAGAAGCATTTCACCGCGAACTCCTCGTATATTTTTGTCTTTGCCTAAACGTGCTATCCCTGTTGCATCAATGACAGTATTAAAATTCTCTTCGCATATTCCTATATCAACAAAACAAGCTCCATTTTTTATAAGAATCTCTTTTAAAGTGATCAGTGCTTTGCGTGGATCAATGTGCGCTTCAGTTTCGTAAAAAAGTGCACGGTTAAAACGTCCAGCAAGATCGGGTTCAAGATGTGCTATTTCTGTATTGTCTATGATTTTGTGATTATTTGTACGCATTGAGAAGCGTTCGAGCTCTGTTATATCTCGCGTAGGAGCAACAACCAGAGTACCTTTTTGTGCTACAATATCAGGAAGTATTTCTTTCCACCATTGCATAGCTTGTATACCAAGATCTTCGATGATTTGTTCAGAGCTTTCTTTTTCACAGTAAGGTGCTAACATACCTCCTGCATACCAGCTTGCGGTCCCTATAGGAGAATGGAGAGGGGCAGATACAGTGACAGGGATACCTTTTCGTTGTAGCATAAAAGCAGCTGTTAAACCGCCTATACCTGCACCTTTGATAAGAATATTTTTCAATTGTTTGCTTTCTCTTTTCTAGAGGGAGCATTTTCTATGTAGAGATCACCATTTTTTTGATATTTTTCAGCCATAGCAATCATACCTTCTTTTTTTCTTTTTGTTGCTACACCACGGATATCATGGGAAATACGCATTGAGCAGAATTTAGGTCCACACATAGAGCAAAAATGCACCAATTTATGCGCATCTTTAGGCATTGTTTCATCGTGAAAAGAGCGTGCTGTATCTGGATCAAGAGAAAGATTAAATTGATCACGCCATCGAAAGTCAAATCGTGCACGTGAAAGGATATTATCGCGCAATTGCACTCCGGGCAAACCTTTAGCAAGATCGGCGGCATGAGCCGCAATTTTATAAGTAATTACCCCAGTTTTTACATCATTTTTATCTGGTAGCCCTAGATGTTCTTTAGGTGTTACATAGCAAAGCATGGCAGTACCAAACCAACCAATCATGGCGGCACCAATCGCTGATGTTATATGATCATATCCAGGAGCAATGTCAGTTGTAAGAGGGCCCAAAGTATAAAAAGGTGCTTCATGGCAGAGGATTAATTGTTTTTCCATATTTTCTTTAATTTTATGCATTGGTACATGACCAGGTCCTTCAATCATAACCTGTACATCTTTTTCCCATGCAACTTTTGTTAGTTCTCCCAAAGTTTTAAGTTCTGCAAATTGGGCTTCATCGTTTGCATCCGCAATAGAGCCTGGACGCAATCCATCTCCTAATGAAAGAGAGACATCATACATGCGTGCAATGTCACAAATTTCATCAAAATGTTCATATAAAAAATTTTCTTTATGGTGATGAAGACACCACTTAGCCATAATAGAGCCACCTCGTGAAACAATACCTGTTATGCGATTAATTGTTAGGGGATGAAGGGTAATCTTAATCCTGCATGAATAGTAAAATAATCAACACCCTGTTCTGCTTGTTTAATTAAAGTGTCACGAAAAATATCCCATGTTAAATTTTCGGCAATGCCATGTACTTTTTCGAGTGCTTGATAAATCGGGACAGTTCCAATGGGAACAGGAGAGTTACGAATAATCCATTCACGAATATTATGAATATTACGACCTGTTGAAAGATCCATAACTGTATCCGCACCCCAACGAATGGCCCAAATCATCTTTTCAACTTCTTCTGCCATAGATGAAGTAACTGCTGAATTACCGATATTAGCATTAATTTTAACACGAAAATTACGCCCAATAATCATTGGTTCGCATTCTGGGTGATTGATATTTTTAGGAATAATAGCGCGTCCGCAAGCAATTTCATTACGAACAAACTCTGCAGTATAGGTTTCTGGTATTGATGCGCCGAATGTTTCACCCGATATTTTTTTTTGATCTTTTGCTACCAAACCTTCATTTTCACGTATAGCAACATATTCCATTTCTGCGGTAATAATACCTGCACGTGCATAAGCCATTTGTGTAACTGCTTTATCATTTTTTGCGCGGAAAACAGGGCGAATTTGTTCAAAAGTTGGTGCAAGATTTTTATCATGAGTAAAACCATTATCTGCAGGTTGAATTAATCGAGCCGGATAGGATTCGATATCAGAACGTTCGGATAGCCAAGGTGTGCTAATGTCAGGCAATCCTTTTGTAATATCAAGAGTTGCATCTTCATCGGTATAAGGACCTGAAGTATCATAAACCTTTAAAGTTTTTTCATGATTATTATCTACCAGAGAAATCTCACGGAATGGTACGTGCACGTTGGGAAAGAGAAGGCTCTTTTGATAAATTTTGCGTGAAGCGGGGAACGGAGAAAAACTAATTAATGGAGTGTTTTTTTGCACAAACTTTTTCCTTATAGATTCGTAGTGAAAAAACGCTTTTGCAAGGTTATCAGGGATGCGTTCAACTCAATAAATTAAAGATTATGCACAATATCATTTTTTGTATCAATACAGATTTGATAAAGTTCAGAAAATTTATTTTGAGTAAATCAATAAAAATATTTTTGTAATGTCTATATATGTAATCCATTCCCAATCAGAGCATTTATTTATATAATTATGATCAGCTGAAATACTCATATTGTCAATTGCAAAGATGTATTTTGAGTAATTTAAGAATGTTTTTTGAATGGGCTCAAGAAAAATTGTAAGTAATCAACCTACAATATTAGAGAAATAGTATAAATAAAAAATATATGCTTATGATTTATTTCATAAGTAATCCATTGATATAAAAGGTATAGCAATATTATTAGTAGAACACTTGTAATATATATAGTGAAGTTGTTACTTTATTAGATAATTATCAATGAGTTCAATATTATAAGAGATTTGTAATTATTACAAATGTTATCAGTAAAAAAGAAACTGGTAACCTAAAGTTACCAGTTTCTATAAGCATAATTTGTCAGGGATTAGAATGAACGTTGAAAACGAATCATACTTTGCAAAGCACTTTTTCCATTCAAAGCATTGCTATAGTGTGTGTCATTACTTGCTTTACCTTTGAAAGTACGGTCATCCTTCCAAGAAAGATAAGTTAGTTCAGGTGTAATAACAAATCCTGGAATCAGTTTATATGCAATATTAACGGATGTTGCGAAAGTTTTTATAGCACTATAAGATACTTGAGCATTCAAATTTGCTTTTGGATTGATTTTGTAAGTTGCGCCAGCCCACGCTGCCCATTTACCACCCCAGTTTGCATAAATGGTCGTATTCTGACGTGATAATACATTGTTAGAACCCTCTACAGTATTTACTATATAGTAATCTAGGTTGTTTTTATAACCTCCCATTGCCCAAAGATTCAAATTATTGTTAACATTAAAATCTACACGTGTCTTAGCAGCCCATTTTTTGTAGTAAGCGTCATAAGCGAAAATAGTTGAAACACCACCCCATTTTTGCATAAATTTCATACCAAATAAGACATTGGGATTATAGTCTTTTGTTTGTTTGCTAGGAAGATCTGTATCATCAACACGAACAATTTTGCTATTTTTATCGATATAATAATAGTCGATATTATCACCAGCGTTTGTTTTAAGAGAAGGGCCTGAAGCATTACCCAATTCAACTCCGACAATAGCGGAAAAACCAGAGTCAGCATTAAAAGTGTAAGAGATAACGTTAGTGCGTATATCACCTGCTGGTGCTATGCTGTCATTATTTATAACTTTACCATAACCACCGGTCCAACTGTCGAAAATCGTTTTATCAAGACCTACACGAAAACCACCAATTTCTATATAAGCAGCACGAAGTTGTCCACCGGAATTATCTTTTCCTTTGCTCCATTGTGAGCGAAGTTCTGCATATGAACGGAGTGTTCCTAATTCCGTTTCAGAAGCAGCTTGGAAAATAAGAGTTAAACGTGAAGTTGTGCGATAAGTTTTTTTACCATTTGCTAATTCCGCATCGGTTATTGCATTAATATTATCACCACCTGCGAAATCAGCACGGACATTACCAGATATGCGAATACATGTTTCTGTTCCAGGAATATAGAAATATCCTGCACCGTATGCATCACATGCACGTACGTATTCTATAGGTTCAGGTTCTGCTGGAATAGTTGAAGCCGCTTGAGATCCAGAAACTCCAGAGAGAGCTAATGTAGAGCTTAAAAGGAAAGTTTTAATATTCATAAAGGATCTCCAGTTGGTTTATTTATAGAACGAATAAAGTGTATAAAGAATATAATTATGTCTTTATGTCTGCTTACTGAGAAAGTGCGAAGTAATTAAACAGAACATTACATATTATTAACTATACAAATCTTTATTTGAAAATACAAACATAAATTAATCTGGTTGAAAAAATAATCTTGTTAAAAATGATTTATGTACTATTTAGATTCGTGTGATAAAAAAGACACAAATTCCCATTATTTTATTTTTTTATTTAATCTAATCAATTAAAATGAAAATTTCAGATATTTTTGAAAAAAATTGAAAATATCTTGAATTTTTTATTGATACTGTTTATGCACTTTAGCCGGAGAGGTGGCCGAGTGGTCGAAGGCGCTCCCCTGCTAAGGGAGTAGGGCTCAAAAGGCTCTCGAGAGTTCGAATCTCTTCCTCTCCGCCAGATATCAATAAAATCAATAGGTTATATAAAGGTTAGGAATTTTTGTTTCTATTGATTTTATTATGTTTTTTCTGTTTTATCCCTAACCTTTTTGATAGCTTCTATTGCGAGGCGTTTTTTGTCAGCTGTTTGAGTATAGAGTGATGCCCCACTGTCTTCTGTTCAGCCAAAATTGCTTTGAGTTGTGAGACTGTACCCTGAATTTTCGGCACTTGTTGCTGCTAATTTTCTTAATCCATGAGCTGATTTTTTAATACTTGCTATATTACAAGCTCCTCTAAATAACTTGCCAAAGCTTTCTTTTGTTAATTGTTTATTACCTTTGCTGCGAATAAATGTTTCATTTCCAATAGGACCAATTTTAAGAGTTTCTGCGAGTTTTGGTAAAATGGAAAGAAAAACGTCTGTTTTGAATTGGCTCTTTTCTGTTTTGAGATGAATGATGTTATCTTTAACGCATTTCCAGGCAATGCGAACAGCATCATCACGCCGTAAACCAGTGTACAGAAGAACGTCAATCCATACGCGCTCATGAGTAGCATGAGCCCAACAGTGATAATATTGGTCAATATCTTCTCTAACCATGGGGTAAAACCTTTTTATTAGATGGCTTGGGTGCTTTTATATTAAAAGCAGGATTTCTGTTTAAAAGAGCGTTATCAACCGCTTGATTGATGGCTTCAATCTGCTCATCATTGCGATGAATACGCTGAACCTTAAGACGTAAGTGAGCGGATTGTCCTGCAAACCGAGGATCATAGCTTACAAAATCACACCACTGACGTCCTGTACAAGCCATTTGAAAATGCATTTGTGCTAAATATTCTGGTTTGATTGTTTCTGTCATCCAGAAACGAAGGTGGTTTGCAGACTGGGGACATTTAATCTCAACTAACCCGTCCTCACCAATGAGCCCATCAGGACTTGCTCCGGCCATTTGAATGGTAGGATGTTGGATGAAACCACATTGAGTGACCTCTGTATCGTAAATGAAGGCATATTCTTTCAATGCATTCTTTTCATGTTCAATGCCCCATTGCATCGCTGCTGTTGTATAAGATTGGCTTATTTCACCGACTAAACGTTCTGTTATGAGTTTGATTTTGTATTCTTCATATTTGCTTGTGGGCAAGTTTTTAGAAGTTCGACTAAGGACGTTGTAAATATTTGAAGAGGTGACTTTCCCTAAACGTGCTTGAAACCATTCTGCAGTTCTTTGCTTCATTTCACACCGCCCTTTTCTCTGGGTGATGAACACAGTCTTAACTGTAGGTGTCATCATAGTCATAGACAATGTCAACTGGCTGTTGTTCTTGAGGGGGTTGTTTTTCTCTTTTTTTCTGTAAGAGCTGCAAAACAATTTGCCCTTCTTGCAGAGAAAGATCTGTTATATTTTTGACATTTGCAAAGCTCAAAACTTTTGTTTCATCTGTTTGTGTTTCATGCATGAGGCCTTGGATTTCCATGATCATTTCATCGGATACAAGCTGCCTTTGTGAATGAGAGCCTTGATTAATCCGTTCAGCTTCATCTTCATCGTAAATACCAGAAAATCCGAAAGCATAACGGGCACATTGGATGACCGCTTTATGACGCAACATGCGTGCAGGATACTTTTGCCACGGGTCAGTTTTTTGTTTGCATTCGTTAAGATATTCAGTGACCTCAATAGGATCTTTAATTTCTTTCAAACGAATAGCACATTTGATAGCTATCAGCTGGCCATTCTTGTCAAGTTGATCTTGAAAGGTCATCCCATCAAATTGAGGATTTGATTTGATAATCTTGATCCATCCATCAATAGAAACAACAGGAATAATACCGCCCCCTCTTTTAGGAAGAGCGTAAATCTCTTTTGTGAGTGGATTTAGTCCATAAGTATTAGCGACGGAAATAAAAGCAGCAAACTCTTCATCAGAGAAGTTATGGCTGATACAGGTTTTAATAATGGTTTTACGAAACTCTTGTTCTGAGAAGCCATATTTTTGTGAAATAATGGCTAAAGGAGAATGTGTCATGTTAAAGATTCCTCTTTAAATCACATCAGAGAGTCTGAGGTGGTGCTGCTCTTCATAAGTGCCATAAATCTCATCATCAATTTTTTGATCTTCTAGATCTTTTTTAAAGATTTCATAGGCATCGCTGTATTCTACAAAGGAGGAACATCGCTTTCTTCATCCAGCATCCATCTGCTTTGGTCTAAATATTCTTCAGCAATTTCTTCGGAAATATCTTCCCATCGATTTGTTGAGAGTTCGATGCGAATAATTTTTTCAACATCATCGATACCCGATAAAAAGTTCAATACTTCTGTTGCATCATAAAAAGGCCCAGACCGTGCAGTGTTTTCACTTTCATTACTGCACATTGCTAAAAGAATTTCATCTGAATTAATAAAAATCAGCTTTTTCATTATTTACCCCATCTAATGCTTCATGGCTGTTGTTTGTTTTCAGTTTATGGAATATGTATATTTCATATTAAATGAAAAATATCAATTATAAATTTCATAAAAAACAAAATATCTGCGTATGGAGGCTAATAGTGGATTAAAGAAATGCTAGAAAAACTTTGGAAATATGGGGATAAAAAGGTGATAGCTGCTATTATTTTTTGTCTAATTGGCCAGAATTCTGAAGAATCGTTAAAACAGCTTGCTGAACTTCAGGTTTTGCTTGATAAAAAAGGCGAATAAATTGACCAGATTCCTCAATTAAAAAAGGTGGTATTTCACCAATGAAATTAATAATTTTTATTAATTCATCTGCTTTTATTGAGCGGTTTGTTCCTGAGCTATTTAATATGCTAGTAAGAGTAGAGGGTAATATTCCTAAATGCTCAGCTAGCATTTTTTTACTGCCATGCCCTTTTTTAGCTAATTGCTCATTGAGCCATAATCTTAATTGTTCACGTTCCATGAAATAAAAATCTTTTAGATTGAATGAAAAATCAATGTTATAAATTCTGAAATTTATTCTTGATAAAATTCATTTTTTATGAAATGTTGTTATTATGAGACAAGAACCTGCATATACTATTATACAATATTTGGGAGGACTATATTAAGAACAATAGTTTATATGAAAAACTCTATTCGAAAATCTTGATTTTCCGATTGAAACAAACCTTTTTCAGGAAAAGATGTTGTATTACATGTGTTATAAATGAGATGCTGTTTGTGGTAGTATGAAAGGGATGTTTTTTTTAGGTACTTCAGAAACTGTGAGCGAGCAATTATAAGCTTTACGCAGATTTTCTGTTGTTAAAACAGTGGAGGCATCTCCTTCACAACAAATTTTTCCTTGTTTTAATAATATTATTTTATCGGCATAGTGAGCGGCAAGATTGAGATCATGTAGAACAGCAAGAACACCACCGCCAGAACGAACAAAATTTTTTATAATATTCATAACAATCAACTGATGTTGTATATCAAGGTTGGCAATAGGTTCATCTAATATCAGCCAACGAGCAACTCCATTATAAATAGGCTCCCATACTTGGCAAAGAACACGGGCAAGCTGGACTCTAGCTTGTTCGCCACCAGATAACTGGTGATAATATCGGTTTTCATAGTTTTCTAGACCAACACGTTTTAAGGCTTTTTGAGGGAGGCTTTTAAATTGAGCTTTTGTGATGTTAACTTTGTTGATAGAAAGACCAAGTCTTACTACTTCATGAACAAAAAATGGAAATGCTAATGTTGTTGATTGGGGTAAAACTGCACGCATCATTGCTATTTTATTTGCTTGTGTTTGTTTAATATCATGGCCATTTAGAGTCATTTTACCATTATAAGGAATTTCTCCACTAAGTGCTTGTATAAAGGTACTTTTTCCAGATCCATTTGGGCCAATAATTATAGTGAGAGCGCCACTTCTAGCTTGAAGATGAATATGATTGAGAATATGTGTTTTCTCGCGCTGAATACAGATATTAATTGCCTCAATCATAAAAGATTTATTCCTCGTTGGTATATAAGGATCCAAAGAAAAAAAGGCGCGCCAAAAAGTGCTGTGACAATTCCAATGGGTAATTCTGCTGGAGCAATAATACAACGCGCAAAGGTATCAGAAAAAATGAGTAATACTGCTCCTAAGAGAGCTGAACAGGGAATGAGATAGCGATGATCATGACCAATAAGCAGACGTAAAATATGTGGAACAACAATACCAATAAAACCAATACCACCACTGATAGCAACTGCTCCTCCACACATGAGAGCAACAAGCAAAACAGCAACATTTTTAATTCGTTGAATATGAAAACCAATATGTTGAGCGACAGCTTCTCCGAGTGCAAGTGCATTGAGCGCACGTGATAAAAATGGAGAAAAAAGCAAGCCAATCCAAACAATAGGTAAAATAAGATAAACTTTTAACCATGTGGCACCCGAAAGAGAACCAAGATTCCAAAAAGTAATATCACGCAATTGTTGATCATTGGCAGTAAAAATTAAATTTCCAACAATAGCACTACTGAAAGCACTGAGAGCAATGCCTGCAAGAAGCATCGTTGCAATAGAGGTAAAATTGTGTCGTGTTGCTATTACATAGAGGATCATTGTTGATAAAAGGCTACCAAGAAATGCACCTATGACAATTTTGTAAGATTCTAGAAACGGAATAAAGAAAGGTGGGAAGGAAACACCAATGACAATGACTAATACAGCGCCGAGACTCGCACCTGCTGATACACCTACGATTCCAGGATCTGCAAGAGGATTACGAAAGAGTCCTTGCATAAGAACGCCAGAAACAGCAAGAGCTGCTCCAACCAATGAACTTAAGATAATACGAGGTAATCTGATATCAATAAGTATAAGGTAGTCATATGTCTTACTAGCTACTGAAAAATTTTGCGTAAGAATTATATGAATGAGATTAATGAGAGAAGCATTTGATGCACCACTGAATAGTCCACTAAAAATACTGAAGATAAGGAGCACTATTAAACTTAATAGCGCAATTTTTCCCCGATTTATGGTTTTTTCTTTTGAATTTTCTATTATTTCAGAGATATGCGTTGTGGCAATATGCTTAACCATTTCTATCAACTCTTACCATTTTGTTCTGTGTTATAAAGCATATTAATCAGCTCTTTTGATGCATCTGCAGTGCGTGGACCAAAACCTAAAAAATACATGGGCTCTATTTGTCTAATAGCATGGTTTTTAGCCGCAGGTGTTGCTTGAATTGCTGGTATAGCTAAAATTGTATCAATTTTAGTTGAATTTCCATTATGATTTATAAACAAGATGAAATCAGGATTCGAGTTTAATAAGGCTTCATTATTTAAAAATTTGTATCCTTTATAATCAGAAATGGCATTTATACCTCCTGAAAGTTTTATCATACCATCAGCTGCAGTATCTGTTCCAGATACCATAACACCTCCGTTTTGTACGGAAAAAATAAAAAGAACACGTTTTGGTTTAGTTATTTTTGTTAAAAGCATATCGTTGTTCATAAAGTTGCGGTTCAATTTTTCAATCAGTTCAGTTGCTTGAGCCTCTCGATGTAGAGCTTTACCAACAAGGTGAATTTTTTCTATGACACTTTCACGTGAAAAGTTTTCTGGTATGATTATGAGAGGTATTGATGTTTTTTTGAGAACATCAATTGTTGAAGGAGGACCGCTTCCTTCAATAAGTAATATACCTTCTGGAGAAAGAGATAAAATACCTTCAAGGGAAAGGTTACGCATATACCCAAGTTCAGGAAGTTTGAGTGCAGCTTGTGGATAGATACTTGTGCTGTCACGAGCTACAAGTTGGTCTTGAGCTCCTAATGCATAAACAATTTCTGTAAGAGAACCACCTATGGAGATAATTCGCCCATTTTCAGGAAAATTTGTTGTCGGTTCGGCAATTACTTGTCTAGAAAAAAAAGTAAAGAAAAACAACAAACCTAAAACAGAAAGGCCTGATAGTTTATGGAAAAAAGGTCTCAACATATCTAAGTCTTATCCTTTAAGTAATGTTTGTTTCTTGGTACAAAGGTAAATCATTCAATAAAGAACGCCATTTTTCGCATTCTTTTTGACCTTCTTTTCTTAGACCAAAGAATTGAACAATCATTTCGCCATTTTGATCAAAAACTTCAAGAGAACTAACATAACCCTCACTTATAGGTTTACGAACGTGCCATACTTTGTAAACGCCAGCAATAAGCATATGTAAGTGAAATTTTTCATCAAGAATATTGAGCCAAGGTCCCATTTGTTTAATGTTTTTAATTGGTCCACTGAAAATTTGGATGCAGCCTGCATTACCGACAAAACACATAATTGGTATTTCTTGTTGAACGGCCTTATTCAGCATAATTTCAATAGATTCTACACTTAATTCATCGGTAAACTCGTTTCCAGCGAGTTTTACAGCATCATGCCGACCAATCTTAAATTCAGAAGTAATTTCATGGAGCTGATGCACATCAGTCATTTTTCTCCAACGGTTACGGAATTTCTCAACATCTAAATTTGTTATATTGTGTTGTATAGGCTTGGGGGTAGAAAGAATATGAAGAGCAGATGATTGATCTTCATGAAGCAATTTTTCAACAAGCTTATTCCATTGTTCCATATTTGTCATATCTTTAGAATAGACTTTAAAAATAGCAGTGCCGTATTGATCGAAAAATTGTAAACTTTTTGTTGGTTTTCCAAAAACCATCATTTCATATTCAAAACCGAATTCCCATTTTTTGGGAAAAATTCGCAAATCAATTTCCCCAAATGTCATAGGGATATGTTTATTCAGAACAATTTTTTCAAAACATCCTGTTTTTTCATGAACGGCATATTCATTGCGTGTTAATGCCATAACGGTTTCAACTTTAGGAGCTTTTTCAAGGAGAGTAGGAATATCAACTTTTAGTCTTTTTGCTTTTCCGATTGTACGATAAGCTGCGATGAATTCTGCTTCAGATATACCAATCGAAGTAGCAAAATCACGATTACGCATATCTTTTTTTTCTTCACGCAGTTTAATAATCATTTCAGCTGTATAAGACATAGATTTTCCTTACTTTATTTAGAGTCAATTTTACTTCATTTAAAAAAATTACACTGAGCCATTGTTTACAATGACTCAGCCTACCAATAAATCGCTCCTATCAATAATAAAAATTGAATCTGATAAATTAAAATATTTATAATCCTTTTCCCAATTTTGGGCTTAGAATAAAGTAAGGATTAAAATGGAATAACGTCCTTTTTATCAATTATGATTTCCTCAATAGTTTAAAGATTAACAGCAATAATTAGAATTTTTGTACATAAGATACCTTAAAGTTACGACCCGGCTGACTAAAATAATCTTTTGGTGGTAGTGACTGGCGTCTAGGGATAGGAGAAGGAGAAGGTAGATCAGTTGCATTCCAGTATTTTTGGTCAAAAAGATTATAAATACCAGCTCTTATAATTGGGCCTTTTTCACCGAAAGGTTTCCACCAACCCAATATATCAACTACACCATAACCTGGAACTGTATTGTAATCAGAATCTCCTTTTACTTTATCACGCTTAGCTGCTAAAGTAAGTACAATGTCTGTTCCCCAAAGTTCTTTTTCATATCCTAAACCAAAGACTGTTTTAAAAGCTGGGATTGAGTTAAGATATTCATTTTTATCAAGATCTTTTCCTTGTGTATAAGCAAGGGCAACATTGCTATAAAGACTATTCACCAAGATGAAATGTGCTCTTGTTTCGACACCAGAAATACGCACATGAGCACGATTTATATAATGTTTGCGCGCATATATAAATTCTTTTGAGGGCCCCTTATCTATAACATCAATAAGGTTTTTATATTCATTGGTAAAAACACTGAAAGAACCATTAAAATGCATGTTGTTGTATTGTACACCAATATCATATCCATTACTGGTCTCTGGTTTGAGATTAGGATTTCCAATCATATAGTAAAAAGAAGGTTTGACAAAGGTTAAGTAAAGCTCTGAAACGCTTGGTGCGCGAAAAGCTTGCGCCCATTGAGTATAAAATAATACTTGATTATTAGCATCCCATTCTATCCGCATTTTAGGAGATAAATGTGAACCGCTATTTTCTTTGGGCAGTACTCTGGAACCTAATGTTTTTTCAAACGCAGGTGTCTTTTGAGGGATATGTTTATACCAATCATAACGTATTCCGGGGATAAGACGGAGACTATTGTCAGAAAAACCAATTTCGTTTTCGAAAGCCAAACCAAAAGTCTGGCTATTTGTATCTGGTGCATCTGATTTGTTTGTACTTAGGAATACACATGCATGCTCACTTCCTTTTAAATGACAATTATCTTTCCCCAATGCATATTGATGAAATTTAGAAGCAAAAATATTTGCAGCGAACTTTAGCTTATGACTTACAGAACCACTATCTAATTTTTTGAAACTATGAGCATTAAAGCCATAACCAATATTGCGCATAAAATTATCTCTTAAATAGTCTCCTTTTGGTGTTTGTATACGATATCCATTTAAGATGTGATTATTTGATAGTTTTTGCCAATAAAGCTGTCCATGAAATGCGTCAAAAATAGCATCTTCATTACCATTATAGTCATAGGAGACAGAAAAACGTTTACGATGTGTGTATTTCTCATTGTAAACAGATTGTGGCAAAAATATTTCAGTTGAAGTATTTAATGAATGAGTGTCCTTATTATAAGCAAAACGCTCTGCTGTAAAGCCAAATCGGTGATTATCATTAAAATATTGGTGGACTTTAAAAAGCAAATTATTTTTATCAAAATCAGCTGGATTTTCTCGTGTACGTTTCTCTCCATAACCCTCTACAGTACCCATATTTTTACGTTGATGACCTTCTGCACGAGAACCTTGAAAAAGCAATAAAGTTTGATTAGTTCGCACTGCAAAAGCTTGATCTACGTGCCAACTTTTATCAACAGAATTATAGCTACCTTTTGTAAGAGCCCCCCATTTTTTTTCTTTTGTAAGAAGGTCTTCAGGATTAAGAGTCCGTAAGGCAATAATCCCACCTAGTGCACCAGAACCATGAAGACTAGAATCTGAACCACGAACAATGTCAATTGCAGAAAGCGCATTAAAAGCAAATGCAGAACTTCCACCTTTAATACCACGCACTCCATCGTCAAGCCATGGAAGAGGAATACCATCCATTGTTGTTAAAACACGATTGGCATTTAGACCACGAATTACAAAGCTGTTATTATCTGCACTATAGTTTATAGATGGATTAAGATGGTTAACATCGCGAATATCATTTATTTGTTTCTTATCAATATTTTGAGCAGTGCTACGATCGGTCAAAACAGTTGTTTTATTGAAGGGATTTTCTATTTTTTTTTCAATTATGATTGGCTTAAGTTTAGTTATAGAACCCTTACTGCTGTTTTGTGCAAAAACAAATGAAGGTATATAAACTAAGAGCGTAGCTAAAATCACATACTCTTTATAGATATTCCGTTTTATTCGCATAGCCCACCATGGTCCTTTTAATAAACGCCCCTCTCTATAAGTTCTCACATATAAAATAAACACATATAAAAATATTTGCCTTACTAATTACACAATGTAATCACATAATCGGTAAGCCAAGCACTAACTCAGTTTATAATATTAACGCGATCATATTAAACATGATAAAAATCGTCAAGAAAAAAGTTGTGCTTTAAAGACGAGTTGTTTTAATAAAATTAAGCACCGATTATATGGTGATAGATGAAATGATGAAGGGTGCAAGTATTTGGCGAATATCAGCTCTTTGGATAGGTGCTTTTGGATGTGCTCTTGCTTTACATGTTGGAGTAGGAGCACTATTTTATTCTAAGAGTATTCATGTAAATGGGTTTGTATTCTCTCCGATGGCTATGTTAACTGTTGTACCAGAAATTATGCACCTTGCTGTTAATCCAGATTCAGAAATATTAGAGTTTAATGTTTTTAAGGAAGAAGAAATATTAAAACCAAAACTTAGTGCAGTTCGACCAGAGAATTCTCTATCAAAAGAGCATCAGATTACGAAAGAGCTTCAGTCTACCGTAAAAAAAGATGATTTTACAGTGCTGAAACCTTTGGAGAGATCTTCTTCGTCAAAGATAAATCGTAAAGTTTCTATAAAAAAGCGCTCATCAATACTGAATATTACAGAGAAGAAAATTAATGGAAAAAAAGCACATTCATTTGCTGTAAGGAGGGATAGTAATACAATGGTACGTGATAGTGCGTTATCAGCACATTGGTTAGCAAAGTTACAAAAACAGTTAGAAAAACAAAAAAGTTACATTGTAGGACAGCGTATTAGTAGCGTACAGGGAGTCGTGCAGTTGGAATTTAAGGTGCGTGAACAAGGAGATATTTTTGCCAACCGTGTTATATTTTCTTCTGGTAGTCGGGAACTTGATTGGTTGGCTATGACAGCACTTAAACGTATTGATATGTTTCCCCCCCACCACGTGAAATGGTGAACAAAACTATAAGAGTATCTTTGGTTTTTAATTAAAGGAAGTAAAATTACTATACAAAATCATATCTTATATCGTATTTACGTTTTTCAGGGGGATAATATTATTGAGACTTGTGGTGTTCATGGTCGTATCGAGAATGGGATTAACTGATTTTATGATAGTCCCTGTTAGATTTATAGAGATAAAAAAGTTTATAACACTATCAATATTTCTGATTACATATCTACGTTACTAAAAATATTTACGTCTATAAAAAAGACGCAGTTATGACTATATGGGGATTTATGGAAGAGAAGGTTATTGAAAACGCTTAACTCGCTTTGCGAGATTTACGAAACTGAGATTACTTTGAATATGTCTTCGAAGAAAAAGTGTATATTACCTAATAAAAACTAATTAGCTTATAATTTTTGTTAAGATTGAAGGGCTAACTGAAATTTATATGCATATTCTTTCTAGATACTCAATGGGAAGAGATAGAGAAGGTCAGTAAAAAGGAAGGGAGTAATTACTTTAAGAGTAAAACTATTTTATTGGACAAAGAAAATAAGCAATGCGTTTACATAAAAATTAAGGTAAGTTATTGAACTGTTATGCTAAATGGTAATATGATTATAAGGTTTGCAGAAAATGGGTAGTGATGCAAAAATGGATGCATGTTTTTTCGTATTCGTGATTTTCAGATATGTTTAATGTACCGTTTCAGCCAAATTTTTCATATGAATTGGATTTGCAAAAAAAAGGTTTCTTTTATGTAGCAGGTGTTGATGAAGTTGGACGTGGGCCTTTAGCTGGGCCTGTAGTGACAGCAGCAGTTGTATTAGATAAAAGCCGTATTCCTGAAGGCTTGAATGATTCAAAAAAGCTCTCTAGACAACAACGTAATAGACTTTATTATGAAATTTTGCAAAATGCATTAGCGATTTCAGTTGCTAGTCTTTGTGCTCGGACAATTGATAAGTCTGATATTAGAAAAGCGACTTTAGAAGCAATGCGACGTTGTGTTACAGGGCTTGCCATTTCAGCGCATTACGCGTTGATCGATGGGCGTGATATTCCTTCTAATTTGCCCTGCCCTGCAATTGCTTTGATTAAAGGTGATCAGTCTTCGGTTTCAATTGCGGCGGCATCTATTATAGCTAAAGTGATCCGTGATAGGATGATGCAGTATGCTGGACGGGTTTATCAAAATTATGATTTAGAGAAGCATGTGGGTTATGGAACGGTAGCACATCGTGCAGCTATTGATAAGTATGGACCTATTGTAAGATTACATCGTTATAGTTTTTCTCCTCTTAAAGAACGCTATAAGGATAATATTTAATGGCAATTTTACCATTTAATAGTGCTGCAATAAACCAAGCAGTTACGATTCTTCAACAGGGACAATTAGTAGCTTTGCCGACAGAAACTGTTTATGGATTAGCTGGTGATGCGACAAATGGAAAAGCTGTCGCATCTATTTTTTCTACAAAGGGGCGTCCATTCTTTAATCCCCTTATTGTTCATGTAAGTGACATAGTTATGGCAGAGTGTTATGTGAAAATTGATTTTCTTTCACGTCGGTTAATGGAGGCATTTTGGCCAGGTCCTTTAACCGTGGTTCTACCGTTAAAGGCTCATCATAATATTCATCCTTTGACAACTGCTGGTCTTAATACATTGGCTGTTCGTTTCCCCAAAGGAGGCTTTGCAGAAGTTATTCGGCATTTTGGCCGTCCTTTAGCTGCACCTAGTGCTAATCAATCAGGAAAATTGAGTCCTACTTCAGCTATATCTGTATTTAAATCTTTAGGGACATTAGTGCCTTTAATTATTGATGGTGGAGCTTCAAAAATAGGGCTTGAATCAACGATTATTAAGATTTGTGATGAAAATGTTTATTTATTACGTCCGGGAGGATTAGCTATTGAAGAAATTGCAAAAGTGGCAAAGAAGCCTGTAAAACGTTTGGACCAGCAAGCTGCAATTGAAGCTCCGGGGATGTTAAAGTCACATTATGCACCTAATACTTCTATGCGTTTAAATGTAAAAAAGGTGGAAAGCGGCGAAGCATTGTTAGCATTTGGACCTAAACGTGTTGAGGGTGTTGAAAATGCTGTTGCTGTTCTAAATCTTAGTGAAAGTGGTCGATTAGAAGAAGCTGCTTTCCATTTATTCCAGTATATGCAGCAATTGGATTTACCTAAAGTGAAGTGCATTGCAGTGGAGCCTATCCCATTTTATGGATTGGGGGAAGCTATTAATGATCGTTTAATACGTGCTGCAGCTGCAAAAGGAAAATAAAAATGGAGCAAGGTTTGATTGAGTCTTTTAGAAGCATTGTCGGTTCTGAGTATGCTATAACAGATCAAGCATTGATTACACCTTATTTATTTGAAAACCGCCGACTTTTTCATGGAAAAACACCATTACTTTTACGACCATCTTCTACAAAAGAAGTATCACTGATTATGCAATTGGCTAGTCAAACATGTACGCCGATTGTTCCTCAAGGAGGAAATACTGGTCTTGTAGGTGCTCAGCTGCCAGATGATAGCGGGCACAGTGTTATTTTATCTATGGAACGTTTAAACAGGATTCGATCATTGGATCTTAAGGGTAATTTTGCTGTAGTGGAGGCTGGAGTCGTTCTACAAACATTACAAAAAAAAGCCGATGAAATAAATCGTTTTTTTCCTCTTTCTTTGGCTTCTGAAGAATCTTGTCAGATAGGAGGAAATCTATCTTCTAATGCCGGAGGAACGGGGGTCTTAGCTTATGGTAATATGCGTGATCTTTGTCTTGGTCTAGAAGTCGTTTTACCTGATGGACGTGTTTTGGATGATTTGCGATTTGTTAAGAAAGATAATAGCGGTTATAATCTGAAAGATCTTTTTATTGGTGCTGAAGGGACTTTAGGGGTTATTACTGCAGCAGTTTTAAAGCTTTTTCCAAAACCAAAAGGGAAAGAAGTTGCTCTTGTAGGCTTAGATAGTTCAGCGAAAGTTGTAGAGCTTTTGTCTCTTGCTCAATGCTACGGGGGGACGTTATTGACTGGTTTTGAGCTTATGGGGAAACTAAGTTTCCAAATGGCTTTAAATTATGAGATGTGTACCCAATCTCCTTTTGATCATGAGCATGAATGGTATGTTTTGATTAATATGTCATCATCACGGAATGACAATGATGCGTTATCAGCATTGCATGTTGTTTTAGAAATGGCTTTTAAAAGTTCTATTATTGATGATGCAGTTATTGCACAATCATTAAAACAGCAAGATTTTTTTTGGCAATTGCGTGAAAGTATATCATCTGCACAGAAATTAGCAGGAGGATCTATTAAACATGATATTGCTGTACCTATTGCTTTCATTCCTGATTTTATTGCTGAGGCTGCTCTTATTATTGAAGAAATTATACCAGGTGCACGAGTAGTTTGTTTCGGACATGTGGGTGATGGGAATCTTCATTATAATATAACGCAACCAATTGGCGCGGATACTGCAGCATTTTTAAAATTATGGCCGAAAATAAGCCATCGTATTCATTGTTTAGCAATGCAATATCAGGGAACATTTTCTGCTGAACATGGAATTGGTCAGCTTAAACGAGAAGAACTACGTACTTTTAAATCTCCTGTTTCATTAGAAATTATGCAAGAGATTAAGAAAGTATTTGACCCTTTAGGAATTATGAATCCTGGAAAAATATTATAATTCCAGAAGAATAAATATTTTTTGGCATTTTTATTTAGAATTTAATAACCAAAAAGAAACTAAGTTTTTTTTATATAATTTTGTTAATAATCCAATGAAGAAAATCTGCTAGATTGCCTGGGTTATTGAAAAAAAATTGGGAACAGTGTACATGGCTAATCAATGCTTTAATCAGGCAAAGGCGGTGCTTGAGTTTCGACTAGATCCGTGCCATTTGCCACAAATAACGACATATTTTGTATCAAAAACGGGTAATCAAATAGTTTGTTCGTTAAATAAGTGTGGTGTTTTTTTTAAATTTGGGGCTTCTTCAGGTCTGCCACATTTGATCCCAGCTCACCATTTTAGGGGAATTGCAGCGCGTATAGTAGACACTCTCTCAGGTGAGAAGGCCATAACATTAGAGTTATTCCACGTAGATGAGGAGATTTGTATTCCACTTTTAGTTTCTAGAAAATTAAATAATATTTTTCTGGATTGGCGATTGTGGACGCAGATTTACAATCTGCCTATGCTTATGATTGATGAATATAACAGTATTATTAAGGTTCAAGATCGTTCTGTTATGCATCAATTTTTTCATATAGTATCACCTAATTCTGTACAGAAACGTTTTTTACTTCGTGGTCATAATTCATTAGGTTTACGTTTGAGGATTGACAATCAAACTGTGTTGCAGTGAGATATGTGTTAATTTTTGTATGCTGTGCAGTCATGTATATTTACTTCATTTGTGTTTTGACTTTTTATTTAATGATAATTAGATTCCTATCTAATAAAAATAGAAAAGAATTTTATGTATTTGAGACATTCAGAAAAAATGAAAATGCGTGTGCTTGTTTTGAGCTTGGTCAAGAGAATGCAATAGAAGCGCAAAAAGCACATTGTCGTCATCATATCAGAAGATTGAAGACGTTTTTATATTTATGAGTATTGTGGTTGATTTGTGTCGTTGTTGATTGTGGTTTTCTCATTATGATTGAGGGGAAAAATTGGACGCATTATTGGGGAAAGTCTTTTATCAAAACGCTTGATGCTACAATTATTTGTGTTATTTGGGCATTGAATTATTATGTTTTAGTAAATCATAAAGCATCTCGTTTAGTAAAAAATAATCAATAAGTAAGCCTTAAACGAATATAACAATGAGATGATCATGCTTTTGCGATTCGAAATTCTTATACACAGGGTACTTATCCTTTTTGTCTGTTTTATGATTGGCGTGAGCGTCCAAATTTTATAGCACTTTATATTTCAGAAGAAAAATTCAACATTCTTCCTAAAGCTATGATGATTAAAGAGCAGTTAGCCGATTTACGTACTATTCTATCACGTGAAATTACGAGTCCTAAAAAACTTTAAAAATCTAGTTTTCTCGCATAATAGCACGCCATCCAATATCACGGCGTACAAAACCCTGTGGCCAATCAATATAGTCGACCGCTTCGTAAGCGCGTTTTTGAGCGAGTTTTATGGTTTTGCCTATTGCTGTTATATTTAAAACACGTCCACTATTCGCAATTAATTCCCCATTACATAAGGCCGTGCCGGCTTGAAAAATTTTTACATTAGGAAGAGAATCTGCTTTATCAATATTGCGAATCACACTACCTTTTTGAGGAGAAAAAGGATAACCATTAGCGGCCATAACAACTGTTAAAGCGGTTTCTTCAGACCATCGAAGATTTTTCTTTTTAAGATTTCCTTGAGCAGCTGTAAGAAAAAGTGGAAGAATATCATCTTTTAGACGCATCATTAAAACTTGGCATTCAGGATCACCAAATCGCACATTAAATTCAATTAATTGGGGACCTGTTTGTGTTATCATCAATCCAACGAAGAGAATACCCCTAAAAGATATATCCATTTCAGCTAGACCGCGTAAAGCTGGTGTAACAATTTCTTGAAGAGTACGGTTAACCATTTTTTCGGTCATTATAGGAGCCGGTGAATAAGCACCCATACCACCTGTATTGACACCCGTATCACCATCACCAACACGTTTATGATCTTGTGCAGAGCCAAAGGGGATAGCTACTTTACCATCACAAAGGCAGAAAAAACTTGTTTCTTCTCCTTCTAGATAAGCTTCAACAACTACTTTTTTTCCTGCATCGCCAAATGTACCTTCAAAACAGGCATCAATTGCATCAAATGCTTCTTCCATTGTTCTAGCAACTACAACGCCTTTACCGGCAGCTAAGCCATCAGCTTTAATAACAATAGGAATACCTTGTCGATGAATATAAGATTTAGCTTTCAAAGCATTATCAAAGCGTTGATAAGGAGCTGTAGGAATGTTATTTCTGTAACACAAATCTTTTGTAAAACCTTTTGAGCCTTCTAGCTGAGCAGCTTTTTGATTCGGTCCGAATACACAGATATGAGCTGCATTAAGAGCATCTGTTATACCCGCTATTAATGGAGCTTCTGGACCAACAACTACGAGATCAATGGCATTTTTTTTACAAAAATCAATGACACTATAATGATCATCAATGTCCAAATTAATATTTGTGCCAAATTCCATTGTTGCAGGATTTCCAGGAGCACAATATAATTTCGTTAGTAATGGAGATGCTGCTATTTTCCATGCTAAAGCATGTTCTCGTCCGCCTGAACCTATAAGAAGAACGTTCATTGCTTGCTCCTATCATAGAAGATGGTTAAATTAATTATTTGTCATAAGAATGAAATATTTCCATTGCAAGTTTAAAGGTAAAATCATTTAATGAAAAAAAGTAAAGATATTTTGCATATTCAGTCCTATGAGAAGCAGGGACGAGTTATGGATGCAGCTCCAAAACAGTGGGTTTATGATTTTCTTCCTTGTTCTTTATGGTTATATGCTCAATTAGCCCGATGGGATAGGCCTATTGGATGGAAATTATTGATGTGGCCCTGTTTTTGGTCAACAACTATGGCTATTTTTTCTTATGAGATATCACAATTATCTATTTTGTCGATTGTTATTAATTGGATTTGGTATCTTTTTTTATTCTTTGTAGGCTCTATAGCTATGCGGGGTGCAGGTTGTACATGGAATGACCTTGTTGATCAAGAAATTGATTCTCAAATAGAGCGAACACGTTCTCGTCCATTGCCTACGGGGCAAGTGAGTCGGTTTCAGGCAAAAATTTTCATATTAATACAATGTATTATAGGCTTAGGTGTTTTATTGCAATTTAATGTATTTACTTTTTTTTTAGGTCTTTCATCATTGGTTGCAGTTGCATTTTACCCTTTTATGAAACGTATAACAAATTGGCCTCAATTTTTTTTAGGTGTTGCGTTTAATTGGGGAGCGTTAATGGGATGGGCTGCTGTGCATGGCAGTTTAAGTTGGGCACCAATAGCACTTTATATAGGCTCAATTTTATGGACGATAGGCTATGATACAATTTACGCTCATCAAGATAAAGATGATGATGTAATTGTTGGTGTTGGCTCTACGGCACTTCTCTTTGGTAAAAAAACTAAATATGCATTGGTACTTTTATATGGTGGTTTTGTAATTTTAACCAGCTTGGCATTTTATCTGGCGCACGTCCCTATTCTGAGTTTTTTAGGGATTTTAATTGCAGCTATCCATATGTTTATACAAATTAAAGTTATCGATATCGACAACAGTTTGCAATGTTTACAGCTTTTCAAGTCTAATTCGTTTGTTGGTTTTTTGATCTTCGCTGGTTTGGTGTGTGGAGGAATTTCAACAATATTATATTCGATAATTTTGTGATATTTATGGTAATATGAAATAATCTATAATGTTATTAAACAGAAATTTGTTGTAATATAAACAGAAGTGTATTGCTTTAAGAGCTTGAGAATTAGGGGTAAAGTTTTTGCTTCTTCCAGTTATTTTGTTTAATTGAGGCTCGTGTAAAGAGTAAGCGATCATGTAAACGGAATGGACGATCACACCAGAATTCAATAGATAAAGGATTTACACAGAATCCAGACCAGTGAGGTGGGCGTGGGATTTTTTTTGCAGCATATTGTGCAGTATATTTAGCAATTGCTTTTTCAAGGGTAAAGCGGTTGTCTAATATTTGAGATTGTTTAGACGCCCATGCACCAATTTGGCTTTCACGTGAACGTGATTGAAAATATGCATCTGCTTCTTGAGTGTTGACTTTCTCAACGATTCCTCTGATTCTAACTTGACGATGGAGTGATTTCCAATGAAAGCTTAAGGATGCTTTCATTGATGCTAAAATTTCTTGTCCTTTGCAACTTTCATAGTTTGTATAGAAGATAAATCCTTTAGAACTAAAATCTTTGAGAAGAACCATACGAACATTAGGTAAGCCTGTTGCATCTACTGTTGCTAAAGCCATAGCATTTGGATCATTGATTTCGCTTGTCGTTGCTTCTTTAAGCCAACGTGTAAAAAGTACAAAGGGTTCTTGCATTAGCGCAAAATTATCGTCTGTTTGTGTTGTGTTGTTCATAATGGATTTGTACCAATTAGCTCGAATGGCAGGTTGTCTGAATTCGTTTTTTCTATTAGCTGACAATGACAAAAGGCTGTTCTTTTTTATTTTTTAAAATTAATTTATCATAATTTTTCAACGATGTTAGTTTTAGTGCAGATTACAATACATTATATTGGATATAAAATATTTATTCCATATGGTATTTTCATTTATTTATAAACATATAGATAAAATAGAAATTACTTTAGTTAAATTGATGCAAGAATAAAGTTATAAAAATATACCGGTTAATATTAAAAATGACAAAGCTGGAAAGAGGACAATATGCGCGATCCTTATACGGTTCTAGGTGTGGCACGTACTGCAAGACCGCAAGAGATTAAATCTGCATTCAGAAAACTAGCAAAAAAATATCATCCAGATCATAATATGGGTGATGTGAAGGCTAAAGAAAAGTTTGCTGAAGTGAATCAGGCCTATGAAATTATAGGAGACAAAGATAAAAAGATACAATTTGATCGCGGTGAAATTGATGCAGAAGGAAAACCACTTCATCAAGCTTATGGTGCTAGAGGACATTTTAAAGATGGACATAATCCTTTTTCAGGAAGTACAAGGGGATTTGATTTTAGTTCTTCAGGTGGTGTAGGTTTTGATGCAAGTGATATTTTTCGTGATTTATTTGGAAGAGGAAGAAATTTTTCAAATTCTACACAACATAATCAGCCCCAACAAGGAGCTCATATTCGTACCAGTCTTTCCGTAACCTTGGAACAGATGGTGAGTGCAGAAAAGGTAGAAACAATTTTTCCTAATGGAAAAAGATTAAAAATTAAGCTCCCAATTTATGTTGAGGATGGACAAACTATCCGTTTAAAAGGTCAGGGAGAAAAAGTACCGTATGGACAATCAGGAGATGCGTTGGTAACGGTTTATATTCAAAAACATCCTCATTTACGAATTGAAGGAAGGGCACTTCATCTTGATTTGCCAATTCCTCTTAAGCATGCTGTGTTGGGAGCAAAAGAGGAAATTCAGACATTAGAAGGACGTGTTATTGTAACAATTCCTCCATGGTCAAGTTCTGATCGTGTTTTACGGTTAAAAGGGAAAGGGCTTCATTTTAAAAATGGAGAAAGAGATGACCTTTTTGTGCATATTCGTATAATGTTACCGCAAAAAGATCCCGCATTAGAACAGTTTTTTCAAAAATAAAAGATTAAGATTTTTTGTAGTACAAAATTATAGTTTTAAGTTGATTTTAAACCAACTGCTTGAAGAAAAAGTTTACCTGTGCCATAGGCAAATGGATAATGTTAATTTTTAGTTGCAATGAGGCAATGCTAATGGCTAATAGTAGTAATTTATTATGCGGTAAGCGTGGTCTAATTTTAGGGTTGGCCAATAATCGATCTATCGCTTGGGGGATAGCTAAGGCAGCAAGTGCTGCAGGGGCAGAGCTTGCTTTTACCTATCAAGGTGAAGCATTGAAGAAGCGCGTTGAGCCTTTGGCTGAAGAAGTGAGAGGAATTGTTTGCGGTCATTGTGATGTGTCTGATAGTAAATCTATTGACGCAGTTTTTGATGAAATAGAGCAAAGATGGGGCAAGCTTGATTTTTTAGTTCATGCTATTGGTTTTTCTGACAAAGATGAATTAAGCGGTCGTTATATTGATGTCAGCGAATCAAATTTTATGATGACAATGAATATTTCTGTTTATTCTTTGACAGCTCTTACACAGCGTGCAGAACAATTGATGTTAGATGGTGGTTCAATTTTAACACTGACTTATTATGGTGCTGAAAAAGTTGTTCCTAACTATAATGTGATGGGGGTTGCTAAGGCTGCTCTTGAGGCTAGCGTAAAATATTTAGCTGTAGATTTGGGGCCGAAGAATATTCGTGTTAATGCTTTGTCGGCAGGGCCTATAAAAACGTTGGCTGCTTCTGGTATTGGTGACTTTCGTTATATTCTTAAATGGAATGAGTATAATGCTCCTTTACGTCGTACAGTGACAATAGAAGAGGTTGGTGATTCTGCGCTATACTTTCTTTCTGATTTATCTCGTTCTGTTACGGGAGAGGTGCATCATGTAGATTCAGGGTATCATATTATAGGTATGAAAGCTGTTGATGCACCGGATATTTCCGTTATTAAAGAGTAGGGAGGAAAGCCCACTTTATCAGCGGCGATTTGACTAAAGTTGAAGTGGTTCAATAATAGTATTAGGTGAGATAGTTCTCTTTGCCGCTCAATGTACAATGGTTATATGTATTTTGTACTCTGTGGTTGGGTGTATTTTAAGAATGAAACTGTTTCCATGTCCCATATACATTAGGGTCATTTGTTATCATGTGATAACATGCTATGAGAGTTATAGAGTTACGTTAAGTGTATTATTGATAGTTGTTTCCAGGAATTATTTTCACTCTTAAAGGAATTCAAGCATATCTTGATAACAGTGATCAGGGCAATCAAAATATAGAGCACAACGTTGAGAATTAAGCCAGATAGAGCTTCTTCTTTCGGGAGTTATAACTCAGGTTGATGTTACAAACTTGGTAATAAGAGGAACATCAGTTACAATTTTCTCTAAGATACAGCTAGCAATCAAAGGATTATAATATAGAATTCTTTATTATTGAGTGGGCGTGCTTCAACACATGAAACAGTCGAGCATGTTGCAGCACACATATTTGTACGTAAAATTATTCTTGATTTGATTATTGGGGGAGCTGTGATAGTGGTTGTCCCCCATCATATTAATTGTGGTCGATGGAATTGGTCAAAGGTCTATAATAATCCTTTTTTACACTTGCTGCTTATGGAGCAAGTGTTTTTATTGATTATATGGATAAATTACTTAAAGGTGGATTGTTTGTTGATACTGTTATTGAGATTATTACAGAAAATGTTTCATATGGTTAGGAATACCTAATTTGTGCAAGACTGCAGCAGGATATTGTATTGTTTTGAATGTTAATTAATGCAGTTTTAATGGTGCTGAAATTGGTGATGGTGAGGTATTTTGCAGTTAAGCTCATTCATCGATTTTAACTTTCCGTTGTTCAATTGATGTTGATGGTAAAAATGTGGATGTTATCACAAACGAGTGCTATGATTCGGGTTGTTTCTGTTGGTGAAGCAATGATTCCTTTTGCTATTGCTGATCATTAGCTGAGGTATTGCGGTCAAATCAGTTGTATAGGAAGGAAAAGCAATGATTTATAATCAGAAAAAAGTTGTTTCTGCTATTCAAGCTTTTGAACGCGGTGAAATTGTTGTGGTTATGGATGATGATGATCGCGAAAATGAAGGCGATTTAATCGTTGCTGCTATTCATTGTACAGAAAAAAAAATGGCATTTATTATGCGTTATACATCCGGTATTGTTTGTGCGCCCTTATCGAAGGAGAAAGCACGACGATTAAATTTAGCTCCTATGGTATCAGATAATGATTCAATGCACTGTACCAAGTTTACTGTTACTGTTGATTTTAAATATGGAATAACAACAGGAATTTCAGCACACGATCGTACATTAGCAGTTCGTAATCTTGCTAATCCAAATGCTAATGCTAATGATTTTATGCGTCCGGGACATATTTTCCCTTTAATTGCACATGAAGGTGGTGTTCTGATGCGGTCAGGACATACTGAGGCTGCAGTTGATTTATGTAAATTAGCTGGTTTACCGCCAGTTGGTGTGATTGGCGAATTAGTCAATGATGATGGGAGTGTTAAACATGGAGATGAGGTTATAAAGTTTGCACAGGATCATCAGTTGCATACAATAACAGTTGCAGATCTTATTGCTTATCGTCAGCGTAAAGAGACGCTGATAAAACATGTCGGAGAAATGCAAATTGAAACATTTGTAGGGCCGGCTGTAGTTCAAAGTTATCAACTGCCTTGGGAGACGGTCCAGCATGTTGCGATTGTTTTTGGTGATATCCGTGATGGTGAGGATATTCCGGTACGTTTGCATCGTGAAAACATTTTAAATGATGTTTTTGGTCAAGCATCAAATATTGAAGTTATTATGCGTCGTATGGTAGAAGAAGAAAAACGCGGTGTGTTTGTTTATCTGCGAGGAGGGTTTGTTGGTATTGATTGTCAATCAGCTATTGATAATCAGGAAATAACGAAAAGAGATTTAGAAAATCATATGCAGGCGATTGAACGTGAAAAAGAGTGGCGCCAAATTGGTTTAGGAGCACAAATTTTGAGACATTTAGGGATCAGTTCTGTTATTGTCTATGCTTCTAAAGAACGTCATTATGTTGGTTTAGAGGGTTTTGGAATTCGCATATCTAGAACAGATATCTTATGAGGATTATATGAAGCAAGATGCAAAAAAAGAAGATATTGCTACGTTGAGTTTTGAGGATGCACTTAAACAACTTGAAGCGATTGTTGAAAATTTAGAACGTGGAGATGTTCCTTTGGAACAGTCGATTGATATTTACGAACGTGGTGAAGCTCTTAAAAATCATTGCGATAGGTTACTAAAAGTAGCTGAAGCTAAAGTTGAAAAAATTCAACTTTCAGATGAGGGGAAACCCGAAGGTGTAAAACCACTAGATCCTGAATGATATAAATGATTTTTTTATTTTATTGGGTACAAGAAGTACAAAAAACTCATATGAAATAAACTTATTAATCTCATTTTTTAATATAAGCGAGTCAAAAGTATGCATATGAACGGTCAAAACATATGCTTATAATTATGTCCATATAATTACCACACACTATATTTAGCAATATTTTCTTTTTCTTGATAATAAGTGATTGATAAAAATATTATTATGCAGGGTATAGATTGTTGCGATAGGAGCTATCTACACTTCATTGAATATTCGCATACATCATGATATCTAAATCATTATTTTTTTTATATTCTGTCCATACAGGGCCATTTTTATAAAGAACCAGCAATTGCAACACTTGTTAAGGCTTGGATTCTAAAAAAGTATAGAAAGAATAAGATAACATAATTGATTGCTCTATATAATAATATAAGGAGTTCTTTTTGTCTCGCCCATTAACGCCACTGCTTGATCTGATTCATTTACCGCAAGATTTGCGAGTGTTACCGGAGTCTGATTTGCCACAGTTGGCTCATGAATTACGCGCCGAGACAATTAATGCAGTTTCTGTAACAGGCGGTCATCTTGGGGCAGGGCTCGGTGTTGTTGAACTCACTATTGCACTACATTATGTTTTTAATACACCTGATGATAGGATTATTTGGGATGTTGGTCATCAAACCTATCCTCATAAAATTTTAACTGGTCGCAGAGATAGAATTCGCACATTACGTCAAGAGGGTGGTCTATCAGGTTTTACAAAACGTTCAGAAAGTGTGTATGATCCATTTGGCGCAGGCCATTCTTCCACTTCTATTTCAGCGGGTCTTGGTATGGCAATAGTTAGTGCATTGGAAGCTGAAGAAAGACGCAACATTATTTCTGTGATTGGTGATGGCGCTATATCTGCAGGTATGGCTTATGAAGCGATGAATAATGCTGGTGCTTTGGATGCGCGTTTGATTGTTATCCTTAATGATAATGATATGTCTATTGCATCTCCTACGGGTGCTATGAGCGCTCATCTTGCACGATTGGTTTCACGTCCATCTTACCGCAATTTGCGTGAACGAATAAAGATTTTAAGCAAAAAGTTACCAAAATTCTTTTTGGAGAAAGCACGTTATTCAGAAGAATTTGCACGTAGTTTTTTTGTTGGAGGGACCTTGTTTGATGAGCTTGGCTTTTATTATGTTGGACCGATAGATGGTCATAATTTTGGGCATTTGTTACCTGTTCTGAAAAATGTTCGCGAATGTCCTAATGGTCCTGTTTTAGTGCATGTGGTAACGCATAAAGGGAAAGGATATCCACCTGCAGAAGCGTCATCTGATAAATATCATGGTGTTAATCGTTTTGATGTCATTACCGGTAAACAAGTTAAAGCACAAAGTAACTCTCTTTCTTATACTAAAGTGTTCTCTCAAGCTTTAATAGAAGAGGCTCAACATGATAATAAAATTATTGGTATCACGGCAGCAATGCCAAATGGAACAGGGCTTGACTTTTTTTCTGAAAAATTTCCCAAAAGGATGTTTGACGTTGGTATTGCTGAACAGCACGCTGTAACTTTTGCTGCAGGTATTGCATGTGAAGGGTATAAACCCTTTGTTGCGATTTATTCTACCTTTTTACAGCGTGCTTATGATCAGATTATCCATGATGTATCGCTTCAAAAATTACCGGTGCGTTTTGCTATTGATAGAGCAGGCTTTGTTGGAGCAGATGGTGCAACGCATGCGGGGAGTTTTGATATTGTTTTTTTGACAACTCTCCCTGATTTTGTGGTTATGGCACCTTCTGATGAGCTTGAACTTATGCATATGGTGCGTACGGCGGCAGCTTATGATCAGGGACCTATTTCTTTTCGTTATCCACGTGGTGAGGGTATTGGTATGGATTTGCCGCAGCGTGGTGAAGTGCTTGAAATTGGCAAAGGGCGTGTTTTATGTGAAGGAAGTAAGATCGCTCTAGTTTGTTTTGGGACACGATTGTCGGAGGTATTGATTGCAGCTGATGAATTAGTGGCAGAAGGATTATCTACGACGGTTGCAGATGCGAGATTTGCGAAGCCTTTGGATAAGGATTTGATGCGTCGGTTAGCACGGGAGCATGAAGTCTTAGTGACAATTGAAGAAGGAGCGGTAGGTGGATTTGGAGCGCACTTACTACAGTTTTTGGCGCAAGAAGGACTCTTAGAGCATGGCCTAAAAGTCCGTACCTTGAAGTTCCCTGATGAATATTTAAATCATGGTTCGCTAAATAAAGTTTTCTCACAGATTGGGCTTGATGCAACAGGTATTATTAACACTGTTTTTAGTGCTTTAGGACGTAAGCTTCGACCTATATTGCAAAAACGAGTATAAATATGACAGTCACAAAAAGACTGGATGTTTTTTTAGTTGAATTTTTTTGCAATTCATTCACGGGCACGTGATGCAATTGCACGAAAAACAGTTAAAGTTGATGGAAAAATCGTTTTTAAAGCTGGAGAAATGGTTTCTGATGGTGCAACAATTACAGTTTTGCTCCTGCCGCAAAGTTATGTATCTCGGCCAGCATTAAAGCTTATTTATGCACTTGATATGTTTCCAGTGATGACAAATAAAGTTACTGCAATTGATGTTGGCGCATCGACAGGTGGTTTTACGCAAGTTCTTTTAGAACGAGGAGTTGCTCATATGATTGCTCTTGATGTTGGTCACAATCAATTTGATGCTCGTTTATCTGCTAACAGTGCAGTAACCTTATTAGAGGGCCTGAATGTTAGGGATTTGAAACAGGAACATTTAAGTGGTCGTGAGATTGATCTTATTGTATGAGATGTCAGTTTTATTTCTCTTAACTTGCATTACCATCTGTTTTGTCTTTAACAAAAAAGAGCGCCCAAGCAGTTTTATTGGTAAAACCTCAATTTGAAGTCGGTCGAGCGAGTATTGGTAAGGGAGGAATATTGAAAGATCCATTAATCGCAAAAAGAACCGCTGAAGATCTTTTTGATTGGCCGAATATTCAGATAGGATGGACGGCAAAAGGTTTGCTTCCTGCACCTATCACAGGTGGTGACGGTAATATAGAATATTTGTTATTCGGAGAAAAAAGTGAGTAATGATGTTATAATTGATCATATTGGCGTGAACGGCTATGGTATTGCCAAAACAGCATATGGTTTAATTTCTGTGCCTTTTACTTTGCCTGGAGAGGTAGTTAATATTGCTCTTCATGGAAAATACGGTACGCCTATTACTCTTAAAAAAAAATCATCAGAGCGTGTTGATGCTGTTTGTCAACATTTTGAGACATGTGGGGGGTGCATGCTTCAACATTGGCATTTGAATGCTTATCACTTTTGGAAGCGACAATTGGTTGTTGATGCGTTTAAAAGATATGGTCTTGATGCTGTTATTTCTCCATTAATTGAATGTAGAAATCATACCCGTCGACGAGTTACTTTAACAGCGTCTGTGACTCAAGAAAGCTGTATTATTGGTTTTAACCGCTATCAATCTCATGATATTATAGCTATTAAAGAATGTCCAGTTACTCGTTCAGAGATTTTGTCTAAACTTGATGATATTAGGGCTATATGCGCTCTTTTAAAAAATAATGCTAAGCGATTTCATGTGACAGTGACAGTTGTTGAAAATGGTTTTGATGTTGCTTTAAGTGGTTGTGTTGTACAAAATGAGTTTGTTCGTCAAAAAATGATACGTGTAGCTCTTTCATGTGGAATTACACGTTTATCTGTTCAAGGTGAAGTCTTAATTGAACAAGAAAAGCCGGTGATTTACTTTGGAGATATTTGTGTTGAATTTCCTATTGGTGGTTTTCTTCAAGCGACTTTTGAAGCGGAAACTATTATGGGTGATATTGTTTTAACTCATTTAAAAAAAGCAAAAAATGCTGCTGATTTATTTGCAGGAGTAGGAACTTTTACTTTACGTATGGCGAAAAAGATGAATGTTCGTGCAATAGAAAATGATGGAAGAGCATTAGCCAATCTGGATCAAGCTGCGCGTATTGCTACTGGTTTAAAAACAGTAGTTTGTGAAAAACGTGACTTATTTCGTCGTCCACTTTCTGCAAAGGAGCTTGAATGTTTTGATAGTGTTGTTTTTGATCCACCACGTTCTGGTGCAGAGGAGCAGGTAAATGAGTTAGCAAAGACAACGGTAGCACGTGTGGTAGCTATATCATGCAATCCTATTACATTAGCTCGTGATTTATCTCTTCTTGTTGCTGGTGGTTATACAATAGAAAAAGTTGTACCAATTGACCAATTTTTATGGTCGCCTCATATTGAAGTTGTTGCAACTTTAAGCAAACGAAAAACGAAGAAAAGTTGGAAGCTTTAGCTAAACAATAAAAAGACTCTTTTAAATAAGACTAGGAAATTTCCAGATTAAGTTTATCCAATTCATTCTACGAAACTGCTGTTCCACCAATTGTCATATTATTAATTCGCAAATGAGGTTGCCCGACGCCAACAGGAACGTTTTGTCCTGCTTTTCCGCATATTCCTACGCCATTATCAAGTGTGCTATCATTACCAATCATTGTAATGCGTTTCATAGCATCTGGTCCATTACCAATAAGGGTTGCACCTCTGATTGGAGCTATGATTTTACCATTTTCTACCCGATAAGCTTCGGTACATTCAAATACAAATTTTCCAGAGGTAATATCGACTTGTCCGCCACCAAACGAAACAGCATAAATACCGTTTCTTAATGAGGATAAAATTTCTTCGGGTGTCTTATCTCCACCCAACATTATTGTATTGGTCATTCGCGGTATTGGTGCATGTGCATAGGATGCACGACGTCCATTACCAGTTGGTTTCATTCCCATAAGCCGAGCATTTAGTCTATCTTGCATATAATTAACGAGTTTTCCATCTTCAATCAAAATATTACAATTTGATGGCGTTCCTTCATCATCGACTGTAAGTGAACCACGACGTTCGGGGATTGTACCATCATCAACGATGGTAACACCTTGTGCGGCAACCTGTTGGCCTAAAAGCCCAGAAAAAGCAGATATTTTTTTACGGTTGAAATCTCCTTCCAAACCATGTCCAACAGCTTCATGAAGCATAACACCAGGCCATCCATTACCTAATACAACATCAAATGTTCCTGCTGGTGCTTCTTCTGCTTCTAGATTGACTAAGGCTATTCGTAAAGCTTCATCAGCAGCTTTTTTCCAGTTTTCTTCACAAATAAATTGGTTAAATGTTTGTCGTCCACCACAACCATAGGAACCATTTTCGCGTCGATTACCATTAGCAGCGACCACGGATATAGAGAGCCGTACAAGAGGACGAATGTCACGAACAAGATGTCCATCAGCTCGTAAAATTTCAACATGTTGTAGTGAACCGGAAAGAGTAACAGTTACTTGATGCAATTTGTCATTTTTCTTACGTAAATATGCATCAATTTTTTGCAAAAGCGCACTTTTTTTTTCAAATGAAGGAGAGACAAGAGGATTTTTTGATTTATAAAGACTTTTATTTCTTGATTTAGGAGCTGCACTATAAGGTCCTGCATGATTATTATAGGTTGCAGTTTTAGCTGTTTCACTCGCACGTTTGAGTGCGGCAGCAGATAGTTCACTAGAGTGGGCATATCCAGTGGTTTCTCCAGCAACAACACGTAAACCAAATCCTATATCTTGGTGAAATGAACCATTTTTAAGCCGTCCATTATCAAATAGAAGAACTTCACTTTCTGTATGTTCAAGATAAAGCTCGCCATCATCAGCTTTATGAAGAGCTTCTTGTACAAGTGATTGTACTTTTGATGCAGAAATATCAAAATGGTCAATCAGCGATTTCATAGTGATTATCCTATTTTGTTAGTACTCAAAATTTATCCATTGCATTTGTAAAGTTAAAAGCGAAAACTATTTGATTTGATATGCTATATCAATCAATAGTAGTGAATATTTATTATGACAAAGTCGCATAGGCATCTCTAAGACCATTAAGATCAACTAGACCTCCGATTCCTTGTTCAGGAGTTGTAAAGATAATATAGGTTGCTACTTTACCTTCTAAAAAGTGTTTTATTACATCTTCTTTAAGAAGTGCTTCAGCAACACAATTATTACCTAGACAACGACGATATTCCATTTTTCCTACATTTTCATTATCAATTTTAATTCTAATTCCAGATTGCAATTCAACTCGGATCGGAACAAAAACACGCATCAAAACTCCTTGGTTTTGAGGTAATTTGTAAAATGTTACACGAAAGGTAATATCACGACGCTTTTGTGTACGAACATCTTGTACAATTTCACATTGTACGTTAGGTGTGCCCGGTGGCAAAGAACAAATTTTGGTCCATGCACCATAAGTTTGCGGGCAGGAACACTCTGTGTATTGGGCGTTTGTGCAATAACGTGATTGGCAAAGACATTGCAAAATGCGTAAATAAGAATGCTAAAAAAGTTTTTTTTGAGAAATTGATAAAGTGTCATAAAAAGCCCTACTCGAATCGTTATCATGTTATTGTGTATAGTTTTTCATGAAAAGTGAAATTTTTATTTTTTTGCAAAATAATTACAAAGTTAGAGTTTTTCCGAAGATATGGGGTCGTAATATATAGAACAAAAATAAAAATTTAAAAAGCATAGTAAAAGAATAGTATTTGATGAAAACATAATCTCTTAGTGTTTGCTATACGATATTTGGTAGAGTGTTTCTGGAGTACATTTCTTGAATACACTTAAAAAGTGTGCTCTTATTATAATTATTTCTAATTTACATTAGGTATGTATAAAATTAAATGTATTGTACATTTTTTAAAAACTGTAACGCTAATTGGTTATTCTTATATTTTAGACAATATTTTTTTTGGTGATATAGATAAAGGTTCTTTGACGGAATGTCTGCTTCAAAAGAATTACTGGTTAAAAATGGTAAAATAGGCTCGATAGCAGCTATTATTTGTAATTATATTACATTAATGAAACCACGAGTTATGTTGCTTGTTATATTTACAGCTCTGGTTGGATTAATGTTATCGCCTGTTACTATGAGTCCATTGTATGTTTTTTTAGCTATTTTGTCTATAGCTTTAGGTGGTGGTGGTGCGGGAACACTTAATATGTGGTATGAATCTGATATTGATGCGGTGATGAAACGTACCCAAAAGCGTCCTATTCCAACTGGTAAAATCAGCCGTAGGAAAGCGTTTATTTTTGGTTTAGCTCTTTCTATCTTTTCAGTTTTGGTTATGGGAATTTTCATTAATTGGTTTACGGCGTTTTTTCTTGCTTTTACAATTTTCTTTTATGTTGTTATTTACACAATTTGGTTAAAGCGTATAACATCTCAGAATATTGTGATTGGTGGTGCAGCGGGAGCTTTTCCACCAATGATTGGATGGGCAGCTGCAACAGGTACAGTAAGTCTTGAGAGTTTTCTTTTATTTTTAATCATTTTTATGTGGACACCACCACATTTTTGGTCTCTTTCTCTATTTTCATCTTTTGATTATGATGTAGCGGGTATTCCTATGATGCCTAATATGCGAGGAGAGCAATCCACGAAAAACCAAATTTTAATTTATACTATTATTATGGCAATATGCGCTATTGGACCTTGTATTATAGGTTTTGCAGGTATTATCTATGGTATTTTTTCAACAATTTTAAGCGCTGTTTTTGTTTATCTTTCTTATTGTTTATGGAAAACTAAAGAATATGATGAGACAACTGTTATGGCTAAAAAAGTATTTTTCTTTTCGTTATTTTATTTATCTGCTATATTCGGGACTCTTTTAGTTGAATCCTTTATTGGGTGATTTATCATTCTGTAGTGTTTTTAATTTATCAAAAAGTTATACATTAATAGAATTTATAATTGCATATCATGGATATGGCATTTTTTAGAGATATATAAAGTTTCTAAAAATAATAGATTTTATTGATAGGCAGATATTTAACATTACATCTTCTGAAAGTTCAGAAATGTTAAGAGCTTTTGTTTTTGTACTTGAAACTGCAAAAAAGGGTATTTTAAAATCGTTATGAATAGATTTCATATAACACTCTTAGATTGATTATCTGTTTAACCATGAACAATATCTTCCTGGTATCGAAAGAGTGTAAAATAAATACTGTAAGGTCATATGATAACGCGTTCCTTTATATATAAGGCTTAAAATCACAGGCAGTAAATGAGTGAAGCAATATTACACTTTATGAAATATTGGTACCCTATATTATTTTATAATCTTTCTCATAGAGTGCAATATTTGTGATATAGGATACATTAAATCATATTATAAAAATTTTCCCTTTAATTATAAAGTTTTTAGTGAACGCTCTTTCATAGGTCAGTATTTTGCGGCATAGCTTCAACACCTAATACCTCAGGAATAAAATGCCGTAAAAGATTCTCAATACCATGTTTAAGGGTTGCTGTTGAAGAAGGACATCCAGCACAAGCACCTCGCATATTGAGATAAACAATCCCATTTGCAAAGCCGCAGAAGGTGATATCACCACCATCATTCGCTACAGCTGGACGTACACGTGTTTCAAGCAATTCTTTGATGACAACAACAATATCAGTATCTTTTTCATCAAAAAATTCTTTATCAGATATATGGACTTCTGTGGTGATAACAGGATCATTGGAAAGAAAATGTTCCATAATTGTACCTAAAATTGCTGGTTTGAGATGTTTCCACTCTCCATCATTCTTAGTTATAGTAATGAAATCATATCCCAAAAAAACGCTTTTTATATTTGGAATATTAAACAATTTTGCAGCAAGAGGAGAATTTTTAGCAGCTTCTTCACGATTGTGAAATTCTAGGACGCCTTGAGAAAGAACAATACGGCCTGGTAAAAATTTAAGTGTTGTAGGGTTCGGCGTGTTTTCGGTTTGAATAAACATACATTATTCTTTCATTACTTACAGTTGCAAAAGAGAATTCATATAGAAGTATTGTTTCTAGGCAACAACTTCAATTTCTTCCTCAGGGAGATCACTTGGGATAATAGTAACGGGGATAGGAAAAGTACTTCCGCGATGCGCAATGGATTGGATAAGCGGTCCTGGTCGTTCTGTATGACAACTTGCAGCTAAAACAATGAGGGCGATATCCTGATCTTCATTAATTAGTTTGAAAATTTCATTAATTTTTTCTCCTTCACGCATAATTGTTTCTGCTTCAAGAGCTTGAGTAGCGCGTACATCATCAGCTATTTTTTCTAGAATTACATAGGCGTGTGCTGTTGATTCCATCCGCATAACTTTGTCGACGCCCAGAAAATGCTGAAATCTTGAGTTGTCAATAACAGAGAGCAAAATTAAAGAACCATTCGTGTTTTTGGCATGCTGCGCAGCAAAAATGACAGCACGCCGACATTCAGGTGTTTCATCAATGATGACCAAAATTTTTCGTTTATGATTTATTTCTTGACTTTTTCGCTTAGAGAGCATGTCATTTTATTTCTAATTTTTAAGGTTAAAGTTTGACCATTTTATTTTATATATTATCTACAAAACCGACAATTTCACGAACTTTTTTCATATTTTTTTCTGCTAAAAGACTTGCACGTTGTGCGCCATCACGCAGAACAGAATTAATATAGGTTTTTTCTTGATATAGACGGCGTAATTCTTGTGTTATTGGTGCAAGTTTATAAACAATGAGATCAGCTAAAGCTGATTTAAAAAGTGAAAATTGTTTTCCTGAAAACTCTAACAGTGCTTTTTCTTTGCTTATTTCAGAAAAAGCAGCATAGATGCCTAATAAGTTATTAACTTCTGGACGTTCTTGTAAGTCGCTCAACTTATCAGGAAGAGGAGTGGAGTCGGTTTTTGCCTTGCGTATTTTTTGTACGATAAGATCAGCATCGTCGATTAAATTAATCCGTGAAAAGTCGGAAGGATCTGATTTTGACATTTTTTTTGTGCCATCACGTAAGGACATAATACGCATAGCTGTCTTTTTGATAAGAGCCTCTGGCATTGGAAAAAAAACTTGTTCGTTTTTTTCACCATTTTGCACAGAAACACCAAAATTTAAATTTGCAATACGATCGGCATAAATGTTGTTGAACTTTTGTGCAATATCACGTGTTAATTCAATATGTTGTTTTTGATCTTCTCCTACTGGAACATGTGTTGCGCGGTAGATTAAAATATCAGCAGCCATTAAGCTTGGATAAGCAAAAAGTCCAAGAGATGTTTGTTCACGGTTTTTACTTGCTTTATCTTTGAACTGAGTCATGCGGTGGAGCCAGCCAATACGTGCAATACAATTAAAAATCCATGCCAGTTCAGCATGTTGAAAAACACGTGATTGGTTGAAAATAATCTGTTTTTGAGGATCAATCCCGGCTGCTAAAAAAGCTGCTGTCATCATACGAGTAGACTCTGCTAAACTAAGTGAATCTGGATTAATGGTCAGAGCATGCATATCGACAACACAATAGAGACACTTATAGGATGTTTGTAGATCTACCCACTGTTTGATGGCTCCAAGATAATTGCCAAGATGCAGGTGACCACTCGGTTGTACACCAGAAAAAACAAGAGGTGTAAAAGCGTTCATAGAAAATGCCTTTCTTATGATATGATGTGCCTAATATATTGTGATAAAGCATAGTTCTGAAAATAATAGAAATATTAGAAGTGCTGTTTCACATTTTTACGGAGGAGCGACAAATAATTTGTTCCAAATAAAAGACAAATGATAAAATAAACCGATGTTGAGGTAATAAGTAGTCCTGCTAAGATGCTTGCACGCAAGAAAAATGAAGTCTGTGATGATAAAGGTCCAGAGAAAAAGCTAATGGAATAGTACAAAGTGAGCGCCATGAAGAAAGAGGCGATTATGAGAGATGCCATCCGCTTTATTAGTTGTGCATCATATTTCCAGTAGCCTCGTTTAAGAAGGGTGCTACACAGTAATAAGATGTTAACCCAGCCGGCAGTAATTTCAGCGATGACAATACCCCGTGCCGACAAAAATGAGAATAATGTTAAGGCTAAGCTGATATTGATAAAAACACAAACGCCTGCAAAAACCATGGGTGTTTTTGTATCTTCGCGAGCAAAAAAATTAGGAATAAAAACTTTTATGAGTACGAAAGCTGGAAGACCAATTCCATAAAGCTGGACCAATTGAGCAACACTGTTTGTTGAGTCACTGGTAAATTGACCTCGTTCAAAGAGAAGACTGATAATGGGATTAGATATAAGCAGAAAAGCAACTGATGCGGGTAAAGTTAAAAATAAAGAGAACTCAATTGCACGATTTTGCAATTCATCAGAGTCTATATTTTTTTTGTTGCGTAGCGCTTTTGTTAATTCAGGAAGAAGAACTGTTGCAACAGCAATACCAACCACTCCGAGGGGAAATTGGTAGAGACGATCAGCATAAACAAGAGAAGAGACGGCACCTGATTGGCTAGAAGCGATATTGGTATTAATCAATAAATTAATTTGTGTAATTCCCCCTGTGATAGCAGCAGGGAAGGCTAAAATTAACAGTTGGCGGACATTGGGGCTAAAATGAGGTAGGCGGAAGGAAAGTTTCATTCCGCTTTTACGTAAGGCTATTGTCATAAGAGCTAATTGAAGGAGTCCTGCTGCTGTTACCCCCCAGGAAAGATTTAACCCAATATGCCAAGTGTCAAGTTGATAGATCCAAGCATAAGCGAGCACGCAGATCAAGATAATATTTAGAAAGACAGGGGCAATAGCTGCAACAAAATAGTGTTGGAGTGCATTCAGCATTCCTCCCATCATCGCTGCTAAGGACATGCATGCTAAATAGGGGAACATAATAGTAGTAAAACGGATTGTAGCGTTAAATTTTGTAGAATCTTCTGCAAAACCTGGTGCAATTAGTGTGCGGACCAAAAAAGGCATACTCAGTTCCATAGCGATAGTGAGAAGTAAGAGTAATGAAAACAAAACACCAAAAACTTCTTCTGCGAATTTGCATGCATTTTCTGATCCATTTTCTGAGATTTTTTTAGCAAAAAGAGGAACAAAAGCTGTTTGAAAGGCTCCTTCAGCAAAAAAACGACGGAAGGTATTAGGAAAGCGAAACGCAGCGTTAAACGCATCAGATACAGGACCTGTTCCAAGAGCCGCTGCCATGAGCATTTCACGAATGAAGCCAAAAAAACGGCTTGTGAGAGTTCCAGAAGCGACTGTTATAAATTTTTTAATCAGGTTCATGAGGATATATTGGGTTTGTAATAAAAGCTATTCTCGATAATAAATATGATAAGTATATTATAGAGTATTTTATGATGATATTTGTTTTTCTGTCAATAAGAGTGCATTTGCATCATTGACGCTATTTCTATACCTTTTTTCTCATGGATAGAAAGCAATTAGTTATTTTTTATAAAGAGAGTTGTATGGATTGATAGGAAAAAATTTATGTAAATGCTTTTTTGTTAATTTAGTACTTTTTTATGAAGAGACTATCTCCTATAAGCTCTTTCTTTTAAAAAGTAAAATTCTGGATAAGATCGCCTCTTTTATATTTTAGTTTGTAAATCTTATTTTAAAAGTCTTATAATTCTTTTTGCAACTTGTAGATAAAGAGTCATTGTTTGAACAACTCTAAAATTTTCTTACAATTTATGTGCTTTCTTACTACAAGCTCTACTTTTTATAGACAATTTTAATAGTTTTTCTCATCATCTATAGAGTGGGCCGAATTCTATAATTTTTTTATACATAATTTCAATAATAGAGAAATTATTCACTTTATTTTTTATTATAAGATAAATTTATATCGTGAAATAATTTATTTTACTATATTCGAGAGTTAGCTTATTTTTTGATTTGTTTTTGTATTCATAATATTTCTGATTGCCTTGCACGAAAGACATAAAAAAAATCCAAAAAATGAATAGAAATAGTTTAAAGAATAAAGAGGCATTGTGTAGAGCTTTGTAGAAGAGAGTTTGAAAATGCTTTTCTTTAGTCTTATGGTATTTGTAAATATAGATAGATCAATATATTAAATAAAATAATTGGCATATGTCGATATGATACATAAACATTAAGAGATAGCTTAAGAAATAGTGAACACATCAACGGGTGTATTTATGAAAGAACTCACACATATCGATCCTCTCATAAGGCAATATGATGCTGTTTTTTGTGATGTTTGGGGCGTTGTGCATAATGGTGTGCAGGTTTTTGAATCGGCAGTGCAAGCATTGCAAAAAATTCGACAAATGGAAAAAAGTGTTGTTTTGTTGACAAATTCTCCTCGACCAAAAGAAGATGTGGTTGCCCAATTACGAATGATGCAAGTCGATACAGAGTGTTATGATGAAATCGTCACTTCAGGTGATGTGACACGCGATCTTATTCGTTCTGCTCCACGTAAAGTTTTGTTCATTGGTCCACAACGTGATTTAGTTTTATTAGAAGGATTATCTTGCGAATTAGTTGAAGAATGGGAAGCTTCTGCGATTGTTTGTAGTGGTTTTCTCGAAGATTTAGAGGCGGTACCAGATGCTTATGAAGAGATGTTTTGTCGTTTACGAGAAAGGAATTTGCCTTTTATTTGTGCCAATCCTGATATTATCGTTCATTGTGGAAATCAAGAAATTTGGTGCGCTGGTGCTTTGGCGCGCTTGTATCAACAATTAGGAGGTGAGGTGCGTATTGCTGGAAAGCCTTACGCTCCAATTTATGAATGTGCCTTTAAAAAATTACAGAAAATCCGTGGAATAGTAGATAAAAATCGGGTTTTAGCTATTGGTGATGGTCTTTTGACCGATATTAAAGGAGCTTTTCATTTTTCTCTTGATTCCCTTTATATTATGGGGGGTATTCACCATCATGACTATGAGCACAATGGTATTGTAAACAAAAAAGCTTTGCATGCTTTTTTTGACCGTTATGGTTATCAGCCACATGCAATGATGTGGATGCTTCAGTAATGTTCGATTTTTTGCGTCTTCAGGAATATAATCTTCTTCCTTTAGCGTGGCGTGGTGCGGTGCTCGCGATTGGCAATTTTGATGGTGTTCATCTTGGTCATCAAGCGGTTTTACAAAAAGCTCTTGATTTATCACGTGAAAGAAAGAGGCCGTCCCTTGTTTTAACGTTTGAACCACATCCAAAAAGTTTTTTTCAGGGTTCAACTTCTGTTGATCGTTTAACACAAGCTGCTGAAAAAGCTGAAATTTTTAAAATTCTTGGTTTCCATGGAGTAATAGAGCAGCCTTTTGATGCACAATTTTCTGCTCTTTCAGCTGATGAATTCATTACTGTAATTTTAAAAGAAACTCTTGATGTTTCTGTTGTAGTAACGGGGGAAAATTTTCGTTTTGGCTGTCAAAAAAGTGGAAATGTGAGTTTTCTTTGTCAAAGAGGTGAAGAATATGGTTTTGAAGTAGTGCAAATCCCTTGCCTATGTAATGCACAAAGACAAACGATTTCTTCAAGTTTTATTAGGAAGCTCTTATTAAAAGGACAAGTATCACAAGTAGCTCATTTGCTAGGCTATCATTATCGGATAAGCTCAAATGTTATACAAGGTGAAAAACTGGGGCGGAGGTTGGGCTTTCCTACAGCCAATCAGTTTGTTCCTATTCAGACGAGTTTAGCTCATGGTGTTTATGCAGTAAAATTTCGTCGTGCTAATGGTGTTTTATATGATGGTATTTCAAGTTTTGGATGCCGGCCAACTGTTGTTAGTAATGGAGTACCAGTGCTAGAAACTTATTTATTTGATTTTGATGGTGATCTTTATGGTGAAAATTGTACGGTTTCTTTTTTGCAGTTTTTACGGAGGCAAGAAAAATTTTATGAGTTAGAATCTCTGGTAGCACAAATGCAGCATGATGAAAAAGAAGCGCAAGCAGTTTTGAGGACAAAACAACCACTTTCATTGTTAGATGAAGCATTAACTTTCAAAAATATATCTTAAAAATGATCTAAAAAGGAAAAGAGAGCAGAAAAAATAACGCTTAAACTCACTATGAGCACAAGACTATATTCCAAAATATCATGGACAATGTGAAGTTTCCGTTTATAGGTGGGTGAAACAAATATTTTAAGATCTGAGTTAATCATTGTGTATTTCTTTCTAGTTAATAAAAAAGTTAAAACATGTCTAATAATCGCAATGCATTGTGCACATTCGTATTCTTTAGTGGTAATCAGTTTAGGAAAAGAGACGACTTTCAAAATAACTAATGGCCTTAATGTTTCTTTTCCTGTATTATAAGGCATAGGGGTACAATAGTCTTTGTTTTGTGGCGATGAGTTGCTGTTTAAAAATAGAATTAAGTTAATAAAAACTTTTTATATAGACTTAACTGCAGACTACCCTTTAAAAGACGATTTTCGTTTGTATCTTAATATTTTCAACCCTAATCTACACATTGATACAAAATAATTTCCAATTTGCTATCAACTTTTTCCAATACACTGGATGTTTATCTTTATATTAGGATCATTTAAAAATGGAGTATAAAAACAAGAAAAATATTCCAAAAATCTATAGCTATTAACTGTTTGTTATTTATTGCGCCCCCACAATTAAGGCAATATGTTACATGATGTAATATATGCTGATATGAGATACTCAGCAAGCTTAAAATAATCCTTTATTTATTATAGTTTGATATGTTTTATATTTAGCTGTTGTTTTGATATAGAGAGATTGCGTGGTACAGCACCATTTTCACACAAGCTTTATCATTTAATGTGTACCATGAGGTAATGAACTAGAGAGAAAAGGTAACTCTAGGAAAATAAAGTGGATATGCTTTAAAATAAGCTAAATAAAGCTTTGCATAAAAGGTATTTAGTGTGATTGTATAAGGAGAAAAGTGTGCAGCAGCATGGTTCAATGGTCAATATTGCTCACCAGGATAAGTTTTCTGGTCGAGATGTTGCGTTTGCAGCAGGAATTATCATTATTCTTACAGTTCTCTTTTTACCAGTTCCTGCTTTTATTTTGGATTTAGGACTTTCTTTTTCTATTGCATTTTCTGTTTTGATTTTGATGGTTTCGTTATGGATCCAACGGCCCCTTGATTTTTCAGCCTTTCCAACAGTTTTGTTGATTGCAACTTTATTGCGTTTATCGCTTAATATTGCAACCACCCGTGTAATTTTGACCCATGGTGATGAAGGATATAAAGCTGCAGGGCATGTGATACAAGGTTTTTCACAATTTGTTATGGGTGGGGATTTTGTTATTGGTCTTGTTGTTTTTGCTATTTTAATTATTGTCAATTTTTTGGTGATAACTAAAGGTGCGACGCGTATTGCTGAAGTGGGTGCGCGTTTTACATTGGATGCTATTCCAGGAAAGCAAATGGCCATTGATGCTGATCTTTCATCAGGCCTTATTGATGAAAAAGAGGCGCAGCATCGCCGTCAAGAGCTTGAGGAAGAAAGTTCATTTTTCGGGGCAATGGATGGGGCATCAAAGTTTGTGCGTGGTGATGCTATCGCCGGTCTTATTATTACGGCTGTTAATATTTTTGGTGGTATTGTTATTGGAGTAACGCGGCATGGAATGTCATTGTCTGGTGCCGCGGATGTTTTTACTAAGCTTTCTGTAGGAGATGGTCTTGTTACGCAGATACCTGCATTGATTGTTTCATTGGCAGCTGGTCTTTTGGTTTCAAAAGGGGGAACACGCGGCTCTGCTGAAAAGGCTGTTTTGGGTCAACTTGGAGGATATCCTAAAGCTCTTTTTGTATCATCATTACTGTTATTAATGCTAGGATTGATGCCGGGTTTACCCTCTTTTCCTTTTTTACTTTTGTCTACTCTGATGGCTTCAATTGGTTATTCTATTCCCCGTCGTTTAAAAAGGGAAGCCCTTGCGAAAGAAGCTTTACGTGAACAAGAAAATCAGATAGCTTCCCAGGAAGAGAGTCAATCAGTAAAAGCATCTCTTGAAATAGTACAGATTGAAATTGCTATGGGCAAGCAATTATCTCAACGTTTATTGTCGCAAAAAGTTGAATTAGCTAATCGTGTTGCAAAAATGCGCCGCAAATTTGCACAGGAGTATGGTTTTGTTATTCCTGAAATTCAAATATCCGATGATTATACAGTTCCGGGAAAAAGCTATTGGATCAAATTATATGGTACGGTTATTGCTTCTTACGAAATGCGTATTGGTGATGTTCTTATTATGCCAGGTAATAAGCCTATTCCCAATATTCCAGGTGAATACGTATCTGAGCCGGCTTTTGGGATGCGTGCTTTTTCGACCTCAGAGACATTTCGTTCTGAACTAATCCGTGAAGGTTATATGGCAGTCGATAATCTTTCTGTATTATTAACGCACTTAAGTGAGGTTTTACGCAATAATTTAGCACAATTATTTTCTTATAAAGATATGCGCATTCTTCTTGAGCGTTTAGGGAGCGAATATCGTAAATTATTAGAAGAGATTTGCCCTACACATCTTTCCTATTCGGGTTTGCAATCGATTTTAAAACTTTTATTATCAGAACGTGTTTCTATCCGTAATCTTAATCTTATTCTCGAAGCAGTGGCTGAAATAGCACCTCATGTGCGGCGTTGTGAACTGATTGCTGAGCATGTACGGTTGCGTATGTCACAACAAATTTGTGGTGATTTATCTGAAAATGGCATTTTGAATGTTTTGCGGATGGGAAGCCATTGGGATCTCGTTTTTCATAAGGCATTAAAGCGTGATACAAAGGGCGACATTATTGAATTTGATATTAACCCAGTTGAACTTGAAAAATTTGGGACGGATGCGACGGTACTTATTCGACAACATATGGAAAAAGCAACACGTTTTGCACTGATCACATCTCCTGAAGCGCGGCCTTATATCCGCATGATTATCGAACGTCTTTTTCCAACTTTGCCTGTGCTTTCTCATGCAGAAATTGCTCGTGGAATTGAAGTTAAAACATTGGGAACTATTTCTTAAAAGGTAAGGGGTTTATGTCATTAACATCTGCTCTTCCCTTAACATCTTTCTCAATTGAGCAATTGGTAACAATTGCTTTGTTAGTTTTTTCGCGGGTTGGAGCTTGTTTAATGTTGATGCCGGGAATGTCTAGTGTACGCATTCCTATGAGTTTGCGTTTATTTATTGGTATTTCTTTTTCACTTGCTATCCTTCCTTTGGTTACAGATTCTTTTAAGACTCTAGGTGATAAACCCGATCTTGCATTGCTTGTTCGCGCTTTGTTTGCTGAGATGTTAATTGGGGCTATTTTAGGGATAATTGCTCATGCTTATTTATGGGCTTTGCAATTTATGGCCTCAATTATTGGGATGTCAATAGGATTTTCTGGCCAGCCTAGTCATAGTATCACTGAGTCGACGCCAGAATCACATGTTGCAAATGTATTGGTTTTTGCGACTATCATTCTTTTTTTTGCAAGTGATTTACATATTATCACCATTCAGAGGCTCTTAGCATCTTATGATATCATTCCTCTAGCTTTTATTCCAAATCCAGAAGCTGCTTTGACAGATTATCATGAGGCTTTATCGCGTGCGTTTTTAACGACATTGTCGATAGCAGCGCCTTTTATTATTTATGCAATTTTGATTAATATTACGATAGGATTGCTAAATAAATTAACACCTACCATTCCAGTTTATTTTATTTCATTACCTTTTGTTATGTGTGGGGGCTTGTTTTTAATTTATATTTTGATGCCAGAACTTTTACATTTGTTTAATTCTGAATTACATGATTGGCTTAAGAAATGATCTTAACGGTGCAGAAAAGAAAACGTTATGGAAGACTTTTAAAAGTACAAAGTCTTATTGAAACACATCGTAAAGCTGAATTGGAACATATGAAGGGGCAGCTTTTTTCTTGTCAGGAAGAGATGCGTGCGCTTTTCTCTTTGATGGAAAAAGATTCAGCTTTCAATTTTTGGAATGCTTCTTTTTTAGCAAAACGTTTGCATCATATTGCTAAGTTTGAGAAGAAACTTCAAGAACAAATTGCACAACAAAAACAAGTTGTGTGTGAAGCTTCTAGCCGTTCGAAAAGATTAGAAGATAAGTATAAAGAAATGCAATCAATAGAAAAACAGAAACAATTTAGTGATATGCTAGAAGAGTATATTGCAAATAAAATGTGTTAGACGTCAGCTTGACATAAGTTTGGACGTTTATACCTATTACCTTAATTATGAGGATTTTTCTTTCTGTAAAGAGCTATTGAAAGAAAAAAGAAATCTTATAAGCTAGAAATTTGATTGCAAAGAAAAGCGAGAGTTAGGTAAAAAGGGGAAATCTATGGCTATTCAGCCTCCGTCTGATATTGTGCTTGATGTTGCTCGTGCAGCAGATCCACTTGAATATCGGGCTTCTGTCGAAAAATTGTATTCTTTACAAAAAATTGCTCGTGTACAGACAACTGAAAGAGAAGGGAGTAGTTTTGCTGATTTAGCACACGTTAATTCGGCTTTAGCAGTACAAGATGATTTAGTTTCTGATGGGATTGTACAACAGACTCATATCAGGCCACAATCTATAAAAAGTAAAGAAGCTGCAGTTTTTAGAGATTTTGAAGCTTTTGTGTTGCAAACTTTTGTTGAAAGTATGTTTGCAAGCGATATACAATCGATTTTTGGAAAAGGGCAAGCAGGCCGAATTTGGAAGTCAATGATGGCTGAACAATTAGCTAAAGAATTTGCGGTGTCTGGTGGAATTGGCATTGCACAGATGTTAGTTTCTGATCAAATGAGAAAAGAAACGGGCACATCATTGTCTGCGCTAGAAACAGATCAGGTATTGGATGCCAAAGTGTATTAGCGGGTGCAGTTATTTACAAAAATAAACTAGGTTTGATGCGTTAGGATCAAATGAAAACGAACTGAATATCTTATTAAGATGAGAATTGAATAAATATTTTAAAGGGGAATGGAAATGTCTGTAGTACAATATGATGATGAAAATGTTGCATTGAAAACAAAAATCCTTAACAATAATCTCATTGGTCGTGATTGGGCAATGACTAAATTTAATGCTGCCATTAAGGGGTTATCAGAAGTTGTTGACTATGAAAGCAATATGCTAGAAAATCATGGTTCTCCAGATTATGAAGAAATTAATTTGCGTAAAACACGTGGTTTGCGTGATCTTAATAAATCAATGAAAGATGTAAAACGTTATATGGACCAGGATATTGAAATTGAGGTACAGCGCTTGTTAACGGATTTACAAGAAAAATTAAACCGTAATAGTGAACTTCTTCGTATTCACCTGGAGGCAGTAAAAGACTTGTCTCAAATTATGCGGGTTGCTGCTCGCGCTGAAGAAACAGATGGAACTTATGATCCAGTTTTGGTTAATGCTGGGCATTGTAGATGATTAGAATGATTGCAATGGGCTTGTGGATTTGTTTAGTGGCTTTGGGCGCTTTAGTTTTTAGCCTTAAAGTGAATGCAGTCGATCCTAATAAGCCGGAAGAAACCACTCCCATTGCTATAGAGATTGGTTCTAATAATACGGAAATCATGAGTGTTCCGATTTTTGTTGATGGTAATGTACAGGGGTATATCATTGTGCAGCTTGCCTATATAGTAGATAAAACAGTTGAAAAAGAGATATCTATTTCTGTAGGGACCTTGATTAATGATACTATTTTTCAATATTTTTGGGGTAGCTATTCTGATGTGCGTGAAATCGAAAAAGTAAAATTTGAGATGATCAAAGAACGGATTATTGATGATGTTAATCAACGTTTTTCAAAAGCTGTCCTGAAAGATTTACTTGTCAAACAGTTTAACTATCTTTCAGTTGATAAAATACGTAGCATGAAAAATACCCGATAAAGATGTTTGTCAGTTTTTAAAAGGCAATAAAATATAAAAAACAAATTTCCAAATCTGTTAATTAATTTTTATCAGTTTGTCTATCACTCTTAATGCTCTGCGTAAGCGTTAAAATTTGATATCTCTAAACTAAAACTTTATAGGCTTCATAAAAGCAAGCCCATGTCTCATGGGAGAACGTGTAATCAAACTAGCGCTTATAGCCAGTATACTTAACATTCTTATCTCTATTATATTTACGAATATTTATTCTTAAACCTTATGATAAATACCGTAAAAGTTAGCCGTTACTATCTAAAGTGATTATATGAATTATGAATAAAGTTTATATCTATTTGCATACTTCTGCATTAATTTGATCTGAAAGATGAACAACAATTTATAAAAGTGTTATGTGAAGGTTGCCTTTCTAAAGACATATGAGATTGGATCATAAAAAATAGAATAGAGACAAAAGTGTTTCAACTTACCTTATTAGTTTACATTCAGATTTCAGATCTATTTCTAAAATGCAGAGTGTTTTAAGTTTTTACTTATTCATGAAGAGAAGAGAATTTTTTTACGCATAATTTTTTCATTTTGTGAGTAAACACATTTAGATAAATATAGTTTTGTCTTAATGCGTAAGTGGTTTTTGTATTCGTGCATTATTGAGCGCATTCATGAAAGCGCTGGTATTGCTTTCTTCATCGGAGGGATTATCAAAAATACAATTATCTAGCTCAACTCCAAATTCTTCAGCAGACATAAAGATGCGGAAAAAAGCATTAACTCCTTCATTAGAAAACTCCATGTGAAGTAATATGTTGGGCGTGGTATTCCAGTCCAGTTCATAACTTGCGTTACGAGCAAAGCGCATTGTATGAGGATAAAAACGCAATTCTGTTGCACTCTCAATGAGGTCAGAAAGATAATTGAAGCGTTCAGTATGGATACAAGCAATAAAGTCACCTACGTCAATTAATCGTAGTTCTGGAATAAATTGCGCAACCTGTTTTGCCAGAACCATTTCACGAATTTCAATTATATAATCTTTTTTCATCTTTTAACTTTATATCATTGTTTAAACATTATTGACTAATTCTTTCTTTTTCCTAATTTATGCTTTTTATTGTTAAATTTTAAGAAAGAAAATTAATAAATTATTATTTTAGTAATTTTTTTGATTGTTAATAAAACGAATTAAAGCGGCAACACTTTCATATAATTCTGTTGGAATTGTTTGATCGATTTCAACTTGTTTGTACAGCGTTCGTGCTAAAGTGATATTTTCAAAAATGGGGATGTCATGTTCTATGGCAATTTCACGAATATGTAATGCTAGGATATCTTGCCCTTTTGCAATTACAACTGGTGCATAATCAAGCGGTGGTTTATAGCGTAAAGCAACAGAGAAGTGAGTAGGGTTTGTTACAATAAGGGTTGCTGTAGGAACATTGGCAATCATTCGGCGGCGAATACGGTCCCGTGATAACGAACGCATTCGTGCTTTCACTACAGGATTCCCCTCAAGGTTTTTATGTTCTTCTTTAATTTCTTGTTTGGTCATGCGTAATTGTTGACGCCAGTGAAAACGTGACCATGCGATGTCTAAACCCACAAGAGCAATAACGGCTGTAGTAAAAGAGAGGGATAGGTTAATCAATTCTTTATGAATATATTTTGGTAAAGCTGATGCATCTGTTAAAAGTGCATTAATGAAAATTGTGTTGCTTTTGAAAAATATCAAATAAATAATTAAACTAACACCAATAAGCTTAGTGAGTGATTTTAAAAATTCAACTAATCCTGCTTTACTATAGATTCGGTTAAATCCATTGGCAGGAGAGATACGCGACCATTGCGGACGAATACGCTCTATGATAAATTTTGGTACATTCTGTACCGCTGATGCAGTAATGCTAAGTAAGGGGATAAGAATTAAGATAGGGGCCAAGGCTAATCCTACATTTCCACCTACTAAATAAATCAAGTGTTTGACATCTTCTGCAGTATTAATACGCCAGGATTCTGGACGTTCAAGCCATTGGACCAAGAAATATGTAAGTTTTGAAATAGCTGGAAAGGAGATAAAAACACAAATGAGACTAAAGCTTACAAGTGAAGCAAAGATAGGTAATTCACGAGAAAAAGGAAGATTTCCTTTTTCCTCTTCTTTACGAATTTTATATTCGGTTGGTTCTTCTGTTTTACTTTCTTTATCGGGTTTTGCATCTGACATGCTGGTTCAGTGCGTCCTTTAGGACGTTCCCTCTTCACCTAAAAGGTTTATTGTTCCTTGTTCTGATAGTTTAATAGCTGTTTGAGCAATGCTACGGCGTGCGTTGTTAATTGCTTCTTGTTGAATAGCTTCATTCTTTACAGAAAGCTCTGTTTCTACCATACGGCGTGTCCGTTGTGAAAGAGAATTCAAAATGAGTTCTTTCATAAGGTCTTTTGCGCCACGCAAAGCTGTAATGATAGTATCGGCTGCAATTCCATCAAAAAGAAGCAATCGTGCTCGTTCTGTCAAACGTGGAATATCCTCAAAAACAAAAAGTTTTGCTTTGATTTTTTCTATATCTTCTGGATTTAGATTATCAAGATTTGCCAACATTTCATCAATATCTTCTTTATCAAGCTCATTAAAAATGACAGCCACTTGGTTGTGATGCGCTTTGTCTCCTTCATCATTGTTCTTTAGGAGTGCAGGTCGTAGCGCTTGATCAAGAAGTGTTTCTATTTCTGGCGAAACTGTGCGCAGGTGTAATCTTCTGCGTGTAAGATTACTACGCATAGACATTGGTTGCGCCATCAAAATTTTTGCTGCTATTTCAGAAGGAAGGCGAGAAATAATATAACTGATTACTTGTGGATGTTCTTGTACAAGATGCTTTTGTAAAACATCAATGTCTAATTTTTTAATGATATCCCAAATACTTTCTTGAGGCAGTGTTGGTGCTTTTGAAGGATCAAAAACTAAAGCAGCTTCGTCTTCTGGCAATGTTTCTTGTATTAAATTATCGAATTTTGCACCAGCTTCTGAAAATGAGACACCTTCTGCAAAAGCATCTTCGAACTGACGAACTAAAATTTCAAAATCAGCAAGAGAAATATTGGGTAAGGTATGTGCTTGCCCACTAAGACGGCGTAAATCATCTGGTGTAAAGTGTTTTAAAAGACGCGCAGCAGCAGGTTTCCCTAAAGCAACAAGCAGAGCTGCAACCTTTTGTTGTCCAGAAAGCGTATTGATAATTGTCGAGGAGCTTTCTCTATCAGAGGGTATATTCTCTGATACAGCATTGAGCTCTTCTGTAGTTTTTGTTTGCTTTACCTGCGTCATATTTATCTTTCATAAGATTTGAAATCAGTTATTTATCAATAATTTCGGTAAGGCTAACCCCAAAACGAGAAGGATCATCCTCTAGAACAATGACTTCGCCGCGGGCGATAACACGGCCATTAACGACGATATCAATAGGATCTCCAATTTGTTTGTCAAGTGTAATAACTGCACCTCTTCCCAAATCCATTAAGGTCGAGACTGGCATTGTTGTTGAACCAAGTACCACTTGAACTTCAACAGGAATACTCATAATGAGTTCTGTATTACTGGATGTGTCACCTGCGTTTTGGGGTACTTTTGAAGCACCTGAACTTCCAATAGTTGTTTTTCCTGCTGCGCCAGCTCCAAAAGCGGGAGCGCCTGGTTTTGCTCCAGGAGTAGGTGTTGCTGCTCCTGATAGTGGTGCTCCAGCTCCAAAACTTCCTGGCATTCCAGGTTTTGGTGCTATACCCTCTCCAACTTTTGGTGTTGTAAGATTGGGTGCTGCTGTAGGATTGATACCTTTAGGAATTCCAGGTTTGTTTATGTCATTCGTCATTTTGTCACCGTACTATTTTTTCTACCTTTAAAAATTTTAAAATTTTGTTTTTTAAAGTTGTATTTTGTTGTTAAGGGGAGTTTTATGAACTTTGCGTTGTACAAAAACAGGTAGGCTTTTAGGAACAATAGGTTGCCGGTGAAGAGTAGGTATTGCACCAGATGCTATAGAGGGCCCATGAGCTTGCGCGGCTAAAATGCCGCGGAATTGATTGAAATCACTTTTCAATTGATCACGGACATTTTCCATATGGGAGATCGAGCGGTCAATATCACGCCGAATACGTGTGGATTCAATCATACGTGCATCCATTTTTTTATTTTCATCGCGGAACTCTTGATGTTCTTCACGCAGGGTTGAAAGAGCTTGGTCAAGACAAGCTGTCCCCATTTGAACTTGTTTTGCGAGCTCACGTCCCATTTGGATAGTGGCAGCGAGTTTGCGTATTGTGATAATCAAAACACTTAATGAGGCTAAAGCCAAAAGTGCACTTACAAAATTAAACATGAACCAACTCATCAATCATTTCCTCTTCTTCATCAATAGGGTTTGTAACTCGGATAGAAAAACTTGTCCCAATTTTACCAAGGGAGCATTTATAAAGTGATTTATTGCCACTGCGTAATTTAATTTTTTTCACAGCATTGGCAGGAAGGGGTAAAATCTGCCCTACTTTGAGGGTGGATAATTCATTTAAAGTCATTGAGCCCTGTTGAATAAAAGCTTCAATGTGTACACGTGATCGACTGACTTCTTGTTTTAAACGTTTGGCCCAAAGGGGATCAGTGCGTTTTGCAGGGGTGCGGAGCGCACGCGTAACAGCTTCTTGGATAGGGCGATGGCAACTGCGTGGCATTAAAATATTCACGCGTGTTTCCACTTCACCGCATTTAACTCCGAGAGTGCAGGAAAACATTTGTGATTGGTTAAATGTTTCTGCATTAAATTCTTGTGCTTTACATGTTTGTTTAAAAATTAAAAGTGATCCATCACCGATACCAAAGACACCATCTAATGCGTAGGCTAACAATTTTCCAAAAGTTGCGCCGACTTTGCATTCTACCGGGCTAAAAGGGCGTCCATTACGATTTGTTACCATGGGTTCTGAAGCCCCAAAGAACACTTCCGTTGCGAGTTCTACAAGTGTTGCATCAAGAACAAAAATAACATCATCTCCCCAATGATCGGAATTAAAATAAATCAGAAGTGCTTCTGTTCCAATCGCTTGAGTAATCTGATTTGCTTTGAGTGTATCAAGCGATTGTACATCTGTCGTAAATTTTAAAGATGTATAATTGCCCAATCGCATACAAAGGTTACTTGCTGCATCACGGAAAACATATTGAAATGACATGAGGTCATCACTTGATAGGCCAGCTGCACGCAAAATATGTTGAGTCAGTGCATCTTGTTTTTTATCTTCTTGCTCTTTTTCTTCGTTTTCTTGTTTTTCGATCGGTTCAGTCATATTTAGGCAGCCTCTTTTTCAGTACCTTGACCAGCGATTGCATGTTGTTCCATAACATCGATTGTTGGACGGTCTTTTGCTGAGATGGTTTTACGACCGTACTCGATTGCTATTTGGGGTATTGCTCCGTTCATGTAAGCCAACAATGTTTGTTTAACAACAATGTAAATACGCACTTTTTTATTACGCACTGTTTTGATTTTTGAGGCTAGAGGGCCAAAGATACCATAGGCAAAAAAAATACCAGCAAAGGTTCCTACAAGGGCAGCTCCAATCAAGTGTCCTAACACTTCTGGTGGTTCGCTAATGGCTCCCATGGCTTTAACTACACCTAAAACAGCTGCGACAATTCCAAGAGCTGGAAGAGCATCAGCCATGGTTTGCATTGCTTGATAGGGTTTTTGAGAATCGTATGAAATTGTATGGATTTCTTCATCCATCAAAGCTTCAATTTCAAAATGGCGTGTATTCCCCATGACAATAAGACGGCAATAGTCACAAATAAAATTGGTTAAAGATTCATCTTTTAAGATCAGAGGATATTGCTGAAAGAGTGTAGATTCTTTCGGATTGTCAATATGATTTTCCATTTCAGATCTTGATTTTGAACGCATTTCGCGCATAAGCACGTAAAGTAAACCCAATAGTGATAAAAAATCTTTTTGTTTTGGGACAGCATCTTTCATTGCTTCTATTGTTGCTTTCAGTGTATCTTTAATAGCAGAAAAAGGATTGGCAACAATAAATGTTCCAATGGCTGATCCTAAAATGATAACAAATTCCCATGGTTGTATTAAAACATCAATATGGCCTCCCATGGCAACATAACCACCAAGTATGGATCCAAAAATAATTACTAACCCTATAATAACACCCAAGGCTGTAAGCTCCTTATTTTCAATTTTTGTGGAAATATAAATATTTATGCTTGTGTAAAACTTACCATTTATTTGCTTAATATTATAAAAAAGTGTTAAGAGATATAACAATTTATAAAATACAAAGCATTTAGTCTATTAACAAAGGCTTATAAAATAGTTCTTATTAATAATAACAAAGTGATTTTATCATAAGTTTTAGACAAGTTTTATGCTTTAAATGGGGGCATGTGTAGAGAGGGGTTTCCTATGATTAGCACATATACGAGTTACAGAAGTACAATTGATAATATGAAACAAACGTTTGATCGGCTTTTCAAAAAGCCACAAGTTAAACATGAGACAGATTATTACGTTAAGCATATTATTGGTGTGAAATCAGTTGATGATTTTTTGGCAAATGATAAGATTTATAATTATGCTATGAAAGCTTATGGATTGGAAGATATGATTTTTGCTAAAGGCATGATTCGTAAGGTGCTTTCAGATCCTCAGTACGCTGCTCAATTAGTAGATAAGCGTTATCAGCAATTTGCAGAGGCATTTAATTTTAGCAAATATGGTGAAAAAACGACACAAAGAGAGAGCGCGAAAACAATTACCGTGAATAAATATATACAACAAACATTGGAAGTTGAAGCAGGACAAGTTAATGAGGGAACACGTCTTGCTTTGTATTTCACTCGAACTGTTGGCGGAATGGTGAAGGATAATATTCTGACAGAAAAAAATTGGGCTTATCAGATCCTCAGTGATAAGGCTTTGTCCGCTGTTATTTTTAAGGCCTTCAATATTTCTGAGAATGTGCTTACATCGCCAATTGAAGCGCAAAAATCTTTGTTAGAGTCACGTATGTCGCTTAAGGATTTACAAGATCCAAAGAAATTAGAACATCTCATTGCAAAATTTTCTGCTATGTATGATGTTCAAAATCAAACAGTTGTTAATCCCGCTTTAATGATTTTGCAAGGATCAAATGTAGGCAGAGGATTAACTTTTTCAAATGAAACAATAATGGCTTTACAATTTTTCAAACAGGGTGGTCTGTAAGCAAGTCGTTGATAAGATTCCAGAAAAGGGACTAGGTATATGCAAAATCCGATTTATGTGGGTGTTTCAGGCCAAATTGGTTTGGAACGGCGAATGGAGACTATTGCGCAAAATATGGCGAATGTGAATACACCAGGTTTTCGTGCGGGTGGTATGAAGTTCGATACATTAGTGTCTTCTGTTGCACATGAACAGGGGGATCATGTTTTTTTCACAAGTGCTGGCAAGGGATATATTTCCACTGATCGTGGTTCTTTGATACAAACGGGTAATGCACTTGATATTGCTGTAACAGGCGATTCCTATTTTTCTATGCAAGCATCTTTCGGACAAGTTTATACTCGTGATGGACGAATGATCATGACTCCAGAAGGGGGGTTGGTTTCTGTGACAGGGTTGCCTTTTTTAGATGAAGGAGGTGCACCAATTCAGCTTAATCCAGCAGGGGGAATGCTGCGTATTGTAACTGATGGGAGTATCTATCAGGATAATGTCTTTGTTGGAAAAATTGGTTTATTTCAATTTCAACCAGGTACCCAGTTGCGTTATGGACCGAATTCTTCTGTGATTCCTGATAGAGCTGCTTTTCAGTCAGAAGAGGGCAACGGTGATGGCGTTGTCCAGGGATATATTGAAAGTTCGAATGTGAATGGTGTTATAGAGATGACTCGTCTTATTGAAGTAAGCCGTGCTTTTGAACGTGTTGAAGCAATGCTTCGTCAGCAAGAAGAAATGCGTTCTAAGTCTATTCAAATTCTGAGTGGAAAAATATAAATATTTGATCATAGAAGTTTTGTGTTAAAGAGTATGTACAATGCTAGAGAGTAAAAATGGTTCTGTGCCAGAAATTGTTTTAGCCAATGCTATGCCAACAATAGATACAGTTATAAATTCTTCTCTTACTGATGCAAAAGACACTGATACTAATGCTGAGGAGTCAGATGGTACGGCAAATTTTTCCAAAGAGGCAGCAAATGCTGATTCAAATACTGACATAATTGAGACAACTCCTTCTCCTACTGCTTTAAATCGATTGCTTGATTTTGCAAAACGCAAAAACGACCATTATTCTCATCTTGTGAGTCAAGGTGGTGTTATTAGTGATGTAGCACGAGGGACATTAGTTGCACGTGGTTTATCACAATCTGTCTTATTGGGTGATACAGTTTGTATTGAGTGTGAGACACAGCTTCTACGAGGTGAAATTATTCGTGTTAATGAAGAAAGTGCTTTAATTAAACCTTATGATGAAACTGTTGTTCCTATACTTGCTGCTTCCGTTTTTCCAAAAGGGCCTCTTTTTGTTGCTCCAGATCGCTCTTGGTGTGGACGGATTGTTAATGCTTTTGGTGAGGCTATTGATGGCAAGGGGGTATTGTCTTCTGGTCCGCGAAATATGGCGATTGAGGCTTATGCACCTCCAGCATTGAAACGTGCACGTGTGGGTGCAGGATTGCGCACGGGCGTTAAGGTTATTGATATTTTCACGCCCCTGTGTTTTGGGCAGCGTATTGGAATTTTTTCTGGTTCTGGGGTAGGAAAGTCGACTCTTTTGTCTATGATGATGCAAGCTGATCATTTTGATACGGTTGTTTTAGCGCTTACAGGAGAGCGTGGTCGTGAAGTACGTGATATGCTTGATGATATAGTACAAGATAAATTACACAAATTGATTGGGGTGATCGCAACAGGTGATGAAAGTCCAATGATGCGGCGTTTAGCTCCAATTATGGCTACAACAATTGCTGAATATTTTTCTTCTTTAGGGGATAATGTTTTGCTTGTTGTTGATTCTATTACGCGTTATGCTTTAGCAGCCAGAGAAATTGCTATTACTGCTCATGAGCCACCTGTTTCACGTGGATTTCCTCCACGAGTTTTTAGTGAATTGTCCCGTTTGTTGGAACGTGCAGGTCCAGGTAGGGAAAGGAAAGGATCTATTACAGGTGTTTATGCAGTGTTGGTTGATGGTGATGACCATAATGATCCTATTGCTGATACTATTCGTGGAATTTTGGATGGTCATATTGTTCTTGATCGTGCTATTGCTGCACAAGGACGATTTCCTGCTGTTGATATTCTTTCTTCTATTTCACGTTTGGCATCTCATAGCTGGACACCTGAACAATGTACATTGGTTAAAAATTTAAAAGAGATGATTTTTCGCTACGAAGAAACACGTGATTTACGTGCTATGGGTGCTTATCGTCCAGGGATAGACCATGTTCTTGATCAAGCAGTCTTTTTAGTTCCCTCTGTATATACTGCAATAAAGCAAAATCCTGATATGCCACTTATTATTGATCCCTATGAAGAATTAGCTAGATTATTGAAAAGTCAATAACAGCTGATAGGAGCAAAAGATAAAATTCTTTTTCAAGAGATTATATTTTGTTGTGTACAGGTTTGTGTTTAGTTAGTATTTTTTCTTTTTATGGCTTATGATTTGTTCAGAGAAGTCTGGAGAAGACAACATGAGATATTTTAGAGAGCTTGATCGGTTTTCTTATAAACCTAATAAATTAAGGGTATGTTTGCAAAGTTCTGTGTGAATCTTCTGATAGAAAAAGGAATGCTGTTTGAAAAGGTTATTCTTTCATTGATGATAAGCTGTATAGATTGATTTTGTGTCAAGCCTTAACGAACAAGATGAGGTTTTTTCTTGGTTTCTTGGTTAAGTGTGAAAAATTCTTCTTATCAAAGAGATGAAGAGTAGTATCGCGATGGTTGAGTGTGATGCTTATGTTGTTTATTAAATCAGGAAGTTAATTCATTTATGACAGTTAACTCCTTGCTATTATAGCTAATAAAAGCAAGGTGTATGGTAAAAAAACATCTATAGTGCGGGGCCGGGATATGATTTCATTTTCTTGTAGATTTAAAAATGCGAAGACAAGTCTCGCACAAGTTTTCTTTCTTATGATGGTTTGAAATAAAAAGGATAAGAATTATGGATTCGGTTAATTTTTTTGAGATGGCAAATAAACAAGCAAATTGGTTATCTGTTCGTCAAAAGGCGATTGCGAGTAACGTTGCGAATGCAAATACACCTGGGTATAAAGCTCGTGATGTAGAGGACTTTACAGCTATTTTACAAAATAAAACGATTTCTATGGCTGTAACGAATATTCATCATATGGATATAACCGAAAATGGTATGGAAACGCATGTTATCCGTCCTGAAAGTATTATGGAAGTTACTCATTCAGGGAATGATGTCAATTTAGAAGAAGAAATGCGTAAAGGAGGAGATGTTAGCCGAGAAATATCTCTTAACACGGCTATTGTAAAAGCTTTTCATCGAATGACAATGGCAACAGTTAGAGGAGGAGCTTAAGGATGTCTGATCTTCTTATTGCGGCAGAACAGATTGCTACAACTGGTTTGAGTGCTCAGTCAACACGTTTGCGTGTTATTGCTGAAAATTTAGCCAATGTCAATTCAACGGGAAAGTCAGCAGGTGCTCGACCTTATCAGCGCAAAACAGTGAGTTTTGAAGCGATACTTAATCCTTACCTTGACGCACAAGGTGTGCATGTGACACGTATTAGCACTGATAAAGCGCCTTTTATTATGCGTTATGAACCTGGCCATTTAGCTGCTGATAGTAATGGTTATGTGAAATATCCTAATGTGAATTCAATTATAGAAATGGCAGATATGCGTGAAGCAAATCGCTCATATGAAGCAAATTTACAAGTAATTCGCCAAGCACGCGATTTAGTCTCACAGACGATTGATTTATTAAAAGGATAAGGCGTTTTATCACCTTAATTAAATGGGTTTTAGTTTGAACTTTGTAGGAGCGTATAAAATGATTGAAGCACTTACTTCTGTTGTGTCACATAATGTTCTTGATCCGTTAGGGCAAGGCAGTGCGCAAATCAATAGTCTTAATGGGCAGCAGGTATCGCCTGGTATAATTGAAAGAGGAAACAAAGTCAGTTTTGATCAGGTTTTATCTGAGATTGTAGAAGTTGTTGGTACAAAATTACAAACAGCAGAAAGTCTTTCTATAGGTAGAATCTCTGGGAATGATGTTGGTGTGCGTGAGGTTGTGAATTCGGTAATGGCGGCTGAACGGTCTTTAAGTACAGCTATTGCTCTTCGTGACAAGCTTGTACAAGCATATCTTGAAGTAAGTCGGATGCAAATTTAGTATGAGCACAATAGCGCTTAGAAAAGTATAGGAAAAAATTATGGTCATGAAATCATTGTCAATTGCAGCAACGGGTATGGCTGCCCAGCAAACTAATCTTGATGTTATTGCTAATAATATGGCGAATATTAACACAACGGGTTTCAAGCGTGGGCGTGCAGAATTTGCAGACTTGATGTATGTTGCAGATCGTGCAGTTGGTGTTCCTAATATGCTTAATCAAGCTATTATACCTGAAGGAGCAATGATTGGGATGGGTGTGCGTACTGCTGCTGTTCGTACGGTTAATACGCAGGGGGCTTTTGTGCAAACTGGTAATGCTTTGGATCTCGCTATTAATGGAAATGGTTGGTTTGAAATACAAGATCCTAATGGGAATGTTTTTTATACTCGTTCAGGTGCTTTTAATTTGAGTGAAACAGGGCAGATAATAACGTTAGATGGCAATTTAGTGCAGCCTGTTGTTACTATTCCTATAGGGAGCAAAAATATTACAGTCAGTTCTGATGGGACAATTTATTATCAAACGGATACAGATCCTAATGCTGTAGAAGCGGGACGGCTTCGTTTAGTGAATTTTGTTAATGAGGTAGGTCTAGAGCCGATAGGAGATAATCTTTTCCGTGAAACACAGGCTTCTGGTGCGCCGGTTCCAGGAGATCCAAAGGAGGATGGATATGGCAGCATTATGCAAGCAATGCTTGAAACTTCTAATGTTGATCCAGTCAAAGAAATGACAGAGCTTATTGCAGCACAGCGTTCTTATGAAATGAATTCTAAAGTTATTCAAGCATCAGATGAAATGGCAGCGGTTGTTTCTAAAAATCTGAGGTAAATGGTATGAAAAATCTTTGGCTTTTGCTTATAAATTTTTTGCTTTCATTTTGTTTATTAACAGCAGCTTATGCTGATCGGATTAGTTTTCTGGTTCCTGATAAGTCTATTTATGCTGGTCAGCGTATAAGCGATATAGGTTTAAGCGAAAAGCATTTTTTTATTAAATCTGATGCAGCTTCCTTGTATGTGATGGATATGAAACAAATTCTTCATAAGGTGGCAAAACGTACTTTAACAGCAGGCCGGCCTATTTCTCTTTCTTCTTTGGGAGATCCAGTTTTGGTCGAACGTGGTCAGGCAACAAAGTTGATTTTTCAAGCACATAATTTGCAAATTACAGCTCTAGGGGTTGTTTTACAGTCGGGATCTTCTGGTGATGTCATTCGTGTTCGCAACTCCGATTCAGGGCGTGTGGTTACGGGAACCGTTTTGCAAAATGGTGATGTAAGAGTAGGTTTTTAATAGTTATGCGTTTTTTTGCTTGTTTTTTATCTTTTTGTATTCTCTTTATTCCAGCATTTGCAGATGAAGGTGGGAAAAATGTTGAACAATATAACTCTACAGCGGAAGCTGATGCTGCTTGGTTAGGTTCGGGCGGTCATCCCGCACAAATGCATTATTCGGATTTAGCACGTTCAAGTGCAGTAGCCCGTTTAAAAGATATTGCGGTTGTTCAGGGTGTTCGTTCTAATCAATTGGTGGGTTATGGTTTGGTAATTGGTTTAAATGGTACGGGTGACTCTTTACGAAATGCACCTTTTACAGAGCAATCTATGAGGGCTATGCTGGATAATTTAGGAATTAGCCCTCCTGCTGGTGCATCGCGTGTCAATAATATAGCTGCTGTTATTGTAACTGCTGAAATGATGCCTTTTGCAACTCCAGGATCACGGATTGATGTAACCGTTTCTTCTTTGGGAGATGCAACATCTTTACAAGGGGGCACATTAGTGATGACGCCGCTTCTTGGAGCAGATGGTAAAACTTATGCAGTGGCACAAGGTAATATGGTTATTTCTGGTTTTGCTGCTAAGGGAGCGGCGGAAAGTGTAACCCAAGGTGTACCTACATCGGGTCGTATTCCAAATGGTGCACTTGTAGAACGCAAGGTTGATGGAAATTTCAATCATAGTAACGAGATTATTATAGAGTTACGGAATTCTGATTTTTCAACAGCAGTTCGTATGTCTGATCTAATTAATATTTTTGCTAATAAGCGTTATAAACAAAGTGTTGCTAGAGAGCGTGATGCAAAAACCATTGTTTTAAACAAACCACGCAATATTTCAGTTGCACGCTTTATTGCTGAAATTGAAGGCTTACCTATTCCTACTGATGAGATAGCACGTGTAGTTGTTGATGAACGTACGGGAACTGTTGTTATTGGTGAAAAAGTACGCGTTTCACGTGTTGCTATTTCACATGGTAGCTTAACAGTACGTGTAACGGAGGAACCGAGTGTTTCACAGCCCAATCCTTTTAGTGAAACAGGTGATACAATTGTGGTTCCGAGAACATCAATTGATGTTGATCAGTCACTATCTAATATTGGTATTTTGAGTGGTGTTGATTTAGATAGTCTCGTTAAAGGATTAAATCAAATTGGTGTCAAACCAACAGCAATTATAGCAGTTCTGCAGGCAATTAAAACCTCGGGCGCTCTTCATGCGGAGCTTGTTGTGCAATGATAAAATTACAATTTTATATTTTTTCCCTATTTATAGCAATATTCGTGGCTTTGCCCGTCGGGAGGGGGGACGTGAAAAATGTACCTGTGCCAATTCCTACACCAAATAAGATTCCTTCATCTGAAGAGAATGCAAAACAGACACCAGTGTCTGCTGAAGTCGCTAAACCAAAAATTGAAACTGTATCTCATCAGTCAGCTCAGTTGAAGGAGCCAACAGAGGCTGTGGTAGAGACAAAAGCTCCTATTATTTCATTGATACAAGAAAAATCTGGAGAAAAATCTGAGGGGATATCTGGGATAAATACAAAAGAAATAGAGCGTTTTTGTAGCAATATTGGGAGTCAGGCAGCAGATGCGCGTTTTCAGCTACAGCGTCAACAATTACAAGAATTACGCGATCAAATTAATGAACGTGTGAAGACTTTAGAAGAAAAACAGAGTGAATATCAAGTTTGGCTTAATAAGCGCAATGAGTTTTTATCAATGGCAGAGAATTCTTTAGTTGAAATTATTACGAAAATGCGCCCTGATGCTGCAGCTGCTCAATTGGCTTTGATGAACGATCTTGTTGCAGCTTCGCTTGTACTTAAATTGAGTCCTAAAGTATCGAGTGCCATTATGAATGAATTACCGCCTGAAAAATCAGCTGGATTAACTCAAATATTAATGAGTGCACAACAAGTATCTACAAAAAAGAAATAAGCACGATAGAAGTAAAGATAAGATAATTATGCAAGTAAAACAGATAAAAAGTAAAAACAAATACTCTTCTTTTTTGTGTGTAGCAATTAAATTGACTACCATTTCTATAATATTGACCAGTTGTTCTTATAATGTAAAAGATTTTAATTCAGCACCAAGTTTTTCACCGGTTCGTGCTGATTTAGGATATGCTTCTTCGCATACCGCAAGTGTTTATCCACCAGCACCAAGTGAAAGTCGATATTCGCTTTATCGTTCAAGCGCTAATAGCTTTTACCGGGATCCTCGTGCAATGAAGCCGGGTGATGTCTTGACTGTGCAAATCTTCATTAATGATCGTGCTAGTTTGAACAATAAAAGTGATTTAAAACGTGATTCCAGTTCCAAATATACAATTGGAGCTGGATATTCATTCATGGATAAGCTTGCTGGTAGTATTGAAGGTGAGTCATCGAGTCAGTCTAAAGGGGATACTAAAGTAGAAAGACAAGAAAATATTCGTTTGTCTATTGCAGCTATTGTAACAAATGTTTTGCCAAATGGTAATTTGGTCATTAATGGTTCACAGGAAGTTCGGGTTAATAATGAATTGCGTATTCTCAATATTGCAGGATTGGTTCGTCCACGTGATATTTCAGGCAATAATATGATTGACTATGATAAAATTGCTGAAGCGCGCATTTCATATGGAGGCCGTGGACGTATGAGTGAAATACAACAACCTCCTTATGGTCAGCAATTGCTCAATCAGATTGCACCTTTTTAAGGAATGAGTATATAAGTTTTTAATTTTATTGTTTATTATCAAAAAATAGAAGATTGTCAAAAGTAACTTTTATTGCATTGTTTATATAAGAAGATTTATGTAACAGGGAAATTTTATGGCAGAAGAGCCGAAAAAAGAAAAAAACATTGTGCAACAAGAAAGTAGCTTGAAAATCTTCTTGGTTGTTGTATTTGTTTTGACATTAGTTGCTGTAGCTTCTGGGTGGTTTTTAGGAGCATGGGTGAGTCGGGAAATGGCGCCAACTTCTAGTAATTTTAAAGAATTACCAGTGACAAAAACTTCAGAGAATCTTATTGCTGCTGATTCTCATATCGTTATTTTGCCTCCTATTGTGACCAATATTGCAGTACCAGAAAATGCTTGGATTCGAATGGAGGTCTCTTTAGTTATTAAGCCTGATGAGAATATTGCAGCTACTCTGACAGCGGATATATCAAATGATTTTTTAGCGTTTTTGCGACAAGCTACAATCGATCAGATCAAAGGGCCATCGGGATTAATGAATTTGCGTGCTGATCTTTTAGATCGTGCTAGAATTCGTTCTGGCAACAAAGTAAGTAATATTTTGATTTCAAGCTTGGTGGTAGAACAATGAAGCAGCTTGGCGGTTTTGTATTGATGATATTGTTGTTAACAACAACAGTCGCTTTTGCACAAAAAACAGGTCCTGAAAATGCTAGTAGTCTTGCTGGATTATTTTCTTATCCTGAAGGCTCAATTAGTGGGCGGATTGTCCAATTTTTCGGCTTATTGACTATTTTATCAGTGGCTCCTGGTTTATTAATCATGGTTACCAGTTTTACTCGTTTTGCTATTGCTTTTTCACTGTTGCGGACAGGTTTAGGGTTACAGACAACGCCTTCTAATCTTGTGATGATTTCATTAGCTTTATTTATGTCCTTTTATGTAATGGCTCCGACATTTAATACGGCATGGGAGCAGGGAGTACAACCTTTAGTAAGTAACAAAATCAGTGAACAACAAGCGATAGAAAAAATTAGCCAGCCCTTTCGAGAATTTATGATATCACAGGTTCGCGAGAAAGATCTTGATTTATTTGTTGATCTCTCTGATCCTTCTCTGCAAGTTAAAACAGGCTCTGATGTTGATTTTCGAGTTTTAATTCCTGCTTTTATGATTTCTGAATTACGTCGTGGATTTGAAATAGGTTTCCTTATTGTTCTCCCTTTTTTAGTGATAGATCTTGTGGTCGCCACGTTGACAATGTCAATGGGAATGATGATGTTGCCACCAACGGTTATTTCTCTACCATTTAAAATTCTTTTTTTTGTATTAATCGATGGATGGAATTTATTAGTTGGAAGCTTAGTAAGATCGTTTTAAAGTTGTATTTAAGCTTATAAATTAATAGAATTATAATTTATTACTCCTTGAATATTCAGTGTTTGAACCTCTAAGACTGATTGGAAAAGCGTCGTAAGTGACTAAACCGGTTGGCTCGTTATTATTGAACCTACACTAAGTCACTAACATTTCATAAATCTTGATAAACCTTTATTTAAGTTTATTTATTATAAATGGAGATCGTATTCTTTTCATAACAATTCCGCTTGTAACATTATATTCAAATAAAATAGTTGCTATAAAATCAATCGCTTTTGATATTATTTTCAGTAAAAGATTAGCACTATTGTCCGCTGTGAGCTCGGTGTCAGGAAAATGTTGTAAATAAACAACAATTTTAGATAATTAAAATTCATTATGATCCTAATTATCAAAATAAATCAACAGTCAATATATATATTAAATGCTTGAATTTATTCTGGAATTTTAAATTATTAACATGTCTCTAATAGAAATGATAACTAAGCTTTTCGATTTTGACATTAAATATTTTTTATATTAAATCCATTTTAAGTTCAACTATTGCGTAAGGCGGTGAGTATGGCCATGAATAAGGTGTTGTGTTTTATTATATCGTTTTTGTTTAATGCGGTTTGTGCTTTAAGTGTAGGCTTAGCAGAAGCGGCACAAGGTCAAGTGACACAAAGTAAGAAAAATTTTGTTAGTAATGATTTAGTTGCAGTCATTGCAGTTGATGATGCTGTTGTAATTAATGAGGAGCAACTTATATCAGAATATGTGGGGATTGCATCTAGGGCTAAAAAATTCGATGCTACAGGGATTAATTTACGAACGGGGCTTATAGGTGTAATGCCTGCATACGTATCTAGAATGTCTTTTAAAGATTCAACTATAGAAGTTAGTGGTATTAGTTCTGGGCGTAATAATTATTTTGGCTATGGTATTCGCTTCGGATATGAGCGCTTTTTCTGCAAGAAGAAAGCACAAGTACAAAGAAAACAAGCACAAGCAAAGCTTTGCTTCTATTCTCCAAGTCAGGTACAGCTTACCAATACAAAAATTTTATCTGACAGAGGGATTGCTGCATTAGGATCAGGTATTGTAGTCCTTAATGATTCAGAAATCCGTTCTAGGATTTTATTAAGCAGCAAGGCTTTTTATAATGATCAAACGAATATGAATTATTCTGAGATGTTGAGAGTTAATGCAGATCATTCTGTTTTAGAAGGCCAGGCAGAGGCTTTCGGAGCACAATATTCATTTTTGACTCTTCAAAATGGTTCAAAATGGATCATACCAGTTATTAGAAAAGAAGCAGTTAGTAGACAGGAAAAAAGGTCTATAACGGAACGGCAAGAATCTGTTTTGCATATGCTTGTACTTGATAACAGTGCTATTATGTTCGATCAAAAAAAGAATTATTTTAAAGATGATATTTACCAAACTTTGCACATAAAAGCTCCGTACTCAGGTGGTGTTGCACGGTATGTCGCGATTAATGATGCGAATATTTATTTTAATACGGGATTGAACGATTCTGATAAACTTGTAATTGAAGCTGATGTAGAGGGTATTACTACAGTTCATATTAATTACGTTGAGCCGCAGACTGAAGTAAATGACACAGAAAACTCAGAAAAAGTCTATTTAAAATCTATTACTAGAGGTGGAGTTACTTTTTCACCGGAAGGAGTAACAATTGTTGAGGTTAAAGGGCATGCAAATGAAGATTCTTTCCAATTAGCTCATGGTTATACTGTGATAGGCGACTTGCCTTATAAGTATGTTCTTAATGCTACATCTAGTACGGAAAAAGGGACTTCTAATATTTTGAAGTTCAATTTTAAAAATGACTATGTTGATTCTGAAGCACAAGTCAAAGCTCTTGTACCACAAATGGCTAGTTATTTGGTTACGCCAAATGCTCTATTCTTTGCTGGTTTCTCTGATATGAGCCATCAGAACGGTATATTAGCTGATATGCCAGAAACATTAAATTCTGTAGGAAGCAATAGAAGGAATTCCTTCTTTTTATCCTCTTATGGTAATGTAGTAGCTTTCTCATCTACTCGCAATCCATTACAATATGGTTATGGTGCGGATATGGATTATGCTGCTCTCCAAACTGGTATTGTGTTAGGTTCTTTTGAAAATAGAAATACGGTTGCACGTGTCGGTTTGTTTGGAACTTATGGTCAGCTATTTTTTACTCCAAAAGATATGAAAGATTCTGCTAAAAGTACCCTTGATAAGTATTCGATTTCAGTTTTCAGTAATATGCAACATGATAACAATTTGTATATGAATACACTCTTTTCTTATGGTATCGTGAAAGGGCATATTAAAACTGCTGTTATCAATAATGTGGCGAAACTTGATGATACAAAGATGTTAAATTTATCTGCAACTATTGGTCACAGATTAGCAACTGGCGTTAAAGGTGTATCTTTTGAACCGCAGGCACAAATTGCTTATCAACGTTTGATGTTTGACATTATTTTAGATCGTGATAACCTTAAAGTTAATATGAAGGATCCTAATCAATGGTTAGTGCGTGTAGGGGGGCGTTTAACTAAAACTGTTCCTGTTATTGAAAAGGATAGTTTCATTTCTTATTATGGAAAAATGAATATTATAAAAACTCTTAAGTATAGCAATGCCATAGAAGTTGGTGACACTTTTTACCTTGATTCTATGGGATCTGCTATTGAGGGTGGTTTAGGCGTTAGTATGCAGTTAACTAAGAATATTCTTGTGCATGGTGATGCTAGTTATCAGCAAAGGTTATCAAAAACTGGTATATCTGGAGCATCTTTTTCCGGAAAGCTACGTTATCGTTTTTGATACATAATGCTATTTTAGTAAAGAGGTAATATAATTTATTTTTCTCTTTATAAGGATAAAAGAAGATAGGTTTCGTGAATGGGATTATTATAAAAAAGGCAGGATAAAATCCTGCCTTTTTTATCTAAGTTAATATCAATATTGTTTAGAAACGATAACGTATCCCACCTGAAAAAGAAGTTGATGATATACCTGCTTTTTGAAGTTTGTGTTGGTGGCTGATATCACCATGCAATCCAATTTTTTTATTTAATTGTGCGTTAATCCCTACACCACCTTCAACAGAGGCCCCCATAGGATCAATATGGAAGTTATCGCCACTTACCTGTATTGTTTCACCATCACCAAAAGTATTAATCATGTTTAATTTTCCATAAAGGGAAATGACACAACCGTTTTCTGCTGCAGTGACAGTTTTGGTTAAACGTCCACCAATCCGAACTAACCATTGATTAGGATTGTCCATATCTATTTCAAGGTTATGGCTGTCTGAAATGCTATCAAACATCAACCGTTGATAAGCAAGTTGTGCTTGTGGTTCAAAGACCAATCCTTCAACACCGGTTGAAAATTGTTGACCAATGGTTGCAGATGCACTCAATGTATTGGCATCACTCAATTTTGCAACATTACCGATATTAGCTACTTTAATATGCCCTTTCACAAGACCATAGGAAAGGAGTGTGTCAAGAAATAAGCCATTCTGATGCTGTATACTACCGAAAGCTGAGATTGACCATTTATCAAGCGTACTCTTATCAGCACCTTCCATGTCTTTTGGCGTGAAAGATACTTGTCCGTAAGTGCCTAACAAGCCAAAATTTGTTGTCGTATTTTGATTTTCCAGAACGCCTAATGCAACACCTATTTGTAGAGCATTATAGCGAAGATCAGCTCCGTAGCCATACTCGAGAGCAGTATGGTTGGATGATAAAGTCCCTGTATTGCCATAGGAGGATAAGAAGAAAGCATTTTTCTTATTGTTTCCATTGGCCAATGACATTGTTCGTAGAGATGCATTTTGCTGATTCATATCAGAAAAACCAGCAGAGAATAAAGCATTTGGCATAACCAAATAACTAGCCATTTGTGGTACAAGAGCTTTCACTTTTGATTGAGAGTCAAGATAGGCGTTTTGCAAACGGAAATCCCAATATTCTTGATCTTTATCAAACATACTTTGATTTTCACCGTGAGAGGAAGCTTCAGGACCGTAGGCATTAAGAGTATATTTATAAGGAGCATTATTTATTGTGGTGTAGCCATTTGCCAATTTAAAGGAGTCTTTATTTGCTTCTCCAGAAACTTGGATGAGTGAGACACCGCTTTCATTTGCAGGAACAGAGGTGTTTTCTGTTGTTTGCTTCTTTCCCTTGATACCATTGACATAGACTGTCGTTGTTCCTGAAGCATCACCATTAATGACAAGTCGATCTGTTTTTTGCTCTTTTGCTTTAAGTCCGCTGCTCCATTCAGTATTGAAGTAAATTTTTGCATCGCCTTTTGCATTATAGATTTTTGATGAGTTATTTGGGTCATCTCCGTTACGGTAAGCTGGATTTGGCTCCGCTTCTGGTATTGCAGGGCCTACATGTAATATCTGATATTGATCATTTGTTGGCTTGTCAAAAACAATGGTACTGTTATCAAGATTAAGCACAGAAACAGCAGAGCGTGATCTAGTAGAAATATCAAGCAATTCTCCCGGGTTTCCATTTTCACCTGGCTTTCTTTCTTCTTTACTGATTTTAAGCGTCCATACTGTACCATTACTCAGATTAAAGACTGTTTCAGTTTTTTCTCCGGTTTCAGCACGACCTTCTAAGACTGAATGATCTGCGTTTAATGTAAGAGCTGCTGCTTTGTCTTCTTCGCTAGTATATTTTAATAAAAGATCAGCACGTATTTCTGAATTTTTGAGGTTGACAACATCTTTTCCAGATTTTTCTCTAAAAATACCTACGCCCTTTGCAACAGTGAGCTTTGTATTAGTGAAATTAACATCATTATTTATTTCCTTGCCTTCTTCCACTTTTGCATCTGTATTATTTGTAAGTACTAGACCATTTTTAGAAGCTGTTGCAGAAACATTGGAGATATTAATTTTTGCACCGTCTTCTATAGCGAATGCAGCCTTGCTTGCATTAATTGTACCACCTGTCATTGTAACATCTGTTTTCTCACCAGAGGCATAAAGACCACGGCCTTCTTTAGATTGAATGGAGACATTTTCTAAAGAAACTTTGCTGTTTTCAACTTTTAATCCAACTCCTTTGGTAATGGTAATTTTTGTATCTTTCAGTTTGTTTTTATCACTTTCACTGTTTGCAAGAGAAACACCGGCTCCTTCACCTTCATATCCTTCACCGGCTTCTTTAGCTTCATGTCCTTCAGCTTCAATGGAACCACCGGTCATATTTAATGTTGCAGTTTCAGCTATCTCAATACCATTTTTATTTGAAGAAATTTTTACATCATTTAATGTAACGCTAACTCCTTTTCCATAAGCAGTAATTGCTACCGCAGCATCAGGAATGTTACCATCTTTCATTGTAATAGAACCACCATTCGCTACAATTTGAGCACCATTTGCTATGTTAAGGGCTGTATCTTTTGAAGTAATGTCTACATTACCAAGTGTAATTTTTGTATTTTCATTCTCAGCTTTTATAGCAGTTTTTTCAGCTGTAATAGAGCCGCTTTCCATCTCAAAATTAGCACCTTTTGCTATTTCAAGACCTTTATCATTTGAAGTAATCTTTACATTGCCCAGTGTAATTTTTGTATCTTTATCCTCAGCTGTTACGGCAGTATCACTGACATCAATCGTACCACTCGCCATTGTGATTGTACCACCATTACCTGCAGAAAGACCAATTGCAAGATCTCTAATAGTTGTTGTGCCATTTAGAGTAATTGTGCTATTCGACCCTTCAACTGTTGCACCTTTTCCTTTTTTATCATCAGTACCAATTAGTTTTAAATCTTTACCTATGATTGTACCACCTTTGCCAGCGTCATCATTAATTTCTGGCAAAGGAGAAGCACCACCTTCAACAGGAGGACCACCACCTTCAACAGGAGGAGCACCACCTTCTGCACCTTCTGCTTTTTCACCTACATAAAGAGCACTTGTCTCAGCAGATTTAGCTTGATAAGTTTTATTTTCAACGTTTTTCAGACCGCCGTCAATTACAGCTAGGCTGTCAGCAGCAGCAATATTAAAATGAGCACCAAATAAAACTATAGCAGCCGCAGCTGTACACGATAAAAGATAATTTTTACACATAAGGATTGTCCTAACTTATAAAGCCAACAATATCCCCCCTGCTTATAAGAAGGATATCGAATAGATAATTTTCATTGATTGAAGTAAATTATTTTTTCTTATATGTAAAGATAAAAATCATTTTATATAAAGATAAAAATATTTATTATTTATATACATAATGTATTAAATGTCGTTCTTATTAACAATACATAATGTATTAAATTATTATTTAAAATAAAAATGATTTCTTCGTATTTATATTTAAAATAAATGGCTAATATAATAGCGTAATATTATCTTTAATAAAATATAATCCTGCTAGTATATAGAATTATTATGAGTTAAAATTTAAAATACTGATAAGTGTTTTATTTTTATAAAAATGATGGAATGATGGAAAAGCGCCAATCAAAGAAATAAGATATAAAGAAAATTTAATATTTTTATATCTCTTTAAGAGAGGAAACTAAAAAAATAAAAGGCAGGATAAAATCCTGCCCTTTTTATCTAAGTTAATATCAATATTGTTTAGAAACGATAACGTATCCCACCTGAAAAAGAAGTTGATGATACACCTGCTTTTTGAAGTTTGTGTTGGTGGCTGATATCACCATGCAATCCAATTTTTTTATTTAATTGTGCGTTAATCCCTACACCACCTTCAATAGAGGCCCCCATAGGATCAAGATGGAAATTGTAATCACTTACCTGTAGTGTTTTATCATCACCAAAAGCCTTAATCATGTTTAATTTTCCATAAAGGGAAATGACACGACCATTTTCTGCTGCAGTGACAGTTTTGGTTAAACGTCCACCAATCCGAACTAACCATTGATCAGGATTGTCCATATCTATTTCAAGGTTATGGCTGTCTGAAATGCTATCAAACATCAACCGTTGATAAGCAAGTTGTGCTTGTGGTTCAAAGACCAATCCTTCAACACCGGTTGAAAATTGTTGACCAATGGTTGCAGATGCACTCAATGTATTGGCATCACTCAATTTTGCAACATTACCGATATTAGCTACTTTAATATGCCCTTTCACAAGACCATAGGAAAGGAGTGTGTCAAGAAATAAGCCATTCTGATGCTGTATACTACCGAAAGCTGAGATTGACCATTTATCAAGCGTACTCTTATCAGCACCTTCCATGTCTTTTGGCGTGAAAGATACTTGTCCGTAAGTGCCTAACAAGCCAAAATTTGTTGTCATATTTTGATTTTCCAGAACGCCTAATGCAACACCTATTTGTAGAGCATTATAGCGAAGATCAGCTCCGTAGCCATACTCGAGAGCAGTATAGTTGGATGATAAAGTCCCTGTATTGCCATAGGAGGATAAGAAGAAAGCATTTTTCTTATTGTTTCCATTGGCCAATGACATTGTTCGTAGAGATGCATTTTGCTGATTCATATCAGAAAAACCAGCAGAGAATAAAGCATTTGGCATAACCAAATAACTAGCCATTTGTGGTACAAGAGCTTTCACTTTTGATTGAGAGTCAAGATAGGCGCTTTGCAAACGGAAATCCCAATATGCTTGATTTTTAGCAAACATACTTTGATTTTCACCGTGAGAGGAAGCTTCAGGACCGTAGGCATTAAGAGTATATTTATAAGGAGCATTATTTATTGTGGTGTAGCCATTTGCCAATTTAAAGGAGTCTTTATTTGCTTTTCCAGAAACTTGGATGAGTGAGACACCGCTTTCATTTGCAGGAACAGAGGTATTTTCTGTTGTTTGCTTCTTTCCCTTGATACCATTGACATAGACTATCGTTGTTCCTGAAGCATCACCATTAATGACAAGTCGATCTGTTTTTTGCTTGTTTGTTGTAAGGCCACTACTCCATTCAGTATTGAAGTAGATTTTTGCATCGCCTTTTGCATTATAGACTTTCGATGGGTTGCCTGGATCATTTGCATTCTAGGAAGCTGGCCTTGAAGCAGCATTTGGTATTGCATGTCCTACATGTAATTCCTGATATTGATCATTTGTTGGCTTATCAAAAACAATGGTACTGTTATCAAGATTAAGCACAGAAACAGCAGAGCGTGATCTAGTAGAAATATCAAGCAATCCTCCCAGATTTCCATTGCTAACTGCCTTTTTTTCTTCTTTACTGATTTTGGGTGTCCATACTGTACCATTGCTTAGATTAAAGATTACTCGCATGTAATCCGTTGGATTAACTAAGGCACCACCTTCTAAAATTGAGTGATCTGCGTTTAATGTAAAATTGAACCTGGAATTTACATTATTTTTTATTAGAACATTAGAATGTATTTCTGAATTTTTAAGATTAAAGTTAACTTGACTTGCATAAGTTTGTGTACTAATACCCGCTTTTCCTGCTTCGATCACCACATCAGTTAATTTAATTTCAGTTCTTTTCTCAGCAATTCCAATTCTGGAATCATTATTTTTACCAGTTAGAGATTCTAGATAAATCCCTATACCATCTTCTTTCGCTTTGATAAAGCTTTTATTCATTATGAGAGTGCTTCCATTTGTGACGAAAGCACCTTGTTGTTTTGCTTCAATCTGTACATTATTTATTTTAACTATGGATCCGTTTTCAAGATCTATACCTCTTACCCCCTTAATAGAGCCTTTCTCCATTGTAACGATGCTTTTGTAATGAGCAGAAATACCTCCATCTTCTGATTCGATTTGTATATCACCTAATTTAATCATACTATTCTGACCATTAGCTTGCACAGCATAACCTTGTGCTTTGATCGAACCTTTTTCCATTGTGATGGTAGCGTTATGTCCAGTCTGAAGAGCTGCTGCGGTAGCCTCGATTTGTACATTACCTAATTCGATTATACTGTTCTGACCATGTGCTTCTACGGCAGCTTGATTACCACTTTTAATAGAGCCTTTTTCCATTGTGATAATATTGTGCTTCTTTACAGTAGCAAGAGCCGTGGCTCCTGATTCGATTCGTACATCACCTAACTTAAGTTTACTTCTTTCTCCCTTAAAGGAGACAGCAGTAGTATAATTATTTGCGGTTTTGATGACACCTTTTTCTATCACAGTCATAACATTGTTTTCTGTAATAGAAACACTGCTATGGCTTGTACCACTTATTATCTTTACTTGTGTAAATATCATCATCCCGCTCATTACCCCAACTTACATTTGTTGTATGAAACAACATTCCAATATTTACAAATGTAGAACACACTAAGATATATTTTATGGATCGAAAGCTCATTATTATAACTCACAAAAAACCCCCCTATAAAAAACTTCATTATTAAGAAGATAATTTCTAGCTTAAATTGTGTCTAAATTATGTTGAATTAAAATAAAAAAAGATGACATGATAGCGAAACATTACTTTTAATACTTTTAAATAAATCTATGATATATTCATATCACGGGCTTTTTCTATCAAAAGCAGACATCATTTTCACGCAAGTTTTGTTTTTTATGATTTAAGCAGTAGGAGTAGGGAAACAGTTGTTTCTCTTTAGTTTTACGTGAGATTTTCTTATTCAATAATAATGGTGCAAATCTATGTTTGATAAATTTTTGGCTTTTCTTTCTTCTTCTGGAAATGCTCTTTATAAACTAGGAGTAAAGCGCCTTATTGCGCTTGGTATGGTTGGATTAACTTTGTTTGGAACAATTTTGTTTTCTAGCTTTTATTTAACACGTCCTGTTTATGAAACACTTTATGTTGGTCTTTCTCGTGATGATGTGAATCGAATGGGAATGGCGTTGGGTGAAGCGGGGATTGCTTTTGATGTTTCTTCTGATGGTAGTGTTGTTCAGGTTCCTGTAGGACAAGCAGAGCAAGCACGAATGTTCCTTGCTGAAAAAGGACTGCCAACATCAAACAATGCTGGATATGAATTGTTTGATAATATGGGGTCTTTAGGGCTTACATCTTTTATGCAAGAAATTACACGCCAACGTGCTTTAGAAGGTGAAATCGCACGGACGATTCAAGTTGTGCAAGGTGTAAAGGCTGCACGCGTCCATATTGTTTTACCAGATAAAGGATCATTTCGTAAGGCTAATCAGAAGCCTACTGCTTCTGTTGTAATTCGTACTAATAGTGGTTTTGCAGTTGAATCTGCTCAGTCTATTCGTCAATTAGTAGCGGCAGCTGTTCCTTCACTTGAAGCAAGCTCAGTGACAGTAATGGATACGCGTGGACAGTTGCTTGCTTCTGGAGTGGATGCAATGAATGGAGCTTCGATAATGATGGCATCTCTTGAGCAACAGGTTGCTTCGCAAATTGACGCGAATATTCGTAAACAATTGGTTCCTTATCTTGGTCTTGATCATTTTCAAACTAGTGTGCAAGTTGTTTTAGATACAGACCGCCGTCAAACGAATGAAACCGTTTTTGATCCAGAATCACAGGTTGTGCGTTCTGTCCGTTCTGTCCGTGATCAAGCTGATAGCCAAAATAATCGCAATAGTGATGCTGTTGGCGTAGAACAAAATATTCCGCAAGAAGAAATTGCTAATGGTGGTGGAGAAACATCAACGGATAAAAAAGATCGTCGCGAAGAGATCACTAATTATGAAATTAATTCCAAGACTATCTCTACGGTTAGTGATGGTTATAGTGTGAAAAAATTAGCTGTTGCTATCGTGGTAGATCGTGCGCGTTTGATTCTTCCAGATGGTACAAAGCCAACCTCTGAAAATGCTCTTAATGATGAAGTAAACCGTATTCAGCAGATGGTAGCAGCGGCAGCAGGTCTTGATCCAAAACGTGGTGATATTATTAATGTTACAGCCGTTGATTTCGTCGGTCATTCTGAAGCCGATATGGCACCTGTTCAAACACCTATTTGGAAATCATTGTCACGTTATACATCTGGTTTGATCAATGGAGTTGCTTTAGTGATTGCTGTTTTCTTGATTTTATTCTTAGGTGTGCGTCCTTTGATGCGTGAAATGCGAGAAGGAAAAAAGGCACTTGAAAATAATGAAAATACTGTAGCTGGTCTTGGAAATATACCTGCTTTGGAACACCAATATCAAGCTAATGCAGAATTCGGTAGCGTTAGAGGGACAAATAATGATACACTCAACAATTTGCGTAATCGTATGCGTGTTCCACCACAGAATCGTCTTGAGCAAATGATTGCAATGGATGAAGAACGTTTTGCTGGAGTTTTGCGTGAATGGGTCAATGACACCAATACAACTATGGCTGCGTAGAAGTGAAATGTTAAATGGAAGTGGTAAATGGAATGGAACAAATAGGTGAAAAATTTGAAAAACAAGTAAGTCTTCCATTATCTTCTTTTCTGACTGATTTTTCATCGCGCTATATTTCTCCTGAGGATATAGAGATTTTGCCTTTTGATAATGAAAGCAAAATCATACATAATAACGAGAAGCAGGAAGATTTTTCATCATCTAATATTGAGTTTTCAAAAGAATATATGGAAGAAATATTATCTTTCGATCTTTCTTCTGAAGGCGTTGTCGATGTTGAAGCGGTCCGAAAGGAAGCTGTTGATCAAGCTGTGCAAGAGGTAACAGAAAAATTGCAAAAACAGTTTGAAGTGGAAAAAAAATGTATGGAAGAGGAGCATGCAAAAGCTATTGAAGCCGTTAAACAAGGTTTTATTGAAACGCTAGGAGCTAATGTACAGCATCAATTAACAAAGGGTTTTACTGATTTACGTCAAGAAATTTCTCAAGAAATTGCACAGATTCTTTCCATATTTATTGGTGAAAAAATTACAGAAGATGCGCTTCAGGAATTTGCTACAAAAGTGTTAGATCAGGCTCTTGCTGTAGAGAAACCTTTAGTCCTTGAGGGGAACGAAGCATTATTTGAACAACTCAAAAAACAGCGTGATTTTGATGCAGCTCAATTTGAATTTCGACCGACCAAAAGTACAGAGATACGTTTACATCGTGGTGAAGTGGTTATTGCTACACAGCTTACTCCATTGTTGATGGCGTTGAAGGAGTTGATACAATGAAATCTGATGATCAACAATCTTCTTCTGAAATTATTATTGTTCGTCGTGGGAGACACGATGATCATGATGATCATCATGGTGGTGTTTGGAAGATTGCTTATGCTGATTTTATGACAGCAATGATGGCGCTTTTTCTCGTTTTGTGGCTTGTTAACGTCCAGGATGATGAGGCAAAGGAGGCTATCGCGAACTATTTTAATCCAATCAAACTTGTAGATCCCCAAACAAGTAATCGTGGTATTCAACAAAATGATATTGAACAAGATAAAAAAAGCTCTCTTGATCAAGAGCATAGAGATGATGCTCAGTCAGAAAAATTAAATACTACAGAGGAAGCAGAATTAATGCTCAATCCTTATCCTGGATTGGAAAAGATTGTTCAGTCAGAATACTCCGCACAAAATTCTGCTGAGCAGCAGTTTAAACAAGGGGATCTTGTAGGGCAGGGAGCTGGTGATACTCAAGAAAATTTACAACTAGGAACAGAGCATCATGATCCTTTTTCACCATATTATTGGAAAGAAAATATTGATTCTTCTCAAAAAAGAAAAAATCAAAAGCAAAAAACACTGGTAAAAGAAACCACACAAGAAAATAATTTTTCTGAGAATTCACGTGCGCTTGCAAAAGACTTAACAGATTTAATAGAAGAGACAAATAGTGATATATTGGTTCATGTGAAGCCGATTAAAGAAGGAGTTATGATTGAATTAATGGATCAGCCGAAATATGAAATGTTTAAAGTTGGTCTGTCTGTTCCAACGGCGCGGACTATTGATTTGATTGCTAGCATGGCAGGAATTATTGCCAAGCATCAGGGAGATATCGTGATCAGTGGGCATACTGATGCGCGGCCTTATCGTAGTACTGTTTATGATAATTGGCAACTTTCAACAGCACGTGCACAGATGGCTTATTATATGCTGGTGCGTGGTGGTTTGGATGAGAAACGAATTTTGCGTGTTGAAGGTTATGCAGATCGGGATTTGAAAAATAAAAAGGATCCATATGCTGCTGAAAATCGGCGTATATCCATTTTTATACGAGATCCAAAAGATGAACAGATACAGGAAAAGTCGACATTAGGAACATTTTCTTTTGAGAGGTCTATACAAGACAAATTAGTTTTTAAAAAGGAAAAAACACCATGATTGTGAAAAAGACATACTATGTCTATTTTCTATCTTTTATGGTCTTTATTCAAGGAGCTCTTATACAAGAGGGTAGAGCTTTTTTACAAAAGATAGGAGGAGATTCTCAGGAAGTTTTTGTTGCACAGGCAGAGCATGAAAATAAAGAGCTCTCTATATTATCAACAAGTATTGTCTCTGAGCCAGTACACCTTGTGCGTTCTTTACAAAATTTACAGGATAAAATTATATCAGGACAAGAGAAGGAACTGCAAAAACAACTGCAGCTTTTGGAAGAAATTGGCGATAAATTTTTAACTTTTGATTCTAGTATTTGGAAAGATAAGAATAATCTTTATGCGTTATTGATCTATCTTTTTAATGGTGGAAATCCTCGAGTAGTGCAAAGTATCTTAGAGAAATATGGAAAGGGAGTGATTCCACAAAATATAATAGATGATGCTTTGGCTTATGTATCTCATAAAAAAAACGCTTTTTTAAAGGCATATACACAATTAACTGTAAAAGATGTTCAATCTATTCCTCCTGCTTTATTTGCATCTATTGTGCTTTCTACAGTTGTTAATATTATAGAAAAAGATCCTGTTTTAGCTTTGAATACACTAGATCAAGTAAGGCTTTTTGCTCCAGGAACTTTATTTGAAGAGGGTGCTATTCGTCGAGAACTAAAAGTTGCATCAATACTTGGTGAAATAGATCTTATGGCTTTATTAATTCGTCATTATGTGCATCGTTTTTGGAAATCACCTTATGCTTGTGATTTTTGGTATGAGTTTATTCCCGCTATATTGCGGGTTGATGAAAAATTAAGTATTGAGCAATTGGAAACATTGCTTGTCTATGCACCGACAAAAGTGCGGTTTATGACATATATGGCAGTGAGCCGTGCTGCGTTAATTGATGCACGTATGGAAAAAGCGCAAATAAGCGCTCAGAAAGCTTTGACATTAGCACGTGAGATCGGTGTAGATGATACCTCCGCACATCTATATTATGCTATGAGTCTTGCTGGTTCAATCGCTGCAGAAGAAGCTCTACAGATGATACAAAATATCGTCTATAAAGATTTGTCAGAAAAAGATCGTTTTTTATTTATTGCTGCGCAAGCTGTCGCGCAAAGAGTTGTTTCTTTTCCATTGGGTATTCTGGAAAAGAAAAAGGAAAAACTTGCATTACAACCGCAAAGTTATGAAGAATTGAAGTTAACCTTAGAAAAAGATGCTAAACAACAAAACACAATATCTCCTATAGAAACGGAAATAAAGGAATTTATTCAACATACACGAGAAAAGATAAACGAAATCGACCAATTATTAGGATACAAAAATGATGATAAACGCTGATGGGCTGTGTAGTCTCCTTTCTGTGCGAATGGCTACAGTAAATAAAACTACAGCAGATAAAGTCGCAGTTCAATCAGAAGATTGTGCGGATAATCAATTACCTAAAACGTTTGATAGGTTGCTTAAACAGAGTAAATTTGTACAAGATAAAAATTTTCATGAAGATTCTTCGTTTATGTATAGGGGGAAAGACGCTTTAGGAGAGTCTCTAAAACAGACAATTCTAGATGACGATGTAGAGTATTTAAATGAAGTTATAGAACAGGATTTTTTAGATAAAATTATAGAGTTGGAAATATCAAAAGAGATTATGGAACAAAATGTAATTAAAGCTTTGGAGAAAAAATTGCAAAAAGCAAAGCATAGTTATATTGGCAATAAAGAAAATATTTCTCTTCAAGATTTTTTGAATCCACTCTATTTAGTGCAGAGGTTTATAAGGCAAGAGAAAATTGGAGAAAAAGTTAGTGAGTATATAAAAAATGAGGGCATTACAGCCTCTATAAATGCTGATATACAAGATCAGTGGGTTGCAGATATTCAAAAAGAATGTGCTGTTGAAGAAAGGATTCAAGTTAAAGCAATCGACAAACATTTTCTTACACAACAAAAAGTACCACAGTATAGTACACAAAATTTTGCACATGGAAGTGAACCTTTGACACTACGTGTAGGTATGGAGATAGAAAAAGCTCAATTTCTTAAGAATTTGGAAATAGGGAATAGGCTTATTTTTCAAGAAGAAAAACCTGATTTTATGATGCAGTTAAGTGGTATTGATATTACGTGCAATAAAAAGGTTGGGGATGTAAGGATTCTGCATTTAAAGCTCACACCCATAGAGCTTGGGACAGTTGCTGCTAAAGTGAGAATGACTGCGCAAGGGCTTCATATTGAATTATGTACTCACCATCGAGAAACAGCGCGTCTTTTAATCAGCAATCAGCAGATGTTATCATATGTTTTAGAAAAGGCACAGGTTCATGATGGTGGTCATTTATTAATTAGTGTTGTCGATAAAAGTGCTCAAGTTATTCCCCAAAGCCAATCTTTGCAAATAGAGCAAGGATTAGAGCAGGATAATAGTAGACAACATTTTGATGATCAACGTCAAGCATTTGATGATAATAAACAGAATGGAAAAAATGAAACAAAACAATTTTTCAAACAATTTTCTTTATCAGATGCATCGTTTTTGGATATTCCTTTTGAAGATATTTCTTCACGCACTTCTTATCGGTTGGTCGTATAGCATTATAGTATTGAATTGTGCGGTAGCTAAAAATATTTGTGAAGCGGAAATGATTACCGCTTCTAAACGCTATGGTGTCCCGCTAGGCATATTGTATGCAGTTGGGTTAACAGAAACAGGCCATAAAGAATCGCTCCAACCTTATGCATTGAATATTGATGGCAAAGCTATTTTTGCAAAAAATCAAGCAGAAGCTCTACATATCTTTAAAAATGCTAAGCGTTATGGAGCGAAATTGATTGATATAGGTTGTATGCAAATTAATCATTATTACCATGCTAAAAATTCTTTTTCTGTTGTAGAAATGTTAAAACCTCGTCTTAATGTTGATTATGCTGCGCGCTTTTTAAAAAAATTATACCAAAAAGAAGGCAGCTGGACGATGGCAGTCGCCCGTTACCATGCAGGACCTAATAATGATCCAGCTCAAAAGCGTTATGTATGTCGCGTTATGCGTAATATGATTGCTAGCGGGTTTGGTCGATGGACTCCTAATTCTCGAGCATTTTGTAAAGGAGTTTCATGAATCATTATGACAAAAACAGTGAATCATTTTGATAAAAAAATGAAATCTTGTATCATTTTGAAATAACAACAACTTAAAAAAACAATTAAAAATTGTTTTTTGTATTGAAAAATACAACTAAAAATAGTAATTATGTTTTTATGGATAATAAATCGTAAAAATGACTTGTGTTTTTAAAAATTAAAGTTGTATAAATTTAGTATGTAGATTTTCCTGCGTATGCATTTTAAATTTTAGTTCTAAATTGCTGAGTGAGTGCTTATGATTGTTGTAGTAGATGACCGTAAATTGGTAACAGATGGCTATGCTACCTTATTTTCTCGTGAAGGAGTTGCTGCAACAGGTATACTTCCTTCTGATTTTAGTGAATGGATCTCAACCGCCTCAAATAATGAGATATCCTCAATTGAAGCAATTCTTTTAGGAAAATGTAAAAACCAAATCGAATTACCTAAAGAAATTCGGAATTACAGTCTAACCCCAATTTTAGCCTTAACAGAGACAAACACTTTAGATCACACCATAGAACTTTTTCAATCAGGTATCGACGATGTAATCCGTAAACCAATTCACGTTCGTGAAATTTTAGCGCGAATTGCCGCTATTCGGAGACGAATTGGAAGTGATATACGAGCAACAAATACCGCCATCGAAATCGGCCCTATCAGCATCTTTAACGATGGACGCGACCCACAAATTAATGGAATAAATTTCCCTCTTCCACGCCGAGAACGCCGTATTCTTGAATATCTAACGTTAAATCCTGGCAGACGTGTTAACAAGACACAGATATTTAACGCTGTTTACGGAATCTTCGACGATACAATAGAGGAAAACGTTATTGAAAGCCACATCAGCAAACTTCGCAAGAAACTAAAAGCAAAACTCGGCTACGATATAATAGACTCAAAAAGATTCCTTGGCTACAGTTTACAAATTAAAAATCACTTAGATTAAATTTATACAAAAACCTCCTCTGATATTTTAAAAAATATACTTCACGCTAACGTTTCAACTCAATTCAGACTTGTAAAGATAAATTATGTTTTTTTTATGATCATATAATTTATTTTTATAAAAGCATTTAAGCAAAAGCTTCACGCAAGGAAGTTTATTTATGGTAGTGTTATAGGCTAAAAATCATAGGAGATGATATGAGTATTTATGGAATGATGCGTACTGGTGTTTCTGGTATGAACGCTCAGGGAACGCGGCTTTCTGGTGTGGCTGATAATGTCGCTAATGTTGGTACAGTTGGGTATAAACGTACGAATGTTCAGTTTTCTAATTATGTAACGCCTTCAGGACAATATGCTTATGTTCCTGGTGGAGTGAAGAGTCATATTGGTCATGATATTTCGATTAGTGGTCCGGCGCATGCAACAGGTCGTTCTGGTGATGTGATGATTCATGGAAGTGGCTTTTTTCGTGTTGCAGATGAAAATGGAAAAGAATTTTTAACGCGTGCAGGGTCTTTTACACGCGATAAGGGTGGGTATCTTCGCAATACTGCAGGGTATTATCTTTTAAATGAAGATGGAGAAAGAATCCAGATTAAAGGTGGTCCAACCGATTTATTCGGTCCTGAAGCGACGACGAAAATTGATTTTAAAGCAAACTTTAATCCGAGTGCGAAAGTTGTGGAGTCGGAGGATGGTGAAATTGATCCTGATGATCCTAAAAGTTATAGTCAGAAAAAGTCAATGACAACTTATGACAGCCAAGGTAAAAAGGTTCAGGTCGATTTCTATATGAGAAAAACCGCTGAAAATAAGTGGGTTGTTGATGCTTATTCTAACGGAGAAAAAGTTGGTTCTACAGAGTTTAACTTTGATAAAGAAGGAAATCTTATAGAGCCTACAGAAGAATTTAAATTAACATTACCAGATAGTGAAGGGGAAACTTTTGAGGTCGATGTTAATTTTGGCGGGGTGGGGGCAGATTCCCTGGTGACGCAAAAGGGCAATTTATTTGCTTTTGAAGCGGAAGCAGATGGTATGGAGTCGGGTGCCTTTGATGGTTTCACCTTTGGTAAAAATGGTGAAATTGAGGTTATGTATTCCAATCAAAAAACGCGGATTATTGGATACGTAGGCATGACGACTGTGGCTTCCCCAGAAAGTTTAACTTTTTTAGGTGGTTCTGTTTTTGAAACTAATAGTCAGACGGGAGCTCAAATGATGGGGCGCCCTGGTGATGGTGTCTTTGGTACTCTATCTTCTGGTTATTTGGAGGATTCAAACGTTGATATAGGCGATGAACTGACAGATATGATTGAAGCGCAACGGAATTATACAGCGAATTCCAAAGTATTTCAAACGGGTTCGGAGTTGATGGATGTTATTGTTAATTTGAAACGATAATGTAAACACAGTCAAAAGGGGATAAGATTATGTCGCTTAACTTAGCACTTAACTCAGCCCGAAACTCGCTAAAAGCAACTACAGGTCGACTTGATACTGTTTCGCGTAATGTCGTGAGAGCAGGAGATCCGAATTATACGCGTCGCACTTCATATTTAGAATCGGGGCCGGGGGGGCGGTTCATGTTGTTGTGCGTCGTGATGGTGATATCCATTTATTGAATAATTATTTGGTCAAAGCAAGCGAAGCTGCTGCTTCTGGCACTCTTTCTAATGGGCTTAATCGTTTATCTGATATTTATGGAGCGGATAAATTTTCAAATTCACCTTCTAAATTGCTTGGTGAATTTCAAAAAGCACTTCAGTTGTATGCTAATGATCCACAACAGCGTTCTAATGGAGAAGCAGCAGTTGATCGTGCTCGTGATTTGGCCAAAGGGTTGAATGCAGGAAGTCGTGAAATTGAAAAATTATGTAATGATGTGAATAGTGATATTGAAGATTCTGTTAATTACATCAATGGTTTATTGCAAAAATTTCATGAGCTTGATCAGCTTGTGGTGCGGGAGAGAAATGCAAATCGAGATGATAGTGTTTATATGGATCAAAGAGATGCTGTTTTAAAAGAGTTATCTCAAGAAATTGGTATAAATACAGTTAATCATTCTGATGGAACAATGTCCATTTATGGTATGGATGGTAGTACTTTGTACGATAAAATACCACGGACAGTATCTTTTCAATTCAGTACTTCTTTGCCACCTGGTATTTCTGGAAAACAGATTTTCATAGATGGTGTCCCTTTAGGTCATTCATCTTTTATTGATCCTAATGGAGGAGGTAATCTCGGCGGTTTATTGCAGCTATGTGATGATATTATACCACAATATCAAAAGCAGTTAGATGAAATAGCAAATGCTTTAATACAGATGTTTCCTGGCCCCCTTCTTTATTTTTAGATGGAGATCAGCCGAGTGGTCAGATCAGTGCTCTTGAGGGTTTAGCAGGAAGAATACAACTTAATCCTATATTTGACAGCAAAACAGAGGGTGGTGGTCCAGAACATTTTAATGATAATCTTCAAGAATTAGTAGATGCTTTTAATAAAAAACAGAAATTTGGAACAGGCACAGGTTTGGATACAGAGCAGTCAATTATGGATTTTGGTAAAAACTCTGTAAGTTGGCTTGAAGGTTTACGGTCAAACGCAGACAAAGAAACTAGATATCAGGGTGCAATGTTTTTGCATGCAGCTGAGGCATTATCCAATGCAACAGGTGTTAATACGGATGATGAATTAGCCTTGATGTTACAATTAGAGCAGACATATGGAGCAACCTCTCGTATTATTAGTACGGTTGGTAAAATGTTAGATGATCTTCTAGCAGCAGTTAGGTAGGTGTAAAGTGAGAGTTTCTTCAATTTCGACATATGTGTTAAACAATGCACGGCGTAATATAATTTCTGAAGGGCAGTCTGATTTGATGAAAGCGGGCTATGAAATGGCTACTGGACAGGTATATGATCCAGGTCTTGAATTGGGGCGTAAAACAGGACGCTTAATGGATATTGAGAATCAGATGAGTTATCTCGAAGGTTATAGTACGAGCAATAAACTTCTTTCATTAAGATTATCTTCTGTGCAGGTTGCTATTCAAAGCTTAATTGCATCAGGTGATAAAGAAGCAACACCAGGGGCATTGACTATTTTTAATAATATGCTTGTAGGTGATGCAGGAAATGCAACACCATCTGTAGCACAATCTGTTGCCCAAAATTCTTTGGGTGCATTTATTTCAGCTTTAAATACCAATTTTAATGGTGAGTATGTATTTGGTGGGATAAATACGAGTGAACCACCGTTAAAGTTTTATAAAGTAGGTGGTGAAACGGGTCCCAGTAAAATTGTGCAAGAGACGTTTGAGAATTTTCTAAATGGTAGAAAACTAGAAGATCTCACCAGCGAAGAGATGGAAGAATTTATTGATGGGCCCTTTAGCGATTTATTTAATGAAGAGAATTTTAAGGAATTTTTTTCAAATGCTCAGGGTGGTTCTATTGAGAAACACATTGCACCCAATGGTGATAAGGTAGATGCTGCGGTAAGTGCTAATGAACAAGGCTTCCGTGACGCTATGAAAAATCTGATTTTAGTAGCAGAATTTGGTGATATCGGTTTATCAAAAGAAGCACAAGAAAGTCTCTTTTCAAGGGCACGAGTGTCTGCTGATGATACATCTACAAGCAGTGCTGTGGATAAAATTATTGCAACAGCTTCTAAAGTGGGAAGTACAGAAGCAAGGGTGAAAGCGGCTACGCAACAAATTGAAACTCAAGTAGGCCTTCTCAAAGGAGCAAAAATTAATATGATTGGTGTTGATGCGGCAGAGGTCGCTCAAAAAGTCAAAGCTTTGGAGGCTATGTTAGAAGCTTCTTATACTTTGACAGATATGATAAGACGATTAAGTCTTATTAATTATTTAAAATAAAGAGGTTAAGCTGTTTAATGTATCAAATGCGATATGAAGATATCATGGAAGATGATGCAATGAGCGCACGTGAACGTGAACGGTTTTTGTTTGATCGTTGTATTAAGCTTCTTTTAGCCGCAAAAGCGAAAGGTCCTGGTACGTGTGAAGCTAAGGATGCAGTTCAGTTCGCTCGAAAGCTTTGGGTTATTCTTATTGAAGATCTTGGGCAAGCAGCAAATGCTTTACCACAGGCATTGAAAGCCTCTCTCATTTCTATTGGCTTTTTTATTTTAAAAGAAATTCAAAAATTGGATGAAGGAGAGATTACTGATTTTGATGTTCTTGTTGAGATCTCTGAATCTATTCGTGATGGTTTAGCAGAAAATGCGGAGATATATGAATGAGCAAGAAAACAATTCATTTGACACTCAAACCAAATGAAAGGATCTTTCTTAACGGTGCTGTATTACGGGTGGATCGTAAAGTAACTTTTGAATTATTGAATGATGCAACTTTTCTTTTAGAAGGGCATGTTTTGCAAGTTGAAGATACTGATACCCCTCTTAAACAGCTTTATTTTTCTGCTCAGCTTATGTTGATTAATCCAAATGAAGCGGAGAAGGCATTAACTGTGTTTGTTGATCTGTTAAAAAAATTACTTCAAACTTTTACTGATTGTGAGCTTTTGAAAGGTTTAAAGGAATGTATTTATTTAACTGAGCAAAATAAAATTTTTGAGGTATTAAAAGTTCTCCGTAGTTTGTTTCAGAAAGAAGCACAAATTATGGATAAAATATCCTCAACGAATTCGACAAGTATGAATGTAAAGCAAGTTGGAATATAATATTAACGAGGTGTGATATGGCATTGGACGCGGTTAGTGCTCTTAGAAGTTATTCTCAAGATAGTGGTGAACAGACAGAAATGGTCGGAGCAAAGAAGAATGCAGATTATGATACGTTTATAAAGCTGTTGGTAGCGCAGATGAAAAATCAAGATCCAACAAAGCCTATGGATTCAACAGAATTTGTGGCGCACTTAGCAAGTTTTTCATCTGTTGAACAAGCTATAAAAATGAATGAGACACTTGCCCAGATGCTTTCTAATGGATCAATCAACGGGGCAGAGGGATATGTTGGCAAATATATTCAATTTACAGATGAAAAAGGTACAGTTATTGAAGGATATGTAGTTTCTATTGATATTTATAGTGATGGTATAGTTGCGACATTGGACAATGGTGAAAAAGTTGTTATTGGTCCAGGTGTTAAAGTTATGGCTGAAGAACCTGATATAGAGGGTGATAAACCTGGTGGAAATGGTGATAAAAGTGAAGTTGATGGTCCTAAATCTTATGTTGGTAGGCTTTAGAGTATGAATGAAGCTGATGCTATTGATATGGTAACAGCAGCTATATGGACTGTTTTAACTGCTAGTGGTCCAGCTGTTTTTGCTGCAATGTCTACAGGTATTATTATCGCTTTATTTCAAGCGCTGACGCAAATTCAGGAAATGACTCTGACATTTATTCCTAAAATTATTATTATTTTTTTAGTGTTAGCATTTACAGCTCCATTTGTTGGAGGGCAGATTTATGCTTTCACACAATTGGTTTATAATCGAATAGAAACGGGATTTTAGAGATTTTTTTAAAAGTATATCATAAGATACTGGAATGTTTTTTCTTATATCTACATATGGAAAGCTATTAATTGATAGGCTTTCTTATACAAGCTAAATTATTATGGTTATCGCACAAATAAAATATAATAGCATTACAAATTTTTTAGAAAATTCTTTGTAAGACACACATTAAATTTTTTTGAAAAACCCTTTTTGTTTTTATAAATAATAATTATCTATTTCGCACTGATTATTTTAATTCAATTACCATTCTGCAAATTTCGCATATATTTATGCAGCACTTTCTTTCTCTACCGCAATTAATTCCCCATCTGTTCTTTGTGCTGTAGGAGACTCTTCTTTTTTTATTATTTCACATTGTTGCATTGACTGCTTCTTATACTTTTCTGCTGCATTTAAAAAGAAAAAATCATCATAGCTTGTGACTGGTTTCATTATTTTCTGACGAATAATCTCATTAATATGTGTAAGCATATCAGAAATATTTGCTGAAAGAGGATAATGGGGCATGGGTTCAACAACAGGAGCCATTTTTGTAAATTTCTGAGTTGATTGCACTCTATTTTTAGAAAATGTCACTGGCGGCATTGATATTGCAAAGCGCACTGTTGAAGTAACTTTCTCTGGCTTCATAATCATTACCCCTCATTGCATTAACTATCTAATGATTCATAAAAACCACGCGAAGGTAATCAATTTTTTTCATAAAATCAAGCAGCTAATAGATAATATGGGAAAAGGATATATAAATAAAGCACTTAGATTAAGAATATTAAGAGAAAAGCTGAATGTTCATTTTATAAATATTCAGGAGTTATCTAACATTAATTTCTTTGTATAAAAAATGACTGAATTAGAATTTTTTTACGTACACTTGTTTTGTTTTTGGTAACACTGTTTTCTATTTTCGGGAATAACAATTAGCAGATTATTTGAAATGGTGTTGCTACTTTCTTGCCATTAGGTTGGTATTTTAATGATTACAAAATTTCAGGATTGAGAAAAAATTAGTTAGATGAAGAAAAAAAGATAAAGATTTCTGAATGTAGAATATAAATTACTAATTTTATTAAATTTTTTAAAATTTAAATTTGTTCCAAGATTGATGATCTCAAAGTTTACTATTACTCAATATTCAAATTTTACTTTTTCTAGAAAGTTTTGAAGAATATGCTAGTTCTAAAGAAAAGTTTTTTATTGGTAATAAAGAGCAATAGGTACATCATTGATGGTTGTAACTTGAATATCCATATCATAAATGTCTTTAAGAATTTTGGGCTGGATAATTTCTTTTGGACTCCCACAATAAACAGCTCTGCCATTTTTGATTGCGACAATCAAATCTGAGTAATATGAGGCAAAATTAATATCATGCATAACAAGAAGAATGGTTTTTTTTAATTCATTGGCTGCACGGCGTAGTTGCTTCATCATGGAAACGGAATGTTTCATATCGAGGTTGTTCAATGGTTCATCTAATAAAAAATAGTTAGTATTTTGACAAATGACCATTGCAATAAAAGCACGTTGACGCTGTCCTCCAGATAGTTCATCTAAAAAGCGCGTTTCTAAGTTTTTTAAACCAAGATATTGAATAGCACTATTGATAAATTGTTTATCTTCATTGTTATATCTACCTTTAGAATAAGGATAGCGCCCAAAACTTACTAAATCACGAACTGTTAGGCGAACAGATAAAGGATTATCTTGACGTAAAAGTGAGAGCTTTTTAGCTAAAATATCGTATGATGTCGTTTGAATATCAAAGCCATCGACATTAATTGTGCCTTTAGTAATCGGTAAAAGTCGTCTAATCATCATCAAAAGAGTTGATTTTCCTGAACCATTAGGACCAATAAGAGAAATAATTCCCCCTTCTGGTAAATGAAGGCATAAATTATCAATAACCGTCTTAGCTCCATAGGTTTTGGAAAGATGATTGATTTCAATCATTTTAATTGTCCCTTCATCAATAGACTTAAAAAGACGATACCACCAAAAAATTCAATAATAAAACTTAGTCGTCCTCCCATATTCAAAATTTGTTCTAAAATAAATTGTCCGCTTACTAAAGAAATTATGGTTAATAATATTGTAGTAGGTACAACAACATGGTGTTTTGCTTGAGGTGAAAGTTCATAAGAAAGATTGGCAACTAATAATCCCAAAAAAGTGATTGGTCCAACAAGTGCCGTAGAAATCGATACAAGAATAGAGATAAAAATAAGAATAGCTGTAGCACTTTTCTGATAATCAACGCCAAGATTAAGAGCAGCTTCACGTCCAAGAGAAAGAACATCAAGCGAGTGACGTAAACGCCATCCGATCAAGCTTACGATGAAAACAATGATTGTAGCAAAGCCAATTAATGATGTATTGAATTTATTAAAATTTGCAAACATAATATCTGTCAAATTCATCATTTGATCTGGATTTAGTTGTAATTGCATAAACATGCGTAAGCTGAAAAAAAATCCACCAAAAACGACACCAATCAATAAAGTTAGATGAAGACCTTGAATGTTTCCTGAGAATAACCAGCGAAAGAGACTTGTTGAAAAAATAATAAGAATAAGAGCTTCAAGAATTAATTGCCCTTCTTCATTTAGGAATGGTAGGGAAAGAGAGTCGAGAGAATAAAGAATAACGGTTTTGATTAAAATATAAAGTTGATCAAGTCCCACGATTGAAGGCGTCAAAAGACGATTATTAACGACTGTTTGAAATAAAACAGTAGAGATAGCAATTGTATATGCAATGAGAAGAAGAGAAACAAGTTTTGCGAAACGAAACTTCCATGTAAAAATAGTTATATTCCATAGCATATAAAGACTACTCATAACACATGCTATTATGGTCAGTGCTGTCAATATCAGTATAGTTGTTTTTTGTCTATCCAAGACGCTTCCTCCAGTGTAAAAGCAGTATGATAAAAATAAAGCTACCAATGACACCCATTACAGTGCTGATAGGAATTTCAAAATCATGGTGAAGGACTCGCCCTAAAAGATCACAGATTAATACCAGTCCAGCACCGCTAATCATTACCCAGGGAGCGCTATGACGCATATTATCCCCCATGAAATTTGAGATAAGATTTGGGATAATCAATCCGACAAAAGGAATACGACCAACTGTACAAGTGACCAAAGCGGTAATTGATGCAACGATAAAGAGCCCCAAAAACATGACAATACGGTAATTAAGACCAAGATTATTCGTCAAATCTTCCCCAAGGCCAGCTACAGTAAAGTGATGGGCAGCAAAATAAGCAAGAATGCATAAAGGAAAAGACAACCATAAAAGTTCATATTTCCCATCAATAATCATTGAAAAACTACCGAACAAATGGGCTTGAAGAGAAGGAAGCAGCATTTCATGGTCAGCAATAGCATTTGTTAGGGCATTAATAACATATCCCAGCATAATTCCTATAAGCGGTACGATGAGAACAGATTTTAAAGGAACCTTGTATAATAAAAACATAAAAATTAATGTACCAATCATGGCAAAGGCTGTGGAAACAACCATTTTTCCAAGTACAGGTATGTCAGGGATAAAAATCATAACGAAAAGGATGCCGAGTGATGCGGATTCAACTGTTCCAGCGGTTGAAGGTTCGACAAAACGATTACGTGTTAACAATTGCATAATTGTTCCTGAGAGAGCGAGTGACATACCCGTCAAGAGTACTGCAATTGTTCGAGGAAGACGCGTTTGCCAAAAAAGAAGCCACGCTTTTAAATCGCCTGATAATAAATCAGCAAGTGTCATATCAGAATAACCAACGAAAATGCTACAAGCAGAAAATATTGCAATGATTGCTATGGCTATCCAATAATTTGTCACATCAAATTCTTTTTTTAAATAACAGAAGCTTTTTGGTATAATAATATAAAAACTTCTGTTATTAAATCTTATTTTATAACGAGCAAGTTATTTTATATTTAACCGTTCTTATTTACTTTCTGTAAAAGCTTTGCTGATTTGCTTTGTTGCTTCATTCAGTCCAGTTAAACCACCACTTGCACGATACCAGCTCCAGGAATCTAGGTAAATAATTTGATTTTTTTTCCCAGCAGTTGTGCGGTGAACAAGTTCATTGTCTAACAATTCTGCTGCAGATTTTCCTTCCCGTCCAATTGCAGCATCGCGATCAATAACTAATAACCAATCAGGATTGGTTTCAAGAATAAATTCAGGAGAAATAGGTTGTCCATGTTTGTGCACAACTATTTTATCAGTTGCAGCAGCGATTCCAAAGTTAGTATGAATAATATCTATACGTGATTTTGGACCCAAAGCATTTATTTTTCCACCTGAAGTCATCAGAACGAGTCCTGTACCTTTCCCTTCTGTGCTTTTACGAACCATTGCTAAATTTTCTTTGAGCGTTGCAATTTCTCGTTCCGCTTCTTTTTCTTTCCCAAAAATTTTTCCAAGAATGGTGATATTCCGTTCAATATTTTGAAGAGCATTTTCATACCCTACTGTCAAATCAATCGTTGGAGCGATTTTGGATAAATCGTGATATTTAGATTTCGTTCTTGAGGAAATAATAATAAGGTCAGGCTGAAAAGCAGCGATTTTTTCATAATTAGGTTCAAAGAAAGTACCAATTTTTTCATATTTTACATCATCGAAATGTTGCAAATATATGGGTTTTTTTCCTTCAGGAACACCAACCTCAGTATTAATGCCTAAACGATTTACATTATCGAGCGATGCAAGATCAAAGAATACAACCTTTTTAGGGTTGTTAGGAACAGAAGTTGTGCCTGAAGCGTGTTCAACCGTTAGATTTGCCCATGCGGCGGTTATAAAGCTCATTATTACAGTTAAAATAGAAACTGCCTTTATTATACGTTTAACAATCATTATTTTGTCCTTTTTTAAAACATTTTTGAAATTTTAGGATTAAAACCCTTATATTAAGTTTTTTTACACAATAAATATACAGCAAGAATACATTACGTTATCAAAATGACCTAAGATATGTAATGTTTAATGTATAATTCAATGTCAATCAAGGATTAAATTTGTTTTGTATTTTTCATGTTATACAAACTTTTTATGGCTAGTTTACAGAGAATTATTGAGTGAAGCTGATAAAGTGTATCTATGTTTTTTATTTTTTCACAAAGGTTGTTTCTTGCCCTTTATTTCATATACTTTGTAAGCGTGATGTGCAAAGCGAATTTGATACTTAAAAGAGTGACGGTTTATAAGATTGTTTATAATTTTATTTCTTTTATTGATTAAGGCTTGTTAATATTTTCGTTTTTTTAAAAGAATGAGCAACTGAAAGAAAATTTGTGATTATTAAATGCTTTGATTTAAAAAGAATAAGCAATGTTTTTCTCTTTGAGACTAAGAAGTGATTTAGTTTTTTTTTCTATATCTGGATTATTTTATACGGTTTAGTACTTTTAAATGGACAGTATGGCTTATACGAGAAGAATATTTAATGTAGTAAGAGGTCTTGTTTCTTACGCAGTTGTGCAATCCATTGATTTTCGCGAATAGTTGTATTGTGTATTGTAATGAGCTCATTCTTTTTAATTGCAGCTGTAACCGTTGCTTTTTCTAGAAGTCCACAAGGGATAGCTTGATGAGCGCGTGCTTCTTCAACGCTCATTGTCCAAGCACGATAGCTGTAAAGACCTATAAAATCTAATTGTTCACCAGGGTATAAGTTTTTTTTAGCAACAGCACAAACCTCCGCTACTGGGTGTTTAAGTGGTGCCATATCTGTTTTACCATACAACATAATGCGTGCGCAGGTAAGTGGAACTTCCATTGCAGTTAAGTGGTAGGGGCGGTGAAAGGTAAAGTAAGGTCCTTGACCGATTTTTAAATCTTCCATACGTTCACGTAAACGTGGATGTGCTATTTCTGCAATAACAAAAACACCAGGGGCAACTCCTTTGCCTATTGAATAATCTACAACACCACATCTGTTTAAAATGCCACCATCTTGTTTTGGAATAAGTACTTTATTTAAATCTTTGAGTGCAGCATTAGGACCATGCATTCCTGGGCAATCAGGAAGGAGCCCTGTTGCATTAGCAATTGCTGCCATTTCAACCATTGTTTTAGATCCATCAATAAATTCAACTAACATACGAACATTCATATTGCGTTTTCTGGCTTCTTCTTCGTACTCATCAGGAGTGGCATCTAAAATAAGTGGATTATTTTTTCCTTTACCTACTGCGACAATCTTATGCCCGAGTGCTGAGACAAATTCAATGAGTTCCATACAAGATGTCGGTTCATCGCCAGCACCAAGTGTATAAATAAGACCTCGTTTATCTGCTTCATATTTGAGATAAGCACCAATCGTAACATCAGCTTCCACATTCATCATGACAAGATGTTTATTGTTGCTAAGTGTTTTGAAACCAATTTCTGCGCCTGCTTCAGGATGACCTGTTGCATCAACAATAATGTCAATTTGCTCATGGCCTAAGACAAGGTCTAAATCATTAGTAGCAGCAATTAAGCCTTTTTCAATAGTTTGGGTTAAGGCAGTAGTGTTTTCAACTTCACATACATGGCCTTCTTCTCCATAGGCTAATGCAGCAGCATCAAAAATACGAGATGGTGTGCGGCTAGCAACAGCCGCAATTGTTATGCCATCCATATGTGTAATACTAGATAATAAATCTGTTCCCATTTCACCACAACCAATTAGTCCAATACGAATGGGTTTATAGCTTTCTGCACGCTGTTTCAAATCACGTGCTAAACCTGTTAGATTTATATTGCTGGTCATTGTTGTTTCCTATTTAAATTTTTCTTTAAGAAAACATTTTATTATTAATAAATGCGTTTATCTATGAGACATTTAAACTTTATGTTGTTGATGCTCTAAACAATGGCTTTTATAAAAGCAAGAGAGAAGGCATTTAGTCTTTTGTCTAGTAAAACAAGGATAGTGTTATGCAACGAAAAATAGCAGTGAAAGATATAGCCAATTTCATTGGAAAAGAAATTGGCTTATCACAGTGGCGTCTTGTTACACAAGATATGATTAATCAATTTGCATATGCAACGGATGATCATCAATGGATTCATGTAGATGAAGAAAAAGCGAAAGAAACGCCTTTTGGAGGGACTATTGCTCATGGTTTTTTAACATTGTCACTTTTGTCTGTGTTAGCTTATGAGGCATTGCCAAAGTTGGAAGGCGCGACGATGGGGATTAATTACGGTTTTAATAAAGTTCGTTTTATGAATCCTGTAAAAACAGGAGCACGAGTGCGTGCTCGTTTTATTTTAAATAATGCTAAAGTTCGTCCTTCTGGTCGTGTTGTTTTTCATTATGAAGTAACAATGGAGATTGAACAATTAAAAAATCCAGCTTTTATTGCCGACTGGCTTATTATTGCTATAATTGACGAAAACAAGTCAGCTTGTGAAACTTTTTAATATTTTGCTTTATCCAATTTCTGTGCAATTTTATCACCAGTCCATTGAACAATTATATTGAGAATAATTAAAAAAATAATTACTATTGTCATGATAATAGGATTGTAGCGTTGATAGCCATAGCGAATTGCTAGATCACCCAAACCGCCACCACCAAGATATCCAGCAAGCGAAGTAGCACTGATTAGAGAAATGACCATGACTGTAAAACCAGTAATGAGGCTAGGGAGTGCTTCAGAAATAAGAACATGTCTGATGATTTGAAAGCGATTAGCTCCCATAGAACGAACGGCTTCAACTAAATTATGATCAACTGTTTTAAAAGATAATTCTGCTATGCGCGCATAAAAAGGAATAGCTGAAATGGTAAGAACAAAAATTACTGAAGAAATTCCTATGCCGCTTCCTATTACCGCTCGGGTAATGGGTAAAAGATAAAAGGCCAGTATAATAAAGGGAATAGCACGAATACTATCGATAATAATAGTCAAAAGGCAATGAATAAGGAATGACGGAAAAAGTTCTTCACGTGTCGTTGTATGAAGCAACAAACCAAGCGGTAGTCCGAAAATAAGGGCCATAAAAGAGGCACTTATTGTCATGAATAATGTATCAAGAATAGCATTAGGAAGCTCATGATATAGAATATTAAACATACCCCAAAACCTCACAATATTGTCCTTTTTCAGTTAACCATTGGACAGCTTTTTTAAAAGCTACTTTATTGTGTCCAGGAAGTCCTAAAAAAAGACGTCCGATAATTTCTCCTTGGATTGTATCAATGCTACCATGAAGAATACGCGCTCTTAAACCTGTTTCATCTTCAAGGAGATTAAGAAAAGGTTGTTGAGCAATTTCACCGGCAATATTGATTTCGATAATCGCTTCTTGACCTATTAATTTAAGATTTTGTGCAAATTCCATAGGAAGTTGTGGTGTTACAAGTTTTAGCATAGCAATGGTTGTATCTTCTTGGGGTGATGTGAAAATGTTTTTGACACATCCTTCTTCTACAATTCGTCCTTGGTTAAGAACAACAACGCGGTGCGCAATAGTACGCACAACTTCCATTTCATGAGTAATGAGAACAATAGTAAGATTAAAACGTTTATTAATATCGGCAAGAAGTTCCAGAATAGATTGTGTTGTTTCAGGATCAAGAGCAGAGGTTGCTTCATCTGATAACAAAATTTTGGGGTTTGCTGCTAAAGAGCGGGCAATACTAACACGCTGTTTTTGTCCTCCCGAAAGTTCTGCAGGGTAACAATATTCTTTTCCGCATAATCCCACTAATTCAATGAGTTCAGAAGCTCGTTGGCGGCGTTTTTTTTTGTTCATGCCTGCTAATTGGAGTGGTAAAGCGATGTTGTCAATAATGTTTTGCGACGATAAAAGATTGAAATGTTGAAAAATCATTCCAATATGTTTGCGGTAGGAAGTCCACTCTATTTCTGATAAGTTGGAAACATTAACACCATCAAAAAAGATATATCCTTCATCAATTTTTTCTAGGCCATTTAAGCAGCGAATAAGTGTTGATTTTCCTGCACCACTGCGTCCAATAATACCAAGGATTTCACCAGCATGGATATCGAGAGATAAATTATCAATAGCTGGAATACCTGTTGTTTTTTTGAAGCGGCGGCTAATGTTCTTTAGGGAAATAAGAGTGGTTTTTTCCATTCACAATTACCAAGATATTTGAGCAGCTGTACCAAAAATTTCTTTAATTTTTGTACGAACAGGTTCACTATTATAAGCATCAACTAATTTTTTAACCCATAATGCATCTTTATCGATAGTGCGCACAACGATGATATTGTTATAAGGGTTATCATCTGTTTTTTCCCATGCGATAGCACTTTTGTGTAAGTTTAATCCAGTGGTCAAAGCCCAGTTCGTATTGACAATTACAATATCAAAATCGTTGATTACTCGCCCTAAAATACCGGCATCTAATTCACGAATTTTCAATTTTTTAGGGTTTTCAATAATATCAAGTGGAGATGCAAGAATATTCTTAGGATCTTTCAATTTAATAAGACCTAAGGAATCAAGAAGAAGCAAAGCTCTCCCACCATTTGATGGATCGTTAGGAATACCAACAGTTGCTCTATTCCGAAGCTCTTTTATATCTTTGATTTTATGTGAATAGATACCCATTGGAGTGATAAATGTATATCCAGCAATTGAAAGTTTATAATTACGCTGTTCAATTTGATTATTCAAATAAGGTGTATGCTGGAAGGCATTTGCATCAATATCTCCCATATTAACAGCATCATTAGGGAGGGTGTAATCAGAAAAATAAACAAGTTCAATATCTAAATTAGCCTTTTTTGCTTGTTCAACGGCAACTGACCAAATAATCGCTTCTTTTCCTTCCATAACACCAAGTTTAATTTTTGATTTATCTTCTGCTATAGCATAGGAAGCATGAAAGATAAAGGCAGAGATAGAAAGGAATAATCCAATGATTGTGTATTGAAACAGTTCATGCAATTTCATACGTGTTTATCTTTCTTTTGTTTTTGTATAAAGGGTTTAAAGGGAAAATTTTATATATTCGAATGGTCTTGAAAAAAATTAAAGAATATAAAAGCTTCAAAAAATGTTCAATCATTTTTATTTTAAAAATGATATTATTTTTTACCCTCTGTTACAAAGTGTTTATTTTTGAGCAAATACACCCTATTGGGAGAAGAACTTTACTCCAACTTAGGTCAATATAGTCTACGTTGTGATCTTTTTTTGGAACCAATAGTATTTTCAAAACTTCTTTAAGAACTGATGATCAAGTGAGCAAATGATATTTTGCACGCAATGATCGATAAGGTCAGCATTGTTTGCAAGAGAAGAGCTTGTGTCTATAGGGTGGTGGGAGACACGTAAGAGAGCTTTTGCAATTTTCTCAAGATGTAGCAGACTTTTGAGAAGCTAGAAAATTTACCACCATTTTATTGAAACGAGACAAATTTTTGCAAAGACAAATTTGAGTCTCTGAATACTATGAATAGGAAAAAGAGAGAATGTTTAAAAAGAATTTTTTATCAACGACAATGATGTTGACATCTTTGATGGGAGCTGGGCTTATAATGGTTACTGGTGATGCAGCTGCTGGAACAGTTGCTAAAATAGAAAAAGGCAAAGCAATTTTACGCGCAGGGCCAGCTACAACTTATAAAGTTACGGCGATAGTTCCTACTGGAACGAAAGTACAAATTAATGGTTGCCTTGCTAATAAAGTATGGTGTTTACTTCAACATAACGAAATGGTTGGTTGGGCATCTGCAAATTATTTTAATGTTCACAATGTTCCCATAATTTCTTTTATACAGATGAAAGAAAAGCTGAAACCTGTAATTCAAAAGCAAATAGTACAAGAAAAAAAGGTTGTCTCTCATTCAAAAAACGTGCCCACTGCTCCAGTGGCAGAAAAGAAGATGCAAAAAAAGGATGAAACAAGCGTGATGGTTAATAAACCCACAGATATTAAAGATATTGTGCATACAGGTGTAAAAAAAACTGATGATCGAATAATTTTAAAGCCGTCTGAAAATACACGTGAAATATCTATAAAACGAGTGACAGCTTATAATCCTTTGTTTCCAGATAATGTCAATTTTGAAAATGCTGAACGCAATGAAACACGCTATCGTGTTATAACATATCCTACTTTATAAAAATTAAGAAAACTTTCTTGTATTTTCTGAAAAAAAATAAAAAAAAATAGCAGTATAAAGAGATTTTTATGCTGCTATTTCCGTTTAAATAGCTGATTTAGGTGTGATTAAATTACGAGAGATGAGAAGTTCAGCAATTTGAACCGCATTCAATGCTGCTCCTTTTCTTAAATTATCAGCAACAATCCAAAAAGCTAAACCATTTTCAACTGTGGCATCTTCACGAATACGGCTAATAAAAATATCATCCTCTCCTGTGCACTCATAGGGAGAGATATAACCACCATCTTCTTGTTTATCTATGATTTGGCAACCAGATATGTTGCGTAAGAGAGTGCGCGCTTCATGAGCACTTAATGGCTTTGCAAATTCAACATTAACAGACTCAGCATGACCAATAAAGACGGGAACTCGAACAGCCGTAGCAGTTAATTTTATCTTGGGATCAAGAATTTTTTTTGTTTCAGCCATTATTTTCCATTCTTCTTTAGTATAGCCATCTTCCATAAAAACATCAATATGAGGAATGATATTAAAGGCAATGCGTTTAGGAAACTTTTTTAATAAGATTGGATCAGCGACAAAAACAGCTCGTGATTGTTCAAATAATTCATCCATTCCTTCTTTACCAGCTCCGGATACTGATTGATAAGTGGATACAACAACGCGTTTGATAATTGCTGCATCATGGAGAGGTTTTAAAGCAACAACAAGTTGAATGGTTGAACAATTAGGATTGGCAATAATGTTACGTTTAGAAAATGCTTTAATGCTTTCTGCATTTACTTCTGGCACAATCAAGGGAACATTGGCATCATAGCGCCATGTGGAGGAGTTATCGATGACTATACAACCAGTAGCACTAATCTTAGGAGCGTATTCCTTGGAAATATTTCCTCCGGCAGACATAAGACATAAATCAGTGTCAGAAAAATTATATGTATCAAGTGCTTTGACTTTTAAAGTTTTGTTGCCATAAAAAACACTTTGCCCTAGTGAGCGTCGTGAAGCTAAAGGAACTATCTCGCTAGCTGGAAAGCAACGCTCTTCTAGAATTGTTAATATTTCACGACCAACATTTCCAGTAGCACCAACAACTGCGACTTTAAAATTCATATTTTAACTGCTTTCTCTATTTTATAAAATAGATATGAGGCTGATCTTTTTGCTTAGATTAAAGCTAATAAAGAGGATAAATTAGCCAAGAAATTTGTATATTTTAAATCATTACTTCCTTAGGCTCAATTGTATGTCCACAATTATTATAATGAAGGTACTATAGATCATCTTACTTGACAATACACTGTTTCCTTAGTCCTTTTAGAATTGGAGAGAGTCTGCTATTAATTATCATTCTTTTAGGATTTTTTTGTTGCGTAAGGATCAGAATTTAAAGGAATCAGTCTGTTTTGGTTAGCAGATGATAAACCAAACTGTTTACGCATTTATCAATGGGTATTCAAAGAAATAATATGAGTTTTTATGGAAGCAGAGAATGAGTTTCTTTATTGAAGAAAATTAAAACTTTAACGTTATTAGTAAGTAAAATAATTTTTTGAGATTCTTTTTTGAGTATGCGTTGAAAAAAGCTGATCGAGAAAAAATATATTTTAATATAAATTATAATCGGTTTTATAAAAAGGGAAATAAAAATTATTTTTTTTCATTATATCCTAAAGGACGCGCTTCTGAAGTGAGCATAATAGGGACACCACTACGAATAGGATAGGCTAGTTTTGCTTTTAATGAAATTAATTCTTGTTTTTTTTTATTTAAAGAAAGAGGCTCTTTTGTAATTGGGCAAACCAGCAATTCAAGCATTTTAGGATCAGTTGTCATTTTTTTCATATTTGAAAATCCATTAATGTAAGCGATGATATGCCCCTGTTTGTTTCATAAGTGAACGCTCAGTTAAAGCAAGGAGAGTTTGGGCGCGACTTGCTATATCTGGTGCTTCCAGTAAAGCTTGTTTTTCTTCTGGAGCAAAGGGAATAAGAGTTGAAAGAGCATTAACGAGTATAGGTGTAGGCGTTTGTACAATGTTATTCCAATTATGTTCAATTTCATGGAGTACAAGATAGTTTTCAATCGTATTGAGTAAATTTTCTCGATTAACATTCTCTGAATTTTCATGTTCTTGTAAATCTTTTATATTAAATTCAATGATGGCAATTCGATAAGGCTTTTTGCTGACTAATTCTTTTTTTAAGGTAAAACGACAAACACCTTGTAATACGATAAGAAGTCGTCCATTTCCTGTTTCATTATAATTTGTAATACGACCAACACAGCCCATTTCATAGAGTTTTGAGGAAAAATTATCTGTACCCGATGATAACGGCTGAATAATTCCTAATAGACGATTGGACATCATGGCGTCTTCAATCATTTCAAGAGCATTTGGTTCGAAAATGTTAAGTGATAAAAAACCTCCAGGAAGCAATAATGCGCCTTCTAAAGGAAAAAGAGCAATTTGTTTTGGTAAGTCATTTTCACAATTATAGTGGATATTACCAGCTTTCATGAGTGTTCTGTAACCTTTATTTAATGCAGTTTCGTATGTAAAATTATTATAGTTTTTTATTTATAAGGAAAATTATATTATTGTGAGCAAGATAAAATCACATAATATAAGTTATTATAATGAGGAAAGCTATAATCCTTCCTTATAGAGAAAAGGAGAAGAAACGACAATATCTTGGGTTGTATTCAGCAAGATTTTAAAGAATATGAATTCCCTTTAAGTAAAGGTTTATGATGATAGTTTGAAAAAACAAGATTATTATAAAAAAGTTAGAAATTTAGAGGACTATAATCAGTTTTTTAATGACAGTGTAGAGAAGATAAGTTATAGCGAAAATATGTTGGAAAGAATGTCATTGCTTCTTTAATTCTTTTAATTCTTTGCGGGAGAGTGCAAAATACTAACTTTAACATCTGCTGCTAAAGAGTAAAATAATTTGTAATCTTGCAGGTTTGAGATAAAGGATAAGAAAGAAGACCACAATATAGAGTAATAAACCCGATAGAGTAGTAAACGCGGCTGTGGAGAAATTATGAGCACCGATTTGCTGGCATTTGAGACATTGCCTTTAAAAAAGCTCCCCTTACATGATCTGCATGAAAAAGCACACGCGAAATTTGGTGCTTTTGCTGGTTGGATGATGCCTTTAGTCTATCCTCTAGGTGTTTTGAAAGAGCATTTGCATACACGTGCTCAGGCTGGTCTTTTTGATATCTCTCATATGAAGTTGATAGCTATTGAAGGGCAAGAAGCAGCTGAATTTTTATCTTATGCACTTCCTATTGATGCATCACTTTTACAAAAAGGCCAATCACGCTATAATTATTTGCTGAATGAGCAAGCTGGTATTCTTGATGATCTTATTCTTACTCGTTTAGATGAATACCGTTTTGTGCTGGTTGTCAATGCAGGGAATGCACAGGTTGATTTTTCTGAACTTAAAAAACGTGCTGTTGGTTTTAAGTGTCAAATAATTACGCTTGAGAGAGTATTGCTTGCTCTTCAAGGTCCGCAGGCTGCATCTGTTATGGCTGATGTAGGTTTGCCTGGGAATGAGCTTTTATTTATGCAAGGATTTGAGCCACACCAAGATTGGTTTTTAACACGTTCTGGTTATACAGGAGAGGACGGTTTTGAAATTGCACTTCCGGAAAATCAGGCGCGTTCATTAGTTGAAAAATTACTCGATGATTGTCGTATTGAATGGGTCGGTCTTGCTGCGCGTGATAGTCTTCGATTGGAAGCGGGATTGTGTTTACATGGCAATGATATTACACCTGACACTACTCCTATTGAGGCTGGGCTGACATGGGCTGTATCCAAAAGTGTTCGGGAAAAAGCTAAGTTTTATGGAGCAGAAGCTTTTCTTAGAGCATATCAGAAGGGCCCTTCTCGTTGTCGCGTTGGTTTAAAACCACAAGGACGTCAGCCTGTACGTGCAGGTGCAGTTCTTCTAGATAATAAAGGGACGCAGATTGGAATAGTAACATCGGGTGGTTTTGGTCCTTCTTTTAATGGTCCTGTAGCAATGGGCTACGTTCCTATTGATTGGAAAGTCGAAGGAACAGAAATTTTTACTGAAGTGCGTGGCAAAAAAATCATGTTGTCTGTTCATTCGCTTCCTTTTGTTGTACAACGTTATATTAAGGGATAATTTTTTATGTCTGAAATTTATTTTACACAAGATCACGAATGGGTAAGTGTTGAAGGACAGATTGCTACGGTTGGAATTACTAATCATGCTCAAGAGCAATTAGGTGATTTAGTTTTCGTTGATTTGCCGCAGAACGGAACACATTTTTGTAAGGGAGATTCAGCTGCTGTTGTTGAGTCTGTTAAAGCAGCATCAGATGTTTATGCACCTATTGATGGAGAAGTGATTGAAAGTAATAGAGCTTTAGCAGATGATCCTGCATTGGTAAATCGGCAAGCTGAAAAGGAAGGCTGGTTGTGGAAAATGAGGATACAGGATAAGACACAGCTTGATGAGCTGTTAGATGAGCCTTCTTATCATGCGTTGATTGGGTAAAATCATGCAAGGACATCGTTTTGTTTCGCGACACATTGGGCTTCGAGCTAATGAAATACAAAAAATGCTTAGTGTATTAGCAGTTGATTCAATAGAAGCTTTAGTTTCTCAAGCTGTCCCCCAGTCTGTTCATTTGAAACGATCACTTAATTTACCAGAAGCAGCAAATGAAGCACAAGCTTTGGAAGAATTATCGAAGATTATGGAACGCAATCATGTACGGAAGAGCTTTATTGGGCAAGGCTATTATGGAACATCTGTACCACCTGTTATTTTGCGTAATTTTTTTGAAAATCCAGCTTGGTATACCGCTTATACACCCTATCAGGCAGAGATTAGCCAAGGCCGTTTAGAACTTTTGTTTTATTTTCAAACATTAGTAAGTGAATTGACAGGATTACCTATTGCTGCTGCTTCACTTCTTGATGAGGCAACGGCTTTAGCTGAAGCTAATGCGGTGGCTGTCCGTTTTGCACGTGAGAAAAAAACAAAGATTTCAATTCAAGGTTTTTTGCATCCTCAAACATTGAGTGTTGCGCAGACACGTGCTCAAACACAAGGAATTCATATGAGTGAAAAGAGCAAAATTTGCTCTGATACGGCGGCTATTATTTTACCATGGCCAGACACAAGAGGATGTTTTAATGATTACAGTGAAGTCATTAAAGAGGCAAAGGAGAAAGGTGCTCTAGTTATTGTTGTTGCAGATCCTTTAGCACTCACTCTTATGGAAGCACCAGCAAAATGGGGGGCTGATATTGTTGTTGGTTCTATGCAGCGTTATGGAGTCCCAATAGGTTTTGGCGGTCCTCATGCAGGCTATCTTGCAGTGAGTGATGCTTTAATGCGTTTAATTCCAGGGCGTATCGTTGGACAATCAACGGATACGAAAGGGCGTATTGGTTTTCGATTAGCATTGCAAACTCGTGAACAACATATTCGACGTGATAAAGCAACGTCGAATATATGTACTGCACAGGCTTTGTTAGCTAATATGGCGGCGGCTTACGCTATTTGGCATGGACCACAAGGTTTACAGGAAATTGCCAAACGTGTTCATCATTTAACATGTCGTTTTGCAGCCGGTTTAGAAGCGGTGGGTGTTCGTTGTGAAGGTAAATATTTTTTTGATTGTATTAGTGTTTTTGTTGAGAAGAGAGCTCAAGATATTGCGGATCAAGCAAAAATGGATGGGCGGCTTATACGTATTCTTGACGATGATTGGGTTGCAATTAATTTTGATGAATTGTCAACAGAAGAAGATGCTATTGCTTTAGCACGGCTTTTTAACGCTCAATTAGCTGATGAAACTGTTTCAAGGCTTTTTGGTAGAGGGCGCGATTCTACTTTTCTTTCGCAGTCATTTTTTCATACAGTGTGTTCAGAAACAGATATGATGCGTTTTTTACGTCGTTTATCAGATAAGGATTTAGCACTAGATCGGGCGATGATTCCACTTGGTTCTTGTACAATGAAACTCAATGCTGCTGCTGAATTAATACCTGTGAGTTGGCCTACAGTGGCCAATATACATCCTTTTGCACCTAAAGATGATGCGTTGGGATATCAGGAAATGATGAATCAGTTAAATGCATGGTTATGTGAAATTACAGGATTTTCCCAAGTTTCTTTCCAGCCTAATTCTGGTGCTCAGGGTGAATATGCTGGACTTTTAGCTATTCGCCGATATCATCAATCTCGTGGTGATTATCAACGTAACATTTGTCTTATTCCTGCATCAGCACATGGAACCAATCCAGCCTCAGCACATATGGCAGGGATGGAAGTTGTGGTAGTGAAATGCTTGAGCGATGGTGATGTTGACATTGATGATCTTAAAGTAAAAGCGCAATTACATAAGACTCATTTGGCAGCTTTAATGATTACTTATCCTTCAACACATGGTGTTTATGAGGAAAACATTAAGGATATTTGTGCCATTATTCATGAAAATGGTGGACAAGTCTATTTCGATGGAGCTAATTTAAATGCACTTGTAGGTCTTGCACGTCCTGCAGATATGGGGGCAGATGTTTGTCACATGAATCTTCATAAAACATTTGCGATTCCTCATGGTGGCGGAGGTCCTGGTGTTGGTCCGATTGGCGTTGGAACGCATTTAAAACCATTTTTACCTGGCCATGAACAAGATAAGACGACGCATGCCGTTTCCGCGGCTCCCTACGGAAGTGCTTCTATTTTAGTGATTACATGGATGTATATTCGGATGATGGGAGCTGATGGATTAAAATGTGCAACACAGATAGCAATATTAAATGCTAATTACGTCGCTGAGCGTCTCTCAAAAGCTTATTCTATTCTTTATAGGGGTAAACATGGGCGTGTTGCACATGAATGTATTGTGGATACACGGTTGCTGAAAGAGCAATATGGAGTCAGTGTTGATGATATTGCAAAACGTCTCATTGATTATGGATTTCATGCTCCAACAATGTCATTTCCAGTTCCTGGAACTTTGATGATTGAGCCAACTGAATCAGAACCAAAGGCAGAAATTGATCGTCTTTGTGATGCTTTGTTATCTATTGCCGAAGAGTCTAAGAAAATTGGCGCAGGCATTTGGCCAAAAGATGATAATCCATTGGTGAATGCACCGCATACGTTAGCAGACACTTTAGATGATAATTGGAAACGAGCTTATTCACGAAAAGAAGCTGCTTTTCCTAATCCTCACTTTGATCCAGTGAATAAATATTGGCCGCCTGTTTCACGTATTGACAATGTTTCTGGTGATAGAATATTAATTTGTTCTTGCCCACCATTAGTGAATACTTTTTAAATTTATTTGCTTATGTTTCAATCAAATAAACCTATATAAAATTTGTAGAATTGGATATAAGTTATTTCGATTTTTGTTTAAGTTTCGTCATGGTTATCTTAGATTCGCTTTATAAGAATTCGAAGATTTAAATGTAAATACGTTTATAACGAGAGCCAAGTGAGGTAAGAATTTCATAAGGAATGGTTCCTGCATCTGCAGCAACATTTTCGATAGTTTGATGTCTTCCAATAAGCTCTACCCAATCACCTCGTTTTGGTTTTTCATGTTTAAGATTGGTTGCGTCAACGGTAATAGAATCCATAGAGATTTGTCCAATGATGGGTAGTTTATGTTTTTTAAAATAAACGAAGCCTTTATTAGAAAGATTGCGTAGCCAGCCATCAGCATAACCAATAGCAATGGTGGTAAGAATGCTGGGCTTTTGGGTGATGAAACTTCCTCCATAACCAACAGGAGATCCTGCTTCAGTGTAACGGCTCTGAATAACTTGAGCCTTAAGTTTTAAAACAGATTTAAGAGATGTAGGATGTTTTTTATGGGGATCAATTCCATAAAGTGCAATGCCTGGGCGAACAAGATCAAAATAAAAGTCTGGACCAAGAAAGATTCCTCCAGAATTAGCAAGCGAGGCTTTACAGGCAGGAAGTTGTGCAAGCGCTGTTTTCATAGCATTTTTTTGGGCGCAATTGGATGCGTGTGTTACATCATCTCCGTTAGCGAGATGACTGATAATATATTTTATGTCTATTCTTTCGAAAAGAGTAGGATTTTGAATCAACCATTTTAGCTCTTCTTGATCGAGTCCTAGTCGATTCATATTAGTATCAATTTGAATGATTGCTGGAAATTTTTTACCATTTTTTTGACAATGCATTTGCCAGTTTTCAATTTCATGCCGAGAATTAAGAACAGGAACAATACCAGCTTTAGTTATGAGTTCTTCTGCATTAGGGGGAAGACCATTCAGAAGAACAAGGGTGATATTTTGTGGTAAAATAGCTTTTAGTTGAAGTGCTTCTTTAAGGTGGGCAATAAAAAAAGTGCGGCAACCAGCTTGATAAAGTGCTGGGGCAACTTTTTCAGCTCCTAGCCCATAGGCATCAGCTTTTACAACAGCTGAACATTCTATAGGAGCAACACGTTGAACTAAAGTTTTATAATTAGCGATAATTGCATTAATATTAATAATTGCTATGGCAGTATAAGGTAAAGCTACATTTGCTTCATAGCCAACGAATTTGTCCATTTTGTAATCCTATCTCTATATAATAAGATATGAATTCCCTTTTAAATTATTATCCTTATAACTATGCCTATAATACACAAAAATGCGAATATTATCTTTATGAAATATATAAGTGGTGAAAGCAATTATTAAAGTGAGAGATGCAATTTTGATATAATGAATAAAAGTATTATTTTCTTTAAATAATAGTTCATACTGGAAAAATGTTTTTTATTTCAATTTATCTTTGAAGCAAAAAACATGTATCTAAATGTTATAAGAAAAAATAATAGATGATAAATTATTTGGAAAAGAATTTTGCAATACCTTTTAGGAGATATCTGTATAGTTATAATATTATAAGAAAATAAAATATAGAAGTAATGGTGATATTGGTTTTTGCTTCATAAATATAAAGGTGGTAACAATCCAGTTGAGTTTGCGTTATATTTTCCATGGATGGTGTTAAGAAATAGGTTTAAGAGAAAATGTAAGATCTTTTAAAACAGATTTGTAAAGTGATTGTGCACTGTTTTTTCATAAGAAATACGGTTCTCTTAAAAAATACGAAAAAATGTGCAGTTATTGGCAATCTTAATTATTTTAAATATTGCTTTAGATAATTTTTAAAGCCGTAAAATTGAACTTAAAAAGGTAATAAGGTTGGACATTGCTGTTATTTTGATCATGTTTTTAAAAATTAGGTTGCCTCTCTGTTGTAGAGATAGGCTAAATTGATGTATGTAACATTTTCATTTCAATCTGTTATATATAAAGTTAGAATAGCAGTGAGAGCTCTAAACTGTTTCAGTGTATCACTGCATTAGAAGTAGATTCTTAATTTACAGGTAAAAGTTAAAGTATATTCTTCAAATTAGGCCAATAATATAATAAAAGATATCACCGCTATGAACTAGAGGGATATTCGAACTTTATTAAACATTTCAAAAGCAATCACATATATGACTTTGTGTTTGTTTATTTTGAAATCTATGAGAGTTTATGGTTTTTTGTAACCAGCAACGAGATCAGACTTGATATCTGTTGTTCCAGTGAGGCGCGCTTTGTAAATTTCATAATTTTCTATAACACGCATCACATAGTTACGCGTTTCTGTATAGGGAATACGTTCAATCCAATCGACAACATTATCAAGAGATTGTCCTCTAGGATCACCATAACGTTTTATCCATTCATTTGCACGACGAAAGCCTGCATTATAGCTAATAAGAGCCAATATATAAGATCCGTTAAAACGTTCTAATTGTTCACTTAAAAAATGAGCGCCTAATATAGTATTATAACTGACATCACTGCTAAATTTTTTGTGAGACCACGCTATTGAATGTTTTTTAGCTAATGCTCTTGCTGTGGTAGGCAGCAATTGTAACATACCTTGAGCTCCTGCTTTTGATATAGCGATAGGATTAAATTCGCTTTCTTGGCGTGCAATGGCGTAGATGAGTGCTTTTTTTGTTGCAGAAATGTTGATGGATGTTGGAATAGCACCGATAGGATGAGAAAGAGCACTGACAGCCTTACCTTGAAAAGCAGCAGTTTTACCAATTTTGAGGCTGGTATAATAGTCACCATTTTTTTCTGACATAACAGCCAAAAGAGCTAGTTCACCAGAGTTTTCTATTGTTTTGCTGAGTTCTTGATAAAAAATTTTAGCGAGATTAGCATAGCCAGCAGCTTCAAGCCTTTGGATAACGTGGACACCTTTTCGTGCACTAAAACTTTGTCGTTCATTCATTGTTGGTTTAGGAAAATGAATTTCAAGTTTTTTTTTGTTAAGTCGAGAAGCTGCTAATTGACCATAATAAGTTGTACTAAAATGAGCAGCACGGTGAAAATAATGCTGAGCATTTTTATGTTCACCTAAGGCTTCTGCTGTTCGCCCCATCCAGTAATAGCCACGGGATGTTGAGAGAGGAGAAGAAGAGAGTTGAGAAATACGCGCAAAATGGTGCATTGCTGTCTTGGGATTATGCAAAAACCGAAGTGCATACCATCCTGCATGAAATGCAGCATCAATTTCTAATGAAGATGTTCCTCCAATATGAGCTGAAACAAGTTGATAAGCGATTTTAGGTTTGTTTAAGTCAAGCATTTCTCGAGAAAGAACACGTCGTTCTATCCACCATGCATCAGGGTTAATCAGATTTATTGCATCTCGCGGTGCTCGCATCATGAGTTGTGCAGCAGTATGGTATTGTCCAGTTCGTCGAAAATAACGAATTTTAGCAAATTGTAAGAGAGGATCTTTTCTCCATGATTGATCAACAGCTTTTAGTTTTTGTGCGGCTTGGGGCTCATTTTTTTCAACAGCAGCAAAAGCATTAAAGAGAGATTGAGCATAGGCTAATTTTGCAATTCGCTGGGCTGAATCGATACGATTTGCATAAAGCATAATCTTCATACGTTTTAAATGATCACTAGGTTTTAATGCAGTGCTTGCATTTTTAAGAATAAGATCTTCTTCTTGAGCATTGAGCTGTACTGTATGCCACCATGGCGCAATGATTTGTCGCGCACGGGTGGTTTGCCCAGTTGCGATAAGGGCTTTAGCAAGTGCAGCCATTCCTTGTACTGTGAGGGGGGAGTGGTGAATAAATTTTTGAATAATAGCTTGTGTAGAATTGTTTTCATTAATGAAGGCACGTTCAGCATTGCTTTTCATTATATTCATACCTGGCCAATCTTTTAATTCATTGATGGCACTTAATATTTCAGAGCTTGGTATATTCGTTTGATATGATGTATTGATTGCCCACGTTAAGATATGGCGATCAAGACTGTTTTGAGGCATTGTATTGCGAACTGCTATTGTTTTTGTAATATTTTTGTTTGAAAGAGTATCTAAGCCGAATTTAAGTTGACTAGTTCTAGTAATATTAATTCTTGTTGGGGTATTATTATTTATAGGATGAATAGGCTCAAAAGATTTTTTAAGTTTTTTTATGGTCGTAAGAGAATGAGGATGAACTAAAGGGATTGGCCCATTTTGTGGTAGAAGAACTGCTTGTGCTGAGGCGTTTGAGAGTAAAATTATAGCTACCGATTTGAGTATAATAAAGATTAATACAAAAAAGTGAGCAGAGATTATACGCATGGAGGAAAGACCTTTAGATATTGCTTTTTAGGCAACATTTTATAATTTTAAAAGAGAAGCATGAAAGACATGTTAACGGATTGGTTGTGTTTTTAAGAAATGTTCAGCGTACAGAAAATATAGATTAATAATATAGATTAATATTGTAAGATCTTTATGAAATTCAACTTGCTTTGGCTATAGAGCAAGACTATGTTTTGTAATAAGGTGACTATTGAAAATAAAATAAAGTTAAATATTATCGGGAGTTTATTATGCTCAAGGGAGCACTAACTGCATTGATTACACCGTTTAATGAAGATGGTGTTATTGATGAAAAGTCATTTTGCAATTTCGTTGAATGGCAAATTGAACAAGGTATTCACGGTGTGAGTCCCGTTGGAACAACAGGCGAGTCAGCGACTTTAAGTCATGAAGAACATAAGCGAGTTGTAGAATTATGTGTTAAGCAAGTTGCTAAACGCGTTCCTGTTGTTGCTGGGGCAGGATCAAATAGCACAGATGAGGCTATGAAGCTTGCACAGCATGCAGAGAGAGTAGGTGCAGACGCAGTATTAGTGGTAACTCCTTATTATAATAAGCCTAATCAAAAGGGATTATATGCTCATTTTTCTGCTGTTGCGAAAGCTATTTCTATTCCCATTGTTATTTACAATATTCCTGGGCGCTCTGTTGTTGATATCGCTGTAGAAACTATGAAAAATCTTTGTCAGGATTTTAAAAATATCATTGGTATCAAGGATGCAACAGGTAAAATTGAGCGTGTAAGTGAACAACGAGAAAAATGTGGTCAGAATTTTATACAGCTCTCCGGTGATGATAGAACAGCGCTAGGTTTTAATGCACATGGAGGTGTAGGGTGTGTTTCAGTTGTATCCAATGTTGCTCCAAAGCTTTGCGCAGAACTTTATACTGCTTGTCATCGTGGTGATTATAATACAGCCTTAGAATTAAATAATCGTTTAATGCCCCTCAATCGCGGAATATTTATTGAACCCAATCCGGCAGGTATTAAATATGCTGCTGCAAAATTAGGGCTTTGTAGTGATATTGTTCGTTTACCGATTGTTCCATTAGAAGATACTACAAAGAAGATTATTGATTCTGCTTTACAATATGCAGGTCTTATTAAAGAATAAAATGGTGTTGAAATAGCCATGAACAACAAAAAAAAGACTGCATCAATACGAAAAGTTATCGCAGATAATCGTAAAGCACATTTCAATTTTGAAATTCTTGATACTCTTGAGGTCGGTATTGTTCTTCAAGGAACAGAGGTTAAGTCTTTACGTTCCAGTCATGCTAATATTTCTGAAAGTTATGCTGGTTTTGAAAAGGGGGAATTATGGTTGATTAATTCTCATATTCCTGAATATACACAAGCGAATCGTTTTAATCATGAGGCACGTCGTTTACGTAAATTATTACTTTCAAAGCGTGAAATGGCACGTTTTTTTAATGCAGCTTCTCGTGAGGGTATGACGATTATTCCACTTAAACTTTATTTTAATGAGCAGGGGCGTGTTAAACTGGAGATTGCTTTGACGCGTGGTAAAAAACTTCATGATAAACGTGAAACGGAGAAAAAACGGGATTGGGGGCGTGAAAAGGCACGGCTTTTGAGAAGGCATGGATAATAGGAAAGCAATTTACATATTTTGGTTAGAGGGATTTCAACATTGATTTAAATAGGTTTTTGCAGCTTGGAAGACTTGATAAAACATAGTATCTGTCAAGCGACCGGTATTAGTATTATAGCGTGAACAGTGATAGCTTGAAAAAATACGTAGTCTACCTATATCACTGATTTTTCCATGACCAAAAGGGTGTGCTAAGATTTTTGCGTTTAAAGCTCGTATAGTGGAGTTATGAGCGATGCTGCCAAGAGTAATGATGGCTTTAAGTTGAGGAAGATTTGTTAAAAGAGGTGAAAAAAAATTCCGACAAGTGTTGATCTCGGCGCTAGTGGGTTTATTCTCTGGTGGGACACAACGTACTGAATTAACAATTGCGGCATCGATGAGCTCGAGGGTATCATCTGCTCTTTCTGCAAAGGTACCTTGAGCAAAACCAAATTTTTTTAAAGTGGAATAAAGGAGATGTCCAGCATAATCGCCTGTGAAAGGACGTCCAGTTCGGTTTGCACCACGTAATCCAGGAGCAAGTCCGACGATTAGAAGGCGTGTTGTTGCAGCTCCTTTATGAGGGAAAAATGGACTGACAGGTGCATTGTGCCAATGAGGCTCTTTAATACGCCAGTCAGCGATAAAGTTGTTTAGGCGAGGACATAAATTACAATTTAGGGGCGGTTCTGGGCACAATGATGTTAATTTACTATTCATAGATTGCAGGGACCAATTATGTTTTATCAAAAATCTTTTAAGTTATTTTATTTCATATTCAGTAGAGTATATTTTCGTAAACAATCTTATAATATGTCTACAAAGATTTTTTCACAATAGATTAAGATGAATTTGTTGCTGATTGTATAATAGGGAGAACATGTATTGCTATGATTAGTTGCCAATACATTGACTGATATAGTATCAAATGAGTTTGAAACTCTTTCTATAAAATCCGTGATGTTGATGACTTAATCTAGAGCTAGAGATTGATAGATAGTATATTATTGTGAGTGCTTCATTAAGTTTTTTCTCTTCTGAAAAAGGACATGTTATTTCCTTAATTATAGTAAACCTAATTTTTTGTATAGTTCTGGATTTAAAAATTATATCTTTTAAAGATTCTTGTGGATTAGGTATGTTTAGTTAACGATGAAAAAAGGTTTGGATATTTATGCCTAATAGCCTTTTATATAGTGTTTATAGTAGTCTATTATATTCATAAAGTTGATTAAAGCTTTATTCTCTGCAATCAGTTTTCATTATATTTTAAGTAAATTTTTATGAACGTAGAGAGAAGGGATATAGCAATGCGTTATTGTAATTTTTTTTGATAAACGCGCTTATTTTTTTGTACAATCCATTTTCTTTAATTATGATAATCACTGTGTTATTAAGAATGCAATAGTTTGAGATTATTTTATTGTTAAAAACTTAGGGATTTTCGTGTCTTTGTAAACTTAAATTTTTTCAAGAGTTTTGATGTATTGAGAAAAAATAATAAGGTATATGTTGTTTTTCTTGTTTTTTGTTTTGATTATTGTATATACTCTGCGGCAATCATTAATTTTTGAACCTTGAAGAAAGGGACATGAATGGCCCGTGTAACAGTAGAAGATTGTATTGATAAGGTTGATAATCGTTTTGAGTTGGTGCTTTTAGCTGGGCACCGGGCTCGTCAGATTTCACAAGGTGCACAGATTACAATTGATCGTGATAATGATAAAAATCCAGTTGTTGCTTTGCGTGAAATAGCAGATAAAACTTTATCCCCCGCTGATTTAAAAGAAGATCTTATTCATTCTTTGCAAAAGCATGTAGAAGTCGATGAACCAGAGGGAACAATGGAGTTTATTTCTCACTCAGGTGAAGCCGGAGATATTTTGGGCTCTTCATCAGAAGAGACTAGTGGTTCATTTGATTACATGTCAGAAGAAGAGCTTTTGGCAGGTATTGAAAGTTTAGTTGTGCCAGAGAAAAATGATGATTATTAATGATCGTATCTTAGTGAAAAAGTAATACATAGATTATCATTTGGTGGATTTATTTTTTCTTTTAGTAGTAAGGTATTCAATAATAATTCAATTACGAAATTTCTGAGGATATATCTATATGATGCGTCAGTGTGAGCTGATTGAGCGTGTACAGCGTTACAAGCCTGACGTAAATGCGGCTTTATTAAATAAAGCCTATGTTTATGCAATGAGGAAGCACCGCCATCAAAAGCGTGCTTCAGGTGATCTTTATTTTTCTCATCCTTTAGAAGTTGCTGCTATCTTAACGGATATGCACTTAGATGAAGCAACAATTGCTGTCGCTCTTTTGCATGATACAATTGAAGATACAAATGCTACAAGAGCAGAAATTGATCAACTTTTTGGATCTGAAATTGGTAAATTAGTTGAGGCACTTACAAAGCTTAATAAGCTTGATCTTGTATCGAAGAAAGCTGTGCAAGCAGAAAATCTTCGTAAACTTCTTATTGCTGTTTCTGATGATATTCGTGTTCTTTTAGTTAAATTGGCAGATCGTCTTCATAATATGCGTACCCTTGATGTTATGCGTGATGATAAGCGTCGATGGATTGCTGAGGAGACAATGGATATTTATGCGCCGCTTGCTGGCCGTATGGGTATGCAGGATATGCGCGAAGAGTTAGAGGATCTTTCTTTTTTTTATTTAAATCCAGAGGGTTACCGTACTATTACTGATAGGCTTTCAGAATTATCAGTACGCAATCGCGATTTGCTATCCACAATTGAAAAAGAATTGACAAAACTTTTTTTAAAAAACGGTATTAAAGCCAATGTTAAAAGTCGTCAGAAAAAATCTTATTCAATTTTTCGTAAAATGGAAAGCAAGATCTTATCTTTTGAACAACTATCTGATATTTTTGGGTTTCGTGTAATTGTTGAGAGCGTGGATAATTGTTATCGTGCTCTTGGTATTATACACACTACGTGGCCAATGGTTCCTGGGCGTTTTAAGGACTATATTTCTATACCTAAACAAAATGATTATCGTTCAATTCATACAACAATTGTTGGGCCTTCAGGGCAACGCATTGAATTGCAAATTAGAACTGGTGCAATGGATAGGATTGCTGAATATGGTGTTGCGGCACATGCCATTTATAAAGATTATGGTTCTGATTATTCAACATCAAGATTATCAAGTGAGGCTAATGCTTATGCATGGTTGCGTCAAACAATTCAATCTTTGGCAGATGGCCATAATCCGGAAGAGTTTCTAGAATATACAAAACTTGAGCTTTTTCATGATCAAGTTTTCTGTTTTACGCCGAAAGGGCAGCTAATTGCGTTTCCAAAAGGCGCTACACCTATTGACTTTGCTTATGCAGTACATACCGATATTGGTAATTCTTGTGTGGGAGTAAAAATCAATGGTCGTATTATGCCTATAATGACCAAATTAAAAAATGGTGATGAAGTTAATATTATATGTTCGCAAACTCAAACTCCACCAGCAGCCTGGGAATCGCTAGTTGTAACAGGCAAGGCACGTTCTGCAATTCGTCGAGCGACACGTTCAGCAATACATAAGCAATATTCAGGTTTAGGATGTCGTATTCTTGAACGTTCATTTGAATGTGCGGGAAAACAATTTTCGCAAGATATGCTTAAGCAAATTTTACCGCGTTTAGCCCGTAAGGACGTGAATGACGTTTTAGCAGCTGTTGGGCGTGGTGAATTAGCTGCTATAGATGTAGTTAAGGCAGTTTATCCAAATTATCAAGATCATTCTGTGGTGAGAAAGCCATCGTTTAAGTTTAGGGAGAAAAGTTGGTTTAATATTGAAAATGCTCAAGATATGATTTTTAAAATTCTTGAGAATAAAAAAAACAAAAATTTAAAGAAGAAACATAAGTATAGAGTATTACCTATTCAAGGTACAAAAGGAGATATTCCAGTACAATTTTCTCCTGAGGGAGCTGTGCCGGGAGATCAAATTATTGGTATTATGCAGCCGGGTGCAGGTATTATTATTTATCCGATACAATCTTCAGCTTTAATGGCCTATGATGATCAACCAGAACGATGGATTGATGTACGCTGGGATATTGATTCTGAGATGAATGAACGTTTTCCTGCTCGCGTCAATATTGTAGCTGTAAATAGTCCTGGTTCTTTAGCTGAAATTACTCAGATTATTTTTGCAAATGATGCCAATATTGAAAATTTATCTTGTGTTCATAAGGCGATAGATTTTACAGAAATTATCATTGATCTTGAAGTTTGGGATTTAAAACATTTAAATTCTATCTTTTCTCAGTTAAAAAGAGCAAGATCAGTGAATATGGTGCATCGGGTTTATGGGTGAAAGAGATTTTGTAATGAATACACAAGATGTGATTAATATTTTTAGACAAGCAGATGCTATTTTAGAAGGGCATTTTATTTTAACATCAGGTCGTCATAGTGCTACTTATTTACAGAAGGCAAGAGTGTTTATGCATGCTGATCTTACCGAAAAGCTGTGTCATGCTTTGGCTCAAAAAATTAAGAAATATGTGGAAGGAAAAATTGATTACATAGCTGGGCCTGCAATCGGTGGTCTCATTCCTTCGTATGAGACTTCACGTCATCTTTGCGTTCCTTCTATTTGGGTAGAGCGTGTGAATGGTATATTCCAATTACATCGCTTTGAAATTGAAAAAGGTGCACGGGTTGTTATTGTTGAAGATATTGTAACAACTGGTCTTTCTATTCGTGAGACCATTGAAGCATTGGTTGGAGCAAAAGCCAATGTGGTAGCGAGTGCATGTATTCTTGATCGATCTGGTGGTAAGGTTAATGTAGGAGTTCCCCTCATTTCGCTTGCCGAGTATGAAATTGCATCCTATGATGCTAATGCTGTACCTCCTGAGCTTGCTACACTTCCAGCGATTAAGCTAGGGAGCCGAAATATTTGATTTTTATTAATTTTTCTATGAAAATGCTTGATAAAGTAAACCTGAATAAAATAAAATATCAGTATTATTTAGTATGTACAGGGTATATATGAGTAACCATATGTTTTTTAGTTATCGAACAGCGATGAATTTTGGAGAGCGTATTCGACGTAAGTTTAGTTTGTGTCGTTTATTTTATTATATACGTAAACGTATTTTACGTATATCAGCAACGCCCCATGAAGTAGCATTGGGGTTCTCTATTGGTATTTTTACAGCCTGTTCGCCTCTTTTGGGATTGCACATTATTTTAGCAGCATTTTTTTCTTGGGTTTTACATGGTAATTTTGCTGCAGCAATTATCGGGACTGTTTTTTCTAATCCATTGACATTTTTTCTTATTATTATGGCTGATTATAAGGTGGGGCGCCTATTTTTAGTATTTTTTAGTAATAAAGATGAAATTTCTTTTTCAGAAATTCGCACTATGTTGGGTGATTTGACGTTTTCGCAAGCATGGTCATTTTTGGGGGAGACATGGGATTTGATTATGATGCCAATGTTTGTGGGTGGAATGTTTTTAGGTGTTATTTTTGGTAGTTTGTCTTATATAGGCGTTTACAGAACAATAATCCATTTTCAAAAAAAATCGCTATCAAAAAAAGATGGTAAAAGAAAGATGTTCAAAGCAAAAAAGCTTAGGTAATATTTATGATTATTGGTCTTGGCAATGATATAGTTGATATAAGGCGGATTGAGAGGATGTTGGTTCGCTATGGTGGCCGTTTTATACAGCGTATTTTTACAGATGTTGAACAAGAAAAATCTGAAAGTCTCTATCACCGATCTAGTTCCTATGCTAAAAGATTTGCTGCTAAAGAAGCATGCGCTAAAGCTTTAGGAACAGGGGTTGCTTGTGGTGTTAGTTGGAAAGATATGGGGGTAGTTAATTTACCATCTGGTAAACCGACTATGAGATTAACGAATTGTGCGCGCGTACGATTAAAAAAACTGTTACCCCCTCATCATGAGGTGATGATTCATCTCAGTATAACAGATGATTTTCCTTGGGCACAGGCGTTTGTTATTATAGAAGCACTTCCATGTGTATAGTTTCGTAAGAGATTGTGCTTTTATTATTTGGGCATTATGATGACAAAATAAGTTTTATCTATAAATAAGGTAGTGCAGGATGAAACAAGAAGAGAAAATGAAAAAAAAAGATAAAAAAAGTGAAATTATTGAATTTTTTTCTGTTTTGATACAAGCGTTGTTTTTGGCTGGGGTTATTCGTACACTTTTTTTTCAGCCTTTTACTATTCCTTCTGGTTCAATGCGTCCTACTTTGCTAGTGGGGGATTATCTTTTTGTTTCTAAATATGCATATGGGTATTCTCGTTTTTCTATACCTTTTTCTCCTCCTATTTTTTCAGGACGGATTTGGGCATCTCAACCTAAGCGTGGGGATGTTTTGGTTTTTCGTTTACCGAGCAATCCGGATATTGATTATATTAAACGTGTTATTGGATTACCCGGTGATCGTGTTCAAGTCCGTCAAAGTGTTATCTATATCAATGGTGAAGCGGTTCAACGCCAGTTTATGGGGAAAATCGATGATCCTGATGTGACAGAGGTTAGTCGCCCTGTTGATGTTTATCGCGAGACAATGTCTAATGGCGTAAGTTACGATACGCTTAATTTAGGTTTTATTCCTCCGGTTGATGATACAAAGGTTTTTGAGGTTCCACCAGGACATTATTTTGTGATGGGTGATAATCGTGATAATTCAGATGATAGTCGTTTGAGTGTAGGATATGTTCCGGATGAGAATCTTATTGGCCGAGCCAATTTGATTTTTTTCTCTATTAGTAATGGTTCTAGTGCGTGGCAGATTTGGCGTTGGCCGTTTGATGTACGCTGGGATCGTTTATTTTCTTTCATTGATGCAATGCGCTATTTTCCGCTTGATAAATAAGTAGGAATTTGCTGATGAAGTATCATGTTATTGATCAGCTGGAAAAGCTGACAGGGCATAGTTTTAAAGATGTAGACAGATTAAAAAGAGCATTAACACATGCCAGTGTGCAAAGTTCAGAGAATGGTAATTATGAGAGATTAGAGTTTTTAGGGGATCGAGTTCTTGGGCTTTTAATTGCTGAAATGCTTTATAAAATTTTTCCACAAGCAAGCGAAGGTGAATTATCCGTACGTTTAAATGGTTTGGTAAATGCGCAAACATGTGCCGATATTGCATTAGAAATGGGATTATCCGATATGGTTCATGTTGGTTGTGAAATGAAAAACTTAGAAGGTCGTCGGTTAGCTAATGTGTATGCCGATGTTATTGAAGCCTTAATCGCTGTGATATATCTTGACGGAGGTTTAGAGAGCGTTCGACCTGTCATTCAAAGATATTGGCAAGATCGAGCAAAGAAAATGAATGCTGGTCGGCGTGATGCCAAAACGGAGTTACAGGAATGGGCTCATACACAAGATAATGCACAACCTCATTACCAGGTTGTGCAGCGTTATGGCCCAGATCATGACCCGATTTTTATAGTTGAGGTAAGTATTTGTGGTTATGCACCTGAGATAGGGCGAGGTAGTTCTAAACGTCAAGCCGAGAGAGATGCTGCTGAAAGAATTTTGCGACGTGAAGGTATATGGAAAATAGAGGGGCAACATAGTCATGAATGATCTTATTAAAACGCGTTCAGGTTTTGTTGCTCTCATTGGTGTGCCTAATGCTGGAAAATCAACGTTAGTTAATCAGTTAGTTGGAACTAAAGTATCAATTGTAACACATAAAGTACAAACAACACGAACTTTAGTTCGTGGTATTGTAATTTATGATAAGACCCAAATTATTTTGATTGATACGCCAGGTGTTTTTCGTCCTCATAAGCGATTAGAGCGAGCTATGGTTTCTGCTGCTTGGGGTGGCGCGAAGAATGCTGATATTCTTTTGGTTCTTATTGATGTCCAGAGCGGTCTTTCAGATGAAGTTAGTGCAATGTTAGATATTTTAAAAAGTGTTGAACAGGATAAAATTCTTGTTCTGAATAAAATTGATACAGTTGTTAAATCATCTCTTTTGGCATTAACAGCTCAAGTGAACGAACAAGTGAATTTTTTGCAGACATTTATGATTTCAGCTTTAAATGGTTCTGGGTGTAAGGATTTGCTGCATTATCTTAGTACAATTATGCAGGAGGGGCCATGGTATTATCCAGAAGATCAAATTTCTGACATGCCTATGCGTCAGCTTGCTGCTGAAATTACGCGTGAAAAACTTTTTCTTCGTCTCCATCAAGAACTTCCTTATTCTTCAACAGTTGAAACAGAAAATTGGGAGGAGTGTACAAATGGTTCGGTTAAAATTAATCAAGTCATTTATGTAGAACGTGATAATCAGAAAAAAATTGTTTTAGGAACAAAAGGTAGCACTATTAAAGCTATTGGTCAGGCAGCACGTAAAGAATTAATGGATATCATGGGACAGAAGGTTCATCTTTTTATATTTGTGAAAGTGCGTGATAATTGGGATGCAAACCCAGAGCGTTATCGCGAAATGGGATTGGATTTTTTTTAATGCAATGAAATGGAAAGAACCAGCTATCATTCTTGGTACACGCCAACATGGTGAAACGAGCGTTATTCTTGAAATTATGACGCGACAGCATGGTCGCTATATGGGAATTGTAAAAGGTGGACGTTCTCGTCGTATGGCTCCTCTCCTTCAGCCTGGAAATTTTGTTGAAGCTGAATGGTGGGCACGTTTAGATGAACATTTAGGATTATTTAGGCTTGAAGCACTTGATTCGCATGCTTCAAGATTGATAGTTTTGCCAGAGGCACTTTATTCTCTGCAATTGATGGCTTCTCATTTACGGCTTCTTCCTGAGCGTGATCCTCATCCTGTTTTGTATGATATGTTATATTTTTTTATGCAAAATTTTGATGATCCATTTATAAATGCTGAATTACTTGTACGTTTTGAGCTTCTACTGCTTGAAGAACTTGGTTTTGGCCTCGATTTGTCTTGTTGTGCTGTAACAGGTCGCCAAGAAAAACTTTGTTATGTTTCTCCAAAATCGGGACGTGCTGTATGTGAGGAAATAGGACGCCCTTGGAAGGATAAGCTTTTACTTTTACCGCAATTTCTTGTACAAAAAACCGCTTGTCCTATTGATTTTGATGATATAAATAAAGGACTAACTCTGACAGATTTTTTTTTAACACGCTATGTTTGGGAGGCGAGAGGTATAAAACAGCCGTCTTTGCGTGTTAGTTTGATACAATTGTTTGAACGGCGGTTTTGTATGGAAGTGTCAACATTTTGATTTTGTGAAAGTAGATAGAATGCAAATTTTGCAAACAATTGCTGAGTTACGTCAATACCTCAGAGAGGAGCGACGTCTAGGGCTGTCAATTGGTTTTGTACCAACTATGGGGGCGTTACATGATGGCCATCTTGCATTGGTACGACAGGCACGGGCAATGTGTGATCGTGTAGTGGTTTCTATATTTGTTAATCCCAAGCAATTTAGTCCCCATGAGGATTTTAATATATATCCAAGAGATCTAGAAGGAGATTGCTCTTTATTGAAAAGAGCGAATGTTGAGTATATTTTTGTGCCTTCTGTAGAAGAAATGTGGCCGCTAGGCAATGAGACAATTGTAGAGGTAAAAAAATTATCACGTATTTTGATGGGAAAATTACGTCCAGGACATTTTTGTGGTGTGACCAGTGTTGTTGCTAAACTTTTTAATATTGTTCAACCAGATAAAGCTTTTTTTGGGGAAAAAGATTTTCAACAGCTTTTGATTATCCGTCGTATGGTCAAAGATTTGGCTTTTCCTGTTGAAATCGTCGGTGTCCCTATTTTACGTGATGCAGATGGAGTTGCTAGTTCTTCACGTAATCAACTTTTGACATTAGAAGATCGCAAAGCTGCAAAAATTATTCCTGAAAGCCTTAAAGCTGTTAAGAGACTTTATGAGCAAGGTGAACGATCCGTTGATAAATTGTGTGAAGTTGTCCGCTCTGTTTTACAAAAAGAACCACGTGCTGTTATTGAATCAATAGATTTACGTGATATAGAAACTTTGTGCGTGATTAAAAAGAAATTAAACACGTCTGCGGTTTTGTTGCTTACCGTTTGCTTTGGTGAAGTTAGACTTATCGATCAATATATATTACAATAAAGAGGCTGAAAGATGAGTGTTCATAAAGATATAAAGCGTATTACTGCTTCTGAAATACGTTTGAGAAAGAAACAAGAACCTATTGTTGTTTTAACAGCTTATCAGGCTTATAGCGCTCGGATTGCTGATGCACATTGTGATATGCTGTTGGTTGGTGACAGCGTTGGTATGGTTATATATGGGTTTGATACAACGCTCCCTGTAAGTGTGGATATGATGATTTTGCATGGACAAGCTGTTGTGCGTAGCTCTAAACGAGCTCTTGTTGTTGTCGATATGCCTTTTGGTTCTTATGAGCAAAGCCCAGAACAAGCTTTTACTAATGCATCCCGTATTATTGCAGAAACAGGATGTGGTGCAGTGAAGCTTGAAGGTGGTGCTTATATGGCAGAAACAATTAGTTTTTTATGCAATCGTGGTATTCCAGTTATGGCGCATATTGGTCTCACACCACAAGCGGTGAATCGTTTTGGCGGTTTTAAGACGCAAGGGCGTAATAAAAATGATTGGTCACAAATTGAAGCGGATGCTACAGCTATTGAAATGGCAGGTGCTTTTTCTGTTGTTGTGGAAGGGGTGGTAGAGCCATTGGCGGTAAAACTTACAGAGAATCTTTCTATTCCTACTATTGGTATTGGTGCGTCTAATCAGTGTGATGGACAGGTTTTGGTGATGGAAGATATGTTAGGTTATGGCACTTATGTACCTAAATTTGTGCGTCGTTATGGTGTTTTCGAGCAAGCGATGGATACAGCAATTAAGAATTATGCGAATGATGTTAAATCACGCATTTTTCCAGCCGATTCAGAGGTTTACAAGTTCAAGTAAATTGAATTTAAAAAGGAAATTCTGAAAAAAGGTGAAAAGATTCATAGGGAGAGATACGATAGAATCTTAATATTTCATCGAAGTAATGGCCGTGTGATAGTAAGAAATTTTATATTTTTTCAGTTATGACAAAAAAATCAGCAGCCAGAATATGGCCTTTGAACATCGAGATCATTAAAACGAATTAAAAAGGCGTTTTCAATTTGTTGCGTAGGACATGGTTGTAAATTGAAACCATCAGCTAAAATATTACTTGGATGACCAAAATAACGAAGAGCTTCTTCTGTACTAAAACCAGCAAGAGCGGTGGCTTCATAGAAAGCAGCGATACGATCAGCTTGTTTGATTTTTTTTAGGATCTTTTGAGGTGGATTGACAGGTAGAGAAAAGCGTATGTGAATAATATTTTGTATACGTTTTTCTACGCGCTCATAATGTTTTCCTATCACAGCTTTAAACGGTGAAATTATATCGCCAATAACATATTCTGGTGCATCATGAAGAAGAGCAAAAAGACATTCTTCATTGGAGGACTGTGGGAAAAGTTTCTGAAATATTTGTTCGACCAAAAGTGAATGTTGTGCGACAGAATAAGCATATTCTCCTTTTGTTTGTCCGTTCCAACGCGCAACGCGAGCGAGGCCATGGGCAATATCTTCAATTTCAATATCAAAAGGAGAAGGATTAAGTAAATCAAGTCGTCGACCAGAAAGCATTCTTTGCCATGCACGTATTGTTCCATCTTGTGATAATTCAGTTTTAGCCATTAGTCAGCCTCTACGGAGCTTTTAGGGAAGGTGAAATTCATATTTTCAGCAATACTAATTGTTACAGGAATATCATCTACTGTAAATTGAAGGTTTTTTTCCATAGCTTCTTTGACATGATCAATACGCATTAGGGCTAAAGCTTCATTTTTAGCGCATGTTCCTAATTGACTAAGTATTTTTGTACCTGCTTTAACAGTAGAGCCTGAGGTTAAGGGATATTGGCTTTTGACCACTAAAAAACGGCGGCGAGCTGTTCTACGATGATGTATTCGTGAAATAACCTCTTGCCCAATATAACATCCCTTATTGAAGAAAAGTCCATGAATTTGATCATAATTAATATCATGAGGAAAGACTTTACCTATTTCATAATCTTGATCACTTTCTGCTATCCCATAATGGATGCGCATTCGATCCCAATAAATATTATACTCTGGAATAAGAAAAGGAGTTTTTCCATAAGTCCGTACTACTTTTTCTTTCTCTGGAAATCGCTTATCTATAAAACTTAAATTAAAATTTAAACTATCTAATTCATTTTGCCAAAAAACATTTATAATCTCTTGTAATGGTTGCGTAATTTCTATTTTTTTATGGAGTTTATAGAGGATAAGACGCTTATGAAAAGCATCAGCTAAGGAAGCCGTAATATCAATCATATAGTTTTGGTCTATTTTGCCAATGAGAAAATCAGCAATGACCTTTCCCTGTGGGGATAATAGGGCACCAGGAAAGAGCTCCTGTGAGTTTATTTTTGTTACATCTGTAGTAATAAGAGCTTGCAGAAAATGTGTTGCTTCTTCGCCTATAACTTTAATAATTTTACGGTTTTTTAAATTTATGGCATTCTGTTTTTCAATCATGGTTCTTGCCTTTCTGCCCAGAGTTACATAACGATGGAGAAGCAATATATAAGGAGCATGGCTATGTTTAAAACATTTGATACAATTTTTAAAGGTGCAACGCTTGTTAATCATGATGGTAGCAGTAAGCGCGATATTGGTGTTGTGAATGGTCGTATTGTTGAAATTGGTGATCTCACATGCGCATCTGGTGGAGAGGTAATTGATTGTACAGGACTTCATATTTTGCCTGGTATAATTGATAGCCAAGTTCATTTTCGTGAACCAGGTAAGGAATATAAGGAGGATCTGGAAAGTGGTTCTCGTTCTGCTGTTTTAGGAGGAGTTACAGCAGTATTTGAAATGCCAAATACCAATCCATTAACGATATCGAAAGAAGCTTTGAATGATAAGATTAAACGTGGATTTCATCGAATGCACTGTGATTATGCATTTTGGGTTGGAGCAACACGTGATAATATTTATGAATTAACAGAGTTAGAAAGACTTCCTGGTGTTGCTGGTATTAAAGTATTTATGGGATCATCAACAGGTAATCTTCTCGTGGAGGATGATAAAAGTGTGCGTCTTATTTTGCAAAATACACGCCGTCGCACAGCTTTTCACTGTGAAGATGAAGCACGGCTTAAAGAACGTAAAGCTTTTTGTGTTACAGAGGATGTATCGTCACATCCAGTTTGGCGTGATGAGGCTACGGCTTTACAATGTACACAGCGTTTAATTAAAATAGCACGCGAAACAGGAGCGCGTATCCATATATTACATCTTTCTACAGCGGAAGAAGTTGATTTTTTGAAAGAGCATAAAGACATAGCAACAGTTGAAGTTACGCAGCATCATTTGACTTTGAGCGCTGATGATTATCAACGGTTTGGTACATTTATCCAGATGAATCCACCTATTCGCGAAAAACGTCATCGTGAAGGTCTTTGGTATGGGGTTCAGCAAGGTATTATCGATATTTTAGGTTCTGATCATGCTCCACACACGCTTGAAGAGAAACATAAGCCTTATCCCTCATCTCCTTCAGGTATAACAGGTGTGCAGACAACAGCAGCAATTATGCTTACCCATGTTAATGCAGGGAAAATGTCTCTTGAGCGTTTTGTTGATCTTACTTCGCATGGTCCTAATCGGGTTTTTGGTATAAGCTGTAAAGGGCGTATTGCTGTTGGATATGATGCTGACTTGACTATTGTTGATCTTAAACGTCAGGAGATTATTACGAATACGTTAGTTGGTTCACGCGCTGGTTGGACACCCTATGATGGTAAAAAGGTAAAAGGATGGCCAGTAGGGACAATTATCCGTGGTATGCGGGTTATGTGGGAAGGTGAAATTATTACACCTTCACAAGGTGAGCCTGTTAAATTTACAGAAGTCTTATCGTAGCACCATTTACAAATGGATGAGTGCTATTGCATAATTTTGTAATTCAAAATATTCAATTAAGTTATTATGCAGTAGGATATATTAGTTTTATTCGTATAAAAAGCTTATAATAAAAATGGGATTGTAAACTACGCTTTCATTAAAATACATTCTGTTTGCCAATTGTTTCTTTTAATTTTTATATTATTCTCAATAAGAGAACGAATATCGTGTCTATAAAACAAATCGACTGCGGAGTAATACGCATACTCGCTAGAAAAGGATGTATGGGGATAGTAGGATCGTTTTTTTAATTACTTTGCTAGAAGTAATAATTATTAGAGTATTACTTTCTTGTTGTAAAGATGGTGATCCGCAAGAATAGTTTACTTAAATTTCTTCTGCAGCTAATAGTGTATTTTAGAAGTAATTATCTCATACTTCATTTGACAAGTTGGCGAGATTTGAAAATTTAAAATTTGGCTTATTTCAGAAAATCATAAGATATTATTATTTTATGATAGGTATATCCTTATGGTCCTAAGGATTCTAGATAGAATGCATTTCCTAGCAATAAAATTGCTGGGTAAAGTCGATAAATAGCATAAAATCATGTTTATCAGAAATAAAATCTCTTGTATTTTCTATAGGTTAATTTATTTTTTGGGATTGCTTATGTCAGTTAAATAAGGGATCTATCGATTTTTCTAGTTTTCATTATTGAAATGCTTAAGTAAGCTTGTAGATAAAGCGTTGCCTTCTTTTACATATCTTTGATCTGCTTCGATTGCTGAATCTGTACAACGATGATAATTTTTTGAAAAAGAACTGTAAGCTGCATTAAACGTTTCATATAGATGAGCACGTATTTGGGGAGTCGGTTTTTCTGCTTCAATCAATGCAACCATATGGTCATACCATTGATTTGTTGGATAGCTACAAAGGTTACGTAGATAATGCAGAGATCCTAAAATTTCTGCTAATCGTGCAAGTTTGATATAATAGGGTGGAGATTGTTGCGTAAAGGTTGGTGTTGGAATTAAAAAAAAAATTAAAAAAATTATATTTATCAATATATTATTCATTATTTTTATTGCTCTTTTTTAATAGTATTTCTATGAATTTCAATAATGAATAGAGGAGTTTTATTACGGACTATATCTGATAAATAGAGTCAAAAAATAGCTCACTCATTCTTATTCGTTATAGATGTCTAATAAGTATTTAGAGCATGATAGACATAAGAAAATAAATATGAAAATATTAAAATTGAGTATTTTAAAATATTTGTCTTTTATGCAATCAATGTTCTTCTCTCCATAAAATTACATAGTATTTCTTATTCATAATTCTATCTTGATGGAAATTATTTCTAACAGATAAAGGCAGTTAATATTTGCTCATAACGAATAAAATGACTTTGCTTCATTAATAAAAACGGATTATTGTTTTTAGCATAAAATAGATATCTCTTTATTGAATTGAAGCACAAAAGAAAATAACTTTGAATTTTATAAAAAATGTATGTGTAGTTTTTATTTTTATTACATTTATTGTACGGTGGTTTGATTGTTCTCTTTCAAGGGAAATGATGTTATGGCCCTTATGATAAGCTCAGTATATGATGATTTTGAGTTTTACCATATTTCAAATAAAGTTAATAAGACAACTTATATGTTATCAGTTATTTTGAGGCTATATCTTTTACCAAACCAAATAGCCCATTTTTAGATATTCAAAACAATGAACAGTTTGATTTGTTTTAATTTTTTGAGTGTCTGCACAGTTAGTGTGTTTGCTAATGAGCATTTATGACTATTTTTTTGTTATATATAAAAAAATTGATGTTAGCAGTAGATGCAACAGAACAATATTTCTTTTCAAACAGTGCTATTAGTGCGATGATATAAATAATTTTTAAAGGAATGGCTAAGAAGTATCACGAATGGAGTGTAATGATGGGAGAGTTGCGGTTTTATAATACGCTGACACGGAAAAAAGAGGATTTTATACCGATCGATGCTACTAAAGTACGCCTTTATGTTTGCGGTCCAACAGTTTACGATTACGCCCATATCGGTAATGCTCGTCCTGTTATTGTTTTTGATGTTTTATTTCGTTTATTACGTCATGTTTATGGCGAGAACCATGTTATATATGCTCGTAATATCACTGATGTGGATGATAAAATTAATGCAAAAGCAGCTTTTCAGTATCCCAATCTAGAACTTAATGATGCTATTCATCAATTAACAGAGCATACATCTTATCAATTTCAGCAAGATACATTGGCACTTGGTTGTTTGCCACCGACTAGTCAACCGCGTGCAACGGATCATTTGGAGGAAATACGGTTTTTGATTGAAAGGCTTCTTGAAAAGGGCTACGCTTATATAGCAGACAATCATATATTATTTTCTGTTGGCAGTATGGGAGATAACCCTCGTTATGGTATGTTTGCAAAACGGTCGCTTGACGAAATGAGAGCGGGAGCACGCATAGAAGTGGCTTCTTATAAAAAGGGAGAAATGGATTTTGTTTTGTGGAAACCTTCCGCTCAAGGAGAACCAGGCTGGACATCACCAGCAGGAATTCCTGTTTTAGGTCGTCCTGGTTGGCATATTGAGTGTTCAGCAATGTCGATGGCGAAGTTATTATCTCCTTATGGTGGTGGTTTTGTTTGTGAAGATCCAACTGCAAATATTTTTGATATTCATGGTGGTGGTATTGATTTGATTTTTCCTCATCATGAAAATGAAATTGCGCAAAGTTGTTCAGCTTTTGGGACAGAACGAATGGCTAATTTTTGGATGCATAATGGTTTTTTGCAAGTTGAAGGCAAAAAAATGTCTAAAAGTCTTGGGAATTTCGTCACTATTCGTTCACTCTTAGAGAATGATTTTTTCGAGTTTGCAGGTATTTTATCAGACGAAATAAAACGGATCTGGGCTGGTTTATCTATACGTTTTTCGATGTTACAAACGCATTATCGAGAGCCTTTAAATTGGACAATGCAGCGCTTAGTACAGTCCAGTAATGAGTTATATCACTGGTATGAATTGCTTCGTAGTGAAAAATGGTGTTTGGATGATAAACAATCTGTTGATTCTTCTTTAATTAAAACATTAAGTAATGATCTTAATACTTGGAATACAATTACTATTTTAAGAAAATTTTATAAAAAACACAATGTTGTAGCTCTTGCACGGGGTATGGATTTTTTGGGGTTATTGCGACAGGAGTTTATTAAGGAAAAAGAATGTCCACTCTTCATTAGTAAGATGCATTTTGATTTACAATTTATTGATCAGCGTATTGCTGAAAGGCTTTGTCTTATCCATAATAAGGAGTGGGCAGCTGCAGATAAAATTCGTGATGAGCTTGCAGCAGGGGGGATCTTCTTAAAAGACAGTAAAGATCCGCAGACTGGTGAGCGTATAACCACGTGGGAGACGAAACAATTCTAATTCCTGTATTCGAGTAGCTCTCGTAAATATGAGGAGAGATTTTTATGGAATTATATGGTTATGGATATATCGCACTGAAGCTATTTGTGGGTCTTATCGCTTTTTTGTTTATTTTAAGAACAACAGGTCGTGGCAGTCTCAGTCAAATGACACCAATTGATTTGGTGAGCAATTTTGTTCTGGGAGGCATTATTGGAGGAGTTATTTATAATTCAAATATTAGTAGTATCCAGTTGTTGCTTGTTTTATTTATTTGGCAAATTTTAATTACATCTTTTAATTTTTTGGCACGATATTCAGTATTTTTTCACCGACTTATTGCGGGAGGAAATGCCAAACTTGTTGTAGATGGTGTCTTTCAGCTCGATGAGATTAAGCGTTTAGGGATCTGTGTGAATGATTTGGCTACGATTTTAAGTATTAAAGGGTGTAGTTTACATGAAGCAGACTTTGTTCGATTAGAGACAAATGGTGATTTTTCTGTTGTTAAAAAAGAAGAAGGTAAGAGGTCTGTTATTTTAGTAACAAATGGTGAAATCCTTGAAGAAAATCTTAAAGAGATTGGTAAAACAAAGAAATGGCTTAAGACAAAGTTAAAAGAGAAAGGTGTAAAAGTTGAAGATTTATTTGTTGCAGAGTGGTATGAGAATATAGATAAAAACAATAAGTTCTATAGTGGATTATTTCTTGTTCCTTTTCCAAGGACGGTTTAATTTGAAATGATTTGTATTGTGTAGTTTACTAGAGGTAAATAAAAGGTATTATATATTCTATGAAAGAGCAATAGAGGAGCTGTGCTTGTGCGTATTAAATGGGTAATAAAGAAGTAAAGATTTTATGAAACAGAATAGAATCATAAAAACTGTGTCAGCGACTTCAGGTCAGACCCTACGCACACTTTATAATTTATGGCCTTATATGTGGCCATCAGATCGATCTGATCTAAAAATGCGCGTTGTGTGGGCGGTATTTTACCTTATTTTAGCAAAGCTGATTCTCATGTCTATCCCATATTTCTTTAAGTATGCGACGAATGCACTTGATATGAGTTTTAGGCCACCTGTGTGGCCTTCATCGACTTGGGCGGTGCTTATCATATTAGTTTTAGCTTATAACGTTGCGCGTATTGCTCAGGCTGGATTTAACCAGCTACGCGATTCTCTTTTTGCGACCGTTGGTCAGCACGCTATTCGCCAATTAGCATATAAGACCTTTGTTCATCTTCATGAATTGTCTTTACGTTTCCATTTGGAACGGAAAACTGGTGGCCTTTCTCGTATTATTGAGCGTGGCACAAAGGGGATTGAGGCCGTTGTTCGATTCTCGATTCTTAATACAATACCAACTATTTTAGAATTTATTCTAACAGCATTTATTTTTTATATAAGTTATGGATGGTATTATTTTCTTGTCGTTATGATAACAGTTGGTTTGTATACCTGGTTTACGATTAAGGCAAGTGATTGGCGCATTAATGTCCGGAAAGAGATGAATACGGCGGATACAGAAGCAAATACACGTGCAGTTGATTCTTTGTTAAATTTTGAAACAGTTAAATATTTTTGCAATGAAACTCTAGAAGCACGTCGATTTGATGCTTCTATGGCTGGTTATGAAAAAACTGCGGTGAAGATTTGGACTTCTTTAAGCTGGCTTAATTTTGGTCAAGCCCTTATTTTTGGTATTGGAATGACGATTCTTATGTTAATGTCAGCTTACGAAGTCGCTTACACGACGCAGACTTTGGGGGATTTCGTCTTTATCAATGCGCTTTTAATGCAGCTATCCATTCCATTGAACTTTATTGGATCAATTTATCGTGAAGTTCGGCAGGGGTTAACGGATATTGAAGCGATGTTTGATCTTTTGGATGTTCCGCAAGAAATTATTGATAAGCCAAGTGCTAAATCGCTTGTGGTGACTCATGGTACTATCCGGTTTAATCGAGTGAAATTTTCCTATGATTCAGCTCGTCCAATTCTTAAAGATATTGATTTTGAAGTACCTGGAGGAAAAACTGTTGCAATTGTAGGGCCTTCAGGCGCTGGTAAATCAACTATTTCTCGATTACTTTTTCGATTTTATGATGTTAATGAGGGATCAATAACCATAGATGGGCAGGATATCCGTGATGTCACTCAGAGAAGTTTACGTGAAGTGATTGGCGTGGTGCCACAAGATACAGTTTTATTTAATGATACAATTGCATATAATATTTGTTATGGGCGCCCAAATGCTACAGATGCAGAGATGCGCAAAGCTGCTAAAATGGCTCAGATATCGAAATTTATCGAGATGCTTCCAGAGGGATTTCAATCTCTAGTTGGTGAACGTGGTCTTAAATTATCTGGGGGCGAAAAACAGCGCTTAGCTATTGCACGAACACTTTTAAAAGCGCCACCGCTTCTTATTCTAGATGAAGCAACTGCAGCTCTTGATACAACGACAGAGCAGGAAATTCAGCAAGCATTGAATATTGTAAGCAGCGGGCGTACAACATTGATTATTGCCCATCGTCTTTCGACTGTGGTTGGCGCAGATGAGATATTGGTGCTCAAAAATGGTCGTATTATTGAAAAAGGTACACATACTGCTCTTTTATGCAAAAAAGGTTTATATGCATCAATGTGGAATAAGCAGCTTGAGGCTTCACAAGCTGAAGAGAAATTACGAAAAATGCGTGAAGAGGATGAACTAGGTGTTGTTAATCGTGGTAAATAAATTACATAAAATGGTAGCTGATTTTTGTATAGTGATTGATTAAATATATAAGTGGGGGAAAAGAATTTATTAGTTATTAATCATCTATGAATAGGAAACTATATGACTATTGTACAATCTATCCAAAATGGATTCGTCCCAATTCACAAAGAAGGCTATCCATTTATTATAGTACTTTTTATCATTTCACTCATTTTAGGCTTAATCTGGAGTCCATTGTTTTGGTGTGGTCTTGTTCTAACAATGTGGTGTATATATTTTTTTCGCGATCCAGAACGAGTGATCCCTATGAATTCGAATTGGGTTCTTTCTCCTGCTGATGGTCGTATTTCTTTTGTTGAGCCATGTATTCCACCTGCAGAGTTGGGATTAGGTGATCAAGAAATGGTACGTGTTTCTGTATTTATGAATATTTTTGCATGTCATATCAATCGTGTACCTATGAGTGGCACGATAGAGTCTATCTTTTATCGTCCGGGTAAATTTTCTAATGCTGAATTTGATAAAGCTAGTCAATTTAATGAATGTAATGGAATGGTTATTAATGGTGAACATGGAAAAATTGGTGTTGTACAGATAGCAGGATTGATTGCTCGTCGGATTGTTTGTTGGCAGAAACAAGATGACTCAATTATTTCTGGACAACGTTTTGGGTTAATACGTTTTGGTTCTCGTCTTGATGTTTATATGCCAGCTAACGTAAAATTGCGTGTTGCAGTTGGTCAGATAGCAATTGCTGGAGAAACAGTTTTAGGCTCTTTTGGTGATGACGTTGCTGTAAACGACTTTAGGCTTGATTAGGATGAGACATGAAAAATTCTTCACCATTTTCTTCATTTGAATCTGAAAGAAAAAGTGATGATGTTGCTCATCGGCGGCGTTCACCTATACCGATGCGATGTATTATTCCTAATATTATTACTGTTTTAGCAATTTGTGCGGGAATGAATGGTATTCGTTTGGCTTTTGAGAATCGCTATGAAACAGCTATTTTAGTAATACTTTTGGCAGCAATTTTAGATGGAGCTGATGGCCGTGTTGCTCGTTTGATGGATGGTACTTCATCTTTTGGAGCACAGATGGATTCGCTTGCTGACGTTATTAATTTTGGTGTTACTCCTGCTCTTGTTATTTATTCTTTTATATTGTCTCAGGCTCATCAGGTGGGTTGGGTAGCTGCGCTTGTTTACTGTGTTGCGTGTTGTTTGCGGTTAGCTCGTTTTAATGTGATGCTAGATGATTCTGATATACCGGAGTGGCAGAGAAATTACTTTATTGGTGTTCCTGCACCAGCAGGTGCATTAATGCTTTTATTACCTGTTTATTTAGGGGAATAGGTTTAGTTCCCGATTGGGGATGGGCTTTATTCTTTAGTTTTTATACTGTGATTATTGCCTTTCTTTTGGTAAGCCGTTTACCAGTATGGAGTGGAAAAACAATAGGTAATAATTTGAGGCGAGATATTGTAGTACCATGTATGCTAGCCATTGTTATTTATGTTGGTTTTTTGGCTACTTATATGTGGTATACTTTATTAATAACGGTTCTCAGTTATATGGCTTTTCTTCCTTACAGTGCTTGGATTTATAGTAAACGAGCTGTTTTGGAAGAAAAAATGAAAAACATTATAGATAACTAATTAATAATCCGAGAGTTCTATAACTCGCTTAAAAAAGTTAGAGTATCTACTCTAGAAAGGCTACAATTAGTTTTGTAGTATATACAGATTGCAGTTAATCAGGAGTGTGATAGTTCATAAATCGTTTTTTACGAACATCAAAAAGCCTGCCTGTTTCTTGTAAGTGAGGTGATGAGAGATAGACTATCTCTGCTGCGACTTCTTGTGGAGAAGGTAAGGTTTGAGGATCTTCACCAGGTAGAGCTTGTACGCGCATTGCAGTGCGTGTAGCACCTGGGTTGACACAATTAACTTTAATAGGTGTTTGTTTGAGTTCTTCTGCCCAGCAACGAGCAAGAAGTTCTAAGGCGGCTTTAGAAGCTGCATAAGGTCCCCAGAAAGCGCGTGCGCAATGAGCAACACTTGATGAAAGAAGAATAGCACGTCCAGCATCAGATTTGAGCAATAAAGGTTCGATCGCTTTCATTAAACGCCATTGACTAGTAAGATTTATTTGCAATATATCTTCAAACATTGCATTTTCGATATGAGTTATTGGTGAAAGAACCCCTAAGATTGCAGCGTTTGCAACTAAAATATCAAGTTTCTTCCAACGTTTCTCAATTGATGTATTTAATGCATCAATAGCTTCCATATTATGCAAATCGAGTGGTATTAGCGTTGCAGAAGCACCTTTTTTTCTAATTTCGTTATTAAGCGTTTTTAAACCACTTATTGTTCGTGCAAGTGCAATAATATGAGCGCCACGTGTTGCTAGCTCTAATGCTAAATGATAACCAATTCCTTTAGAGGCGCCTGTGACAAGAGCAACACATCCAGTAAGATCAAAATCAGATTTTATCATTATTAATTTCTTGTTTTTAGAACAGACAATTTATGAATTATTGGAGTACTTTTTCGATCAGTAAGATGTGTAGGGTAATGGCCAGTAAAATAATGATCAGTAAATTGTGGGTGAGAGTTATTTCGTTTTTCTCCTATAACCGCAAGATATAGACCATCAGTTGAAAGAAAGTCTAATGAATCAGCACCAATAAAATTGCACATGGATTGCAGGTCTGGATATTGATTAGCTAAAAGATTCTCAATTGCAGGTGTATCGATACCGTAAAAATCAGGATATAAAATCATTGGGCTGGAAACACGCATATGAACTTCTTTTGCTCCTGCATTGCGAAGCATTCTTACAATTTTTACAGATGTTGTTCCGCGTACAATTGAGTCATCGATTAAAATAACACGCTTTCCTTCAATAATAGAACGGTTTGCAGAATGTTTTAATTTAACACCGAAAGCACGAATTTGTTGAGTTGGTTCAATAAAAGTACGACCGACATAATGATTACGAATAATACCTAGCTCAAAAGGAATTCCAATTTCTTGCGCGTAACCAATTGCTGCAGGTGTACCTCCATCAGGAACAGGAACCACAACATCAGCATCACAAGGCGCTTCTCGTGCTAAATGTATACCCATATTTTTCCGGACTACATAGACACTTCGTCCTCCGACGATTGAATCAGGACGAGCAAAATAGACATATTCAAAAAGACAAAGCCTTTCTGGTTTCTCTATTTCTGGTTTAATAATTTCTGTAGTAATTTGACCGTCTTTTTGTATTTCACATATGATGATTTCACCATTTTTAACATCACGAATATATTTTGCTCCGATAATATCAAGAGCACAGGTTTCTGAACAAAAGATTGGTTTACCATCAAGTTTACCCATAATAAGCGGTCTAATGCCTGTTGGATCACGTGCTGCAATGAGTTTAGTACGTGTTAATGCTAACATAGCATATCCACCTTCTACTTGTCGAATAGCATCAACAAAGCGGTCAGATGATGATTCATGGCGTGAGCGGGCAATAAGGTGGAGAAAGACTTCAGAATCTGATGTTGATTGGCAGATAGCACCAGAGGCAATTAACTCACGGCGTAATGTAAGGCCATTTGTTAGATTACCGTTATGAGCAATAGCAATACCTCCAGCATTTAATTCTGCGAAAAGAGGTTGTACATTGCGTAATGCTACTTCACCTGTTGTTGAATAACGGGTATGTCCAATAGCGCGATCTCCTGGTAGACGAGCTAATGTTGCAGAATCTGTATAGTGATCACCTACAAGACCTAAGTGTTTTTCTTGGTGAAATATCTTGTTATGATAAGAAACAATTCCTGCAGCTTCTTGACCACGATGCTGTAACGCGTGCAATCCAAGAGCCGTCACTGTCGCTGCCTCTTCATGTCCAAGGATACCAAATACCCCACATTCTTCATGAAGTGTATCGTCATCTAATGAAAATTCCTGACAAGAGGCTTTGATTTCTGTCATCATATTCTTTCACTTATGACGTAAAGGATAGCTAACATCATACACTCCATATTATTTAAAACTCATTCTTTAAAAAACTATTTCTTATTTTGCGAATAATAGCATCGTTAATTGGTTTAATAATATTTGTAGTTTAATTATCTGTTGTGTCATCTTTTTTAAAGAATTTTTCTATTATTTCAAAGGTATAATCGAGATCTTTTGGCATCATTTGTACCATTTTTTTACTCAGTGAATCTAACATAGGTTTTGTTTGTGCATTTTTTAGCCAGTCGGATTGTTGTTCAGGTTTAATAAGAGCATTGATAAGCAGCACGCTGATAACAGTAATCAATAAGCCACGGAATGCTCCGAAAATAAATCCAATGGTACGGTCGAGTGCACCAATACGACTATCAATAATAAAATCGGCAATTTTCATAGTGATTATAGAGGCAATGATAAGAACAATAATAAAAATCATGAAAAAAGTGATAACTAATGCTATCATTTTATTAGAGAGATATTGCTCAGTGAAGGGTAATACAAGTTTAAATGAATAAAACGTTGAAACTGCTGCAATTATCCAGGAAATGAGTGATAATACTTCACGTGAGAAACCGCGAAGCATAGCTAGAAAAGAAGAGAATAGGATGACTCCTACGACAATACCGTCTAGAATTGTTACACTCATTTTTTGATTCCTTATATATGCGTTGCATTTCATTGTAATTAGTATGAAAATACATTTTTGATTTTTGGTTATGTCGACTTTCTATTTTTATATCAAGAATCTTTATCATTTTGTAGAATTTTCTCTTTGATTATTTTTCTCTGGTACAGATCGTTTTTATCTGAAGTAATGGCCGCAATCAATTCGGGAAGATCAGAGAATGTGTGTTGTTGAAAACTTTGTGATTTTATTGTTTCGGTTGTTGCTGTAGGTTGAAAAGCTCCTTTAAAGCCTAGCTTTTTTGCTTCTTTAATGCGTTGTCCTGAATGTGCAACGGAGCGGATTGCTCCTGAGAGACTGACTTCACCAAAATACACATAGTGAGTCGGAAGAGGGATGTTTGTAAGAGAAGACACCAAAGCCGCTGCAACTGCTAAATCAGCTGCAGGTTCTGATATTCGGTAACCACCTGCAACATTAAGGTAGACATCATGTTGTCCAAAGCGGATACCACAATGAGCTTCTAATACGGCTAGAATCATTGCAAGACGATTCCCATTCCATCCCACGACAGCACGTCGTGGTATACCAAGTGAAGAGGGAGCAACAAGAGCTTGAATTTCTACTAATATAGGGCGTGTACCTTCCATTCCTGCAAAAACGGCAGCTCCTGGTGCTTTTTCATTACGTTCACCTAAGAATAATTCAGATGGATTAGAAATTTCCTGTAATCCTTTGTCTGACATTGCAAAGACACCAATTTCGTCCGTTGGGCCAAACCGGTTTTTCATAGTTCTTAAAATTCGATAATAGTGTCCACCTTCACCTTCAAAATAAAAAACACCATCAACCATATGTTCAACAACACGAGGTCCAGCAATTTGTCCATCTTTTGTGACGTGACCAACAAGAACAACAGAAACTCCTGTTTTTTTTGCAAAATGGATCATCGCTTGAGCACTGATACGGACTTGTGTTACGGTTCCAGGTGCTGAATCTGCTAGATTCGACCACAAGGTTTGAATAGAATCAACTATAACCATATCAAGTTTTTTATGTGTGTTTAAAGTTGCGAGAATATCTTCAACATTGGTTTCAGCAGCGAGTTGAACCGCTGTATTTGTTGCATTCAGTCTTTGTGCACGTAAGCGAATTTGTGTAATAGCTTCTTCACCTGAGACATAGATGACATTATATTTCTTTTGCGATAAGGCTGCTGCTGTTTGTGTTAGCAATGTTGATTTTCCTATGCCCGGATCGCCGGCAATAAGTAATGCTGATCCACGGACAAATCCACCACCGGTAACACGATCGAGTTCGGCAATGCCAGAGTGGATACGCGGAATATTTTCTATATCTCCAGAAAGAGATGTAAGTGTAACTATATGACCTTTACAAATATTTTTAGGAGGGCCGCTACCTACACCACTATTTATACTCTCTTCGGTAAGAGAATTCCAGTCTCCGCAGGAGTGACATTTTCCAGTCCAGCGCGAATGGATGGCTCCACAATTTTGGCAAATAAATTGAAGACGATTACGTACCATAATAGTTTAATCATATCGTTCTGGAAGATAATTACTATCTGCCAGATCACTGAAACGTGTGAAATCAGCTTGGAAAGAGAGTTTGACTGTACCTGTTGGTCCATGACGTTGCTTTGCTACGATAATATCAGCTTTCCCAAAAACTTCATCCATTGATTCTTGCCATTTTAAATGTTCTGGGCCTCCTATCTTAGGTTCCTCATTTTTAAGATAATACTCTTCACGATATACAAAGATAACAACATCAGCATCTTGCTCAATTGAACCAGATTCACGTAAGTCTGATAGTTGTGGACGTTTATCTGTCCGATTTTCGACTTGGCGTGAAAGCTGTGAAAGAGCAATAATGGGAACGTTAAGTTCTTTAGCTAAAGCTTTTAATCCCGTGGTGATTTCTGTAATTTCTTGAACACGGCTTTCAGATGAGCGTCTTGAATTGCTTGTCATTAGCTGTATGTAGTCAATAATCAAAACATCTAAACCATGTTGTCGCTTAAGACGACGTGCACGTGCAGCTAATTGAGTAATAGATATGCCTCCAGTTTGGTCGATATAAAGTGGGACTTTTTGGAGACGATTCATTATGCGTAATAATTTTGCGAATTGCTCTTCTGAAATATTGCCTCGACGAATGTTAGAAGAAGAAATCTCTGTTTGCTCAGAAATAATACGTGTTGCAAGTTGTTCTGATGACATTTCAAGCGAAAAGAATCCGACAATTCCTCCCTCATTTTCTGGCGATGAGTCTTTTTTTGCATCACAGTTATAAGTGTTGGCAATATTGAAGGCAATATTGGTCGCGAGAGAGGTTTTTCCCATACCAGGACGTCCAGCAATGATAATTAAATCAGAAGGTTGTAAGCCTCCTATTTGTTCATCAAGTTTTTTTAGGTGAGTAGCGATACCTGATAATCGTGAAGATCGCTTTTTTGCTATTCCTGCCATATCAATAGCTTTTTTAATAGCTTCATCAAAACTCTCAAATCCACCACCATATTTTCCCTTTTCTGCCAGCTGAAATAAATCATGTTCAATTCTTTCAATTTGCTGAATAGGTGTTAATTCTAAAGGGGCATCAAATGCGGTATTGACAACTTCATTTCCAAGATTAATTAAAGAACGCCGGATAAAAAGGTCGTAAATTACTCGTCCATAATCTTCAGCATTAATAATTGTTACTGCTTCTTTAGCCAAACGAATAACATAATTAAATACAGTAATATCTCCGATTTTTTCTTCAGCTGGAATAAAAGGTTTGATAGTAACAGGGGTTGCTAATTTTCCTTTTTTGATAATTTGCGATAAAATTTCAAAGAGTTTTTGATGTAATTGTTGGAAAAAATGTTCTGATTTTAAAAAATCTGACACGCGATCAAGTGCATCGTTATTAATAAGAATAGCACCAAGCAATGCTTGTTCAGCTTCAATATTATGTGGCATCTGCCGAAAAAAAGTGGATTCTTGTTTTTGCTGAGGAATGAGATTAGAGATGCCAGTTTCTTCCATAACAATCTTTCTGTTAATAATATTCAGCCTTTTGGCTGAATATTATCATGATATATCAATTTTAATGGGAGAAAAGAAAAAAAACAGTCAAATAGGCACAAGATATTCATTAACTTTGACTTTCTTCACTAAGATTATTTTCTTCACGGTCATCAGTTTCTTTTGCTAATGGTTGCTCTTGAGCACCATAATATATTGCTTCAATAGAAGTCAGATTTTCACCTTCTGCTTGACGCTGTGCTTCATTAGCTGAACGTGCAATATTAATTGTTACAGAAACCTGAATCTCGGGGTGTAAGTTAAGCGAAATTGTGTGAAGACCGATGGTTTTAATTGGGTGATTAAGTTCAATTTGATTACGTCCAATAGAAAAACCGTTTTCTGTTATAATATCAGCAATATTACGTGTTGATACGGAACCGTAAAGCTGTCCTGTTTCACCAGATGAACGGATAATAATAAATGATTGTCCCTCAAGTTTTTCAGCAATTTTTTTAGCTTCGTTTTTGCGTTCAAGATTACGTGTTTCAAGCTGTGCGCGTTGTGTTTCAAAGTGTCTTTTGTTGGCTTCGTTGGCACGTAAAGCTTTCCCTTGAGGTAATAGAAAATTGCGTGCATAGCCATTTTTAACGGAAACAATATCGCCAATCTGACCAAGATGAGTGATGCGTTCAAGCAAAATGATATCCATAGTTTTTTCCTTTCGAATTAAGTCAATTAGTAAGATTTGCGTGATTGGCTATTATATTGAATGGTTGCCCAAATACCCATAAGCAGCAGCATAAAAGAAATAGGTACAGTAAAAATAACAGTTAAAATAGCAATGTAAACAATGGATAATATTATCATTCGGCCACTTATCTCTTTTGTAATATTATGGAGATATGCTAGACCACTAATTGATATGACAAGTGTATAAGCGGTAATAAAAACATTTGCGCTCAAATTAAAAATGAAACCAATTTCAATCGTTGCGGCTATAAAAGCAGCAATGAAAATGATGAGACCCCGAATTGGAAGGCGGAAATTTTGTTTCCAATCATCACGAGGTCTTTTTAGCCAATCTATATGATGTGCTATCATCATTGAAAAGTAAAGATTAGCAATAAAAAACAATAAACTGTAAACAGCCAATATTACTGCTGTAAGAGTTGCTGTATGTGTTGTTAAGAGCTCACTAAAAGAAAGAATATCAGTTTCTTTTATAGACTGCGATTGTCGCATAGTTTGTACTATATTTTCGGTAATTTTTTTTGCAATAATAGGAGAAGTTGGATGATTTTGAACATAAACTCCAATAAAAGTTGATATACAAGCAATAAAATTTGTTAAAAGAAAAATGATTGATGATAACGGATACCATATCAATGAATTTTCTTCCTTTGTTGATTGCGCAAGCCCAAGAAGCCAAGAAGCATAAACAGCAGGAAGAAAAAACAGTAACATAAAACTCAAACCAATATAAATATTATTGGTCACGGAGAGAACAAAGGTAGCGCTAATTAAAGCGACAAGACTAGGTAATGTACCATATCTGAATGCTGTGGCGAAGATAGGAAGCGAAATAAAACAACCTAAAAGAAGAGAACAATAAGGAATGATATTTGAAACGCTTATGATTGCCATTCCTATAATAGCAGTAAACAGCCCTGCTAAAACACCAATTATTGTTTTATAAGAATAGGAGTCTTCCATTGATCGCTGTCCTGCTTTTTGCAGTTAGAGGTATATAATACCCCAACTTTTTTGGATATATTATAATTAAAATGTTCTTTTTAAAGCATTAAACAAAAAGAATAAGTAGCCAGAAGAGATTCTGGCTACACAATAAATTAAAAATTCATTTGACAACGTACGGAAGTAAGCCAAGGAAACGAGCGCGCTTAATAGCAGTGGCCAACTCACGTTGTTTTTTCTGACTAACAGCCGTGATGCGCGAAGGAATGATTTTCCCACGTTCTGAGATATAACGCTGTAACAGCTTGATATCTTTATAATCAATTTTAGGGGCATTTGTACTTGAAAATGGACATGTTTTACGACGGTGATGAAAAGGACGACGTGTCGGAGTTTGGTGAATGTCAGTCATCATGCTATTCCTTCTATTGGATTTTCGTGTTGACGGCGTAGATTTTGAGCTTTCTCTTCATTTTGAGCAGGAAGGCTATCACGGTTGAATCGTGAAAGTGTTGTCGATTGTTCTTTCTCGTGTTTTTTTACGTGGATAGTCATATAACGTAAAATATCCTCATTAATACGCATTTGACGTTCAAGTTCAGCAATTGCTTGAGCTGGAGCATCAATATTTATCAATACGTAATAAGCTTTACGATTTTTGCGGATTCGGTAAGCAAGAGAACGAAGCCCCCAATTCTCTATACGCCCAACTTTTCCACCATGCGCTTCGATAACACCTTTATAAGTTTCTAAAAGCTCATCAATTTGCTGTGGTGCAATATCTTGTCGGACAAGGAATATGTGTTCATAAAGAGCCATTATTTTGCCTTTCTTCAATTAAATTCTACTAGGTTTGGCGCAAAGCCTCTGCGACTTGTCTTTATTGGAAGACCCAAAGAAGAAAGGACGCGTTTGCAATTCGAGACACTCGAGAGCGGAGATACAGGAGGCCGGAATATTATATTCCCACTGGTTGTTTCCCAGCCCTCCGTTCAACCCCCAGCCAAATACCGGTAATGAACACTGGATACTTACAGCTTATCTTTTAAAATAGCAAGTTTGTGTTTACAAAAAATATGATTTATTAAATCTCGGGATATTTTTATATATTTCACGTTTCACTCTACTCCATTATATCACCGTTTTCTTTACCAAACAGTGATATGATGGAGTGGAGTAGAAGATAATGATATAAGATATAATAAGTGAGATAAGAATGAATTTTTTACACCAGACTGATATAGCTCTTTTCGAAATGCTTGCTGGTAATTATCAAACGAGGTTAGTCTTGATTTGGTTTGGTATTATTTGTGCAAAGTTTTTAGTTTATATTATTCCTATACATCTTTGTGTATTATGGTTTTGTGGTGGATATATGGAGAGGCGTGTTGCTTTAAGTATTGGTGTTAGTATTTGTGTTGCTCTTGTTATAGGTTATATTATTTCTCTTATTTATTATCGTCCGCGTCCATTTGTTGTAGGTCTTACGCGACCTCTTATTAAACATGGGGAAACAGCTTCTTTTCCAAGTAATCATGCATTAGTTATTGTGTCTTATTTTGTTAATCTTTATTTATATAGATACAAAATTATCTCTAAGTTTGCATTGATATTTTTGTTATTAATTTGTTGGGGGCGTGTTTTTGCAGGTGTACATTATCCTTTTGATGTTTTAGCTGGTATGGTTTTAGGAAGCCTCGTGAGTTGGTTTATTATTCGGTTTGTTGCGTCATATTTTCCTAAATTTCTATATCAACTTCCACCTTTGAAATATAATTTTCATATAGGTATTCAATTCTAAATAAGTTGATTTGTTGTAATTTATGTTTATTGAATTGCTTGAAAAGAAGATAAATCTAAAATTTAATTTTGGAGATGATGATGGTAGCAGCATTCACTTTCCCAGGACAGGGGAGCCAAGTTGTTGGTATGGGAAAAGTACTTGCAGAGCAATTTGTTGAAGCGCGTATGGTTTTTGAAGAAGTTGATGATACTTTAGGTGAGAAATTATCACGAATTATTTTTGAAGGACCAGAAGAGGCTTTGACGTTAACAGCGAATGCACAGCCAGCATTGATGGTTGTGTCTATAGCGATTATTCGTGTAATGGAAAAGTTGGGATTTAATATAGCAAAAAAGGTGAAATTTGTCGCAGGCCATTCTCTAGGAGAATATTCGGCACTTTGTGCTGCTGGTACATTTAGTTTAGCTGATACAGCAAAGCTTTTACGGATTCGGGGAAATGCTATGCAAACAGCTGTTGCGGTTGGTGAAGGTGCAATGGCGGCAATTATTGGTTTGGATGAGCGAACTGTTGAAGAAATTTGCAAGCTCGTTTTAGGAGAGGGAGTGTGTCAGATTGCTAATGATAATGGCGGTGGACAGATTGTTATTTCAGGTGAAGCAAAAGCTGTCCAGTTGGCGATCAAGATTGCTCCACAAAAAGGAGCTAAACGTGCATTGCTTCTTTCGGTATCGGCACCGTTCCATTCAGTTTTGATGGCTCCTGCCGCTGATGCGATGAAAGATGCTCTTAGAGCTGTTAAGATAAAAGCACCTGTTGTTCCGCTTATTGCAAATGTTTCTGTTACACCAGAAAGTGATCCAGAGCGTATTCTTATGCTTCTTGTTCAACAGGTGACTGGGCGAGTGCGATGGCGTGAAACAATCGAGTGGTTTGGAGCTAATGGGGTTGATGTTCTTTTTGAAGTTGGTTTTAGAAAAGTATTAACGGGCTTAACACGCCGTGTTAATAAAGATATCAATGCTTTAACAATTGGGACGGTTGAGGAAATTGAAAAAGCATTACAAATTCTAGGTATTTAATCTTAGGGAGTCTAAAAGATGTTTAAATTAACAGGTCGCAAAGCTCTTGTCACAGGAGCATCAGGAGATATTGGTGAAGCAATTGCACGTGCTTTACATGCACAGGGAGTGATGATTGGGCTACATGGGACGCGTGAAGAAAGGCTCAAAGAAGTTGCTTTAGATCTTGGTAAAGACGTTTTTATTTTTCCTGCTAATCTTTCTGATCGTGGTGCTATTAGACAATTGGCTGAGACAGTAGAAAAAGAGATGAATGGGGTTGATATTCTTGTTAATAATGCCGCGATTACTCGAGATGGCCTTTTTGTACGTATGCAAGACCAGCACTGGGATGATGTGCTGACAGTTAACTTGACAGCTGCCTTTACTTTAACGCGTGAACTAATATATAACATGATGCGTCGGCGTTATGGACGTATTATTAATATAACTTCTATTGTTGGTGTTGTTGGTAATCCTGGACAAACAAATTATTGTGCTGCGAAAGCTGGTTTAATAGGTTTTTCCAAGTCATTAGCACAAGAAGTTGCATCACGAAATATAACGGTTAATTGTATTGCTCCAGGATTTATTAAATCTGCGATGACCAATCAATTGAATGAAAAGCAGAAAGAAAAAATTATATCTACGATCCCGATGAAGCGTATAGGAACGGGGCAAGAAATAGCTTCTGCGGCTGTTTATTTAGCGAGTGATGAGGCAGGATATGTGACTGGACAAACAATACATGTCAACGGTGGTATGGCAATGATTTGAGTATTTGCTTTATTCTACATTGATTTACAGCCATTATTATTTTAGATAACGATGCAAAAAATAGAACAATAAGTTTGTTTTTTAAGTATGATAATTGTCCATCAGGATATAAATTTAGTGCATTTGAGAGGCGATAGCCATGGAATATTGTGTATTTATCGCTAAAGTTTTGGAGCAATGCATCTATTACTTGATTATATGAACTTATATCGCTAACCAAGTATAGGAAAACAATATAAATTCGAGGATACAATATGAGTGATACAGAAGAGCGCGTTAGAAAGATTATCGTGGAGCATCTTGGAGTTGACGCAGATAAAGTAGTAGAAAATGCAAGCTTTATTGATGATCTAGGAGCAGATAGCCTTGATACAGTTGAGCTTGTTATGGCTTTTGAAGAAGAGTTCGGTATAGAAATTCCGGATGATGCTGCTGAGACAATCTTCACAGTTGGTGATGCAGTGAAGTTTATTGATAAAGCTTCTGTATAATTTTACTTAAAAGGCAAAAGTATTTTATGCTTTTGCCTTATTTCCTAGTTAGGTCATATTGTGGCAATATAGCTTCTAGCGGTAGGTGTTCAAGGTTAAAAATATGAGACGTGTTGTTGTTACTGGTTTGGGATTAGTATCTCCACTGGCTGGTGATGTTGAATGGAGTTGGAAGCGGCTTCTTGAAAGAAAAAGTGGTGTTCGGCGCATCACTGAGTTTGATGTTACCGATTTACCATGTCAAATTGCTGGCCGTATTCCTTTAGGGGATGGAACAAATGGTACATATAATGCTGATTTACATATGGAACCTAAGGAACAGCGTAAGGTTGATGCATTTATTACTTATGCAGTAGCTGCTGCTGATCAAGCACTTGCAGATGCTCAATGGTTTCCAAAAAGTGATGAAGATCAGATACAAACAGGTGTTATGATTGGTTCTGGTATTGGTGGCGTTGAGGGCATCGTTGAGGCTGGTTATACACTTCGTGATAAAGGTCCACGGCGAATTTCTCCTTTTTTTATTCCAGGGCGTTTGATTAATCTTGCTTCTGGTTATGTTGCTATTAAGTATGGCCTGCGTGGTCCTAATCATTCGGTCGTAACAGCTTGTTCGACTGGTGCTCATGCAATTGGTGATGCAACTCGTTTAATTGCATTGGGTGATGCGGATGTAATGGTAGCAGGGGGAGCTGAATCCCCAGTTAATCGTATATCTCTTGCTGGTTTTGCTGCTTGTAAAGCTCTTTCTACTGGGTATAATGATGAACCTGAGCGTGCATCACGTCCTTATGATGCAGATCGTGATGGTTTTGTTATGGGTGAGGGAGCTGCTGTTGTTGTTTTGGAAGAGCTTGAACATGCAAAAAAGCGGGGTGCTCGTATTTATGCAGAAGTGATTGGTTATGGTTTGTCTGGTGATGCTTATCATATTACAGCTCCTTCGGAGAATGGTGAAGGTGCGCAACGTAGTATGATATTGGCTCTTAAGCGTGCGCAAGTGAATGTGTGCGATATTGATTATATTAATGCTCATGGTACATCAACGATGGCTGATGTCATAGAACTGGCTGCTGTTGAGCGTGTTTTAGGTCATCATGCGTTGAAGGTATCAATGTCATCAACGAAATCATCTATTGGGCATCTACTTGGAGCAGCTGGTGCAGCTGAGGCTATTTTTTGTATTTTAGCTATACGAGATAATATAGCTCCGGCAACACTCAATCTTGACAATCCGTCTGTTAAAACAAAAATTGATCTTGTACCGCATATACCACGTGAAAGAAAAATTGATATAATTCTTTCTAATTCATTTGGTTTTGGTGGAACAAACGCATCTTTAGTAATGCGGCGCTTTAGTTAATCATAAACAATTTTATTTGTTATGGCTGCTTTTATAAGTTTTTTAATTATAAGATTTTGATGAGAAATTATTAGTAAAATACCTAGAATGATTAAGGTTAGTAAGTTATGTCTAATGTAAAAGGTAAGTCATCATTGCAGGATATAGATGATTTTTCATTAAATTATTCGCTACATAATAATGGATTGTCACATGAAAAACGGAAAAGATCGCGTATTTTGCGCAATCCGTTTATTATTCTTGGTAATTTCTTTCTAATGCTTATTGTGGTTGTTCTTTTGGTTGTCGGTATTCCTCTCTATCTTGTAAAGAACATTTTTGAGGGCAAAGGGATAGCTGAGAAAGAACAAGTTATTCTTATTGATTCTGGAAAAGGAATTCGTGAAATTGCATCATTGCTTGAAAAACGTGGTCTTATTCGGTCATCTGATATTTTTATTTATGGGGTTGGTTATTACCAAAACGCAAAACGTCTTAAAGCAGGTGAATATTTAATTCCAGCATATGCTTCGATGTATGATATTATGAATATTTTTGTAAAAGGAAAATCTATTGAATATAGCTTTACAGTGCCTGAAGGTTTAACGGTTCAACAGGTATTCGACCGGTTATCAGCTAATGAAATTTTGATTGGTGATCTTCCAGAAGTTTTCCCCCCAGAGGGCAGTTTAGTAACTGATACTATTCATTTTGTTCGCGGTACAACGCGTGCGGAAATTATAAAAAGGTTACGTGAAGAACAAACAAAATTAGTTAATGCGATATGGGCTGCTCGTTCACCAGATTTACCCATCAAGTCTATTGATGAATTTGTTATATTAGCATCAATTGTTGAAAAAGAAACAGGGATTGCAGCAGAAAAGCTGCAAGTGGCTGCAGTATTTTATAATCGTCTTGCTAAGCGTATGCGTCTTCAATCTGATCCAACAGTAATTTATGGTATTTTTGGTGGAAAAGGTAAACCTGTAGGTCGTCCAATTTATCGGTCAGATCTTGAGAGAGAAACACCATATAATACTTATAAAATTAATGGGTTGCCACCAACAGCTATTGCAAATCCAGGTCGTGATTCTTTAGAGGTGGTGGCAAGTTTTCCAAAAAGTGATGCGCTTTATTTTGTAGCTGACGGTTCAGGTAGACATATTTTCTCTAAAACTTTGGATGAACATAATGCAAATGTTCGTAAATGGCGTGCATTAGAAAAACGATAAATCTTCTTAATTTTAGAATTCATATTTAGAAAATTTTGAAAAGAGTAACATTATGACATTATTTGATCATGAATTGAGTGCTCAAAAAAAAAATAAACGTCGCGGTTTTCTATTTATTCTTTCTTCTCCTTCAGGTGCTGGTAAATCAACAATTTCACGGTTAATTCTAAAAGATCAACAACTAGAGCTTTCTATCAGTATGACAACGCGGGCAAGGCGTCCTAGTGAAGTAGATGGTGTCCATTATCATTTTATTTCAAAAAAAGAATTTGAACGTAAGTGTGCTGGAGAGGAATTTATTGAGTGGGCAGAAGTGCATGGGAATTATTATGGAACTTTACGTGAAAGTGTTGAAAATGCATTGAGTGCTGGTCGGGATATGTTATTTGATATTGATTATCAGGGGACTGAACAACTGCAAAAAAAAATGCCAGGTGATACTGTTTCTGTTTTTATTCTTCCTCCATCAATGAAGGAGCTTGTTGCTCGTTTACATCGTCGAGCAGAAGATAACCAAGACATTATTAATTTGCGATTAAACAATGCACGAACAGAAATTCAGCAATGGCACTCTTACGATTATGTCGTAATCAACGAAGATTTGAATCAATCATTATTACTTATTAAATCGATTTATTTAGCAGAAACAATGAAACGTAAGCGTTGTCATTTTCTTAAATCTTTCGTTGATAAGCTTATCGCTGAAAAAATTGATTAATATGCTTATCATTTTAAGAGAAACTTTGAATTAAAAAGGGTTCTATTTCTTTAAGTGATTAGGTTAGCTAAAGTTACAAATTCAAAAATAGAAAGTGTTTCTGCTCGGCGTGTTCCATCAATGCCAGCTTTTTCTAAAAGTGTTTTGCCTCCAATAGTTTTAAGACTTTGGCGCAGCATTTTACGTCTTTGTCCAAAAGCAATTTTTGTTACGAGGCTTAATTTTTTTGTAGAGCAAGCGAGAGGTTGTGAGCGTGGAATAATGTGAACAACGGAAGAAGTCACTTTTGGCTCTGGTATGAAGGCTTGAGGAGGAATATCAAAAGCGATTTTTGCAATGCTACGCCAACCAGTCAATATGCTAAGACGACCGTAGTAAGGAGATTGAGAAGTTGCTGTAATACGCTTTGCAACTTCACGTTGAAACATTAAAGTCATTGATTCATAAAAAGGAGGCCATGATTTCGTTAAAAGCCAATTTAATAAGAGTTGTGTTCCAATATTATATGGCAGATTTGCAATAATTCGCGGTTTTTCCGGATATGCTTCAAAAAGTTTTGAGAAATCTTCTTTTAGTGCATCATTAAAAATAAGTTTGAGTTTTTGTGGATAGTGCTCTTTTATTTCTAAAAGAGCTGGCATACAACGTTCATCACGTTCTATCGCTGTTACAATAGCACCTTTTGCTAGTAAAGCACGAGTCAAACCACCAGGACCAGGACCAATTTCAAGAACAGGTTTTCCTTCTATATTTCCTGCTTGATGAGCAATCTTAGTTGTTAAATTAAGATTGAGAATAAAATTCTGTCCCAGAGATTTATTTGCTTGTAACTTATATTTATTGATGACGTTACGGAGAGGAGGAAGATTATCTATTAGCATATGATTGGATTGTTTTTTGTGAGTTGAGCTGCAAGTTTAAGAGCAGAAATAAAACTTTCGGGAGAAGCTATTCCTTTATGTGCAATATCAAAAGCAGTGCCATGGTCTGGAGAGGTGCGAATGAAAGGTAATCCTAAGGTAACATTAACAGTAGTATCAAAGTCTAATGTTTTAACAGGGATAAGAGCCTGATCATGGTACATACAAAGAGCAACATCATATGCTTTCCTTATACGTTCATGAAACATTATATCAGGAGAAAGGGGACCTATAATATTCAGTCCTTTTTTTTTAAGATATTCAATAGCAGGAATAATAATTTTTTTCTCTTCTTTTCCTATTGCTCCATTTTCTCCAGCATGAGGATTAAGACCAGCAATAGCTAAGCGGGGTGAATTCATTGCAAATCTAGTTTTTAAATCATTTTCAGTAATTAATGCAGTTTTAATAATTAAATTACAGGTAAGAGATGAAGACACTTTATTAAGTGGAATATGAATAGTAATTGGTACCGTTTTTAATTGAGGTCCAGTTAACATCATAACTGGATGATATTGTTGATTAGAAAATTTTTGAGCAAGATAAGCAAGAAATTCAGTATGGCCTGGAAAGTGAAATCCAAAATCGTAAAGACTTTTCTTTGCAATAGGGCAAGTAATTAGTGCACACCCGTAACCACTTTGAATCAATTGAACGCTGCGTTCAATTGATTCAATTATTCCAGCAGCATTATCCGGTGAGGGTAATCCTAGTTGATCACTTTGTCGATTTTTTAAGGGAATTATAGGAAGAGATATTGGAAAAATTTCTAAAACATTATGAGTAGAAATAGATTTTATATCAATATTAAGTTGTAAAAAATGAGCGCGCGAACGAATAATTTCAGGATCGGCTAAGAGAACAAAAGGTGGAATTTGACGTATGTTACGCATATTCCACGTTTTTATAACAATCTCAGGACCAATTCCTGCGGGATCGCCACTGCTAACGATTAGCGGAGTCATTATGAATTTTGAATACGTGCTGTTTGTCTCAATTCTTTTAAATATTTTTCACTGATAGCTTCAAGAAGTTGCGGAATATCTTTTTTTTGATGATCTTGGATAGAAAATATCAGTCTGGCTACACGGTCATCAGAAACTCTTTTTATTTGACAGACAGCAATTGCTTCAATACCACGCTGTGTTTCTTGAAGATTGGTCATTTTTCCGGCTGGTGTTGCAAGGATAGCTTTTTCCCAGTTTCGAGGAAGTTGAGGTTCCAAAAATTTTCCCAAATGACGGATAGTAATATCTAAAATACCTTTTACCTGGTGTTTAGCGCTATTACATCCACGGAAATTTGCGCGGAACTGATTTGCTTCTTTTATGCGTTTTTCTAGAATTGCTGACCGCCGATGTTCAGGAATAACAAAAATAATTTGTTGTAGTGTATATTCGTTTGTTGAAGGTTTGACACCGCCATTTTTTAGTATTCTATGGACAGCTTCTTGTTCTGTAAGAATGCCGCCTTCAGCTTGATAACGCGCGTTAACAAGACGTCCCCACCCCATTTGTCCAAGAATATATGCTTTAAAGTGCTCCACTGTAACGTCAGTTTGAGTGAGCATTTGACTGAGCTGCTCAACAGTCATATTATTTTGTGTTGCGAAATTCTCAAAAGCACTCTCAAGTTCATCTTTGCTAACCTCAATATTCCGCCGCTTTATTTCATTATTTTTAAGGGTTTCATCAATAAGCTCATTTTTAGCTTGTACAGCAAGATTTCCTTGTCTCTGTTGCAATTTAAGAAAAGCAATGCGCCTTTGAATATCATAACTTGTAATAGCACTCCCATTAACTGTGACGACAACTGAAGTTTGTGCAAAAGCTTGTGATGTAAAAAATATGCTTATGGATATGCTTACACTCAAAAAAGTGATACAAAATAAAGCAAGAGCACTATTTTTTAGTATATTCATGTAAGTAAACCTTTACGATCAATTTTCACTTGTTACCCAAAATATATGTTTTTCTGCATAAAAACAATGATAAGTTAAGATCTATATGTCCTCTATTGTAAATCTGATTTTATTTTTTTGCCAATATCTGTGATTGTACGTAATGAAAAAGAAAAATTAAAGTTTTTTAAAGGCATATTTCTCGTTGGATTTTTTACTTGTTGATAGCCAATCGTTATTCCAAAACATTCATCTATATAACTTAGATTTATTCCTTTTTTTACTAAAGCGTTAGATACTAAATCATAACTAGCATTATTATTAATGGACCAATAGTTGGAAAATTTAAGTCCTACTTGAAAAGAAATCTCTTGTTGATCTTGCGTATATTCATCATTTTGTTGATGTGAAATGTAAGCATATTGCATAGATGCCCAAAGATTCGACCATTTTTGTGATGCTTCTAATTCACCACGACGGATTTTCCCTGTTTTTTTATTAAAACGTCCACGAGATGCTATAGAAAAACCACGAGTATGATTTGCTTCAAACATTGTCACATAGTCTGAGCGAGCTGTTTCAAGACCAGAGTATGCACCTAAATTGACAAGGTCTTTCTCTGCGAACGAATTTTTTCCTGCGAGATGAAATGACTGTCCAAAAAGCCCATAAAGAGACCAATTATTATTAAAACTTCCAGAATATCTAAGACCTATATTTACTCTTGTTCCACCTTCTACACGATCATAACCAGAGAATTTATCTCTTTGAAATAAGGTAGTTGCATCAAATACAAGGCTTTGCGCGTCTTCGTTTGGTAATTGTCTTACATATTGTTCGTTATTGCTTATAAAAATTTGTGCTATTGGTTCTAGTATATGTGTGGATATTGGGGCAGTAATAAGAAGAGGATACCGTAACTCCAAGCCTGCTGTTGCCATACTACGAATTGTTGAGGAAGCAATATTAAAATTTTTCGAAGAGATATTTTCTATGCCAGTAATATAATTATTGTGAGTGTTTATTGCACTTGTATCAATGCGTAAAGCAAAGATGGGGGTTAATACTAAACCATTTTTTGTATTGAAACGTTTTTTCCATTCTAGTTCATTTGTTAAACGAAAACTGTTTCCAGCTATACCGGAAAGCTGAGGGGCATTACCGGAATAATCTGGCAAATTTGTATTATTAAAGTCAGCATGACGACGATAAATTGATTGTATATTACTACGGAAGGTAAGATTTCCAGTACAAATTGATTGATTTGGTGTCAAAGAATAATCAATAGTAGGTAGAACCCATGCTTGCTGAGAATGACGATCGTTAAGGGTGTTTTTAAGCATTGAATTTTGAATATTGAAACGGTAAAAACGCATGTCAAAATAATTTTTATCTGCAAGACCATTTAAATAAAACTGAGAAATTTTTACAGGGTCACTATAATTTTCAAGTTTGTATGTACGGCTAAAATTTCTGTCTGATTGTGCAAAGATATCCCACCCGTAAACCCATCGAGAATTAATACGAAAATCACCTCTTGTTGCTACCATATAACGATTGGTATTTTGTGAATCAATCCTGTCATTATTAAAGTTGTAAGGATTGATTTGGTATATATGAGCAAAGTGGATGTTATAATAGCCTGTTTTTAAACGCTGATGCCATGTACCTTCCGTTAAAAGCCCCTGTTTTGTATAAACTGTAGCAGAAAGTGTGAAATCATTATAAAGTGATAAGTTCCAGAAATAAGAGTTTTTTATGCCAATACCAAGGTTATCAGCATAAAAAAAATGAGGAGCCAGGAAACCGCTGATACGTCTTACTGTTGGGTCAGGGAATTCGATAATTGGAAAATATAAAATTGGGATGCCAAAAGCTTCAAAATAGCCGTTTTCAAATCGAATTGTTTTTTTAACATTGTCCCATATAATTTTTTTCGCTTTAATTTGCCACGAGACAGCTCTACCTGATTTTTTATGACAAAGTTCACATGCTGTATAGATCGCATTATTAAAAATTGTTATTTGCTTCTTGTTGCGGTTAGCATTTTCAGCTGTGAAGTATGTATTATTAGTTGTTTTGATGCGTAAAGAATTTACAAATCCTTCTCCAAAGTCTTTTGTCATATCAATATAATTAGAATAGATTTTATTTCCATCCTTTTGAGTAATCTTAACATTTCCTTGAGCTATGACGCGTCCTGTTTTTTGATTATAAGTGACTCTCTGAGCGACAGCTTTATTGTTGTTATATTCAATTTGGACATTTCCTTGTGCAGAAATGATATTTGAATCACGATTGTAAATAAGTTTATCAGCAGAGAGTAAGAAAGGACTTTTTGTATTTTGGAGATGATTTTGAAAAAAAGGATTAGAATTTTGTGCTATTGCAGAATAAGATATAAGGGTTCCTCCAGAAAAACTGATGAGGCTTTTTATAACCAATATTCTCAGTTTTGCTAACATTTTTATTTAACCATCTTCTGTATAAAGTAAAAAGGATATTCCAAAAAACAATGCCACTATAACTGGTACCCAAGCAGCAATGATTGGAGGAATGTAACCGGCGTTACCAAAACTTCGGACAAGCATAGAAATAACATAAAGTATAAATCCCGCAATTATGCCACCAAGAATTAATGTTTTGGATTGTCCAAAGCGTGGAATTTTTAGTGATACAGTTGCTGCAATGAGAGTCATTGCCACAAGTAACATTGGTAACGCAATAAGTGATTGTAAATGCATATCAAATTTATTGGCAGAATAACCAAATGAGCGTGCAACAGCAATTTTTTTTGGTAATTCGTAAAATGGAATAGTTACAGGCTCGGCTAAATATTCAGTTAAAAACTCAGGTTTTAAGTGAGTTTTTATTCGTAATTCAGAGAATTTTTTAGGAGGTTGTCCTATTTTATAGATTGTTCCATTTATTAATAACCAAGCACCATCTGTTAACATTGCTTTTTTAGTATTAATCCAGTTCTTTACTGTTGCATTCTCATTATATTGTACAAAGGTTGCATCAATAAGAGAAAGATCTTTATGTATGATTGATTTAGCGCCAATGGTTGTTCTTCCTAAATTTGTGTGTTGTGTTAACCATGGAATACGCGTGTTACTGATAGATATCTGGTTATTATTACTACGCCATGCTGCTACAATTTTTTCTGATTGGGAAGAGCTCCATGCAGCAAGTGGATTAATAAAAAGAATCGAGAATAATCCAAAGAGAAAAGCTCCGAAACAAGCTGGTGTGAGAAATTGCCATGCGGAAATACCGATTGAACGAGCAATAACAAGTTCAAGTCTTTTATTAAGGGAGATAAGCATTGTTATTGCAGAAAATAATGCAATAAAAGGAAAGAGTTGTTGTATAATCAAGGGAGTTCGCAGCAATGAAATAAGGAATGCTCCTTTTGCTGTATAATAAGGAAGCAACGCTAGTTTACTAAAGTTTTCTGTAAAGTCGATTAAGAGGACGAGAATAAAAACACCTAGCAAGAAACAACAGGTTGTTTTGAGATAAAGCATGAAAAAATATCGTCCGAGCGTCAATCCAATCATGATACCTTATCCGAGAGATATTAAGAGTTTCGATGTGTAGATATCATGATGCATGCGGATATTCAATGAAACGCAAACTAGCTTTATCATAAGAGTTTGTAGACTGCATGATATGCTTTTATCACAACGTTAAAAAGCATTAATTAAGGATTCAGTGATTTATAATTTCACCAATCTAACATCACTTTAATTTATAGTACATAAATGATTTTACATGACCTACAATTTTAGATACTAATAATTCTTTAATATTTTGCATGTCTGCTTTATATAAAAAAATATCTTGTAATTTATTAGAAATGATAACTTCTTATAATTATAATTTAGGTTTAATCAGTTTTCTGTATTTTGTATCAGTATTATCTGTAGAAAATTCTATGTCATAATAAAGTACGCATCACACTGAGCTTGAGGATGGGAAAATGGATAATAGGAAACTCAGCTATTATTAATCGTTTCCAGAGTGATACATTATCATTGATGTAAGTTATGATTTAGTTTGAATAAAAAAATCATCTTTGTAAATTAATTCTTGGTAATTTTTTGAAAAATTATTTGAATGACATTATTAAATTTTTCAAGGAAACCAATTTTATGATCTGTTATCAGCATAAAAAAGGTTAATGAGCATATTCCTATTGGAATGATATAAAGTAGTGGAATATAAGAGGGATTATTTTCTGCTTTCTGTGCAAAAAAATATCCTAACCAATAAATCAATAAGGAAAAAGTAATCGTAGAAAAAGTTTCAAATATATGTGCTTGTCGATATGAGCGTGCATTTCCTACTATGACTATTGCAATTAATGCAAAAACAATAGGATAGAGACATTCCGTGAAACGACGGTGGAATTCAGCTCTATATTGAAACGGTTTTCGTTGATAATGAGGATCGTTTGGACTAGGGTTGGATAAATAAGAAAGAGGACGATCTTTAGGATAAATATTAGGTGTTTTCTTATTGGGAATAAATTCGCTTAGACTAAAAGTATAGGAGCTAAATTTGATAATTGAAACATTATCATTTTTATAATCAATTCTTTCTATCTCGCCATCATTGAGGATTAAAAAATTGCCTTTTTTATTGTTAACAATAGCTCCTTTTGCTGCATAGTAAAAAAGCCCAAGCTGGTGATCGCGTTGATCAGCAATGAAAAGACGGCCAATGGTTCCATTTGCATTTCGTTCACCAATTTCTATGTAAAGATTTTTAGCTAATTCTTGGAAGCTACCCTCACGAATGAAAAGGCTAATAAGATCAGAATGAGCATTTGCTAACATTTGTCGCATATTAAGACGTGCGTGAGGGGCAATAAAATTAGTAATGGAAAAGGAAGTAAATGAAGCCAAAATTGCTAAAAGAAGAATTGGCTTCCAAACAATATTTTTGGATATGCCCGAGGCGCTGATAACAGCTAATTCTGTATCTTGATTCATTGTTGAAAGGATGATTGTAATTGCAATAACTAATGCGAATGGTATAACAAGAGAAGTGACAGAAGGAATTAACAGAGATGAAAAATATAAAATTGTTAAAAATGTTTGTCCACTTGTTGTAAGAAAATTGATTCGTGCAAGAATTTGTACAGTCCAACTGATGCCAATTGCTCCAAGCATCACAGCACTAAAAAGAATAAAAATGCGTTTTAATATATATAATTCAAGAATCCGCATAGAATAAATGTTATCCTCAGTTTTCACTTCAAAATAGATATTCTATAATGCGTTAAATTTAAGCATATAATCAAAATTTAAAGATTGTTTCTATGTGCGTATTCTTGTTTCCCATTAGCAATAGAAGATGATCTACTTATCTTAAATATGGTTAGCCTCATATGGGCGATTCATTTATTATTTTGAGTAATAAGTTTCCAACAGAATAATATTTTTCAGTCTTTCTTATTTTGAATTAACAAGGTATTTTATGTATGCATTACGTAACGAGACTGCTATATGAATAAAATCGTTTGAGAAAAGAATCAAGACATTTTGTATGAAATATTTAAATGCAAGGAAATTATAATATCAGGAATTAGTAAATATAGTGGTAGTGTTGGCTTGTTACTCTATAAACAGAGTATTATTCTAAGTGCTTTTTACATTTGTGGATATTTTAGAGAAATAGGATTAGGCGAAAGTAAAAATTCCTCTTTAAAAGTTATATGAATTAGCTACATCAAATGATATGCAGCTTTATGTGAAAGAAGCAATCTTATTAAAGAATGCAAAAAGAAAAGCTATGATTGCAATTATATAATCATCTTATTTTTTGGCTTATATGAGAATAATATAATTTTATAAATATCAATATATGATATTATTTTTCAGAATATAATCATTAAAATAAAACAAGATTTTCAACTCTAACTTACTTTATTATATAAAATATTGAAGACTTAATGAAGAGCTAATAGTGCGTTATAATGAAAAGCGTTGAGGATTAAAATGGTTGATATTCTTTTCTATCATTTAACGAAGTCAACTTTAAAAGATACTTTGCCTGTGTTGGTGGAGCGTGCATTGAAACGTTTTGGTAGAATAACAATACAATGTATGAGTAAAGAACAATGCAATTTTATAGATACTTGTTTATGGGTTTATTCTGATGAATCATTTATTGGGCATGGGACGGAATATGATAACTATCCAGATCTGCAGCCTGTATTTCTTACTACAGGACAAGAAAATCCCAATGATTCACAAGTGCGCTTTCTTATAGAAGGAGCTGTTTGTTCAGATATTGATATTTATCAACGAATTGTGATTATGTTTGATGGTCATAATGATGCACAATTGAATCTTATTCGCGAACAGTGGAAAGACTATAAAACAAAAAATTATAATTTAACTTATTGGCAGCAGACTGAAGATCATCGTTGGGAGCAGCAGGTTTGAGGCATAGGATAACTTTATTTTGATTTTTTTAGTATTGAGCTCTCATAAATCAGTGCTCTTGTTTGGGAAATAATCAGGTTGAGTTTTTCTTATGATTTTTATTTTAGGGGTGATAAAAATATAGCCTAAGATTAAAATATTCAAATGGAATGATAATGATATTTGATCGAGTTTTACTTATTCTGTGGGCTGTAATATTAGCTTTTTTTTGTGTTTCATGGTTGGGAACAACAAATATTCTATCGCAGATATTTTCTGTTTCTCATATTAATACCATTATTATTGATATCTTATTCTTTTTCCTTTGTGCATTATTTGCTGGAATATTATGGTGGACTTTACCTAAACCGATGCCTTTACGAATGAAATTAGCGGCATCTCTGCCGCTAATATTAGTTTCATTATATTGTATTTTAGTGTGATATCTCTTCATCTGTAAAGCCAATAAAGCAAACGAGTGAGATAAAAGAAGATAAGAAGAGATAATAACTAATATAAGAAGTACTAAAATGTTGTACTAGATATTCTGCAATATAAGGTGCAATAGCTGCGCCTAAAATACCAGCTAAATTAAAGGTTATAGAAACACCACTATATCGAACTTCTGTTGGATATGCTGATGAAAGAACTGCTCCAATCTGACTATATGTCATTCCCATCAGAGATAAACCAATAACAGACATTGCACAAATACCTAAAATTCCATTATCGAAGAAGTAAGGAATTGCAAAGGAATAAATGCCAGTAGCTATTGTAACCCAAATCATCAAACTTCTGCGTTTAATATGATTAGCAATTTTTCCTGTAAGAATAGTAAAAATACCAAAAAAAACAGCACCGATCATTTCCACTTGAAGTGCTTCATTAAATGATAATTGCAGATGATTTGTTGAATAACTTAGCAAATAAGTAGTAACCAAGTAAAATAAGACAAGAACTGTCATGCTACAAAATGTACCAAGAAACAAAATTCGTGGGTGTTTGAAGAATACATCTAGCATAGGTATTTTAGAGACTTTTTCGTGGCCTACATTTTTTTTGAATTCAATTGTTTCATTGATCGACATACGAATCCATAATCCTAAAATAATGAAGACAATTGAGCCAACAAAAGGAATACGCCATCCCCATGAAAAAAGTTGCTCTTCATCAAGCACATGCCATAATGCTAAATAAACTATAATAGATACACATAAACCGATTGGAGCGCCTAATTGCGGAAACATTGCATACCAACTACGTTTTTCTGGGGAGCATTTTCTGTTGCGAGTAACACAGCTCCTCCCCATTCTCCTCCTAATCCGATTCCTTGTCCAAAACGACACACTGTTAAAAGGAAAGGTGCAAACCATCCAGCTGTTTCATAAGTAGGTAAAATGCCAATAATAATTGTTGAAATACCCATTGTAAGAAGAGAGGCAATGAGTGTTATTTTTCGTCCAATTTTATCACCAAAGTGTCCAAAAATAACTGATCCTATAGGGCGCGATAGGAAGGCGACACCAAAAACAAGGAAGGATTGCAAAATAGCGAGCTGTTCATTTTGAGATGGGAAAAATAATCGAGGAAATATGAGGGCTGCGGCAGTTGAAAAAACATAAAAATCAAAATATTCTATTGTTGTGCCGATAAAACTCGCGAATAAAACTCGACGGGGTGAAGATTCTCGATTAGTGCTGCATTTTTCTATGCTTGTAGACATGGATAGAAAGTTCCTTTATGTGTGAAATTAAATTACAAATTTATAATTATAAAAAATTCATATCAATATCGAATCATTAGCCTTGTTGATTTTATGCTGTGAATTCTAAATTAAACAAAAATGAAAAACTATATATTTGCATAAAAAAATACATATTTGCATGAAATACGCGTTGCTTTTGTTAATCAGATTTGTAATTACATTTTGATATTTTCAATTGAGTATAAAATCCATATAATAAAGTGTTACCTATAAGTCAAGAATGTATAATGTTCTTGATTTTTATTGTATTTTTTATTGAAATTTTGTTATACTTTCATTTTATTTCAAAAAATCAAAATGTTTAAATTAGTAAATTAGTAAATTGGTATGAAACGCTAGTAACTAGCTTTAATATTTGCAAGGCGGTGAGAATTTGTGCCTAGTTATAAGGAGCTTTTTATGATGATTTTCTGAAGTGGTGTGTAAAAGTATGTTTTTATGTTTTAGGGCAAATTTGAAGAGAGAAAGAGTTTCTTAAAAGGGATCTGTTAAATGTTTAAAAGAAAGATACAGGAACAAGCAGTTTCGAAATATGCTTCGGATTATGCTATACCTCGAAGTCTAATGATAAAGCGTCGTGCAACAGTTAATTCAGTCATCAGTGCGTGTATGCTTGAAGGGTATATTCTTGCCCCTAAAACGTTAGACATTTTAAAGAAATATGCGAGCGGAGATTATTCACTAAAGCAGTTTAACACTCAGATGGATTCTTCTGTGAAAGAAGTAAAGGTGCGAAAGAAATATTCAACCCATGGTGTTATTACTACTAATGGAATGCTGGTAAATAAATATGGAATAACAGATGCAGTTGCTCTTCATAAAAGAAGTGCACATGATATAGCAAAAGCAATTGTTAATCTATCTTGTGAAGAGGTACCAGAACAATTTGATTCCTCTTATCTTAAATGTCTTCATAAGCGCTTATTTGGGAATATGTTTGAGTGGGCTGGGCAGACACGTGACGAAATTTCATATTTAGAGGATATAAAAAAAACCAAGCTGTTACCAATGGAAAAATTGAGCTCTGTAAGCAGTAAGGAAATTCAAGAACGTTTTAAAAAAATTGACAAAATTCTTTTCGAGAAGAATAATCTGAAAGATTTATCGTGCGAAGAATTCTCTCATAATGTAGCAAGAATCTTTTCTTTGCTTAATGATACATACCCTTTTATCAGTGGGAATGAATGTACGCAAATGGTGTTTTTTGAGCAGCTTGCTCAAGTTGCCAACTATAAACTTGATTTTTCAGTTATAACAAAAGAACGCATGAAACTTGTCAGCGATGCTGCAAAAACTTTAAAAGGCAACATAGGCGATCTAGCTCCTATAGAACACTTTTTTGAAGATGTTTCTGATCCAAACAAAGTGTGTATGCTGAAAGAGTTTATCAAAAATAATAAATGTCAAGATAAAAATATAAAAAATCAGATTATTGTAGCTCCTCGTAAAGATATTGTTTATGGTGGTATCTGTAGAAACTGGAGTTCAAATGCCATCCTAGTCGAAACGGAAGATGCGTACGTCGTATGTCATAAAGATTATTTAATGGCAGAAGAATTAAAAACATTAAAATTAGGTGATAAAATGTCTTTTACAGCTGTAATACCTGAGGATTTTGGAGACATTCTCATTCCAGAAGGAGTATTAGTTTCTTTGGCGAAAGAAGAAATTATTAAAAGAGTTAAAAAAGATTCTTTTGTTCAAAGAAGCTTGGAAAATGTTGAGTATTATTCAAGAGTTGTTTATGATGATTCAGAAATATTGAAAAAAAATATGGAATTTATTAATGAATTTGTATGTTTTGATACGCAGGTTGCGAAGCGGAATACGGAGAGGCTTGTGGATAAAATTATGGAATCTCCTCAATCTATTCATGTGCTTGCAGGTGTTGAGATATTTGGTATGAAAAATTCAAAGCGCAAGAAAGCTGAAGAATGTTGTGGTGACCTTAGGCTTGCAATTAATCAATATATAGATAATGTAATATACGCTAGAGATGCAATTTTACAACAATACGAAGCACACAATAGTTTTAAAAGGAAAGCTGTAGCAATGCCCCATAAGGAAATACAAGATGTTTTAAATTTGCCAGAAAATATGCGGCAAGAAGTATTAGACACTTCTTGTTCATTACAGCAGGAGATTTGTGATTTTGTATCTGACGTCATGAAGCGTCTTTCATTTAGCGAGTATCAAGCACTTCATGATAATAATTATGAAAAGCTCGCTCAAAATTTGGGCGTGTCAGTGAATAAAGCAGAGAAAATTACAAAACTTTTTAAAGCGGGTGAGAAAGTGTATCTGCAAGCTAAAAATCTCAAAATTAATCACTCAGAAAGTATGGCTATAACCCAGAGAGCCAGTTAAATTGTAAATTATTGCTTCTTTATTTTTATGCATGGATGGCATTCAAGAAAATAAAGAGGCTACTTTTCAAAAATTTTTGCTTTATTTTAGGTAAAGCAGAAGAGTTTTTTACGATTGAGTGTAGTGAAAAAGTGAATGGATACGCTTATATTTTTTGCATGAAATTACCAATGATATTAAAGCTTAGCAGTTTTCATAAATTTTGCAGACGCATATATTAAGCGATATAGTTTAGATTTTGATAGTTTATTTGCGCAGGTAGTTTAGTTATAGCCTATTCTGTATTGACTTATAGTGATTTTGCTAATTTGTTGTATTTTTGTTTCATATCATTTCAAAAATCAGATTAGAGCTTTATACAGAATCTTTGATTTATTCGTGTCGGATGGATATTATTAATAATATTAGTAAAAGTCTTATTTTAAAGTTTTCTGTACTAATTATGTTACACCAGAGCTCAGAATAGCATATTGAAATTGCTATTAAAAGTTCTAGTTTCTGATTTTTATGTGTAGTGTATTTTTTACCTAATAATAAAAATGAGTAATTTAATATTTTAAAAAATATCAAATGTACAATGTATATCGTTTAATTCTGAAGAATGTTTTCTGAAAAGATGAAGCAATAAAAATATATGCTTGTTAAAAAATTCTTTTTTATAAAATGCTGAGAGGGTGGAGCCAAAATTTGGAAAGATGGAATGGTTTTGTATTTTAAAACACAAGCTATTAAAGGTCTGTACACTTTATACTTTTTGTAAATTTTGATGGGTTCTGGTTGAAATGTAATTTTGCAGAATTATTTACTCCCATTAGTTTGTCCAAGACGGAATAATAAGGGTGTAGTTATGCAATATAAGTGGAAGTTAGGTTATTGGATACTTATGATTAGTAGCTCTTTTGTGGGAGCTGCGAATGCAGATAAGAATGCAATGCAGAGATTTGATGGCAGTTATAGTGGTAATGTTGTTTATGATCAGAATGAGAAAGAAAAAAATACTGAATTTGTTAGAAAAGGTGAAATTACTGTTATTGAAGATGGAGCAATTTTAAAAAATTTCATAATAGGTAATGATGTTAAAATCTACGTTGGTAATGATGGCGAGCAAGATAATCCAGGTTGGTCTATCAATAACATAGTTAGAAATTCTGGAAACCTTTATATTTATGCAGGCGGTTTGAGTAAAGGTACTAAAATTGAAAATGGCGGTGTTGAAACTGTTATGGCGTTCAAAGATAAACAAGGTTTTTCAAGGAATGCTACTATTTACAAAGATGGACAACAGCAAGTTAGGGATGGAGGAAAAACAGAGGGAACGAAAATTTATGGTGGTAAACAGTTTATTTTTGGGGAAGGCAGTGTTGGAGGCAAAATAACAAACAGTTCTGCTTATGATACTATCATTTATGGTGAAGGTGCTATAAGTGGAGAGCAACATATATATGAAGGTGGTGTGGTATGGAATGCAAAAGTAATGGAAGGAGGAATACAAAATCTTTATGCAAAAGATAATGGAGAGGGAGGTAGTGCAGTAAATACTGAAATTTTTAGAGATGGAAGGCAGCGCGTTTTTGCAAAAGGTACAGCTATCACTGTTGCTTTACATGATAATGCTGTCCAAGAAATATATAAGGGCGGTTATGTATACGGTCTAACTATTAATGATCATGCAAGTTCATGGGCATATGCTGGTGCAATATTAGAAGGAGATACAACAATTAATAATTCTGGAAAGTTTTTTCTTTATGCTGGTGATGAAAAAAATCAATCTACAGTAGAAAACTTTATTTTAAATGGAAAAGATACAGGATTATTTGTTATTAGTGCACGTGATAAAGACAGCGCTTTGATTAAGAAACTAAGTGGTAAGGAGGGGATTGTTAGTTTTGTCTTTGATCAGCCTCAAGCACGTTATTCTCGTCTTCATATTGAGAACCTTTCTGGTGAATTAGGAAGTTTACATTTTAGATTTAATACTACTATTGCAGAGGATCGTGGTGATTATCTTTTGATTGACAAGGGTGATGGTAATCACATGATAAGCGTTGTTGATTCAGGTGCTGAAATTACCAATCCTCTTTCACAACAACGTGATTTGGTTACCGATAAAAGTGCAGGAGCTCATTTTACTCTAGCAGATTTTTCCGGAGCAAAAATTAATGCTGTTGATGGTGGCACTTATATGTATAGTTTGAAGCAAAGAAAAAATGATTCTGAAAAGATTTGGTATTTAGCAGCAGATCATTTTGATAAGCCAAGTCCTCCAGATCCAGATCGAGTGCCAAAACCAATACCGACACCGCCTACAACACCATCGACGGATGCATTGTTATCTTTGGCAGTAGCTCCTGAACTAGTTTTTAATAATGAGTTGCAAAGTTTGCGTTTTGGAAGAGGTATTTTGGGAAGGAACAAGAAGAATACAGCGTTGTGGACATATGGGATCAAGGGTAGAGATCGTTTGGCTACAGATCATACGCATTTTAGACTTGATCAGACGGGTATAATATTAGGTGTTGATTGGTTGAAAGAACTAATGAATGGGGATTTTTATGTTGGTGGTTTTGGAAGTTATGATCAAGCGCGTATTACTCATGCGCGAGGCGGTGTCAGTAGTATGGATGCTTACAGTGTTGGGGCTTACGCGACTTATTTTGATAATCAAGGATGGTATTTAGATAGCGTTTTGAAATATAATTATTATATCAATAATTTGAAGACTATTTCAACGAATGGTTTGGGTGTTCAAGGCGATTATAATCAATGGGCTATAGGTAGCTCATTTGAGGTAGGTTATTATTTTGATGTAGCGCCAGATACCTGGATACAGCCTTATACTCAATTAACAGGAATACGTGTTTCAGGTCAGGAAGTAAAACTTTCTAATCAGATGATCGGTGATATGGATAGCTCTCTTTCATTACGCAGTGAAGTTGGAGTATCTGTAGGTCATAAGTTTAGTTTAAATAGTGATACTCACTTAATGACTTATATAACAGCGGCTTGGTTGCGTGAATATATAGATAGCAATCATACGATAATTAATCAGCAACATGAATTTACCACTGATTTGTCTAGGAATGCAGGTAAATTAGGAATTGGTTTGAATAGTTTTGTTGGTAAAAACTTATCATTTTATGCTGAAACTCATTATCTCAAAGGAGAGAAGGTAGAACAGTCCCTTCAAGGTGCTGTAGGGTTACGTTATAGTTTCTAGAATCTAGATGCGGTTTGTTTTCTGATCATTTTGTAATTATATTTTTATAAGCCAGATATTAATGATCAGAAAACTCTTTTTGAGAGAAGATAGATCTTGAGTGTTTCTGCAATTTAATCTGCAATATCAATCTTCAATTAATTAAATCCATTTTGTATAATAATAGCAAACGTATATTTTTCTCTTTAATTTTTCAATAGTGCTGATAATCCAATATAATTTGTTATCATAGTTCTTTGTTAGATATTATTATGTTGTAATATAAAACACATTATGATACATATATTGTAATATAAAACACATTATGATATATATGAACGAGCTATTTGATAATCAGGGGGGTATTAATCTAGTTTTTGGTGATGGAGTGTAGATCGTGCGATATTATAAATTAAGTTTTTCAGTATTAATGATCAGTACTTTTTTCATAGAAAGTGTGAATGCACGGGAGCAGATGCAGGAGATGTCTGATGAAACTTTGGATTTAAGTACAACAATAAGAGATTTCTCCTCTATGTTTGTCAAAGGAAAGGTATTGAAAAACTCTTCAATTGTTACTCAAGGTATCAGTATGCACACTAAAATTGAAGAGGGTGGTCTTGAGATGGTTGAAAATAATGGAGCTTCAACGAGTGCTACTGTTTCTAAAGGTGGAAAACAGCTGATTACACGGGGAGCTACTGCAATATCAACTCGAGTTGATGGTGGTTCGCAGTTTATTTTTGAAGAAAAGCCTAGAAATCTTGGTACAGAAGTTAAGCGAAGTAGTGCTTATGATGCTATAATTGTTGGGAAAAATGGAAATAGTGGGCAACAAAATGTGTATGATGGTGGGGAAGCATGGAATACAAAAGTCATGGGAGGGGGATACAATATCTTTATAAAGGAAAAACAGGAAAAGGTGGTTTTGCATCAAATACTGAAGTTTCTTCGAATGGTAAACAACTTGTTTTAGCAGGAGGTGAAGCTTCGGGAGTTACTTTGAAAGATAAAGCTCTTCAAGTGGTATATCCTGGTGGGACAGTAAAAGGTTTAACAATTCAAGATCAAGCGCAATCATGGGTACATGTTGGTGGAAGTTTAACGGGAGTCACAAGGGTCAATGGTCAAGGATATCTTCATTTTTATGCTGGTGATGATATAAGTTATATTACAAAAGAGGATATTACTTTCAAAGGGCGGAGTGCTGAAAAATTATTTTCTGTTGGTGCACGGAATGGTAACCGTAATTCTGAGATTAAGATTGAGGATTTAGGTGGGGATGGTGGAACAATAAGTTTTTCTTCCGTTGAATATGATAGACGTCATTCTAAAGTTCATATTGAGAAGCTGTCAGGGCATTTACATTTCAATTTTAATATTAGTGATGTAGGGGAGGGAAGCGATCGTATATTCATTAAAAATGGCTCAGGAACGCATACAATAAGTGTTGCCGATTCTGGTCGTGAAATTACAACTTTTTTTTCGCAAAGTCATGGTCGTGTTGCTGAGATCAATTTAGTTATTGATACAAGTAAAAATGGAGAAGCGAGTTTCACTTTGGCGAATAGTGCGGGTGAGTCAATTAGGGCTATCGATGGTGGAGCTTATATGTACACTTTACAACAGAGAAGAAAAAGTGGAAATTGGAAGGTGTGGTCTTTATCTGCAGATACCGGTCAATCTCGTTATATAAGTCCCCCTCCTAAACGGTTAATTCAAAAACCAGTTCCAGATTTCCCGTCTACTTCTAATGGTAAATCGGATAAAAGTAAACTAAAAAACAACAAAAATTCTCGTCAACATTCAGAGATTTTGTCTCGCCCTCCTCGGCATGTAAGACAGTTTGAGCAGGGTTCTCTAGAGATTTTGTCTCGCTCTCCTCGGCATGTAAGACAGTCTGAGCAGGGTTCTCTAGAGATTTTGTCTCGCTCTCCTCGGCATGTAAGATCGCGTAGTTTGGATGGGGCGCCGGTTTCTGATTCTCATGATAGTGGTGTGCAGAGTTATCCAATACTGACTGGTTCTCCAATCTTGGACCCAACGCAATTGCAAACGCCTGATTTTGAAGTGGTTTTAGCACAACAGGTCGATGTTAATAGAGAGATTTCAGCATATCTAGACCCTAAAGATGGGGCAAAAAGTCGCAAACGTGTTTTAGAGTCTCATGATAGTGTTATGCCTAATGATTTAGGATTGAGTGATTCTTCAATCTTGGATTCACAGCAGTTGCAAAAGCCTGATTTTGAAGTGGTTCCATATATATTGACACAACAGATGGATGTTAATGAAGAGATTCCGGCTTACTCGGATCATTTGTATTTAGAAGAAAATGCCAGTTTAGAAGAACAAGAGCATTCTCCACAAGTGATGAAGCAAGATGATGAGGAACAGTTTCCAATATTAGATTTGATATCTACGTCTGTTTTATCTACTACTCCATCGACAGACGCGTTGCTATCCTTATCGGTAGCTCCTGAGCTTGTTTTTAAAAATGAGTTACAAAGTTTGCGTGCTGGAAGAGGCTTTTTAAGAAGAAATAAAAAGAATACTTCTTTATGGACATTTGGGATCAAGAGTAAAGAAGATCTTTCTACAGATCATACGAATTTTAAGTTGGAGCAAACTGGTATAATCCTAGGAATTGATGGGTTAAACGATTTAATGAACGGACAAATTTGTATTGGTGGTTTTGGTAGTTATGACCAATCAGATATTGCTCATGCACGAGATGGTATTAGTCGTGTAAATGCTTATGGCGTTGGGCTTTATGCGACTTATTCTAGTGATCGCGGTTGGTATTTAGATAGCATTTTAAAATATAATTATTATCAAAATAATTTGAAGGCTATTTCGACGAATGGTTTAAATATCAAAGGAGATTATAATCAGAAGGCGATAGGTACTTCATTTGAAGTAGGTCGTCATGTTAAGTTAGCACAAGATACTTGGGTTCAACCTTATGCCCAATTAATTTGGTTAAAAGTTGAGGGTAAAGAAGTAAAGCTTTCCAATGAAATGACAGGTAATATTAGTCCATATACTTCATTGCGTAGCGAAATTGGGATATCTATAGGTCGTGAATTGAATTTAGATACTTCTGCTCAGATGATGACTTATCTAACAACAGCTTGGTTGCGTGAATATATAGATAACAATCATACAATAATTAATAAACAGCATAAATTTAACACTGATTTATCCGGTAGTACTGGTAAACTTGGTGTTGGTTTGAATAGTTTTTTTAGTGAGAATTTGAATTTTTATGTTGAAGCTCATTATCTCAGAGGGAAGAAGACAAAGCAATCACTTCAGGGTGTTTTAGGAGTGCGTTATAGTTTTTAAACAAGAATAACCTCATTCTCTGTTTTGAGATTTTTCATCGTGATGATTGAGGCTACTTAATTCATTAATTTTGATAGTAGGGTTTGGACAATGCGCTATAAATTAGTTTCTGGAATGTTAGTCATGAATATTTCTCTTGCACAAGCTGCTTCATCTAATGCTAATATGGGCGTAGAAAGGCAGGAGCAGGTATTATTATCTGCATCTTCAAATAATCTAGAAGCTTACCCTTATGGTGAAGGTTATATAAGGGAAGAGCAGCATATATATGGAGATGGTGTGGTATGGAATGCAAAAGTAATGGAAGGAGGAATACAAAATCTTTATGCAAAAGATAATGGAGAGGGAGGTAGTGCAGTAAATACTGAAATTTTTAGAGATGGAAGGCAGCGCGTTTTTGCAAAAGGTACAGCTATCACTGTTGCTTTACATGATAATGCTGTCCAAGAAATATATAAGGGCGGTTATGTATACGGTCTAACTATTAATGATCATGCAAGTTCATGGGCATATGCTGGTGCAATATTAGAAGGAGATACAACAATTAATAATTCTGGAAAGTTTTTTCTTTATGCTGGTGATGAAAAAAATCAATCTACAGTAGAAAACTTTATTTTAAATGGAAAAGATACAGGATTATTTGTTATTAGTGCACGTGATAAAGACAGCGCTTTGATTAAGAAACTAAGTGGTAAGGAGGGGATTGTTAGTTTTGTCTTTGATCAGCCTCAAGCACGTTATTCTCGTCTTCATATTGAGAACCTTTCTGGTGAATTAGGAAGTTTACATTTTAGATTTAATACTACTATTGCAGAGGATCGTGGTGATTATCTTTTGATTGACAAGGGTGATGGTAATCACATGATAAGCGTTGTTGATTCAGGTGCTGAAATTACCAATCCTCTTTCACAACAACGTGATTTGGTTACCGATAAAAGTGCAGGAGCTCATTTTACTCTAGCAGATTTTTCCGGAGCAAAAATTAATGCTGTTGATGGTGGCACTTATATGTATAGTTTGAAGCAAAGAAAAAATGATTCTGAAAAGATTTGGTATTTAGCAGCAGATCATTTTGATAAGCCAAGTCCTCCAGATCCAGATCGAGTGCCAAAACCAATACCGACACCGCCTACAACACCATCGACGGATGCATTGTTATCTTTGGCAGTAGCTCCTGAACTAGTTTTTAATAATGAGTTGCAAAGTTTGCGTTTTGGAAGAGGTATTTTGGGAAGGAACAAGAAGAATACAGCGTTGTGGACATATGGGATCAAGGGTAGAGATCGTTTGGCTACAGATCATACGCATTTTAGACTTGATCAGACGGGTATAATATTAGGTGTTGATTGGTTGAAAGAACTAATGAATGGGGATTTTTATGTTGGTGGTTTTGGAAGTTATGATCAAGCGCGTATTACTCATGCGCGAGGCGGTGTCAGTAGTATGGATGCTTACAGTGTTGGGGCTTACGCGACTTATTTTGATAATCAAGGATGGTATTTAGATAGCGTTTTGAAATATAATTATTATATCAATAATTTGAAGACTATTTCAACGAATGGTTTGGGTGTTCAAGGCGATTATAATCAATGGGCTATAGGTAGCTCATTTGAGGTAGGTTATTATTTTGATGTAGCGCCAGATACCTGGATACAGCCTTATACTCAATTAACAGGAATACGTGTTTCAGGTCAGGAAGTAAAACTTTCTAATCAGATGATCGGTGATATGGATAGCTCTCTTTCATTACGCAGTGAAGTTGGAGTATCTGTAGGTCATAAGTTTAGTTTAAATAGTGATACTCACTTAATGACTTATATAACAGCGGCTTGGTTGCGTGAATATATAGATAGCAATCATACGATAATTAATCAGCAACATGAATTTACCACTGATTTGTCTAGGAATGCAGGTAAATTAGGAATTGGTTTGAATAGTTTTGTTGGTAAAAACTTATCATTTTATGCTGAAACTCATTATCTCAAAGGAGAGAAGGTAGAACAGTCCCTTCAAGGTGCTGTAGGGTTACGTTATAGTTTCTAGAATCTAGATGCGGTTTGTTGTGTTGTGATTTCTATTGTATGAGAAGTTTTTAAAGGTCTTTTTTGTGGAAGAGCTGTTATGCTACTAAGCGAGATAGCTAATGGTATGGTGGCGATGTTTTTGCGTGATCTTTTGTTTCGTATTGATTAGATAAATCAAACCAAAGTGTTTCCGCTTCTTTTAGTTTTTTCATTGTTTTAGCGCGTTCTTTTTCTTTTTCAGAAGACTGATTATGGAAAAAGCAGGAATTAATTCTTAGTCAAATTATTTAATGTTTTTGAAGAGAAATTGATTAGTGCTTCAGTCTCAGCGGTTTGTTTGCGTAATGGTGTAAGAAGAGAGCGATTTTGTGTGTTGATCTTTCTTCGCTCATTTTTAGAAATGAAAAAGTTCTTTTTTAAGAGAGGTATTTGTTTTTTTTTAGAGGAAAGGCCAAGAATTTCTGTACGGCAAGTGTTGATATCACCATCATAAGGTAGAATGGTTCTATTTTTACAAGCTAAAACTGTTCCATTGATACTTCAATAAGGTGACGATCATGAGAAATGAGTATAATAGCTCCGTTAAAATTATTAAGTGCATGGATTAGTTCTTTACGACTATCAATATCAAGATAATTTGTTGATTCATCGAGCAATAAAAGATCAGGTTCAGTAAAAAGCACAGCTGCCAATGCAATACGCATGCGCCATCCACCAGAAAAAGAGGATAAGGTTGTTGGTGTGTATGATGATCAAACCCTGGATCGGAAAGAATTTTACTAGCGCGTGCTTTTGCGGAATGAGTATTAATATCATTTAAATGTAGATGAATATTCGCAATATGCATCGGGTTAGTAGTTGTTTCTGATCCACGGAGAAGATTAATAAGTTCTTTGTCTGCGTAAAACAATTTCGAGTAAGGACTGTTCGGTTGCTGATGCTTCCTGGAAGACTAAACTAATTCCTGCTTTTGTGGTATAAGAACCTCACTATTTTCAGGCGAAATTACACCTGTAATAACGCGAAAAAGAGTTGATTTGCCAGCCCCACTATTCCCAACAAATCCAGTTTTTGAACTAGCGGGAAGTGCAACATTAGTGCGATTGATCAAAAGACATCCAGTTATCCGTATTGTAATATCATTCAATACCAATATAATGAAAAGTTTCTTTTCATGATTTTTAAATAAGCACAAGTTTATTCAATTTTTGAAGGAAAAATGATGATATGATTATTAAGATAAATGACTACTAACATTTTTATTATATGAAGATTACGATCTTTAAAAGAATTATACAATTGAAAATTAATACAAATTTTCTTACCGTTACTTGGTAGAAGGTTCTTTACTTGTTATAGAGAAGTGAAGACAGTTTTTAAATGAAAGAAAGGTAGATAATCAAATGGCTGTAGAGCGGACTTTATCGATGATTAAACCGGATGCAACACGCCGTAATTTGACAGGGGCAATTACAAAAATGCTTGAAGATGCTGGATTGCGTGTTATCGCATCTAAGCGCGTGTGGATGAGTCGACAGCAAGCAGAGAGATTTTATGTAATCCATAAAGGGCGTCCATTTTTTGAAGAGTTGGTAACATTTATGTCTTCTGGCCCAACTGTTGTGCAGGTTTTAGAGGGGAAAAATGCAATCGTTAACAATCGTGAAATTATGGGAGCCACAAATCCTATAGATGCACAGGAAGGAACGATTCGCAAAGTACATGCTTTATCGATTAGTGAAAACTCTGTCCATGGTTCAGATAGTGCTGAATCTGCAAAAACGGAGATAGCTTATTGGTTTTCCGACATTGAAATTGTTGGTTAATAAAAGGACATTTAGAAAATGAAAAGTTCTGAAATATATTGCGGGACTTTTTTAGCAAAATTATTCGCTTTAAAAAGAGCATGTTGATATGATTATGTCTAAAAAGTATTTTTCTACCTTCTTAGATTTTAATTATATATATGCCTTATTTTCCAAATGTTCTATGTGTCAGTTGAAGTAATGGTAAATGCCTTATTATTTAGTGTAATGAGCCTTTATTCATGTTGTAGTTTTGTGGTTTATTTTTTTATGTGATAACATGCTTCAAGCCGGCGCGGAAATAATCCCATCCTGTCCATAATGTAAGCAAAGCAGCAATCCATAGCATAGCAATGCCGAATTCTGTTGTGTAAGGAATTATTTTATTAGCGGCAGGCCCTGCTAAGAGTAATATAATAGCTATCATTTGTACAAAAGTTTTCCATTTTGCAAAACGAGAGACAGGAACACTTACTTTTAACTCAGCTAAATATTCACGTAATCCAGAGACAAGAATTTCTCGGCAAAGAATAATAATCGCTGCCCAAAGTGTCCACCCGGCGATAGTGCTTTCTGCAGCAAGTAAGAGCAGGCAGGCAGAGACGAGAAGTTTATCTGCAATTGGATCTAACATGCGACCAATATTAGAAGTTTGTTGCCAAATACGGGCAAGATAGCCATCCAAAAAGTCAGTAATAGATGCAATAATAAAAATAGATACAGCAGTCCAACGAGCAATATCACTTGATTGTAGTCGCCCTTCTAAGAAAAAACATGCTACAACCAATGGAACAGCAATGATTCGTGCATAAGTCAGAATATTAGGAAAAGAAAAAGTATGATTTTTCATAGAGCAATTTTCAGTTTTTAGAGTATAATTTATTGTATGAACGTAACAAGGCAAAGCTTATGAAACAAGCCTTATTTTTTATTAAAATAGTTATGAATTTTGTACGCAATTGCTTTAGAAATACCTACAACTTTTGTTAAGTCTTCAACAGATGCTCTGGAAACTGCTTTAGAGCTTCCGAAATAGTTAAGCAAAGCACGCTTTCTCGTAGGACCTATTTTTTCAATTTCATCAAGTGGATTCTTGAATGCTTCTTTTTTTCGTTTTGCTTTATGAGTTTCAACTGCAAAACGATGTGCTTCATCGCGTAAACGTTGTAGAAAATAAAGAATAGGATTGTCTGGGGGGAGTGTAAAAGGTTGTTTTCCTTTTACAAAAAACCGTTCTAGACCGGCTTTCCGATCAACGCCTTTAGCTATGCCGATTACAGTGATAAAATCACCTAAATCTAATTCAGATAACACTGCGTTGGTAATATTTATTTGTCCTTGTCCTCCATCAATTAATATAAGATCAGGCCATGGGGGACAAGAATCTTCATAGCCAATATTTTTATTTTTGTTAGGTAAACCATACGTTTTGAGAAGGCGTAAAAATCTTCGTTCAATTACTTCTTTCATCATACCGAGATCATCACCAGGTTTGATATTGGTCGAGCAAATATTAAATTTACGGTATTGATTTTTTACAAAACCTGTTTGGTCAACAACAATCATTACACCCACTGCATTAGTTCCCATAATATGTGAGTTGTCGTATACTTCTATACGGCGTGGGGTATGGGACAGTTGAAATGTTTTAACAATACTATGAAGGAGTTTTTTGTGTGCTGATGTTTCAGAAAGCTTGCGTTGGAGTGCTTCATGGGCATTAGTGTAAGCATGATTCACAAGAGCTTTGCGTTCTCCTTGTTTTGGTAAAGATAAAACTATTTTGTGGTTTGCTTTCAGGCTTAATGCTTGAGTGATAAGTATTTCTTCTTCAATTGTATTAGACAAAAGGATAAGCTTTGGAATTGGCTTATTATCATAAAATTGTATAAGAAAACTTGCTAGAATTTCAGAGCTGGAAAAAGACGGATCTGCTTTTGGAAAATAGGATCGATTTCCCCAATTTTGGCCCATACGGAAAAAAAATACTTGAATACAAGTCATTCCTTCTTGTTGTGCAATTGCGAAAACATCTGCTTCTTTCACAGTTTGAGGATTAATACTCTGACGGCTTTGTATGTAAGAAAGAGCTGATAAGCGGTTGCGATAGGTTATAGCGCGTTCAAAATCAAGGTTTTCTGCAGCTTTATGCATAGCTTGAACCATATCATTTTTAATTGATTGACTTTTTCCTGAAAGAAAAGCTTTTGCTTTTTTAACAAGTTGTAAATAATCACTATTGCTAATTTCATATGTACAAGGAGCTGAACAGCGTTTAATTTGATAAAGCAAGCAAGGCCGTGTACAGTTTTCAAGAACTGAATCAGTGCAAGTTCGTAATAAAAAGGCGCGTTGTAAAACATTGATTGTTTGTGTAACCGCTTCCGAAGAAGCAAAAGGACCAAAATAATGGGCTTTTCGTGTTCGGGCACCACGATGTTTGTAGAGTGCAGGTGCTCGATGATCATCTGTGATAATGATATAAGGTAAAGTCTTATCATCACGCAATAAAACATTAAAACGTGGATGTAATCTTTTAATTAAATTGGCCTCTAAAAGGAGGGCTTCTGTTTCTGTATGCGTAACAACAAATTCCATATGATTCGTTTCACGAATCATGCGTATGATACGGTTATTGTGGCCATGTTCATGGCTATAATGTGAAACACGTTTTTTGAGATTTCGCGCTTTGCCAACATAGAGAATATCGCCATTTTCATTGAGCATCCGATAAACTCCTGGTTTATGAGGGAGATTTTTGACAAACTCTTGGATGAGTGCAACACCTTTAGATTGGTTATTCTTGTTTTTTTGATGAGCATTGTGCCATGTAATGTCAGATAAAGAAGGCAATTTTTCTTTGTTTTTTGTACAGGGGAGTATATGATTGTCTAAGCTCATTAATTTACCTGAAACTATTTTATATTTGAAATATGAAATGTTTGTTTTTAGTCAAGCGCTTTGTTTATGAATTGCTATTTTTTTTATTTATGGCATCAAAATTGATAATTTTTAGCATGAATTTTTATTTAAAATACAAAATAATCAATATCGTAGGTTAGTTCTATGAAAGCCATTTTTGTATAATATGTGCATACTTATCTTGTCCAAGATGATTGATAAGGAAAGGACCAATTTTTTTTATTTCGTCTTCAAGAAGATAAGGAGGATTAATAAGAATCATGCCACTACCATCCATTTTAGGTGGGGATGCGCTTTTCCGAATACGCATCTCGAGTTGTAAAATTTTGGGAATTTCTGTTTTTTGCAGTGCATGAAGAAAAACCTCAATCTCTTTATCATATTTAACAGGATACCATAAAGCATATACTCCTCCAGAAAAACGTCTATATGCTTTCACTATTCCTTCAATAAAACGGGAAAATTCCCCTGGTTGTTCAAAAGAAGGATCAATGAAAATGAGTCCACGCCTTTCTTTTGGTGGTAGGTGAGAATTTAAAGAAAGCCAACCATTTAGATGCAGAATTTTTGTTTGGTAATCACCAGAAAAGTGACGGGCTAGAATTTGGTAATCTTCACGGTGCAATTCAATTGCGGTTAGACGATCTTTTTTACGCAGTAGTTGGCGAATGAGAATAGGTGATCCAGGATAGAATACAATCTCTTTAGCTCCTTTATTGAAGGCAAAAATAACACTATACCATGGAGCAAGAAGTTCTTTTAAGTCTTGGGGGATAGGAATTGAAAGAAGTCGCTTGACGCCTTCACACCATTCTTCTGTTTTATGTGCTTCTACAGAAGAAAGATCATAGAGTCCAATGCCCGCATGCGTATCTATAACGCGAAAGGCTTTTTCTTTGCGCTTAAGATATTCTATGATGCGTGTGACAATAATGTGTTTAAAGACATCAGCAAAATTGCCAGCATGATAAATATGCCGATAATTCATGAGTAAAATTTATCATATATATAATTGTTTCCCAAATTTCTTTTTAAGTAAATAATAGCTTTTGTAGTAGTAAAAGATCTAAACCTAGAAAAATTTAAATCTTTAAAATCTATGGAGATTATTAGAGTTTTAATAGCGTTGAGGATTTTATTGTCAAATTTTTATGATCTTTAATGTAAAAGTAAAATTTTTAGAATAATAAAAATTTTAAAGACCATTGATATTTTCGAGTAGCTTAAACGCATTCTATTATGTTTCTGATATCAAGATATTTTGCAGAGATAAACTTTAAAAATATTCTTTAGATTTAAGAGCACGCTGAATTTAAAGTAAATCAATTGTAGATAGAAAAGATATTTGAAGCTAATAACAGTTTTTTATAATTTTATTTATGTTTCTTTATTAACAAATGAACTTTATTGGTGGGTGATGAGGGAATTGAACCCACGACCCGCTGATTAAGAGTCAGCTGCTCTACCAACTGAGCTAATCACCCACATTTTTCAAGAGGTAAAAATGAGCACTCTCCTATAACGTCTCAAAAAGAAGATGTCTAGATAGGCTTGTTGTTTTTAATCTATTTATAGGGAATAAAGAGAGCTTATAGTTATGTTATAGGTTAAAAAATATTCTTCTCCTCTTGATATTATATAAAAATAAACCTATTAGTTAAGATATTCTGTAAATAGATGTTCTACTTAATGTAGAGCCATAATTGGAGGGTCGTCGAGCGTAATGCCCGGGCAAGATTCAGGAGAGCCTTCTTGTAGTGTCAAGCGGTGTAGGTTATTATTGTTTTTTATATATTCCATCAATAACCATATGGGTTCAAACGCTGCTTTGAAGATACTTACTTTTGCATGTAATTTATTTGTACTCAATATTATTGATTACTTATGCGGATGAAAGTTTATGATCTTTTTCATCAGCAACATGTACTTAAGCTTTTTAATTTTAAAGATATTTTTAAAGGGTGAGCTATAATGGAATGGATCACTGATCCCCATGCGTGGTTTGGCTTGGTTACATTAATTTTTCTCGAAATTGTTTTAGGCATAGATAATCTTGTTTTTATTGCGATCTTAGCAGAAAAATTACCGTTACATTTACGTGATCGTGCATGTTTTATAGGGCTAACTTTAGCGTTATTGATGCGACTTTGTCTTCTCACGGTTATTGGTTGGGTAATGAGTTTTGATAGGGTAATTCTTTCCATCTCATCCTTTGTATTTAGTTGGCATAACCTAATCTTGATTGGTGGTGGAGCTTTTTTATTAGCGAAAGGAACATTGGAATTACACGAAAGATTAGAAGGTACAATGCATACACAAAAAAAAGGAGTTATTTATGCTGTTTTTTGGCAAGTGATTATTCAAATTGTTGTGCTTGATGCAGTGTTTTCTCTTGATAGTATTATCACCGCAACGGGTATGATTGCTAAAGACCAAACAATGGTTATGTATATAGCGGTTATTATCGCTATGGGTGTGATGATGTGGGGATCAGGAATCCTTATGAATTTTGTTAATCGTCATCCTACTATTGTGATTTTGTGTCTTGGCTTCTTGATGATGATTGGTTTTGCTCTCATTGTTGAGGGCTTTGGCTTTCATATTCCAAAGGGTTATTTGTATGCTGCAATTGGTTTTTCAGTTGTCATTGAAGTTTTTAATCAAATTGGACGTCGTAATCGTGAAAAGATGATTACGACAAATGATCTACGTGAACGGACGGCTGATGCTGTCTTGAGGCTCTTAGGAGGTGGAAAAAAAGCTGGAAATCTTAGCGAAACTGTAGATGTCATTGTTGAACAAGCTACTACTTCAGAAATTTTTCGGCCAGAAGAAAAAGAAATGATTCGTGGTGTTCTTGATTTAGCAGATCGCCCTGTGCGTTCTATTATGTCACCACGTAATGAAGTTGAATGGTTAGATTTAAATGGTGACGAAAATGCAATGCGTGAAGAATTGCAACGAGTTAAGCATAGTCGCTTAATTCTTGCGCGTGAAAAAGTAGATGAATTTGTCGGTGTCGCTTTGACGAAAGACCTTCTTTTAAATTTAGCTGAGGGTAAAAAAATTAATTGGCAAAAAGCTATGCGTGAGCCACTTGTTGTTCATGAAAATACAGGTGTTTTAAGATTAATGGAGAAATTACGTCATTCTCCAATTCAACTTGCGATTATTGTTGATGAGCATGGATCTTTGAAAGGTATTGCAACACCAACAGATATTTTTGAAGCGATTGCAGGTGATTTTCCTGATGATGATGAATCTGTTGTGGCAGAAAAACTCGAAGACGGAAAGCTACTTGTTGAGGGATATGCTGATATCCGTCGTTTAAGCGGTTATCTTGAACGTAATCTTGTTGATGACGCAGACCGTTATACTACGCTTGCAGGGTTTATGCTTTGGCGTTTGGGGTATTTACCAAATGAAGGTGAAAGTTTTGAAGCTGAAGGTTTATGTTTTAAAGTCGTTGAAATGGATCGCCGGAATATCTCTAAAGTTCTTATTTCTCCAATTGTTGTGTAGTAGAAATACTAATTGTTGTGGTAATAAAATAAATGGAGAAGAAAACTTAATTATAATCAATAACTGAAATAATGAAAAAATTATTTGTATCGATTACTCAAGTATTATCACAGTAGTAGATTGCTAATCATATGTGAAGGAATTAAGCTTTAAACGAGTTCTCCTGTGGAAATCTTATTAGTTAAGTTAGATATTAGTTTGTATCAACATAATATAATTCTTTTTTATTCAGGCGGTTTTTTTTGTATGCGTTTAAAATATTGGTTGGTTTCAAAAATTGCTATAAAGAATAGTGAAATGATAAATGGTATGATCAAATAAAGCATTCTAAATACGATAATTGCTGCAATAACATCGGTGGGGTCTATATTAGGCATACCTGTTATAAATAAAGCCTCAAGTACTCCTATACCTCCTGCGGGGGCGTTAGAGAGAAGAGTTATGGAGAAAGAGGCAAGGAATACGCCAAGTACAGAGATAAAATTAATATCAGCATCATGTGGTAGTACAGCATATATAATTCCTGCTGCTCCTAAAATCTCTAATGGGCTAATAATAAGTTGTCGAATAACAATTTTAAGCCGTGGATAAAAAAGCTGAATTTTTTTGCTTATACGTAAGGGTTTTAACTGCAACCAACTGCCGAAAATATAAAGAGCTATACAGGTCAGTAAAATTACACCAATTATCTTTCCTAGCCACTTGGGAAGATCATTGTGAATGAGGGTAATAATTTCTGGTTGTAAAATTAAGACAATACCAGAAAGTAAGATTGTACCAATTACAAAAGTGAATGAACAAAAGGCCACTAATATAGCAATTTCTGTTCCACTTAGCCCTTTTATTGTATAAGCGCGATAACGTACGATAGCACCAGAAAAAACTGATGCACCGATATTATGTGAGAGCGCATAAGTAGTGAATGAACATATAGCTATAAATATCCAAGAAATTTTACGACCAAGATGTTGCAAGGCAATTCGATCATAACCAGCAAGAGCTGTATAAGCAATGAATGAACAAAGACAGGCTAAAAGCCAATGATGCGTGCTTAAATTAGAAAGACGTTCTAATACAGCACTAAACGAAATAGCAGATAACTTTATATAAAGAATGCGAATCGATATCAACATTGCTAAAATGCCAATAAATGGCCATATAAATTTCTGTAGTTTCACACTTCATTTACCCGTTTTGGTTTTTGTTTACATTTTTTGTAAAGTTAATTCGTTATTAAGCGTATTTGTTACAGATCGCTGTCCAATTATATACTCAATAAAACCATTAGCGATTTCTTTGTCATTCGTTACTACAATATCTGCTCCTAAATCCATTAAATAAGATGTTTCTGATTCAGATAGTGCATGAGCGATTATTTGAAGGTTTTTGTTCAGATGGCGTATATTTACTATACATTGTCCCGCTTCAATGGTACTTCGCATTGTAATAACGACTTTACATGCGCTTTTAATATTGGCTGCATTAATAATTTCCTTTTTAATGATATTACCACAAATGGTTTCTATTCCATTTGCTATTGCTTTATCAGCAAGACGCTTTGATTCTTCAACTACTATAATAGGCTGACCTCTTTCTATTAAAGGCAGTGTTATGTATTTTCCAATACAGCTATAACCAATAATCACAATATGGTTAGTTTTTGAAGTAATTGATAGAGCTTCTTCATCGAAATCTTCAGGATTGATATTAATAATTGTTTGTTTATCTTGCGAGTTAGCAGAAGAATTTTCTAGATATTTTTTAATTTTATCAACAGCAATAAAAACAAGAGGATTGAGCAAGATAGAAAGAATTGCACCTCCAAGAATTAAATCGCGAGCGTTGTTATTTAAAAGTCCAAGGCTTGAACCCAGTCCTGTAAGGATAAAAGAAAATTCTCCAATTTGTGCCAGGCTGGCCGAAATAGTCAAAGCTATTCCATTGGAATAGCGGAAAGCTTTAACAATAAAAAAAGCAACAGCAGATTTTCCTACGATGATAATCGATAAGGTTGCGAGAAGAGAAAAAAAGTTGGTCAGAATTTTCGTAGGATCGAATAACATGCCCACAGAAACAAAAAAAAGAACTGAGAATGCATCTCGCAGTGGTAAAGATTCTTCTGCTGCACGATGACTTAATTCTGACTCGCTCATCATCATACCTGCAAAAAAAGCACCAAGAGACAGTGAAACACCAAATAAATGAGCAGCTCCAAAAGCTACTCCTAATGCAATAGCAAAAACACTAAGGCGAAACAATTCACGCGATCCAGATTGTGCGCTCACTTTTAGTAACCATGGTATAAAACGCTTGCCAATAACGAACATTAGAGCAAAAAATATAATGATTTTTAAAATTGTTAGGCCAACAATTCCCCAGGTGTTTAAATTGAGCCATTGAATAAGAGGATCGATTGGTTCCTTTTTTGTATTACCAAGGATGTTTGCTAGTGCAGGCATAAGAACTAGGATTAGAACCATAGCTAAATCTTCAATAATTAACCAACCAATGGCAATACGTCCTTTTTCTGTTTCAATCAAGTATCGTTCTTGCAGAGCACGCAGCAAGATTACAGTACTTGCTGTCGATAATGCTAAACCAAATACTAAACCATCACTAAATCCCCATCCCATAATCCAACCGAGGCATAAGCCAAGAAAAGTAGCAAATACCATTTGTATAATAGCTGCAGGAATAGCTATGGCTTTAACAGATAAAAGATCTTTTAATGAAAAATGCAATCCAACACCAAACATCAGCAAAATAACGCCGATTTCAGCAAGTTGGTTGATCAAAACAGAGTCTACTTTAAAACTCCCAACATTAGGTCCTACAATGACACCAGCTAATAGATATCCTACTAATGGAGAGACACGCAAACGGTTAGCAATCATTCCGAAAATAAATGCTAAACATAAACCTGCAACAATAGTTGTAATTAATGGCGTATCGTGAGGCATAATTATAGTATAGTGCTTTCTTTAGAAATAGTTGTCACAATGATTATAATTTTTAAAAAGAAAAAAGAATAACATATTATATAAATTAACGCGCTATTTTAATTAGTAGTTATATAATTTGAATTGTTGTTTCTTTTATTTTTCCTATAGCACCAATTATTTAATAATAATAAAATGGGAGCTGCAATAAAAATAGAAGAGGATGTTGCAATAATAATCCCAAAGACTATCGGCCACGCAAAATTATTAACAGCACTTCCTCCCCATAGAGCCATAGGTAACATAGCTAATACCGTAGTGGCTGATGTAAAAATACAGCGTATAAAAACCTGATTAATTGAAAGATCAATTATTTCACGCAGTGGTGTTTGTTTATAAAGACGCATATTTTCACGCATTCGATCATACACAACGACTTTATCGTTAATTGAATAACCAACAATTGTCAAAAGAGCAGCAATGGCTGTTAAATTGAAATCAAATTGAAATAAAACAAAAAAACCAATCATTTTTGTAATATCAAGGATAAGTGTAACTATTGCTCCGATCGCAAAAAACCATTCAAAGCGCCACCAGATATAGAGAGACATAGCGGCTATTGCTAGAATGACAGCAGTAACACCAGCTGTAGCAAGCTCACCTGAAATTTTAGGACCAACAATTTCTGTTTGATCAAATATTGTATCTGGGTAAATGCTTTGCAAAGTTTTTTTGACTTTATCAATAGCAATAGTGTGTTGAATTTCTCCACCACTTTGTTGCTGTATGCGAATCAGTATCGTATTTTCATTATCAATATTCTGTAGTGTAACTTCACCAATATTAAGAGCAGAAAGATGTGAACGCAAAGTTGCCAAATTTGCAGGTGTTTTTGTCGTAATGGTCATTTGGCTGCCACCAACGAAATCAATTCCAAAGTTTAAACCAGGTTTAAAAAACAAAAAAATTGAAAACAGAGATAAAACAATTGAAATAGCAATACCAATGAAACGAGCATTCATGAAACGAAAAGTGGTATTTTTAGGGATAAAATTGAAAAAAGACTGAAGTTTCAGTTTTTTTATTTTCCATTTATTCACTACCCAAATCATCATAATTCGTACTATGGTGATTTCAGTAAACATCGATATAATAATGCCAAGCAACATTGTTACAGCAAAACCGCGAACTGGGCCGGTACCAAACCAAAATAGTAAAACAGTTGCAATAACAGCTGTCACATTGGCATCAAGAATAGTTGCAAAAGCTTGTTTAAATCCACGATCTAAAGCAGCGAAGGCACTTATATCTTTTTGGCTTTCTTCGCGAATACGTTCATTAATTAAAATATTGGCATCAACAGCGATACCAATACCTAAAATAATACCAGCAATGCCAGGTAAGGTAAGTGTTGCACCAAGAAGACTTAGAGCAGAGAATATCAAAATAGCATGCAATGCTATTGCTATATCAGCAATAATACCCCAGATGCCGTATAAAAGAAAAATAAAGACTGTAACGAGAATAAAGCCTATAATGCCTGTATATAAGCCCATTTTGATAGAATCAGCACCAAGATTTGGACCTACAGTTCTTTCTTCAATAACAGTTAATGGTGCCGGTAAAGCACCAGCTCTTAGTAGAGCAGCAAGAGTTGATGCTTCTTTAGAATCAAAATTGCCTGTAATTTGTCCTTGTCCATTAGGGATGACACTATTAATGACGGGAGCAGTTAAGACTTTATTATCAAGAACAATTGCAAAAGGACGATTAATATGTTGGCGTGTTATTTCTGCAAATATCTTTGAACCGATAGAATTCATAGTGAATGAGATGATAGAGCGCCCTGGTATTTGCGGATCAAATCCTGCCCGTGCATCTTTAAGAACATTTCCATCTAAAGCAATTTGGTCATAAATTGCATATTTTTGATTTGCATCAGTATAACCAGAAAGAATTGAAACACCTATAGGTGGATTATTGATATCGACATTAGAAGCTACAAGATGAAAAGTCATTTTAGCAGTAGTTCCTATAAGATCACGTAATTGTTTTGGATCTTGTAGGCCAGGCAATTGAACCATAATACGATTGGTTCCTACCTTTTGGATAGCAGGTTCAGTAACACCGACTTGATCAATACGACGGCGAATAATTTCCAAGCTTTGCTCGATAGCTTTGCTAACACGATCATTTATACCAGATTCAGTTAATGTCACACGAATAGTTTCATTTTGATTATTAATCGCAATGTCACTAGTTGTCGTACCAAAGCTATTGTGTATAGGCGTGATCAATGTTTCTAAAGTAGTAACGGTTTTTTTATTTTGTGTGGTATCATAAAGAACAACAACAATACTATCTTCAATGATGCGAATACTGGATGTATGAATTTTTGCTTCACGCAATTTTGTACGTACATTACTTAAAACTGTACGTAACTGATCTCTCTTTAATGTTTTGGTATCTACTTCGAGTAAAAGGGAAGAGCCTCCCTGAAGGTCAAGCCCAAGTGTTACATGGGTATTAGGCAGGAATTTTGAATTTTTGATTTGCTCTTGCGAAAATAAGTTCGGCAAGGCAACATAAATGCCGCTTAAAAGAATGAAACAATAAATAGTAGCCAGCCAAGCAGGTGTACGCATGATATATTCCAATTAGTAGATACGTTAAAATAACCAAAATTAGACAAGAAAAAAGTAAAATAAAATTGTTTTTATAAATCAAGTAAAAGGAGGTAAATGTCGATTTAAAAATTTTGCGTTTAAAGACTTTGAAAGTATATAGAAAAATTATGGCAAGAATTGAAAACACATTCAATACTAATATATTTTGAAGAAGTACAGCTATTAAGTTATGGTATTCATAGGATATTGCAATTTTTTATTTACAACTTTTATAATGAAACTGATTATATCTGTTTCTTTGAGAAAAGAGCACTATTTAAATTTTACAATCATTGAGTTGTTTAGATAGATATAGGTTTTTGAACCAAATATTATCCAAAATGCTAGAATTGGATAAAAAAGACAAATTATAAAGAAAAAGAATTTCTTTTTTACAATGTGAATGCAAAAAAACACAGTTAAGTGCTTTTTTCTATTGTTGATTTTAACTTATACTTATCAGCATTATTGGATGAGAGAAGGTTTTTATAAGCTTGTTTTATAAAAAACGAGATGTTTATCGCATATCATAATTTTAAGGGAGTACTCAATAAATGCTTATTCTTAAGATAAATATGTCTTCACTTTTAAATAGAAACTTCCTTTTTTCCTTAGTTTTTCTAATCAATGTTTTCTCTAGTTTTAGTGCATGCGGAGATTTAGTATCACCAACTGCGACAGTCGTACAGTCGTCAATAGGTTCACAATCAGTTGATAGAATTATTCAACAACAGGAAACGGTTATTGAGACTCTTGTGCAGAATATTAAAATTTTACAAACAAACTTAGAAAGCAAGTCAGAAGATATACATGTTTTAACAAAATGGAGATTACAGGCACGAGATGTCAGTAAACGAGCTATAGATGGGGTATTTGTTTTGCGTACTTCTCTTAATGAAGTTAATGAGATTATCGATCAGTCGACTGCATTAGATGATAATCCAAAAAAATTGGAAAGCGAAAGAAAAAAATACTCAAATATCATAGAGCAAAAAAATAGAATTAATAAAGCAATTCATCAATTGGAGGAAATATTTTTAGCTGCAAATGAGATAGAAAAACTGACAATTCCTCAGTCTCGAGAACTTTTTGTATATATGTTTAAACAAGTTAAATTTTCAATATCAATGCTTCAAGAGGTTGTTGAAAAAACAAAAGAGGCCTTTTTTGAATTTATTTTATTATTTGATTCTTGGTGGAAATTTGTATTTTATTTTAAACCTTTACAATTATTTTATGCTTTTTTTATTCCATCTGTTGTTACTTTAGGTCTTTCATATTTTTCTAGTAAATTTATTACGTATGTAAAGTCTTATGTTTTCAAAGAGAATGATGAGGTATCTTATCTACAGCGTTTATTGATTGTTTTGATTTCAATTTTACTGCCTTCTTTTGTATGTGCTATTTATGTTTATTTAACCTTATTTTTATTTCGTAGTTTTGGTGTAGATGTAGGAATAATTACAGACGTATTTCATACAATTGGGCATCAAATTATATTGATCTTTTTACTCAATCGTACAGCAGTCATTCTTTTATTACCGTATAGACCGAAGATACGTCTTTTAAATGTTACGCCGTTGGCTGCATATCAATTGATAATTTGTGTGACTCTTTTAGGTGTAGTGTTTGCATTGGATGCGGTTCTGGATAGTATTTATCGAATAATATCAGCGTCTTTTTCTTTGATTATTGCAAAAAGCTTTATTGCTGTTTCTCTTGTAGGAATTTTGTTGTTTATTATCTCGTTTATACCTTTGCAATTTAAGCACAAAAGTACAAGAGAGGAAACTCCATCTTGGTTGTTTTATATACGTATTTTGCTTATTATACTTGGAGTATTGCTAATTATAATGAATTTCTTAGGTTATATTGGTTTAGCTCGTTTTATTATGCAACAAATTGTGATTTGTAGTGTATTTTTGGTGTTAATGTATCTGGGAATGCGAAGCGCTTGTGCTATGGGAAACGAAGGAGAGCTTATCAGAACGGGTGTTGGTCGCGCTTTGATGAAAAAGTTGCATTTAGAAGAAAAAGCAATGAATCGATTGGGGATTATTAGCAGCATTTTTTTAAATTTGGTTGTTATTGTATTTTGCGCAATACCAATTGTTATGCAGTTTGGTTTTTCATATTCAGATATGAAAACAATATTATGGCAATTAATGACTAATATTCAAATTGGGAATATATCTATTTCTTTGATTTCTATTATCATGGGAATAATCGTTTTTTTTATTTTTTTGTTTTTTAGCCGCTTATTTATTAGTTGGTTAGATAGTACGATAATGGTGCGTGGAGAGTTCGATTCTGGTGTACGTAATTCTATCAAAACGGTCATAAATTATAGTGGTATTGCTTTATCAGCCTTAGTAGGATTATCAATTGCAGGATTCAATGTTAGAAATTTTGCACTTATTGCTGGTGGGCTTTCGCTTGGTATTGGTTTTGGTCTGCAGAATATCGTCCAGAATTTCGTGTCTGGCCTTATTATTCTGATTGGGAGGCCGTTTAAATTGGGAGATTATATAGAAGCTGGGGCAGTGCACGGTATTGTAAAACGTATTAGTGTACGTGCGACAGAACTTGAAACATTTCAGCGACAAACAATTATTGTTCCCAATTCAAGCCTTATTAATAATAATGTGAGTAATTGGACTCGTCCTAGTAAAATGGGGCGAATTGATGTACCTTTAACTGTTTCAACTAACGTTGATCCAGAACGTGTTGTTGAAATATTGTTGGAAGTTGCTTCAACAATAGAAGGAGTTTTAAAAAATCCTGAGCCACAGGCCAGTTTTACGGCATTTGATAGTAAAAATTTTTCATTTACGTTAGCTGTTTATGTGCCCAATATTACCTCTACATCTAAAGTTACTAATGCACTTCGTTTTATACTTTATAAACGTTTTGTTAAAGAAGGAATTGTGGAATGCTAAAACATGATTGTATTTTTTGCGATAATCTTATTAGATATTTTTACTACAAAAATTTTTTATGCAGTGATTAAAGATGCTCATTCAAAAGTGTAGCTTCTTGTTTTGCTAAAAGGAAAATTCTTTCAGATATTCACTTAGTTTCACTCACACAGTTATAAGAGTTGTATGAAAAACTATTTTATTGCTATTTGCTAATAGACGAGCATTTTATAATGAAAATGGATAGTAATATATATTAAGGAGGGTAAGGTATTTCTAGAATAGGATAGTTTATTATTTTGCATAATATATTAGTTCCTATAAAATTATCACTAAATTTTATTTTTAGATCTAAATATACTTTTAAATTTTTTCCAATTTATAATTTGTTGTTTGCAATATGAAAATTTAAATTTATTAAACCTCATCTTATTATAAGTAATGGTGTGATTATTTCCGAGATATAAAGTACTTAAGAGGAAGAGATTGCTTGTTGTCCATAAAATTTCTGAGCTTAAATTTAAATATGGTTATAAGGAAGTATTGTTATGCATGTTTATTATGATAGTGATGCAGACGTTAATTTAATTAAGAGAAAAAAAGTAGCAATTGTTGGTTATGGTTCTCAAGGATGTGCACATGCCTTAAATCTTAAGGATTCTGGTGTTAAAGAGCTAAAAATTGCTTTGCGATCAGGGTCAGAAACAGTTAAAAAAGCTGAAACAGAGGGTTTTGAAGTTGTTGATGTTGTTGATGCAGCAAAGTGGGCAGACTTCATTATGATGGCAGCACCTGATGAATTGCAGGCGGATATTTATAAAGATTTTATTCATGATTATCTACGTGATGGAGCAGCAATTGCTTTTGCTCATGGATTTAATATCCATTTTAACTTAATTAAAGTTAAAAAAACAATCGATGTTGTAATGGTTGCACCTAAAGGGCCAGGTTATGCGGTACGTAGTGCATATCGACGTGATAGTGGTGTACCTTGTTTAATTGCAATTGAACAAGATAGTTCAGGACAGGCTCATGATATAGCATTGTCTTATGCTTGTAATATTGGCGGTGGGCGTGCTGGTGTGATTAAAACAACGTTTAGAGAAGAATGTGAAACGGATCTTTTTGGTGAACAAGTCGTGCTTTGTGGTGGGCTGGTTGAGCTTATTCGTGCAGGATTTGAAACGCTGACAGAAGCAGGTTATGCGCCAGAAATGGCTTATTTTGAATGCTTACATGAAGTTAAATTAATTGTTGATCTTCTTTATGAAGGTGGTATTTCCAATATGAATCGTTCGATTTCCAATACAGCTGAATGGGGCGAATATATATCTGGTCCACGTATAATTACTGGTGAAACTAAGGCTGAAATGAAACGTATTTTGAAGGATATTCAGACAGGTAAATTTACATCAGATTGGATACAAGAGTATAAAACCGGAGCAACTCATTTTAAAAGTATGCGACATTTAAATAATGTCCATCCCATTGAAGAAGTTGGTAAAAAAATTCGTAAGATGATACCATCTTTTAAATCTGGTATGTTAGTTGATAAAGAAGGCTATTAAATTTTTATTGAATTAGTCCAAAATGATAGATTATATAAAAGAGTAAAGAAGTTATTCTTCTATTTAATGTGTAAGTTTCTTATCTCTGATAAAGCCTTTTGTTCCAAAAATAGAATACATAATTCCTAAGAAAATAAACCACAATGGGGTGCATTTTAAAGCTATTAAAGTATCGGATTCTAGTGTTAATAAAAAAAGAATGAAAGCGAAGAAAGCTAGAATAATCCAACACATAAAAGTGCCTCCCGGCATTTTATAGGTAGAAGTAATGTGTTGTGCAGGATAGTTGCGACGATAAATCATATAACTAATTAAAATTATAGACCATACAAATATAAATAAAATTGCTGCAATAGTGGTGATAATTGTAAAGGCGCTTATAGTTGTTGGAGATAATAACAAAAGTGTATAGCTTAATACAACACATAAACAAGAGAAGAATAGTGCATTAGCTGGAACATAATTTTTAGAAAGTTTCCCTAAAAAACTAGGAGCTCCTCGTTTAGTAGCAAGGCCATATATCATACGGCTAGTAGAAAAGATTCCACTATTTGCAGAAGAAGCAGCTGATATGAGAACAATAAAATTAACTAATCCAGCAGCAGTTGGAATACCAGCTAGCAAAAACATGTCCACAAATGGACTTTTATCTGCAGAAACCTGATTCCAAGGTGTAACTGACATAATTACAATGAGAGAAAAAATATAAAAAAATACGATACGGATAGGAATTGAGTTGATCGCTTTTGGGAGGACTTTTTCTGGTTCTTTGACTTCAGCTGCAGTTATTCCAGCTAATTCAATACCAACGAAAGAAAAAATGCTAATTTGAAATCCTGCAAAGAAACCTGCAATACCTTGAGGAAAAATATCTCCATTATTCCACACATTACGGAGAGAGGAAATGGTACCATATGGAGAAGTGAAGCCAATAAAGATCATATAAGATCCAATAACGATTAATGCTAGAATTGCTATAATTTTAATAAGGCCAAACCAAAATTCAAGCTCGCCAAATAATTTTACTGCTATGAGATTAAATATTAAGAAGAAAACAATACAAATGAGAACAGGAATCCATGGATTAAGTTCATACCACCAAAATTGTACATAATTGGTTATTGCAATAATATCTGCTGTTCCGGTTACAATCCAACATAACCAATAAGTCCAGCCGATAAAGAATCCAATCTTTGGTCCTAAAAAATGAGCTGAAAAATCAATAAAAGACTGGTATTCTGTATTTGAGAGAAGCAATTCTCCCATAGCGCGCATTACAAAATAAAGAACACAACCGATAATAGCGTAAACTAATATGATTGAAGGACCAGAAATACTAATTGTTTTTCCTGAACCCATGAATAGACCGGTTCCAATAGCACCGCTGATGGCAATGAGTTGTACATGACGATTGCCCAATCCACGTTGTAATTTCTTTTGATGATTTTCAGCTAAATTTTGTTTATAGTCCATTTTTATGAAGACCTCCTTATTATTAAGGCTTAAATTACGCTAAAAAAGGCGATTACTCATATAGACGCATGATATAAGTGAGTCGTAAAAAAGAAAACATTTTTAATGATTTTAAATGACCTATAAATTCAAAAATGCAGTGAGCTGATAATGACTTTATTATTTTATTTGGATGAGTAACAATAGAAACTTAGCTATAGCACTCTAACTACTCTTTGGAACTTGAATTGTTTTTTTCTGGGCTAATGCATAAATGTCATTCTCGTTTATATAGAAAAAACTATTTTCATGCTATCCATGTATTCTGATATCTGTTTGGTTGTAGGAGCTTTTCAATTATCTCAATCATTTTTTCTAAGTCATTGACTGCATCTACTTTCATTATTCTCTGTACTTGAAATTCAAAATACTATCAATATTATAGGCTTATATTGGGATTATTATTTTATCTTTATACACTTAAAATTTTAAAAAAAGCAATAAAATACTTTTTGTTTTTTATTGTTAATATTTTAGGAAGGAATAAGTCCTCTTAAATAAAATAGCAGATTTATGAATGAAGCAGTTGAAGGTTAAGAGGCATATATATTAGTTTATAATTTCCTCTTTTATAAATTAAAGTGGTTAAAGCTAATTGTAGTAACCATTTTGCTTGTTGTGTTTGTGGGAATAGGAGTCTTACACGCTATAAGAGATAAAATTTACATATCAAGTCAAAAAATTTTTCTAAAAAGGTAAGTAAATCCAGTATAGTTTTGAGGAAAATAATATTACTAATGATAATGCAAAAAAGCATAAATTATGTTCTGCTAGTATTAAATCAAGAAAAAGTCATGCTGAGGAGGAAGAGTTTAGGTTTATCAGATGTTTTAATAGCACTTGAAAAGAAGGGGCACTAATTAATATACAAGGATAAATAATTAGAGAAAGTCCTCCTAAATTGAAAGTGGGAGCCATTGCTCCACAAGTTTCGAGCTATCTTCTTTTTCCTATATGTTTTTACTTAATACTTTTTTGAATAGGGAGTAAGTCTCAGTAATAAGTTATGTTGTTCTTTTTATTGGCAGTATAATTTTGGATACTTACCAATCTCTCAATATTTGGGAAAGCTCATAATGTTTGTTATTTCGATTAGGGAGACCGTAATCAATAATATTGTGTGATTGGTAGTTATTTAACAAAATTATGATCATTTCTAAAAAAGAGCGTGTTGTTTTCTTTAATAGTAAATTTCATTTTACATAATTTATAGAGGTAAATGGAAACTACATTTTTGAGGTATTTTCCAGTTCGATATACTTAGTTTGAGTATAGAAGCTACTTTGAAGATTAATATCTAATTATTTAATATAATGTGTAATTTTATCGTGATCTTTTATTTAGCACAAGCTTTTAAAAGTAGGAGATTCTCCAGACTAGTTTTTCAGTTGAAATATACTGTACAGTACTAATTAATCTATCGGGAAGCTATGCAAGAAAATTAAAAAGAATATAAAAAGGGTAAAATATATCAGGAACTACACTAGTTATAATATCTTTTGCTTAGCTAGGCGTTATTGCTCTTTATATTCAGCAATTATTCTCACAAGGAGAATGAAGGTTTAGTTGAAGATCTTTATATAAAATCAGATTGATGTACGTTATATCAATAGTCTATGATAAATGTGACCATTAGGTTAGACAAATATATATTTTTATTTAGACAAGAAAAAATTATAATTTTATACTTTATTGAAAATTATTGAAAATCCGAGTGTAATTAGAGTTATTGATTTCTATAGGATATTCTTTATTTGCAACTTGTAACATTTCTAATTTTAAATCTTCTCTTATCATCATATCTATATTAGTACGTATATCAGGTAAAAGAGTATGAGCTGTAATATCTTCAGGTATGATTGATGTCGTTATTTTATAAATAATACGATTTTCCGCATTTACACCTTTTACTACGCCGTAATGATCTTGGGGATCATAAAAAAGTGCTTTAACTCCTTCAACGCCGAAGATTTGTGATGAATCTTGGCGTCGCAGAGCTGGAGTTGTTTGTTTTATAATACCAAGCTCTGTTGCAAGAGCATCAAGGCTTTTTCCGTTAGCTAGTTGTTTGAGAATATCTTGAGCTTTTTCATCAAGAAGACGCTGAATTTCTTCCTCTCTCCATTGAATAATGACGTTTTGTTTTGCTTCTGAAAGTGTTCTATCACGGGCAGGAATAATCGTATCTACTTGATACCAGAGATATCCTCCTTCTGGAAGAGAAAGTGGGTCCATATCGATATTTTCACGTGATTGATAAATAGCATTTAATAAAATATCTTTTTGAGGTAAGTCTGTGAGTGATATTCCTTCGGTTGTCTTTCCTGTTTTATCAATAGTAATTTTGCGTAGAGGCAATTTATACTGTTTTGCCAGCTCTGCAAGAGAAGCACCTTCAAAACGAGCATTTTCAATTTCTGTATACTTATTACGTACATGAGTTGTAGCATAGTTTTTGGCAAGTATTTGGCGAATCTCCTTTTCTACCTTTTGAAGGGGAATTTGAGTTGAAGGCGTAATATGTGCGACGCGAATAATTACAGGACCTTGCAAATCATTAATGACAGCACTAATTTGCCCTTTTTTGAGCTCAAAAATTTCAGATGCTAAATGATTAGGAAGCTCATTTTCTGCTAGAGGTCCTTTCGTTATATCACTGAGTTTTTTTTTCTCTTCTTTAACTAAGGCATCAAAACTTAAGCCCTCGGCTATTTTTTTTGCTGCATTATCAGCGGCCTCACGTGTAGAGAAACGTAGTTCTTCAATTGTACGTTTTTCAGGAATAATAAAACGCGAAGCATTTTGAGTATAATAAGTCTGTATTTCATTTACTGAGACGTCTTGTGGTTTTAAAAATTCTTCTGATGTTATAGATAATAAAGAGACAGTACGATATTCTGGAGCACGAAATTTTTTCTTGTGGGTATTAAACCATTTTTCTAATATCTCTTGATTAGGATCAGCAACTTTTTCCTCTTTTTTTAGATCTATAACGAGATAATCAGCGATGCGTTTTTCTTCGTGATAAGTAGCAAGTGCTTTGTAGAAAATATTTGGTGCTTTCATACCAGATAATGAAGCTAAAATAAGCTGCTTACGTTTTTCTTTTTTTGTATAATAGTTTAAGAAATTCCTTTCGTTAGTATGTAATCGTTGGAGATAGTTGAGAAATAAATCGCGATTAAAGGCTCTATTACGTTGAAAAATATTATCGTTACTAATGATTCGGGCTAGCATATCTTTTGAAAGATTAATTTTCATTTTACGCGCTTGTTCATCAAAAAGGACATCCTGTTGCAACTGATTTAGCACAAAAACGGGAATTTTATATCTCTGTATTTCATCTGGTGTAAACATTCGTCCAAGATGAGAAGTAATGGCTAAACGTAAACTTTGATCAGCAAGTGCGAGACGATAATTATCAATAGTTATTGTAGATTTCCCAGAAGTAAGAAGCTCCTTTTCATTCATTATATGTAATTGTGGTACACCCCATAGAAATATAAAGCATAAAAGCAAAGTGGTAAGAAAAATCTTGGCAACCCAAGAATTTACAGCGTTTCTTATGGTCTCAAGCATTATTCTATTAATCCTACAATTGGGTATATTGATTATTAACAGTGATAGAATTTGCAATAAAGATGAAGAAGATGCAAGCTTAAAGACTTGCTTTTGTTGTATAATTTGATACTTAACGCAAAAAATATATTAAGATGGCCTTTGAGGTGAAAATATGGTTTCGGATCTCCAACCTTTGATTGCTGGAAATTGGAAAATGAATGGAACAGGCGAATCTCTTGGAGAGCTGCGGGCTATTGCTGCTGGTGTTAGCTCTGATTTGGGTCGTTTGTTTGAGGCACTTATTTGTGTTCCAGCGACACTTTTGTCACGTGCTTCTGATATATTACATGATGAAAAGCTTTTTTTAGGAGGACAAAATTGCCATTTTGACAGGAATGGCCCTTATACTGGAGATGTTTCAGCATTTATGCTTAAAGAGGCTGGAGCTAGGTATGTTATTATTGGACATTCAGAGCGTCGTATAGCCTATCATGAAAATGATGCTGTTGTTTGTGCTAAAGTAAAAGCTGCATGGCGAGAAGGTCTTGTTTCTCTTGTTTGTGTTGGTGAGACGTTAGAGGAACGTGAAGATGGTAAGGTATTTGATGTCATCAAACAGCAGCTTGAAGATTCTTTGCCAGATGGTTCAACAGGAAAGAATACAGTTATCGCTTATGAGCCGGTGTGGGCTATAGGTACGGGGAAAATTCCTACTTTGACAGATGTTGAGAAGATCCATAGTTTTATTCGTGAAAAGATTAGCTTTCGCTTTGGTGATAATGGGTATAAAATACGCCTGCTTTATGGCGGATCAGTAACGTCGTCTAATGCATTTGAGCTTTTGAGCATTCCCCATGTTAATGGTGCTTTGATCGGTGGAGCAAGTTTGAAAGCAGTTGATTTTTTAAATATTTGCGATGTTTATCGTAGATTATAAGGAGTAAATCATAATTACCTCTTGGATTATATTTAATTTATGTGTAGGTAGTTGTGAGTAATTATAAAGAGCAAAATTTATGCAAACAGTACTAATTGTTATTCATTTTTTGGTTGTTATCGCTTTGGTCGGTGTTGTGTTACTCCAGCCTTCGGAAGGCGGTGGATTTGGTGGTAGTTCAGGCTTTATAAATACCCGTGGTACCAAAAGCGCATTGACGCGCTTGACGACTCTTTTAGCAATTTGTTTTTTCGCAATATCAATTGGCCTTATTGTGATTGGAAATTTATCAAATTCTGGTTCTGATATTCTCAATCGTATTCCAATTAACTCGGAACAAAATTCAATAAAAGAGAATACGTCAGAGAGTACACCATCAGTTGGGGATGAAGCTCAGCCTTCTATTATTGATCAATTGGGTAGTATTCCTGGATCTTCTCAACAACAAAATGGTTCAGCTGTACCTAAAAATGAAGATCCACTTCCTCCACCAGTGGGTAATCCGATTTCTAAATAATAAGCCTAAGTGGTTTTATATAAATTAGTATAGATCATTATGAAGTATTGTTTTCCGCACTTTTGTTTTGTGAAATAAAGATTGTTTTTTTAATTTTTTACTAGAAAAATCATCATGGATTATTTATCATCACGATCCCATGGCACGTTATATTTTTATTACTGGTGGTGTGGTTTCTTCTCTTGGAAAAGGCATTGCTGCGGCAGCTTTAGCGGCATTACTTCGGGCTCGTGGTTATCACGTACGGATCCGAAAACTTGATCCTTATTTGAATGTTGACCCAGGGACAATGTCGCCTTATCAACATGGTGAAGTATTTGTTACTGATGACGGTACAGAAGCAGATCTTGATCTTGGCCATTATGAGCGTTTTACTGGTTGTTCTACGAATAGCCAAGATAATATTACGACGGGGCGTATTTATCGCAATATCATTGAACGAGAACGGCGTGGTGATTATTTAGGGGCAACTGTTCAGGTTATTCCACATGTTACAGATGAAATTAAGAAATTCATTACTACGGGTAATGAAGAGTTTGATTTTATTTTGTGTGAAATAGGTGGAACCGTTGGTGATATTGAGGCTATGCCTTTTCTTGAAGCAATTCGTCAGCTGCATAATGAATTGCCAAAGCAAAGTGCTATTTATGTGCACCTTACATTAATGCCCTATATTTCTTCTTCAGGAGAATTAAAGACAAAGCCGACACAACACTCTGTTAAAGAGTTACGAGCAATTGGTATTGCTCCTGACATTCTTTTAGTGCGTACAGATCGATCTATTCCAGAAGCAGAACGGCACAAGTTATCGCTTTTTTGTAATGTTCGTCCAAGTGCAGTTATTCAGGCATTAGATGTTTCAACGATTTATGATGTGCCTATGGCATATCATAAAGAAGGCTTAGATTCGCAAGTTCTTTCTACTTTTGGAATTGATTGTGCTCCTGAACCAAAAATGGATTGTTGGGAAGATATTACATATCGGATTCATCATCCTGAAGGAGAAGTTACAATTGCGATTGTTGGAAAATATATTGGTTTTAAAGATGCTTATAAATCTCTTATCGAGGCGATTGTGCATGGTGGGGTAGCAAATAAAGTAAGGGTTAATGTTGAATGGATTGAAGCAGAGCTTTTTGAAAAAGAAGATCCCATATCTTATTTAAAAAAAGTTCATGGGGTTTTAGTTCCTGGAGCTTTTGGCGCGCGTGGTGCAGAGGGTAAAATCGAAGCGATTCGATTCGCACGAGAAAATAAGATTCCCTTTTTAGGTATTTGCTTGGGTATGCAATTAGCCTGTATTGAGGTTGCACGCAATGTTGCAAATATTAAAAATGCTTCATCGAGTGAATTTTGCAACACAGAAGATGCAGTTGTGGGTTTAATGACCGAATGGTTTAAGGGGGATGTTTTTGAAAAGCGCACTGCATTTGGAAATCTTGGTGGCACGATGCGTCTTGGTTCTTTTGTGGCTGAATTAAAAAAAGGTAGCCATATTTCAAAAATTTATGGTGCTACAAAGATTTACGAGCGGCATCGTCACCGTTATGAGGTGAATATTCATTATAAAGATAGACTAGAGCAATGTGGATTAATTTTTTCTGGTATGTCGTTAGATGGCATGCTGCCAGAAACAGTAGAATATCTAGATCATCCATGGTTTATAGGTGTTCAATATCATCCAGAATTAAAATCGCGTCCATTTGATCCTCATCCACTTTTTTCTTCTTTTATTAAAGCTACTATAAAGCAAAGTAAGTTAGGATAGTTTATAAATTTATTTGCTTACTTTCGAGGAATGAAATGTTTAAATCAGACATCACTGTTAAAGTTGGAAATGTTGTTTTTTCAAATGAGGCACCGCTTTCTTTAATTGCAGGTCCTTGTCAAATGGAGAGTCGAGATCATGCTTTTGAAATGGCAGGACGGATTAAAACAATTACTGATCAGCTTGGTATTGGCTTTGTTTATAAATCTAGTTACGATAAAGCCAATAGAACATCTTTAAATGCGACACGTGGTATTGGTCTTGAGAAAGCAATAGCTATTTTTTCTGATCTTAAAAAGGAATTTGGATGTCCAGTTTTGACTGATGTGCATACAGAAGAGCAATGTATGAGAGTTGCTTCAGTTGTAGATGTTTTACAAATACCAGCTTTTTTATGCCGTCAAACAGATCTTTTAGTTTCAGCAGCTAGAACAGGATGTGTTATTAATATTAAAAAGGGACAATTTTTAGCTCCTTGGGATATGGAAAATGTCTTAGAAAAGGTGACTAAAAGTGGTAATCCTAACGTTATGCTTTGTGAGCGAGGCACTTCATTTGGTTATAATCATCTAGTTTCTGATATGCGTTCATTGCCAATTATGCGTTCATTTGGTGTTCCTGTTATTTTTGATGCTACGCATTCTGTGCAGGAACCAGGTGGCAGAGGGAGTTCATCTGGTGGACAACGTCAGTTTGTCGAAGTATTAGCACGTGCTGCCGTTTCTATTGGAGTAGCCGGTATTTTTTTGGAAACACATCAAGATCCAGATAACGCGCCCTCTGATGGTTTGAATATGATCAAAATTGATAATTTATATAGGTTACTTGAAATTTTGATAGATTTTGATCGTTTAGCAAAAAGAACAAATTAAATATCGAGCATAGGAAGTATTTTGCACTATGGTATTTGTGGATAAAGTTAATAAAGATTTTCGTTGAATGAGAGGTCTCGTATGACTGTAATTGTAGGTATTATTGGGCGTGAGGTTCTTGATAGTCGCGGTAATCCAACTGTAGAAGTTGATGTTCATTTAGAAGATGGAGCTTTTGGTCGTGCTATTGTTCCTTCAGGAGCATCGAGGGGTTCGCATGAAGCTGTAGAACTTCGTGATGGTGGTCTACGTTATCAAGGTAAAGGTGTTGAAAATGCTATTGCTGCAGTTAATGGTGAAATTTTTGAGGCCCTTATCGGACAAGATGCAAGAAACCAAAGAGCAATTGATCAAACAATGATTGCTTTAGATGGAACGCCTAATAAAGCCCGTCTTGGTGCTAATGCTATTCTTGGTGTTTCATTGGCAGTTGCAAAAGCCGCAGCAGAATCATTAAACTTACCCTTGTATCGTTATATTGGTGGTACGCAAGCACATGTTCTTCCCACTCCAATGATGAATATTATGAATGGGGGTGTTCATGCTGATAATCCAATCGATTTTCAAGAATTTATGATTATTCCAATTGGGGCACCTACACTGAAAGAAGCAGTTCGTTATGGTGCTGAAGTTTTTCATATGTTAAAAAAACATTTGCAAAATGCAGGCTATAATACCAATGTTGGCGATGAAGGTGGCTTCGCACCACATCTTAGGAATTCTAGTCAAGTAATTGACTTTATTGTAGATTCTATAATATCATGTGGATATAAACCGGGTGAACAAATTGCTATTGGTTTAGATTGTGCTTCAACAGAGTTTTATAAAGATGGTTCATATTTTTACACAGGTGAGAGTAAATATCGTAATACACAAGAACAGATAAAGTATTTGACTCAACTTGTTGATACTTACCCTATTATTACAATTGAAGATGGGATGGCTGAAGATGACTGGGAGGGTTGGAAGTTGCTGACCGATTCGATTGGTAAAAAATGTCAGTTGGTTGGTGATGATCTGTTTGCTACAAATTCAGCACGTTTACGGAATGGTATCAAAATGGGTGCGGCTAATTCTATTCTTATTAAAGTGAATCAGATTGGGACTCTAAGTGAGACACTTGATGCTATAGAAATAGCCCATAAAGCAGGCTATCGTGCTATTATTTCTCATCGTTCGGGTGACACAGAGGATTCTCTGATTGCGGATCTTGCAGTTGCGACTAACTGTGGACAAATTAAGACAGGTTCATTGGCGCGTTCGGATAGATTGGCGAAATATAATCAGCTTATTCGTATTGAAGAAATGCTAGGAACACAGGCTCGTTATTCAGGTAATTTTATTATTAATGGCTTTTAGTAGAAAGATAGAAAAACATTGTATTTTAAATATAATTTACACTGATAAATTAAGTATTTATGCATAGCGTTTTAATGTCCCGATTTTTTTTGAGAGGTAAGAATAAGGGGTATAGTTATTAGCCAAGAACAGGGCGTTTATCTTATATCAGGTGATGATGGTAAGCCTTATCAATTTGCAATTTGGGATTGCTTAGGAAAAAGTTCACTAGCAATTGGTGACTATCTTTATTTTGTATGTGAAGCTGGAGTTGTTAAGTCTGTATTTCCGATTTTAAAAAAGGAAATAAAACAATTAAAATTGATGCTTGCACTTATTTGTTGGTTTACTGGTATATTTGGTACTCGTCGCTTTATATTGGTAAAGTTGGGACTGGTATTGTAGTGCTTATTCTTTCTTTATCAGTCGTAGGGTTAATAGTTACTGCGGTTTGGGCAATTATTGATTTTGTCTTTATTTTAGCAGAAAGCTTTACTGACAAAAATGGGGACAAAATTACACATTAAAGAGCTTTATTATGGCAAGATAGCTTAAAAATAGCAATAGATCACTTGTATATGGTTGTTTTGGTAATGAGGTGTTAATTAAAGTAATGCATAGTTGAAACAAATATTAAAAAGACTATGCTGTATGTGGACAAAACAAAAACAGAGATCAATAAAAGCGCGCTTTATATTACCACTGGTAACAGTGGGAGTGTTGAGTTATTTTAGTTATCATATTTATCATGGAAAATATGGACTTTATTCACGTAGCAAAATTAATCAACATATCATTGAGTTAAAAGAAGAACTTCATCAAATAAAAACTGAGCGGATATCTATTGAAAAGCGTATTTCTCTTTTACGTGATGGGCATATTGAGAAGGATATGCTCGATGAGTATGTGCGGAAAAATTTAAACTTTTCCAAGTCGAATGAGCTAACAATTTTAATTTCTCCTACTGATCTGAATGAACTAAAAATTAATTAAGTTTAAAAAGATATTTAAACAGTTACTATAGTATAGTTGAACTGATTTATAATGCTTGTAACTTTTATTCGTAGAGGTTATTTCTAATAATCATCGAAGGGAGTTTAAAGTATGGTAGGACGGGCTAAAAAAAATTCTATGTCGACAGTGTATGCTGCATCATCAGATACCACTAAAACGGCAAAGATAGCTAATTTCACCAAAGAAGAAGAAATTGATGCTTATCGTGAAATGCTTTTGATTCGGCGTTTTGAAGAAAAAGCGGGACAACTGTATGGTATGGGCTTGATTGGTGGCTTTTGTCACCTTTATATCGGACAAGAAGCTGTTGTTACTGGTACATTAAAAGCAACAAAAGTAGGTGATCAAATTATCACATCTTATCGTGATCATGGTCATATGTTAGCTGCTGGTATGAGTCCACGTGGTGTGATGGCCGAATTAACGGGGCGTCAAGGTGGTTTTTCCAAAGGGAAGGGGGGCTCGATGCATATGTTTTCTAAGGAAAAAAATTTTTATGGGGGACATGGTATTGTTGGTGCGCAGGTTCCAATTGGCTCAGGTTTGGCATTTGCGAATCAGTATCTTGGTAAAGATAATGTAACGTTAGTTTATTTTGGTGATGGAGCCGCAAATCAAGGACAGGTTTATGAGAGTTTTAACATGGCTTCGCTTTGGAAACTCCCTGTTATTTATATTATTGAGAATAATCAGTATGCTATGGGAACATCAGTTTCTCGTGCATCTGCAGAAACTGATTTTTCTCGCCGGGGTCTTTCTTTTGAGATTCCAGGCATTGCCGTTGATGGTATGGACGTTCGTGCAGTGAAGGGGGCTGCTGATGAAGCAATTATTTGGGCCCGTTCGGGTAAAGGACCAATTATTCTTGATATGCAGACTTATCGCTATCGTGGCCATTCTATGTCTGATCCAGCGAAATATCGATCAAAAGAAGAGGTAGAAAAAATAAAATCTGAGCAAGATCCGATTAATCAAGTAAAAAGTCGTTTGATTAAACAAGGTTGGGCAAGTGAGGATGATTTAAAATTTATTGATAAAGAAGTACGTGCAATCGTAGCTGATGCAGCGGATTTTGCACAAAATGACCCAGAGCCAGATTCTTCTGAACTCTATACTGATATTTTAGTTTAAAACAGGGGAAGCAAGTATGCCCATTGATATTCTAATGCCGGCACTTTCGCCAACAATGGAAGAAGGTAAGCTATCTAAATGGCTTAAGAAAGAAGGTGATAAAGTTAGCTCTGGTGATGTAGTTGCTGAAATTGAAACGGATAAAGCAATAATGGAAGTGGAAGCTATTGATGAGGGTATTGTTGGTAGGATTTTTGTAGCTGAAGGTACTGAAAATGTTAAAGTGAATACTGTTATTGCAGTATTATTAGAAGAAGGTGAAAGTGCTGAAAATATTTCACAAACTTTAAAATCACAAGGAGGAGAGGCTGCTACTATGCTATCAGTCCCTGTACAACCTATTTTTGAAATCGCTTCTGATCCTGATATTCCTGGAAACACCGAAATGATTATGATGACAGTGCGTGAAGCCCTTAATCAGGCTATGGCTGAAGAAATGAGGCGCGATGAGACAGTTTTCTTAATGGGAGAAGAAGTAGCCCAATATCAGGGGGCCTATAAAGTTAGTCAAGGTTTATTAGAGGAATTTGGTGCACGCCGAGTTGTTGATACACCTATTACAGAGCACGGTTTTGCAGGGTTGGCTGTTGGTGCTGCATTCGGAGGCTTGCGTCCTATTGTTGAGTTTATGACATTTAACTTTGCTATGCAGGCGATAGATCAAATTATCAACTCAGCGGCAAAAACTCGTTATATGTCTGGTGGACAAATGTCTACTCCTATGGTTTTTCGTGGTCCCAATGGCGCTGCTGCGCGTGTTGGTGCACAACATTCGCAGTGTTATGCTGCATGGTATAGTCATGTGCCAGGCCTTAAGGTTATTATGCCTTATAATGCAGCAGATGCTAAGGGTTTGCTTAAGGCTGCTATTCGTGATGACAATCCTGTTATTTTCTTAGAAAACGAAATTCTTTATGGTCATCAGTTTGAAGTGCCAAAGATGGATGATTTCATTTTGCCTATTGGCAAAGCGCGGATCCATAAATCTGGTAAGGATGTAACAATTGTTTCTTTTGGAATTGGAATGCATTATGCGCTTCAAGCATTGCCGGAAATTGAAAAGCTTGGCATTGATGCTGAATTAATTGATTTACGAACTATTCGTCCAATGGATTTACCAACAATTATTGCTTCAGTTAAAAATACAGGTCGTTTGGTAACAATTGAAGAAGGCTATCCTCAGTCATCTGTTGGCACTGAAATAGCAACACGTGTTATGCAACAGGCTTTTGATTATCTTGATGCACCAATTGCTACAATTGCTGGAAAGGATGTACCTATGCCTTATGCAGCAAATCTTGAAAAATTGGCTTTGCCAAATATTGCTGAAATTGTCGAAGCCGTTAAGGCTGTAACTTATAAAGCATAATTGAGGAGAACACTATGCCTATTAAGATTACGATGCCTGCGCTTTCTCCTACAATGGAAGAAGGAAATTTATCAAAGTGGAATATCAAAGAAGGTGATAAGGTTGCATGCGGTGATATTATTGCTGAAATTGAAACAGATAAAGCAACAATGGAAGTAGAAGCTATTGATGAAGGAACGGTTGCTAAAATTGTTGTACCTGCTGGAACACAGAGAGTTAAAGTCAATAGCCTGATTGTTATTTTAGCAGAAGAAGGTGAGGATCTATTTGAAGCTGCAAAAATTGCAGAAGAAACTTCTTCTGTTGTAGTGAAAGAACCAAATATTAAACAATCGGTGGAATCAGTAAGTGTGCAAGCTGCTCATTCATCAACAAATCAGCAATTAGTACGACAAAATGTGGATAATAGACGTCTTTTTGCATCTCCTTTAGCGAGACGATTGGCAGCTCAGATGGGAATCGATTTATTACTTATTTCTGGCACTGGTCCTCATGGGCGTATCATTAAACGCGATGTGGAGAAAGCTCTGAATAATGGTATTGCAAGTTCTCATTCATTGCATATCGATCAGTCGATATCTTCAGGCACTTCTGATAGACAAATTTTACAATTGTTTAAAGAGAGTGAATATACATTCACACCTCATGATAATATGCGTAAAACAATTGCTAAGCGTTTAGTTGCATCAAAGCAGATGGTACCACATTTTTACGTAACTATAGATTGCGAATTAGATGCGTTATTGGAATTACGTACGCAATTAAACGCTGTTGTTCCAATGGTTGAGATGCAAGAAGGTATGAAAGCTGCTTATAAGCTATCCGTCAATGATATGATTATTAAAGCTGTAGCGCTTTCTTTGAAAGCTGTACCTGATGCTAATGTATCATGGCTTGAGGATGGAATGCTGTATCACAAACACTGTGATGTTGGTGTTGCTGTTTCTGTTCCGAATGGGTTAATGGTACCGATTATTCGCTGTGCAGAAGAGAAATCTTTGTCAATCATTTCTAATGAAATGAAAGATCTTGCAACGCGTGCTCGTGAACGTAAATTGAAAATGGAAGAATACCAAGGAGGGACAACAGCTGTATCAAATATGGGGATGTACGGTATAAAAAATTTTTCTGCTATTATTAATCCGCCGCATGCAACGATTTTTGCAATTGGTTCAGGCGAGAAGCGTGCTATTGTTAAGGATGGTGCATTAGCAATAGCAACAGTTATGTCAGTTACTCTTTCAGTTGATCATCGCGCTATTGATGGAGCACTAGCGGCAGAAGTTGCTCAGACTTTTAAGAAGGTAATTGAAAATCCATTAACGATGTTAATTTAAATTATTTTTAAATATTGTGCTCATGTGCTTAAGAGTGTGGAAGAATGTACTGAAAGAGATGGATCTCAATAATTTGATATGATGGTTTATAATCTCTTTTGATTTAATAAAGTTTTTCTATAGTATTTGAAACGGTATACATGAAAGAAGTTTGTCTATTAATTTTCAGTTTAAAGTTTGGATAATACATATCCATTTTTGCATATATCCATGGAGGGATTATTGTGGCAGGTCTTTATGATGTGATTGTGATTGGTTCAGGACCAGGTGGATATGTAACTGCGATTCGTGCGGCACAATGTGGTTTTAAGACTGCAATTGTTGAACGTGAGCATTTAGGCGGGATCTGTTTAAATTGGGGGTGTATCCCAACAAAAGCACTCTTACGTTCAGCAGAAATAAAACATTTTGCTGAGCATGCAAAAGATTATGGATTAAAGCTTAATGGTTCCATAGAAGTCGATATTAAAGATGTTGTACTACGTTCTCGCGGGGTTTCGGCGCGTTTAAATGCTGGTGTTGGTTTTTTATTGAAAAAAAACAAAATTGATATTATTTGGGGTGAAGCGAAACTAACAAAGGCAGCTAAAGGTAATCAGCCTGTAGAAATTATGGTTTCTGCATCATCAAAAAAAGTTATGCAGCCACAAAATCCAGTTCCTAAAGAGGTATTAGGGGAAGGAGCTTATCAGGCAAGGCATGTAATTATTGCTACTGGTGCACGTCCTCGTGTTCTTCCTGATATTAAACCAGATGGAAAACTCATTTGGACTTATTTTGAAGCTATGGTTCCTCCTGCTATGCCAAAATCTCTTTTAGTGATGGGATCTGGAGCGATAGGTATTGAATTCGCTTCTTTTTATCATGATATGGGTGCTGAGGTAACTGTTGTTGAAATGATGCCTCAAATTATGCCGGTTGAAGATATTGAAATTTCAACATTCGCTCGTAAACAGCTAGAGAAAAAGGGTATACGTATTCTTACTGAAGCAAAAGTGATCAAAGTTGAAAAAACTGCTGATTTTGTTACAACGCATATTGATGTTAAGGGTAAGATAGAAACAGTAATAGTTGATCGATTGATTTCAGCCGTTGGGGTTCAAGGTAATATTGAAAATCTTGGATTAGAAGCATTAGGTATCAAAACTGATCGTGGATGCATTATTACTGATGAATGGAGTCGGACAGGAGTGAAAGGAATTTACGCTATTGGTGACGTTGCTGGTCCTCCTATGTTGGCCCACAAGGCAGAGGAAGAAGGTGTAATATGTATTGAACATATTGCTGGTTTGAAGAGTGCTCATTCTCTTGATAAAACGAAAATTCCAGGATGCACATATTGTACGCCACAAGTTGCTTCTGTAGGACTTTCAGAAATGGCGGCAAAAGAAGCAGGTTATGATATACGTATTGGTCGCTACTTTTTTTCAGCGAATGGTAAGGCAATTGCTTTAGGAGAAGATCAAGGATTAGTTAAAACTATTTTTGATAGAAAAACAGGACAGCTTCTTGGTGCGCATATGGTAGGAGCAGAAGTGACAGAGCTCATTCAAGGTTTTGTTATTGCTATGAATCTTGAGACAACAGAAGAAGAATTAATGCACACTATTTTTCCACATCCGACATTATCAGAAATGATGAAAGAGAGTGTGTTAGATGCTTATGATCAGGTTTTAAATGCTTAATGATTAGGTTATATGCAAATCTGGATTATGTGATTTTTATCAACGTTTTATATCTAAAAGACAGAGGTCTTGAATGGTTACGGTGCTTGATAAAGTTACGAGTAGACGTATGCGGCATCCTGAAAAGGCGCATCTTCCTGATACAAGTATTCAGAAAAAACCGAATTGGATTCGTGTAAAAGCACCAGTGTCGCCAATATATAAGGAAACCTATAATGTGGTGCGTACCAATAAATTAGTTACCGTATGTGAGGAAGCAGGTTGTCCCAATATTGGCGAATGTTGGAGTAAACGACATGCCAGCTTTATGATTTTAGGTGAAATATGTACACGAGCTTGTGCTTTTTGTAATGTTGCAACAGGTATTCCATTTGCAGTTGATAATAATGAGCCAGAACGCGTAGCCGATGCTGTTGTGCAGATGGAATTGAAGCATGTTGTTATTACATCTGTTGATCGTGATGACCTTTCTGATGGTGGTGCACGGCATTTTGCCAAAGTTATTTACGCTATTCGCCAGAAAGCTCCAACGACAACAATTGAAGTATTAACGCCTGATTTTCGTAATAAGGATGGTGCATTGGAAATTGTTGTTGCTGCTAAGCCTGATGTTTTTAATCATAATTTGGAAACAGTGCCATCAAAATATTTGAAGGTACGTCCAGGAGCACGCTATTTTCATTCGATTCGGTTATTACAACGCGTTAAAGAACTTGATCCAACAATCTTCACAAAATCAGGAATTATGGTTGGGCTTGGGGAAGAACGGAATGAAATTCTTCAACTGATGGATGATTTGCGTTCTGCAGATGTTGATTTTATGACGATTGGGCAATATTTGCAGCCTACGCGAAAACATCATCCTATCATTCGTTTTGTAAATCCTGAAGAGTTTGAGTCATTTGCCAAAATTGGCAAAGTAAAGGGTTTTTTACATATGGCTTCTCACCCTTTGACACGTTCATCTCACCATGCGGGAGATGATTTTGAAGCTTTGCAAAAAGCACGTGCTGAAAAATTTTCCCAATAGAGATAATTATGCCGACTTTTACAACACATCGGAAAATTGCTCATACTGCTCGTGAAATGTTTGAGCTTGTTGCCGATATTGAATGTTATCCTGAATTTTTACCCATGTGTGAGGCTTTAATTATACGTTCTCGAAAGGAACGTGAAGAAAAGATTTTGCTTTTTGCTGATATGACAGTGGGTTATAAGATGTTTAGAGAAACTTTTACAACTCAAGTGCTTCTTCATCCGAAAGAAAATCTTATTGAAGTGAAATATATTGATGGTCCATTCAAATATCTTGATAATCGTTGGGTTTTTCATGATGTTAAAAATAAAGATGCATGTGATATAGAATTTTTTATTGATTATGAGTTTAAGAGTAAAATGCTTGGGTTAGCTGTGGGGTCAATGTTTAGTATTGCTTTTAATAAATTTACTGATGCTTTTGAAAAACGTGCACATCAAATTTATGGTTTTCCAACAGTATGATTTTATCAATTATTAAAGGGATATTATTCGAAATATTTAAGAATAAGATTTAAAGCATTTTCAACAGTCATGTGGCGAATGACATTCCGATCAGAATTACCAAAACGCATTTCTTGATGCATGGTTGCGTGCTTTTTATAAGCTGTTGCACAATGGACCAGTCCCACTGGTTGATCTAAATATGCTCCTCCAGGTCCAGCAATGCCTGTTACAGCGACTGAAATTGAAGCTCGTGAATATTTCAGTCCACCTTCAGCCATTGCAATAGCAACTTCTTTTGAGACTGATTTATATGTTTTGATAAGTTCAGGGGATACACCAACGAGATTAGTTTTAGATTCGTTTGAATAAACAATAAATCCACAGTCGAATACATCTGATGATCCTGCAATGCTGGTAAGATTTGCAGCAATAAGTCCTCCTGTGCAAGATTCTACAGTGGTTAGAAGCAAATTTCTTTCACGACAAACTTTAAGGACAGCATTCGCTAATGTTTCACAAAAGTGTGTCACTGTGGAATTTCTCCTGGATAAATAACTGTGGTAACTGCAAGAGCTGCAATTCCTTCTTCACGACCAATGAAACCAAGTTTTTCATTGGTTGTTGCTTTAATAGAGATGCGATTGGTTGAAAGTGTGAGTATGTTCATCAAGTTTTCTATCATTATATGACGATAAGCGCTAATTTTAGGTTCTTCAGCAATTAAGGTAATATCCACATTAGCGATACGACCACCTGCTTTTTTAATTATATCAATGGCATAACAAAGAAAAACTTCTGATGATGTATCTTTCCATTGAAGATCAGAAGGAGGAAAATGGGTCCCGATATCTCCTGCTCCTTGAGTTGCTAAAAGAGCATCTGTTAAAGCATGAAGAGCAACATCAGCATCAGAATGTCCACTTAATTTCTTTTTAAAAGGGATGTTTATACCACACAAAGTGAGATAATCACCTTTTTCGAAAGCGTGGACATCATAACCATGTCCAGTACGGATATCGGGGAACATTTGCGTCCTTTTTTTTAAATATGAATAGGCGGTTTCAAAATCTTCTGGCCACGTAATTTTTATATTATTAGGATTTCCAGGAATTGTTCGCATAGGGATTCCAAACCATTCAGCAATCGCTGAGTCATCAGTAAAATTTTTTTGGTGAGATTGTATTGCTTTTTCATGAGCTGCTAAAATGAGTTCAAATGGAAAACACTGTGGTGTTTGTGCAGTATACATATTTGTCTGTGGGATTGTATCTATAACAAGGTCTGTATTATCTAAACGTTTAAGGGTATCGGAGACAGGAATGACGGGGAGAACACCTTCTCGATGATTAACAATAGTATGTATTCGTTCAAGAAGCTTTTTTTCTACAAAAGGACGTGCACCATCATGAATATGAATATATTCTGGCTTGATATTTTTGAGTGCATTTAATCCATGTAAAGTAGAAATTTGACGTGTATCACCTCCTTCAACAATGATAAGGTGTTCTTTCAAATCAGCTATAGCATTTTCACATATTTGGCGATCATCTGGATGGATAACCAAAACGATAGCTGTAATAGAAGCATGTTGTAAAAAACAATGTATAGTATGATAAATAACCGGTTTTTGTCCTAAAATCCGGTATTGTTTAGGGCCATTTTCTGGAGACCCTGCCCTTTTGCTGCGTCCGGCAGCTAATATTATCGCTGCAATAGAAATATCGAGTTCCTTTTTGAAATTTTATCTCTTAGTTAGCTAATTGTCTATTTTTTCCTGTATCAATTTTAAATTGATGTTGAGAGGATAATAATTGCAGATCAGCAATTGATGTCAGTGATAATACATCAAAAAAAGAGTCTAAAGCTTTTTTCAATACAATATTTAAACCACAGAAATTTATTAGTGGACAATTACTTAATTTATTATCGAAGCATTCTGCCATGTAAAAATTATCTTCTGTTATCTTAATAACATCAGCTACTGAAATTTCTGTTGCAGGTTTAGCTAATTTAACACCGCCATTACGCCCTCTTACTGTTTTCATAAAGCCCGCTTCGACGAGCGGTTGAAGGATTTTGAATAAAAAAAGTTCAGAAACAGCATATGCTCTGGCGATTTCAGGAATACGGCTTAGTGCTCCCTGATTAGAGGCACAATACATGAGCATCCGGAGTGCATAATTTGTTTGTTTGGTTAATCGCATTGCAAGTCCTATGAAATATCACTGAATAATATGGCCTATTTAAAAGCTACTATTAAAAACATGGAAGCTCTTTCTTAATTTAGATTAGTTATATTTTAAATCATAGTATTGTCAATTTTTGACATAAGGATTTATATGAGAACAATGAAGTAAGTGACATAAGGTAATTATGAATATAACATCCGTGACGAAGCTCCAAGACTTAAATCAAAACATCTGTAAAGATGAGTCGCGACGTTTGAATAGTGTGTATACGTTCTTGGGTATCACAATTATTGTATTAGCTTTACTGACCGCTTCTATCTCGTTTATCATTCTTATTGGATTAACGCCTGTTGTTCCCACTAGGGCTGTAACATTATTTTTTATAGCTATTAATAGTATTTGGGTTTTGGGACTTATAGCCATTGTTTTGTATGAGGTAATTCCCATTATTTATGCTTGGCGATCTAGGCGTGCTGGTTCGCGTCTTCATGTACGGCTTATTTCTTTGTTTGCGCTTGTTGCAACATTGCCAGCTGTTGCTGTCGCCCTTATATCTGGTCCTGCTCTTCATCTAGGTCTTGATCGATGGTTTGATACGACGACTCGACAAATTGTAGGTTCCTCTATTGATCTAGCAAATGCTTACGCAGATGAAATGCTTCAAAATTTGAAGAATTTATCCTATGCTATGGCATTAGCACTGGATGATAAAAGACTTCTAGCACGTAATCCAGCTGAGTATCGAATGCAATTAACACGTCATGCTGTAGGGCGTAATCTTCGGGGGGTTTTTTTATTAAGCTCAAATGGAACTGTTTTTGCATCAAGTGATCTCGGTGATGAGGAACAGCTCCCTATTCCACCACCTTATCTAATTGGTCAAGCAACTAGTGCAAGGCCTTTCTCTTTTCAGCCAGGAGTTCACGATTATTTTGGTATTATTTTGAAATTTAATAATATTTCAAATACATTTTTGTATTTAGTGCGTGATGTTGATCAAAGTGTTTTGTCTGCTTTGCGTTTGACGGAAGTTAATACAGAGCGTTATCGTGATTTGAATGAAAATCGGTTACCAACACAAATTGCATTTGGTATGCTTTATTTGTGCCTTTTTTTAAGTTTATTCTTATCAGCTATTTGGACTGGTATTGCTGTAGCTGATCGTTTGGTGTGTCCTATTCGGCTTCTTATTAGTGCAGCTGATGATGTTGCTTCTGGAAATATGGAAGTTTTTGTACCAGTACGTGCAAGAGATGGGGATATTGGACAGCTGTCAAAGACTTTTAATTATATGGTCAGTGAGCTTAAAAGCCGACGTAATGAGTTGATTGCGGTTCGTGATCAAATTGACGAGAGACGGCGATTTTCTGAAGCGGTTTTATCTGGTGTAACAGCAGGAGTAGCTGGAATTGATGTTAATGGGGATATTACAATTATTAATCGGTCTATTGAAACAATGTTTGGTATTCATTCTGAGCAAGTTATTGGGCGTAATCTTGTATCGTTAAGTTCTGAAATTGGACAGGTTTTTAAGCTTGCTTGTTCATTAGGGCGTAAGAATTATCATGAGCAAGTGACTTTAAAAGTTGCAGGACAGGAACGTGTTTGTAATGTGCAAATGACAATGGAAGAGAATGATGGACAGGAACAGTCATGGGTGTTAACAATTGATGATATTACGGATCTCGTAGAAGCACAGCGTTCATCAGCATGGGCGGATATTGCGCGTCGTATTGCGCATGAGATTAAAAATCCCCTTACGCCTATTCAGTTATCAGCTGAGCGTATTCGTAGGCGTTATAAAAAAATTATCACACAGGATCGAGAAGTTTTTGATCAGTGTATTGATACGATTATTCGGCAAGTGGGAGATATCGGGTGTATGGTCGATGAGTTTTCTTCTTTTGCACGTATGCCCAAACCGCAAATGCGTATTTTAGATATACGGCAATTATTGCATGAAGCGTGTTTCTTGATAGAAGTTACTCGTCGTGATATTCATTTTGAGAAAGATTTAGGGGATGTACCACTGATAGGTGCATTTGATAATCGTCTTATTGTTCAGGCTTTTGGCAACGTTATCAAAAATGCGAGTGAAGCAATTGATGCAGTGGCGCGAGAAAAAAGTGTTTGTGGTCATATTCTGATACGCTCTTATCGTCAAGAAGAGTGTTTAATTATTGAGATTATTGATAACGGTAAAGGATTTCCTAAGGAGCAAAGGCATAAATTATTAGAACCTTATATAACAACGCGGGAGAAGGGAACAGGGCTTGGGTTAGCCATTGTACGTAAAGTTATTGAAGATCATGGTGGTTACATGGAGTTGCATGATGCATTAGAAAGTTTTTATGAGGGCCGTGGTGCGATGATTCGTATGGTGTTTCCGGTAGATAAAGCAGAGCATAAAAGTATTACATAGATCACAAATCATGAGATAGGTGAGTAAAGATGGTATCAGATATCTTAATTGTTGATGATGAAGCAGATATTCGTGAACTTGTTGCTGGTATTTTGAATGATGAAGGTTATGAAACGCGTGTTGCATGTAACTCTGATGAAGCGTTAGCACAAATTAGTGAACGTGTTCCAAAGTTAATTTTTTTAGATATTTGGTTACAAGGGAGTCATCTTGATGGTCTGGCGTTGTTGGATGAAATCAAAGTTCAATATCCTTCTCTTCCGGTAATTATGATTTCCGGTCATGGTAATATTGAAACAGCTGTTTCTGCTATAAAACGGGGAGCGTATGATTTCATTGAAAAACCCTTTAAAGCTAGTCGACTCCTATTGGTCGCAGAACGGACACTTGAAAATTCTAAATTAAAGCGTGAGCTTTCAGAATTACGAGAGCGCTCAATTGAAACACCAGAATTGCTTGGAACATCTAGTGTTATGAAGCATTTGCGCCAAGTTATAGAAAAAGTAGCTCCTACTAATAGCCGAGTTATGATTGTTGGTCCTTCTGGTGTAGGAAAAGAGATGGTTGCTCGTTCTATTCATGCACTTTCAGTACGTTCTAATGCTCCATTTATTACAATAAATGCTTCAATAATTACCGCCGAAAGAATGGAAATAGAGTTATTTGGTAGTGAATTGGAGGGAGAAGAACGCAAGATTGGTGCATTAGAAGAGGCGCATGGTGGAGTATTGTATATTGATGAAGTCGCTGATATGCCCCGTGAAATTCAAAATAAGATTCTTCAGGTATTAACGAATCAAACATTTGAAAGAGTTGGTGGGACAAAACGTGTGAAAGTAGATGTTCGTGTCATTTCTTCAACAGCGCAAAATCTTGAGCCTCTTATTGCTAATGGAAAATTTAGAGAAGATCTATTCCATCGTCTTTCGATTGTTCCTATTTTTGTTCCACCACTTTCTGCACGCCGTGAAGATATTCCAGAACTTGTACATCATTTTGTTAAAAAGATATCGCAGCAAGTTGGCATTAAACCTCGTGAAATTAGCAATGACGTTATAACTATTTTGCAGACACATACTTGGCCAGGTAATGTGCGTCAGTTACGCAACAATATTGAACGCTTGTTGATTCTTGTGCGTGACGATGATGGACCAATAACAAAAGAATTACTTCCTGCTGAAGTCAGTGATTCTATCCTGCAGATTCAAATGGATACAGATAAAAATATAATGGACTTGCCACTACGTGAGGCACGAGAGTTATTTGAAAAGAGGTATTTGATGACACAGATTGAACGTTTAGGAGGGAATATATCGCGTACTGCTGAATTTATAGGTATGGAGCGTTCAGCTTTGCACCGTAAACTTAAGGTTCTTGGGGTTTCATAAGTTATGCATGTTATTATTTGTGGAGCAGGGCAGGTTGGGTATGGGATAGCAGAACGTCTTGCTGCAGATAACCATGATATTATTGTTGTTGATACTGAAGCAAAATTAATCGAAAAAATTCATGATACATTAGATGTTAGATGTATTATTGGCCATGGTTCAAGGCCTGAAGTTCTTTTAGCTGCAGGTGCTGATGAGGCTGATATGTTAATCGCAGTGACTTTATCTGACGAAGTTAATATGGTAGCTTGTCAAGTAGCGCATTCATTATTTAATATTCCAACTAAGATAGCCCGTATTCGCTCACAATCATATTTAGAACCACGTTATAAGAATCTCTTTGCAAGAGAGAATATTCCTATTGATGTAGTTATTTCTCCAGAAGTTGAAGTTGGAGAAATGGTCTTGCGTCGTATTACTTTGCTTGGAGCTATAGATGTTCTTTATTTTTGTAATGATGCTGTTGTTGCATTAGCTTTAGAATGCATGGAAGATTGCCCGGTTATTAATACGCCTTTACAGCAGTTAACAGAGCTTTTTCCTGATTTGCAAACAACGGTTACTGCTATTAAACGTGGTTCAGAATTGTTAATAGCACATTCAGATACACAATTACATGTTGGTGATATCATTTATCTTGTTGCAGCTCGTGATCAAGTGCGTCGTGCACTTAGACTTTTTGGTCATAAAGAACAAGAAGCACATCGTATCGTTATTGTAGGTGGTGGTCATATTGGTCTTTATGTTGCTCAAGCTATTGAAAAACGATTGCATAAACTAAAGTTGAAGATTATAGAGGTAGATAAAGAAAGAGCACTAACTATTGCTGATCAACTAGAAAAAACAACTGTTTTATATGGGAACGTTTTAGATCCTGTTATTCTTCAAGAGGCTGGAATTGGTCAAGCTGATTTAATGATTACATTGACCAATCAAGATCAGGTGAATCTCTTGAGTGCTATTATAGCGAAAAGACTAGGATGCAAAGCTAATATGGTGTTGATTAATAATGTAGCTTATCAAGAGTTTAGTCGTGCGGTTGGTGTAGATGCATATTTTAATCCTCGCAGTGTAACTGTATCAAAAATTTTACAACAAATGCGTCGTGGACGTATTCGCGCTGTGCATTCTGTTTTTAATGGTGCTGCGGAAATTATTGAAGCTGAAGCAATGCATACATCTTCATTAGTTGGTAAACCGTTGAGAGAGCTTAATTTACCAGAGGGTTTGAGAATTAGCGCTATTTATCGTAATGAAACAGTAATACAGCTTTCAGGAGATACACGTATTTTGCCTGGTGATCGGATAGTAATTTTTGCTCTTGCTGATAGTGTACGTGATGTTGAACAATTATTTCGTGTAAGCTCGGAATATTTTTGATAGATTATCTATGGATATTTGTACTTTTTGGTATGGAAAACAATTGAGACTAGTTGATTGGTTGTGTTTGGCATCGATGGTTAAGGTTGGTCAGCGTGTTAAGCTTTTCAGCTATGAAAAAGTAGATAACATACCTGTTGGTGTTGAATCGCATGAAGCCGAATCAATTTTGCCACGTTCAGTAATTTATCGCCTTGATCCCAATTTCCCTGACTATGAGCCTGGTCTTACAATTGTTCAATTTTCAGATCTTTTTCGCATTATGTTGATGAAATATGAAAAAGGAGTTTGGTTAGATACAGATGTTTATCTTGTTAAACAATTTCGTCCAGAAGTAGGTCGGGTTTGGTTAGCAAAAGAAAATGCTGCAAGAGTAGGAGTCTCTGCACTTTATTTACCACCTGATAACCCTATTATAAAAGCCTTTGAGGATTATTTGGCAAATGCAGAGATTATTCCTGATTGGTTAGGTTTTAAACGTCGTGTTTGGATGCCATTTTGGCTGAGGAGACGAAAATTGCCGGTTTTACCAGGAAGGATTGGAATTACTATATTTGGTAATGATGGTATTTCGCGGTTAGCTAAAAAGAGTGGTTTTTTTCATGAAGCAAAGGAGAAAAACACTTTTTATTATTGGACAGGACGAAAAGCTGAAAGAATTTTTGATCCAGCTTTTGGTATTGAACCAATGCAAGATCCACATTTCATAGGGTTTCATATTCACAGAAAGGAAAAAACAATCCAGAAGCCTCAGAAAGGAAGCTTTTATCATTGGGCAGTATCACGTATTTCTGGTGCTCAGAATTTATTTGATTAGGTATTATTATTGTCATTTTAACCATTAATATTTTAATCTTACTAAAACATAATTGATTGTGGCTTGCGTAAGAGAGTATTGTTAGCTTATGGATAAGCTATTGAAAATGTAAATGGCGATTCTTAATTATTAATGGAAGTGAAGATATGAGAGATCCAACAAAAAAAGTCTTAAGTTTAGTTCCTATGGTTATTGAACAGACTAATCGTGGTGAGCGAGCTTATGATATTTTTTCTCGTCTCTTAAAGGAGCGGATTATTTTCATTAATGGCCCTGTTGAAGATAATATGGCAATGCTTGTGTGTGCACAATTGCTTTTTTTAGAAGCAGAGAATCCTAAAAAAGAAATTAATCTTTATATCAATTCTCCAGGTGGTATGGTGACATCTGGTATGGCAATTTATGATACTATGCAATTTATTCGTCCTTCTGTTTCTACTTTGTGTATGGGACAAGCCGCGTCTATGGGATCATTACTCTTGACAGCTGGAGCAGCAGGTCGCCGTTTTGCCTTACCAAATGCACGTATCATGGTGCATCAACCTTCTGGTGGTTTTCAAGGACAAGCCTCGGATATTGAACGGCATGCGCAAGATATTATAAAGATGAAACGACGTTTAAATGAAATTTATGTTCAACATACAGGGCAGAATTATGAAGTCATTGAAAAAACTCTTGATCGCGATCATTTTATGACAGCAGAAGAAGCTAAACAGTTTGGTTTGATTGATGATGTTATACAATATCGTGCAGAAACTGAAAAAGAAGAAAAAGATTAAGAGTTTTTATAGAAAAGGTAGTTATTTGTGAAGTGTATAAGAATTGCCATTAAAATAGCTATTTTTAAAAATACGATCTCGTAAAAATAATAAAGAAAATTACCTAAAGATATTATGTATGTTTTTAATTTTAGTTAAGAAAAGTTATTTTTAAATAAAAAAATATTCATATATCGCAGTGAAAGGAAAGTGAAATGAGCAAAACTAGCAATAGCGAGAGCGAAGCGAAAAATACTCTCTATTGCTCATTCTGTGGCAAAAGCCAGCATGAAGTACGTAAGCTTATTGCAGGACCTACCGTATTTATCTGCGATGAGTGTGTAGAGCTGTGTATGGATATTATTCGTGAGGAAAATAAATCTTCTGGAATTAAGGCGCGTGATGGTGTTCCTACTCCGCAGGAAATTTTGACAGTTCTTGATGACTATGTTATTGGCCAGCGTCATGCAAAACGTGTTCTTTCTGTTGCTGTTCATAATCATTATAAACGCCTCGCTCATCAATCTAAAAGCAATGATGTTGAGTTAGCAAAATCAAATATTCTTCTTGTTGGGCCGACAGGATGTGGTAAGACATATTTAGCACAAACATTGGCACGTATTATTGATGTGCCTTTTACTATGGCAGATGCAACGACTTTAACTGAAGCGGGTTATGTTGGTGAAGATGTTGAAAATATTATTTTGAAGCTACTTCAATCTGCTGATTATAATGTTGAACGTGCGCAACGTGGTATCGTATATATTGACGAAGTTGATAAAATTTCTCGTAAAGCTGATAATCCTTCAATTACAAGGGATGTTTCTGGTGAGGGTGTTCAGCAAGCACTGTTAAAAATTATGGAAGGGACAATAGCATCTGTTCCTCCGCAAGGAGGGCGTAAGCATCCACAACAGGAATTTCTTCAGGTTGATACAACAAATATTTTGTTTATTTGTGGAGGCGCTTTTGCTGGTTTAGAGAGAATTATTTCAGGACGTGGTGAAAAGACTTCAATTGGTTTTTCCGCTGCTGTTAAGGCTCCTGATGAGCGTCGTGTTGGTGAGATTTTCCGTGATTTAGAACCTGAAGACCTTATAAAATTTGGTTTAATACCAGAATTTATTGGTCGTCTTCCTGTTATAGCTACTTTGGAAGACTTAGATATTTGCGCGCTTGTTCAAATTTTATCACAACCAAAAAATGCATTAGTTAAACAGTATCAACGTCTTTTTGAGATGGAAAATGTTCAGTTAGTTTTTCATGAAGATGCTTTACGTGTTATTGCCAAAAAGGCTATTGAACGTAAAACTGGTGCACGTGGCTTACGCTCTATTATGGAAAGAATACTTCTTGATACTATGTTTGAATTACCAGCTCTTGTGGGTGTTCAAGAAGTGGTGATTTCTAGTGATGTAGTTGAAGGTAAGGCTTGTCCTCTCTATATTTATTCAGATCATGTAGAAAATAAAGAAAATGTATCGGCGTGATCTATATTATAAATTCAGTTATAATGTTATTTGGGTGTAGATATTTTGAACATGACAGCGTAATGACTTGATTTATTGGTCCATAGTTATCACTTCATTTATTGTAGAGAGTTGGCTTTTTAAAGGGTGACTTGTATTGTAAACGAGTTAGAGGCTCTAGAAAGGAAAAATATGCAATATATTGATGAAAAGACAGGCAAGGAGATAGAAGAGTTTTATGCTGTTTTGCCACTTCGTGATATTGTTGTCTTCCCGCATATCATTGTTCCGCTTTTTGTAGGCCGAGAAAAGTCAATTTGTGCTCTTGAAAAGACGATGGTAATGGATAAACAAATATTACTGGTGACGCAAAAAAATGCTGCTGATGATGATCCAACTTCGGCAGATATTTATGATGTTGGTACTATCGCTAAAATTCTTCAACTTTTAAAGCTTCCTGATGGAACTGTAAAGGTTTTGGTTGAGGGGACTGCACGTGCAAAAATTAATCAATTTATTGAGAACGATGATTATCTTCAAGCTTATGTAACTATTACAGAGGAAACGAAGGATGATGGTGTTGAAATCAAGGCGCTTTCTCGATCGGTAATTTCTTACTTTGAAAATTATGTAAAACTAAATAAGAAAATTTCTCCTGAAATTGTCAGTGCTATTAGTCAGATTGATGATCCTTCTAAACTTGCTGATACTATTGCATCTCATTTAGTTATTAAACTTGCAGAAAAACAAAAAATATTGACATTATTGCCTATACGTAATCGTCTTGAGCGTGTACTTTCTTTCATGGAAGCAGAGATTTCTGTTTTACAAGTCGAAAAGCGTATTCGTTCACATGTCAAACGGCAAATGGAAAAGAATCAACGAGAATATTATCTTAATGAGCAGTTAAAGGCTATTCAGAAAGAATTAGGGGCAGGTGATGAGGGGCAGGATGAACTATCTGAACTAGAAGAGCGTATTAGAAAAACTAAGCTTTCGAAAGAAGCACGAGAAAAAGCTGGGTCAGAACTCAAAAAATTACGTAATATGTCTCCCATGTCTGCAGAGGCAACAGTTGTACGTAATTATCTTGATTGGCTTTTAGCTATTCCTTGGAGCAAAAAATCAAAAATTAAAAATGATCTTAGTTTTGCTGAAAAAACTATGGATAATGAGCACTTTGGTCTTGAAAAAGTCAAAGAGCGAATCGTTGAATATTTAGCAGTGCAAAGCAGATCATCAAAAATACGAGGTCCTATTATTTGTTTGTTAGGTCCTCCTGGTGTTGGAAAGACATCACTTGCGCGTTCTATTGCAAAAGCAACAGGTCGAGAATATGTTCGTATCTCATTAGGAGGTGTTCGCGACGAAGCTGAAATTCGTGGGCATCGTCGGACTTATATTGGTTCTATGCCTGGAAAAATTATTCAGTCTATGAAGAAAGCTAAAAAATCTAATCCGCTTTTTTTGCTTGATGAAATTGATAAAATGGGGCAAGATTTCCGTGGAGATCCCTCATCAGCTTTACTAGAAGTTCTTGATCCTGAACAAAATAGTACATTTATTGATCATTATTTAGAAGTAGAATATGATCTGTCTGATGTTATGTTTATTACAACTTCCAATACATTGAATATTCCAGGGCCATTAATGGATAGGATGGAAATCATTCGCATTGCTGGTTATACTGAGTGTGAAAAAATGGAGATTGTTAAACAGCATCTTTTGCCAAAAGCATTAAAGGATCATGCTCTTTCTAAAAAAGAATTAAGTATTTCTGATGATGCAATAAGATCAATTATTCAATTTTATACGCGTGAGGCTGGTGTTCGAAATCTTGAACGTGAGTTGATGAAAATAGCGCGTAAATCAGTTACAAAAATTCTTAAAACTAATCAAAAATTTATAGAAATTAGAAAAGACAATATTAATGATTTCTTAGGTGTTAAACGTTATCGCTTTGGACAAGTTGATGGTGAAAATCAGATTGGTGTCGTTACAGGGCTTGCTTGGACTGAAGTGGGTGGGGAGTTGCTGACTATTGAAGGTGTTATGATGTCAGGTAAAGGTAAGATGACTGTGACTGGTAATTTGCGCGATATTATGAAAGAATCAATTTCTGCAGCAGCATCTTATGTGCGTTTTCGTGCTGTTGATTTTGGTATTGAGCCTCCATTTTTTGATAAACGTGATATTCATGTTCATGTTCCGGAAGGTGCTACACCTAAAGATGGTCCATCAGCTGGAATTGCAATGGTAACAGCAATTGTTTCAGTGTTAACAGGAATACCTGTTTATAAGGATGTTGCTATGACCGGTGAAATTACCTTGCGTGGATGTGTGTTACCGATTGGTGGATTAAAAGAAAAATTGCTTGCGGCTCTTCGAGGGGGAATCAAGAAAGTGCTTATTCCTGAAGAAAACGCGAAAGATCTAGTTGATATCCCCGATGATGTCAAAAATAATATGGAGATTATTCCGGTAACTCATATAAGTGAAGTTCTTAGACACGCTTTGATTTGTTTTCCTAAGGCTATAGAATGGACAGAGCCTTCTACAATATCTGAAACTGTTAAAACAGAAAGCGATAATGAGGGAATCTTAGTTGCGCACTGATTCACATTATAAGCTATAATTATGCTGTAAAAAGCACATGAGAGCCATTTGGGGAGCTATAATTTTATCTATTTTAGAGAAATAATAAAAAAATTCCGTGAATAACTACGATTATTTCTAAAAAAACAATGTGTTGAAGAAAAATAGCACTTCTGTTTCCTGTACTTTTCAATAAAATCACTCATAGTCGGTAAAATTTTATTATTCGGCAATATAGGGAAAGGAAATGTTAAATGAATAAAAGTGAATTGGTTAATTCAATTGCTGAAAAAGCAGGTATCTCGAAAGCTCAAGCTGGTTCTTCTGTAGATGCTTTTATCGCTTCTGTTACAGAAGCTTTAGCTTCGGGAGGTGACGTTCGTCTTCCAGGTTTTGGTTCTTTTGAAGTTTCTCATCGTGCTGCTACAAAAGGACGAAATCCTTCAACAGGTGCTGAAATTACTATTCCTGCACGTTCTGTGCCTAAATTTTCTGCAGGAAAAAGTCTTAAAGAAGCTGTTAATAACAAATAATTCAAACTACTTTTTAAAGAGCCGGTTTATAAATAAGCCGGTTCTTTAGGAATGCCTAAAAGTAGTTGGCACATGTTTATGAAATATATTATTTAGCTTTATGGATGAAAATGTAAGAGCTGTAAATGTTGGTCTATATAGTAGGAATTCAAGCAATGACTCGAGTATTTATATTAAAAAGTAACTGAGATATACTAGTTGATTATTTTTTATTATAATCATTCAAGCATAGTCATAGCCGTTTTTAGTTCATTGAGATAATGCGCTCGTTGGATTTTTTGTGTAAAAAAACATAGATACTCTTACTTATATCTTAATATTGGTTAGTGTATATAACTGATAAATAGCATCTTTTGATTTATTATATTAATAAATTTATATAAATTATTGTTAATAATATTTAATAGCGTAGGAGTATTTATAAATATAGCAATAAAAAAGTAAGTTTTTTATCATAATAGAAATGTATTGTTGAGCTTATTAATATCTATATAATCGCGATGTTCTCTTCTTATTATAGTAGAAGATAATACACACGTTAATAAAATGAATAATCTTACATTATTTTTTAGCAATAATCCAAATTATTTAATAGATCAAAAGTCGGATTAGCAAGTATTATGGTTATAACCAAATACAACAATTCAGTTAAAAGCTATTTTTTAACCATTGAATACAATCATTTAAAGCTCGTTCAATTATAGCTTGTTTTTTTTCTTTATGTGGTAAACTTTTTTCTAAAGGATTGGTGGAAATAATAGGTGGAAAAAGACCAAAATTGATATTCATTGGTTGGAAGGATCTTTTTCCTGTTTCATTAGTAACAATATGACCACCAGTAATATGGTTCAAAAGAGCTCCAAATGCTGTAGTTTTTGGTGGTAGAGAAGGGCAAGCATGATTATATTCAGCAGCAGCGAAACGTCCAGCGAGCAGTCCTATCGCTGCTGATTCTATGTAACCTTCACAGCCTGTAATTTGTCCAGCAAAACGCAGTTGTGGTTTTTGTTTTAAACGAAGACTCTCATCAAGAAGAATTGGTGAATTGAGATACGTATTGCGGTGAAGACCACCAAGGCGTGCAAATTCTGCTTTTTCAAGACCAGGAATCATTCTAAAAATACGTGTCTGCTCACTATATTTCAGTTTTGTTTGAAACCCGACCATATTGTAAAGCGTACCCAGCTTGTTATCTTGACGTAATTGTATAACAGCATAAGGTTTGATTTTAGGGTGATGAGTATTAGTGAGCCCCATAGGTTTCATAGGGCCATATCTTAGAGTTTCAAGCCCACGTTCAGCCATAACTTCAACTGGTAAGCATCCATCAAAATAGGATATGTTTTCAAATTCACGAAATTCTACTTTTTCTCCACTTATCAAGGCTTGAACAAAAATTTTATATTGTTCTTGATTAAGAGGACAATTAAGATAATCTTTCCCCGTTCCTTCAGGACCAATTTTGTCATATCGAGATTGGTACCAACAAATGTTCATATTAATACTTTCAGTATAAATAATAGGCGCAAGAGCATCAAAAAAAGAAAGCGCTTCTGTTCCAGTTATTGCTTGTATCGCTTGAGAAAATTTTGGTGAGGTAAGAGGACCAGTAGCAATAATAACATTATTCCAGTCTTCAGGAATCTCGTGAATTTCTCTGCGTTGTATGGTTATAAAGGGATGTTTTTCAAGTGTTTCTGTAATAGTTTTTGAGAATTCATTACGGTCAACAGCAAGTGCACCTCCAGCTGGCACTTTATTACTATCTGCAGCTTTCATAATTAAGGATTTGGCTAATCGCATTTCGGCATGTAAAAGTCCTACAGCATTTTTTGATGCATCATCTGAGCGAAATGAATTTGAGCAGACGAGCTCTGCAAGTTTATCTGTTTTATGAGCATCAGATTTTCTTTTTGGGCGCATTTCATGCAAGACAACAGGAATCCCTAATTGAGCAATTTGCCAACTTGCTTCACTGCCTGCAAGACCACCGCCGATAATATGGATTGGAGTTTTTAATTTATTTAACATGATTTACTTGTAGCGGAAGGAGTGCTTTCTGAAAAGGATGAATTTTATCTCTATAATTTTGTAAAGAGAATTGTTTATTGAGTTAATAAAGGATATTCATTTGCTTTTTTTCTTTAATTGCTTGGAATTGAATGCTATAAAAATGCCGCTTACACGAATTTTTGGTTTATAAGTTTGAGCGGATGTGGCGAAATTGGTAGACGCACCAGATTTAGGTTCTGGCGGGAGACCGTGGGGGTTCGAGTCCCTCCATCCGCACCAAAGTAATAGTTTTAAACGCTACGGATGTTTGTATATACAAGGTCCGTTTATCTAGGTCTAGCATTAAGTGTTAGAATTATGATTGTTATCCGGAGTAGGTTTATCCATCTCCTCAGAGAAATAAAGGTTGTTCGATGCAGGTTACCGAGACGCTTAATGAAGGACTGAAGCGCGAAATTAAGATTGTGGTTCCGGTGAAAGATCTGGAAGAAAAATTAAATGAACGGTTGGATGATGCCAAAGGTAAGATCAAACTTAAAGGATTCCGTCCTGGTAAGGTTCCATCTGATCATCTCCGAAAAATGTACGGTAAATCTTTTATGGCTGAAATTATTAATGAGATCATTAACAATGTTCCGCGTTCTGTTTTAGCAGAACGTAATGAATATTCAGCAACACAACCGCAAATTGATATAAATGAAGATACAAAAGTTATAGATGGTAAAGCTGATTTTGTTTTTAGTTTAAAGTACGAAGTTTTGCCAAAATTTGAGGTTAAAGACTTCAAAAATATTAAAATCATTCGTGAAATTGCTGATGTACCTGAACAAGAAATTGATGAGCAAATAACGCATATTCTTTCTTCTACTCGTAGTTATTCGCCCAAAAATGCTCCTTCAAAAGAAGACGACCGCATAACAATTGATTATTTTGGGAAAATTGATGGCGTTCCGTTTGATGGTGGTACTGATAATAATGCACAATTGATTCTTGGTTCGAAACAATTTATACCCGGTTTTGAAGAACAATTAATTGGTCTAAAAGCGGGCGATGTAAAAACAATTTCTGTTAAATTTCCTGATGATTATAGTGCTACGCATTTAGCTGGCAAAAATGCAGAGTTTGATGTCACTGTTAAAACTGTTTCTAAACCAGACGAATTGAAGATTGATGATGAAGCAGCAAAAAAACTTGGTTTAGAATCTCTTGATCGCTTACGTGAAGTCGTTCGTAGACAGGTTGAGAGCCGATATGGTTCTATGACACGTCAAAAAATTAAGCGACAAGTCCTTGATGCTTTAGATGCAGATTATAGTTTTGATATTCCTGAACAGCTTTTAGAAATTGAATTTAATAATATATGGAAGCAGATTAATGAAGATTTAAAAAGGATGGGTAGAAGTTTTGAAGATGAAAATATCACAGAGGAACAAGCGCGAGATGAATATCGCATGCTTGCGCAGCGTCGTGTTCGGCTTGGTTTAGTGCTTTCTGAGATTGGTACAAAAGTTGGAATTCAAATAAGTGAGGATGAATTAAAGGCTGCAGTTTTTGAACAGGTTCGCCAATATCCTGGACGAGAAAAAGAAATGATGGATTTTTTTCGCCGTACACCAGAAGCTGTTGCTAATCTACGTGCTCCAATCTTTGAAGAAAAAGTTATTGATTATTTGCTTACACAGATAAAAATAACGGATAAAAAAGTGACAATCGAAGAGCTAATGAGAGAATATGATGAATCAGATTTAACTGATAAAACTTCTACCAAGAAACAATCAGCAGTAAAAGAAAAAGGTACAAAAAAGACTTCAATTAAAAAGAAAAGCCCTAAAACAAATTAAAATCTATACCAATAAAATAATTCTGATAACTCTTTTATATGTATTCTAGACTTGCTCTGGCAATCGTTTTAGGTTAGCCATTGGATGTATTCTGAAATGTTGATAGTGAATTGATAATGAAAATCGTTGATAGTCGTCTTCCTGATCCTAAGCGTTTTATTTCTGGAGTTACAGGCGAGTGGGAAGTTATTATTGGCATGGAGGTTCATGCACAAGTCATATCAAATTCAAAACTTTTTTCAGGCGCATCGACTAAGTTTGGTGCTGAGCCGAATAGTCACGTGTCGCTTGTTGATGCAGCGATGCCTGGTATGTTGCCTGTTATTAATCAAGCGTGTATTCGCCAAGCTGTTCGAACTGGTTTAGGATTAAAAGCTAAAATTAATTTAAAATCTGTTTTTGATCGTAAAAACTATTTTTATCCAGATTTACCACAGGGATATCAGATTTCACAATTTCAGTATCCTATCGTAGGTGAAGGGAAAGTAGTTATATCTATTGGACCAGATTCGAATGGTCAGTTTGAGGATATTGAAATTGGGATTGAAAGGCTGCACCTCGAGCAAGATGCAGGAAAGTCTATGCATGATCAGCATCCAACAATGTCTTTTGTAGATCTTAATCGCTCAGGTGTAGCTCTTATGGAAATTGTTTCTAAACCAGATATGCGATCATCAGAAGAAGCAAAAGCCTATATGACAAAATTGCGTACGATTGTTCGTTATTTGGGTACTTGTGATGGCAATATGGATGAAGGCTCTATGCGCGCAGATGTAAATATATCTGTGCGTCGTCCTGGTGAGCCTTTTGGAACACGCTGTGAAGTTAAAAATGTTAACTCGATTCGTTTTATTGGCCAAGCAATTGAATATGAGGCACGTCGCCAAATTGCAATTTTAGAGGATGGGGGTATAATAGATCAGGAAACTCGGCTTTTTGATGCAATAAAAGGTGAAACACGATCTATGCGTTCAAAAGAGGAAGCATATGACTATCGTTATTTTCCTGATCCCGATCTTTTACCATTAGAGCTTGATCAGGAATTTGTAGACACTTTAGCTTTAGAGTTACCTGAATTACCAGATGATATAAGGGCGCGTTTTATCAATGAGATGGGGTTAACTGCATATGATGCTTCTATTCTTGTAACAGAAAAAGCAATTGCAGATTATTTCGAAGAAGTAGCACATGGACGCGATGGAAAAATGGTTGCTAATTGGGTGATCAATGACCTTTTAGGCGCTTTAAATAAAGATAATCGTGTGATTGAAGATACTCCAATTACAGCAAACCAATTAGGAGCAATTATTGATCTTATCAAAGACGGAACTATTTCTGGAAAAATTGCAAAAGATCTATTTGAAATTGTTTGGAACGAAGGTGGAGACCCATATCAGATTGTAGAAAAACGTGGCATGAAGCAGGTAACGGATGCAGGAGTGATTGAAAGAGCTGTTAATGAAATTGTCATCAATAACCCTGATAAAGTTTCCCAAGTACGAGAGAAGCCTGCTTTGGTTGGGTGGTTTGTTGGACAGGTAATGAAGGCAACAGAGGGGAAGGCAAATCCTCAAACCGTTAATAAATTGGTTAAAATTAAGCTTGGAATAGATTAATATATTCGGGATGGAAATTCTGTAAATATGATATTAACTTGTGATATAATTTATATGAGTTGACAGTTGGTTTTTAATTCAACTGCAATTAGAATCTCTGAAAATTTCTTGCTTTTGATACTTTCAAATACCATATAAATTTATTCTTGATAGAGTTATCTTATGGGTTTCCAAAGAAATAGGAGAAGAAATGTATAGTTTTTTCAAGCAAATTTTTACATGGTGGAATGGTAATACTATTAATACACGCTTTTTTACATGGCGCCATGGTAAACGTATAGGAGAAGACCAGTTTGGTAATATATATTATGAAGGCAGTCGCCATAAGGATGGTTATTTACGTCGCTGGGTGATTTATAAAGATTACTCTGAGGCTTCTAGTATTCCTCCAGGTTGGCATGGATGGATTCACCATCGTTATGATATACCACCTACGGAAGAAAATTATCAATCATATAGTTGGGAGAAATCGCACACTTTAAATATGACGGGCACAAGCGAAGCTTACCGACCAAAAGGATCTATTGCTTATAATCATGGATATTTTTATGCTCGTGAGGATTATGATGCATGGTTACCTGAGGAGTAATGGGTGTATTGTTTTCTTTGTTATGTTTGTTAGCTGTGATTAATTTGATATTATGAAGTTTTTACGATCAAAATCTAAGTATTTTTTTTATACTTATTTATTAGTAGGGATAGCAGTTTTATTTACAGTTAGCTGTGTACAAGCAGAACGTATTAGCAATGAAATTGTTATTTTTACAGGTCTTGATAAGATTACTGGTCAAGTCACTAGTTTTGAAGTCCATATAGGTCAGGTTTATCAATATGGTGCTTTGCAAGTAATACCCCGAGTGTGTTATACAAGTTCTAAAAATGAAGCGGCTCGTACTATTGGTTTTGTCGAAGTTAATGAAATGACATTGGAGAAAAAGACACGGCGTATTTTTACAGGATGGATGTTTGCAGATAGTCCTGGCCTAAATGCTGTTGAGCATCCTATCTATGATGTATGGTTAAAAGATTGCAAAAAAAGTTCTGATACTCTTATACATTAATGATTGTTATCACTTTGTTATGTCATTCAAAAAATATGTGGTTACTTTTGTGGTTAGCGATAAGTGATTTACTTGTAGTGATTTACTTGTATTGTGAAGTGTTAATTATCAAGCCAAAAAAGCATTTAAGCATAATAGTTATACGCAAGTAATAGAAATTCGTTTTCCGGATCCAGCGTCGAATCCATATTTTGCATTTTCAGCCCTTATTATGGCTGGTCTTGATGGTATAAAGAATAAGATTCATCCTGGCCCAGCTATGGATAAAGATCTTTATGATCTTCCCCCAAAGAGCTCAAAAACATTCCTACAGTTTCCAGAAGCCTACGTGAAGCACTTGAGTTTCTTGATAAAGACCGTGATTTTCTTAAATCTGGAGATGTTTTTGACGATGACCAAATTAATTCCTTTATTGAATTAAAACTGAAAGAAGTTCTGCGTTATGAAATTACCCCTCATCCTGTTGAATTTGACATGTATTATTCTGTTTAATGTACATAAAAGTTTTGTTTGATTTTCATGGGATGCCTGCCTCAGCTATAATTAGACGATTATTCTTATATCAAATAGATTTTTTTAGAATGTGTTTATTAGGAAGCAAATAATATAGATCATTTTGAGATTGGTGATGAGAAAATTATTATTACGAGCTTAGGCGATTTTTGGGAAATTATGGTTGGCTTATTTTTGTATTTTGAAGTTTAATAAGATGTTTCTATATTTTTTTTTGTTTCAGACATGAATTTATGGTGATTATCGAAAGGATTGTAGGTTCCGTACTTTTTTTGCCACTGTATAGGATCAATAAAATTGCTGGACCAAAGGCCGATTTTATTTTTATAGGCGTTTTGTTCAGCGCTTAGATATGTTGTTGGGATGGGGTATTTATTGTTTTTTGATATTATCAGCATACCTTCTGCAAGTCCTATTTCTGCTAAATCGATTCCTTGAACAAAACACTGAGCATAGAGGGTTTCTTTTTCTATAGCAGTTTGCTTACAAGATAAGTTATGTCCTAAAGTTTTGGTAACCAGCCACGCTGTTGTGACAGCTCCACATGGCCATTCTTGGTTATTTAATTTTGCTTTTTGACGGGGGGCACATGTATCTACACCATATAAGTGAATATTTCGGATGATAGGTTTATGTTCAGAGTTTTCAGGAGGGGTTATTAATTTGAATGTGACACCACTGGTAACAGATGCTATACCATTAAACATATTTTCATAATTGTTTGAAGCACTATTAATCCAATTGAGATCTAGTTTATTCTCTTCTAATTCTTTTTGAATATTCGCTTCATAGTGCTTATTTTGTTCGAGATACATATTCATTGTATGTTGGTTTTCTTGCATTTTTAATGGTTCGAGAACATCTAAATTTGTTTTGTTCTGATTTTGGCTTATTATCCATATTCCTATAGAACAGACAATATAGAGAACAATAATCGGTTTAAATCGCATTTGCTCAATCCTTATTGTTTTTATGCCCTATAAATTTTTTTATGCATCTCTGCTTTTCTCCTAATTTTCAAGAGAGAGTTTCAATAGTGTTTGTTGTAAATTAAACACATTTTGCTAATAAAAACATTATTTTTGTATTTTTAATATTGTCATTTTGATAAAATAAAAATATCTATGCTGGCTCTTCTGTTATTTCTATCTTTGGTTCTGAAAAGATTCTTTGATAGTTTGATAGAATATTACGACTGAATAAGCTTAAAGTTGTAAACTTGAGTATTATTTGTAGAAATAAAAGAATGTTAAAGTGTAATCAATCTTCTTTTTGAAGAGAGGGCAAATGATAAACAATATATCTAAGAATATTTACTATATCGCCTTTACACTACTTTTAACCATGTTCGTTGTATTAAGTCCTGCTTACGCTGATGCTACTGCTGGCGGTATGGGGAATCTTGATACGGTTTTGCGAAATATTGTTACTATGATGACAGGTACAACAGCGAAGCTCATTGCAACCATATGTGTTGCAGCTGTGGGTATTGGTTGGATGTATGGTGTTATTGATTTACGCAAAGCAGCATATTGTGTTCTTGGTATTGGTATTGTTTTTGGTGCTTCGGCTCTTGTTAATTTATTAATGGGGACTACATCATAAATGAACGAAGATACTCTTTTTCTTGCCTGTACACGACCAGCCATGTTTGCGGGTGTTACAGTAGAAGCGATGGCGTTAAATGTCATAGCAACGTCTACTCTTTTTATCATTACAAGTAGCTTTTCAATGATCGGTCTTGGTGTTGGTTTGCACTTTATCTTACGCGAAATCACGAAACGCGACCATAACCAATTTCGTGTTCTATTTGCTTGGCTCAATACTCGAGGCAAACAAAAGAACCTGACGAGATGGGGGGGAGGATCTACATCTCCCTTACGTCTTATCCGTACTTACAAGGAGCTACAATAAAGGAGATAAATGCAGTGATGAAACGGGAATCGAAACGGGAATCTCTGCCCGAAGAATATATTCCCTATGTCCGTCATGTCAATCAACACGTGATTGCATTGGCTTCACGTTGCTTAATGACAGTAATTACTATTGAAGGTGTAAATTTTGATACTGCAGATATCAGCCAATTAAATTCTTTACATACCCAATTAAACACGCTTTTGAAGAATATAGCAGATGAACGTGTCGCTTTATATTCTCACATTATCCGTCGACGTGAAAAGATTTATCCAGAGAGCCAATTTTCTTCATCTTTTGCAACAGTCTTAGATCAACAATATAAACAAAAAATGGTTTCGCAAGATCTTTATCAAAATGATCTATTTCTTTCGGTTCTCTGGAATCCTGCAGCAGATAAAACTGAACAGCTAGCTTCTTTTTTTCACCGTTTAACACAAGCAAAGAAGATGCAATCGGAACCAGACTTTGAATCTATTCGAAAAATCGAAGAGTTAAGTCAAGATCTTATACAAGGTCTGGAATGCTATGGTGCACGACTTTTATCCACTTACGAATACAATGATATTTTATTTTCTGAGCAAAGTGAATTTCTTCATCAATTGGTGGGAGGAAGGCGTGAACGCGTACCCCTTACCTTTGGGACTATTGCCTCAACGATTTATTCAGATCGTATTATCTTCGGCAAAGAAATTATCGAAATACGTCACGAAAGCAATGAACGCTTTGTTGGTATGTTTGGCTGGAAAGAATATCCTTCTAAAACACGTCCTGGCATGACAGATGGCTTGTTGACAGCGCCCTTTGAATTTATTTTAACGCAATCCTTTGTTTTTAAAAGTAAAGCAGTCGCAAATGCTATTATGAGCCGTAAACAAAATCAAATGATTAATGTAGCGGATCGTGCCAGTTCGCAAATTGGAGCTCTTGATGAGGCCCTTGATGATTTAGAGTCCAATCGTTTTGTTTTGGGAGAACATCATCTCTCTTTAGCCGTTTTTTCTGATCGTCCACAAGAATTGGCAGAACATCTCTCCAAAGCGCGTTCATATCTTACTAATGGTGGTGCAGTTATAGCCAGAGAAGATCTAGGATTAGAAGCAGCATGGTGGGCACAACTTCCTGGAAACTTTAGCTATCGAGCACGCTCTGGAGCTATTAGCAGCAGAAATTTTGCAGCATTATCCCCCTTCCATTCATTCCCCGTTGGCAAACTAAAAGATAATGTTTGGGGCTCTGCTGTCGCTTTATTACAAACGCAAGCTGGCTCTCCTTATTATTTTAATTTTCATTGTGGTGATGTCGGGAATACTTTTATTTGCGGTCCGTCAGGATCTGGCAAAACAGTCATTGTTAATTTTCTTCTTGCACAATCGCAAAAACACAACCCAACAATAGTCTTTTTTGATAAAGACCAAGGAGCAGAGATTTTTGTTCGCGCTGGAGGTGGCAAATATAAGCCTTTGAAAAATGGTAAACCTACCGGTATTGCACCATTAAAAGGTATCGAATATACAGAAAAAAACAAACTCTTTCTTCAGCACTGGATCTTAAAGTTGGTTACCACGGACGGCCAAACAGTGACAGAACAAGAGCGACAAGATGTCGCGAGAGCGATCAATGCCTTAGAAACTCTTCCTTTAGCACAACGCTCCCTCGGTGCACTCCAACTGTTTTTTGATAATACCTCTACAGAAGGTATTGCTATACGTTTAAAACGTTGGATCAAAGGCAATCCTTTAGGGTGGGTCTTTGATAATGATCACGATGATCTCAATTTAGATGCTCAATTCATAGGTTATGACATGACCGATTTCTTAGATAATGAAGAAATTCGTCGCCCTTTGATGATGTATCTGTTTAACCGTATTCTCGATCTTATCGATGGTCGGCGTATCATTATTGTTATTGATGAATTCTGGAAGGCCCTTGAAGATGATTCATTTAAAGCTTTTACTCAAGATCGTCTTAAAACAATTCGTAAACAAAATGGCATGATGCTCTTTGCAACACAAAGCCCCAGAGATGCTTTGAATTCAACAATCGCTCATACAATCATTGAACAATGCCCCACCCAAATATTTTTTCCAAATCAAAAAGCTAATTACAATGATTATGTTGAAAACTTTAAATTAACTGAACGTGAATTTGAACTAATCCAATCAGAATTAAGCAGAGAATCTCGCCGCTTTCTTATTAAACAAGGTCAAAATTCTGTTGTTGCAGAACTCAACTTACGTGGAATGGATAATGAAATTGCTGTCTTAAGTGGAACAACCAGAAATATCGAACTCGTGAATCAAATTATAAGTGAACACGGAACAAATCCCAATGTATGGCTACCTATATTTTATCGAAGGAGACACACTCAATGAACCCATTGTATCTGATTAAACTTTTATCATTATGCTCTACCTCTCTTTTATCATTATGTTCTATCTCTTATGCAGCATCGTCAACAGATCCTGAGGCATATTATCAAAATGTCATACAAGATTCATCAGGATCAGAAATCTCAGATTTAGAAACAGCTAAATCTGCTTATGCTTCGGCAATTGCAAATCAAGAAAAGATTAAAGAAATAAATGAGAAATTATCCTCACAGACGCTTAAGGCAGAAGAGAAAGAAGCTCTTCAAACGCAGTTGGCTATTCTTCAAGCTAATCTTCAAGCGGATATTCTAAGACTTCAAGCTTCTGTCATTATAAAATCCGAAAGTGCTCAATCAAAAGAACAAGAACGTGAAAAAGAACAACAGAAAAATCATGAAGCTGTTCAAAAAACACTTCAAGAGCAGTTGGATCAAGCTAAAACTAAGCTCAAGTTATAAATTGACTCCAATTAGTACAAAAGAAAAAAGGAAAGCTCTTCAAATGTAGTTTGCTAGTTTTCAAATGAAAACTCTAATACAGGCTGACTTTATTATTCAATGGGAATACTCAATCACAAGAAGAGCCTGAAGAGATGCAAGAAAGATGATAAACTCATATTTATCAAACATTAAAGGCAAAATTAGAACAAGATAAAACTAATGTCAGATTTTACCAAGATAAAAGTAATGTCAGATTTTTCATTTACTCCGTTTGAAAATGTTTCTTCGTATATTTTAACACCACTCAACAATGTAGTGGATACAACAGTCAGTAGCTTGTCTTCTGCTATTGCAGCGCCATTAAATCTTGCTGCAATCATTTTTATATTTTTATATGGCTATAATGTTATGACTGGCCACGTCGCCCTTTCAATGCATAGTCTCCTTAATAATGTCATTAAAATCGTTGTTGTGACAACAATGGCAACAAATGCAGATGTATTTAATATTTACATCAAAGATATATTTTTCGGTAATTTAGCCAATGCTATTGGGAATGCGTTCAATAGCAGTCCCGTCGACGCTAATGTTTTCGATTATCTCTTGTTAATTACGAATACGCGCTATCAAGAATTTCTAGGTAGAGTTGGTCTTTTTGAAAAGGTTTCGGTGGGATTGGTCGGGGGTTTAATGCTTTTGGCGGTTGTCTTTTTTTGTACAGTTGGTTTTATTATCCAAATGTTTGCAAAAATTACATTAATCATGGTGATAGGTCTTGGTCCTCTTTTCATTAGTTTATATTTATTCAATGTAACTCGCAGATACGCCGATTCATGGATTTCAACATTAGTTAATTTTACAGTTTTACAAGTTCTTGTGATGATGCTTGGAACAATGATGTGCAAAATTATGCTGTATGTTTTCGATGGCTCATATACTTCAATCTATCTCTTGCTTCCTCCTGTCCTTGTAGTCTCAATAGTAGGAGTTATTCTCTTCCAATCACTTCCTACCATTGCTTCTGCACTCTCTAGTGGAGGGCCATATTATCATGCTGGAGTATCAGCAGGATCAGAAATGATCTCAATGGCTTCTGGTGCCTTGAACGTTGTTAGAGGAGGCTTTTCACTCGGTAGCAGTGCGGCAAGAGGAGCAACTGCAGGAGCTTCTCAAGCTGCACAAGCTGCACAAGCCGCACAAGCTGCTCGAATGATGGGTGGAGGTGGTCGTGGCGCATTTTAATATCAAATGTTTCTCCAACACAGCTATAGTCAGTGCCTTCACACAAAAGGTATTAGCCATACGCATAGCCGCTGAAAAGCTCTCTTCGCTTTTTCAAAAAATCAGTTCTCATGTTTTGCTCCCTGTTTCGGTAAAATTATGCACTGAAAAACCCCAATATTTTATTTTTCAAAATATTTGCGAGTTCAGATAATGAAACTAAAAATAACTATCATTTTAATTCTTTTGATAGCCCTTACGGGTTGCGCTTCTTTTAAAAATGGCCCCAAAAAACTTCCACGCTGTAATGGACAAAATACCCGTATGCTCAATCAAGGGAAATGGAATAATAATAACACCTTCCTTCACAATATGGCGATCAAGCCAATCACAACTCCTGTTATCCTCAACACACAAGAAAATGAAGCACCAGAAGCTCATGTCGCACTCCCTACACTTCCTGGAAATACAATAAACCCTCAAACGCCCTCTTATAAGAATGCGGAGATCACACATGAAAAGTGATGAATTTAAAGAATATATAAGAGAAGCGCGGTCATTCGATATTGATCGTATGCGTAGTACGCGACTGCAAATGAAAATGGCCATAGCTTTGGCCGTGCTTTTGGGGTTGATGACAATAGCTTTGGCTTTAGCCGTGGTAACTTTAACACCCTTAAAAACCGTAGAGCCTTTCGTTATCCGCGTAGATAATTCTACAGGTATTGTCGATGTTGTTAGTGTTCTAAAAGATGAACCTCAAAATTATGATGAAGCAATAACACGTTACTTCGCGAGCAAATATATTCGTGCACGCGAAAGTTTCCAATTATCAGAAACAGAAAATAACTTTCGTATCACTTCTCTTTTATCTTCCGTAGAAGAACAAAATCGCTTTGCCAAATGGTATTCGGGAAATAATCCAAATAGTCCGCAAAATATCTATAAAAATATGTCCGTGACAGTTACAATAAAATCCATTTCTTTTTTAAGTAAAGATCTCATTCAAGTGCGTTACTATAAAACGATTAGAGACTCTAATGGAAAAGAAGATATTTTCCATTGGGTTTCGGTCTTAAATTTTTCCTACGTTAATACACGCATTTCAGTAGAAAATCGCTTAATTAACCCGCTTGGTTTCCAAGTGTCAGAGTATAGATCTGATCCAGAGGTAGTTCAATGATTAGAGTAGTAAAAATATTCTTTTTAACTCTCATCGTTGCAATAAGCTATGATGCATCTTTATCATGGGCAGAAATTTCTCCCGTGAGTGCACAAAAAGATAATCGGATCAGATTTATTAATTATGACCCGTATAATATCACAAAAATCATTGGATCTATTCGCTCTTCAGTGCAGATTGAATTCGCTAGCGATGAAAATATTGCTTATATTGGAATTGGCAATTCCGTTGCTTGGCAAGTCGCACCAGCCGGTCACTTTGTCTTTCTCAAACCTCGTGAAGTTCAGCCTAACACCAATCTACAAATTGTCACAACTCGCCAAGATGGGACAAAACGATCTTATCAATTTGAACTTCAAGTGCGTGAAGGCGATGTTTCTGTCGGTAATGACACATATTTCCTTGTAAAGTTTCGTTATCCAGAAGATGAAGCCTTGCGTGAACAATTAGCTCAAGAAGCTAAAGCACAAAAAAATGCAGAAGAATTTGTCGATGATATCCTCAATATGCATGAAGATTTTGGACCGCGCAATTGGGCTTATACTGCTCAAGGTTCCCCCCTCATTGAACCAAGCTCCGTCTATGATAACGGAAAAACAACAACATTTACCTTTTTAGGAAATAATGAAATCCCTGCCATTTATCTTGTCTTACTTGATGGACAAGAAACTATCGTTCCAAAAACAATTAAAGGAAACCAGGTCATTGTCCATGCCATAGCCATGCAATTCACTCTGCGACGTGGTAACGAAGTTCTGTGTATCTTTAATAAAGGTTTCATCCCAAGAGGGATTAATCCCGGAACTGGAACAACATCACCTTCTGTCCAACGTGAAATAAACGTAGAGAAACAGCCATGAATAATGATGAAGTGGATGAAATAGATCTTGATAAGTATGATATGATAAAGGATCGTGATACAATAGAGGATGGTCAAGAAAAAAAAGAGGGCTTTAATTTAGGAAAAGCCCTTGCTCTTCTTATTCTCTTTGGTGTCTGTATTTATTTAATATATACAATCCTTTCATCTTCAAAAGATACAAAAAAACAGCTCATAGAATTACCTAAAGAAGCAAGCAGTAAACAAACAGAACTGTTCCAATCGATAAAACCCACGATGGCTCCTCTAGAGTTAGCTGATAAAAATAACCCCTTATTGCCTAAGGTCGAATTACCAACACCAACAATCAATCAACCAAAATTTGATCATAAATTATTAGAAGCAGCACAACGTGCTCCCGTTTTAGCCTATATTAATCCAAATCAGCAACAAGTTACTCCAGAAAATAATAATAATGCCGTTTCTCTGGATCAAAATAACAATCGCTCAAATAAAACAGCACAATCCTTTAATCACCTCCTCGAAGCAACAAAGTTAGACGGTGTTCATGCATCAACACTCGGGAACCGAAATTACATCATTGCAATGGGAGCTTCTATTCCATGTATCTTAGAAACAGCAATCAGCAGTGAACAACAAGGTTTTGTTAGCTGTATCGTTTCCAGAGATATCTTGTCAGACAATGGTCGCATCGTCCTGCTCGATAAAGGAACACAAATCATCGGTGAATATCGTAGCGGTTTAAAAAAAGGCCAATCGCGTCTTTTCATATTATGGAATAGAGCTAAAACACCAGAGGGTATCATTATAACATTGTCCTCACCAGCAACAGATTCCTTAGGCCGATCAGGTGTTGATGGTGATATTGATAATCACTGGTTTGAACGACTTGGTTCTGCATTTCTTGTTTCAATCGTCAGAGATGCAACAAGTTACGCAAATAACCGGCTAAATTTACTAAAAACACCAACACAAGAAGAACAAACAACAGAGACCTTGTCTTCAGGAACACATAGCCTTTATGCAGGAATAGATATGGCAAAAATTATCGCGGAAAATTACGCCCATATCCCTCCAACCTTGACCAAAAATCAAGGTGAAATAGTTAATGTTTTTGTTGCCCGCGACCTAGATTTCTCAACTGTATATAAATTGAAAATTGTCGAAAATAACAAGCAGGTTATTCGTCGTGCTTTTTCGGGAGACTTTCATAAAAATTCTACGGTGACATTGAAATGAAACAAAACTGCCAAAATGTAAATGATGAAACTACTGCCATCGTTTTAACAAAGCTCAAACCAATTCATAACTTTCTCAAAGATGAAAATCTTTTCGAAATCGTTATTAACCGTCCTTATCAGGTCATGATTGAAGGAATTACAGGATGGAAAACAATAGAAGTACCAGAGCTCTCTTTTAATGAACTTATGGGGATGGCTAAAGTGATCGCTGCTTATTCTAAGCAAAGTATTTCCGATAAAAATCCAATACTATCAGCTACCTTGCCAAATAATGAGCGTATTCAAATCGTCATTCCTCCAGTTGTAGAAAAAGACACTGTTAGTATGACAATTCGTAAACCATCATCCCAAAGTTATTCACTCGAAGATCTAGCCGGTGAAGGTCTCTTTTCAATATGTGAACAGCTTTCTTTCACTCCATTGCATGACTACCAATTGCGTTTTAATGAACTCAAAAACATCGATCATGAATTAGCAATCGATTATCATAATAAAAATTTTGTTTCTTTTTTAAATCAAGCTGTGAAACTGCAAAAAAATATTCTTATTTCAGGGAAAACAGGATCTGGTAAAACAACGCTGTCAAAAGCATTGATCACTAAAATTCCTGATGATGAGCGTATTATAACTATTGAAGATACACCAGAATTAGTCGTACCGCATCCTAATCATGTCTCTATGATCTATGCAAAAGATAGGCATGGTTTAGCTTCTATCGGGCCAAAAGAATTACTAGAGTCTGCCTTACGAATGCGTCCTGATCGCATTCTTCTACAAGAATTGCGAGATGGTACTGCCTTTTATTATATTCGCAATGTTAATTCAGGACATCCAGGTTCAATTACTACAGTTCACGCATCAACAGCACTCGCTGCATTTGAGCAAATGACGCTATTGGTTAAAGAAAGTGAAGGAGGAGGAGATTTAGAGCGCGATGATATTCGTGGGTTATTAATTTCAATGATCGATATTATCATTCAATGCAAACGGATTGAAGGAAAATTTAAAGTTACAGAAATTTATTATGATCCTTTTAAACAACGAAATATCTTTGGAGGTAACTAAATAAAAAAGTGTAATAAAAAAAATTTCACTCTTCAAGAGCAATATCTATACTAAAACGTCTGAAATTTTACAAGAATACATGTGAAAGAGTTGTGTTTATTAAAAATAATATTTGTGTAAATGATCATGAAAAAAACAAATTTAAAATCTCTAAAAAAAGTTTTTAAGCCTTTAACAAAAAAAATAGAACCATTAAACTTATTGTCTTGCGATTATACTTATCCTGACAGTAATACATTAATAAATAAATATGGAACAAAAGATTCTCGGGTTCTTGAAGCAATGTGCGCAGCTGATGCAGAAAGAGTAGCTGTTCATTTGCGTCAAGAAGCATTGCCAGAGAAGTTTGATTCCACTTATTTAAAATATCTTCATAAACGCTTATTTGAAAGCATATTCGAATGGGCAGGCTGTACTCGCAATCTTACATTTAAATTTGAAAATGGTACAACCGCTAGCATCTCAAAAATGCAAATACCAAATTCAGATGCTTTCTTCAAAGATAGTAAAAAAGTAGGAAAAAGCTTACATAAATTTGATCAAATACTTTCTGACAAAAATAATTTGCAAAACTTATCGCGCAAAGAATTTGTCGAGGAATCAGTAAAGCTTTTTTCTTTTCTTAACTATATACATCCCTTCAGAGATGGCAATGGGCATGCACAACAAATGTTTTTTGAAAAACTCGCACAAGCTGCAGGTCATCAGCTTGATTTTTCAGTTGTGACAAAAAAACGCATGATACATGCCTGTAATAATACAATACCTGCAAAAGGTAATGTAAATTATGAAGCAATGCAACATTTGTTCGAAGATATCTCCAATCCAGAAAAAACGCGCCTTTTAAAGGACTATTTATGTTCTGCATCTGAGCATAGACGTAAGCTTTTGAATGATCAAATTATTATAGCACCACGTGAAGATATAGACTATACGGGTATTTATAAGAGTAGTAATGCGGATTCTATTATAATTGAAACAGTAGACTTACATATCGTATGCTGTAAAGATTATTTTGCACCAGAACAACTTAAGGCATTGAAATTTGGTGATAAGATTACCTTTAAAATTCCAATAAATAAAAATTTAAATCAAGTTCTTATCCCAGCAGAAAAACTCACTTCTTTGACGTTAGAAGAAATGCTTAAAAAGGTTAAGGACAGTGCTGTGCTTAAAGAAGATCAAAAAGAAATCAAGCGTTTATCAAAAATTGTTTATGGAAGTTCAAAAGTATTAGATCAAAGTATCGATATGATTAATCAAGAGCAAGAAATGAGTGAAAAAATTGCCCAACAAATTTTAGAACATCCTCGATCTATTTCTAAACTCGCTGGCTTTAGAATATGGTTTATAAAGAGCCCAAAGCGCATAAGGGCTGAAAGAAAGCTTTCATTACTTAGTCAAAAAATTAAAGATTACGGGTATGGTGTAGGACTTGTTAAAAATATGATCATTCGAAATCATGAAGTAGAAAAAAAACGCCTTGCACAAGAAGTAAGGTTGCCTAGTGAAGCAGTGCAAAATATCCTTAACATGTCTCAAAGTGAAAGACAAAAAACTTTAAGCGGAGAAGATTGTGTTAAAATCAAAAAAGAGCTCTTCGACTTTTTATTGAAAATCGATTCTCGTCTTACAAGGGATGAGGCTAAAGCGCTCAGAATAGGTGATTATCAAACAATCGCTCAAAGTATTAATATATCAGAACATAAAGCAAAAATACTTATAGAAACTGTTAGAGAAACAAAAAAAGTGCATCGACAACTTCAACAATGCAGAATGGATAAGTTAATACAGATGGCTGTGGCAGTCTAACATACAGGATTTTTTATGATGAATTTATAAATTATTTCCATGAAGAAAAAATTGTTTTTATAATAAAAAAAATAATATCAAAATAAAGGTATAACAAAGTAAAAACATATTTCTATTTTATCAACAGAACAGAAAAGAAGGGAGTATGCTAATGAAATTGTGTAGTTCGTACCCTATCAATAGCAAGCTCCTCACTTAATGAAATAATTAATTTTTTAGGATTTAAATAAAAATGGGAGTACTCATTACATCTCCAGTGCTGAATTATTTTTATCCTGGTACTAAGACGTTAAAGAATAAATTGGGTATAATGGGCTATAAACAACTTGAAAAAAGATGCAAGCGTAATGCGAAAAAAGTGATCAATAGTCTGCGTAACGAACCACTACCAGAAACATTTGATTCTTCCTATCTAAAATATCTTCATAAACGCCTGTTCGGGAGTGCATTCGAATGGGCTGGATATACCCGTGATCTTTCATTTGCATTTGATGATGGTACTATTGCTCAAATGTCAATGATGAAAATTCCGGGAACAGATATTTATTTTGCACATGGTGATAAAATTCAAGAAAACTTAAAGGAATTTGATGAAATACTTGCTTCGAAGAGTAATTTGCAAGGTTTATCGCGTGAAGATTTTATTGAGGAAACAGTAAAGCTTTTTTCTTTTCTCAACTATATACATCCTTTTAGAGCTGGTAATGAAGCTGTACAGCACATATTTTTTGAAAAACTTGCTGAAGCTGCGGGCCATAAGCTTGATTTTTCGGTTGTGACAGAAGAGCGTATAATGCGTGCCTGTAATGATGCAATGGCTCTAAAGGGCGAGGAAGCCCATCAAGCAATGAAGTCTTTGTTTGAAGATATCTCTAATCCAGAAGAAGTAATTATTTTAAGAGATTTCTTTAAACACATACCTAGAGTTGAGCGCCAACGTTTGAATGATGAATATGTTACAATGCCGCGGGAAGGTACAACTTATACAGGTATTTATCAACTAGGTAGTCCAAATTCTCTTCTGTTTAAAACGGTGGATTCGCATATTCTATGTCTGAAAGATTATTTTACGCCAGAACAACTCAAGGCATTAAAATCTGGTGGTAAGATTACATTTACAGTTCCAATGAAAAAAGACTTAGATCCAATTCTCATTCCAGGAGAAAAATTAGCTCCTTTGAAGGAAGAAGAAATAATCAAACGGACTAGAAGGGCTGATTGTATTAGAGACCACCAAAGAGAAATTGATCGTTACTCAAAGCTCATTTATGGAGACAGCACGATATTAGATAAACATATGATGCGTATTCATGAATATCCTGAAACGGGTATGCAGCTTGCCGAACAGATTAGAACATCTCCTCAATCTATTGCTAAGCTCGCGGGCTTTAAAATATGGTTTATAAAGAGTCCAAAACGTAGAATGGCTGAGAATAGTATTTTGGGACTCACTGAAAAAATTGAAAAACATGCGCAAATTGTGCGATCTGTTAGGGATAAAATTTTTATGGAGCATCAAAAAGAACAAAAACGTATTGAATGCGTAGTAAAAAAACCCAGCAAAAAAATACAAGATATTCTTAATTTGCCAAAAGATGAACAAAAAAAGGTCTTAGAATCCTCTCCTACACTTTATAAAGATTTCTGTAGTTTTCTAGATGAAGTAAATTCTCGTCTTACAGTAGATCAGCAAAATTACATCTTTGATAAAAAGGAGATAGAATTTTCTGACAGTGTTGGCATGTCAAGAAAGAAAGCAAGGATGGTTATGAACATAATTGATAAAAGTGTAAGATTACACAAGCAAATTACAGCAATTAAACCTGATTGTTCGCAAGTAATGGCTATGACTATTTGAAAATACGAATTTTTGTTTTTATCTTGTGTGGATAGGTGAAGATTGTGTGATAATAACTATCTGATCAAGGAAGAGGGCTCGTTTTTCTGAGTGGCTAAATAATGTCACAAGAATATAACAAATCAAAAATATGTTTTTTAGAAAAGTAATAAAAAAGAGAGATTATGTATTCTGGTTATTATTATGCTGATAGTAAAATATTAAAAAATAAATATAACATAATAGATGAAAAAAAATTAAACAAGCGATGTGCTCATGATGCAAAAAGAGTAATGGTTGATTTGTATCAGGAGCAACCGCCAAAAGAATTTGATTCTTCTTATCTAAAGTATCTTCATAAACGCTTATTTGAGAGATCTTTTGAATGGGCAGGATATATTCGGGGTCATCCGTTTAAATTTGCAGATGGTACAATTGCCAAAATGTTGGTAATACGAACACCAGATTTACAACATAAGTTTTTAGTTGGTCATAAAATCGAAAAAAGCTTACATCAATTTGATCAAATGCTTTCTGACAAAAATAATTTGCAAAACTTATCGCGCAAAGAATTTGTTGATGAAGCAGTAAAGCTTTTTTCCTTTCTCAACTATATACATCCATTCAAAGATGGCAATGGGCGTGCACAACGAATATTTTTTGTAAAACTCGCACAAGCTGCAGGTCATCAGCTTGATTTTTCGGTTGTGACAGAAAAACGCATGATACATGCCTGTAGTAATACAATGCCTAAGCATGCAAATTATGAAGCGATGCAGCATTTGTTCGAAGATATCTCTAATCCAGAAAAAGTAGATATTTTACGAAAGGCTATTTACTGCGACACTAAGAGTAAGAGAAAAGATTTGATAAATAAAATTGTTATGGTAGCACGTGAAGGTATTTCCTATAGCGGTCTTTATAAAGAAAGTAATTTTGATTCTATTATGATCGAAACAATGGGTTTTTGTATCCTATGCTGTAAAGATTATTTTCCACCAGAAAAACTCAAAGCACTAAAATCCGGTGATGAGCTTACCTTTACAATTCCAATGAATAGAAAAAACTTAGATCAAATTCTCATTCCAAATGAAAAATTAGCTCCTTTAAAGGAAGAAGAAATAATTAAAAATATTGAAAATGATTGCCGTGTTCAAGAAAGCATAAAAAAAATCGAAGAGTTATCAAGATTTGTTTACGGTAAGCCTCAAGTGCTGGAAAAAAGTATAAGTCTTATTAATGCAAATCCTAGAGTAGTCGAAGAGATTTCTCGACGTATTATGAATACTCCTCAATCGCTTGCTAAGGTAAAGGGTAAAAAAATTTTGGGCATAAAAACATCAAGATACAAAGCCTCTGAAAATAATAGTAAAATACTTGCTACTGAAATTTCTAATTACGCAGATATAGTATCAGAGATCAGATCTACGGCTCTTAGAATACATAAAGCAAAAGAAAAACGCCTTGCACACGTAATAAAGATGCCTAGTGAAAAATTACAAAATGTACTTAGTTTGTCCACAAGATTCCAACTAAATGCTTTAGATAGCTCTCCTGAAATTTATGTAGAAATGAATAGATTCATACGTTCAATTAGCTTGCGTTTATCACCAGACGAAAATCGCGAGATGAGAAATGCTAATTATAAAGCGCTTGCTGAAAGCATTGGAATATCAGAAAATAAAGCAAAAGTAATTGCAGAAACTGTTAAGAAAATCGACACAGTTTTGGACATAATACAACCTAAGAGGCCACAAATGCAATATATGAGCATCTAAAATAAGGCTTTATATTTCATTTAACATTTATGAATAAGAGTTATTTGTAATAATATTATGACTTTTAGCAGATATCGCTTACATTATATACATTCAGCTAATAAAGTGCAATTTTATGGCATGGTAAAAGCAAAAGTAGGTCGTAATGAAATATACTAAAACACAATTATTTCTTATTTTAATGCCAATAATTTTAGGTAGTTTAATAATATTCCTTGTTCCTTATGTGTTATTATTTCTAATAAACGGATTACAAGATTATGAGAAATATTGGTATATCCGTTCAGAACCATTATTAATGCAACTACTCGTTGTTGCTGTATCATTTATTTACACTATATCGCAAAAGCTATATCTACGCAGAGCAATTACAATTGTTACAGCATTTTTTTTTACTGGTGTCTCTCTTTACTATCTTAGCTGCGAAATTAAACGCTTAAGCCCTTATATCGGCCAACAAGGAATAACATGGAGCTATGCTTTGCAGTTTATTGATGTCATGGTTATCTTTGGCATAATTGGTGGTATTCTTCTTTTAATAGCTCAATTCTTAACAACTACTTCGCTTAAAAATACAAAAGGAGTGAAGCGTGCCAAAAAAGGAGTTTTTGGTGATGCATCATGGATGAATTTAAGCGAGGCAAAAAAAATTTTTCCTGCAAACGGTCAAATTGTTATTGGTGAAAGATACCGTGTTGACAAAGATAGTGTGCGTAATATTCCCTTTGCCCCTGGAGATAAGGCAACATGGGGAAAAGGTGGAACGTCACCCTTATTAACCTTTAATCTTGATTTTGGTTCAACTCATATGATTTTTTTTGCTGGTTCTGGCGGATATAAAACAACAAGTACAGTGATTCCAGTATGTTTAAAATATCCAGCTTCTATTATTTGTCTTGATCCTTCAACAGAAGTTGCGCCAATGGTTCAATTGGCGCGTAAAAATATGGGGAATAGAAATGTTATTGTTCTTGATCCAACTTCAATATCAAGCAAAACTTTCAATGTTCTTGATTGGCTTTTAGATGATAGCGTACCTCGCACACAACGTGAAGCGAATATCGTAGGTTTTTCAAAACTGCTACTTACTGATAAAAAAACAGAAAATTCTTCAGCAGAATACTTTTCAACACAAGCGCATAATCTTTTAACTGCTCTTCTTGCACATGTCATATTTTCTGATGAATACGATGACAGTGAGCGTAATCTAAAAACATTGCGAAAAATTCTTTCTCAATCAGAAACAGCTGTTATTAATCAATTGCGCAATATTCAAGATACATCACCTTCTCCTTTTATTCGTGAAATGGTTGGTATTTTCACAGAAATGGCAGATCAAACTTTTTCAGGTGTTTATACAACTGCTTCGAAAGATACTCAGTGGCTTTCTTTATCTAATTACGCAGATCTTGTTTGTGGTGATGATTTCCTGTCCTCAGATATAGCAGATGGGAATACAGATATTTTTCTTAATCTTCCTGCAAGTATTTTAAATAGTTATCCAGGGATTGGACGTGTGATTATTGGTGCTTTTTTAAATGCAATGGTTACAGCTGATGGGAACTATAAAAAGCGTGTTTTGTTTGTTTTGGATGAGGTTGATTTGCTTGGCTATATGAACGTTTTAGAAGAAGCGCGTGACCGTGGACGTAAATATGGTATATCTTTAATGTTATTTTATCAATCCTTTGGTCAGTTAGTAAATCACTTTGGAAAATCAGGAGCGCAATCATGGTTTGAGAGTTGTTCGTTTGTGAGTTATGCTGCTATTAAAGATTTACAAACAGCTAAAGATATTTCAGAACGTTGTGGTCAAATGACTATCGAAGTGACTGGAGAAAGTAAATCTAAAGGACAATTTTTAAAAGGCTCTAAAAATATAAATTATCAACAAAGAGCGCTGATTTTACCTCATGAAATTATTCAAGAAATGCGACAAGATGAACAAATCATTCTTATGCAAGGGCAACCGCCTTTACGATGTGGACGAGCAATTTACTTCAGAAGAAAAGAGATGTTAGCTGCTACTGAAAAGAATCGCTTTGCTCCAAAAGGAAAGAAAGACTGATTAGAGATTGTAATGGGCACATATAATAAATATTTTTAAAAAATTCGCTGAAATTGCAGATCAATAACTGAATTTTTAGTTATTATAGCAGAGCGCATAGTGACCCTGCAATATGGTTGTCTATAATGGATATAGAATACATGTGAAAGAGTTGTGTTTATTAAAAATAATATTTGTGTAAATGATCATGAAAAAAACAAATTTAAAATCTCTAAAAAAAGTTTTTAAGCCTTTAACAAAAAAAAATAGAACCATTAAACTTATTGTCTTGCGATTATACTTATCCTGACAGTAATACATTAATAAATAAATATGGAACAAAAGATTCTCGGGTTCTTGAAGCAATGTGCGCAGCTGATGCAGAAAGAGTAGCTGTTCATTTGCGTCAAGAAGCATTGCCAGAGAAGTTTGATTCCACTTATTTAAAATATCTTCATAAACGCTTATTTGAAAGCATATTCGAATGGGCAGGCTGTACTCGCAATCTTACATTTAAATTTGAAAATGGTACAACCGCTAGCATCTCAAAAATGCAAATACCAAATTCAGATGCTTTCTTCAAAGATAGTAAAAAAGTAGGAAAAAGCTTACATAAATTTGATCAAATACTTTCTGACAAAAATAATTTGCAAAACTTATCGCGCAAAGAATTTGTCGAGGAATCAGTAAAGCTTTTTTCTTTTCTTAACTATATACATCCCTTCAGAGATGGCAATGGGCATGCACAACAAATGTTTTTTGAAAAACTCGCACAAGCTGCAGGTCATCAGCTTGATTTTTCAGTTGTGACAAAAAAACGCATGATACATGCCTGTAATAATACAATACCTGCAAAAGGTAATGTAAATTATGAAGCAATGCAACATTTGTTCGAAGATATCTCCAATCCAGAAAAAACGCGCCTTTTAAAGGACTATTTATGTTCTGCATCTGAGCATAGACGTAAGCTTTTGAATGATCAAATTATTATAGCACCACGTGAAGATATAGACTATACGGGTATTTATAAGAGTAGTAATGCGGATTCTATTATAATTGAAACAGTAGACTTACATATCGTATGCTGTAAAGATTATTTTGCACCAGAACAACTTAAGGCATTGAAATTTGGTGATAAGATTACCTTTAAAATTCCAATAAATAAAAATTTAAATCAAGTTCTTATCCCAGCAGAAAAACTCACTTCTTTGACGTTAGAAGAAATGCTTAAAAAGGTTAAGGACAGTGCTGTGCTTAAAGAAGATCAAAAAGAAATCAAGCGTTTATCAAAAATTGTTTATGGAAGTTCAAAAGTATTAGATCAAAGTATCGATATGATTAATCAAGAGCAAGAAATGAGTGAAAAAATTGCCCAACAAATTTTAGAACATCCTCGATCTATTTCTAAACTCGCTGGCTTTAGAATATGGTTTATAAAGAGCCCAAAGCGCATAAGGGCTGAAAGAAAGCTTTCATTACTTAGTCAAAAAATTAAAGATTACGGGTATGGTGTAGGACTTGTTAAAAATATGATCATTCGAAATCATGAAGTAGAAAAAAAACGCCTTGCACAAGAAGTAAGGTTGCCTAGTGAAGCAGTGCAAAATATCCTTAACATGTCTCAAAGTGAAAGACAAAAAACTTTAAGCGGAGAAGATTGTGTTAAAATCAAAAAAGAGCTCTTCGACTTTTTATTGAAAATCGATTCTCGTCTTACAAGGGATGAGGCTAAAGCGCTCAGAATAGGTGATTATCAAACAATCGCTCAAAGTATTAATATATCAGAACATAAAGCAAAAATACTTATAGAAACTGTTAGAGAAACAAAAAAAGTGTATCGACAACTTCAACAATGCAGAGTGGATAAGTTAAAACAGATGGCTGTGGCAGTCTAACATACAGGATTTTTTATGATGAATTTATAAATTATTTCCATGAAGAAAAAATTGTTCTTATAATAAAAAAAAATAATGTCAAAATAAAAGTATAACAAAGTAAAAACATATTTCTATTTTATAAACAGAACAGAGTAGAAAAGAAGGGAGTATGCTAATGAAATCGTATAGTTCGACATCCCTATCAGTGGAAGAGCTCCAAAAGCGTCGTCAAATCGTTGAGGCAGCGGTTCATACTCATACTATTGAAAACATCGCTTTGCATTCGGATACAATTACAATTTTAGAACAATATGCAAAGGGAAATTATTCATTGAATGAATTTAATGCTATCATGGATAATTTTGAGAAAACTATTCTAGGTGATGTAAAAAAAGTGCGAGTGGAAGACGCTGAGCTACCATTTCACTCTGACCGCCCGTCATCCTACAATTATGTTTATCCTTTCACCTTTGTATTAAAAAATAAATATGGGGTAGCAGACATGGAAATTCTGTCCACAGTAGGCGGACATTCCACGGTAAAAGCACTGGTTAATTTATACCATGAACCATTACCGGAAAAGTTTGATTCCACTTATTTAAAATATCTTCATAGACGCTTGTTCGAGAATACATTTGAATGGGCTGGACACAGCCGTGACCTTCCATTTGTATTTGATGATGGTACTATTGCCATTATGCCAACAATGAGAAAGATAAGCAAGGAAAGCGATTTTAGAAACAAAAAAGGTGATGGTTTTGTAGAAAGTGCCAAAATTGTTGGCTGCTTCGATTATATGGATAAAACACTTGCAGAACAGAATAATTTGCAAGGTTTATCGCGTAAAGATTTTGTTAATAAAGCAGCGCATATGTTTGCTTTTCTTAATTATGTCCATCCCTTTAGAGATGGGAATGGTCGCACGCAACGAATATTTTTTGAAAAATTAGCAGAAGCTGCAGGCCATAAGCTCGATTTTTCGGTTGTAACAAGAAAACGCATGGTAGTTTGCAGTAAGCTCTCCATGGGGTGTGCTGATACTTCGGACGATATAAGTGTTATGAGACATATGTTTGAAGATATTTCAAATCCAAAAACAGTAAGTATTATGAAGGAGTTCATAAGCTCCATGAATAATATCGAGTATCAAGAGGCTCAAAAAAAGATTATTGTAATGCCAAATAAAGGGGATAGCTATGTAGGCGTTTATGAAAATGATAGCCCGGAATCTATTCTAGTCAAAGTGGATCGTGATTATATTTTAGAACCAATTTATATGATATTTAAAAAAGATTATCTGTCACCAACGCAAATTAAGGCATTAAAATCTGGTGATACACTAAATTTTGTATTTCCAACAAACGAAGATATAAAAAGCGTTCTTATTCCAGAAGAAATATTAGCTCCTTTAACATCAGATCAAATTAGTCAAAGGGTTATGGTGCATCCTACTATCTTATCAAAAGAAAGAGACGTTAATATTTATGCAAGACGTGTTTATAAACAGGTAAAAGAATTCAACGAAAAAATGGCTCTCATTAATAAAAATGAAAATTTTGATAAAGTGCTTATAAAGCAAATAACTGATTCTCCTGAATCTATTTCTAAATTAGCAGGTAAAAAAATATTAGGCTTTAAAAATTCAAAATACAAAACAGCTCAACGAAATATTGAAGCACTGACTCAACAGATTAGTGGCTATGGCGCTACTGTAAGAGATGTGAGGCATGAAATTGTTCAAGAGCATCTAGTCCAACAAAAACGTTTGATGACAGTAGTGAAAATGCCCAGCAAAGAATTACAAGATATTTTCAATTTGTCGGAGGATATGCAGAAAGAAGCTTTAAATTTCTCTCCTTCATTGCAAAAAGAACTCGATACTTTTATACGAGAAGTTCGTTCCCGTCTTACACCAAGCGAGCATAAATGGCTATGTGATGCTAAGTATACATTACTAGCCGAAAGCATTGGTATATCAGAAAGTAAAGCGAAGACAATTCAAAAGCTTTTTGTGCAAGGCAAGCAACTACAGAGCTTGTTAAAAAGTGTCAAGCTTAATGATGTAGGAGCAATAAATATGGCTAGTTAAAAATGGAGGGTTTATAATTCATTTAATATTTATAGGTGACGCAATTGTTGTAACAATATTCTATTCATAAAAAAGCAGAAATGTTTTACATAAGTTATTTAGGTTTCTAAATAATAATAGAGACGTGACAAGCAGACATGCATCTATTTTATAGAAATAAGTAAAGGAAAGGAAGATTTTATGGAAAAAAAATCAACTGATTATTCTGCATCTTTGATACCAGAAGAATTACAAAAACGCCGTGAAGCGGTTGATGCGGCTATCAGCACACATACAATTGAAGGAATCACTCTTCATTCTAAGACGCTTGAAATTTTAGAAGGATATGCTAAGGGAGAGTATTCATTAGAAGAGTTTAATACTCTTATGGACAATGCAACGCTCTAAAGAGTTAATCATAGAGACAATAGATGTTGAGATAAACAACTAAGAGTGCTTTGTTATCTTTAGCTTACAGTTATATTTATTTTGACAGCAATATATTAAGAAATAAACATGGCGTAAAAAATCTCAGTATTTTAATGAGAAGGGCGCATGTGATCGGAATCCGCAGCTGTTTATTTTTATCAAGAAATGCTGTCAGAAAAGTTTGATTTTTCCTATTTACAATATCTTCATAATTGCTTACTTGGGGACATATTCGGATAGACTGAGTGTATTGCAATTTTACATTTAAATTTGAAAATGGCATAATCAAATAATAACATCTCAAAGATGCAAATACAAAACTCAGGTGCTTTCATTAAGATCTATATTATTTTATGAGTAAATCAATTTACTCTTCTCACCAAGAGAACGTAGTACACTCAATGATTATATAAAAATTCGCTAAACGCTGCTTAATCATTATAAATGTTTTATCATCATTTTTTGATTGATTTATTTTGAACTTTGAAAATCTAAAGTATATTTTTGAAGTTTTATCAAAAATTTCTGCAATTGTCTTCGTTGTACTTTCTGATATGCTAATACTTTCAGAGAGTATTTTATATGCGATATCACATGAAGGAAGAATTTTTATATTTTAGTTTGCTACAATAAACTGTTTTTCAACACTAAAGGCTAGTTTTTGTATTTGTTGGGATACCTCTTTAGCTTCTTGAGCAACTTTGATGATTGTTGCTGCTTTATTTTCTGATATGCCAACACTTTTAGCTAATTGTTGATGATCACTTTCATGAATGTTTTTACGCTCGCTTGGTGAAAGACGAGTATTGAGTGCATGCATAAATTCATCCAGTTCTCTGGCAATAGAAGAAGATAACTTTTCCTCTGATAACAATTCCTTTCGCTTTTCTTCTGATAAGTTAAGAATATTTTGCAATGTTGGGCTGGGTAGTTTTACCGTTGTTTGAAGGCGTTTTTGTTCTGATTTGTACTGTTGGATTATTGTTGCCTTAACATTTTTTATAATAGATGCATAAGTGTCAATCGAGTTAGCGAGTTTGATAGCATGATCTTCAGCTTTTTTACGCGCTGGGCTTTTCATACCCAATATTTCAAAGCCTGCAAGATTAGCAACAGAGTTGGGAGAAGATATAATTTGTGAGGAAAGCTGTTTGCTTAGCCTTTGATTATTATTAATTACCTTTATCTGTTGATTTAATGTTTTAGCGCTAGCATATACAAGTTTTGATAAATGTTTGATTTCTTTTTTTTTGTTTTGAATGTCAGTATTGTTTTGAATTTTTTTTAATATTTGTTTTGATGTCAAAGGAGCTAATATTTCTTTTGGAATTAAAACATTTTCTTTATTTTGAGTGGTTGGAATTTTCAGGGTACATTCATTATTAAGATTTAATGTTTTTAATTGTTCTGGTGTGAGATGATCTTTGCTACAGATCGTATAAGTATTTTCTGTTTTGATTATAATACTATTTGGGCTTGCACCTTTATAAATTCCTGTATAGGTTACACCTTTATCCGCTGCTACAATAATACAATCATTAATATCTTCTTGATCAATATTTTGTATATTGCTTATGAATTCCTTTAAAATAGCTGTTTTGTGAGGGTCGGAGATATCATCAAAAAGCTTTTTCATCGGTTCTAGATTGCCATCTTGTGCTGCTGCAATACTGACCTCAGACATACGCTCTTTTGTTACAACTGAAAAGTCAAGATTATAATTTGCAGCTTGAGCAAGTTTTTCGCAAAATAGCCGTTGTGTACGTCCATTGCCTTCTCTAAAAGGATGCGTGTAGTTGAGAGAAGAAAATATTTCGGCTATATGATGAATAAACTCTTGGCGTGGTAAGTTTTGTAAATTATCCTTTTCGATGAGCATTCTATCTATATTTTTCAAACCATCTTGCACTTTATTACCGGTTGCAAAAACAATAGGTTTGTCTGTTTTCCAATTTGATCTCATCATTTCTGGCATAACAGCAAGTGTACCATCTTTAAATGGAAAAGGGATATCACGAGTACAACCAGCCCATTCAAACGAGCTTTCAAATAAGCGTTTATGAAGATATTTTAAATAGGAAGAGTCAAACTTCTTTGGCAGTGCTTCTTGACGCAAATTAATGGCTGCTTTTGCTGAATCATGTGCACATTTATCCATAAATTCTTGATGATTTATGATTCCATATTTATTCTTTAATGTAAGACTATTGGGATAGTTATAATTATTAGGTGAAGGCAAACTAGATGCTGATTCTGTCATTATTGCTTCGTTTGAGAGTGTTTGTTTCATAATGATTTTCTCATAATGTAGTTTTTTATATATAGTGTTCAATCAGTGTTTCTACAACTGGAGGAATGACGATTTGAATACGCTCATTATTTGGCAAGGTAGCTGATAGTATTGGATTTTTATCGGAAATACTTTGCTTAGAATAAGCAGCGATCACTTTAGCCATCCCCATAAGTTCATTAAAAGAGAGCTCTGGTACTTCTATTGTTTTCCATCCTGTAATTCCTTCAATCATGACCTGATAAGGACGGTTAATAACGATTTCGAAAAGATTTTCATCTTTGAGAAAGTTATGAATTGGTTTGAGCTTTGTTAAAACGATGGCAGTAGTTTCATCATTTACATTTTGGCAGTTTTGTTTCATTTCAATGTCACCGTAGAATTTTTATGAAAGTCTCCCGAAAAAGCACGACGAATAACCTGCTTGTTATTTTCGACAATTTTCAATTTATATACAGTTGAGAAATCTAGGTCGCGGGCAACAAAAACATTAACTATTTCACCTTGATTTTTGGTCAAGGTTGGAGGGATATGGGCGTAATTTTCCGCGATAATTTTTGCCATATCTATTCCTGCATAAAGGCTATGTGTTCCTGAAGACAAGGTCTCTGTTGTTTGTTCTTCTTGTGTTGGTGTTTTTAGTAAATTTAGCCGGTTATTTGCGTAACTTGTTGCATCTCTGACGATTGAAACAAGAAATGCAGAACCAAGTCGTTCAAACCAGTGATTATCAATATCACCATCAACACCTGATCGGCCTAAGGAATCTGTTGCTGGTGAGGACAATGTTATAATGATACCCTCTGGTGTTTTAGCTCTATTCCATAATATGAAAAGACGCGATTGGCCTTTTTTTAAACCGCTACGATATTCACCGATGATTTGTGTTCCTTTATCGAGCAGGACGATGCGACCATTGTCTGACAAGATATCTCTGGAAACGATACAGCTAACAAAACCTTGTTGTTCACTGCTGATTGCTGTTTCTAAGATACATGGAATAGAAGCTCCCATTGCAATGATGTAATTTCGGTTCCCGAGTGTTGATGCATGAACACCGTCTAACTTTGTTGCTTCGAGGAGGTGATTAAAGGATTGTGCTGTTTTATTTGAGCGATTGTTATTTTGATCCAGAGAAACGGCATTATTATTATTTTCTGGAGTAACTTGTTGCTGATTTGGATTAATATAGGCTAAAACGGGAGCACGTTGTGCTGCTTCTAATAATTTATGATCAAATTTTGGTTGATTGATTGTTGGTGTTGGTAATTCGACCTTAGGCAATAAGGGGTTATTTTTATCAGCTAACTCTAGAGGAGCCATCGTGGGTTTTATCGATTGGAACAGTTCTGTTTGTTTACTGCTTGCTTCTTTAGGTAATTCTATGAGCTGTTTTTTTGTATCTTTTGAAGATGAAAGGATTGTATATATTAAATAAATACAGACACCAAAGAGAATAAGAAGAGCAAGGGCTTTTCCTAAATTAAAGCCCTCTTTTTTTTCTTGACCATCCTCTATTGTATCACGATCCTTTATCATATCATACTTATCAAGATCTATTTCATCCACTTCATCATTATTCATGGCTGTTTCTCTACGTTTATTTCACGTTGGACAGAAGGTGATGTTGTTCCAGTTCCGGGATTAATCCCTCTTGGGATGAAACCTTTATTAAAGATACACAGAACTTCGTTACCACGTCGCAGAGTGAATTGCATGGCTATGGCATGGACAATGACCTGGTTTCCTTTAATTGTTTTTGGAACGATAGTTTCTTGTCCATCAAGTAAGACAAGATAAATGGCAGGGATTTCATTATTTCCTAAAAAGGTAAATGTTGTTGTTTTTCCGTTATCATAGACGGAGCTTGGTTCAATGAGGGGGGAACCTTGAGCAGTATAAGCCCAATTGCGCGGTCCAAAATCTTCATGCATATTGAGGATATCATCGACAAATTCTTCTGCATTTTTTTGTGCTTTAGCTTCTTGAGCTAATTGTTCACGCAAGGCTTCATCTTCTGGATAACGAAACTTTACAAGGAAATATGTGTCATTACCGACAGAAACATCGCCTTCACGCACTTGAAGTTCAAATTGATAAGATCGTTTTGTCCCATCTTGGCGAGTTGTGACAATTTGTAGATTGGTGTTAGGCTGAACTTCACGAGGTTTGAGAAAGACAAAGTGACCGGCTGGTGCGACTTGCCAAGCAACGGAATTGCCAATTCCAATATAAGCAATATTTTCATCGCTAGCGAATTCAATCTGCACTGAAGAGCGAATAGATCCAATGATTTTTGTGATATTATACGGGTCATAATTAATAAATCTGATCCGATTATCTTTTTGTGCACTCACGGGAGAAATTTCTGCCCATGATAAAGATGCATCATAGCTTATTGCAACGATGAGAGTTAAAAAGAATATTTTTACTACTCTAATCATTGAACTACCTCTGGATCAGATCTATACTCTGACACTTGGAAACCAAGCGGGTTAATTAAGCGATTTTCTACTGAAATGCGTGTATTAACGTAGGAAAAATTTAAGACCGAAACCCAATGGAAAATATCTTCTTTTCCATTAGAGTCTCTAATCGTTTTATAGTAACGCACTTGAATGAGATCTTTACTTAAAAAAGAAATGGATTTTATTGTAACTGTCACGGACATATTTTTATAGATATTTTGCGGACTATTTGGATTATTTCCCGAATACCATTTGGCAAAGCGATTTTGTTCTTCTACGGAAGATAAAAGAGAAGTGATACGAAAGTTATTTTCTGTTTCTGATAATTGGAAACTTTCGCGTGCACGAATATATTTGCTCGCGAAGTAACGTGTTATTGCTTCATCATAATTTTGAGGTTCATCTTTTAGAACACTAACAACATCGACAATACCTGTAGAATTATCTACGCGGATAACGAAAGGCTCTACGGTTTTTAAGGGTGTTAAAGTTACCACGGCTAAAGCCAAAGCTATTGTCATCAACCCCAAAAGCACGGCCAAAGCTATGGCCATTTTCATTTGCAGTCGCGTACTACGCATACGATCAATATCGAATGACCGCGCTTCTCTTATATATTCTTTAAATTCATCACTTTTCATGTGTGATCTCCGCATTCTTATAAGAGGGCGTTTGAGGGTTTATTGTATTTCCAGGAAGTGTAGGGAGTGCGACATGAGCTTCTGGTGCTTCATTTTCTTGTGTGTTGAGGATAACAGGAGTTGTGATTGGCTTGATCGCCATATTGTGAAGGAAGGTGTTATTATTATTCCATTTCCCTTGATTGAGCATACGGGTATTTTGTCCATTACAGCGTGGAAGTTTTTTGGGGCCATTTTTAAAAGAAGCGCAACCCGTAAGGGCTATCAAAAGAATTAAAATGATAGTTATTTTTAGTTTCATTATCTGAACTCGCAAATATTTTGAAAAATAAAATATTGGGGTTTTTCAGTGCATAATTTTACCGAAACAGGGAGCAAAACATGAGAACTGATTTTTTGAAAAAGCGAAGAGAGCTTTTCAGCGGCTATGCGTATGGCTAATACCTTTTGTGTGAAGGCACTGACTATAGCTGTGTTGGAGAAACATTTGATATTAAAATGCGCCACGACCACCTCCACCCATCATTCGAGCAGCTTGTGCGGCTTGTGCAGCTTGTGCAGCTTGAGAAGCTCCTGCAGTTGCTCCTCTTGCCGCACTGCTACCGAGTGAAAAGCCTCCTCTAACAACGTTCAAGGCACCAGAAGCCATTGAGATCATTTCTGATCCTGCTGATACTCCAGCATGATAATATGGCCCTCCACTAGAGAGTGCAGAAGCAATGGTAGGAAGTGATTGGAAGAGAATAACTCCTACTATTGAGACTACAAGGACAGGAGGAAGCAAGAGATAGATTGAAGTATATGAGCCATCGAAAACATACAGCATAATTTTGCACATCATTGTTCCAAGCATCATCACAAGAACTTGTAAAACTGTAAAATTAACTAATGTTGAAATCCATGAATCGGCGTATCTGCGAGTTACATTGAATAAATATAAACTAATGAAAAGAGGACCAAGACCTATCACCATGATTAATGTAATTTTTGCAAACATTTGGATAATAAAACCAACTGTACAAAAAAAGACAACCGCCAAAAGCATTAAACCCCGACCAATCCCACCGAAACCTTTTCAAAAAGACCAACTCTACCTAGAAATTCTTGATAGCGCGTATTCGTAATTAACAAGAGATAATCGAAAACATTAGCGTCGACGGGACTGCTATTGAACGCATTCCCAATAGCATTGGCTAAATTACCGAAAAATATATCTTTGATGTAAATATTAAATACATCTGCATTTGTTGCCATTGTTGTCACAACAACGATTTTAATGACATTATTAAGGAGACTATGCATTGAAAGGGCGACGTGGCCAGTCATAACATTATAGCCATATAAAAATATAAAAATGATTGCAGCAAGATTTAATGGCGCTGCAATAGCAGAAGACAAGCTACTGACTGTTGTATCCACTACATTGTTGAGTGGTGTTAAAATATACGAAGAAACATTTTCAAACGGAGTAAATGAAAAATCTGACATTACTTTTATCTTGGTAAAATCTGACATTAGTTTTATCTTGTTCTAATTTTGCCTTTAATGTTTGATAAATATGAGTTTATCATCTTTCTTGCATCTCTTCAGGCTCTTCTTGTGATTGAGTATTCCCATTGAATAATAAAGTCAGCCTGTATTAGAGTTTTCATTTGAAAACTAGCAAACTACATTTGAAGAGCTTTCCTTTTTTCTTTTGTACTAATTGGAGTCAATTTATAACTTGAGCTTAGTTTTAGCTTGATCCAACTGCTCTTGAAGTGTTTTTTGAACAGCTTCATGATTTTTCTGTTGTTCTTTTTCACGTTCTTGTTCTTTTGATTGAGCACTTTCGGATTTTATAATGACAGAAGCTTGAAGTCTTAGAATATCCGCTTGAAGATTAGCTTGAAGAATAGCCAACTGCGTTTGAAGAGCTTCTTTCTCTTCTGCCTTAAGCGTCTGTGAGGATAATTTCTCATTTATTTCTTTAATCTTTTCTTGATTTGCAATTGCCGAAGCATAAGCAGATTTAGCTGTTTCTAAATCTGAGATTTCTGATCCTGATGAATCTTGTATGACATTTTGATAATATGCCTCAGGATCTGTTGACGATGCTGCATAAGAGATAGAACATAATGATAAAAGAGAGGTAGAGCATAATGATAAAAGTTTAATCAGATACAATGGGTTCATTGAGTGTGTCTCCTTCGATAAAATATAGGTAGCCATACATTGGGATTTGTTCCGTGTTCACTTATAATTTGATTCACGAGTTCGATATTTCTGGTTGTTCCACTTAAGACAGCAATTTCATTATCCATTCCACGTAAGTTGAGTTCTGCAACAACAGAATTTTGACCTTGTTTAATAAGAAAGCGGCGAGATTCTCTGCTTAATTCTGATTGGATTAGTTCAAATTCACGTTCAGTTAATTTAAAGTTTTCAACATAATCATTGTAATTAGCTTTTTGATTTGGAAAAAATATTTGGGTGGGGCATTGTTCAATGATTGTATGAGCGATTGTTGAATTCAAAGCATCTCTGGGGCTTTGTGTTGCAAAGAGCATCATGCCATTTTGTTTACGAATTGTTTTAAGACGATCTTGAGTAAAAGCTTTAAATGAATCATCTTCAAGGGCCTTCCAGAATTCATCAATAACAATAATGATACGCCGACCATCGATAAGATCGAGAATACGGTTAAACAGATACATCATCAAAGGGCGACGAATTTCTTCATTATCTAAGAAATCGGTCATGTCATAACCTATGAATTGAGCATCTAAATTGAGATCATCGTGATCATTATCAAAGACCCACCCTAAAGGATTGCCTTTGATCCAACGTTTTAAACGTATAGCAATACCTTCTGTAGAGGTATTATCAAAAAACAGTTGGAGTGCACCGAGGGAGCGTTGTGCTAAAGGAAGAGTTTCTAAGGCATTGATCGCTCTCGCGACATCTTGTCGCTCTTGTTCTGTCACTGTTTGGCCGTCCGTGGTAACCAACTTTAAGATCCAGTGCTGAAGAAAGAGTTTGTTTTTTTCTGTATATTCGATACCTTTTAATGGTGCAATACCGGTAGGTTTACCATTTTTCAAAGGCTTATATTTGCCACCTCCAGCGCGAACAAAAATCTCTGCTCCTTGGTCTTTATCAAAAAAGACTATTGTTGGGTTGTGTTTTTGCGATTGTGCAAGAAGAAAATTAACAATGACTGTTTTGCCAGATCCTGACGGACCGCAAATAAAAGTATTCCCGACATCACCACAATGAAAATTAAAATAATAAGGAGAGCCAGCTTGCGTTTGTAATAAAGCGACAGCAGAGCCCCAAACATTATCTTTTAGTTTGCCAACGGGGAATGAATGGAAGGGGGATAATGCTGCAAAATTTCTGCTGCTAATAGCTCCAGAGCGTGCTCGATAGCTAAAGTTTCCAGGAAGTTGTGCCCACCATGCTGCTTCTAATCCTAGATCTTCTCTGGCTATAACTGCACCACCATTAGTAAGATATGAACGCGCTTTGGAGAGATGTTCTGCCAATTCTTGTGGACGATCAGAAAAAACGGCTAAAGAGAGATGATGTTCTCCCAAAACAAAACGATTGGACTCTAAATCATCAAGGGCCTCATCAAGAGCTCCAATTTGCGAACTGGCACGATCCGCTACATTAATCATTTGATTTTGTTTACGGCTCATAATAGCATTTGCGACTGCTTTACTTTTAAAAACAAAGGATTGCGTTAAAATAAATTCAAAGGGCGCTGTCAACAAGCCATCTGTCATGCCAGGACGTGTTTTAGAAGGATATTCTTTCCAGCCAAACATACCAACAAAGCGTTCATTGCTTTCGTGACGTATTTCGATAATTTCTTTGCCGAAGATAATACGATCTGAATAAATCGTTGAGGCAATAGTCCCAAAGGTAAGGGGTACGCGTTCACGCCTTCCTCCCACCAATTGATGAAGAAATTCACTTTGCTCAGAAAATAAAATATCATTGTATTCGTAAGTGGATAAAAGTCGTGCACCATAGCATTCCAGACCTTGTATAAGATCTTGACTTAACTCTTCGATTTTTCGAATAGATTCAAAGTCTGGTTCCGATTGCATCTTCTTTGCTTGTGTTAAACGGTGAAAAAAAGAAGCTAGCTGTTCAGTTTTATCTGCTGCAGGATTCCAGAGAACCGAAAGAAATAGATCATTTTGATAAAGATCTTGCGAAACCATTTTTTGTTTATATTGTTGATCTAAGACTGTTGCAAAAGATGAAGAAAATTGGCTCTCTGGATAAATCTTTTCACGTCGACGGATAATGTGAGAATATAAAGCGACACGTTCATCTGCTATATTCTTCAAAAGCGTGTTTAATTGGGTATGTAAAGAATTTAATTGGCTGATATCTGCAGTATCAAAATTTACACCTTCAATAGTAATTACTGTCATTAAGCAACGTGAAGCCAATGCAATCACGTGTTGATTGACATGACGGACATAGGGAATATATTCTTCGGGCAGAGATTCCCGTTTCGATTCCCGTTTCATCACTGCATTTATCTCCTTTATTGTAGCTCCTTGTAAGTACGGATAAGACGTAAGGGAGATGTAGATCCTCCCCCCCATCTCGTCAGGTTCTTTTGTTTGCCTCGAGTATTGAGCCAAGCAAATAGAACACGAAATTGGTTATGGTCGCGTTTCGTGATTTCGCGTAAGATAAAGTGCAAACCAACACCAAGACCGATCATTGAAAAGCTACTTGTAATGATAAAAAGAGTAGACGTTGCTATGACATTTAACGCCATCGCTTCTACTGTAACACCCGCAAACATGGCTGGTCGTGTACAGGCAAGAAAAAGAGTATCTTCGTTCATTTATGATGTAGTCCCCATTAATAAATTAACAAGAGCCGAAGCACCAAAAACAATACCAATACCAAGAACACAATATGCTGCTTTGCGTAAATCAATAACACCATACATCCAACCAATACCCACAGCTGCAACACATATGGTTGCAATGAGCTTCGCTGTTGTACCTGTCATCATAGTAACAATATTTCGCAAAACCGTATCAAGATTCCCCATACCGCCAGCAGTAGCATCAGCATAAGCAGGACTTAATACAACGAACACGGTTAAAAGTAGTGTAAAGGCGATATAGTAAATATTCTTAGATATATTGTTTATCATTTGCTCTCTCTTCAAAAAGAAGATTGATTACATAGTTTCCTCTAAAGGTTAGGAATTTTTGCCGTCTTAGATTCATAGCTTAACTCCTATGGATTGTTGTCTTCGTTCTCTTAAAAAATTTTAATATTAAACTTTGTGCATTCTCAAAATTTTCTATCTAAAAAACGAAACATTTTTACTATCATTTAATATAGACAATTTTAAGTTGTCTCATTCTGTCAAAATGATAATATGAAAAATACAAAAATAATGTTTTTATTAGCAAAATGTATTTAATTTACAACAAACACTATTGAAACTCTCTCTTGAAAATTAGGAGAAAAGCAGAGATGCATAAAAAAATTTATAGGGCATAAAAACAATAAGGATTGAGCAAATGCGATTTAAACCGATTATTGTTCTCTATATTGTCTGTTCTATAGGAATATGGATAATAAGCCAAAATCAGAACAAAACAAATTTAGATGTTCTCGAACCATTAAAAATGCAAGAAAACCAACATACAATGAATATGTATCTCGAACAAAATAAGCACTATGAAGCGAATATTCAAAAAGAATTAGAAGAGAATAAACTAGATCTCAATTGGATTAATAGTGCTTCAAACAATTATGAAAATATGTTTAATGGTATAGCATCTGTTACCAGTGGTGTCACATTCAAATTAATAACCCCTCCTGAAAACTCTGAACATAAACCTATCATCCGAAATATTCACTTATATGGTGTAGATACATGTGCCCCCGTCAAAAAGCAAAATTAAATAACCAAGAATGGCCATGTGGAGCTGTCACAACAGCGTGGCTGGTTACCAAAACTTTAGGACATAACTTATCTTGTAAGCAAACTGCTATAGAAAAAGAAACCCTCTATGCTCAGTGTTTTGTTCAAGGAATCGATTTAGCAGAAATAGGACTTGCAGAAGGTATGCTGATAATATCAAAAAACAATAAATACCCCATCCCAACAACATATCTAAGCGCTGAACAAAACGCCTATAAAAATAAAATCGGCCTTTGGTCCAGCAATTTTATTGATCCTATACAGTGGCAAAAAAAGTACGGAACCTACAATCCTTTCGATAATCACCATAAATTCATGTCTGAAACAAAAAAAAATATAGAAACATCTTATTAAACTTCAAAATACAAAAATAAGCCAACCATAATTTCCCAAAAATCGCCTAAGCTCGTAATAATAATTTTCTCATCACCAATCTCAAAATGATCTATATTATTTGCTTCCTAATAAACACATTCTAAAAAAATCTATTTGATATAAGAATAATCGTCTAATTATAGCTGAGGCAGGCATCCCATGAAAATCAAACAAAACTTTTATGTACATTAAACAGAATAATACATGTCAAATTCAACAGGATGAGGGGTAATTTCATAACGCAGAACTTCTTTCAGTTTTAATTCAATAAAGGAATTAATTTGGTCATCGTCAAAAACATCTCCAGATTTAAGAAAATCACGGTCTTTATCAAGAAACTCAAGTGCTTCACGTAGGCTTCTGGAAACTGTAGGAATGTTTTTGAGCTCTTTGGGGGGAAGATCATAAAGATCTTTATCCATAGCTGGGCCAGGATGAATCTTATTCTTTATACCATCAAGACCAGCCATAATAAGGGCTGAAAATGCAAAATATGGATTCGACGCTGGATCCGGAAAACGAATTTCTACACGTTTTGAATGTGGCGAAGCACCAAATGGAATACGGCATGCTGCAGAACGATTGCGTGCAGAATAGGCAAGAAGAACAGGTGCTTCATACCCAGGAACTAAGCGTTTGTAAGAATTAGTTGATGGGTTTGTGAAGGCATTGAGTGCTTTTGCATGCTTGATAATACCACCAATAAAAAATAAACAGGTTTCTGATAGTCCAGCATATTCATCACCTGCAAATATTGGTTGTTTATCTTTCCAAATTGATATGTGAACATGCATGCCTGAACCATTATCTCCTAGAATTGGTTTTGGCATAAAGGTTGCTGTTTTTCCATAACTATTAGCAATTTGATGCACAGCATATTTAAAAATTTGCATTTTATCAGCTTCACGAACCAGCGTATCAAACCGAATACCTAATTCATGCTGAGCTGCTGCTACTTCATGATGATGTTTTTCAACATGTACCCCCATATTTTTTAATGCAGTAAGCATTTCAGAACGTATATCTTGGCAAGAATCGATAGGAGGGACTGGAAAATAACCACCTCCCATACGTGGGCGATGACCAAGATTGCCCATTTCATATTCAGTATCATCATTTGATGGATTTTCACTTGAGTCGAGTTTAAAACCTGTATTATAAGGATCAGTTTTATAGCGTACGTCATCAAATATAAAAAATTCCGCCTCCGGTCCTACATAGATTGTATCACCGATTCCTAAAGATTTCATATAAGCTTCAGCTCTTTTAGCAATAGAACGTGGATCTCTATGATAGAACTCTCCTGAAACAGGATCAAGTATATCACATAATATAGTCAAAGTTGATTGAGCAAAAAAAGGATCAATATAAGCTGTTTCTGCATCGGGCATCAAGACCATGTCCGATTCATTGATTGTTTTCCAACCAGCAATTGAAGAACCATCAAACATAATACCATCGATGAATGTATCTTCGCAAATTTCAGCAATATCCATTGTAACATGATGCAATTTGCCTTTTGGGTCGGTAAAACGTAAATCAACGAAGCGTATATCATTATCTATAATTTGTTTAAGAATGTTTGAAGCGGTAGTCATATTCAATTTCCTTATTGAATTGGGTGAATAGAAAAGATAAAAATTATAGATATTTAAAGAGCGCCAATACCGGTTTCACCAGTGCGAATACGAATAACATCATCGATAGGTAAAACAAATATTTTTCCATCTCCTATTTGTTTTGTTTGAGCTGCTTTACGAATTGCTTCAATTGCTTTCTCTAGAATTTCATCAGTAACAACAACTTCAACTTTGACTTTAGGTAAAAAATCAATAACATATTTTGCACCCCGGTAAAGCTCTGTCTGTTCTTTTTGGCAACCAAAACCTTTTGCCTCTGTTATTGTGATACCTTGTAGACCAATTTCTTGAAGTGCTTCTTTTACTGCATCAAGCTTAAAAGGTTTTATGATGGCTTCAATTTTTTTCATATTGAAATTATCTCCAACGATTTTATTTTATAAGTTTATATATACCATTATACTATTTACGATTACGATAATAAGATATTTCAAAAAAGCACTTTCTTCACGAAAAAATCAAAAATAATGCAATATAGAATATAGCATTATTATTTTATAGGATAAAAAATTATAAAATTTATAAAAGGCAATAATAATATAAATTAAGGCGTTACTTTTTATAGTGCTTTATTAGGTATTTGTGATCTATTTTAAGATTTTAAATTATGTAAAGGTTGACGTAGCAAGAGTTCTTTTAAAAATTTACCAGTATAAGAGGAGGGGACATTAATAATGTCTTCAGGACGACCGACAGCAACAATTTCACCACCATTATCTCCACCTTCCGGTCCCAGGTCAATAATCCAGTCAGCTGTTTTTATAACTTCAAGATTATGTTCAATAACTATAACTGTATTACCTTGTTCGACGAGGTTATGGAGCACTTCAAGAAGCTTGGAAATATCGTGAAAATGTAAACCGGTTGTTGGTTCATCTAAAACGTAAAGTGTACGACCAGTCGTTTTGCGTGAAAGTTCTTTAGCGAGTTTTACGCGCTGGGCTTCACCACCAGAAAGCGTTGTGGCTTGTTGCCCGATTTTAATATAACCAAGACCAGCTTTAACGAGGACTCCTATTTTGTTATGAATAGTAGGAATAGCTTGAAAAAATTCTTCTGCTTTTTCAACTGTCATATCAAGTATATCAGCAATAGACTTGCCTTTAAATTTCACTTCAAGTGTTTCTCTATTATAACGTTTTCCTTGGCATACATCACAAGTAACATAGACATCAGGTAAGAAATGCATTTCGATTTTGATAACACCATCTCCTTGACATGCTTCACAACGTCCTCCTTTAACATTAAATGAGAAACGTCCAGATTGATAACCGCGAGCTTTTGATTCTGGAAGTTCTGCGAACCAATCTCGAATTTGAGTGAAAATGCCAGTATAAGTTGCTGGGTTCGAACGTGGAGTACGTCCAATAGGTGATTGGTTGATATCAATCACCTTATTAAGAAACTCTAATCCTTCAATTTTATCGTAGCTTGCTGGGATTTGATGGCTTCCCATGATATGACGCGCTGCAGCTTTGAAGAGGGTTTCAATAAGAAATGTTGATTTTCCTCCACCAGAAACACCAGTTATGCAAGTAAAAGTTCCAAGAGGAATATTTACACTGATATTTTTCAAATTATTACCTCTGGCTCCAATTACTTTAAGTGTTTTTGATTTTGATATTTTGCGTCGTTGAGCAGGAAAATTAATTGTTATTTTTCCTGAGAGATATTGCCCTGTAAGTGAAGATGGATTGTCCATAATTTTTTGTGGTGGTCCTTGAGCTATGATTTGTCCACCATGAACGCCTGCAGCAGGACCGATATCGACAATATAGTCTGCAGTGAGAATAGCATCTTCGTCATGCTCAACAACAATAATTGTATTTCCAAGATCACGTAGATGGCATAGCGTTTTTAAAAGACGTTCATTATCACGTTGATGTAAACCAATGGATGGTTCATCTAATACGTATAAGACTCCTGTGAGACCAGAACCAATCTGCGATGCTAGTCGAATACGCTGACTTTCTCCACCTGAAAGTGTGCTTGAAGCTCTGGATAAGGTAAGATATTCGAGGCCCACACGATTCAAAAATGTTAAGCGCTCGCAGATTTCTTTTAAAATTCGTGCTGATATATTACGCTGTTTTTCATTGAGATATTGATGGACATTGGAAAACCAATGACTTGCTTTTAAAATGGAAAGTTCTGATACTTGCCCGATATGCATTCCATGAATTTTGATAGAAAGTGCTTCCGGTTTTAAACGGTAACCATTACAGGTTGGGCAGAGTGAAGAAGATATGTAAGGTTCAATTTCTTCACGAAAACGTGTAGAATCTGTTTCTTTCCATCGCCGCTCCATGTTTGGAATAACACCTTCAAAGATTTTTTTTGTAGTGTAAGAATGTACACCATCTTTATAGAAAAAGGAGATCTCTTTTTTTGTTCCATATAAAATAGCGTGTTGTGCTTCATTTGAGAGCCTATACCATTTATCTGTGAGCTTAAATCCATAAACTTTTCCTAATGCTTCTAAAGTTTGATGATGATAAGATAAGGACGATTTGGACCACGGAGCAATAGCTCCAGCTTTTAAAGTAAGATTTTCATTTGGTATGATTCTTACCGGATCAATTACTTTTTTTGTACCAAGTCCATCACAAGTAGGGCAAGCTCCAAAAGGATTGTTGAATGAAAACAAGCGTGGTTCAATTTCAGGGATTGAGAAACCAGATATAGGACAAGCAAACTTTTCTGAAAAAATGAGTCGTTTGTGGCTTTCATTTGTTGATTTATTGAAAGATCCTTTTACAGTCTCCTTTGCTGTTAAAGGTTGATCTGTCATTTCAGCAATTACAAGTCCATCTGCTAGTTGTAAGCAAGTTTCTATACTATTAGCTAGTCTAGCAGTGATATCATTACGTACGATAATGCGGTCTACTACTACATCTATATCATGTTTATATTTTTTATTAAGAGGAGGGACATCAGCTATTTCATAAAATTTCCCATCAACTTTTGCACGTTGAAATCCTTTTCTTAAAAGTTCTGTTAGTTCTTTTTTATATTCACCTTTTCTTCCTCTAACTAAAGGTGCCATAATAAAAATTCGAGTACCTTCTGGAAGTGTCATAATTTGGTCAACTATTTGACTCACTGTTTGGCTCTCAATTGGGAGACCCGTAACAGGCGAATACGGAGTACCAATACGAGCAAAGAGTAGGCGCATATAATCGTAGATTTCAGTGACAGTCCCAACTGTTGAACGAGGAGTGCGGGTGGTTGTTTTCTGCTCAATGGAGATAGCAGGGGAAAGTCCATCTATTTGATCGACATCTGGTTTATGCATCATTTCTAAAAATTGGCGTGCATAAGCGGAAAGGCTTTCAACATAACGACGTTGGCCTTCAGCATAAATTGTATCAAAAGCTAAAGATGATTTTCCTGAACCAGAAAGACCCGTTATGACGATGAGTTTATCACGTGGGAGATCAAGATCAATATTTTTTAGGTTATGTTCACGTGCGCCGCGAATAGAGATATATTTTTGATGAGACATGTCAACCTTCAGCGTATATGAACAAAAATTAAGTCATGAATATATGAAATAAGATTATTTTTTGAAAATTACAATGTGTTCAATTGCTGCATCTAGGAAAGAATGCAAATTCGGGTAAATGATAAAGTTAAGATAGTGGTTTTTTATTTTTTATGTGGAATAAACTATACGTTATTGTTAGCTTTTGCTATAATGGAAATGGTTTAAATTTGTGGAGTTTATACAATGGCTGGGAGCCTTAATAAAGTTATGTTAATTGGTAATCTTGGTGCGGACCCTGAAATTCGCCGTTTAAATTTTGGTGATCAGGTAGCAAATTTACGTATTGCTACTTCAGAGAGTTGGCGGGATCGCAATACAAATGAGCGTAAAGAGCGAACAGAATGGCATAATATCGTTATCTTTAATGAAAATCTGATTAAAGTTGTTGAGCAATATTTAAAAAAAGGAAGTAAAATTTATATTGAAGGTCAGCTGCAGACACGTAAATGGCAAGATCAAAACGGAAATGATCGTTATACAACAGAGGTTGTTTTACAAAAATACCGTGGTGAATTACAAATGCTTGATAGTCGTGGGCTAGGAAGTGGAGAACAAATATCCAATGCAAATCAGTCCAGCAGTAATTTTGATCAAAAAGATGATTTTGATCAAAAGAATAATCAATTAAAAGGGAATTTTTCACAGCAATTGGACGATGATATTCCTTTTTGATAATCTTATAGCGATATTCTATTTCGGAAGTATTCGTTTATTTTATCATTAAGATAATGGTTAAAATAAAATGGAGGATGTATCTACGTAGCTATTTATTTTACTTTTTATTGAGGAGAGAACGATCTATTTATTTCATATACGATTACGATTTTTAATAAAAGCAAATAACATATTGAAAATTATCGTTAAATTTTTACTCTTTGTAAAGAGGGAGATTAGCATTTTACAATTTTTTTCGATATAAAAGATCAAAATGATTCTTTTTTGAAAGTATTGAAGTTGTGACCGATCTTACTACACAATCAGAATATGATGTGCTGACCGGTATTGAGCCAGTTAGTATTATTGAAGAAATGCAACGCTCTTATCTCGATTATGCGATGAGCGTTATTGTATCGCGTGCATTGCCTGATGTGCGCGATGGTCTTAAGCCTGTTCATCGACGTATTCTTTATGCAATGAATGAAATGGGTCTTTCTTTTAATAAATCTTACCGTAAGTCAGCAGGTGTTGTTGGGGAAGTTATGGGGAAGTTTCATCCTCATGGTGATGCTTCAATTTACGATGCATTGGTGCGTATGGCACAGGATTTTTCCTTACGAAATCCATTGATTGATGGACAGGGAAATTTCGGATCGGTTGATGGTGATCCTCCTGCGGCAATGCGTTATACAGAGTGTCGTTTAGAAAAAGTTGCAGAAGAACTTTTAGCTGATATCGATAAAGAGACAGTTGATTTTCAAGATAATTACGATGGACGTGAGCGTGAACCTATGGTTTTACCGGCACGTTTTCCTAATCTTTTAGTTAATGGATCAGGTGGGATTGCTGTAGGAATGGCCACCAATATTCCCCCACATAATCTTGGTGAAGTTATTGATGGATGTATTGCCTTAATTGACAATCCTACTATAACGCTTGATGAAATAATTGAAATTATTCCTGGTCCGGATTTTCCTACGGGTGGTATTATTCTCGGTCGTTCAGGTATTCGCTCAGCTTATGAAACAGGACGTGGTTCAATTATTATGCGTGCTAAGGTTGATATTGAAGAAATTCGCAATAACCGACAGGCAATTATTGTAAGCGAAATCCCTTATCAGATTAATAAAGCAACGATGATTGAGAAGATAGCTGAATTAGTACGTGATAAGCGCATCGAAGGAATCTCTGATCTACGTGATGAGTCTGACCGTGATGGGTATCGGGTTGTTATTGAACTTAAGAGGGAAGCTGTTGCAGATATTGTTTTGAATCAACTGTATCGCTATACGCCATTACAAACTTCTTTTGGTTGTAATATGGTTGCGTTGAATGGGGGAAAGCCTGAGCAAATGACGTTGCTTGATATGCTTCGTGCTTTTGTTTCTTTTCGCGAAGAGGTGGTTAGTCGGCGCACAAAATATCTTTTGCGTAAGGCACGTGAGCGTGCGCATGTTTTAGTTGGTCTTGCTATTGCTGTTGCTAATATTGATGAAATTATAGCATTAATTCGTACGGCACCTGATCCTCAGACAGCCCGTATACAGTTAATGGAGCGGCGTTGGTTGGCTGCTGATGTGGCATCTTTAATTAAGCTCATTGATGATCCTCGTCATATTATCCATGAGGATAACACATATAATTTATCTGAAGAACAAGCTAGAGCTATTCTGGAGTTACGTTTACAAAGGCTCACTGCACTTGGACGTGATGAAATTGCTGATGAATTAAATAAAATTGGGGTAGATATTACAGATTATCTTGATGTCTTGGCATCACGTTTGCGGATTATGGGCATTGTTAAGGACGAACTAAGCACTCTTCGCAAGGAATTTGTAACTCCCCGACGTACTATCTTTGGTTTTGGTAATGCTGAGATGGACAATGAAGATCTAATTGTGCCGGAGGATATGGTGGTAACGGTTAGTCATAGTGGTTATATTAAACGTGTACCTCTCAGTACATATCGTGCTCAGCGTCGTGGGGGTAAAGGGCGTTCTGGTATGTCCACAAAGGACGAGGATTTTGTAACCCGTTTGTTTGTAAGTAATACACATACATCTGTTCTTTTCTTTTCATCACGTGGGATTGTTTATAAAGAAAAAGTTTGGCGTTTACCTATTGGTACACCCCAGTCGCGTGGGCGCGCTTTAGTCAATATGCTTCCTTTACAGGAGAAAGAGCGTGTAACAACAATTATGCCATTGCCAGAAGATGAAGCAAGTTGGAGTAAATTAGATGTTATGTTTGCAACAACTCGTGGAACAGTACGCCGCAATAAATTATCGGATTTTATTCAGGTAAATCGTAATGGTAAAATTGCTATGAAACTTGATGACGAGGATGAAATTCTATCTGTAGAAACTTGTACAGAGCGTGATGACGTTGTTCTGACAACAGCCAATGGACAATGTATTCGTTTTCCAGTCATTGATGTTCGTGTTTTTATGGGGCGTAATTCAGTAGGGGTACGTGGTATCAATATGGTTGATGGTGATAAGGTTATTTCTATGACTATATTAGAGCATGTTGAGGCAACATCAGTCGAGCGTTCTGCTTATATTAAACGTGCAATTAATGAGCGACGTGTTGCTGGGGCAGATGCGGAAGATGTTGTAATTGTTGATGAAGATGAAGAGGAAATAGAAACAGAACTAACAGATGAGCGTTATGCAGAGCTTGCTTCTCGTGAACAAATGCTCTTAACAGTTAGCGAGTTTGGATATGGAAAGCGATCTTCTTCTTATGAATTTCGTATTTCAGGGCGTGGTGGAAAAGGAATTCGTGCAACTGATCCAACTAAAGCTACTGAAATTGGTAAATTAGTAGCAGCTTTTCCGGTTAAAGCGCAAGATCAAATTATGCTGGTTTCAGATGGAGGACAACTTATTCGAGTACCCATTGAGGGTATTCGTATAGCTGGTCGTTCTACAAAAGGGGTAACAATTTTCAATACAGCAAAAGGTGAAAAAGTTGTATCGGTTGAGCGTATTTCTGATCCTGAGGATGACGCAAACAAACTAGATGATGACAGTGAAAAACATTCTGGTATGGTTGATGTTAATTAAGATAAATAACTCTGGGATTATCGGAAAAAATAGATGAAAATTGCTCTTTATGCAGGATCTTTTGATCCTATTACAAATGGTCACCTTGATATTTTGCAAAGTAGTTTAATTTTTACTGATAAAGTAGTGGTGGCTATTGGTATACAAGCTACAAAAAAGCCATTTTTTAGTTTTGAAGAACGTGCTGCTTTAATTACGCAAGTGAGAAAAGATTTATTGAATATAGGTTCCGATCGATTACAAGTTATTTCATTTGATAATCTCCTCATTGAGAAAGCGCGTGAAATTGGTGCTTCGTTTCTTATTCGTGGATTGCGTGATGGTACTGATTTTGATTATGAAATGCAGATGGCGGGAATGAATGAAGTAATGGCTCCTGAGTTGCGAACAATTTTTTTACCAACAAGTATTTCTAGCCGTATGATAAGCTCTACATTGGTGCGTCAAATTGCCACTATGGGGGGAGATGTTACGCCTTTTGTTCCTCAAAATGTTGCACAAGCTTTGTACTCAAAATTTAAATTTTAAAGGAAAGAATGATTGTGTTTTTTAGAGTTTTTACTGTTTTAACATGTATTTTTTACTTATTTTCATTTAGTGCTGCTGCAGATGATCATAATATTCTTGTTTTATCTCTTAAAAATGGTGATGTCATTATTCAACTGCGTCCAGATCTTGCACCAAAACATGTTGCTCGAATTAAGAAATTAACAGAAGAAGGTGCTTATAATAATGTTGTATTTCATCGCGTTATTCCCGGTTTTATGGCACAGACTGGTGATGTAAAATTTGGAAAAAAAGATAGTGTTGATTTTGATCTCAAAAATGTTGGTAAGGGTGGTTCAAACTATTCTAATTTACCGGCAGAATTTTCAAAACAACCTTTTAAGCGTGCTACTGTTGGTATGGCTCGTTCGCAAGATCTACATTCAGCAAATTCTCAATTTTTTATTTGTTTTGAGGATGCTACTTTCTTAAACAGTCAGTACACTGTTGTTGGAGAAGTTGTAAAAGGAATGGAATTTGTTGATAAAATTAAAAAAGGAACCGTAGACAATAATGGGTCTGTAACAGACCCTGATGTTATTTATGCTGCCTATTTGCAAGTTGAGAAAAAAGTGAAAGTAGAAATAAAGGAATAACACTATGGTCGAGCATAAAAATCCGGAAAATACTTTAATTCTTGAAACAACAAAAGGAAAAGTAGTAATTGAGCTTTTTGCTGATTTAGCTCCCGCCCATGTTATACGTATCAAAGAACTTGTGCGTGAGGGCGCATACGATGATGTTGTCTTCCATCGTGTTATTGACGATTTCATGGCTCAAACTGGTGATGTGCAGTTTGGCAAAAAAAATGGTGAAAAATTTAATTTATCACGTGTTGGTATGGGTGGTTCAGATAAACCTGACTTAAAAGCAGAGTTTTCAAATCTTCCTCATAAACGTGGTACAGTTTCTATGGCACGTAGCCAGAATCCAAATTCCGCTAATTCGCAGTTTTTTATTTGTCTCGCAGATGCTCCTTGGCTTGATCGTCAATATTCCATATGGGGACAGGTGCTTAAAGGGATGGAAAATATTGATAAAATCAAGCGTGGTGAACCTGTTATGGATCCAGATGCAATTATTAAAGCTACAATTGTTGCAGATGCCAAATAATAGAGATGTTACGTAACATTTTTTGCAATTTTACAGCATGAGAGCAGCATATAAAAGGTGTATTTTCATGCAGAAAGAGTTTTGAATGTTGAGATTTCAAAATAAAAGATTGCACTAAAGACTAGCTTATTTACGTGAAAATACATTTTTCATAAGATTTTCAATTAATAGAAAGCACATCTGCTAGAATCATAAAATGTTAAATATTTTTATTGCGTTAAATAATTGTTTTTATTTTGTTGATCATTTAAGAGCAGATTTTATTTATTTTCTTTAATTTTTTTGACTAATTTTAGTATTAGTGAATAAAAGAGATCCGTGATTTATAACTGCGGTAAAGAGGCGATTGCTTTTATTTTGAGAGTAATATGGGTTTTTGAGATCAAAAAGATAAAATAATGATAAAAGCATTTCACTATAAAAAAAATTCTCAAGATGGATGTGCTCGTCAAGGTGAAATTATAACGGGACGAGGACGTATTCGCACACCTGCATTTATGCCAGTTGGGACGGCTGGAACCGTTAAGGCTATGTATATGGATCAGTTGCATGCTCTTGGTGCAGATATTATTTTGGGCAATACTTATCAATTAATGTTACGACCAGGAGCTGAGCGTATTGCTCGTTTAGGGGGGGTACACGAATTTGTTCGTTGGTCTGGGCCTATTTTAACGGATTCTGGTGGTTTTCAGGTTATGTCTCTTTCAGGGATATGTAAAATTACAGAGCAGGGCGTTATTTTTCGCTCTCATATTAATGGGGCATATTATGAAATGAGTCCAGAGCGTTCTATCGAAATCCAAGGTCTTCTTGATTCTGATATTCAAATGCAACTTGACCAGTGTATTGCATTACCGGCATCAGAGAGAGAAATAGAAGCTGCTATGGAACTTTCATTGCGTTGGGCAGAGCGTTGTAAAAAAGTTTTTGGCACTCAACCAGAAAAAGCAATTTTTGGTATTGTTCAAGGCGGAGATAATATGAAATTGCGTGAACGCTCTGCTCAAGCATTAAAAGAAATGGATTTGAAAGGCTATGCCATTGGAGGTCTTGCGGTTGGTGAACCTCAGGATGTTATGACAGCTGTCCTAGATGTTACTTGTTCAATTTTGCCGGAGGACAAGCCGCGCTATCTCATGGGAGTAGGGACACCAGATGATATCTTAAAAAGTGTAGCTCGAGGAGTAGATATGTTTGATTGCGTTATGCCAACGCGTGCAGGGCGTCATGGTTTAGCTTTTACTCGTTTTGGAAAAATTAATTTGCGAAATGCACGTTATGCAGAAGATCCAAATCCTCTTGATTCACAATCACCTTGCTCTGCTGCACGTGATTATAGTTGTGCTTATTTGCATCATTTAATCAAATCTGGTGAATCTCTTGGAGGCATGTTATTAACTTGGAATAACCTTTTTTATTATCAGCAGCTAATGCAAGGTATCCGTGACGCTATTAAAGCAGGACGTTATGCTGACTTTTGCTCTGATACTGTAGCCTTGTGGATGCAAGGGCGATAGATTGTTTGTAAAGAAAGCTTTGTTAATACAATAAAAAACGTTCAGATAGCTCTTTCAGAGAATATAGATGCACTACTCTAAGTAGATATACAGATAATATTATTTATTCCTCTATGGTATTCCCTGTTGAACAAAAAGTATTGCTCCGGTACGCACTACCTGATCCGGAGAGAAGCAGCTTATTTCTGTTTCTAATAACTATCTAAATTAACAATGTTAATTCTAAGTTAGTAAATCCTTAAAGAAGTATGAAAATTATCTTTTTAAAATGCTTTGTGTTTATTTTTATGAAATATCATAAAAGTACAACGTGGAAGCTGTATATCTTTTGTTTTTAAAAATTGCTTTTTGATATTTAAAACGTATTATTTGCTCATTTTATAGCACATTTAATAAAATAGTATTCAAAATATAAAAATAATAAGATATAGATTTTCTAAGGATAAAATTTTTTAATGTCTTTTAGGATTGATTTTAAAACCAAGCGTTTGGGCATTTTAGCTCTTGCAGTAGGAAGCTTTGCTATTGGTACTGCTGAGTTTGTTGCAATGGGTTTACAACCAGAGATGGCGCATAGCTCACATATTAGTATTGCTATAGCGGGACAATATATTTCTTCTTATGCTTTGGGAGTTGTGATTGGAGCACCTATTTTAGCTGTTGTAACAGCTAAGCTGCCACATAAGGCTGTTTTGATAGGATTGATGTTTTGTTATGCTTTGGCAAATATTGTTAGCGCATTTTTTTCTGATTTTAATGTATTAGTGATCTTACGATTTATTAGCGGTCTTCCACATGGCATTTATTTCGGTATTGCGACTATGGTTGCATCTTTTATGGTAGAAAGAAATGAAAGATCAAAAGCTGTTGCAGTGTTATGCTTGGTTTGACAATTGCAACAGTTATTGGAGCACCAAGTGCAACTTGGATCGGCCAATTTATTGGGTGGCAGGTTGCATTTTTTTTTGTAGGTATTGTTTCTTTGGTGTGTTGTTTTCTTATTTGGAAATTTTTACCTCCTGTTTCTAACATTGCCAAAACAAGCATTTTAACGAATTAAGCGCATTAAAGAAAAAGGAAGTATGGTTCCTTTTAGCTATGGTTTCAATTGGTGCATCAGGATTATTTTCTGTGTTTACATATATTAAGTCAACATTGCTTTATGTTTCTAATGTTTCTCTTGAATGGGTACCATTTATTATGCCGTTGATGGGATTGGGAATGGTTGTGGGTAATATTTTAGGTCCTAAATTCGCGGTTAAGATTGGTTCTTCAGCAACGATATTTTTTGGTATGCTTTGGAGCACATTTATTTTTTTTCTTTTTTTTCTCTTATCATATACTCCACTAACAGCAGCATTAGGATGTTTTCTTATTGGGACTTCTTTTGCATCTATGCCTTCTATACAAACGAAAATCATGGATATTGCTGGATCTGCACAGATGTTAGCAAGCGCTTTGATGCAATCTGCTTTTAATATTGCTAATGCTCTTGGTGCGGAATTGGGAGCATGTGTTTTGAAATTAGGCTATAGTTACGAATATACGGCTATCCTTGGAGGTATTTTAACTTTGTGTGGATTGTTGATTTTCTGTTTTTTATGGTACATAGAAAAATATAATCAATATTTTCTGAGTAAGTAAAGAGGTTTTTAAAGCTATTTTAGTTTTTTATAAAGCGTAAGAATAATCAAAAGAGAGCAGCATAGTAGTGACCTCGTTAGAAAATAATACAACAAAGATAATAAAAAGTGTTTTTATACATATAAAGAGACTTCTATTAGAGCGTGTCATAAAATGTGTATTAAACAATTTAACGATTTATAGAAGAAAACTCAAAGCTTTCCATTTAGAAAGCTTTGAGTTTGTAATGATATTAGTGAGTCATTTCTTTTTTTAGGTTTTCATCAATTTTATCAAGAAATCCTGTTGTAGATAACCATTTTTTTTCGGGACCGATTAAAATAGCGAGATCTTTTGTCATGAAACCTTCTTCAACAGTATTAATACAGACTCTTTCCAATATAGTAGCAAAATTTTTTAATTTTTCATTATTATCAAGCTTGGCACGATGCATTAGTCCGCGTGTCCAAGCAAAAATGGAAGCAATAGAATTTGTTGATGTTTCTTTATTTTTTTGATGCTGACGGTAATGACGAGTTACTGTGCCATGTGCAGCTTCTGCTTCAACAATTTTACCGTCTGGTGTCATGAGAACAGAAGTCATAAGACCGAGAGAACCAAATCCTTGAGCAACGATATCTGATTGAACATCACCATCATAATTTTTACACGCCCAAACATAACCACCTGACCATTTAAGTGCAGAAGCTACCATGTCATCGATAAGACGATGCTCGTAATATAATTTACGATTTTCAAATTCGGTTTTAAATTCTGCGTCAAATACTTCTTGAAAGATATCTTTAAAGCGACCATCATAGGCTTTCAAAATAGTATTCTTTGTCGAAAGGTATACAGGGACATTGCGTTGAAGGCCGTAATGAAAGGACGCGCGGGCAAAGTCGCGGATTGATTCATCAAGATTATACATCGCCATTACAACCCCTGCACTTGGAGCATTAAAGACATCGTGTTCGATAATCTGACCATCATCACCAACAAACTTGATACTTAATTTTCCTTTACTCGGAAATTTGAAATCCGTTGCTTTATATTGATCACCAAAGGCATGACGCCCGACAATAATTGGTTTTGTCCAACCTGGAACGAGACGTGGAATATTTTTACAGATAATAGGCTCACGAAAAATCACACCTCCCAAAATATTGCGAATTGTTCCATTTGGTGACTTCCACATTTTTGTTAAGTTAAATTCTTTAACGCGTGCTTCATCAGGAGTAATGGTTGCGCATTTCACACCAACCCCATATTGTTTGATAGCATGAGCAGAATCAATTGTTATTTGATCGTTGGTTGCTTCTCTATTTTCAATGGAAAGATCATAATATTTAAGATCAATATCAAGATAGGGATGAATGAGCTTATCTTTAATATATTTCCAGATAATACGAGTCATTTCATCGCCGTCAATCTCGACAATGGGATTTGTCACTTTAATCTTTGCCATTAGGAATCCTTTTTTTATTTAAACAATATTTTTTTCTATAGCATTTTCAGATCCATGATGGAAATTAAAAACAGAAATCCAGAAAAAGCTTTTTGCATGTATAACTAAGTTTTTATTTTAAAGTTTTTTTATCTGTGTTATATTAAACACATAAGGTATTGAGCTGCATCATTTCAGTGGGGGAAGACAATGGTTTCTGTTGTTTCATTTCAGATAAGTCCAAGAATTGATGGTTACCAAAAATATAGCTCACAGAAAGAGCAGAATTTCAATGAGATGATTAAGGATACTATTCAAGTGCCATCTGTGCACATTAGTAGTAAAAATATTATTCCTTCGATTTTGTATGATACATTATCATCTTTTCAAGAGTTTTCCGATAATTCTGATAGTAAAGTTCAATTTACAGAAATCTTGCCTTCTTTAATTGATAGTACTCATTCTCTTTCTTTATGGGATACTTTAATTGAAGCTGATGCATCACAATTTCAAGATTATGATGGTGTTCCAAGTGGTCGTTTTCAGGTTTATGTTCCTTTGGTAATGGACAGTAGTCAATTGAAAGATCTTATACATTCTTTAGCAAGAGAAGGGAAATTGCTTGGAGGACCACAAGCTTTGTTTACAGCTCTAGAACGTGATACTGCTAGAATATATAATCAATCAGATATAGAAAATCTTATTGGAAAATCAGTTAATTGGAAACAAGGTCATGTGTTTGGCACAATGTGGGATCGTCGTGTGGTTGATGAGCAATTAATTCAAAAATTTCAACAGGAAGGTAAGCAAATATTTACTGGAGCCATAGGATCTCTTCGTTTTTCTATTATTTATTAAATAAAATAAAAAATTTATTTATATCAATTTCTTTGTTTTATTATTAGAGATTGCATTAGCTAAACTAAAATTTTTAATTAGTTATTATACAATTAGAGACTCTTTGTAGTAGTATAAATATGAACTACTACGAGCATTATGTTTACCTTCTAGTATCTAACAATACACATTAGGAATGCTGATTGTTTTATCACAACTGAAATTTTCATATAACAAGTTTGGTTATAAAAAATTTACAAAGAATGTTAATTTATACTCAAGATAAAAAATAATAAAATAAATACCTCATCGTCAAAGTCAGAATTTTATAGTTTATTGGTTTTGTTTTTTCTTCACTATTCTTGACCTTTTTGTGGCTTTTTTTTATAGTTTAACTTTCATATCAATAAGCTTTGATAAATATATAATAATATTTTTTATCATAAAAAAAGCCATATTGATAATAATAAAAAAAGTAATGTAAATATTAAAAGTTTATATTTTTTACCTGTTAAAAATGATTAATAATATTTATCAAAGCTTATTGAAATTAAAGAAACACATACAAAAGAAATCAACTCGTAATTTTATATCTTTTTTGTTAAAGGAAGAACAAAAGTTCAATGAAATGGTTGATATAGACAATGGGGACGGTGTAGAAACAACGCATATAGAAATTTTTCGAAAAGCACCAGAAGAGCTTCTTAGAATGATTGATGCAAGAATCAATATGTATATGGTTTATGGGCTTGATATCTCCCCTGAAAAATTCGCAACTATAAGAAAATATGCTGCTAATGATTTTTTACGCAGATATTCTTCATCTAAATCTGATGATTTTACACTTAGGGATTTTTTCTTGAGAGATTTATTCCTTAGGGATTTGTCTTTTATAGATTCTTCACTGGAGAAATCTAAGATTCCAATGGATGATGTTTTAAATGGTTATGCCTATTTAAATGCTTATACCTATTCTAATAGTTTAACGATAAAAAATAAATATGAATTGCGTGGTATAGATTTTCAGGAAAGATGTGCGCATGATGTAATACAAGCGAGTGTTAATCTGAAAGAAGAGCCACTGCCAGAAAAATTTGATTCTTCTTATCTAAAATATCTTCATAAGCGCTTGTTTGAGAATACATTTGAATGGGCTGGTTATACCCGGGAGCTTCCATTTACATTTTCGGATGGTACAGTTAAGCTAGATACAACAATAACAATACCCGATCTGGGTTGCTCTATAGGCAGTGATAAAATTACAAACGGTTTAAAGGAAATTGACCGAATACTTGCCGAAAAAAATAGTTTGAAAGATTTATCACGTGAAGAATTTGTTCGTAAAGCATCAACAATATTTTCTCACTTTTATAGTATATATCCTTTCTGTAGTGGAAATGGATGTGTACAACGTATATTTTTTGAAAAAATGGCAGAGGCCGCAGGGCATAGACTTGACTTCTCAGTTATAACAAAGAAACGTTGGCAATATGCTCGCTATGCCGCATTATTACCTACTAGAGGTGATAAAGCTATTATACACGATCTTTTTGAAGATATCTCTAATCCAGAAAAAGTAAATATTTTAAAGGAATTCATACGATATGAAAATATGTCCATAGATATCAAAGATAAGTTTGTTGTAGCAGCAAAAGCAGGTTTTCCTTATACGGGTCTCTGTAAAGGTTATAGCGGAGATGCTGTTATGCTTATGATAGATGATCAGTATGTTTTATGCAAAAAAGATGATATTGCACCAGGAACACTAAAGACATTGAAGCTTGGTGATAGGATTACTCTTACAGTTCCAAGGTCCAAAGCAATTGCTGAAGATGTTCTTATCCCAGAAGCAAGAATAGCCCCTTTGACGGAAAAAGAAATTATTTCAAGAATTGAAAAATATGGCTCCATCCAAGGGATTACACGAAAAATCAGAGCTTTATCAAAATGTGTTTATGGAAGCTCGAAAATGTTAGATAATGATATAAATCTGATACTTGTAGATTCAGGTCTCGGTGAACAACATATCAGGCAGCATGTGAGTCTTTTAAGATATCAGCTTGTAGGTGTGACAGTATTAGGTGTCGACAATCCAGCGCGCAAACAAGCTAGGATAGATTACTTTAAGCTCGAGCAAGCATTGGATGATTATATAAGTGCTGTAATTTATACTAGACAAATAGTACTGAAAGGGCACAAAGAACAACAAGAACGTGGCGAGCGAATGGTAAAAATGCCTAGTCAAGCAGTGCAAAATATTTTTTCTTTATCTGAAGAAGATCAGATCAAAGCTTTAAATGGCAATCCTTCCCTTCACGAAGAGATTAAAGATCTTGTGAATAAAGTCAAAGATCGCCTTACATCATGGGAGCGTCAAGTACTTAAGGAAGAATGTTGTGTTCAGTTGGCTGATAGTATAGGCATATCACTAAGTAGAGCGCGGGAAGTTACAGCAATTGTTAAGAACGCTCATAAAGTATGTCAGCTAACAACAAACAGAGAGCATGAGCCGAAAGCGATGAACTATAACCTGATAGAACTCTAAAAGCCTTTACTTTTTTATATTCATGGATGAGTTATTTTTATAAAGTATCCATATAAGAGTTCGTATCTATCTCTATTATAATAATCTAAGGCGCATTGTTTCTTTACAGAAACTTTGATTTATGGTTATTAAAGGAAAACGTAAAGCCCTATCCCTTTACCTTTAAAAAAGATCAATAAAATCAATATATTATCTAAAGGAAGAAAGCATCTGGTACGCCCAAGGGGAATCGAACCCCTGTTTCCGCCGTGAAAGGGCGATGTCCTAACCGCTAGACGATGGGCGCAGTCCAGTGATGAGGCTTATAGAGAGGATCCTTTTACTTCGCAAGTCCTATAAGTGATTTTTTTTAAAAAAATGCATTTTTTTTGAATTATTTTTTGAAATATACTTGGGATTATATAATCCAGATCATTTGATAAAATTACAAATGATACAATATCTTTAAAAATTGATAATATGTTTTAATGTGCAAAATAGTGATACTTTTATTTTTTCTGATAAAAAATAGATGAAGATAATCAAGCCAGGGATTTTATAATATGCAAAATACTTTTGAGTATCAGTCACTTTATTCGTTATTGTAGGATTGATACATACTACAAGCATTACTTGACACAAAAAAATTACTCCCCAAAATTATTATCTGCATTTTTAAATCAAATTGAAGATTGCTTATAAAATAATTTACTAAAGTGCAGTGATATACGTGTTTATTAATCCGTTAATAAATAAATTACAAGCTACAGTTTATTTGATGTAATTGAGCTGGGAGAAATATGCATCGCGAAGCTGAAATACTGTATGATAAGGTGAGAAAGGGTCATTAAAGCAGATAAAATATTTACAAGACTCAATAGTATATAAAGATTCTTGATTTAGTTAATGATCATTAAAGGGAGTTAGATTATAGTTTTCTCTTGTGAAAATCTTTCATCTTTGCAAAAGCTGTATTATTGATATTTAGGAATAAAATGCTAATGTCGTTTTATGAATACTAATCCGGTAGGACTTTTTATATGACACAATCAACTCAAAAGATCTTAAATGGACTCGATCGTATTTTAACCCTCGAATTAGTACGTGTGACTGAGTATGCTGCTGTTGCAGCTGCACATTGGCGAGGACGTGGTGATGAAAAAGCAGCCGATCAAGCTGCTGTGGATGCGATGCGTCGGGAACTTAATCGTTTACCTATTGATGGTATGATTGTAATTGGCGAGGGAGAGCGTGATGAAGCTCCTATGCTTTATATCGGAGAGAAAGTAGGACTTCAAAATGGAGTAGCTGTTGATATTGCACTTGATCCACTTGAGGGAACAACTATTTGCGCAAAAAATCTTGTTAATTCACTTTCCGTGATTGCGATTGCCCAAAAAGGGAATTTACTTTATGCTCCTGATGTTTACATGGAAAAAATTGCCATTGGTCCTGGTTATCCAAGGGGAGTGGTTGATATAGATGCTAAGCCTGATGATAATATTCATGCTCTTGCAAAAGCTAAAGGGGTAGATGCTAATCAAATTACTGTCTGCATTATGGATCGGCCTCGTCATGCAGAATTGATTAATAAAGTGCGTATGACTGGTGCATCAATTCGTCTAATTGGTGATGGAGATATTGCTGCTGTTATTCATACAACTGATCCAGATGCAACAGGTATTGATATTTATATGGGCATTGGTGGAGCACCAGAAGGTGTATTAGCTGCGGCAGCTTTACGTTGTACTGGTGGACAAATGCAGGGGCGTTTACAGCTTAATACAGAAGAGCAAATTGCTCGTGCTGCTAAGATGGGCATTAAGAATCCTAATAAGGTTTATACAATGGAAGAAATGGCCAAGGGTGATGTTCTATTTGCAGCAACAGGTGTAACTGATGGTAACATGTTATCTGGCGTCAAATTTACTCGTGATTATATTCAAACAGATAGCCTTGTGATGCGTTCATATACTAGGACAATTCGAAATATTAAAGCACAACACAGAAATCAATTGAAATTTGGCTGATGATTTTTTAGCCAATATTGTAACAATATAAGGGCGCACTACTCAGAGAAATATATCTTTATAAATTTTTGAAGATGTTTTTATTTTCTTATTCTTATATAGATATTATGATAGTTGAACAGAGTGTACCCAACCGTTTTTATCTTCTATATTTCCTTTTTGTATATCGATAAGTTGTTTGCGCAATTTTTCTGTAATCTCACCACATGTTTCATTTCCAATGATACATTCTCCACCTTTATATTTAATACGTCCGATTGCTGTTATAACAGCAGCTGTGCCACACGCAAAAACTTCCTTAAGGTGACCACTTTTCACATCTTCTTTAAGTTCTTCAAAAGAATAAGGCCGCTCTTCTATTGTTAAACCCATTTGTTGTGCTAACTTCAAAATTGAATGACGAGTTATTCCTGCAAGAATAGTGCCGTTGAGTGCAGGTGTTACAAGTATATTATTTGCCATAATAAAACAAATGTTCATTCCACCGAGTTCTTCAATCCATTTATGTTCAATCATATCAAGAAAGAGTACTTGACTACAATTGTTTTGAGTTGCATTGTTTTGCGCAATTAGGCTTGCTGCGTAGTTTCCACCACATTTAGCAGCTCCTGTACCGCCAGGGCCGGCACGACTGTAGTCTGCTTCAAGCCATACGCTAATAGTTGTTTTTTGTCCTGTAAAATACGATTCAGCTGGAGATGCTATGATACAAAAAATATATTCTCGAGAAGGATGAACCTTCAATAGGTTATCGTTGCCAAACATAAAAGGGCGTAAATAGAGGCTAGCATTTGGACGAGCAGAAACCCATTTTTGATCAATTTTTACTAATTGCTTCACTGCATCCAAAAAGATATCCTTTGGTAATTCAGGCATAGCCAACCGTTTCGCTGATTCCATAAAACGCTGTGCATTAATCTCAGGGCGGAATAATAAAATACGTCCATCTTTTGCACGATATGCTTTTAAACCTTCAAAAATTCCCTGCGCATAATGCAAAATGACACTTGCTGGACTGATTTCTAAAGGTGTGTACTGAGAAATAATAGCATCATACCAGCCTTTATCTTCATTCCATTTAATAATGACCATATGATCTGTGAAAAATTGACCAAAACCAGGACTTTTCAGAATTTCTTCACGCTTTTTATCTGATAAAGGTGATGGATGCTTGTTTATTTTAAACAGAAATGGCGATTTAGGAGAATTCATAAGTTAAACTTTCTGAAAGAAGATTTTATTTCTATGTTTTGGGGCAAAATAATAAAACGTTTCTATAATAATGTTATGATTAGCAACTTCTGTATGTCAATATTCTCTCACATGAGCTAGACTCTAGCAACTATTAATAGATATTTGTTCTTAAAATTTTTAATCATAATTCTTATAGGGGAATTTGGAACTTTTATAGATACATAGCGTTTTCTGAAATACCGTGAATGTTTTTATCATTAATTATGATTAAAAAATAAAGGAATTGAGAAAAGGAATACGCTATGATTGAAAAAAAATATCCAATACATGATCAGCAGGAAATTGTAGAAAAAAGAAATTGTCAATGGTCTAATTCAATTAGCAAAAGTATTTTTACTATTGTTCTTTCTCTTCTCATTATTTGGCTTATTGTAGCCTTTTTAGGATCTTTTTGGAACAAATCACAAAAAAACATACCTGATAATAATACAACAGGAGTAAATCAAACAACAACGAGTCCAAAACAAAACTCAACAGTGCCTTCAATACCTTAAAAGAAAGATGTGTTATCATTTCATAAAGTAGATTGTATATAGATAAAAAGATAAGATCCTGCACAAGTGAAGAAAAGTAAGCATCATAAAAGATAATTTATACATAAGTATAATCTCTAGAAAAAGAGAATAGAACAAATAAAATATAATAACAGTTGCTTAGACTGTCATTATATTTCTTTAGTTTGTGATAAAACAGCTTCCCCCAGATTGTTTAATATCTTCACAAAGGCTTACAGCTTCATTACGATTTTGTGTTTGAATTCGGACACGATAGTAGGTACCTTTCCCTGATATAAGGGCAGATTGAATATTTAATGGCCGAGGACCAATAATAGACCCAAATTTAGATTTTATTTCTCTCAAAGAATTTTGCGCTAATTCATGAGTGGGTTGGGATGAAAGCTGTACATAATATTTTTCCTCATTTTGCACTGTTGTTTGTTTTAAAGGATTTAAACGAGAAGAAGTGGGCATTGGAATTTTTGAATTCAACTGGGCAGATGAAGGAATTGGTATAGATGAATTTCGAGTTTTTTCTTGAACAGCAGAGATAGCATTGCTTTCTGTGATAACGTGATCAACATCAGTTATAAGAGCATGTTGCGTTTTTTCGCTAGTTGTAAAGCTATGTTTTTTTTCATTGTTCTTTACATCGGATAATTGTAGAGAAACAGATGATTGCTTTTGAGATTGTTCAGGTTCTGATTTATTAGTTATTTCAGATTGAGCAAAAGGCTCTTCATTTGTATAGTGAACTGGAGCTAATAGAGTTCTACCATCTGGTTTTACAACAACAGTTTTAACTTCATGTGTTGGAACAGTATGATTAAGCGCTGCAGTGATTGCATCTTCAACATAAGCTTTATTAAGAGAAGAAGGTGTAGGATTTTCAATTGTTTGTTTATTTAAGGCTGTTAAATCTTCAGGTGCTTCAGACTTATCAAAAAGAAATTGCTGCGCATTTTCTTGCTTCTCATTTTTTTCGGTTATCTGTTTGTAAAGGTCTAAATTATGAGTAATATTATCTTCAGATTCGGTTATTTCTGGTTTTACTTTAAAAGGTGTATTATCAGCACGAATAATATTTGGACTTTCATTCGTATCTGATAACATGAAAAAGTGAACATAGCTGAAAAGACCAATTGCAGCTAAGATAAGAAAAGCAACGCTTTTAGAGAGAATGCCTCCAATAGTAAAACTTTTTGGGGAAGAATTTGCTAACGTATTAGCAGGTATCTCATGTGCATATCCATATTGTGAATCTTCAGGAAAAGAAGAAGAATAATGTTTGCCATTGTCAGAAAAAGAATAGCTGCTATTTTGTTCTTGAGTATTTATGTGTAAATCTGCTGTTAGATTTTTTTTAGTAGGATAAAAAGCCTCACTTTGCTGTTTTTGAGAAAAATTCTTTGTTATATTGCCACCTAAGCCGAATACATCAGTAAATTCTTTTTCTAAGCTGTCATTAGGTACATCGTGTTTTGCTTCTTCATACGCAACATCTGACACCATAATTGGCTCAGTTCGTTCTACTATTTCCTCTGCAAATTTATAGGTATCAACATTAGGAGGAGAATTATAGCTATGTGAAGGATTTCCTATAGGAGAACTATCAGTTTGTGTAATATTCAAGGTCTCTAATGAGGTGCGTGTATAATTTGAATTGTTTTGGTTATATTGCTCCCTTTGTTCATTATTTTTAGAGTCGTTTTTAGTATATTGGATTTGAGCATTATTATATAATGAAGATTTTCTTACATTATCTTCTTGTGAAGTTTTTGTTTCATGATGATTAATGATATGCTTTTCTTGTGAAAAATCTTCTAAACTAACGGATTTATCAGTTTCTGACGAAACCATAGTAGATGCAACATTAATTGATTCATCCATTGTAACATTGTTTATATTTGAAATCGCGTTAGCAGATGAAGAAAATGTACGTGTATCCGTGGAAGAAATTGGTGTACTAGCATCATGATTTTCAACAAATTTTTGTTGAGCCGCCGGTATTTCATATGAGTAGTTTATAGATGTATTAATAAATGTATTATAAGTATTTTTCTGATAAGCGTACTTTGGTTTTAAATTATAAATATCCGGCTGTTGTTCATTCTTCTGTAAAGGAGTCTTAGTTTCTTTATAAAGAGCCGCATTAGATGTATATTCACTTTGTGCACTTACCTCATCAGGAAAAGAGTTTTGTATTTGTGTATTGAAATTATTGGTTTCAAATGAAGAATTAATATTAATAGACTCTGATCTATCTCCTGTTGCTTGGGTGTTTGGGATAGGCAAGGGGGAAAGTGTATCTAAAATTTTTTCTTCATTATTATTAGTATGAAGAGGATGCTCTACGACATCTGTATAGTTTTGATTATTGACATTTAATTGTGGAGACCATTGTTCACTATCATCAAATGGTAATTCGCCGGCTGAATTACTTTCAGTAATATCTTCCATAAAAGGTAAATCAAAACTATTAGTTGAAGAAGAAACATTAGAAGTTTGAGGTGCCAAATGCTCAGATTTTAATGAAGATTGGGTATGTTGAAAATTTTTTTGTTTATCTTCTAGGTTTGAATTGAAAATTTGCGTAAGTCTCTGCAATGGATCATAATGCTCATGATCTTGTTTCATTTCTTCTGGATTTTCGCTATCCTTATCGCTCATAAGTTTTCTCGCATGAAAATCTGTATCTTTTATTGTATACTAAATTAATTTACTGTATATTAAATATAGGACTTTATAAATTAAAGAATATACAAAAAATATTTTAAATTAAATACTCATTTTATACATTTATAGAACTTTTTCAACGCATTTCTGTTGGTGCTTTTACCCCAATAATTGTGAGACCCGATGATAAAATATTAAGAATAGCTTGAATCAACCCAAGTCTGGCTAATGATAATTCTTTATTATCAGGTATAATAAAACGTAAATTAGGATTGTCATTGCCTTTATTCCAGTGTCCGTGGAAATATGAGGCAAGATCATACAGATAAAATGCTAATCGATGTGGTTCTTTATGAGTGACAGCTTGTTCAATGATCCGTGGATATTCGGCGAGTTTGCGTATTAATAATATTTCACTCTCATCTATTAATTGGTCAAGATGTGCGGTCATTGTATGGTTTGAAGGGTTTTCATTAAGAAAGACTTCTTGGGCTTGACGAAAGATTGAATGACAACGTGCATGCGCGTATTGTACATAAAAAATTGGGTTATCTTTCGATTTTTCTGTCACTTTTGCAAAATCAAAATCAAGAGGTACTTCACATTTACGATAAAGCATCATAAAACGAATTGGATCGTGCCCAACTTCTTCGACAACGTCACGAAGAGTGACGAATGATCCAGCTCTTTTAGACATTCGTACGGGGCGACCATGGCGGAAAAGTTTTACTAATTGACACAAGAGAACCGTTAGTTTGGCTTTATTCCCAGAAATTGCTTTTGCTACAGCTTCTAATCGCTTAACATAACCAGTGTGATCTGCACCTAGAATATAAATCATTTCATCAAAGTGGCGATTAAATTTATCACGAAAATAAGCAACATCAGTGGCAAAATAAGTATAAGAGCCATCTGATTTAATTAAGGAACGATCTTGGTCGTCACCAATATCGGTTGAACGGAATAGAGTTTGTTCGCGTGGTTCCCAATCCTCTAAGTTTTGTCCTTTTGGTGGTGGTAGTGTGCCCTTATAGATATAACCACTTAAAGTAAGATCATTAATAGTACTACGGATGGCTTGCGCATTATTTTCGTAAAGCGTGCGTTCAGAGAAAAAGACATCATGATAAATATTAAGCGCAGCCAAATCTTTGCGAATCATTACCATCATTGCATCAATTGCATGTTCTGCCACTATAGATAAAGCTTCTTTTTGATCTATAATTAATAATTTATCACTGAATTTTTTAGCAAGAGATTGGCCTAATGGTATTAGATATTCACCTGGGTAAAGTCCTTCTGGAATTTCACTTATTTTTTCTCCAAGTGCTTCACGATAACGCAACATTACAGAACGAGCGAGTACTTTTATTTGTTCACCAGCATCATTGATATAATATTCTTTAGTAACTTCATAACCAGTAAATTGAAGCAAATTAGCAAGAACATCTCCAATAACAGCACCACGGCAATGCCCAACATGCATAGGTCCGGTTGGATTCGCAGAGACATATTCAATATTAACTTTTTTTCCTTGTCCTATTTGAATTTGGCCATAGGATATCCCTTTTTCAATCATTGATTTTAAGGCGTTTTGCCAAAATGATTGTGTAAATTTAATATTAATGAAGCCAGGACCAGCAACATCGATGTGATTAATGTTCTCAAAAGATTGATCACTATTGATAAGGTTTATAATTTTTTGGGCCAGAGCACGTGGATTTAGTCCAACAGATTTAGCAAGTACCATAGCGGCGTTTGTTGATAAATCGCCATGTAAAGAATCACGTGGAGGATCAGTGACGATTTTTGATAAATCTAAAATTTCTTCATTTTTTCCTTTTATATCAGATAATTCGATTAATTTTTTAATTTTATTTTCGAAATTATTAAAAACATTCATATTCAAATTCCATGTTGTATTCGAAATAGTGAATCGAAATCATCTTTATGATTAAATAACCGATGATATTCACGCAAAGCATAATGATCGGTCATACCTGACAAAAAATCAGCAATAAATCGCGCTAATTCTTGATCGCTTGAATTAGTTATTTTAATGTACCAATCTTCAGGCAATAAGTTTGGATTTTTATAATAACAGTCGAACAATCTTTGTACAATGCATTTTGCTGTATTACGACGTATAAGGACTTTACCGTGGTAATAAAGATTTTGAAAGAGAAAATCCTTTAATTCTTTTTCTTGAATAGTCATTCTTGGAGAAAAGGTAACAATGGTTTGCTTCGCTTGATAAATATCGTTGATGCTCTTTGGTTTAATGAGTGCTAAATTTTTTTGTGATTGTTTAATAACATCTTCAACCATGATTGTTATTTGTCGACGTACCAATTCATATCCGCGTCGAGTTTGATCAAGTTGCGGATATTTTTTTTCGATATCTTTTAATAATGAAGCGGTCAAAGAAACTTGCTCTAACTGATTAATTGTTAAAAAGTGCGAACGTAGACCATCATCGATATCATGAGCGTTGTAAGCAATATCATCAGCAATAGCTGCACATTGCGCTTCTAATCCAGCAAAGCAATTAAGCTCAAGATTCTGTTGTGCATTATAGTGCAAAATATCGGTAAAAACATTTTTATTGTTAGAGTAGAGACCTAAAAGAGGACCATTATGTTTCACAAGTCCTTCAAGTGTTTCCCAGGTAAGGTTTAATCCATCAAAATCCGCATAACGTTGTTCTAGTTTTGTAACAATTCGTAGCGCTTGTGTGTTATGATCAAAACCACCATAAGGTGCCATTGCTTCATTCAGTGCCTCTTCTCCTGTATGGCCAAAAGGCGTGTGCCCAAAATCATGTACAAGGGCAATCGCTTCTGCGAGATCTTCATCAAGCCTTAGTGCACGGGCTAATGTGCGTGCAATTTGAGAAACTTCGATTGAATGAGTAAGCCGTGTTCGATAATGATCACTTTCATCAGCAATAAAAACTTGAGTTTTATGTTTAAGACGTCGAAATGCATTGGAGTGAATAATACGATTACGATCACGTTGAAAAGGTGTACACCTAGTGTTTTCTTTCTCATAAAATAATCTACCACGACTTTTTTGAGGATTCGTGCTATACACCGCCCGAGATTGATAATTGTAATTGATATTTTTTATATCCATTGCAAGTTATCCATTCTCATCTTATCTTAAATTTAGAAACAGTCATCATTAACAAAATTCTATGTATTTTGATACTCTTTCTTTACAACTGGGTTCATTAATTCAAGGATTTACTAACGCATGAGTGTGAATATTTCAGATGTTGCTGCCAAACAAATTGCACAGATACTTGCAGAACAACCCGGAAAAACAGCTTTACGTATTACTGTTGAAGGGGGAGGATGTTCGGGCTTTTCTTATAAATATGATTTGGTCTCTGAAAATAAAGAAGATGATCTTATTATTAAAAAAGATGGAGCGATTGTATTTATTGATTCAATATCTCTTCCTTTTATGGAAGGAGCCGAGATTGATTTTGTCGATGATCTTATGGGGCAATCTTTTCAAATTCATAATCCTAATGCTACTTCATCATGTGGCTGTGGTATTAGCTTTTCAATTTAGAATAATTACTTTTCCGTATTACTCCTTGAAAAGATTATCAATTTGATCAACAATATAAAAATGAGAGTTTTTATAAAAAAATCATATCAGATTTTGTGGTTGATAATAACCTGTATCTTATTGATTTGGAGTAATTTCACATTTTCCGAAGAAGGAAAATTTCAAAAGAATCAACGAGAAAGATTAGCCATTTCTAATATAGATTCTCGTGATTATGAACAAGATAATTCATACTCGCAACTTATACTACACGCTCAACTAACAAATAAGAGCGAAAATATTATGAGCGGATTAGTATGGCGTGTTTATGTACCTATTTTAGGGAGTGATAATAAGTTGCCATTGATTGCGATTTATAAGGGTGGTACTGCCCGTTTTGATTTAAAACCAGGGAGCTATCTTGTTCACGTTTCATTCGGTCATGCAAGCGCTGTGCAACGCATAACTTTAGAAAATGGACAACAGCTTGTTAAAAATTTTAATCTTGATGCTGGCGGTATTATTTTCAATAGCACATTATTTAACGGTACAATCAATGAAAAAGAATTGCGTTTTACTATATATGAAGATGAAAAAGAAAATGATGATACGGGTGTAATCTTAGCAAATGTTAAGCCACAATCAATTGTACGTTTAAAATCTGGTCACTATCGTGTTGTTTCTCATTATGGTTCAGTTAATGCCATTGTACGTGCAGATATTCAGGTAGAGGCCGGTAAAATTACTGAAGTGACTCTTGAGCATCAAGCTGCTCAAATCATTTTAAAGTTAGTACGTCAAGAAGGAGGAGAAGCACTGGCAGATACAAGTTGGTCTATTACTAATGATTCTGGTGATATTATTTATGAAACAGTTGGTGCTTATGTTTTGCTTGTGTTAGTAGAGGGTGATTATATTGCTATTGCTAAAAATAAAGACAAAATTTATCAAAAGATTTTTTCAGTAGTTTCTGGCCATGATAAAGATGTGAATGTTATAGCAAATTCACAGAATATACAGCAATTTGATGAAACAATGGATTAATTTATTATTTTAAATGTAAACTGTAATTATAAAGGGGATATTTAAAGTTTTGGCTATAGAATTTTCAACATTTAGTGTTTTTTTTGCTGGTGCATTATCTTTTTTATCACCATGTGTTTTACCACTAGTTCCTCCTTATTTGTGCTATATGGCAGGTGTTAGCATTGATGATTTTCGATCAGAAAAACAAGATACAGGAGCATCTGTACGCTTAGTGCTTTTGTCTTCTGTTATTGCTTTCATTCTTGGGTTTACAACTGTTTTTGTTCTATTGGGTGCAAGTGCAAGTACACTTGGCAAATTCATCGGTTACTATCGTGATTGGTTTGCTATTGCTTCTGGAATTATCATTATTATTTTTGGTTTAAATTTTTTAGGTTTTTTCAAGATTGGTTTATTATTGCGTGAAGTGCGCTTTCAAACACGAAAAACGCCTGCTGGACCTTTAGGTGCTTATATTATTGGATTAGCTTTTGCATTTGGTTGGACACCATGTATTGGTCCAATTTTGGGGCCTATTATAACACTTGCAGGAACAAAAGAAACTGTAAGTGAAGGCGCTATACTTTTGAGCGTTTATGCATTAGGTCTTGGAGTGCCATTTCTGTTAGCAGCTTTATTTTCGAGTAGTTTCATGGAATTTTTAGGGGCTTTTCGTGTTCATTTAAGTAAAGTTGAAAAAATTATAGGTATTTTTCTAATTATTACAGGTATTTTATTTTTGACAGGTTCTATGCAAAACTTGTCTTTTTGGCTTTTAGAAAATTATCCTTTGTTGAGTAATATTGAAACGATTAGTTGGGATGATATTGTAAGTTTATTTGGATTTTTCCATTAAATTAATTATATGTGCTTTTATGGTTAGAAGTTGTCTTTCTATTGTTCTTGCCGCAGGTGAGGGGACGCGTATGCAATCGTCTCTTCCTAAGGTGCTTCATAAAGTAGCTGGATTGCCACTTGTGTGTCACGTGATAAGACAAATAAAATTATTAGGTTCTACACAATTAGCGGTAGTTGTAGGAGTTGGTGCAGAAGATGTTACTAAAGTTGTGCAATCATTTGTAGAAAATGCGATGATTTTTGAACAAAAAAAGCGTTTAGGTACTGCTCATGCTGTTTTATCTGCGCGATTTGCTTTGCAAAAAGAAGTGGATGATGTTCTCATTGTTTTTGGAGACACTCCTTTAATTGAGCAAAATACATTGGTCAAAATTCGTGAACAACTTGCTAAAGGAGCAGATGTTGTCGTGACTGGTTTTTATACTTCTAATCCAACAGGTTATGGTCGTCTTCTCAATAAAGATGGTAAGATTGTTGCGATTGTAGAAGAACGAGATGCAAGCGATGAAGAGAAAAAAATTTCTTTTTGTAATGGTGGAATAATGGCCATTAATGGCAAGTATGTTCTTTCCCTTTTAGATAAGGTTAATAATAACAATTTGAAAGAAGAATATTATCTGACGGATATTGTTTCTATTGCAGCGTGTGAGGGTTTAAATATTCAGGTTGTTGAAGTGTCTTTTGATAAGGTTGTAGGAATTAATAATTGTTTTGAACTTTTTGAAGTTGATGTTTTATGGCAAAAACGTAAAGCGCGCGATCTCATGTTATCTGGTGTTCGAATATTAAACCCAGAAAGTGTTTATTTTTCTTACGACACAGAAGTTGAAGCAGATGTTGTGATTGAGCCAAATGTTTATTTCGGATTAGGGGTAAAAGTGCGCTCTGGTGCAGTTATTCATGCATTTAGTTATTTAGAAGGTGTTGTTATTGGTACGAATGCGCAAATTGGACCTTATGCACGTTTGCGGCCTGGAACAGAGTTAGAACGGTCGGTTAAGATCGGGAACTTTTGTGAAATTAAGCAAACAAAAATAGGAGAATTCTCCAAGATTAACCATTTGAGTTATATTGGGGATGCAGAAATTGGGATGCATACTAATATTGGAGCTGGTACAATTACTTGTAATTATGATGGTTTTAACAAACATAAAATTGTGATTGAAGACAATGCCTTTATTGGTTCTAACTCAGCACTTGTTTCTCCTTTGATCATAGGGGAAGGAGCCTATATCGCTTCAGGAAGTGTTATCACTGGAAATGTGCCCGCTGATAGTATGGCTTTTGGTCGCGCGCAGCAGGTTATAAAAGAAGGTCGTGCAAAAAAATTACGTACACATTTATCAACAAATAAAAAAAAGAATTAATTGTTTTTATTTATCTCTCAGTTTTAATAGTGATCTAAGAATTATGAAGAGACTTGTTCTTAGTTATGATCATACCATATCAATTAATATGGCTGTTTAAAATCTAGAATGCAAATCGTTTGATTATGTTATAGTATTTATTATCAATTTGGGATGTAATTGGAGTTTTGAATGTGTGGAATTATTGGAATTCTTGGAAATAAATCTGTTGCATCCCACTTGATTGATGGTTTGAAACGTCTTGAGTATAGAGGATATGATTCATCTGGTTTAGCCACAGTGCATAATGGGCGTCTTCATCGTGTTCGAGCTGAAGGTAAATTGATTCATTTAGAGGAAAAGTTAGGAAAAAGACCTTTAAAAGGTGATTTAGGGATTGGTCATACTCGTTGGGCTACACATGGAACTGCTGTAGAGCGAAATGCTCATCCTCTTATGACTGAGCGACTTGCAGTTGTTCATAATGGTATTATTGAAAATTTTGTAGAACTACAAAAGGAACTCGTTGAGGACGGTTATACCTTCGAAACAGAAACGGATACGGAGGTTATTGCTCATCTGATTACGCGCGAATTAAAAAACGGTCTTTCTCCACAGGAAGCAACATATATAGGTTGGAAAAGACTTCAGGGTGCTTTTGCTTTTGCTCTTATTTTTGAAGGTGAAGACAATCTTATGATTGCTGTTCGCTCTGGTCCACCATTAGTAATTGGCTACGGCAAAGATGCGTTTTTTGTAGGATCTGATGCTATTGCTTTAGCTCCATTTACGAATCGTATCAGCTATCTGGAAGATGGAGATTATGCAGTTATCAAGCGTGAAGGAATAAAAATTTACGATACAGATAATCAACAAGTAGAACATCCTATTACGACCTTATTTGAAGGGTCTTTGCTGGTTTCTAAAGGTCATCACCGTCATTTTATGCGTAAAGAAATGTTTGAGCAGCCTGAAGTTATTTCACATAATTTGACGCACTATCTTGATTTGAGACAATATACTGTCCTTGAAAGTTTGATTGATTGGAGCAAGATTAATCGAATATTATTCGCTAGTTGTGGAACAGCTTATTATTCGACTTTAGTTGCACGTTATTGGTTCGAAAAATTTGCTGCTTTAAGTATTGATAATGATGTAGCTTCTGAATTCCGTTATCGTGAACCACCGATAGCATCTGATATGTTATCAGTATTTGTTTCCCAGTCTGGTGAAACGGCTGATACTTTAGCATCTTTGCGCTACTGCCGAAATCTTGGTGTAAAAACAGCAACAGTTGTGAATGTTATGCAGTCAACGATGGCAAGAGAAGCTGATTTTGTTTTACCGACATTTGCAGGTCCAGAAATTGGTGTTGCTTCAACAAAAGCTTTTACTTGTCAATTATCTACTCTTGCCGTAATGGCACTTAGTGCGGCTAAACAGCGTGGATATCTTTCAAAAACAGCAGAACAGCAATTAGTTCAGCAATTAGCAGAATTACCTCGGATTTTAAATGAAGTTTTAAAGCTAGATGAAAAAATTGAACAATTATGTCGTGGTTTAGTAAACGCAAAAGGTGTACTCTATCTTGGACGAGGCACTTCTTATCCAATTGCTTTAGAGGGAGCACTCAAACTGAAAGAGCTTTCGTATATTCATGCTGAAGGTTATGCTGCTGGTGAATTAAAACATGGGCCGATTGCGCTGATTGATGAAACAATACCGGTTATTGTTGTGGCGCCTTATGATAGATGGTTTGAAAAAATATTTTCTAATATGCAAGAGGTAGCTGCGCGCAATGGTCGTATTATTTTGATAACGGATAAAAGGGGGAAGGTAGCGGAAACTCATTTTACCTCTTTATCAACTATTATTTTACCGGAGGTCCCAGAATTTATTGCTCCTATTATTTATGCTTTGCCTATTCAATTAATAGCTTATCATACAGCTGTTTTGTTGGGAACAGATGTTGATCAGCCACGTAATTTGGCAAAGTCAGTTACTGTCGAGTAAAAATGATTTATTTTAAAAAATATAGAAATTATAAATGAACATCTAAAATAGATATATACAACATTTTATTTGATCGGAACTACTTTAAATCAAATATATCGAAATTTAAATTTTTTCAGAGGGTAATTTATTCCTTTATGCTTATTGCGATGTAATTGCAATGTATTGGAGTTTTGGCTAAAAAATGATTTGATTGACAAAATTATTAAAAAATTAACCTGCGCGTAATAGCTGAAGAGCATCATCACGTCCAAAAAGATAAAGAAGTAATCGTATAGCTTGTCCTTGTTCTGAAGAAAGATTAGGATCATGTTGTAAAAATAAATGTGCATTCTTCTTTGCTATAAATAAAAGCTCACGATGGACTGCAAGGTTTGCTATATAAAATTCAGGCATACCAGATTGTCGTGTTCCTAATAGTTCGCCTTCACCTCGTAGAAGCAAATCCTCTTCAGCAATTTTAAAGCCATCTTCTGTATTGCGCATAATGTTGAGACGTGCTTCAGCTGCTTTTGTAAGCGGAGCTTTATATAGCAAAATACAAGAAGATTTTTTATCTCCTCGTCCAACACGTCCACGTAATTGGTGGAGTTGTGCAAGACCAAAATGTTCGGCATGTTCGATAACAATGATTGAGGCATCAGGAATATCTACACCTACTTCAATGACTGTTGTTGCAACTAAAATATATATATTTGCATTTTTAAAAGATGTCATTGCTGCTTCTTTTTCATCAGTAGACATTTTTCCATGTATCATACCGACACAACTTCCAAATCGTTTTTGCAAGCTAGCAAAACGACTTTCAATGGAAGTAAGCTCAAGATTTGTAGATTCTTCTACAAGGGGACAGATCCAATAAATTTTTTCTTTTTTTTGTAACGCAGTAGCAATTCGTTCTATAAGCTCATTTATCCGCTCTGAAGAAATTGTTGCAGTTTTAATTGGTTGCCGTCCAGTTGGTTTGTCTGTAATTTGTGAGACGTCCATGTCACCATAAGATGTTAATACCAACGTACGAGGGATAGGGGTCGCTGTCATAACAAGTATGTCAGGTTTATTGCCTTTTTCTGTAAGGGTAAGACGTTGCTGTACACCAAAACGATGTTGCTCATCGATAATAGCTAAGGCAAGATTATTATAGGTAACATTTTCCTGTATTAGAGCGTGAGTGCCAATAATGATAGAAGCTTCTCCTGATAAAATAGTATCAAGGATATTGGCACGTACTTTCCCTTTTTCACGTCCAGTTAATAAGACTGTTTGTAAACCGATTTTCTCGGCAAGGGGAGTGATTGTAGCAAAGTGTTGTCTAGCAAGAACTTCTGTTGGGACCATTAAGGCTGATTGTCCTGAATTTTCAGCGATTTGAGCTATTGCCATCAGTGCCACTATAGTTTTTCCTGCTCCTACATCACCTTGAAGAAGTCTTAACATGGGGGTAGGTGAAGCTAAATCATTTGCAATATCTTTTATTGATTGTATTTGTCCACTTGTAAGCTGAAAGGGTAGGGCTTCAAGCAGTTTTTTAGTATAAAAACCTGTTGGTGGACGAGACGTACCTGAAAATAATTTAGTTTTTAATCTTACAAGACCAAGAGCTATTTGATTAGCGAAAAATTCATCATAAGCAAGGCGTTTACGTGCCGTACTTTCTAAAGCGAGGTCATCAGGGTTGATAGGAGCATGAATACGGCGTAAAGAAACAGGAAAAGAAGAAAAATTGTGCTCCTTTTTTATACTTTCTTCTATCCATTCTGGTAAGGAAGGAATATATTCAAGAGCTTTTTGCATTGCGCGTCTTAGTGTTTTTGTAGAAAGCCCTGCAGTAGAAGGATAGATCGGTTCAATGAATGGCATCTGATCTAATTGCTCATGGAAAACTATATGATCAGGATGAATCATTGAGAGCTGTCCTTTAAATCTTTCTACTTTACCTGATATGATTACTTTTTTTCCTTCTGGTAATTGTTTTTCTAACCAAGAGCGTTGGGCATGAAAAAATATCAAATTTATTGTACTCGTTTGATCATGGCCAATAACACGGTAAGGCGATTTGTTATGATTTGTTGGTGGTTTATGTTGGTCGATAGTGACCTCGAGAGTAACAATGCTTCCTTCTTGTGCGAAGGCAATACCAGGTTGCTTTCTGCGATCTATAACAGAATGAGGCATCAATCGGAGAAGATCAATAAGAGTAGGTTCACGTTGCGTAAGATTAATATTTAAAACTTTAGCAAGTAAAGAACATATTCTTGTATTGATTCCCGGGAGGGTACTAATAGGGGTAAAAAGAGGATTTAGAAGGCTTGAATGCATAGAAAAATTTAGCTTTCTTTCTTCGTTTTTTCTAGTATTTAGAAAGAATTTTTTGAGGATAAATCACTCAATATTATGAGAAGTTGTTGCATTATTGTTTCCTTAAGACTTGGATCACGAAATTAAATAGAAAGTGAGAATATGATAAAAAGGTAATCAACATTAGTTATTTTATATGATATTCTATTTTATATTTATATGAGTTTTTTATTATGGCTATAGTCTTTATGAGGGTCATTGTATGAATATCAATGAAATTAGTGCGTTTTTTAGATATGCTAGAGTGCTAGAATTGTGACTTTGATATAAGTCAAAGGTCATTCTTTACAAGAATAAAATTGCAGTTTGGCATCTATTTTTAATGGGCAATAGTGCAAATGTCAGGAAAAAAAAGAAAAACACTAAATAATAAAAATTCCTTCCCTCGCTTTATTCACTTGAGAGTGCATTCTGCTTATTCACTTCTTGAAGGTGCTTTAAAAATAAAACAAATCACTCAGCATGCAATTTCTGATAATATGCCGGCAATAGCTATTACAGATACAAATAATTTATTTGGTGCATTAGAATTTTCACAGTCCTGTTTTATTGATGGTATTCAACCCATTATTGGTTGTCAGCTTGCCATTGATTTTGGTGATGAAAATTGCAATTCGTCTTTGGCTAAGTTACGTCATTCTTCTGATTTTTCTTCCATCATATTGTTTGCTGCTAGTGAAATAGGTTATGCAAATTTGGTTCAACTTGTGAGTCGGGCTTATCTTGATAAGAGCGATGTTGATTGTCCCCATATTAAAGCTGATTGGCTCTTGACGCATCATAAAGGAATTATCGCTTTAACTGGTGGTCCGAGTGGTCCGATTAATTTGGCTTTAGCTGAAGATAGAAAAGAACGGGCTGTTAAGCGTTTAACTTATTTGAAAAAAATTTTTAGTGATCGTCTTTATGTTGAATTACAACGGTATAGCTCTTATGATCAGAAAGTGGAAGCTGCACTCGTTGAATTGGCTTACACATACGAGCTTCCTCTTGTTGCTACTAATGAGGCTTTTTTTCTCAATAAAGAAGGATATGAAGCTCATGATGCACTCATGGCAGTTGCAGAAGGGCAAGTTGTTTCTAATCCAGATCGTAAGCGTGTGACACCTGAGCATTATTTAAAATCGCAAGATGAAATGGTTTCATTGTTTTCTGATCTTCCAGAAGCTTTAGAAAATAGCGTTGAAATTGCTTTGCGATGTCATGCTTATGCACCAATTAGAAAACCAATTTTGCCCCGTTTTATAGAGAGCTCTGCAGATTTGTCTTCTGTTTTAGAAGCAGAAGCGAAAGAATTATTAGATCAAGCTGAATCAGGTTTAAAAATGCGTCTTGAGACAATTGGTTTAGCCGAAGGCTATACAATTGCAGATTATGAGCAGCGGCTTAATTATGAAATTTCAATTATTACACGGATGCAATTTTCTGGCTATTTTCTTATTGTTTCGGATTTTATCAAATGGGCAAAAGCTCACGATATTCCTGTTGGGCCGGGACGTGGTTCTGGTGCTGGCTCACTTGTTGCTTACGCATTGACTATTACCGATGTTGATCCGTTGCGTTTTTCTCTCTTATTTGAACGTTTCCTTAATCCAGATCGTATTTCTATGCCAGATTTTGATATCGATTTTTGTCAAGAACGGCGTGAAGAGGTTATTCGTTATGTCCAGGAAAAATATGGCTGTAATCAAGTAGCACAAATTATTACATTTGGTAAATTGCAAGCGCGTGCAGTGTTACGTGATGTTGGTCGTGTTCTAGAAGTACCTTATCGTCAGGTAGACTATCTGACAAAATTGGTTCCTGCTACTCCTGGCAGTAATGTTGAGTTAGCAAAGGCTATTATCGATGAGCCGAAATTTGAAGAAGAAAAGAAAAAAGATCCTGTTATTGGGCGAATGTTGGATATAGCGCTTCAGCTAGAAGGACTTTATCGTCATGCTTCCACTCATGCTGCAGGGATTGTTATTGGTGATCGTCCATTATCAGAGCTTGTGCCAATGTATCGTGATCCGCGCTCTGATATGCCTGTAACTCAATTTAATATGAAGTATGTTGAACAATCTGGGTTGGTAAAATTTGATTTTTTAGGTTTAAAAACACTCACTGTTTTGAAGATGGCTGTGGATTTTGTTGCACGAAAAGGTATAAAGATAAATCTATCATGTATTCCCCTTAATGATGAAGTAACTTATGCTATGATGTCACGTGGTGAGACAGTTGGCGTGTTTCAAGTTGAAAGTGCTGGTATGCGTAAAGCACTTATTGGGATGAAACCAGATTGCATTGAGGATATTATTGCACTTGTAGCGCTTTATCGTCCTGGCCCAATGGAAAATATCGCAACATATAATATACGTAAGCATAAAGAAGAAGAAATCACTTCTATTCATCCTAAAATAGATCATTTGGTTAAAGAAACCCAAGGTGTTATTGTTTATCAAGAACAGGTAATGCAGATTGCTCAGGAGCTTGCTGGTTATTCACTTGGAGAAGCAGATTTATTGCGTAGAGCTATGGGTAAAAAAATCCATAAGGAAATGCAAGAACAACGTACGCGTTTTGTAAGTGGAGCTGTTGATGGTGGCATTGATAAAGACCAAGCTAATGTAATCTTTGATCTTTTAGCAAAATTTGCAGATTACGGTTTTAATAAATCTCACGCTACTGCTTATGCGATTGTTTCTTATCAGACAGCTTATATGAAAGCACACCATCCCGTAGAGTTTTTGGCTGCATCTATGACATATGATATGACAAATACGGATAAGCTAAATGATTTTCGACGTGAGGCATTAAGGCTGGGAATTGAAGTTATTGCGCCTTGTGTGCAAACATCACACCGCATTTTTGAAGTTGGTGAGAATTGTATTTATTATTCACTTTCTGCTGTTAAAGGTGTGGGAGATATGGTCGTTGATCATATTGTAGCTCGTCGTGGGGATAAACCTTTTAGGGATTTAGAAGATTTTTGTGAACGTATTGATCCTCGTATTGTGAATAAGCGTGCTATGGAAAGTTTGATTTATGCTGGTGCTTTTGATTGTTTTAATATTGCACGTGAAGTTCTATTGGCAAGCCTTGCAACTCTTAATGCACGTGCCCTGCGTATTCTTGATAATAATTCTAGTGGTCAAATCGATATATTTGGGATGATAGGCGGATTAAAAGAGCCTTTAATTTTATCTCAAGTATCGCCTTGGTCTTCAGCTGAAAAGCTATATCATGAATTTCAGACAATAGGTTTTTATTTTTCTGCTCATCCTTTGAGTGAGTATCAAGATGTTCTTATTAAAAAACGTGTTCAGACTTGGAGCGATTTTGCTACCTCAATTAAAGGAGGAGCAACTGCTGCCCGGCTTGCTGGAACAGTTGTAGCAAAACAAATTCGTAAAATAAGGTCTGGGAAGAAAATGGGTATTATTCAGTTTTCTGATACGAGTGGGCAGTATGAAGCGGTTATATTTTCTGAAGGACTTTCTGTGTATGGAGATATGCTGGAGCCTGGAAAGTCATTTATTATTACAGTCATTGCAGAGGATCGTTCTGAAGGAATTAATTTGCGTATTGAGACAGTTCAATCTTTAGATGAAGATGCATTTCAGTATCATAAAATGATGCGTCTCTTTATAAAAACAACAGATATGCTTTCTCAAATTGAGCAAAATTTAGATTCTAAAGGCAATGGAGAAATAGCGATTGTTCTAATTCAGGAGGATGAATTTCGAGAAGTTGAGATAGCTCTACCAAAAAGATATAAAGTGGATACACGTGTCGTAAATGCTATGAAAGCGCTTCCTGGTGTTATCGATGTTGAATTAAGCTAAATCAAAGAGTATAACAATTGTTCATTTGCTATTTCGAAAATTACATTTTTGATTAGTTTAAAATATTAAAATAGACTAGTATTTAAAAATTTATATTTGCAAAATAAACACTCTATTTTTTCTACAAATTTTGTCATTGTTTTCAAAAGCTTTTTAAATTTACTATGAAAATAAATTACAACTTTTTTAGCTTAAAGTGATCTAGCTGTAACTTTTATAAACTTTTTACTACATCTTTTTAAATATTATTCTTTGTTTGATTCATTGCATCATAAGTATATAGCCAATCAAGACGGGACATAATATTTTCTGCTGTATGAATTTTCATATAGAAATTACGAGCAATTGCTATAGGTCCAGTTGCGTGGTAGACAAATCTATTAAAATCTCCGCGTTTTTTTACAGCTTTAACGCGCGGTTTGCGTATTTTTTCATAAAATGTAGTGGCTTCAGCGAGTGAGAGATCATTCAGAGAGAGTACTTCTGCTAATGTGGCGGCATCCTCTAATGCCATAGAAGCGCCTTGTGCTGCAAAGGGTAAAAATGCATGCGCAGAATCCCCCACAAAAACTTGCCGTTGTAAACCCAAAAAGCGATTATGCTTCATTTGAAATAGTGGCCAATAGCTCCACTCATCAATGTGATTAAAAACTTGAAGAATTTCTGGATTCCAATCATTAAAAAGAGATTTAAGTTTCTCTTTATTTCCTGTTTTTTTCCATCCTCTCCCTGAATTTTCTCCATGAGTGATGGCTACAAAATTGAATGTTTTTATTGATTGAATGGGATAGGCGACAAGGTGATTTTTAGGTCCCATCCAACCAGTAATTGTTTTTATATTTTGTAATAAAGAACAAAATTTTGGAGAGAGACTTTCAAATGATTTTGTTGCTCGCCACGCGATAAAGTTACTGAAACTGGCTTTTTCATGAAAAGGGGGAGATTGTCGTAATGTTGACCAAACACCGTCACATCCAATAAGAAGTGGCGTTGAATAAAATTGATATCGTTGTATTCCAGTTTTTTCTTCTATTGTGATTGTTTTTATTTTAATAGTATCAGTTGTAGATTGAATAGATGATACGACCTTTTCTCCCATTTTGTATTTGATAAGAGGATTTTTAATAACAGCATTGTATAAAACGTTCTGTAAATCAGCTCGGTGAATTGTAATATAAGGAGATTTCCAGCGTTTTTCAGATAATTCAATAAGATCTGCACGTAAATGTGTTTTCAAAGATATACCATCTTTTAATTCAAGGAAATTCGGTTTAATACCTAATTTAATAAGTGTATTAAGAACTCCCCAACGAGCAAGAATACGTGTTGCATTTGGAGTCAGTTGAATACCAGAGCCAATACTATCAAGCTGCGTACGCTTTTCAATAATAATACTTGCGATTCCTTTATGAGCAAGCGCTAAAGCAGAGCTTAGCCCTGCGATACCTCCTCCAATGATAATTGGAGATTGATCTTTCAGTTGTTTCATATCAAAGAAACAGAGAATCGTTGTGATGATATATGCATCCTGTAGGATTTGTCTGATTATATGCTAATGTATGATTATAGCGATAAAGAGTTGAACAATAGGGGCAAATTTTTTCATCAGCTGCTCCCATTTCAATAAAAATATGAGGATGGTCGAATGGTTGTGTGGCACCTATACACATAAATTCTTTTACACCAATTTCGATTATTTTGTATCCATTATCATTTTGGAAATACGGAATATTGTAATCAGCCATAATGCATAAACTCCAGATAAATTATCCTAATAAAGTATGATTTAAATCATGTATTTTATTATTAATTTGTAATACGATATACTATAATGCAAGGTCCTTTTTCAGATAATTTATAAATGGAGATAGATTCAATTATTTTAAAGTATTTAATAGTTGTATGGGGAGAGTTAGCCATTATATTATAATATTATGTATTATGGTTGAGCTAAAACTTTTTGAAATTTTTGTAGTTTACAAAATTTGATAAAAAATAGATAAAATTTTATTTCCATAAGAGCAGGATTTTTATTTTGTAAAGTTTTTTATAAATATAAAGCTGCTTAATTGAATATATGAAACAAACGCTGGCAGATCAAATTACTATGCAGGATATAACGTTGGATAATCCAGCGCGATTTGTTAATCGTGAATTTTCATGGTTACAATTTAATAATCGTGTTTTAATGGAATCTGCAAATTCGAAAAATCCTTTATTGGAACGGGTACAATTTCTTTCGATTTCAGCAACTAATCTTGATGAGTTCTTTATGGTTCGTGTTGCTGGCCTTATTGCTCAAATTCGTGCTGGAATTATAGAACGTAGTGCAGATGGGCGTACACCGCAGGAACAACTTGATTTTATATTAACTGAGATTGCATATTTGCAAGCTAATCAGCAACAAGAATTACGTACCTTATGTTATGAATTAAAACAGAATAATATTGAAATTATTTGTTCTGAAAAGCTTTCAGAAGTTGAAAAATTATGGCTTGAAAGGTATTTTTTTAAAGAAATTTTTCCTGTTTTAACACCTTCTTTTATTGATTCTAAACATCCTTTTCCCTTTGTTCCTAATTTAGCTCTTTCTATTGCGTTTCAATTATTACGGCGCGTTGATCAACATCCTATAATGGTGTTGTTACCTGTGCCTAATACTTTGAGACGTTTTATTCTTCTTCCTCAAGAGGGAAATAATTTTCGTTTTATTTCATTTGAAGATCTTGTTTGCCTTTTTGTTGATCGTTTATTTCCTGGTTATGACAATAATGGGGCGGGAACATTTAGAATTATCCGCGATAGCGATATTGAAGTAGAAGAAGAAGCAGAAGATCTTGTGCTTTTTTTTGAAACTGCACTGAAAAAACGTCGTCGTGGAGAAGTTATTCGAATTGAATTTAATATGAAAATGCCTGAGAATTTACGGCAATTGATAACGCGTGCACTTAGAGTGCCTAGTAATTGTGTGAGTGTTATCAATGGTTTATTAGCACTGAATATGATTTCAGAAATTGTTTCTATTTCGCGCAATGATTTAAAATTTATTCCTCATAGTTCTCGTGTTCCCGAATGTATTCGTGAGCATGGTAGTGATTGTTTTGCAGCTATTCGTGAAAGAGATATTATTATTCACCATCCTTACGAAACATTTGATGTTGTTATACAATTTTTACGTCAAGCTGCTGATGACCCTAATGTGATTGAAATCAAGCAAACTCTTTATCGCACATCAAATGATAGTCCGATTGTTAGCGCTCTTATTAATGCTGCTGAACGAGGTAAGTCGGTGACAGCTTTGGTAGAATTAAAAGCGCGTTTTGATGAAGAGGCTAATATTCGTTGGGCACGTGATCTTGAATGTGCAGGAGTTCAAGTGGTTTTTGGTTTTATTGAATTAAAAACACATGCTAAGATGTCTTTGGTGATAAGACAAGAAGAGAACTGTCGTCGTTTTTATGTTCATCTTGGAACTGGGAATTATCATCCAATCACCGCTAAAATGTATACGGATCTTTCCTTTTTTACAACCGATGATGATATTGGTCATGATGTTGGACTGCTTTTTAATTATCTTACTGAATATGCGCAGCCAAATGAATCAATGAAAATAGCTTTTTCACCATTAACATTGCGTAGTCGTATTCTTGAACATATCAAAGAGGAAATGACTAATGCACAACAAGGGCGAGTAGCAGCTATTTGGATGAAGGTAAATTCATTGGTTGATCCTGAAATAATTGATGCTTTATACCGCGCTAGTCAAATGGGAGTACAGATTGATCTGATTGTACGTGGTATATGTTGTTTACGTCCTGGTATTTTAGGTATTTCAGATAATATTCGTGTGAAATCGATTGTAGGCCGATTCCTTGAGCATAGTCGCATTTTCTGTTTTGCTAATGGTGAGAATTTGCCAAATAAAAATGCTATTGTTTATTTGGGATCAGCTGATATGATGCCTCGTAATCTTGATCATCGTGTTGAAATATTGGTTCCAGTTTTAAATAAAATAGTTCATCAACAAGTTCTTTCACAAATTATGTTGGCCAATATTATTGATAACCAACAAAGCTTTGATATATTGGCCGATGGAACATCAAGACGTAGAACCCCGCAAAAAGATGAAAAGCTGTTTAACGCGCAGGAATATTTTATGACCAATGTGCTTTTTTTTGAGTATGAAAATTTTTTTCAGGCTCCTACTTCACATTTGATTGAATTGTTCCAGCAGCAGATGAAAACACGTAAAGACTGAAATATCCAATGACATATATAAATATTCAAAGTCGGCTGAAAGGGTATAAACCCATCGCAGTTATCGATATTGGTTCGAATTCTGTTCGACTTGTTATTTATGAAGGCCTTGTACGTTCACCAGCAGTTTTATTTAATGAAAAAGTTTTTTGTGCTCTTGGTCAAGGTGTTGCAAAGACTGGAATTTTGGAAGAAAAATCAATTGAGATGGCGCTGCGAACACTGAAACGATTTTATGCTGTTTGCCAACAGGTGGGTGCAGATGCGATCTATACTTTGGCAACAGCAGCAGTACGAGAAGCAAAAAATGGATTGGCGTTTATTCAAAGCGCTGAAAGTATTTTACAAAATAAAATATATGTTCTTTCGGGAAGCGAAGAAGCCATTTATTCAGCTTACGGAGTTATTTCTACTTTTTATCGGCCAAATGGTATTTCTGGTGATCTTGGTGGTGGAAGTCTTGAACTTATTGATATTCATGATTCCAATGTAGGCGAAGGGATAACATTGCCATTAGGCAGTTTACGACTACAATATATGTCAAATAATGATTTTGTTTTGGCAAAAAAAATTGTTCATGAGCACCTTTGTAAATCTTCTATTGTTATACATAAAGATATAGATCGTTGTTTTTATGCGGTAGGAGGAACTTGGCGTAATCTTGCAAAACTATATATGCTAATCAAAAATTATCGATTACCTGTTATGCATGGCTACGAGGTTGATGTACAGGAGATGAAGGAATTCTTGCTTCTTGTTATCAATGGTGGTATTGATAAAATCAAAGAAATTTCAGTTATTCCCAAAAATCGTCGTCAACTTTTAGCATATGGAGCAATTGTTCTTATTGAATTGATTCAATTCATAAATTTTAAAAGAATAGTTTTTTCTGGAGCAGGAGTTCGTGAAGGTTTTCTTTATTCGAAATTACCGCGAGAAGATCGTATTTCTGATCCATTAATTACCGCATGCTTAGAAATGGCTATCTTAAGAGCACGCTCACCAAAGCAAGCGAGTGAACTTATTGATTTTACCACAGGTGCGTTTGAGGCCTTTGGAATTTTAGAAACTGAAAATGCATGTCGTTATCGTAAAGCTGCTTGTCTTCTTTCTGATATCGGTTGGCGTATACATCCAGATCATCGGGGTAATGAAGCAGCCAATCAGATAGCGTTAGGATCTTATCCAGGAATTTCACATAAGGGGCGTATTTATGCTGCATTAGCTGTTTTTTTCCGTAATACAGGTTTATCGCTTGATAAGGAAGAAGCTCCTGAGGTTCTCAAATTAGCAACTAGCGATATTGTTGAAAAAGCAAGAATCCTTGGCGGAATTATGCGTATTGCTAATCTTTTTAGTGCTTCCACTGCAGGGATTTTACCTAATTTATCATGGCAAAAGAAGCAAAATAATAATATTACATTGCATGTCCCAGTACGCTATGCGAATTTAATAGGTGAACGGCCTTATAAACGTTTGCAGCAATTATCAAAAATAACTCAATTTTCCTTAGCTTTTGAAGTTTTTTAATTCTTTTGCAAGACAGAACATCAAAGTGTATATTATAATATTTTCATATTTGTAAATTAAAGTTTTTTGATCGTTACTTCTCCATTGTTATAATAAAATGCTATTTGACCTTTTAGCATTTGTTCTGCTTTTTTACCAAAAATTTCATAACGCCAACCATTCATAGCAGAAATATTATGCATTATATTGCCATTAGAAAGTTTTTCTAAATCACTAGAGGTTGCAATAATTTTAGGTGTAATATTATTTTCATTTGCAACAAGCTTTAATAATACTTTAAGAAGATCGATTGTAACAGCTGTTTTCTCATCAATAGTACTATGCTTGGGAAGGGTAGGTAAAGTAGCAAGATCGACTTTTAAGCCTTGATGTATGGCTTTAATTAATGTACGCATAGCTGGTGGGTCATTCCAGCTTTTGTTAATGCTACGTAAGCGCTTTAGAGCAGCTTCATTCTTTGGTTGTTGGATTGCGATTTCAATAAGACATTCATCTTTCATTATATGGCGGCGAGGGGTATTATATTTGTGTGCTTCACGCTCACGCCAAGCTGCTATTTTTTGCAACACAGCAAGTTCACGTTTTTTTGTAATTTTTCCCTTTATTTTTTTCCACGCTTCATTTTCTGGTATATCATAGGTTGTCGGTGTTAAGAGGATTGCCATTTCATCATTCATCCAATGGGTACGTTTTTTTTCCTCTAATTGTTTTTTTAATACAAGATAGACCTCTCTTAGATAAGTAACATCAGCGAGTGCATAGAGCAGTTGCTTTTCAGAAAGGGGGCGACAGCTCCAATCTGTAAAACGAGATGATTTATCAAGATGATGCCCAGTGCAACGTTGTACAATTTGATCATAGGAAATAGAATCACCAAATCCACAGATTGATCCTGCTACTTGTGTATCAAAGAGGGGAGAAGGAATAACTCCTCCAAGATGATAAATAATTTCGATATCTTGGCGCGCAGCATGAAAAACTTTGACAATTTTTTTATCGATCATTAGATCAAAAAATGGTTGTAAATTAATATCTTGCGCCATTGGATCAATAAGTATTGTAACATCTGACGATGCAACTTGAATCAGGCATAACTGAGGCCAGAAGGTTGTTTCACGTATAAATTCAGTGTCTACTGTTACAAAATTAGACTTGCGCAAAGCGGCAATAGCAATTTCAAGATCTATAGTATTTGTAATAAGTCTCATTATTTCATTATAGCTAAGTAGATTAAATTTGTCTTTTATTGTATTTTTTTCTAGTCTTTGTAATCATACCTTGACAAGTGATTGTTAAAAAGCGTTTGTAATGTATGTAAGATAAATTACAACCAAAGGAAAAAATATGCACCGTTACCGCAGTCATAATTGCGCTGCTCTTCGTAAATGTGATATGGGGAGGCAGGTTCGTCTTTCTGGATGGGTTCATCGTGTTCGTGATCATGGTGGAATTCTTTTTATTGATTTACGAGATCATTTTGGGATCACACAAATTGTTGTTGATCCTAATTCACCAGCTTTTAGAATTATAGAAAAGGTGCGTTCTGAATGGGTTATTCGTGTAGATGGAGAAGTACGTGCTCGTGCTGATGAAGTTGTTAATACAGCTCTTCCAACGGGTGAAATTGAAATTTTTGCAAAAGAGGTTGAAATTCTTTCAAAAGCTGATGAGCTTCCTTTACCAGTTTTTGGCGAACCTGATTATCCGGAAGATATTCGATTGAAATATCGTTTTCTTGATTTACGTCGAGAAACCATGCACAAAAATATAATGCGTCGTACTGCAATTATTGCTTCCATAAGGCGGCATATGCAAAATTGTGCTTTTACAGAATTTACTACACCAATTTTAACAGCGTCATCCCCAGAAGGGGCACGTGATTTTTTGGTTCCGAGCCGCATTCATCAGGGACAGTTTTATGCATTACCTCAGGCACCTCAGCAATATAAGCAATTGTTAATGATGTCTGGTTTTGATCGTTATTTTCAAATAGCTCCATGTTTTAGAGATGAAGATCCACGAGCAGATCGTTTGCCGGGTGAGTTTTACCAATTAGATATTGAAATGAGTTTTGTTGAGCAGGAAGATATTTTCGTAACGATAGAGCCCATTATACGTTCCATTTTTGAAGAATTTGCAGATGGAAAATCTGTGACGCAAAATTTCCCCCGTATTTCATATGATGAAGCAATGCAGAAGTATGGTTCAGATAAACCTGATTTGCGTAATCCAATTATTATGGAAGATGTTTCTAAGCATTTTCAGGATTCTGGCTTTAAAGTTTTTTCTCAGATTTTAGCAAGCGATCAGAATGCATGTGTTTGGGCTATTCCTGCAAAGAACGGTGGTAGTCGCGCTTTTTGTGATCGCATGAATGTGTGGGCTCAGTGTGAGGGGCAACCAGGTCTTGGTTATATTTTTTGGCGTGAAGAAAATGGAATTTTTGAAGGCGCTGGTCCTATCGCTAAAAACATTGGTGAACAAAGAACTGAAGCTATTCGTATGCAACTTGGACTTGAAAGTGGTGATGCTTGTTTTTTTGTCGCAGGAGATCCAAAGAAATTTGCATCTTTTTCTGGTGCAGCACGTACACGGATAGGAGAGGAATTAGGACTGATTGATCGAGATTGTTTTTCTTTTGCTTGGATTGTTGATTTCCCATTTTTTGAATGGAATGAAGAAGAAAAAAAGCTTGATTTTGCGCATAATCCTTTTTCAATGCCTCAAGGGGAGAAAATGCTCTTGATCTTCAAGATCCTCTTTCTCTTAAAGCTTTTCAGTATGATCTTGTTTGTAATGGTTGTGAAATTGCATCAGGTGGAATCCGTAATCATTCACCGGAAATGATGCTGAAAGTTTTTAAGCTTGTGGGTTTTTCTAAAGAAGTGGTAGAAGAGCGCTTTGGTGCTCTTTATCGTGCATTTCATTATGGCGCTCCACCACATGGTGGTATGGCAGCTGGTATTGATCGCATTGTTATGCTTTTGCAAGGTGTAAAAAATTTGCGTGAGGTTTCTTTATTCCCGATGAATCAGCAAGCACTTGATCTTTTGATGAGCGCTCCTTCCAATGTTTCTGCTATGCAGTTATGTGATTTAGGAATTCGGATTGCTCCAGTGGTAAAAAATCGTTGATGAAAATTGATTATGCTGTTTATGTATAAAACTTTGGATAAAGATTTCCTATATTAGCTAAAATTAGATAAATTACAAATTGTAATTGATACAGTTTTTATTAGCTTACAATTTAATGTAGTTGTAAAACAATGCGACACATGTAATCTGATATAATCAGAAGAATTATCGGTTATATTATGATATTAGGTTGTGAAAAAGTAACTTTGTAAAATCATACTGTTTATTTTATGTCATATAGTTTCGAATAAAGAGTTTCTTATTCTTATTAAGAAGATCATATTTGAGCTCTTTTTATAGCAGGCTTGTTCCTTATTTTTAAAATTGCTACCTTATATTTATGTCTGATGAAATGATTCGATCATTTGATAAGGAGCATATTGAGTCAATAGAATTGCGATCTGCTTTGCAAGAGCGCTATTTGGCATATGCACTGTCTACTATTACGCATCGTGCATTGCCTGATGTACGTGATGGACTAAAGCCTGTTCATAGGCGTATTGTTCATGCGATGCGCTTATTAAAGCTTAATCCTGGACAGCCTTATGCTAAATGTGCGCGGATTGTGGGTGATGTAATGGGAAAATTTCATCCTCATGGTGATGCATCTATTTATGACGCGTTAGTACGTTTAGCTCAAAGTTTTTCTGTTCGCTATCCATTAATTGATGGTCAGGGTAATTTCGGTAATATTGATGGAGATAATGCTGCAGCGATGCGTTATACGGAAGCACGCATGACTGAAGTAGCAATATTACTTCTTGAAGGAATTAATGAAAATGCTATTGATTTTCGTTTAACCTATAATGAAGAAGATAAAGAACCTGTTGTTTTACCAGGAGCATTTCCTAATCTTTTGGCTAATGGTTCATCAGGTATTGCTGTTGGTATGGCAACCTCTATCCCACCACATAACGTTGCGGAACTTTGTGATGCCGCGTTGTATTTGATTGCTAATCCTCATGCAGATCATGAAGATTTAAATCAATTTGTACTTGGACCTGATTTTCCGACAGGTGGTATTTTGGTTGAGCCCAAAAAAAGCATTGAGGATTCTTATCGTACAGGACGTGGATTATTTCGATTACGTTCACGTTGGCATCAAGAGGAGGGCAATCGGGGTTCTTATGTGATTGTTGTTACAGAAATTCCATATCAAATACAAAAATCACGCCTTATTGAAAAAACAGCAGAATTATTACTTGCGCGGCGATTACCGATGCTTGAAGATATTCATGATGAATCGGCAGAAGATATTCGGATTGTGCTTGTTCCTAAAAATCGCACAATTGATCCTGAATTATTGATGGAGTCACTTTTTAAGTTAACTGATTTTGAAGTAAGATTTCCTCTTAATCTCAATGTACTGACTTTAGGGAAAGTACCTAATCTTCTTTCTCTACGTGAAAGCTTGCAACAGTGGCTTCAGCATCGTAAAGAGGTGCTTATTCGTCGTTCAGATTATCGACTGAATGAAATTGATTGTAGATTAGAAATTTTGCAGGGGTATCTTATTGCATATTTAAATCTCGATGAGGTGCTTCAAATCATTCGTGAAAGTGATGAGCCTAAAAAAGAATTGATATTGCGCTTTAAATTAACGGAAAATCAAGCTGAATCTATTTTAAATATGCGGTTGCGTTCTTTACGTAAACTTGAAGAATTTCAGATTCGTAAAGAATTTGAATCTCTTAAAATTGAAAAAGAAAAATTACAAAATTTATTGGCTTCCAATATCAAGCAATGGAAAATCATCGCAGAGGAGATCACAAGAGTTCGTAAAATTTTTGGTCCTGAAACTTTTTTGGGGAAAAGGCGGACAACATTTGAAGAAGCACCAAGGCATGATGTGAATGATATTCATCAAGCAATGATTGAAAAAGAACCAGTAACTATTGTTATTTCTGAAAAAGGTTGGATGCGTGCTTTAAAAGGCCATTTGAATGATTACAAAACACTTTCTTTTAAAGAAGGTGATTGTTTGAAACTAGCATTTTCAGCATTTACCACAGATAAAATTATAGTGATAAGTACTGGTGGAAAATTTTTTACTATTAGTGCAAATATTTTACCTGGAGGGAGAGGGCATGGTGAACCAATTCGTATTTTAGTAGATATGGATAATGAGCATAATATTCTCACAGCGTTTGTACATAATACGCAAAGAAAAAGACTTTTAATTTCATCCTATGGCAATGGTTTTATTGTTTCTGAAAGCGATATTATTGCCAATACACGAAAAGGAAAGCAAGTGATGAATGTTAAATCTCCTGATAGTTTAAAACTTTGCATTCCGGTAGAAGGCGATTACATTGCAATAGTTGGAGAAAACCGAAAAATGCTTATTTTTTCTATCGAACAAATACCAGAAATGAGTCGTGGGAAGGGTGTTCGTTTACAGCGTTATAAAGATAGCGTTGTTGTTGATGTTAAAACTTTTACTTTATCAGAAGGCTTAAGTTGGCAAGATACAGCTGAGCGCAGTTTTAATCGCCGGGCTGATGAACTCGTTGAGTGGATGGGAACGCGTGCAGGAGCAGGACGTTTGGTTCCAAAGGGATTTCCAAAATCAGGTAAATTTTCCGGTTAAGATAACGTAAGTATTTTGATTGCCTGTTTATATAAGTCTCATAAAAACATTGAGAATTTTATTGTAGGAACAAGCTCCGTCTTATTGCTAGATTGATTCAGAATTATGTTTTATAAAAAAACGTCCATGCTCAGCCCACAAGACAAGAAGAATAGCTATGAGACTAAGAAAGAAAAATCCGGCTGAATTAGGAATTGTTGTTTCATCGAAGTATTGTGCTATGAAAAAGCCAAGACTTGCACCGATGGACGTTTGAAGAAAACCGGATACAGAAGATGCAGTTCCAGCGATTTTTCCTAAAGGTTCAAGGGCGAGTGTATTAAAATTAGCCATAATGCCGCCACATGCAAACATCAGTATGGAATATAATAGCATAAAAAACGGAAAAGATACAAAGCCGCCTGTTAAAACTGATCCAACAAACCAAATGCATGAAATAGTAGAAAACAGTAACAGCATTGTATGAGAAATACGTCGCATTCCAAAGCTTCCAACAAGACGAGAATTGAGAAAAGATGATATAGCTTGGAAGCCCGCACCAAGAGCAAAAGCGACAGGAAACCAAATGCCTAAATTATAGATTCCTTCATAAGTTTGTTGCGATGTATTAATAGCAGCAAAAATACAGCCTAAAATAATAGAAGTTGCAAGTGTATAACAAAGCGTTGAACGATTGGTAATGATAAGCCATAAGTTATTTTTTAGAGAAGAAAAAGAAAGAGATCGTGCTATATAAATGGTTTCAGGCAGACGCACTTGAATCCAAATCATTAATCCAAAACCAACAATTGCCATGAATATAAAAATTAATTGCCATTGTCCAAATAACAAAATAATTTGTCCTATTGCTGGTCCAATCATTGCTGCAAGAAGAAAAATCATCATGACTATGGACATAACTTCTGCCATTTTTCGACCATTGTAGAGATCGCGTACAATGGACATTGTGAGCACACGCATAACTGCTCCTCCAATACCTTGCAAGACACGCAGAATAAGAAATATAGGAAGACTTGATGCAAATATACATGCGATTGCTGCACATGAATAGCAAGCAAGACCAATAAGAATAAGTTTATGCCGTCCATAACGGTCACTTATTGGGCCAAAAAATATTTGCGTAGCACCATAGCTGATTAGATAACAAGAGATGATATAATGCTGATCATTTTCATTAGTAGCATGCAAGCTGTTTAAAATATCAGGCATAGCTGGTAGCATAATATCAATTGCTATCGAATTGATTGCCATAAGTGCTGCAATGAGGATAACAAATTCTTTATATCCAATTTTTTTTTTAATTGCATCTATGTGCTTTTGTTCGTCGGCAGAATATGACATATGTATCCTTAAAATAAGAATTTCGACTGAACAATACCTAATAAGAATTTAAATAATTAGAGGTATTTATGATTTGGTAAAGATTATACTTTTTTCTTTCAACAATTCCTGCAACTCATTGTTTTGAAACATTTCCTTGACAATATCACAACCACCAATAAATTCACCCTTAATATAGAGTTGTGGAATTGTTGGCCAATTTGAATAATCTTTTATTCCTTGACGTAATTCGTTAGAAGTTAAAATATTAATTCCTTTATAATTTACTCCTAAATAGTCAAGAATTTGAACAACTTGTCCAGAAAATCCACATTGAGGAGAATTAGGCGTCCCTTTCATGAATAAAACGACTTTGTTTGTTTTAATTTCATTATCAATAAAATCATGAACAGCAGTCATTATTATTCCTCAATATCGCCGATTTTGATAACCACACATTATACTAATAGCATTTTTAACCGTATTAACAGAATGAATGCAAGAGAAAATTTTGAAATTATTTAGGAATACTTGTTTGGAGAGCTAAAGCATGGAGAACGTTTCCCATATTTCCTTTAAGAGCATCATAGACCATTTTGTGCTGTTGAACACGGCTTTTTCCTCGAAAATTTTCTGAAATAATTTCAGCTGCGTAATGTTCGCCATCTCCAGCAAGATCACGAATTGTTATTTTTGCATCGGGAATGCTTTCACGAATAAGGATTTCAATTTCATTTGCACTCATTGCCATGGAAATTCTCCTTGATTTATTTACTTTTATCCATAAATTTTGGAAACCAATTTTCATAAGCCTGTGTAAGCTCAGTTATTGAAAGTGTTAATACATTTTTTATATCAAGCGTGTTACCTTCAACTATACCAAGCTCTATTAAGGGAATTGCGTTTGTTTGCGCAAGCATTTTAAGATTATCTAATGTATTAGGCTTAATGGCTAAAAGGTAACGCCCTTGGTCTTCACCAAAAAGTTCAGCATGATGTGGTGATTTATTAGTTAATTCTACTTTGATTCCTTTATTTGCTTTAATTACCATTTCTGCAAGAGCAATGGCTAAGCCTCCATCAGAAATATCATGAGCAGCATGAACAAAACCGCGATGAATGACATTGCGAACAAATTGGCCATGTTTTTTTTCAAGGTGTAAATCTACATAAGGTGGAGCGCCTGCTACAATATTTAAGATGTTATGCATATAGATCGATTGTCCTAGATATGAACCGCAGGAGCCAACTAAAACAATAATATCTCCATTGTGCATACCATTGACCGTAGCCATTTTTGACCAATCATCAAGGAGGCCAACACCCGCTATTGTAGGTGTAGGAAGAATTGCTTCTCCATTACTTTCATTGTAAAGGGAGACATTTCCTGAAACGATTGGAAAGTCGAGTATTTTGCAAGCTTCACTTATCCCTTTGATAGCTAAAACAAGTTGCCCCATAATTTCAGGCTTTTCGGGATTCCCAAAATTAAGATTATCTGTGGCAGCGAGTGGTGTTGCACCTGTGGTGCTTATATTACGCCAGCATTCTGCAACGGCTTGTTTCCCTCCTTCATAAGGATCAGCATCACAATAACGAGGTGTTACATCGGTAGAAAAAGCAAGAGCACGTTTATCATTATTGCTTACACGGATAACACCTGCGTCACCACCTGGTCTAACAAGAGTGTTCCCTTGGATCAAGGTATCATATTGTTCATAAACCCAGCGCCGTGAGCTTTGATTGGTAGAATTCAAAAGTGTAAGAAGTACATTCCCAAGATTATCAACTTTTTCAACTTCTTCTACTTTTAAGGCAGATTTTTTAAGGGGTTCTATCCAAGGACGATCATAGATAGGTGCTTCATTACCAAGTTCTTTGATTGGGAGATTTGCTACTTCTTTGCCTTTATGTAGCACACGAAAACGTAAATCATCAGTAGTTTTTCCAATAACAGAGAAATGAAGTCCCCATTTTTGAAAAATTTCTTCTGCTTGTTTTTCTAGCTCTGGTTTAAGCACCATAAGCATACGCTCTTGGCTTTCAGAAAGCATCATTTCATAGGCTGTCATATTATCTTCACGAACAGGCACTTGATCAAGATTAAGTTCTATACCTAGATCTCCTTTTGCACCCATTTCCACCGCAGAAGAGGTTAGACCTGCAGCTCCCATATCTTGAATAGCAATAACAGCTCCTGATGCCATTAATTCTAAACAGGCTTCAAGAAGACATTTTCCAGTAAAAGGATCACCTACTTGAACAGTTGGACGTTTTTCATCAATTGTATTATCAAATTCAGTGGAAGCCATTGTTGCTCCGCCAACACCATCACGCCCTGTTTTAGCACCAAGGTAAACAACAGGAAGTCCTACACCTTGTGCTTTGGAATAAAAAATGGAATCTATCTTCGCAATACCAACTGCAAAGGCGTTAACAAGGATATTACCATTGTAGCGTTTATCAAAATTAACTTCTCCACCAACAGTTGGCACGCCAAAAGCATTACCATAACCACCAATTCCAGAAACAACACCAGAAACAAGATGGCGTGTTCGAGGATGGCAGGGAGAGCCAAATCGTAATGCATTCATAGTCGCAATAGGTCGGGCTCCCATCGTAAAAACATCGCGTAAAATGCCACCGATGCCTGTTGCAGCACCTTGATAGGGTTCAATGTAAGAAGGATGGTTATGACTTTCCATTTTAAAAACAATGCATTCACCATTACCGATGTCAACGACTCCTGCATTTTCTCCAGGGCCTTGGATGACACATTTTCCTTTTGTTGGTAAGGTTTTAAGCCATTTTTTCGATGACTTATAAGAACAATGCTCATTCCACATAGCAGAAAAAATTCCAAGCTCTGTAAATGTTGGTTCTCTACCAATTAACTCCAAAATACGTTGATATTCATCGGTTTTTAAGCCATGGTTTGCAACTAATTCTGGTGTAATGGCAATATCATTGCAAAAGGTCATATTAGTTTTCATTCCGTTAAATTAATCAAAATTAACATTTATTATTGCCTTTAAATGCAGTAATCTAGATTATTAGCTTTATTCATTTATAAATCAACAACACTGTGTATATAGAGTAAAATATATTTCATTATGATGGGCGAAGAAACATAACTGATAAATTTATTTTATATATTTTCGTATTATTGGCTGTTTTGTACAGACAGTTAATGCAAAAATATCTAGAAATTCCAAGAAATATTTTTTATGGGCATGAGACTAATTCTAAAACACTTTGAAAAAGTAAACGGCCATCAATACCGCCGTGTGCTGCTTCAATAAGGTTTTCAGGATGAGGCATCATACCAAGCACATTACCAGCTTTATTAATAATGCCAGCTATATCATTTACTGAACCATTAGGGTTTTCACCTTTCGCATAGCGGAAAACAATCTGCTTATTATCTTCCATTTGTTTCAATGTATCATTATCAGCAAAGTAATTGCCATCATGATGAGCAACAGGGCAGTGGATAATTTGTCCTTTTTTATAAAGCCGAGAAAATTTCGTTTCAGTATTGGTTACTTCAAGTTTTACTTTACGGCAAACAAATTTCAAGGAAGCGTTACGCATTAGAGCACCTGGCAATAATCCTGCTTCTAACAAAATTTGAAAACCATTACATATTCCTATGATTGTTATACCCTGTTGTGCTTTATCGCAAACAGCCCGCAAAACTGGTGTTCGTGCACCAATAGCGCCACATCTTAAGTAATCACCATAGGAAAAACCACCAGGAATAACAATCATATCCACATTTGGAATTGTTGTTTCTGTTTGCCAAATTTTTAATGGCTCAACACCTGTTATGTGATACAAAGCTGCAATCATGTCTTGATCACGATTTAATCCGGGTAATTGAATGATAGCAGTTCTCATGATTAGTTTACTTAAAGAAGTTCTATTGTATAATTTTCAATAACAGTATTCGCAAGCAATTGTTCACACATTTGTTCAAGTGTTTGTTTTGCAGATTCAATAGGCATATCATTAAGGATAATATCAAAAACTTTTCCTTGGCGAATAGATTGAATATTTGTAAAGGCTAAGCTATTTAAAGCATTAACTATTGCTTCTCCTTGTGGATCAAGGACACTACTTTTTAAAGTAACTGTGACACGTGCCTTCATTTTTTTTCCTATTATTTAAGTAACTCTTTTTTGAAGAATAGTATTTTTATTAAGTAACTTACGGATTGCACCATTTTGCTTTTTATTTAACTAAAACTGGACCACTAGGCCGTGGAGGTTCGTTTTCATTCATAATACCAAGACGTCTTGCAATATCTTGATAGGCATCAATAAGTCCACCCATATCACGCCGAAAACGATCTTTATCCAGTTTTTCTTTTGTTTGAATATCCCATAAACGAGAAGAATCAGGTGAAATTTCATCTGCGAGAACAATACGCATTGTTTCACCTATCCATAAGCGACCAAATTCCACTTTAAAATCAACCAACTGGATACCAACGCCTGCAAATAGCCCAGAGAGAACATCATTAATACGAAATGAAAGTTGCATAATATCTTCTACTTCTTGTGGAGCAGCCCATCCAAAAGCAACGATATGTTCTTCTGTAACCATTGGATCATCAAGAGAATCATTTTTATAATAAAACTCAATGATAGATTGCGGAAGAGTTGTTCCTTCTTCTAACCCTAAACGCTTAGAAAGGGAACCTGCAGCGATATTACGTACAACAACTTCTAATGGAATAATTTCAACCGCTTTAATAAGCTGTTCGCGCATATTGATACGTTTAATAAAATGTGTTGGAATTCCTAAACGAGCAAGTTGAGTAAAAATATATTCTGAAATACGGTTATTTAAGACTCCTTTGCCATCGATAATTTCATGCTTTTTTGCATTAAATGCAGTTGCATCATCTTTAAAAAATTGAATATAAGTTCCCGGCTCAGGCCCTTCATACAGGATTTTGGCTTTTCCTTCGTAAATGCGGTGGCGACGATTCATCATATTTTTCTATTCGTTTAGAGGTGTCAAATATTACTACGAAGGAAAACATTATCCTAATTGTCAAGAATTCTCAATGATTGCTATCATATTTATTACAGTTTTTGTTATTTAAAGTATGTGAAAGAAAAGCTATAATGGATTCAGAGTTTTGCAAAGAAATGAGAAAGAATTATCAATCCTTCTGGCCAAGGTCCATGTCCAGATTCTACATTGATATGACCAGACTGTCCAGCATCAACGAAAAGTGCACCCCAGTCATGAGCAAGTTTTTTTGCTACTGAAAATTGGCAAAATTCATCGTTATGGCTAGCTACAACCACTGAAGGAAAAGGTAAACTTTTACGATGATATGGAGCAAATGTTATCAAATGTTTGGGATGTATCTTTTCATTCTCTATATCCGGTGGGGCAACAAAGAAAGCACCACGAATTTTTTCCGGATTATGTGCAATTGCGTGAATAGCTGTTGGAATTCCCAATGAATGAGCTATAATAGCGATAGGTTTATTAGCTTGTTCGATAGCAGCTTCAACCGCATTAACCCACTCTTCGCGGACAGGTTTTGACCATTGGTTTTGTTGTACACGGCGAGCTGTAGATAATTTTTGTTCCCAACGTGTTTGCCAATGATCAGGGCCAGAGCCTTTATAGCCGGGGATAATAAGAATATCCAGTTGATTTGCTTTCATGAACTTTTTTATCCAAAAACCCGTTTAAAAATTCTATCAACATGTTTAGTGTGATAAGAAAGATCAAATTTTTCACGAAGTTCTGCTTCACTTAAGATTTTTAGAACATCTTTATCTCTTAGCAATTCTTCTAAAAAATCTTTCCCTTGTTCCCAAGCTTTCATTGCATTGCGTTGTACAATCTGATACGCATCTTCACGGCTAATACCAGCTTGTGTAAGTGCTAAAAGTACACGCTGTGAATAAATAAGGCCACAAAATTTGTTGAGATTTTTTTTCATATTTTCTGGATAAATGATTAAGTTTTCAATTACAGATGTTAATCGGGCAAGAGCGAAATCAAGTGTAATAGTAGCATCAGGGCCAATATAACGTTCAACAGATGAGTGAGAAATATCACGTTCGTGCCAAAGTGCTACATTTTCCATTGCAGGTACTACAAACGCGCGTACCATACGGGCTAATCCAGTTAAATTTTCTGTTAAAACCGGATTACGTTTATGAGGCATTGCTGATGAGCCTTTTTGACCAGAGAAAAAATATTCTTCTACTTCAAGAACTTCTGTTCGTTGCAAATGGCGTATTTCTATGGCTAATCTTTCAATAGATGAAGCGATAATACCAAGTGTTGCAAAAAACATAGCGTGACGATCACGTGGTATAACCTGAGTGGAAATAGTTTCAATATGCATACCTAATGCTTTTGCCACATATTTTTCAACACGTGGATCAATATTAGCGAAAGTTCCAACAGCTCCAGAGATAGCACAGGTAGAAATTTCTTCTCGTGCAGCGAGTAAACGTTTATGACAACGAGCAAATTCAGCGTATGCAAAAGCCAATTTGATCCCAAATGTTGTCGGCTCAGCATGAATACCATGACTACGTCCAATAGTAATTGTTTCTTTATGTTCAAAGGCACGTTTTTTCAATGTTGCAAGAAGATGGTCTATATCTTGTAGAAGAATATCAGTAGCGCGCATCAATTGGATATTGAGCGTTGTATCTAATATATCTGACGATGTCATGCCCTGATGAATAAAACGAGATTCTGGTCCAATAAACTCGGCCAAATGAGTTAAGAATGCTATTACATCATGCTTAGTAATTGTCTCAATTTCATTAACACGATTCACGTTAAATTTGGCAATTGCACCTTTTTCCCAAATGGTTTTAGCTGCTTCTTTAGGAATAATACCAAGCTGAGCCATTGCATCACAAGCATGTGCTTCAATTTCAAACCAAATACGATATTTTGTTTCTGATGACCAGATAGCCACCATTTCAGGACGAGAATAACGTGTGATCATGATTTTTCCTTATTGTGAGAGGATTACAGCTTGGCGCAGTGCACTAATACGTGTTTTGTAAAGATTTTTGTTACCATTTTTATAAATTGCAGAGCCTGCAACAAATATATTTGCACCTGCTTTTGCAGTTTTTCCAATTGTATCAATTGTAATACCACCATCAACTTCAAGATCAATAGGACGGTTGGCAATCATATTTTTTACTCTTTTGATTTTATTTTCCATATCTGGAATAAAATTTTGCCCACCAAATCCAGGGTTAACTGTCATAATAAGGATGAGATCTAGTTGATCCAGCAAGTATTCGAGTATATGTTCTGATGTGCTTGGATTTATTGCAATTCCGGCTTTTTTACCCATTGCTTTGATCATTTGCAATGAACGATGAAGATGAGTACTTGATTCTGCATGAATGGTTATAATATCTGAACCAGCTTTTGCGAAAGCTTCAAGATAAGGATCTACAGGTGCTATCATAAGATGAACGTCAAATACTGCTTTCGTTTGTGGACGTAAAGCTTTAATAACATCTGGCCCAAAGCTAATATTAGGGACAAAATGACCATCCATGATATCAAAATGAATCCAATCTGCACCAGCATCAAGAACATCTGATAATTCTTGACCAAGTTTAGAAAAATCAGAAGCTAAGAGTGAAGGGGCGATAAGGTGGGAACGGGACATTAAGATCTCCTTAGTTGATCTTTTTTAGCATGTAATTTTAAATGATAAAATATACATTTTATTGTTCATATATGATATTAAGAGAGTGATAGTGTATAATAAAAGAAAATATTGAAATATATTTTGAATATTTTAATAGCTGTATAAGTTAAAAATTATGTCTAAGCATAAAATATATTTAACATCGAAATCTCAATCAATAGTTCCTGTTTCGTCTCAAGAATATCGGGATACAATGAGTCATTTTGCAGGAGCCGTGCATATTGTAACAACAGATGGTATTAAGGGGAAGCGTGGAGTAACAATTTCAGCTTGTTGTTCCTTATCAGACGATCCTCCAACACTTCTTGTCTGTTTAATGCGATGTAATACTGAAAATAAGCTATTTATGGAAAACGGGAATTTTTGTGTTAACAGTTTAACAGGAAAACATCGTTTGTTAGCTGATGTCTTTTCTGGACGCTATAGTTCCACACAAAATGAACGTTTTGCTGCAGCTGAATGGGGTGTTCTGCAGACCGGTGCTCCGAGTTTATCCAATGCTTTAGCCTCGTTTGACTGTAATTTAATTTGTTATCATGAACATGCAACTCACTATATTTTGATTGGTGAAGTTGTTGCAATAAAGCGTAATCAAGAAAAAGATTCTTTAATATATTTTAATCGCAACTATCACACCTTATCTTTACCTTTGTGAGCGTATATTTTGCAAATGTTGGTAATTTGTTATTAGTAGATTTAACATTTTAATTTGGTGATTAGCTTATTCTAGGATAAAAAATCTTTGCTAAATCATACCAATATTTAAAATATATGTATATCTGTCCTCGCAAGATAAACAATCAGTTATATTAGGTTGATTAACCTTTTCTGCAATTTTTCTAAACTTTCATCTGCTTCTCTTAGTATATCATTTTTTCAAAGAGTTAATTTAGCATAAAGATGTGTTTTTTTCTGCTCATTTATGAAATAATCATCTTTACTAGCATAATATTTGTCATCATTCATTTTATAAGACTTCTACATATAAAAAGCTTAAACGCATATTTTGAATATAATTTGAGTGATACAATTGAATTACGTATTCGATCGATGAAAAAAACTATTGTAAAATAGATGCAGCTTTGAAGCGTATTGATGATGTTAATTACAGATTTTATAAGAGAAATGGAGGATCTAATAGTATAAAGCATTTTGAAATCAGACTAATTGGAGTTTTACATTGGCAATACAAGAAAATGCTACAAACAACAAAAAACAATCTATCGTGATGATTTAAAAACAGCTATTAGGGAGAAGATACATCAATCAAAAAACTTACCATCTAAATTTTAATATAGTCATAAAGGGAGAGGAAATACTAGTTATAAAGAAGTATAAAATTTACGGAAAAGGATTTTATTTCTAAGAGTTAGAAGTATAGAAGAAATATTGATTTCTACTGTATTAGTATCGACTATCTATCTCTTGGTTATTTGTATGAGATATTTTATGCAGTATATTTTCTAACAATATCTAATTCTACATTGGCAATATTTGATTCTATAATAACAGCTGTTGATCCACCTATAAGAACCAAATGTTCTATATTATCTCGGCGTATTAAAACGAGACGATGTGTACGATCAATAGCGACTGTATCAGATACAGCTAACCGTGGTTGACACTTCCTGTTAGTTCTAAATTGTATTTTATTTAACTTAGTTAAAAGCTTAATAATTATAGCGATTGCTACAATTATTAGCATGAGATAAAAAAAGTTGATCACCACTTGTGTTATCGGCACGTTTATATAATCTGATAAGAAACTTTTCATATTATCCCTCTTAAATCTTAATAATGAGCCTATTATTTTTCATTTATAATATTATAAAAAATTTAGACTTTTAAAATTACATTATAAAATATAGTATTTAATATCAATAATTTATAGAAACCGTAAAGGCAATTTGTGACATAAAAATAGTCATAATTGGGGCAAAAATGGATAAAAATTTTGAGAATATTAATAAATTATTGTCTACTTTCGTACGTTGGGAAATTATAATTGGAGTTACTATTTTTACAATAATTTTTTCACTCATTATTGGATTGATAGCTTTTTTTTATCCGCAAGGCTATTTTTATAAGACTGCTTTGATATTTCTTTTAGTTTTAGCAATAATAGGTATTATAGCACTTTTTTTATTAGGAATGAATATTTTCAGATGTAGTGCTGTGCAAATACATAAAGATTTAGATTTAAACATTTTTAATGAGATAGATGATATAATTATAGTTTCTGATTTATCTGGTTTTGTTTATTATTCTAATCAAAATTATCAAAAAATTTTTACTTATAAGCCTGAAGCTTCTTGTTATGTAGTTATTGCTGATCTTCCAAACACTGACGCACTTTTATACCGTTTAAAAGTGGCAGCATTAAGTGGTTCTGCAGCTCAAGAAGTATTGATAATGGATCGATCAATTTTTACTAATTCAAAACAAAAAGACGCTATTTGCTACAATATTTCTATTCATCCTACTACAGTTAAGAGGGGAAAGAAGCTTTTATTTTGGCGTATCACAGATGTTTCTCATTTACAGCAATATCATCAGCACAATGAAACTTTTTTCTTAAATTCACAGGAAGCTATTAGTTATTTAGATCAAGCTCCTATTGGATTTTTATCTGTGAATGCACAAGGAATAATTATATATTTGAACACCGTTTTTGCCAAATGGTTTTTAATCGATTTAACAAATTTTACTGTTGGTCAATATAGTTTTGATCAATTATTTCATTCAGTTGGAAATAATCGCACATGGAGTGATATTTGTTGGAACAATAATAAATATCAAAATTCAAATTGCACGATACCCTATAGATTTTCTTTATGTTCGATTTCAGACACTGGTAATAAAAGGATATTCAATTGTTTTATGTATGCTTCTTCTCTTGTAGAGGATGAGGCTATTTATCGCATTATTATGATACCACAGAAAATAAAAAAGAACGAAAATAATAGTCAATCAAAATTACCAAGCATATTGATCGAGTATTTTAATGCGAGCCCTTTTGCGATAGCAATCGTTACTCAAAAAGGACAATTTATATATGTCAATAATGCCTTTTTATTACTCACGGGAAAATCTAGTAAAGCTGTTAGTTTTTATGATATTATATCTCCCTGTGATCATGTCCAGTTAGAGCGCGTATTTCAGCAGATTACAACGAATAAAAACTATTCAGCTCCAATAGAAACAGTATTAGAAGGTAATCAAAAACGCTATTTGCGTCTTTATACAATGCTTATAACATTAGATCACGATAATGCATTACAAGATTTAGTGATTGTATCTGGAATAGAAATAACAGAACAAAAAATGCTTGAAGATAAAATGATACAAAGCCAAAAAATGCAAGCCGTGGGACAGTTAGCTGGTGGTATTGCTCATGATTTTAATAATGTTTTAACAGCAATCTTAATGTCATGTGATTTTCTTTTAAATACACATCGCAGTTCTGATCCAGCACATGCTGATCTTATTAACATCAAAAACAATGCTAATCGTGCAGCTGCACTTGTACAACAGTTATTAGCTTTCTCCAGAAAGCAAACGCTTCGACTTGAAAAAATTGATTTTACAGAGCTTTTATCAGATATACGTAATCTTATTTTACCTCTTTTAGGGAATAATATTCAATTAAAAATCATTCATGGAAAAGATCTGTGGAACGTTAAAATTGACCAACCATCTTTTCAACGTGTTATTATGAATTTAGTTATCAATGCGCGTGATGCTATGCTCGATGGAGGAATAGTAACAATTGCGACAAATAATATTACAAAGCAGCAAAGTGCAGAATTTAATTATGCTGGCTTTGTTGTTGGTGAATATGTACAGTTAAGTATTTCAGATACAGGAACTGGTATATCTGCTGTTATACAAGAAAAAATGTTTGAACCATTTTTTACAACAAAAGAAGTTGGTAAAGGCACAGGACTTGGCTTATCAATGGTTTACGGTATTGTCAAACAGACAGGGGGATATATTTACTGTGATAGTCAAGAAGGAGAAGGCACAACATTTCATATTTTTCTACCACGTTATATTCCTGTGAGTAGAGAGATTCCTCAACAGATTGAAAAAGTAGAAGAACAGGAAAAGAATACAGATCTAACAGGTTCTGCTACTGTTTTATTAGTTGAAGATGAAGATTCTGTAAGAATGAGTAGTGTAAGAGCTCTCCAAATGAGAGGTTATACGGTTTTAGAGGCTACAAGTGGGGTAGAAGCACTTGCCATACTTGAAAAAAGCAGAGGTATTGTTGATATTATTGTATCTGATGTAGTTATGCCAGAGATGGATGGACCTACTTTACTCATAGAAGCACGTAAAAATTATCCTAATATAAAAATCATTTTTGTTTCTGGATATACAAAAGATGCTTTTACTAAAAATCTTCCAGAAGATGCTATTTTTGGGTTCTTATCTAAACCATTTACACTTAAGCAGTTAGCATTAGCAGTTAAAGAAACCCTAGCACAATAGAATATGTATTTTATATTTTAAACTTTTAAAAGCCATAAGACTTCTATATTTTCAAGTATTGTACTTTAAGTAGTAAAGATATTTTTAGTAACTATATTATTAATTTTTTATTTTAAGTTATATATTTAAATCAAATAAAAAAATTGTTTAAATGAATAAATGCTACATGTATTCCTATGTTAAATATTTTTTAGCAATTTTGTATTTTATCTGAAAATTCTTGATAGAAAATTGTTGTTTAAAGGGAAAAAAGTTGTTGTTGGTAGTCTGTTGCTTTATTATTTCCTTGAATAAATGCTTTTAAGGCTTCTGGATAGAGTTTATTTTCAGCTTTTAAAACTCTTTGCGCCAAACTTTCTACAGTATCATGGGGGTGTATTGGAACCGCAGCTTGCGCAAGAATCTTTCCTGCATCTATTTTTTCTGTAACCAGATGAACAGTACAGCCAGTGATTTTCATTCCCGCTGCTAAAGCTTTTTCATGGGTATTTAAGCCCTTAAATAAGGGAAGAAGAGAGGGATGAATATTAAGTATCCGTTCTTCATACAACTTGATAAAATATGATGAAACAAGGCGCATATAACCAGCAAAACAGATTAGATCTGGTTGATATTGGGATAAAATAGTGAGGATGTTCTCTTCATGTGTTTCTTTTGTTGGATAATTTTTGCGATCAACAACATGAATAGGTACATTATTATCACGTGCTTTTTTAATGCCAGCAGCATGAGGATTATCACAAATAACCGCAGCGATTTTAGCAGGATATTCTGTTTGTTGGCTAGCCTTAATCAGCGAAACCATATTAGATCCGTTACCGGAAATAAAGACAATGATCTGTTTTTTCATAAATTAAGCTTACCTTTATAAGTAACTTTTTTATTTTGGTATTTTTTTAAAATACCAAGTGGAGTAATGGTTTCTCCTTGCTCCTCAAGTGCTTTCGTAACAGCTTCAACTGAATTTTGTGCTACAATAACAATCATACCAACACCACAATTAAAGGTTCGGAGCATTTCTTTTTCTTGTATTTTACCCAGTTGAGCAATCCATAAGAATATTGGTGAAATAGGAATTGCAGAGAGGTTAATTTCAGCACAAAGGGAAGATGGCAGAACACGTGGAATATTTTCAGGAAAGCCACCGCCTGTGATATGAGCAAGAGCTTTAATTCCTTTGTTATTCCTTATAACTGGCAGAAGAGATTTTACATAAATACGAGTTGGTATTAGCAGTGCTTCACCAAGAGTTATTTCAGGACTAAAAGGAGCAGGGTAATTCCATTTAAGATCATTTTCTTCAACGATTTGTCTTATTAGAGAGAAGCCATTTGAGTGCGCTCCAGATGAGCTAAGACCTAAGATAATATCCCCTTCTACCAGGTCTTTTGAAGGTAACAATGAATTCCGTTCAGCAGCTCCTACAGCAAAACCTGCTAGGTCATAATCTCCTTTTGCATACATACCAGGCATTTCTGCAGTTTCTCCTCCGATAAGAGCCGCTCCTGCTTGTTGACATCCTGCTGCAATCCCAGAAACAATTTCTACTCCTTGTTTGGTATCTAGTTTTCCAGTCGCGAAATAGTCTAGAAAAAAAAGGGGCTCCACACCTTGTACAATTAAATCATTAACACACATGGCTACGAGATCAATACCAACAGTATTATGAATACCTGTCTCAATAGCAATTTTTAATTTTGTACCTACGCCATCAGTAGTTGCTACGAGAATAGGATCTATAAAACCTGCTGCTTTTAAATCAAATAGACCACCAAACCCGCCTATTTTTGTATCTGCACCTATTCGTTTTGTTGAGTGTACATAGGGCTTAATTTTTTCTACCATTATATTGCCTATGTTAATATCAACGCCGCTATCTGCGTAGGTAAGATTCTTATTAGTTTTTTTATTCACTAGTTGTTGATTGCTCATTGGAGCCTTCCTTATAGGAAATGAGATTTTGATATTTATGCAATGCCATGATAAAGTTATCTCTGCAAGAGTTATCGGATCTATTAATCAAAATACAATTATTGTTTACTTGACTCAAGCAAAAGAAATTTCATAATCTTTTAAAAGAATTTCACTAATATTTATTAAATGGATATCAAGTAGTTAAAAGAACTCTTTAATGCTAATGAACAGGAAAATGAATAAAAAAAGTAAATCTCATGATAATTATACGGCCTATATACCCGCTTATGCCCAAGTACCATTACCAAATGATATGAAAAAGCAAATTTTTTTCTGGCTAGGCACATTGATTTTTTTCGTTATTTTTATGTTTATTTTTGGATCAATTTTGTTTCCGTTTATAGCAGGAATTGTGTTAGCATATTTTCTTAATCCAATTGTACAAATCTTTGAAAGAATTGGAATTCATCGTGTTTTTGGGACTGTACTAATTACTTTGTCCATTATTATTATTTTTGTGGCTGCTTTAATAATTTTGATTCCTATTATCAGTGGACAAATACAACAATTTGTAAGCAACGGTTTACCGATTTATGTCAATCGCATTCAAACCTTTTTTGTTGAGCATAATTTTGATTGGGTCAGGCGTTACTTTGATAGTGATCCAAATGAGCTACATACTAATATTAAAGCGCTTTTAGGACAAAGCTCTGACTTTATTACGTCTCTATTGAATTCGCTTTTAAAATCAGGAAAATCTATCGTTAATATTGTTAGCCTATTTGTAGTAACGCCAGTAGTAACATTTTATATTTTATTAGATTGGCCACAAATGGTTAATGCTGTTGATTCTTGGATACCACGCAGTCATCTTATAACTATCCGGAGTCTTTTTCATGAAATGGATAAAGCTGTCGCAGGTTTTGTACGTGGACAAGGAACTGTTTGTTTAATTCTGGCAGGGTATTATGCTATCGGCTTAACTATTACAGGACTGAATTTTGCTCTTTTAATTGGTATATTTGTTGGTCTGATAAGTTTTATTCCTTACATTGGTACAATGATTGGCTTTATACTATCTATTGGTGTTGCATGGGTTCAATTTTATCCAGATGATTGGAGTTGGGTTTTTGTTGTAATGATAGTTTTCTTTATTGGACAGTTTATTGAAGGTTATATTCTACAACCAAAGCTTGTTGGCTCATCAGTTGGCCTTCATCCAGTTTGGTTGATGTTTGCACTTTTTGCTTTTGGTTCATTATTAGGGTTTACAGGTATGCTTGTTGCCGTTCCTGCAGCTGCTATCATTGGCGTTCTAGTTCGTTTTGTTCTGCATATTTATCTGAATTCTCAGATGTATGCTCAAAATGAAAATTTGGAGTCAATAGAATGAATAAATATGAAACGCAGTTACCTTTGGATCTTTCTCATAAATCAGTTTTTCAATTTGATGATTTAATAATGACAGATAGCAACCGCATGGCCTTTCAACTGATTAATCATTGGCCAAATTGGATTCCACCTATTGCGGTCTTAATCGGAGATAAAGGATCTGGGAAGACGCATTTTTCTAGTGTATGGGCTCAAAAAGCTAATGCTTTAAATATTTGTCATGAAGAAATTGATCAGGTTATTGCTATAGCTTCTTCAGGTAAATCATTTTTAATTGAGGATATTGATTCAGCTGAGATCAGTGAAATTGGTCTTTTTCATCTAATTAATAGTGTTAAACAAGCAAATCTACATATGAATCAAGCTACTTTATTGATGACTGCACGTACATTACCGTCTACATGGAATTTGCAATTGAATGATCTGAAAAGTCGTCTTAACTCAGTTATGCTAGTTGTGTTAAAACAGCCTGATGATGCATTATTAACTGCTATTGCTTTTAAACTATTTTCTGATCGGCAAATTACAGTTCATCCAAGTGTTATTCATTATCTTATAAATCGTTGTGAACGTTCTTTATTCTCATTAAAGAGTATCATTGATTCTGTTGATCAATTAGCTTTACAAAGAAAAAGTAAGGTAACGCGTGCTATTATTAGTGAGGTTATCAATATGCAAATTCAGTAAATACTTTTTCTAATGTTTTTTAATCTTAATGTTATCTGGATTTATGAAAAAATACAGCTTATTTTTTAAAGTATAATATCTTAACGAGTAATGATTTCATTTTTAGTTTTTAGTATGGGTGTATTTTCTGTTTTTTAGCAAGTAATGATAATTTAAAGGATAATATTAGGTTATTTTATATTGAATTTTATTATAAACATACATAATAATAACCTAGAGTTGCTATAATGAATTATTATTAACTTTGTTAAAAATCTATATTAAGGATATTTTATTCTATCTGCTATGGATTTTGTTTTTTATAGAGTGTTTTTTTATTTCTATAGTTTATCATTTGATTAAAAAGTGTTTAAAAGAATTATTATATACTGAGGAATAGAAAAATTAAAAAAAGTGTGTTTTTCTCTTGCACTTTTGCTATGAAAATTTTAGGGAAGATGGGTTAAATATAAATGACGGAGCGTAGCGCAGTCTGGTAGCGCACCTGATTTGGGATCAGGGGTCGTAGGTTCGAATCCTATCGCTCCGACCATGTTTATTCGATGAAAGATAATATCACGAATTGGATGGTATATGCTAAAGTTATTATTTAGCTTTAGTTATTGTTTATCTAAGGGAAAAAAGATCTATGGTTGTGCGTATTTATAGTCCTGCAAAAACACCAATGCAGTCAGGCAAGGCAAATACTGGTTTTTGGATTCTTCAATATGAGCCAGCACAGAGAAAAATGATTGAACCTCTTATGGGTTATACAGCAACAACTGATATAAATAGTCAAATAAAAATTCGGTTTCAAACAAAAGAAGAAGCAATAAATTTTGCTATAAGAAATGCTATTCCTTATCGTGTAGAAAATTTGCATAAAACTTTACGACGCGCTATTTCTTATTCTGATAATTTTCATAGTAATCGGCAACAACCTTGGACACATTAACGAGGATGTTGCTCATAAATTAAGATGTTTTTTGTTTGGTCCCGTAGCTCAGCTGGATAGAGCAACGGCCTTCTAAGCCGTAGGTCACAGGTTCGAATCCTGTCGGGATCGCCAAATATCAATAATATATGTGAGCTATATAAAAGTTAGAAATTTTTGATCATATTGATTTAATTTTTTTATTTCCTCTATGCTGCTAATGTTTTCTTGAGAATGCTTCATCATGGTGAAAAAAAGTTTGGAAAGCATTTATAAATACTATAAATTTTCAATTTATTGTCTTATCAAATATTTGAAATGGTTCGAATAGATGATTTTGACTTAGACTATCCAAATTATTAATCAAATCAATTCGATAAATAATTATTATTAAAGAACTCAAAAATGCTGATAATCTGTAAATAATAGAATGCTTTAGCAGTTTCATTACACAATGGAGCTCATGGAATATGACTGAATATTAAAATAACACTCTGAATGCAAATATTTTTATTGAGTGGGGTTTTTCATATTTAAAACTAATTTTTATAAAATATTCAGCAATATTAAATATGCTATTCGTCAAATAAGATATTATCAATTGATATAAAAAATCATTAAAATTTATGAGATTGAGATATATAACTTAATGCTTTTATGAGTAAAATACGTTAAATATTTTTTTACCGCCATGTATAAAAAGTATAAGCGGTATTCGCTTTTATAACTGTAGATATATATTTGATTTCAAAATTATTGAGTTTCTTTTTTGGTTTCAAATCATAAGTGTCTCAGCTTTTTGAGTAATTTAAATATTATTTTTATTGAAATGATATTTATAATTAACTTAATTGTATCACTATCGACAGATAATGAAAAAATGCTTTTATTATGGTTTATTTAGACTTTTAAAAATTTATAGTTTTTTTTTCATCTCAGCTTAGTGATAATTTATTCTAGTATATAATAGCCTTTTTATATAGGAAGGGTGGGAGTTATACGAATGTTAAAAAAAGTCATGATCGTGGAAGATAACGAACTTAATATGAAGTTATTTCGTGATCTTATAGAAGCGTGTGGTTATGAAACCATTGAAACGCGTAACGGACTTATTGCGTTAGATCTAGCTCGTTCCTCAAAACCTTCTCTCATTCTCATGGATATTCAATTGCCTGAAATATCAGGAATTGATATTATTAAACAATTGAAAGAGGATGAAGAACTTAAATCTATTCCCATTATTGCTGTAACAGCTTTTGCTATGAAAGGAGATGAAGAACGAATTCGTGCAAGTGGCTGTGAGGAATATATGTCAAAACCTATTTCTGTGACTCATTTTATTACAACGGTAAAATCTTTTTTAAATTAAAAGCTTTATTTTAGACAGCGACAAGAAAAAACACTGTTTTATTAAATAACCTTAGTTATTTTTTAAAACAAAAGAAACCTCTATTGAAAACGAAAACTCAACATACCATTATAAAAATTTGAATTAACGTTTTGAAAATTGGAAAGAACGCCGCGCTTTTGCTTTACCGTATTTTTTGCGTTCAACAACACGGCTATCACGTGTAAGAAATCCTCCTTTTTTTAAAATAGTGCGAAGTGCTGGTTCGTAATAAGTTAGTGCTTTTGAAAGTCCATGCCGTACTGCGCCTGCTTGACCCGAAAGACCTCCTCCAGCAACTGTTGCAACAATATCAAACTGAGTATCTCTTTTGGTTGCTACAATTGGTTGGTGAAGGATCATTCTAAGAACAGGACGGGCAAAATATTTGTCGAACTCTTTATTATTAATAGTAATTTTTCCAGATCCTGGCTTGATCCATACACGAGCAATAGCATTTTTACGTTTGCCTGTTGCATAAGCACGTCCTTGTGAATCAAGTTTTTGTACGTGAATGGGAGCAACATTTTCATTAGATGCTACAATACCTGTTGCGGTACCAAATTGAGAAAGAGAATTGAGTTCAGCCATATCTAAGCAATCCTTTTATTTTTGCAATTTAAAGCACCTACATCAAGAACTTCAGGTTGTTGTGCTATATGTGGGTGTTCATTACCGGCATAAACACGCAAATTTTTCATTTGACGGCGACCAAGAGGACCACGAGGGATCATACGTTCTACAGCTTTTTCAATAACTCGTTCAGGAAAACGTCCTTCGAGAATTTGGCGAGCTGTGCGTTCTTTGATGCCACCAATATAACCAGTATGCCAATAATACCTTTTATCGGTATATTTTTTCCCGGTGAGAGCTACTTTATCTGCGTTTATAACAATAACATTATCTCCATCATCGACATGGGGAGTAAAAGTAGCTTTGTGTTTTCCACGTAAGCGGTTAGCAACGAGCGTAGCAAGACGACCTAAAACGAGGTTTTCTGCATTAATAATAACCCATTTTTTTACCACTTCGGCTGGCTTTTGTGAAAAAGTTGCCATGAAGTATCCTTTATAAGAATCCCTTTGAAAGTAAGGGCATTTTTTGTTGCTTGGCGTTGTGCATTCTATCACAACAAAATACATTACAACTATGCTATTTATTTGATATAATGTCTGATGATTTGCGTCAAGAGAAAATAAAATTTATATACGTGTACTGTTATGATAACTTTACCAATGGTGATTTACTCTTTTAAGGTGTGATTGTATTTTTGTTACTTGTTGGAGTATAATCAATAATAATGCAGCGATTTCGTTATTTACTTAATGTTCAATCTTCTGCTTGTGATCAAGCTTGGGTTGATGCTCTTGATATGGATAGGATTAATAACGCTCGTGCTATTTCTCAAAAATTTGGTTTACCAGACCAACTTGCGCGGGTTCTTGCAGCGAGAGATGTTGATGAAGCGGAAGCTGTAGCTTTTATTAACCCAACACTGCGTATTTTAATGCCTGATCCAAAAAAGATTACAGATGTGGATTGTGCAGCAGAGCGTTTAGTTAAAGCTATTATAAATCAAGAAAAAATTGCTGTTTTTGGCGATTATGACGTTGATGGTGCTTGTTCAGCAGCGCTTTTAGCGCGTTTTTTACATTGTTTCGGTATAATAGTAAAAATCTATATTCCTGATCGTATTATTGAGGGATATGGTCCAAATGAACAGGCAATGAGAGGATTGGTACAAGAAGGGGCGAGTTTAATTATTACTGTTGATTGTGGTGCGAATAGTCCGGATGCAATAAGAGCAGCGAGGCTTGCGGGTGCTGATGTCATTGTTTTAGATCATCATCAAATGGAGAATATTCACGAAGAAGCTGTTGCCCTTGTTAACCCTAATCGTCCTGATGATTTTTCTGAACAAGGACATTTATGCGCTGCTGGTGTTGTATTTATTACATTAATGTGGGTTAATCGTTTATTGCGGAAGAAAAAATGGGGAGGAGCGCTGCCTGATCTTTTGAGTATGCTTGATCTTGTTGCATTAGCTACTATATGCGACGTTGTTCCATTACAGGGTGTTAATCGTGCTTTTGTGAATAAAGGGCTTCAGGTAGCTCGGTCTATGTATAATCCTGGAATAGCTGCTTTAGCGAAGGTTGCACATATAGGAGAGCCACTCAATAGTTTCCATTTGGGTTTTTTATTAGGACCCAGGATTAATGCGGGGGGACGTATTGGAAATCAGGCCTTAGGAGCATATTTGCTCAGCTGTAATGATAGAGATGAAGCAGATAGAATAGCACAAGAGCTAGACCGACTTAATAAAGAACGTCAAGAAATGGAGATGATTCAATTAGCTCAAGCTGAGTCTTATCTTGATTCTATTTATCAAGAGAAAACAATACCATCACCTTTTGTGATTGCTCATAAAGAATGGCATCCTGGTATCATTGGTATTCTTGCAGCTCGTTTAAAAGAACGCTTTTTTTGCCCTGTTTTGGTAATAGCTTTGAAAGAAGATGGAAGTGGTATTGGATCGGGGCGTTCAATTAGTGGTATAAATTTGGGAGCACTTGTACGTGAAGCGGTTACATTAAATTTATTAGAAAAAGGAGGAGGACATAGTATGGCGGCGGGATTTACAATTCAGTCAACAAAAATTGAAGCTTTTCGTGAATGGCTAGAAGAAAAAGTGTCTTTAATGGTTTCACAATTACGTGCTAAGAAGTCTCTCAGCATAGATGGTTTTCTTTCTGCTTCTGGTGCTAATAAAGATCTTTTTGATATGATTGAAAAGGCGGGTCCTTTTGGTTCAGGAAATGCTATACCTGTTTTTGCCTTTCCTTCTCATCGGTTAGTTAAGTTATATGAAGTTGGAAAAGGCCATTTGCGCCTTATTATTTCTAATATTGAAGGCGAAAAATTGCAAGGGATCGCTTTTGGTGCGGTAGGAACACCACTTGGTCAATTTCTTTTTGAAAATATTGGTAAAACAATTCATTTGGCTGGCAATCTTAGTTTAAATCATTGGAGAGGAAACATCAGTCCACAATTGCGTGTTATTGATGCAGCTGCAGTAGTTTAATAAATACATTTTAAAGATCAAATATCTAGATTATCTGCAAAAGTGGAGTTTTCTTGTATAAATCGAAATCGTGCTTCTGGTTTCGTACCCATTAAATTTTCGACTATATTTTTAGTTTCTTGTATGTTAACTGAATCGATAGAAACACGTAAAAGCGTGCGTTTTTGTGGATGCATGGTTGTTTCTTTAAGTTGTTCGGCCCGCATTTCTCCCAGACCTTTAAAGCGTCCAATTTCAATTTTCGCCTTTCCAGTAAATTCAGTTTTTAGCAATTCATCTTTATGGATATCATCGCGCGCATAAGCAACTTTCCCTCCTTGTGATATTCTATAAAGAGGGGGTACAGCGAGATATAAATGGCCCTGACGAATAAGATCAGGCATTTCTTGAAAGAAAAAGGTAATCAAAAGTGACGCAATATGAGCACCATCAACATCTGCATCTGTCATAATAATAATACGCTCATATCTTAAATCATCTTCACGATATTTAGAACGCGTTTGGCATCCTAGTGCGAGGATGAGATCATTAATTGTTTGGCTTGTACTCATTTTTTCACGCGCTGCACTAGCTACATTTAATATTTTTCCACGAAGGGGTAAAATTGCTTGATTAATTCTATTTCGTGCCTGTTTGGCAGACCCACCAGCAGAATCACCCTCAACAATGAATAATTCAGCTCCAGCAGCAGAATTTTGCCTACAATCTGCTAACTTTCCAGGTAGTCTTAATTTACGTACAGCAGTTTTTCTATTTATTTCCCTATCTTGGCGCCGTTTTAAGCGTTCTTCAGCTCTTTCAATAACCCAATCAAGAAGTTTTGTCGCTTCTTGTGGAGAATTAGTGAGCCAATGATCAAAAGGATCACGTATTGCATTTTCAACAATACGCTGTGCTTCAATTGTAGCTAGTCGATCTTTAGTTTGTCCAACAAACTCAGGTTCTCTGATAAAAACTGAGAGGATTGCAACTGCTGAGATCATCACATCATCAGAAGTGATGATGGCAGAACGTTTATTACCTATTAATTCGGCATAAGCTTTTAAGCCACGCAAGAGAGCTTGTCGTAATCCTGCTTCGTGTGTTCCACCTTCTCCAGTCGGAATAGTATTACAATAAGACTGTACACAAGCATTACCACCATACCAAGCGATAGCCCATTCAACTGACCCATGACCACTATGTTGTTTTGTTCTACCAGAAAAAACTTCAGAGGTTACACAATATTCATTTTTTAATAAGGATAATAAATAATCTTTTAATCCATTTGGAAAATGAAAAATAGCTTTTTCAGGAACATTTTTTATACCTTCAAGTATTATAGGATCACAATTCCAGCGAATCTTTACTCCACCAAAGAGATAGGCTTTAGAGCGCGCTATCTTATAAATTTTTTCTGCTTCAAAAGCTGCTTTTTCGCCAAAAATTTTACTGTCGGGATGAAAGCGCACGCGCGTACCGCGACGATTATAAACATCACCTAGATTTTCTAAATCAGATTGAGGAATACCGCATGAAAAACGTTGGCGGTAAAGTTTGCGTTCTCGTACTACTTCAACTTCCATATCATCAGAAAGAGCATTAACAACAGAAATACCTACTCCATGTAATCCACCAGAGGTTTGGTAAGCTTTTCCATCAAATTTCGCGCCTGAATGAAGTTGTGTCATAATGACTTCAAGGGTAGATTTATCCGGCATTTGGGGATGATTTTCAATAGGAATTCCACGCCCATTATCTGTAACTGTTATATAACCTTGGCTATCTAATGAGACATCAATTAAATCAGCATAACCAGCAACAGCTTCATCCATTGCATTGTCGATAATTTCAGAAAATAAATGATGAAGCGCTTTGCTGTCTGTGCCGCCAATATACATTCCAGGTCGTAGACGTACAGGCTCTAAACCTTCAAGTACTCGGATAGATAAAGCGTTATATTCATTTTTTTCTGTATCATTGTGGGAAGCAGATACAGAAATTGCCCGAGATACCTTTTGCCGGTTTACTGAAACTGGCTTATTTTGTTCTTTCATTTCTATGCGAGATTGAGCATTATTTAAAATACTAAAAAGATCTTTATTATTCTCGCTCATAGCACTCGATCGTCTATCTAAATTGAGGTTATATAAATAAACCTTTAATCAGAATTAAGTTTTATGCCTGTTTTTTATTTAAAAATCAATGCACTTAGGAAATAGCAATTGTTGGACCAAAAATTTGTTCAAAAGTTTGTTTCATAGCAATATCAACATCATGCATTGTTATAGGTAAGCCTAGATCTAATAGACTTGTTACACCGTAATTTGCAATTCCGCAGGGAACAATTCCTGTATAGTGAGATAGATCAGGATCGATATTAATACAAATGCCATGAAAGCTTATCCATCTACGGATACGAATACCAATAGCAGCGATTTTATCTTCTGCTGGTGTTCCATTTATTGTTGGTGGACGATCAGGGCGAATAACCCAAACACCAACTCGATCTTCACGACGTTCTCCTTTAATGTTAAATTGTGCAAGTGTTTCAATGATCCACTGTTCTAATGCACTGATAAAAGCGCGTATATCTTGTCTTCGACGTTTAAGGTCAAGCATAATATAAGCAACACGTTGTCCTGGACCATGATATGTAAATTCACCACCACGACCTGCTTCATATACAGGAAGAGAATGAGGAGCTAATAAATCTTTTTGTTGAGCACTTGTTCCCGCTGTATAAAGAGGAGGGTGTTCGAGAAGCCAGACTTGTTCGTGTGCAGTTTTTGCAAAAATATTCTCCACACGTTCTTGCATATAGCGTAACGCTTCAGGGTATTCGACTAAACTATTACTTATTTTCCATTCAACTGGTGAAGTATGGTGAGTTGCTTTAAAATAATGTGATAAATGATTGCGATCAGTATATTTCAATTTAGATGTCACTAAAAAATGTATATTAAAGTTATTTGCTCTTTTATCACTTAAAATAATAGCACACGATATAGAGTTGCTTATTGAAATGAAAATTAAAAAATAAAGAGTATCAACATTGTCATTAAAATGAAAGTTATTATTATAAATCATTACAGTTTAACAAAATCTTAAAATAATTAGAAGATTTTTAATTAATAATTTAATTTATTATTATATTTTTGTTTTTTAATAATTTTTTTTTATCGTATGAATTAGTATTCAATATATGAAGTGATAAAATTCGTCTTTTAAAGATATTTTACCATCTTCCTGACGCTCCACCACCGCCTGATGAACCTCCTCCACCTCTAAAACCATCGCCATTTGAATGTCTTCTGAAATTACCATCGGAGCGTCTACCATTAGTACTCAAATTGATAAACCAAAGAGTAAAAATGATTCCCATCCAGCGATATTTTTGTGGACCTACTTTTTTACCAAAAATCATTGCTAAAATGGGTAAACCAATCACTGTAAAAAAGATTAAAAATATAATTGCATTAACTATCATTTCTTCTTCTTTTTCTCGTTGACGTTGTATTTCAATGGCTTTAGCCTTTTCTTTGATTCGAAAAGTGAAATCAGAATCATTTTCTATAATAACTCTTATAATTGCATTGATTGCTTCGATAATTCCCTGTTGATAATTTTTTTTACGAAAATTAGGAAGAATAAAATTATTAATAATGACGGCAGAAACTGCATCTGTTAATTCTCCCTCTAAACCATAGCCAACTTCAATACGTACTTCACGTTCATTTGGTGCAACAACAAGTAATACGCCATTATTAATCTTCTCTTGACCTAAAGCCCATTTTCGGAAAAGGGTATTACTATAGGTTTCAATATCAATTCCAGAAAGAGTAGGGATAGTTACAATAACAATTTGATCACCTGTTTTTTTTTCTAAAGCAGAAAGCTTCGTTGTCAAATTTTCTATTGTTGCTCGATCAAGTAAGTGTGCTATATCATTAACGTGGCCAGTTAAGCGAGGGAATGAGCTGTGAGAATAGAGAACACTATTGAATGTAATAATTAAAACTAAAACACTTATAAAAGCCAAAAAACATAAAATAATACTACGTTGAATAGAATATCGAAATAGCATCATTTAATTAAAATTAACCTGTGGTGTTTTGTGAGCATTACTGTCAATAGTAAATGTTTGCATAGATCTTGCATCGCGAAACCATAACTTTGCCCAAATTATTGTTGGCATTGTTTTAAGTGCAGTATTATACATACGTACTGCTTCAATATAATCACGGCGAGCAACAGAAATACGATTTTCAGTTCCCTCTAGTTGTGATTGAAGAGTTAAAAAATTCTGATTTGCTTTAAGGTCGGGATAATTTTCAACAATAGCCATCAGGCGTGAAAGTGCGCTTGATAAATTTGCTTGATTACTGAGATATTGTTGTATAATTTCTGGGTTATTTAACATCTCAGCATTAATGGTTGTTTGCGTTGCTTTTGCACGTGCTTCTATAACATTAGCAAGTGCAGTTTTTTCGTGTGATGCATAACTTTTAACAGTTTCTACAAGATTAGGAACTAGATCTGCACGACGTTGATATTGGTTTAAAACTTCACTCCATGCTGCATGCGCTTTTTCTTCATTTGTTGGTATCACATTAAATCCACATCCGCTTAAAAACGGTATTAAAAACGCTAAAAAAATAACAATAAAAAATAGCTTTAATATTTTTAACTTAGGATAGATAGTTATAGTTCGTTGTGTAGTTAGTACATCTAGCATAAAATATCTCCAAAAACTTATTCATGTATATAGGGCATAGCTTATTATATGACAAAATATTTTGAACTTTGTAAATTAGCTCATTTTATATTAACGAATTAGCTTAGTTTTCAATAATTAGTTTAGCGAAAAAGCTAATTATACATTCTTTAACAAGAATTTATGGAATCTTGGTTATTTTATTAATGATTAAAAATTAAAACGATCATTGAAGTTAGTGTATTCAGCTTATTTTGCATAAAAAAATGTAATATAGGATTTCAAGTGTTTGGTGTTATCTCTGCTAATTTTGTATTGGTTTGTTTCTAATTTATCTGGAGAAGAAAGACTGTGCTATCATCAGCTCAAAAAAGCAAATTTGATAAGACAAATCTTGAAGTATAGCAAACAGAATAAACATTTGTGTGGATGGTAAAAAAATAAAGTAATTAAAGAGAAAATATCTGATGATAAACGGAATAACAATTGCCTTACAAGAAAGACATACTGAAATTTAAAGATCAAGATTTGAAGATGGTGTTGTCTGAAGAGATTGGCCTTTATCACTTTTATGTCTGTTATTGATACTACCCATCTTTATGGATGCATCAAATTCTCCTTTAAAATAGTTTAGGCTTTTAAAAGCTTGAGTAAATAGACTTTATTATAGCATATAATTTCACAACTGTAATTTCTACGTGCTCATCAAGAATATTTTTCAATATTTTTTATGCATAAATTAATAAAAAATGTTGAGACGATTCGTTGAATATGTTTATCTGCTATTCTTAAATTAAAAGCATTTATAAGTTATTCACATAAATATATACTATTTATTTAATAAACTACATCGTGATTATTTTATTCAAGATTCTACTTTAATAAATTGATTTTATTAAACTTTAATGACTATTTTATCTTTTTAAAATGTTATTTATCATTTCTAATGATATAATAAATATTTTTAACGTTGTGTTAAACTATTGATAAAAAGTAAATTTTAATAATACCATAGACATTCGCGTGGGAGTAAGGATTTTCAATAGCGTTAATTTCCTTATCATATGCAGAGATTTTAGTTTTGTTTGTGTACATGATGTAAATATAGAAATAAGCGGGTTGATAAATGCTTTTAGATAGCAATGTAAAATTTACCTCCATTGTTAAATTGATATTTCGATTTATTTTTATAATAGTTGCCACTCAATTGTTGATAGCTTGTGCAAGTCCAATATTGCAACTTTCAACAAAAAATGTTGATAATAATAAAGCTATAAAGGCTAAAGCTGTTTCTGTGCCTGAAAGAATTTTAAGTGAACAAAATAAATCAAAAAATAAAGTTGTAAAACGAGCTATTATTGGTAAACCTTATCAAATAAAAGGAAAGTGGTACTATCCAAAAGCTGATCCAACATATCAGCGTGTTGGACAGGCATCGTGGTATGGTTCGTATTTTCATGGACGCTTAACTGCAAATGGTGAAGTTTATAATATGAATCTTTTAACTGCAGCACATCCTACTATGCCGTTACCTAGTTATGCTCGTGTTACTAATTTGAAAAATGGGTCCTCTATCATCGTTAGAGTAAATGATCGTGGTCCTTACATGAAAAATAGAATTATTGATCTATCAAAACAAGCTGCAACAATGCTTGGTTATTTAAATCAAGGCACCGCAGATGTTAAAGTAGAATATGTTTCTGAAGCACCTATTAATAATTATGATAGTGAATATTTAATAGCTTCTTATAAACCTGGAAATTATAACCCATCTATGATGATGGCATTATTAAATACTATAGAAGCGCAAAAAGATATTACATCATTTACTTTTAATGTAAATAATTATATTGTGAGTAATCAAAAGAAACAAAATGAAACTATTTCAATAAAATTGCCGCAAATTGGCCCGGTTTTGCTTGATAAACCCACATCATTCTATCAAGTTGCTTCTATTAAATATTTAAAATAGGTTCAGTAAACTAAATGGCTTTTAAAGCATTTTTTTATTCTGAAAACACTTTATTTAAAAAAAGAATAAATCTTTTCTTGTATAATAAACCGCTTTATGTTGATCCTAAAAAATAGGGTGAAGCAGCATGTATCTGTTATTAAAAGTCTTATTTTCCTTAGTTTGGATATTAGTATTCAATGAACAAGGACAAACAAAAAAGTTTCAAACATCTGCATTACAATTGCTGATATTTGATGACAATACAGATACAATACTTTTTGAAAAACAAAGCGACGTTGTTTTTTTTCCTGCTTCATTAGTAAAATTGATGACAGCTGAAGTGGTTTTTTATCAACTTAAAAAAGGATTTTTAAATAAAACACAAAAATTTAAAGTCAGTGAAAATGCTTGGAGAAAAGGGGGAGCGCCTTCCGGTACAACCACTATGTTTGCAAAGGAAAAAACGGAAATTAGTGTTTTTGATCTTTTGCGAGGTCTTATTATTGTTAATGGAAATGATGCAGCTATTACTTTAGCTGAAGGAATAGCTGGTAATGAAGCTAACTTTGCAAAATTAATGAATAAGAGGGCTAAAACACTTGGATTGCTACAGAGCCATTTTGTTAACGCAACAGGGCTCCCTGAAAAAGGGCAATTTATAACATTACGTGATATAATTACGTTAGCGCGCCATATTTCTCGTGAATATCCTGATTATTATGCTCTTTATCGTGAGCCTAAATTTACTTGGAATAAGATTACTCAACATAATAAAAATTCCCTTCTTTTTCAAGAAAATGATATAGAAATAGAGGGACTAGGTTTCGGTTATAGTGAAGAAATAGGGTTTTCAACAGTTGTTTCTGCTTGTAAGAAACAGCGACGTATTTTTCTTGCAGTTAACGGCTTGCAAAATAAAAAAGAGCGTACAAAAGAAATAGAACGCATTCTTGAATGGGCTATGACAGCTTTTGATCTTAAAACAGTTTTTACAAGAGGTGAGACGGTTGGTTATGCTTCTGTTTATGGTGGAGCACAAAATTCTGTTCCGCTTATTGTTAAAGAACCGATAAGTTTTATGCTTTCAAAGCAAAAAACTTTTAATGATGTGAAAGCGATAATTCAATATCATGGTCCGTTAAAAGCTCCTATCACTATAGGGGAAAAAATTGGTATTATTCAAATTTTTTCAGATAAACAACTTCTTGTTGAAAAATCAATCTGGGCTGGAGCAGATATTGAAAAAGGCAATTTTTTTGCAAAAGTAAAAGATGCACTTTATGAAATAACAATTGGGTGGTCACGGAAATACTTATAATTTGCAAACGTGCACCAAAATAAGGAATTAAGAGATTCTTACATGTCAGGTTATTTTATTACATTCGAAGGAGGAGAAGGCGCAGGAAAAACAACTCAAATTTCTTTGCTTGCTCAACATTTAGGTAGAAAAGGTTACGATGTTATTATAACGCGTGAACCTGGAGGAACAGCAGGTGCAGAAGCAATACGCTATATTTTATTATCAGGTAGTGTAGCCGAATATGGGCCATTTATTGAAACGTTTTTATTTACAGCAGCACGTGCTGATCATGTTTCTGAAATCATTAAACCTTCTTTGCAAGCTGGAAAGATTGTTTTATGTGATCGATTCATTGATTCTACACGGGTTTATCAAGGATTAGATAATAAAGTGGATGCACATATTTTTTCTATTTTAGAGCATATTGGTATGAAAGGAATAAAACCTGATTTAACGTTTTTATTAGATATACCTGCAAAACTTGGGATGGAGCGTGTAAACTTACGAAGAAAAAAAATTGATTATTTTGAAAAAGCTAGTCTAGCTCTTCAAGAGCAAAGACGCCAAGCTTTTCTTGAATTAGCGAAACATGAGCCTCACAGATTTCAAGTTATTGACGGGACATGTTCAGTCGAAGTAATTGCAGATCAAATAAAAGATATTTGTCATCAGGCACTATTGGCTTTTTCATGAATGATATAAATTTTTTACGTCAATATGATGATATTGACGGTATTTTATCACCTTCACAGAATAATACCCTCATTGGCCATGAAGAGGTTCGTCATTTTTTAGGGCAAATGCTTAGAGAAGGGCAGCTACATCATGCGCTATTATTTGAAGGAGAACGTGGAATAGGAAAAGCAACGTTAGCATTTCATCTTGCTTGGAATATTTTAAATTCTCAAAAAAACAAATTTTTGCAACCAGGACAAGATTCAATCATATGGCGCCAAATCAAGCAGGGTAGTCATCCTGGTATTATACACGTCTCACGTCGTTTCAATGTAAAAACAAAAAAGTTCAAAACAGAAATCACAGTTGACGATATCCGTGATATCAAGCATTTTTTAACTCAGACGTCTCGAGATGGTTTGTGGCGCATTATCATTATTGATTCTGCGGATGATATGAATAGAAATGCTGCAAACGCTCTTCTTAAGACACTTGAAGAGCCTCCAACAAAAACTTTATTCATTATTATTTCTCATTCTTTAGGAAAATTGCTTCCAACAATTCGTTCACGTTGTCAGAAAATCTCTCTAAGACCTTTACATGATAATGAAATGCAAAAAGCCATTTTACATTTTTTTCCTAATCAGGAATTAATTAACCCGCAAAATATTGAAACAATTATTCAAAAATCTCAAGGTAGTCTTCGAAAAGCAGCATTACTTCTTTGTCATGGTGGCCTTGAAATTATTCAAACCATTAATAAACTCTTAGAGCAATCTATTTGTGATCCAGTTATTGCACATAATCTTGCTCAAGCGCTTTCGTTATCTGATACAGATATACAATTTCAACAGTTTTGTGATGAAATTCTTGATAGAATTCATAAAAAAGCTATTATGTTGCTAAAAGAGGGAGCTATTCATTTATCCAAAAAGTATGCAGAAACATGGCAAAATGTCTTTCAAGAAATAATAGAAATACAATCATTTAATCTTGATAAAAAGCAATTCGTCATTAATCTTCTTTTTAAAACTCATGAGATTGTTTATGAAAATAAGCTTTTTTCGTGACAATGTTACAAACAAACGTTATGTCATTCATATTCTTTGATTACATTTTATAATGGGCATAATTATGCGTGACATATACTATATAACGACTCCAATTTTTTATCCTAATAGTGCTCCGCATATTGGACATGCCTATAACGCAATTGTAAGCGATGCCTTGGCCCGTTTCCAAAAAGCCGATGGAAAAAATGTATTTTTTCTATCTGGTACGGATGAGCATGGTCTAAAAATGCAACAAACAGCACAGATGTTAAATATGACACCTCAACAACTTGCAGATCGCAACAGTGCTGTTTTTCAAAAAATGCTTGCAATGCTTAATTGCTCTAATAATGATTTTATCCGCACAACGGAAGAACGGCATCATAAAGCTTGTCAAGAACTTTGGAAAAAAATGGAAGCTAAAGGTGATATTTATCTTGGTTGTTATGCTGGTTGGTATTCAGTTCGTCAAGAAGCTTATTATGAAGAAAAAGATACCAAAATTGATCAAGAAGGGATCCGTCGTGAGAAAGAGTTAGGATCTCCAGTTGAATGGAATGAAGAAGAAAGTTATTTCTTCAGGCTTTCACGTTATGAAAAAGCACTTCTTGAGCATTATGAAAAATATCCTGATTTTATTGGGCCTAATGAACGACGTAACGAAATTATAAATTTTGTCAAATCAGGCTTAAAAGACCTTTCCATTTCACGAACAACTTTTGATTGGGGAATTCGTGTTCCAGGGAATCCAAAGCATGTAATGTACGTTTGGGTTGATGCACTTACAAATTATCTTACTGCAGTTGACTTTTTTGATGAAAATTCAAAGAAACGTAGGTTTTGGCCTGCAGATATTCATATTATTGGTAAAGACATTATTCGTTTTCATGCGGTTTATTGGCCAGCATTTTTAATGTCTGCTGGAATTGAATTACCTAAACGGATTTTTGCACACGGATTTTTACTTAACCGCGGTGCCAAAATGTCAAAGTCTGTTGGAAATGTAGTTGATCCTTTTGAAATGGTTGAGCGCTATGGTCTTGATCAAGTACGTTATTTTTTTCTTCGTGAAGTACCATTTGGGCAGGACGGTAGTTACAATCATGATAATTTTGTCAATCGCATTAATGCTGATCTTGCTAATGATCTTGGTAATTTAGCTCAACGTTCTTTATCTATGATTGAAAAAAATTGTAATATGAAAATTCCTACACCAGCTGCATTTTTAATTCAAGATGAACAGTTATTGAAACAATCTCTTCAAGTACTTGAAATTGTACGCCGAACTATGTTAGATCAGGCCCCACATTTAGCGCTTTCAGCTATTTTTTCAGTTGTAGCAGATGCCAATCGTTATTTTGCTAGTGAAGAGCCTTGGAGTTTACGTAAAAATAATCCAGAAAGATTTTCTACAGTTCTTTATATAACCTTAGAGGTTTTGCGACGAGTAGGGATCATGCTATTACCTTTCATTCCACAATCAGCAGCTAAACTTCTTGACAGTCTTGCAGTTGCTGAAGAGGATCGACTATTGCATCATATTAGTGATTTAAGAATTAAAGAAGAGACTGTACTTTCACCACCAGTGCCAATTTTTCCTCGTTATATTTCTAATGAAAGCTGATATTGATGATGTTAATTGATACACACTGTCATCTTGATTTTGAGGATTTTTCGCAAGATTTGAATGGAATTATTCAGCGGGCTCTGACTGCTAATGTTGGACGTATGATAACGATTTCAACGCATATTCATAAATTGGATAAGCTTTTAGAAATTACACAGACTTATGATCAAGTCTTTTGTTCTGTTGGAACTCATCCTAATTATGTACATGAAGAACAAAATATTAAAGTTGAAAATCTTATTCATTTATCAAAGCATCCTAAAATCGTTGCATTTGGTGAATCTGGACTTGATTATCATTACAATTATTCTTTACCTCAAGAGCAAAAGGAAAATTTTATCAAGCATATTATCGCCTCTCAAGAAACACAATTACCTCTTGTAATTCATTCGCGCAATGCTGATTTAGATATGGAACAAATATTACGTGAGAAAACAAAAGAGAAATGTTTTCCATTTGTTCTTCATTGTTATTCTTCTGGAATGCAACTTGCTCATACTGCTATTGAACTTGGTGGCTATATATCTTTTTCAGGTATTCTCACTTTTAAGAATGCTCTTGAAATTCGTGAAATAGCGAAAATTGTTCCTCATAAGCGTTTATTGATTGAAACAGATGCTCCATTTTTAGCACCTGTTCCTTATCGTGGCAAAACAAATGAGCCATCTTTTTTGTGTCATATAGCGACTGTTCTTGCTAAAACTATTAATTTAAGCATTGAAGAAACAGTACAACTAACAACGCAAAATGCCTTTCGTTTGTTTAGTAAAATGAAATAGAAAACAAAATGTCTGATCGATACCGTTTTACAATATTGGGTTGTGGTTCATCACCAGGGGTGCCACGTCCTAATGGCTATTGGGGAGCTTGTGATTCAAATAATCCTAAAAATAAACGTTATAGAACTTCTTTATTAGTTCAACGAATTGATAAATCGGGAATGAAAACGACAGTCATTATTGATACTGGTCCGGATTTTCGTTCACAAATGATTAATGCGCGTATTAGTCATCTTAATGCTGCTGTTTATACGCATTTCCATGCAGATCATACTCACGGTATTGATGATTTACGCAGCTATGCCCTCGCACAAAAATGTTTAATAGACATTTATGCAGATGCTTTTACGTTAAAACACCTTAATAAAGCTTTTGGTTATTGTTTTCAAACACAAAAGGGATCACATTATTCACCCATTTTGAAAGAAAATCTTATATATGAAAACAGTGAGTTTAAAATCCAAGGGCAGGGTGGAGCTATTGTTTTTCAGCCACATTTACAGATTCATGGTGGCACTCATTCTTTGGGTTTTCGTATTGGTAATGTTGCTTACTGTACAGATGTTAGTGAGTTTCCTGAAAAAACATTGTCATGTCTTATGAATTTAGATGTTTTAATTATTGATGCTCTCCAATTTGCACCTCATCCAAGTCATTTTTCAGTTGATCAAGCATTATATTGGATAAAATATTTTAAACCAAAACGAGCTATATTAACACATATGGATAACTCACTTGACTATAATGCTGTTGCAAACTCTGTCCCAGCGCACGTTGAACCAGCTTATCAAGGACTTATCTTTGAAACGAATGTGTTATAAGCGTAGCGGATATTTTATAAATTATCGCATAATATATATTATGGAACTTTAATTCATTAAAACTGATAACTGATATAAGAATAATTCCGTTATTTTTTATTATCTTTTACACCTAATTTGGGAAAAAATTGCATAACAGCACCAATACAATAAATGTAAAGACCAGAGATTGAAATTCCAATTTTAATCCAATTTGGAGCATTTAGCTGGTAAAAAAATGCAGCTATACCAAAACAGCACCATATAAGAAAAATTGAAAAATTAAGCATACGTAATCGGATAACTCTCACTGGATGGATAAAATAAATAGGTAAAAAAGATACAATTGCTGATAAAGAAATAATAATGAAAGCAATCCATTCCCCCGGTTTTACCACAAAAAGCATAAAAACCATCATATTCCAAACTACAGGAAATCCTTTAAAAAAATTTTCTTCAGTTTTCATTCCAGTATTTGCGTAATAAACAGCTGATGAAATGACGATAATAGCGCTTGATATAAATGATAATTTAGGATTCATAAAACCACTTTGGTAAAGCGCGAATGCTGGAATTAAAATATAAGTTATATAATCAATGATACTGTCCAGTATTTCACCAGACCATGCTGGAAGTATATATTTTATGTCTAATTTACGCGCAATTGGCCCATCAATACCATCGACAAAAAAAGCAAGTCCAAGCCAAAAAAACATAGAGACCCATTCTTTTTCGGACGCAGATATTAGAGAAAGAAATGCCCAAAATGAGCCTGATGCCGTTAATAAATGAACAGAAAATGCTTTTACTTGCAATACTGTCACTATTTTGGGATATAATCTATCGCTATTAATTTGAGTTTTAAGTTTCAAGGCTTTTCTATCCTAAATTAGAGCTTTTATTTATTTTCTCAAATACTTACTCTATTTATCATATGACTGATAGCTAAAAAGAGTACAAGATAATTATTTTATATTTATTTAAATATATAATAAGATATAATTTATTTGAAGATGCTGTAACGATTAATATTAAAAAGGCTTAAACAATCGTGATATCTAAAAAAAATATGCATCAGAACATTGCTGTTATTGGTGCGAGTCAAATCGGTATGTTAGCAGCGCTTAATCTTGCTCGTAAAGGATATTCTGTATCTCTGATTGGTCCACCTGCTAAAATAGATGAATTACGAACAACTGCTATTATGATGCCTACGATCCGTATGCTGCAGACGCTCAGTATTTGGGATACTATCAAATGTTATGCAGCTGCCTTATCTTCAATTAGAATTATTGATATAACATCTCAGATTGTGCGAGCTCCTACTGTAAATTTTCACTCCACTGAAATTGGTGAAAAAGCTTTCGGTTATAATATACCTAATTTAAAATTAAATGACGCTTTAATCAATACTATTAAACACACACCAAATATTACGAGGTTCTTTTCTTTAGCAAAAGACTTTGATCATCAAAAAGATCATATTTGTATCACTCTTGAAGATAGACAAGTTATTAAAGCATCGCTTGCTGTTGCTGCTGACGGACGTTCTTCTCCGACAAGAGCTGCAGCTGGAATTAATATTAAACAGTGGAATTACCCACAAATAGCACTTGTTTTCAATTTTTCACATAATTTACCTCATCAAAATATATCAACTGAATTTTATACAGAAGATGGTCTTTTTACACAGGTTCCTTTGCCAGGCAATAAATCTAGTCTTGTGTGGATTGGTAGCTCCTCTCGTGCTAAAGAGCTTTTGAGCATGAAATTAGAAGTAATTGCAAAAATAATTGAAAATCAAATGCAATCAATTCTTGGTGAAATAAAAATAGAAACTAAAATTCAAGCATGGCCTCTTTTAGGGCTTATTCCTAATCTCTTTGCCGCTAAAAGAGTAATTTTGGTTGGTGAAGCAGCTCATGTTTTTCCTCCTATCGGTGCACAGGGATTTAATCTAGGGATGCGTGATATTCAAACTTTGGTTGATCTTATGCCTAATGAAATATCTACTGCTATTTCTCAAGAAATCACTGCTAATTATAATCAACATCGTAAATGTGATATCTTTACTCGAAGCGGATTTGTTCATACACTTAGCTATACTTTGCTCTCCAATATGCTACCTGTTCATATTTTGCGTAGCATTGGGCTTGAATTGTTACGTAATTGCTCACCATTACGTAATTTATTTATGAGGGAAGGAATGGGTTATGGTTATAGCTTAAAAACAATTATGAATATGTTTACAACAGAATCAGCTAATATTAAGATTGAATAATAAAAAAAAATACGTTCTCTTCTCCCCTGCACGGCTCTATCATATGAAAATGGAAATCTTGAATTTTTTCTCATTATTAATATAGGCTCTAGTCGCTAGAAAATTCCTAAAAAGTTTTTTTCATGAATAAAGGCTGATATATAAGCGGTATATATAAATGCGCACGCATTAAAACAAACCCTCGTATAAATTTGTTCAAACGAAAATAATCTTATTTATTCGATAAACAAGATTTGAAAATAAAATGTTAGGGAACCCATTAAGAATAAAAGGGTTAAGTTAATATGAAAGTAAATATTTTAGAGAATTTTTTAATCGATGGCAAACATAAATGAAACTAAATAAAAGTTTGAGAACAACTATTATTCTTTTTATGGTGATTGTTTGTATCTCGCCCACCGTTATAGCTTTGCCAATAAATATTTATTACGATCCCTGTTATCAAATATCCCAATATATTTTCTTTCAAAAAAACAGCAAAGTGGGAAAAAACTCATTCACTGCTTCACAAATCAAAAATCATCTTATAGAAAATGGTTTTAAAAATATTAAACGATTACGTTTAGATGATAAAGGTATTTGGCGTGCTTTAGTAAAATTTAAAAACTGTTATTTTTTTATATCCATTGATTATTCTGGAGAAATTAATATTCAAAATGAAAGAAAAAAATATGATTAATTTTAAAGCGCATAGCGATATTAACTCAAACAATTATGAAAAAAACTTTTTGAAAAGGACTTATTATCATATTAAAGATTCAGCATTTGTTGGAGGCCTTAATGGTAGTTTATCAGGAGCACTTGCAGCAATTCTTGCGAATTATGGCTATATTGCTCTTCCAGGATTTGGCCCAATTGTAGCAATAGGTATAAGCCTAACGCTTCCTGCTGGAATAATAATTGGTGTTGCAATAGGATCAATAATAGGTGTTATTATTAGTATTGTTTTCAATTTCTTAAATAATTTTAATATTTTTCAATAATTATTTTTTTAACTTTTGTGGTGAGAAAAAACTCAGTTATCTACATTATATTTATGTATGACTAAAAATTTATTCTAATTCTTTTCTTTATATTATCATTATATCTCACTATACCTTGCAGACATGTTAATTGATATTTTTGTTAGGGCATTGCTTTTTTTCTGTATTCTAATGATAAATATTATAAAATATTAACCTCTGAAAAGACAGAAATAGTAATCTGTTTTGATCAAAGTAATTTTTATATGTTTGAACAAAAAAACTAAACAATAAGTGATCGCCCTCCTCCCCTTTTCTGCTTTTAAATATCAGAGTTTACAATCTGGCTTCTTAGAATATTATTATTATCGATAATGTTTATTCATTTTGATAAAAATATTCAAAACGATTTAATTAAAATCTTTAGAAATACAATTTAGGTCATTGACCTTTTAAAAGAAGCTTGTAAAAGGTATATTGTTCTTTTAATAAGGTCGTATTTACTTTGGAGGGGTGGTCGAGTGGTTTAAGGCACCGGTCTTGAAAACCGGCGTGCAGGAGACTGTACCGTGGGTTCGAATCCCACCCCCTCCGCCACAGCATTTTTATCGTTCTATAATATTTTGATTTTATATATGTTTTTTAAAGGTGCGGGATAACAAAATAAAGGTTAGGGAATAGGATTTCACGTTTTTTTCTAAAACGTATTATGGGGCAATATCGTTTTTTAGGTCTTTTTAATTTTTATGAGTTGATCTTTTGTGCATGTTGGGCCTCACAGAAACGTTCACCTTATTTGTTATGCTTTAAAATTTTCTTCACCAAACTTGAGCCAATGATAATATATAGTTCTTTTTTTCAAATATATTTGGGAAACTGGCCAATACAAGAGAGCATTCATAAACGTTATGAAGCTATAACAACAATAGGGCGTGATAAATGAATGTGCTTCTTGGATTAATGTTTTTCTTTACATCGGTTTGCGATGTGGTGATTCAATACGAATCAATTGGAAAAAAAATATTTATCTGTGATAAATAAAGCACTAACTGTTAAAATGAGCATAAAGAATCACTCAAAAGGCTACAATCAAGTTTAGAGCCTCCAAAAAACTAGAAAAGAATCAGTAGAAGTAAAATTTCTGAATATATATCTATTGATTTTATTTAAGCATGGTGAGCGCGCAGGGATTCGAACCCTGGACCTACTGATTAAAAGTCAGTTGCTCTACCGGCTGAGCTACGCGCTCCCCAAACAAGTTAATCTTGCTTATAGAAAGTAGATCGAACATACGATTGACTCTTCATTTGGTCAACACTTTATTAAAAAAAATATCATTTTCTAATTTTATTTATTATAAGGGGTAAGTTTGATTTATAAAATATTCAGCCCAAAAAGAAATTAAATACTTAGTTTACAAAGTTATTTAAATTTTGTTTTATAAATAATCTTTTTTAAAAAAAGTAGTAAAATGGCAGAAATAATGAATCAAATGAGAGCTTCATTAAAGAATTTGCAGGAATTGTTATATGGTAGCGCCTCGTATTAGTTTTGTTTCTCTCGGTTGTCCAAAAGCACTTGTAGATTCTGAGCGCATTATCACACGCCTTCGTTCTGAAGGTTACGAGATCTCAAATAAACATAAAGGAGCTGATTTGGTTATTGTTAATACCTGTGGTTTTATTGATTCTGCTCGCAATGAATCATTAGCTAATATTGATGAAGCTATCAAAAATAATGGAAAAGTTATTGTAACCGGTTGCCTTGGTGCTCAGCCTAATATTATTCTTCAAGCATATCCTAATGTATTCGCTATTACTGGACCACAAGATTACGAAAGTGTTATACGAGCAGTGCACACAGTAATACCTCCAGTTCATGATCCTTTTGTAGATTTAGTACCTCCGCAAGGTATTCGTTTAACACCTCGCCATTACGCTTATTTGAAAATTTCTGAAGGATGTTCCAATCGGTGTAGCTTTTGTATTATTCCTACTCTACGTGGTAATCTCATTTCACGCCCTATAAGCGATGTTCTTCACGAAGCAGAAAAACTTGTACAAGCAGGTGTGAAAGAACTTTTGGTTATTTCTCAAGATACTGGCGCATACGGGATTGATCTTAAATACGCTGAAAGTGTTTGGAAAAATCGCATTATCAAAACAAAATTTTTAGATCTCTGTCGCGAACTAGGTGAAATGGGAATTTGGGTGAGAATGCACTATTTATATCCTTATCCTCATATTGATGAAGCTATTGAGCTCATGGCTGCAGGAAAAATTCTTCCTTATCTAGATATCCCTTTTCAGCATGCATCACCAACTGTTTTACGTAATATGAAACGTCCTGCCCATGTCGAAAAAATAAGCCGTAGAATTGAAAGATGGCGAAAAATTTGTCCGGATTTAACGTTACGTTCAACATTTATTGTTGGCTTTCCAGGAGAAACCAATGAAGATTTTAATATGCTTCTTGAATGGTTAGAGGAAGCAAAAATTGAACGTGCTGGCTGCTTCAAATATGAAGCAGTGCAAGGTGCTGTAGCAAATGATCTTGGATTGGAAAATATTACAGAAGAAGTGAAAGAACAACGTTGGCATCGTTTTATGACAAAACAACAAAAAATTTCCGCACATCTTTTAAAGAAAAAGATTGGAAAAAGACTTCAAGTTCTTATCGATGAAACACAAGGTAAAATCGCTAAAGGTCGTAGTAAATATGATTCTCCAGAAATAGATGGTGTTGTGCACATATCATCTCGGAGACCACTTCGTATAGGTGAATTTGTTACTGTTAAAATCGAGCAATCAGATTCTTATGATCTTTATGGAAACGTAATTTGAAAATATCAACAACTTAAACTTATTTTCTAGCATCTTATAATTATGACAAACTCTTAAAAGAAAAAAGTTTTTTATCAAGTAAATGACTAGGACGAACATTTGTTAAGGCACGGATCATGATGTCTTTGCGTCCTGGCATTTTTTTTTCAATATCATTGAGCATTTTTTTCATTGCATTGCGCTGTAAACCATCTTGACTCCCACAAAAATTACAAGGGATGATAGGGAATTGCATCGCTTGAGAAAATTTCTCTATATCTTCTTCAGCAGCATAGATAAGAGGACGTAAAACAAAAAGATCTTTTTCATCATTTATAAGTTTTCCAGGCATAGCTGCTAGTCGGCCACCATGGAACAAATTCATAAGGAATGTCTCTAAGACATCATCACGATGATGACCAAGTACCAAAGCAGAGCATCCCTCTTCACGTGCAATCCGATATAAATGTCCACGTCGCAACCGAGAACAAAGTGAACAATATGTTTGTGTTTGTGTTAATTTATCTGTAACGATTGAATAAGTATCTTGATACTCAATGCGATATGGAATCTGATAATAATTTAAAAAATCGGGAAGAATATGCTTTGGAAAAGCTGGCTGACCTTGATCAAGATTACAAGCTAAAATGTCAATAGATAGAAGACCACGCCATTTTAAATCAAGCAAAAGTGCTAGTAAAGCATAAGAATCTTTTCCGCCTGATAAGGCAATAAGCCATTTTTTTCCTGAAGAGAGCATAGAAAAATCATCTAATGCCTGCCTTATATGGCGCAAAAGACGTTTACGTAATTTATTAAATTGTACAGTTGAAGGAGCAACCCAGAACATCGGATGACAATCACCAGTCTTTTCTTCCAAAGGATCACTCGTATCCATGTTTTTTTTTCATCACACAAAATTTGATTAAAATTCAATTTATAATATCATAACTCTGTATAATACAATGACTTAATCCTGCAATAATAAATTATAATCCAATAGCAGACATATCACATAATCTAAGTCTATTTTAATCAATTTGTACGTTTGAATTATACAAGAAAAAATCATCAAAATGCATTGCTATAGAGAATAATAATAGACACCATCCGTTGCTATTATCAAGAACACTGCTATAGCATAATAATTTTGATATATAGAGAAAATTAAAACAATGATCTCTGTATAAAAAGCTAACGAGAATAAAACTCAACAACCAAATTAGGTTCCATATGAACAGCATACGGAACATCTGCAAAAGCAGGTATACGGATAAAGGTTGCTATCATCTTGTTATGATCTACATTAATATATTCAGGCACATCACGCTCAGCTAATTGTACAGCTTCCAAAACTAAGACAAGTTGTTTTGATTTTTCACGGACCTCAATCACATCACCTGGTTTACAACGGTATGACTGAATATTTGTACGCCGACCATTGACATTAACATGACCATGATTAATAAATTGACGAGAAGCAAAAATGGTAGGCACAAACTTTGCACGATAAACAATAGCATCCAAACGCGACTCTAAAAGACCTATAAGATTTTCACCTGTATCACCACGACGACGAGCAGCCTCTTCATAAGTTTTGCGAAATTGCTTTTCTGAAATATCGCCATAAAACCCTTTTAATTTTTGCTTAGCGCGCAACTGGATTCCATAATCAGAAAGTTTCCCTTTACGGCGCTGACCATGTTGTCCAGGACCATATTCGCGGCGATTAACTGGAGATTTTGGGCGCCCCCAGATATTTTCTCCCATACGGCGGTCAATTTTATGTTTTGTTGTTTCGCGTTTACTCATCGCATTTCCTTTAAATAAAAATAAGATCAAAAATTAGATCTTAAGGAAACGCGCCCTCCTCTGTTTTCAAAAAAGAAAACCGACAGGACAACACCTGCATCAACTGCAAATTACCCACGGGACACGTCAATTAATGATCTTTCTCAGAAAAAACATCTTAACTTCTACTTATCTTACAATTTAAAGTCAACTCCCTTCATTATTTTTAAGTGAAACTTTTGCAATAAATTTTCAGTTGAAGGGCTTATATTTTGTGATGTAAACAAAGTGAAATCTGTATATTCCTTCATATTCTTGTTTTGGATTTTCATTGGTAATAATGATCTTATGTGTTTAGCTATAGCTTTTGCTGGATCGATCCAATCAACCGGCCATAAAGCTTGTTCACGAAATAAGTTGATCAAAAAAGGATAATGTGTGCAAGCTAAGACAATAATATCAGTTAATTTGCCATTTTTCTCAATAAAGCATGGCAAAATTTCATGGCGTAATTCTTCATAATTGATAGGATAACCACGTAAATAATTCTCAGCAAATCCTGCTAGCTTTTCACTTCCTACAAGCTGTACATAACATTGACCAGCAAAAGAATTGATTAATTCATGTGTATATGCACGTTTAACTGTGCCAGGAGTTGCTAATACTGAAATAACACCAGATTTTGTTTGTTCAGCAGCTAATTTAATTGCAGGAACAGTTCCTACAAAATGAATATTAGGAAATTCGCGTCGTAAATCTTCTATCATTAATGTAGAAGCTGTATTGCAAGCAATCACACATAAAGCAGGATTATAAAGTTCTAGAAGATATGTAAAAATCTTTAAAATACGGTGTCTTAACATCTCCTCTTCCCAGATACCATAGGGAAATCCTGCATCATCAGCAACATAAATAAATTGGTACTCGGAAACAAAAAGGCGTACTTCTCTTAGTATTGTTAGTCCACCAATACCACTATCAAAGAAAAGAAGAGGTTGTTCACTCATTAAGTATTCACATTTTTTTAAGTATTCACATTTTTTTTAATTTTTTGCGATCACGCCCTTCGGGGGCTCCACTACCCCGCGGAAATTTAGGCGAAAAATGATCCAGTGAAGATATAACACCTCGTAAGAGCTGAATTTCAGACTCGCTAAAATTTGCGCGTGTAAAAACAGAGCGTATATTTGTAACCATTACTTCTTTACGCTCTTGAGGTCTAAAATATCCACGAACATCTAAAGCATCTTCCAACTGTGATAAAAAACCATGAAGTGTTGCTTTATCGGCTGGTTTTAACTTTATTGCACGAAAAGCCGTATCACTCAAATCTTCCAAGCCTGATTTCATCCATTCGTAAGCTATTAACAAAACGGCTTGCGCTATATTAAGTGATGCGAAAGCAGGATTAACTGGAAAAGTAATAATCTCATCAGCAAGGCTAATTTCATTATTCTTCAATCCCCACCTTTCTCTTCCAAATAAAATACCTGTTTTATGACCAATATTCTCATAATAACGCAAAATATTTGCAGCTTCTACAGCACTTTTAACAGTTTTAAAACCACATCTTTCACGTGCTGTCGTCGCATAAACATAATTTAAATCCGCAATTGCATCGCATAATGTATCGAATATTAGTGTATCATTAATGATATGATCTGCTTTGCTGGCTGTAGCCTGAACTTTTTCATTTGGAAATATTTCTCGCGGTTTAACAAGTCGAAGTTTTGATAAACCAAAATTGGCCATCGCTCTTGCTACCATACCAATATTTTCTGATAATTGTGGCTCAACTAAAACAATAATTGGGCCATTCATTACATTTTGACATTTTCTATTTGTTCCGGCCATTTACTTCACCAGTTTTCATAAATTATGCCTTCATTATTAATTTTTTAAAACGCAACTTTTTAAATGAATATTTCATAAAATAACCTTATTGAGGACAGCCATAACTAATTTATCTTTGCAAATGATGCTTCTATTGATTGAATAGTCAATAGAATAATGAGCTTTGAAAGAAAAATAACTAAAATATTTATAACAATAATTATAAAGACGCTATTTAAGCGCTAAGCTAAAGTTAGTATAACTCTTTATTATGATCCGAGTTGAATTAAAAAATCATATATTTTAATAAGGTCGTATGTTCTTTGTTTCCAAACTTCATCCTGCAAAACTTATTTGTCGTTATAAACGCTTTCTTGCTGATGTTAAAAAGAATGACCAACACATCTTTACGGTTTCTGTTCCTAATACTGGCTCGATGCTTGGATTAACAACTCCTGATTCTAATGTTTGGCTTTCCTATAGTGATGATCCAAAACGGAAATATCCGTATCGCTTAGAAATTGTTGAAACAGATAATACCTTAGTTGGTATTAATGCAACTTTAGCAAATAAACTTGCTTTGGAAGCAATTCAAGATGGGATATTGCACGAATTTAGTGATTATAAAACAATTTTGAAAGAACAACGCTACGGCCAATCACGTATTGATTTTCTCTTACGCAATAACGATTTGTCTGAGTGTTATTTAGAAGTAAAAAATGTCCATTTTATTCGCCAAAAGCAATTAGCAGAATTTCCTGATACCATAACAAAACGTGGTGCACGCCATCTTGAAGAACTGATAAAAATTGTGCAACAAGGAAAACGAGCTGCCATGTTATATGTAATTCAACGAGAGGACTGTTCCGCTTTTAAAATTTGCCATGATCTTGATCCCATTTATGGATGTAAATTTGATTTAGCACTAAAATCAGGGGTAGAATTTTATGCTATAAAATGCCACGTAAGTGTCGAAGGTATTTTTCCGATTCATCAAGTAAAGATAGAAAATAATAAAAAAAATGGTTAGTTATATTGAATATAATAAAGCTCCTTTAAAATTTAATGGTCAAATCCGTATTTTCGATGATTATGCTTTTTCTCAAATGCGTAAAGTTGGTCGAATTGCAGCAGAATGTCTTGATGCACTCAGCGACATTATTAGGCCAGGTGTTACAACACAAGAAATTGATGATTTCGTTTTTGTTTTTGGAGCTGAGCGAAATGCTTTGCCCGCTGATCTGAATTATCATGGGTATGGTCATTCGTGTTGTACATCTATCAATCATGTTGTTTGCCATGGAATACCAAATGAAAAACCCTTACAAGAAGGTGATATTGTTAATATTGACGTGACATTTATTCTCAATGGTTGGCATGGAGACTCAAGCCGTATGTATCCTGTTGGAAAAATCAAGCGTGCTGCAGAACGCTTATTACAGATAACTCATGAAAGCCTCATGAGAGGAATTGCTGCAGTCAAACCTGGAGCAACGACAGGTGATATTGGTGCTGCTATTCAACATTATGCAGAATCGGAACGCTGCTCCGTTGTAAGAGATTTTTGTGGGCATGGAATTGGTCAACTTTTTCATGATGCACCAAATATTTTACATTATGGAAAACCAGGCGAAGGTGCAGAGCTTAAACAAGGCATGATATTTACTATCGAGCCTATGATTAATCTTGGCAAACCACAAATTAAGGTTTTATCGGATGGTTGGACTGCTGTTACCCGGGATCGCTCTCTGACGGCACAATACGAACATACAATTGGCGTAATAAGTGAAGGATGTGAAATATTCACTCAGTCTCCTAAAAATATTTTTTATACTTTAAATTCATGTAATTAAGTAAATGTAGAAATATCATGGCAAAAAAGACTAATAAAAATGGAGTCGCCGAAAATAGTTCTTTTGAACTAACATCAACTGTTCCAGCTCATCCAGTACCACAAAGGAATAATAAAAAAATTAAGAAAAATTCAAAAGTATATAGACATTATCAAGGACATCGTGAACGTCTTCGTAAACGCTATTTAAAAACAAAGGGTAACGCGATTGAAGATTATGAATATCTTGAACTATTACTTTCTCGTACTATTCTTCGAGCTGATATAAAACCAATAGCTAAAAATTTATTAGCGAATTTTGGTTCATTAGCCGATGTGTTGACAGCAGATATTCATCGACTTCAAGAAATTGAAGGATGTGGTCCAGCTACTGCTATCGATCTAAAAATTATTTCAGATGTAGCAGGACGCCTTGCTCGTGCACAATTGTATAAGCGTGATATTTTTTCTTCATGGGATAAAGTATTAGCTTACTGCAAAGCCGTAATGGCTCATGAAACGCGTGAGCAATTCCGTGTGTTATTTCTTGACAAAAGGAACGGTTTGATTTCCGATGAAGTACAACAAACTGGAACTATTGATCATACCCCTGTTTATCCTCGCGAAGTAATTTCTCGAGCTTTGCAATTATCGGCATCAGGATTGATCTTAATTCATAACCATCCTTCAGGTAATGCTTCACCTTCTAAAGCAGATATATCGATGACACATAGATTAAAAGACGCTGCAAACGCATTAGAAATTACTATTCATGATCACATTATTATCGCACGTAATAATTATACAAGTTTTAAAGAATTAAAGCTTATATAAAAATTCAATTAGAGAGAAATTCTATTTAATTACAATCATATATCAATTATCTAAGTCGATACCTAATATAGCCATAGAAAAATTGTAAGATACTTCATTGTCCTCTTCATCGCGATAAATAATACCTAAGAATTCATCTCCTATATAGACTTCGCAAGAATCATTCTTTTTAGGTCGTGCCTTTATTTGTAAGGATGAATTTTGAAATTTGGTTTTAAAATAACTATCAAGTTTTTTGATTTCATCAACATTCACTGTACTCTCCTCTATTTTCAAATTACTAACTTAAATACATTATTGTATCAATAAGCTGCTCTTATTACCATTGGTAAAGATAGAAAGTTTTGTCTAAATCCTCAATCAATAATACATGTATAAGCAAGATTACTTTTTATAAACTTTACTAAATGATCTTTACATAAAATTTGTAATGCTAAAATCTATCCGATAAATATATGGCGTAAAGGCTTTTTTTTGATGCATAAAAAAATCTTAGCACTCATTACATCTTTTAGAACTGTTATGATAGATAGATTCTATATTTCTTTGAATATACCACACGTTATTACTTACCTTTTATAAAATCTTATGGAAAATTTTTATTTAGATTTTTACTCATTCTGATATTAAAGAATAGATAATTTATTCAATGAATTAGTATTATTGATCTTCTAAAGCTAAGATTATAAATTCATTCTAAGTTCAATATCATACATTTTAATTATTACAATTATTCGTAAATCTCGTAATTGCGATTATTGTAATTTTTTTATAAAAGCTTGTATATTGGCGTTTTTTATCAAAAGCGAGCAATTGTATTATGCATAAAAATATAAGAATTTGATAAGGACACAAAAAATAAAAACATAATTTATTGTTTTTTATATATTTTTTCTTTTTATCAATCTATCATTATATTCGCTAAAATTCTCGTTTCTTGTGAAAAGTGTACCATTTGATAATAAAAATTGTATTAAGTGCATAATATATAAACAGATATTACAGTTAAGAGGGAATGAGATTCATGTTTGCTTTTAAATCTGAATTTTTGCATACTATAAGCGAACGGGGTTTCATTCATCAAATTTCAGATGAAAAAGGCTTAGATGACCTTTTTTTAAAGGAAACCGTAACTGCTTATATTGGGTTTGATCCAACAGCTTCGAGCCTACATGCTGGAAGCCTTCTTCAAATTATGATGCTTCATTGGTTGCAGAAAACTGGTCACCGCCCTATTATATTAATGGGTGGTGGAACAGGCTTAATTGGTGATCCTTCCTTTAAAGACGAAGCTCGGCGTCTTTTAACACACAATGATATTATTGAAAATATCATGAGCATTAAAAAAATATTTACGAATTACTTAACATTCGGTAATAAAAAAACTGATGCATGTATTGTGAATAATGCTGAATGGCTATGCCATTTAAACTATCTAGAATTTTTACGCAATGTAGGAAAATATTTTTCAATTAATCGCATGTTATCATTTGATTCTGTTCGACTAAGACTCGAACGTGAACATTCTTTATCATTTCTTGAATTCAATTATATGATTCTGCAAGCTTATGATTTCGTAGAGCTTAATAAGCGTTATGGCTTACGGGTACAAATGGGTGGTTCTGACCAATGGGGTAATATTGTAAATGGTATTGAATTAGGACATCGCTTAGGAACACCCCAATTATACGCATTAACTTCACCATTACTTACAACTTCTTCTGGTGCCAAAATGGGTAAGTCACTCAATGGTGCTATATGGCTCAATGCAGATATGTTTTCTCCTTATGAATTTTGGCAATATTGGCGTAATACAGAAGATCTTGATGTTACACGATTTTTAAAGCTTTATACTACATTACCAATGACCGAGATCGCTAAACTCTCTGCATTAAAAAGTGCTGAAATTAATGAAGCAAAAAAGATTCTAGCAACAGAAGTTACTGCAATGCTACATGGTCGCACTCTCGCAAATGAAGCTTTAGAAACCGCATGTAAGACCTTTGAAGAAAAAATGTTTGGAGAAAATCTTCCCAATATTAAAATCAATGCTACAGAATTAAAAGCAGGCATTGGAGTGCTTACTCTTTTAGTAAAAGCAGGGCTCGCTAGATCAAATAGTGAGGCACGTCGATATATCCAAGGCGGTGGTGTACGTGTAAATGATCAAATTATTGAAGATGAAAAGCATCTTATTGTTGAAAAAGATGTCAATGCAAATGAAGTAATTAAGCTGTCTTTTGGTAAGAAAAAACATGTTTTAATTAAACCAATATAATCATTTATAATTATTTTAGTTATATTAGTACACTATATTATGATAGAGAAAAGTTTTCTGAGGAATCTATCCTATAATTGAATAATTTTTTGCTATACATTCATATCTTATGCAATGATTTTACATAACAAAGAGAGATAATGTAATGACAAGACTAATGAAAGGTGATACCGCTCCTAATTTTAATTTACCGCGTGATGGTGGAGGGCAATTAAGCCTTTCTGATTTTAAAGGAAAACCAGTTGTTTTATATTTTTATCCAAAAGATGACACAAGTGGATGCACAAATGAAGCGATCGATTTTACCCGATTAAAAGAAAAATTTAATGAAATCGGAGTCACGATCATTGGTATGTCTCCAGATAATATTGCTAAACATGATAAATTTAAAATAAAACATAAACTTGATATTATCCTTATTTCAGATGAAGAAAAAACTACACTTGATGCTTACGGCGTTTGGGTTGAAAAAAGCATGTATGGACGTAAATATATGGGTGTTGAACGGAGTACTTTTCTAATTGATTCAACTGGAAAAATCGCTGAAGAATGGCGTAAAGTTTGTGTATCCGGACACGCTGAAAATGTTTTAGCCGCCGCATGTGCTCTGTGTGCTGTAGGATAATGCTACATAATTAATTAATATCTCTCAACTCTTGTTTCCCGTGAACGCGTTGAGCAAGTGCGGCTTCTATGAATGCATCTAAATCACCATTGAGTACAGTTTGTGGATCAGTATTTTCAAGTCCTGTACGCGAATCTTTAACAAGCTGATAGGGTTGAAGAACATAAGATCTAATTTGATGTCCCCAGCCAATTTCTGTTTTAGACGCCTCAACTGCGTTAGTTTCTTCTTCTCGTTTTTTAAGTTCTTCTTCATAAAGGCGTGCGCGTAACATTGACCAAGCTGTTGCTCTATTTTTGTGTTGAGAGCGTTCTGTTTGACATTGAACAACAATACCAGTTTTTATATGCGTAATACGTACTGCGGAATCTGTAGTATTAACATGTTGGCCTCCAGCTCCTGATGCACGATACGTATCAATACGAACATCTGCTTCTGAAAGGTCAACTTCAATATTTTCATCAACAACCGGATAAACCCAAATACTTGCAAAAGAGGTATGTCGTTTTGAATTTGAGTCATATGGCGAAATACGAACTAAACGATGAACACCTGATTCAGTCTTTAACAAACCGTAAGCATTATGTCCTTTTACAAGAATAGTAGCTGATTTTATACCTGCTTCTTCACCATCATGAGTTTCTAGTACTTCAACTTTCATTTTATGCTGTTCAGCCCAACGAGTATACATACGCAAAAGCATAGAGGCCCAATCTTGGCTTTCTGTTCCCCCTGCTCCAGCATGGATCTCTAAATAAGTATCGTTTGAATCTGCTTCTCCTGAAAGAAGCATCTCAATTTGTCGCTTGTCTATTTCGCTTTTAAGTTGACGTATTGTATTTTCAGTTTCAGCGATAATTCCTACGTCATTTTCTTCTTCACCCATTGCTATTAGCTCAATACATTCCTCAAGCCTTTGTGCAAACAACTGAGTGCTATTCATCGAGTCTTCGAGATTTTGACGTTCACGCATCATATCTTGTGCTTTTTGAGCATCATTCCAAAGCAACGGATCTTCTGCCTTTTGATTGAGATACTCAAGGCGTTTTAGTGACTCCTCCCAGTTAAAGATGCCTCCTTAGCAAACTAATCGCCTGCTGAATTTCATCAACTAATGTTTCTATTTCTGCTCTCATAATTTAATACCTTAGTCATTATTTTTAAAATAATAATTTTTTTGAATTTTTTATTCTAATAATTTTACAAAGTTATTTATTACATCTCAATTATGAACAACACGGCGAATATTATTCATATCTGTTAGCCTATCAAAAGAATTTTTTTCAAATCAATATAATCCACCGCTACCATCTTGAAGAGCTTTATTAACTTGTGGAGAAGTAGTGACGGCTGGAACCCCTTCTTGAAAAAAGTCTGTTCCACCAATCACTTGATATATATCAGCAGGACCAGTTCCTGGTTTAAATGCTTCTATGATAACATCGTTATCTCCTGCTTGAGCAAGCATACCTGTTTTGCGATTAATTGGCATTAAAATCATATCTTCTGGCACTTTAAACGGCACGTCTGGTTTGCCTTGCAGAGCAGCTTGTATAAATTCACCAAAGACTGGTACTCCTAATGAACTTCCTGTTTCGTTATATCCCAATGAAGCTGGTTGATCATATCCCATGAAAACACCAACAACAAGGTTAGGTGTAAATCCTACGAACCATATATCCTTAGAATTATTGGTTGTACCCGTTTTACCAGCGATATGCCGATTAAGATAACGTAAACGTGCAGCTGTCCCACGTTGAACAGCTCCTTCCATCATAGATGTAATTTGATAAGCTGTCATAGAATCAAGAACTTGATCTCGTTCATCGATTAATGTCGGTTCGCTTTGATTATCCCACGATTGAACATTACAATTCTCACATAGACGGTTATCGTGACGGTAAATAGTTCTGCCGTAACGATCTTGAATTCGATCTATAAGAGAAGGTTTAATAGAACGTCCACCATTAGCAATAACTGAATAAGCTGTTACCATCTTTAAAAGTGTTGTTTCTCCAGCTCCTAAAGCCATGGGAAGATAAGGTTGCAATTTATCTGTAAGACCAAAACGTTCTGCATACTCAGCAACAATAGACATGCCCATATCATTGGCAAGCCGCACAGTCATAAGATTACGAGAGTGTTCAATTCCATAACGTAATGTAGAAGGTCCTGCAAATGTACCACCATAATTTTTAGGTCGCCAGATTTGCCCATTAGTTTGACGTACTTCAACGGGACCATCTAAAATTACTGATGCTGGTGTATATCCATTGTCAAGCGCTGCGGCAAAAACAAAGGGCTTAAAAGCAGAACCTGTTTGGCGATAAGCTTGCGTTGCACGATTAAATTGAGATTCAGAAAAGGAAAACCCCCCTACCATTGCAAGAACACGTCCTGTATGAGGTTCCATAGCAACAATAGCCCCTTCAATTTTTGGGATTTGTTGTAAACGATAAGTATTATTACTATTTGATATTTTTTCGACAAAAATAACATCTCCAACCTGCAAGACACTCGATAAACTCTGAACAGTTTTCCGATTACCATTTTTGTCAATAACACTCAGTGCCCATTTTGATTCAGATTCGGATAATGTAGCAATTTCTTTTTTTTGTGATAATAAACCTGAATTTTGATGCTGTGGCTGTAAACCAATTTTTACTGTATTAATGTCAGTAGAAAGAACAACCGCTAAACGCCATTCAGGTACATCACTTAATCTAGCAATACCTTTGAGTACAATATCCCAATTATCTTGGATATTGATATGTTTATAAGGCCCACGCCATCCTTGCAAATGATCAAATCTAATTAAACCATTTCTCAAAGAACGTTGTGCAATAAGTTGAAAATTTGGATCAAGTGTTGCACGAACTGAAAGCCCACCTTCATAAAGTGTTTTGGTTCCATAGAGATTCATTAAATGACGGCGTATTTCTTCGGTAAAATAATCAGCAGCAAAAACATAGCTATCACGACCGCGTATCACTGTTCCCAAAGGCTTTTCTTTAGCTTTCTCACCTCGTTCTGGCGTTACATATCCATTTGCAACCATTCTATCTATAACCCAATTTCTCCGTTCAATGGCGCGCTGTATATGCTTGAATGGATCGTAATTTGCTGGACCTTTAGGAAGAGCCGCCAAATAAGCACATTCTTCTAAAGTAAGTTCACTCACAGGCTTATTAAAATAGGTCAATGATGCTGCCGCAACACCATAAGTACCACGACCAAGGTAAATTTCATTGAGATAAAGTTCAAGAATATGATCTTTTGAATAAGTTTTTTCAATACGCATTGCTAAGATGGCTTCTTTTAATTTACGCTCAAATGTTGCATCTGAGCTTAAAAAAAAGTTTTTAGCAACCTGCTGTGTAATAGTTGAAGCTCCTTGCGGACGTTGGCCAGAACCAATATTCATAATGTTTTTGATTAGAGCTCTAAAAAGCCCAGCAGGATCTAAGCCAAAATGATGATAAAAATTTTTATCTTCAGCTGCAATAAAAGCTTCTTTAAGAATTCTCGGTATTGTTTTGATAGGTAAATAAAGGCGATATTTGTTAGCAAATTCGGCCATAAGATGACCAGTCGCAGCATGAACACGAGTCATCACAGGTGGCTCATATAATGAAAGCACCTCATAATCAGGAAGCTCTTTAGCTTGATTAGGAGTCATTATTACCCACATCATTATTCCACAAAGCGCAATAACTTTAGAAAAACTCAAAAAACATCTAAAAAAAATTATCATTGAAATGGGTATCACTCTCTTTTAAATTTATCAGACGGAACATACTTTAATTTACCGCTAATAAAGTGTAATTTTTACCAATATTGAGACAAATATAAGACTATTATTTGTTTTCATATAAGATATTAATATTATTCACTCTATCACCCTATATACTTAAAGAGATTGTGTAGTTTTCTGCCGATCTGCTGCAAATTGGCGAATAGAGTTAGCGATAGCAGTAACCATTTTTTTTCTCCATTGGGAATCATTTAGTAATTGTTCATCTTCTTTATTAGATAAATAACCTATCTCTATCAAAATAGAAGGGATATATGAAGCTTTTAAAACTAAAAAATCAGCATATCGATGAGGTTTATTTATCAAATTGATTTTATTTTTCGATAAATTTAAAATAACACGATTAGCAAAATCAACTGAGAATATCTGAGTTTCACGTCGAATAAGATCAATTAAAATATCTGTAACTTCAGCTGCTTCTTCTGCTATTAATCCATCAAGAAAATCTACTTTATTTTCATGATCAGCTAAAGACTTTGCAATAGCGTCAGAGGCTTTATCAGAGAGAGTATATACTGTAACACCACGAAGAGAAGGAATATTAATGCTATCTGCATGAATGGATATAAAAAGATCAGCGTCAAAATCTTGTGTTTTTTTGACTCTTTCGCTTAACCTTAAAAATTCGTCAGAGTCACGTGTTAAGATAATCTGAATATTAGAGTCTTTTTTTAATTCCTCCCGTAATGCACGAGCAAAAACAAGCGTTATATTTTTTTCTAAAACTCCAGTAAAACCTTTTGCTCCACTATCAATTCCGCCATGACCAGGATCAAGAACAACGCGAAAATGACTTTCTGAACTTATTCGTTTTTTTATATCACGATAAATTGTTTCTTGAGTTTGTAGTGATTCGTTAAAAGCTTTCTCTGAACTTTGAGTAATATCAATTAATATTTGCCATAAACCATTATCTAATTTTTCTACTCTACTATTTTTTATAGAAAAGGCAGTTTTGCTTGTAAGAATAATACGTGAATCTCGCATATCAGAAAAATCATAATGTACATCTAATAGCATATCTGACAAAATATTTTTTTTGTTTAGAGATTTATCTTGTGCTGAAAAATCAACTATAGGTAAATTAATAACCAGACGCGTAGGCGTATTTAAAATCTCTAAATAAAAATTTGGTTCAGCATTAAAAAGTGCAATAATACGTGTAGACGAATTAACATTAACGGTTTGCAAATTAATAAATTTTAATGCGTTAGCAGCTTGAATATGAGGCTGATACATTAAAAAAAGTAGTAAATAGCATATAAGATGCAAAAAAACATTTCTATAACCAATTTTTGGCTTTTTATTAAAGAATCTTTTAATCATAAGTGAAATGCTTTTTTTGTATTTTCTATTAATTTTAAAGTATATATTATTTTTTAAATTTAAGCATTGAATCTTTTAGCCACAAAATATCAAAAAAATCAAATTTAAGACAGTGATTATATTGTATTATTCAGAAATTACATTATCACTTGCCAAAAGCATAATATCAACATAAAAGAATATATTAAGATTCTTAGGTGATGTAACTATCTAGTATTGGTAAAATTATTGATAATTCATATTAAGTTGTCTTTAAAAGATTTATCGCATACTATGCGTTTATGCTTTTTATAAGTAAAAAGTCTTTATTCCTCAATACAGTAGGATTCGTGATTTAAGATTCGTTGGTTTGGTTATCCAAACTATTATCGAAATTGTTTTGCCGGAGACTTAAAAATATGAGTCATATAAAACAGACAAGAGCAATGAAAGTAAATGCTGTAATGTGTTTGCATATGCCAGTCTGTTTAGCTATATCGGCCTCCCTTTTTTATGGCAGACAGCTCTTTATTTTTGCAAATAATTATACTGTTTATTTAAATAAAGTTATACATGTCGCCTTCAGGATTTTAACTTATGTCAAACAAAATGCTTATCGATGCCTCTCATCCAGAGGAAACACGTGTTGTTGTCGTTCATGGTAATAAAATTGAAGAACTTGACTTTGAGTCAGAACATAAAAAACAACTTAAAGGGAATATTTATTTAGCGCGTATTACGCGTATAGAACCATCGCTACAAGCTGCTTTTATTGAATATGGTGGTAATCGCCATGGTTTTTTAACCTTTGCCGAAATTCATCCTGATTATTATCAAATTCCTGTTGCCGATCGTCTTGCTCTCCTTGAAGAGGAGAAAGCTGTTATTAATGAAAATTATGAGGATGCTCCCATTGAGGAAACAACCCTCAATAAAAAACGCTTAAAAAAAAATAAAAATAATAAAGTTATAGCAACGAATATTGAAAACGATCTTATATCTGAAGAAATTATAGCTGATGATGTTGAAGAAATACTGGATTTTTCCAATGATGATATCGAAATGGTTGGAGCAGAAGATGCACTTGAAGAATTACCTGCCTATCCGCGTAAACAGGGTCGTCAATATAAAATTCAAGAAGTCATTAAGCGCCGTCAAATTTTATTAGTTCAAGTAATCAAAGAAGAGCGTGGTAATAAAGGCGCAGCACTCACGACTTATTTGTCTCTAGCGGGTCGCTATTCTGTTTTAATGCCTAACACAGCTCGAGGTGGCGGTATTTCACGGAAGATCACTAATATACAAGATCGCAAACGTCTTAAAGATATTGTAAAAGAACTAGAAGTTCCCAGAGGTATGGGAGTTATTTTACGAACAGCTGGAGCAAATAGAACAAAAGCTGAAATTAAACGTGATTATGAATACCTCATGCGCCTATGGGATACTATTCGCACTTTAACACTTAAATCAACGGCGCCGTGTTTAATTCACGAAGAAAGTAATCTTATAAAGCGTTCTATTCGTGATCTTTATGATAAAAATATTAATGAAATTCTTGTTTCGGGAGATCAAGGATATCGTGAAGCTAAAGACTTTATGCGCATGCTCATACCAAGTCATGCGAAAGTTGTTCAACCTTATCGTGATACTACTCCTATTTTTACGCATCATAATATCGAAACTCAACTTGATAAAATGTTGCATCCGCAGGTTAATTTAAAATCTGGAGGTTATTTGGTAATTAACCAAACAGAAGCACTCGTCGCTATTGATGTAAATTCTGGTCGCTCTACTAAAGAGCATTCTGTTGAAAAAACAGCCTTACAAACTAATCTTGAAGCTGCAGAAGAAATAGCACGCCAATTACGTTTGCGTGACCTTGCAGGTTTAATTGTAATTGATTTCATTGATATGCTAGAAAATCGGAATATTAAGCTTGTTGAAAAAAAATTAAAAGATTGTTTAAAGCAGGATCGCGCTCGCATTCAAGTTGGTCATATTTCACATTTTGGTCTTATGGAAATGAGTCGTCAACGTATTCGTGTATCCGTTCTAGAAAGCACTACACAACCTTGCCCACATTGTGCTGGAACCGGAAATATACGCTCGGAATCATCGATCGCGTTACATGTTATGCGTTCAATTGAAGAATATTTACTTCACAATTCACAACATAATATTATTGTACGCACACCCCTAACAATAGCACTCTATGTACTAAATCATAAACGCCATATTCTTGTTAATTTAGAAACACGTTTTGGGCTCAGTATTAACATTGAAGCAGATGATAGTGTTGGAACACAACACTTTGCTATTTCTAAAAGCTCAATAGCAAAAGGAGATCCTTTTTCTTCAACAGTTATTGAAGATAATGATATAAAAGAAATTGAAAATACTGTCCTAATTAAAAACAAAACCGTTGAAAACAACAAACAACGTCAGCGTAAAAAGCACCAGATTGAATCTAATAATGATAGTATTTCTTCTGCTACTGACAAAGATGATGCTCCCAATGGTGAAGATACTCATCGCCGCGGGCGTCGTCGTGGACGCCGTGGAGGCCGGCGTAATCAGAGTAATAATTATCAGCCTCGTGTTTCCTATGCAGAGCCTGTTGGAGATTTTGCTAAAAAAGCTTTAGAAGAAATTAAAGCAGAATATCACCAGTATCATAAGATTCCAGCCGCTGAGACTGTTGGTTTCAATGAAGACAGCCACTATAAAAACCATTTAAGCAGTACACAGAAAAATGAAATTATAGAAAGTTCTACTGCTATTAAATCTAAAAAGCGTAATGTAAAATCTTCAGAAGTTTTACAAAATAAACAAGTCCTTACAAAGAACAAAAATATAACAACACCAAAACAAGAACTTGTTGAGGAAAAGTTAGTTACCAAGTCTAATCGGAAAAGTAAAATAAAAGAAATAAATGAACTCGCGAATGAAGTGATTTCTACAAATACAAAAAAATTAACATTGAAAATACGAAGAAAAATAGCAACTAAAAAATCTGTACAAACGCCTGAAATGACAGAACAAGAACCTGTGATTGAAAAAAATGTTGAACATATTTCTTCTTCAGTTGCGATAACATCTACTGAACCTATTGTGACATCATCAGAAGCTGAAACTAATAAAAGAACTGAGCGTGTAGGTTGGTGGAAACGTAAAGGTTTTTTCTCAAAAAAATAATTAATAAAGAACCGCTATAAAATATTTTATAGCGGTTTAAACAGATGAATATTAAAAGGTAAATTGACAACCTTTTTAAATTTTTTTCTTTAATTCACTGTTTGTTTTGCTTTCTCTTGTTCAGCTTTCATACGATCTTCAATCTCTTTTTGCTTTGATTGAATAACTTTTTGTAATTTCATTTGTTCTTCTTGAAAAGCTTTTTCATCTATACCAGGCCCTGTATATGCGGCAGTAAAGCCCTTAAGAGAAAATTCTATAGGGTTAGCTGTTCCACGCACATTAACAGTAGTTATAACCATTTTTGAACCAGCTTTCATAGCAGAAATTAGCTTATCATCTAAAATATCGTTGGCAATACAGCTAGTTGCATTACAAACAATATAAGGAATTTTTTTAGAGAAATCATCTCCAATTTGAATATGCACACCTTCTGGTAACAAACGCCCCGTAGGTATTTGAAGACCTATGCGTCGTTCATTTTGTTTGCCTTTTATTTCGACTAAATTAATAGCTGTCAAAGGCTGACCGGTATCTGATACCACTGTGTTCATCGTATTACAAATATCAACATCATGTTGTTTGTTGCAAACTTTATACCATCCTTGAGATAAACTCTGTGCATTTACTGGAGTATGGATAGCAAGAAAAAAAGCAACAGCCCCAGCTAACACTGAAACAAAAAAGTAAGTATTTTTATACGCCATGATTAAGCTAATCCTTTCAATAGGCCTTCAGAACAATTTCTAAGATATAATAACTTTCAGATAGGACATTAAATATAATTTTCAATCAAGTATAATTAAATTATACAATGGTATTTCTTTATTTTACTTACTTTACTACAAAGAAAAAAGTAAACTCTAGAATAAGAAAGCTCATTGAATAACTAATTAACTTTTTATATACTATGTATAGCACACTTTTTTAGCTTATTAGCTTTTTTTTTAAATTGAACATAAATATTCTAATCTTTGAAATAAAATTAAAGAATCGTTGTTAGATTATAACGGAAAAAAACTCTATGTCATGCCATAATGCTCGTTACTTTAAATTTTTTCTTACTTTTGTAATTTTCTTTTGTTGCCATGATGTCATAGCAACAGGTATTGCTATGCATGGAACACCAAAATTATCTGATAATTTTGACTATTTTCCTTATGCTGACCCTAATGCAAATAAAAAAGGAAAAATTACCTATGGAGCCGTTGGGACATTTAATGGGTTAAATCCATTCGTCATCCGTAGTTTTCGTACAACTGCACAAGGTCTTGTGGCTGATGAACGATTTTCTGGCCTTGTTTATGAAACAATGATGGTACGTTCTCGTGATGAGGCCTTTACATTATATAATCTTCTTGCAGAAAAAGTTGAATTAAATGATGAGCGTACTGAAATTACTTTCTTTCTTAATCCAAAAGCTCGTTTTTCAGATGGAAAATCTATAACAGTCGAAGATGTTTTATTCACAATCGAATTGCTGAAAGATAAGGGAAGACCACCTTTTGACCGGTATATGAAACGCATAGAGTCTATCGAAAAAATTGGCTCTCATGGTATTAAAATATGTTTTTTACACTCTAAAGACCGTGAATTTCCACTTCTTTTGGCAAGTGTAATGCCAATATTACCAAAACATGCTATTAATGTTGATGATTTTGAAAAAAACGGTTTAGTTAAAATTCCAGGGAGTGGTCCTTATATTATTGAGCATGTTGATCCAGGTGAACGAATTATCTACAAACGCAATCCTGACTATTGGGGTAAAGATCTTCCTATTAATAAGGGACTAAATAATTTTGATACCATTCAAATAGAGTATTTTCGCAATGATACCGCACACTTTGAGGCTTTTAAAAAAGGACTCATTGATATTTTCGTTGAAGGCAATCCAAATCGCTGGCGACTTTCCTATAATTTTCCAGCTGTTCGTGAAGGGCGAGTTATAAAAGAAAATTTTTCGAAAGGTACACCTGCTGATCTTATTGGTTTTGTTTTTAATACACGCCGTTCTATTTTTAAAGATAGAAAAGTACGACAAGCACTTTCGATGCTTTTTGATTTTGAGTGGGTTAATCATCACCTTTTTAATGGTATCTACACTAGAACAGAAGGTTATTGGGATGGATCTGTTCTCTCATCTATTGGAAAGCCAGCAAGTGAAAAAGAAAAAGAACTTTTAGCGCCTTATCCTGATGCTGTTCTTCCTGAAGTCATGAATGGACATTGGCATATCCCCAAAACAGATGGCTCAGGTATGGAGCGTCAATTTGCTCAGAAGGCTTGGGCACTTCTAGAAGAAGCAGGCTTTACTAGAAAAAACAATAAAGCTATCACTCCTGATGGTTTGCCTTTTAAATTTGAGATTATGACTCAAGCACTTGAAGAAGAAAAAGTTGCGCTTGCATTTCAGAGCAATTTATCACGTCTTGGTATTGATGTTGAAATAAGAACTGTTGATGATAGTCAATATCAAAATCGCTTAGGAATGTTTGATTATGATATGATTATTGGCAAATTAAAAAATTCTCTGTCACCAGGTAATGAACAAATAAATCGGTGGGCTTCTGTTTCTCGAAATTTGAAAGGAAGTTTTAATTTTGCGGGAGCCTCTGATCCTGCTATAGATGCTATGATAACGGCAATACTTGACGCACGCTCAGAAGCTGAATTTATTGCAGCTGTGCGTGCTTTAGATAGAATTTTGATTTCTGGTAGTTATTATATACCGCTTTATCATTTACCTAAACAGTGGGTAGCAAGATGGTCATACCTTAAACATCCTACATATACATCATTATATGGTTATCGCCTTCAAACTTGGTGGCGTGAGTAAAAAAATACAAATGAAAAAACAGCCTATGAGAATTATTGCAAATCTTATTTATCGAAAAAGAGACTTTCAATATAATAGTATATGCGATGTATAATGCTTTTTCTCTTATCTGGAAGCATTATATTGTGTATCTCTTTGTATGCTTTACACTCTGAAGGAATTTCTTTTAGGTGTTCAAAATACCAAGCTTCATCACCTGTAGTGAACTTTTTTATAGTACTCAGCACTTCTTCTTTAAAATCAGAGGAAAGAAAACCTTCATATAAAGGCCTGAATTCATTTTTTAATGCGGGACTTAAAGCGATCGCATCTTTTGCCCAACTAAAGTCTTCGTCTTTCCAAGAGAAATTTTCACGCAATACAGGCCCTATATCACTTTTTTTAATACATCTCCTTGTGCTTTGCACACAAGGGCAGCCTGACACACCTCCAAATAAGAAAACGCCTGTGTCATCTTTTCTGACTTAAACTTGTTCCAATATTTTAGTGCTTTAATCTGTTTTTCCTCATATTCTCCTGTTGCATATTCTTTTGCTATAACACGCTTTTCTAACAGTGAGCGTACAATCCCTATTTCATGAAAAATCACCATACTTTCTGATAAAAGATTAGTTATTCTATTTAAAACTTTATTTTTGTCATCAAAAATATGTTCAGGTATAGGAGAATTTTTAGCTCTACTTTCACGAATTATACTCGTAAAAAAATCATTTTCTTTTTGAAGAGAATCATTTTCATTCTGAATAATTTTCTGTTGCTCTATAAGATACTTGAATCTCTCATCAAGAGTTAAACCAGAAAGGGATTGCTTTAGGGATTGTTTGAGTGATTCTTTACTTAAAATAGCTTCAGAACAAGCATACTTTATTCCCAATATTATATTGAGTAACAAAAGAGTTATAATTAGTAATTTTTTTGATACAATCATATTATAGTTATTTCTTTTCAAATTATTAAAGAAAATCATTACAATATTATACGCATCAATAAAAATAATAAATATATTATTAGAATAAAGTGTAAAGTAAAATAAGTATAAAAACTTTTTAATTTAAACTAAGCAGCACATTCTGTTGCTATTTCTGCAAGTTGTTTCATAATATTTGCTACACCAATAAGTCTTTCATTTACTTTAGTCCAATCACGAATAAAAACAATGCTTTGATCTGGTCGAATTTTTGCCATTGATCCTTGTTTCTCTACCCATTGAATAAGAGCAATACCATTTTCAAAGTAATTATTGCGAAATTGTATAACAATTCCCTTTGGTCCAGCATCTAATTTTTCCACATGTGCTTTTCGACATAATATTTTAATATAAAAGACTTTAAGTAAGTGTTGAACTTCGAGTGGTAAAGGACCAAAGCGATCTATTAATTCAGCTCCAAATTCATCAATTTTTTCTAAATTATCAAGCTCTGTCAAACGACGATAAAGCCCCATACGTAATGATAAATCAGGGACAAAATTTTCTGGTATAATCACTGTTGTACCAAGAGAGATTTGAGGTGACCACTGATTATCCCTATCATGTTGACCATCTTTTAATTCAGCAACGGCTTCTTCAAGCATTTTTTGGTAGAGCTCAAACCCAACTTCTTTGATATGTCCTGATTGTTCTTCACCTAATAAATTACCTGAACCTCGAATATCCATATCATGACTAGCCAGTTGAAAACCTGCACCTAATGTATCAAGAGATTGTAAAACTTTAAGACGACGGTCTGCTACAGGAAGTAAAACTTTACCAGAAGGAAAAGTAAAAAGTGCATAAGCACGTTGTTTTGAACGCCCTACTCTACCACGTAACTGATAGAGTGCAGAAAGACCAAACATTTCAGCACGATGTACAATTAATGTATTAGCTGTCGGAATATCAAGACCTGATTCAATAATAGTGGTTGAAAGTAATACGTTATATTGCCCGTCATAAAACGCATTCATAATATCATCAAGTTGTCCAGCTGGCATTTGGCCATGTGCTATAATAAATTTAAGTTCAGGTACATGTGTTTTGAGATATTCTTCTACATACGAAAGATCAGAAATACGAGGGCAAACATAAAAACTCTGTCCACCTCGATAATATTCGCGCAGTAATGTTTCGCGTATAACCATCACATCAAAAGGTGAAATAAAAGTACGTACAGCCATTCTATCAATAGGAGGAGTTGTGATGAGTGAAAGTTCACGTAGTCCCGATAAAGCAAGGCTTAAAGTTCTTGGTATAGGAGTAGCTGAAAGTGTAAGAACATGAATATCACTTTTTAGTTCTTTTAGACGCTCTTTATGTTTTACTCCAAAGTGCTGTTCTTCATCAATGATAAGAAGTCCTAACCGTGAAAAACTCACTGTGTCATTGAGTAATGCATGCGTTCCGATAACAATATCGATCGTACCCTCTGAAATACCTTTTTTAATTTGCGCCAATTCTTTCGGTTTTACAAGCCTTGACAAATGAGCAATCTTAACTGGTAGCCCTTGAAAACGGACCATGAAGGTCTTGTAGTGTTGTCGTGAAAGCAAAGTTGTGGGCACAACAACAGCAACTTGATAACCATTTAATGCTGCAACAAAAGCACTTCGAATAGCAACTTCTGTTTTGCCAAAACCCACATCACCACAGATTAAACGATCCATTGGTTTTCCTGATGCCAAATCATCTAAAACAGCATTAATCGCATCCATTTGATCATCTGTTTCCTCATAAGGGAAACATGCAACAAATTCATCAAAGAGCCCTGCTGGTGGAGTTAAAGCAGGTGCAGAACGCGTAGCGCGTTCTGCAGCTATACAGATCAATTGACCAGCAATTTTCAATAAATGCTTTTTAAGGCGTGCTTTACGTGTTTGCCATCCAACACTTCCTAATTTATCTAACGTAATATTTGTACTTTCTGATCCATAACGGGATAAAAGTTCAATATTCTCAATAGGTAAAAATAGTCTATCGCCTCCAGCATAGTTGATTTCTAAACAATCACGTAAAATCCCAGTTGCCATGATAGTCTTGAGACCAATAAACTGTCCAATACCATGATCAACATGTACAACGATATCACCAGAATTTAAGGAAGCAATTTCAGAAATAAAATGCGCATTACTTTTACGCTTTTTGGGTGATCTTACTAGTCGATCACCAAGGATATCTTGCTCTGCTATAACAACAAAATCTTCAATTTCAAAACCATGCTCTATCATTAAAACAGCAGCTAAAATCCGATCACGCGGTGTTGCTTTTACAGTCTGCAATGATTTTGTAATTTCTACTTTTTGTAGCCCATGTTCGTTAAGAACTTGCAATAAACGATCCATAGATCCTTCACTCCAAAAAGCCAAAAGTATTTTCTTACCAGAAGACCGCAACGAAGCAATATGCTCAACCACACTTGAAAAAACGTTTTTATCTGGAGCATTACGCTCTTTTATAAAATCATAGCCTTGTGTCGCATTTGTATGAATAACTGTTTGTTTAACTGTTTGTGAAATATTAAAAGGTGTAAAATCAATCCGCAGACCACACTGCTCTATATATGTTAAAACTTGTTCTGGTGTCCAATAAAGAAGATTAGGCTTTATTGGATGATAAGAAACATCATTCTCTTGATTACTTTCGCGTTCTTTGCGAGCACTATAATAATCTACAATAAGACGATATCGTTCAATGAGAGCTTCTTCTATAAGATGCTCAAAAACAACAGGTAGGCTACCACAATGATCAAAAAAGCTATTGAGATTTTCATAAAAAAATGGGAGCCAATGCTCCATACCTGAAAAACGCCTCCCTTGGGAAACAGCCTCATAAAGCATATCACTTTTTTTTGGTGCTCCAAAAGCACGAATATAATTGCTTTTAAATCTGCTGATAAACTCAGGAGTGAGGGTAATTTCACTCATCGGCTGCAAAAATAATTCTGTTTTATTAGCTATTGTTCGTTGTGTTGCTGTATCAAATATGCGAATTGTCTCCAAGGTCTGACCAAAAAAATCAAGACGAAAAGGCTCCGTATAACTAGGAGAAAAAATATCAATAATTCCTCCTCTTACAGCAAATTCACCAACATCACGTACAGTTGCAACGCGTTCAAAGCCATTGCGTTCTAAATAATGAAGCAAATTTATCATATCCATGCATTGACCAACACGCATATGGATAATTTGATCATCAATCATTGCACAAGGTGGTAGTTTTTGAATAATTGTATTGGCTGTTGTTAATATAATAGAACACCGTGGATTTTTACGCAAATCTGACATATGAGCCAAAGCTGAAAGACGACGTGCAGTAATAGCTATTCCAGGTGATACGCGATCATAAGGTAAACAATCCCATGCCGGAAACTGAAGAACAGGTAAATTAGGTTCAATGAAATTTAAAGCTTGCTGTAAATAAGCCATTTTTGTTCCATCACGGACAACGTAAACAAGTGGTTTATCTTGAGCAATTTCTGCACTTAATTTAGCAAGTGCAAAAGCTTCAAATCCATCAACAACACCATCAAAAATCATACAACTATGCATATTTGGGGGAATAATAATTTTTTTTAATATAGTCATTTTGATTAATTAAAATTTATACGAGAACAATAATTTATAATATCGCGAAAAAGTGGACTATCTACTTCAGATGGTACAGAAACTTCCCCTGTAATCCAGGTTAATAAATCACGATCTTCAAAAGACATAATGTATTCAAGTTTAGAAACTGTTTGATCACTCATCTTATTAATATGTGCATCAACATATTGACCAAAAATCAAGTCTATTTCACGAATACCTCGGTGCCATGCACGAAAAATCAATCGGCGACGACGTGAATCTAATTGATTTTCATTAATGGCCAAATTTGTCATAAAATCTCCTAACAGACGAAAATAAACATACACTATACTGTTATTTTTTTAGAATAAATTTTCTATCTCAATATTAAGGAAGTTCAATAATTTTTTTTTCTTTTATTGTAATTCGACGATGCATCTGTTTGGCTAAACCATAATTATGTGTGGCAACAAGAGCTGCAAGACCAGATTGGCGCACAAGTACTGATAAAGCTTGAAAAACATAAGCTGAAGTTACAGGATCAAGGTTTCCTGTAGGCTCATCAGCTAAAAGTACAGAAGGTGCATTTGCTACAGCACGAGCAATTGCGACACGTTGTTGCTCACCCCCCGATAATTCTGCTGGACGGTGCTTAGCTCGATGAGCAACACGAAGATAACTTAATAATTTTAAGGCACGATCTTCGGCAATAGATTTTTTCAATCCTGCGATCATTTGAGGAATCATAACATTTTCTAAAGCCGTAAATTCTGGTAGTAAATGATGAAATTGATAGACAAAACCAATATCGTTTCGTCTGATTGCCGTGCGTTCATCATCAGAACGTTTTGCACAAGAAATACCCCGTAATAAAATATCACCAGCTGTTGGTCTTTCTAATAATCCTGCGATATGAAGAAGTGTTGATTTTCCAGAACCAGACGGTGCCACAAGTGCTACAATTTCTCCACGTTTTAGAACAAAATTAGCTTTGTTCAAAATAACTAAAGGTTTACCATTGTCAAAAAAATGTCTCTCAATCTCAATAAGCTCTAAAATATTAGACATCATTCATACCTTAAAGCTTGTATAGGATCTAATTTAGCAGCACGCCATGCAGGAATGAGTGTTGCAAGAAAAGATAAAAACAAAGCCATCATAACTACCATAGCAGTCTGTCCCCACTCAATTCGAGCTGGCAACTTTGCTAAAAAATAAAGTTGAGGATTAAAAACATCAACATTAAACAGCCAAGATATAAAATCTTGAATATGATTAATATTTATAGTAACTATAATACCTAAAATTAAACCAAGTATCGTTCCAATAAATCCAATTACCATGCCAGTGGTAATAAATATATGCATAATTGCACTTTGATCTGCCCCCATTGTACGCAAAATTGCAATGTCGTGGCTTTTATCTTTTACAAGCATTATCAATCCTGAAATAATATTCAAAGCAGCAACGAGAATAATAAGAGAGAGAATGAAAAACATAACATTTCGTTCAACTTGTAATGCTGAAAAAAAAGCCTGATTTCGCATACGCCAATCAATTATATTAATTGGTTGAATAACTGTTTTCTCTATAATCGGCTTTATTTGATCAATAGCATCAGGATCATTAAGAAATAACTCTAGAGACTGAATTTTTTCATCTAAATTAAAGAAAATCTGTGCTTCATGAAGAGGCATAAAAACAAATATTGAATCATATTCTGACATACCAACCTCAAAGATAGCAATAACTTTATAAGCTTTGACACGCGGCGTAACTCCAAAGGGTGTATCATCACCATTTGGTGTAATGATGCGAAGATTACTTCCAACTGTAAGACCCAATTTTTCTGCCAGAGCACTGCCAATTGCAACACCTTCTTCTTTGTCAAATTGAGCGAGCGTACCTGAGATAATATTTTGGGCTACCGTTTTCAGTTTCCTCAAATCTTCTTGACGTACACCACGAACTAAAGCACCAGTTCCTCCTTCAATATTACCCTGGACAAGAGCTTGTCCTTCAATAATGGGTAGAACGAATTTTATATCCTTGATAGATTCTAGAGAAGAAATAAGAATATTATAATCAGTAAAATTGGAATCAATTGTTTGTACAACAAGATGCCCATTCATTCCTAAAATACGACTGAGGAGTTCTGTCCGAAAACCATTCATGACTGCCATAACAACAACTAAAGCAAAAACTCCTAGCATAATTCCAATTAAAGAAATAATTGAAATAATAGATGTAAACATATGTTTTTTATTAGGAATCATATAACGGAAAGCAATCATCCATTGATAAGATGAAAATCCTTTATTCCTCAAAACATTCATGATATTGCCTATCAAATTACTGCAAATCGGTGGAGTGCAGCTTCAACCGTTAAAACTTCTCTAAAACCTGTTTTTCGGTCTTTAATTTCAACTTCATTTTGTGTAACATTTTTAGGAGAAATAATCATTTGTACCGGCAAACCAATTAAATCCATTGTTGCAAATTTCGATCCAGGACGCTCACTCGTATCATCTAACAATGGATCAAAACCATTACGTATAAGCCCCTGATAAAGAGTTTCACATATATAACTACATTTTTGATCATCTGGTTTCATATTGATGATGCCAAAATCAAATGGTGCAACTGATTTTGGCCAAATAATACCATGTTCATCATGAGAAGACTCAATGACTGCCGCTACAAGACGCGAAGGTCCAATTCCATAAGATCCCATAGAAACCAAGCGCTCTTTTCCATCTTGTCCCATAATTTTTGCTCCCATCGGAGCAGAGTATTTTGTACCAAAATGAAAAATATGCCCTACCTCAATACCACGCGCTGAGAGCTTATTCATAGCAGAGACTTTATTCCATTCTTCTTCATTGTGCATTTCTTCTGTTGCAGCATATAAAGATGTCCATTGTCTAACAACATCAGCCAAAACATCCTTATCAGTAAAATCAATTGAAACAGAGGGGATGGTAAATTCCAAAAATCGTTTGTCACAAAATATAGAACTTTCACCTGTTTCGCTTAAAATAATAAATTCATGACTAAGCTCACCACCAATTGGACCTGTATCAGCACGCATAGGAATTGCTTTCAAGCCAATACGAGAAAAAGTACGTAAATAAGCAACAAACATACGATTATAGGATGTTTTTGCACTCGCATAATCAAGATCAAAAGAATAGGCATCTTTCATTAAGAATTCGCGTGCGCGCATCACACCAAAACGTGGACGAATTTCATCACGAAATTTCCATTGAATATGATAGAGATTAAGTGGAAGATCTTTATAAGAACGAACATATGAACGGAAAATATCTGTTACCATCTCTTCATTGGTTGGACCATAGAGTAAATCACGGTCTTGACGATCTTTAATGCGCAACATTTCAAGACCATAATCATTATAACGGTTACTTTCACGCCAAAGATCAGCAGATTGAATCGTTGGCATCAATATTTCTAAAGCTCCAATTCGTTCTTGCTCTTCACGAATGATCTTACAAATCTTGTCAAGCACTTTCTTACCTAGTGGTAACCAAGAATAAATTCCTGATGTTTGTTGACGTATCATACCAGCTCGCAACATAAATCGATGTGAAACAACTTCTGCTTCTTTAGGATTCTCTTTTAAAATAGGAAGAAAATATTGAGAAAGACGCATTAAAACTATTAACTCCTAATTAGACTTATCAAATTGCAGCAATTTATATGTGATATTTATAGCTATTTCTTAAGGCTGCAAATATGATAATAATATTGAAATATTATCTACTATCTTCTCTTTAACTGCACTTACATAAAAAGTATGGAATATGTGTTTATGCAATAAGCTAGTTGAATAGTTTTATCTCCTTTTTATATAAAAGTACTCGAATACTAAAATACTTTTATTTTGAACGATGTAAAAAAACTACACAAATAGGCTTTTTCCCCCAAATTTTATTAACAGCTGCTCTTACTGCACGCCTCGCAGCTTCTCGGATAAGTTCATTATCTTTTCTTTTGGCACGTGGAATATTATTAATGGCATTTTCAATAACATTTAAAAGAATATTTTCCAATAATTTCCCTGCTCTATCACTTTTAGGAATACCCAATGTTGTAAGAGCAATATCATCAATTAAATCATGCTTGCTATTCATGTGAAGAGAAACAGAGACATGCCCCACATAACTTAATTTGCAACGCTCACGGATTCCTAATTCATCTTCATTACCAAGCAGAAAACCATCTTTATAAATACGACCAACAAAGACTTGATCGATAATTTCTACTGGTTCTGGTGCAAGACGAAATATATCACCATTTCTAATCCTAGCAACAACTTTTATACCAGCTTGCTGCGCTAACGTTGCCTGAGCTGTAAGATGTACTGCTTCACCATGTACGGGAATAAGTATCTGTGGTTTTGTCCAATCGTACATTTGTAAAAGTTCCGAACGACGGGGATGACCTGAAACGTGCACGAGAGCATCACGATTCGTAATAATATTAATACCCTGGTCAATAAAACGATTTTGTATATCAATAATAGCTTTTTCATTGCCTGGAATATTACGTGATGAATAAATAACTGTATCACCGGGAGAAAGAATAATATTTTTCATTTCATTTCGCGAGAGTTTTGCTAATGCAGCGCGTGGTTCACCTTGACTGCCAGTTACCACCAAAACAATATTTTCCCGTGGAATATGCCCATAATCTTCTTCTGTTATAAATGGTGCTATATCATCCATATAATTAAGCTCTTGCGCCACCATAACACTACGCTTTAAAGAACGTCCTACTAAAAGAACCTGACGTCCAACAGATGCAGCAGCAAGAGCAATTGAGCGTATACGGCCAATATTAGAGGCAAAAGTTGTAATAGCAATTCGACCTCTAGCTTTCAAAATAATTTCAGAAATACTTTTCTGAACTTGTTGTTCCGATGGCGCTATACCATCTTGAAGTGCGTTAGTAGAATCACACAACAAGGCTAATACACCTTTATTCCCTAAAGCACGAAACCGTTCCTCATTCGTTATAGCCCCAAGTGAAGGCGTATGATCAATTTTCCAATCTCCAGTATGAATCACACTTCCTAAAGATGTTGTAATAGCTAAAGAAACGGCTTCTGGAATTGAATGATTAACAGAAATAGCTTCAATTGCAAATGGTCCGACCTGAAAGTAATCGCCAGATTGAAAAATATTGACTGGAATTTCATGAAATTCAAAATCTGACTGTCTCTTACTCTCTAATAATCCAGCTGTAAAACAAGTGCAATAAAGTGGAATTTTAAGCTTTGGCCATAAATCAAGAACAGCACCATAATGATCTTCATGAGCGTGTGTTAAAATAAGACCACAGATATTATGTTTTTCACTTTCTAAAAAACGAATATCCGGCAAAATAAGATCTACTCCAGGTAATTCAGGACCTGCGAAACTAACTCCCATATCAACAAGCAACCATTCACGGCAATCTTTAGGACCAAATCCATAGGCAGCGAGATTCATTCCTATTTCTCCGACTCCTCCTAAAGGTAAAAAAACCAATTCATTGTTGTTGGCAACAATCATAAATGTCTCCTAAATTATTAAGATAACTCATGCTGAAATAAAACTTTATAAGTCAATTACGGCCCACATCAGCAGAAGCAGCTAAACCAAAATGAACATCTCCAGATGTTATGATTACCTGCTGACCGTTTTTTTGTTTTACAATACAGTTAAAATCACAATCAAGACCATCAAAAATACCTTCAATGATCCTTTCATCACTGATCACTTTAATAGGTTGCCCAAGATGAGAACAAGATAAAAGCCATTTTTTACGAATTATATCACAACCACAGGGTTGTTTCCAAAGAAGATAATTTTCAGCAAAACATTGCGTTAGAGCCATAAATAATTCTTTTTTATCAATACTCAAACCAATATTCTTTATACTTGAAGTTGGATATGGTGCGTCTTCATAATGGTATTCTACATTCATGCCAATACCAATAACTAATGCATATTTTTGTGAAGTTAGTTTGAAAAGCTCAAGCAAAATCCCACAGCTTTTAGCTCCTTTAAGCAAAATATCATTTGGCCATTTCAAGCTAACAATATTATTAGCTTGTTTTTCATTTTTTATAAATTGTTTGATAGCCTCTAACATACTTACTCCTGCAACAAAACTAAGCTGAGCAGCAGTCTGATCGATAATATCATCAATTAATAAAAGGCTAGAATAAAGGTTTCCTTTTGGACTACTCCATATTCTTCCTCTTCTGGCTCTCCCTTGGGTCTGCTCATTCGCAACAATCCAAAGATAACCATGATGACCAGAATATGCCTTTCGCTGTGCAACAAGATTTGTTGAATCAACACTTTCATATGTCTCAATATCATACCCTTGTTTTTGTGCAAAATCTGACAATACATAAAACATATTCACTAAAACAACACTGCAGCGGCTTGTTCTGCTAATTCAGAAAACAAAACTCCAAAAAATACGTAAAATAAAATGAACAATGCAGAAAGACTAAGACAAAACTTAAGTTCACTTGATAAAGAAATAAAGTCAGCTTTTGCATTATCAAACCACATAATTTTGATGACACGCAAATAATAAAAAGCACCAACCACAGAAGTCAATACACCAACGACAGCAAGCGGAGTAAGACCTGCATGAACAGCTGCAGAAAATGTATACCATTTCCCAAAAAATCCTGCCATAGGTGGTATACTTGCTAAAGAAAAAAGTTGTATTGTCATAATAATAGCCATAAATGGATTGTTTTTTGCTAATCCTGCAAGGTCATAAATATTTTCAAGATTTCCATCATGCGATCGCATACCAAGAATGAAAGAAAATGAACCAAGTACCATAGCAAGATAAATAGTCATATAAATGATAACACCCTTTACTCCAAGCATATTTCCTGCAGCTAACCCGACAAGAGCATATCCCATATGACTAATCGATGAATAAGCCATTAGACGCTTAATATTACTTTGACCAATTGCAGCAAATGCACCTAATATCATTGATGCAATCGCTATAAATATTATAATTTGTTGCCACGCAGGCATAAGATTATCAGAGTTATTAAGTGGAATAAAAGCAGCAACAATTATACGAATAATTAATGCCATTGCTGCAACTTTAGGCGCACCAGCAAAAAACGCTGTAATAGGTGTTGGTGCACCTTCATAAACATCAGGAGTCCACATATGAAATGGAACTGCAGAAATTTTAAAAGCTAAACCAGCTAAAATAAACACAATTCCAAAAATGACGCCTAACTGTAAAGGCTTACCTTTTAAAGCCAATGCAATTTCATGGAAGCCAATCTGACCAGTAAAACCATAAAGCAATGAAATACCGTAAAGCAGTAATCCTGAAGACAATGCACCTAAAACAAAATATTTTAATCCTGCTTCAGAGGATTTAACATTATTACGATTAATAGCAGCTAAAACATACAAGGATAAAGATTGTAATTCTAAGCCCATATAAAGAGACAGCATATTACCTGCTGAAATCATGAACATCATACCAAGGGTCGCAAACAAAACCAATACTGGAAATTCAAATATATCAAATTTTTGAGCACAGGTAAAAGAAACAGACATAATGAGAGCAAATAATGCACCAATAAGCGTTAAGATTTTCATATAGCGGCTAAAAGAATCAATGATGAGCGCATCTGTAAAAAAGAGACCGCTTTTGGGAAAAATTATCATGACAACAATAGTTGCAATAAGAAGAGCAATTGCCAAACCTGTAACAGTTAAATATGAATGTACACCGGAATAAACACCTATTAAAAGTAGTGTTATTCCTCCCAATGCAATTAAAATTTCAGGAACAATTAATACTAATTGAGTTATTATTTCACTTTGCATGAGCGTTCATCTTTTATTTAATGCAGCTGCTTGATCAGAGATTCTACTGCAGATATTGTTGTTTTAAAAATTGGTCTTGGATAAACACCAAAAAATATTGTAAGAATAACCATTGGATAAAGGGTGAATTTTTCTATTGGCGATAGATCAAGAAGAACTTTTAAATTTTCTTTTTCTGAAGAGCCAAAAACGACGCGCCTATAAAGGTAAAGTGCATAAGCTGCTGATAAAATAACGCCAGTTGTAGCAAAAACAGCGACAAATTTATTAGCTTGAAAAACACCTATTAGAGTTAAAAACTCGCCTATAAATCCTGAGCTTCCAGGTAACCCAACATTTGCCATAGTAAAAATCAAGAAAACAACAGCATATTTGGGCATATTATTTACTAAACCACCAAACGCTGAAATTTCACGTGTATGTAAGCGATTATAAATTATTCCGACACAAAGAAATAAAGCTGCTGAAACAATTCCATGCGATAACATCTGATAAATAGCACCTTGAATACCTTGTTCATTAGCAGAAAAAATGCCCATCGTTACGTATCCCATATGCGCCACTGATGAATAAGCAATAAGTTTCTTTATATCATTTTGAACAAGCGCGACTAACGATGTGTAAATAATTGCAATAAGTGATAACGTGAAAACTAAAGAAGAAAAATCAGCTGAAGCAATAGGAAACATTGGTAACGAAAAGCGAATAAAACCATAACCACCTAATTTAAGTAATACACCAGCTAAAATAACAGAACCTGCCGTGGGTGCCTCTACATGTGCATCAGGTAACCATGTATGAAATGGCCACATTGGCATTTTAACAGCAAAAGAAGCAAAAAATGCAAGCCACAACCATATCTGCATATGTGTAGTAAACTGGTAGGTTAACAAAGTCGGTATATCAAGTGTTCCTGCTTCCCAATACATAACCATGATAGCAACCAGCATGAGCACTGAGCCAAGCAAAGTATATAAGAAAAATTTCATACTTGCATAAACACGACGCACTCCACCCCAAACGCCGATAATAATAAACATTGGAATAAGACTACCTTCAAAAAAGATATAAAATAAGATTGCATCAAGAGCACAAAAAACTCCAATAATTGCAACTTCGAGAAGAAGAAAAGCAACCATGTAATCTTTTAATCTATCCTGAATAGTATTCCAACTTGCTAAAATACAGAAAGGTAATAGAAAAGCTGAAAGGACAACAAAAAGTACAGAAATGCCATCGATACCCATATGATAACTAATACCACTACCTAACCAATGGAATTTCTCAACCATCTGAAAATCAGAGTTTGTAGTATCAAATCCTGCCCAAATAACTAAAGAAATAATAAAAACAAACACAGTCGTAAAAAATGCTACATTACGTATATTGCTTTTTGCTGCTTCACTATCATCCTTAATTAACAAAATCAGAAACACACCAATAAGCGGTAAAAAAGTAACAGTAGAAAGAATAGGCCAGTCGGTCATCAATTTAAGCTCCTGATCATCATCCATGTAATCAGTATTGCCACACCAATCAGGATTGCATATGCATAATGATAAAGATAACCTGTTTGCATGCGAACAACTTTATTTGTGATATTAATAATACGCGCCGCAATGCCATTTGGGCCTAAACCATCAATAATCTTATTGTCACCTATTTTCCAAAAAAAGTTGCCAATCCCCAAAGCAGAACGAACAAATAAAATATTATAAATTTCATCAAAGTACCATTTATTATAAAGAAATCGGTATAATATAGGTAAAAATTCAGCAATTCTTTTAGGAATTGAAGGAACTAAAATATAAAATAAATAAGCTAAAATACCCCCCAAAATCATCGCTGTAAATGGTGACCATTTTACCCAGTTGGGTACATTGTGCGCTTCATGAAGAATATGATTATGATTTCCTGTAAATAATGCCTCTTTCCAAAAAGAATCATAAAAGTCACCCCAAAAATAAGGTTGAAAAATTACGCCCGCAAATAGTGCTCCAATAGATAAAACAAATAATGGAATTAACATAACTGGAGCTGATTCATGCACATGATGCATAACATCAACAGTTGCACGCGTCTTACCATGAAATGTCATAAATACAAGTCGCCAAGAATAAAAACTCGTTAATAAAGCAGATAAAATAAGGAGCCAAAAAGCGTATTCTGATACAATATTATGCGATGCAAAGGTAGATTCTATAATAGCATCTTTTGAAAAAAATCCTGCAGTACCAAAAATAGTTCCAGGTATCCCAAAACCGGTTAATGCAATAGTCCCTATAAACATCATCCAATAAGTCGTTTTTATATGTTTATATAAACCACCCATCTTTCGCATATCTTGCTCATCAGAAACAGCATGAATTACAGAACCTGCACCGAGAAATAATAAGGCTTTAAAAAAAGCATGCGTAAAAAGATGGAAAATAGCTGCTCCATAAGCCCCAACTCCTAGGCCAACAAACATATAACCAAGCTGTGAACAAGTAGAATAAGCAATAACACGTTTGATATCATTTTGTACAACTCCTATAGTTGCGGCAAAAAATGCTGTGGTTGATCCAATAACAATGATTACTGTTAAAGCATTTGGAGAAAGTTCAAAAATCGGTGACATACGCGCTATCATAAAAACACCAGCTGTTACCATTGTGGCTGCATGAATGAGCGCAGATACTGGAGTTGGTCCCTCCATCGCATCAGGAAGCCATGTGTGTAAAAGAAATTGTGCTGATTTACCCATAGCACCAACAAATAAAAGAAGACATGTAATAGTAATTACTGTTTGTCCAGCAAAATGACCACCTAAAAACGTCATGCCTTTTATAAAATTATTGTCTGCAGCTTTTGTAAAAATATCTATAAAATTAACTGACTGAAATAAAACAAAAATATTGAAGATTCCTAATAGAAAACCAAAATCTCCAACACGATTAACTATAAAAGCTTTCATTGCTGCTTTATTAGCCGAATCCCGCTGAAACCAAAAACCAATCAGCAAATAAGATACAAGGCCAACACCTTCCCATCCAAAAAACATTTGAATTAGATTATTAGCCGTCACCAACATCAACATCATAAATGTAAATAAAGAGAGATAAGCAAAAAAACGAGCTCTTGAAGGATCATGATGCATATAACCAATTGAATAAATATGGACTAATGCTGAGACACTATTCACTACAACAAGCATAACAGCTGTTAACGTATCAATACGCAAAGACCAATCAAATACTAATTTACCAATACCTATCCATGGCAATAGCGGTATATCAACCGTTGAAGCATTGCCAAAAGTTACACTCAAAAAAGAGATCCATGATAATCCAGCAACAATCAGCATAAAACTAGACGTTACGAGCTCACTGACACGAGGAGCTATAGTCTTTCCAGCTATTGCAGCAATTAAAAAACCTAAAAGCGGGAGAAAAACGATCATATAATACATCAGTTATCAACCCTTCATCACATTAACATCTTCAACCGCAATGGAACCACGATTACGAAAAAAGACAACAAGAATTGCTAGAGCAATTGCTGCTTCAGCAGCTGCTACTGTCAAGATAAATAAAGAAAATACTTGCCCAACTAAATCATGAAGAAAAGCTGAAAACGCAACAAAATTAAGATTGACTGAAAGCAATATAAGCTCAATTGACATAAGAATAACAATCACATTCTTTCTATTTAGAAAAATACCCAAAATACCAATTGTAAATATCAATACAGAAACAATGAGATAATGAACGATATCAATGTACATAATAATTTTTCCGCTAAATACCTTTACCTGATTCAACTTTTTTGATTTCAATTGCATTTTCAGCTGTTCTCGCGACTTGAGCTGCAATGGACTGTCGTTTAATCCCTGATCTGTGACGAAGTGTCAAAACAATAGCGCCAATCATTGCAACTAATAAAATTATTCCTGAAATTTGAAAGTAAAAAACATAATCTGTATAGAGGATATCTCCTAGTGCTTGGGTATTTGTTCGTTGTGCTAAATCTGGCATTGGTTGTGTAATATGAACCCCTGAAACTAGAGAAAAACCGTTGCTAATAAAAACAAAAATAAGCTCTATAGCTATAATAATACCAATAAAAGAACCAATAGGAGCATATTTGAGTGCGCCACTTTTCAATTCAGCAAAGTCAACATCAAGCATCATAACTACAAATAAAAATAATACTGCTACAGCACCAACATATACAACTAATAAGATAAGCCCTAAAAATTCTGCTCCTGCAAGTAAAAATAAAACTGCAGCATTAAAAAACACTAATATTAAAAATAGAACTGAATGAACAGGATTACGCGCAGTAACAACAATGACCGCACTTATAAGCATAATGAAAGCAAAAATATAGAAAAATGCCACCGCTAGACCTGTTAGCATGGACTTCCCCTCAATCAATTAAACAATAGGCATAAAAATTCATACCTGACTATTCTTATCGGATACATTATCCGACTACTCCATTTAACAATACACCTAACGATAAGGTGAATCTATTAATATATTGCGAGCAATTTCTCGCTCCCAACGATCTCCATTATTTAAAAGCTTTTCTTTATTATAATAAAGTTCTTCACGCGTTTCTGTTGCAAACTCAAAATTCGGACCTTCTACAATAGCATCAACTGGACAAGCCTCTTGACAAAAACCACAATAGATACACTTGACCATATCAATATCATAACGAATAGCTCTACGTGTACCGTCATTACGTCGAGGACTTGCTTCAATTGTAATAGCCTGCGCAGGACAAATTGCTTCACATAATTTACATGCGATACACCGTTCTTCCCCATTTGGATAGCGACGCAAAGCATGCTCACCACGAAAACGTGCAGAAACAAAACCTTTTTCATGAGGATAATTAATTGTAGGTTTCGGAGAAAAAAACTGACGCATTGCTAAAAAAAAGGCACTTATAAATTCTAATAAAAGAAGTGATTTTGCTGCTTGAATAAGACTTGACATATAAGATTTCCTCTTAAGCTGAACCAGTATATTGCAAAACAGCAGCAGTCATTACAACCATTGCCAATGAAATAGGAAGGAATACCTTCCAACCAAGACGCATTAACTGATCATAACGATAGCGGGGTACAAATGCTTTAACCATAGCAAACCAAAAAAATACAAAACAAACTTTCAAAACAAACCAAATGACACCAGGGATCCAATTAAGCCACCATACATCAAAAGGAGGTAACCAACCACCTAAAAACAAAATAGTTGTCAATGCACACATTAAAACAATTGCAACGTATTCACCAAGAAAAAAAAGCATATAAGGAGTTGAAGAATATTCAACCATGTGTCCAGCAACAAGCTCAGATTCTGCCTCAACTAAATCAAAAGGGGGTCGATTTGTTTCTGCAAGTGCAGAAATGAAAAATATAACAAACATTGGAAAAAGAACTAACCAATTCCAATCAAGAAAACTACTGAATGGCAAACCAATATTCTTTCCAAAACCATTATTCTGTTCAAGAACAATTACTGTAAGATCTAATGAACCACTTACTAAAACAACTGTAACAAGAACAAGACCAATTGAAACTTCATAAGAAACCATTTGTGCCGCTGAACGAAGAGCTCCTAAAAAAGGATATTTCGAATTCGATGCCCATCCTCCCATGATAACACCATAAACTTCAAGAGAAGAAATAGCCAGTATATACAATAAACCAACATTAATACTTGCAATTTCCCAACCTTCATTAACCGGAACAACTGCCCATGTTGATAAAGCAAGTGCTGCTGAAACAAAAGGAGCAAGAAGAAAAACACCTTTATTAGCACCAGCAGGAATAATTGGTTCTTTAACAGCAAATTTTATTAAGTCTGCGAAAGACTGCAACAGCCCCCATGGACCAACAACATTCGGTCCACGCCGTAATTGTACAGCTGCCCAAATTTTCCTATCTGCATAAAGCAAATAAGCGATCAAAATCAAAAGAACAACTAAAAGAATAAGCGTTTTACCCACTATAATCAATAATGGCAATAGCCAGGCCATAAAGAAATCGCACATAATTGTTCCTTTTTCCCCTTTGTCCTTAGTTCATAGCTTCTGCAGTGTGACTTTTCGCAAGAGATGAACATTCTGCCATAACTGCAGAAGCACGTGCTATTGGATTTGTTAAATAAAAGTCTTTAATCATAGAAGTAAATTTTTGTGGTTTCAGAACAATTATTTGTGAACTCAAAGCTTTAAGATCATTTATACATGAAGGAGCTATATTATCAATGGCACAAAGATGTGGAAAATCATTAAATAAATTTTGTCTCAATTGAGATAATGAATCAAATGGAAGCTTTTTATTTAAAACATCAGATAAAGCACGTAAAATAGCCCAATCCTCCTTTGCTTCACCTGGAGCAAAACCAGCTCGATTTGTCATCTGAACACGACCTTCTGTATTAACATAAAGCCCTGATTTCTCAGTATAAGCAGAGGCCGGTAAAATCACATCAGCAGCATGCGCGCCGTTATCACCATGGCTACCAATATAAATTACAAAGGCTTTTTTATTGGTTAATTCTACTTCATCAGCGCTAAGTAAAAATAGAACCTCACAGGTTTTAACAATATTTTTAACTCCCAATTTATAGGTAAAACCAATATCTAATCCTCCAACAATCGACGCAGCATTATGAAGAATGCCAAATCCATTCCATTCTTCACTAAGAGCTCCAACAATATCCGCTAGTTTTGCAAGATTCTTTAAAACAGATAAACCTTCCTTACCTGAAATGGCACCCTCCCCAATAAGAATAAGCGGCCTCTCAGCTTTTTTTAGTACATCAAAAAATACATTCTCTCCACTAATAAGTGTATCTAATGCATCAGTACCAGCACCAAGATAAGAATATGGATAACGCAAATCGACCTGCTCTCCGATTAACGCAATTGGAATTCTTCCTACTCGTTGACGTTTTAAAATACGTGCATTTAAAACAGCAGCCTCAGCACGTGGATTAGATCCTACAATTAACAATGCATCAGCATATTCGATACCTGCGATAGTAGGATTAAAAATATAACTCGAACGCCCTAATTCAGGTGATAAAACCATACCCCTTTGGCGACAGTCAAAGGCCTTTGAACCCAATGAAAGCAATAATAATTTAAGTGCATACATTTCTTCAATAGATACAAGATCTCCAGCAATTGCTCCAATTTTTTTTGCTGAAGTTTTAGATATAACCATTTTAATTTTTTCAAAAGCTTCCGACCAACTTACAGGCTGAAGTTTACCATCTTTTCGAACATACGGTTTATCAAGTCTTTGAGTGCGCAATCCATCCCAAATAAAACGTGTTTTATCTGAAATCCATTCCTCATTTATATCTTTATTAATGCGTGGCACAATTCGCATAACTTCACGCCCTCGGCTGTCAATGCGAATAGCACTACCAAGAGCATCCATCACATCAATCGACTCTGTTTTAATCAATTCCCATGGACGCGCAGAAAATGCATAAGGTTTTGAAGTTAAAGCACCTACTGGACAAAGATCAATAACATTGCCCTGCAATTCAGATGTCATAGCTCTTTCAAGATATGTCGTAATTTCAGCATCTTCACCACGTCCAATTAAACCAAGATCTGAAACACCTGCAATCTCTGTTGTAAAACGAACACAACGTGTACAATGAATACATCGTGTCATAACAGTTTTTACAAGAGGTCCAATATACTTATCTTCAACCGCGCGTTTATCTTCTGTATAGCGAGAACAATCACGCCCATAAAAAATTGCTTGATCTTGAAGATCACATTCACCACCTTGATCACATACAGGACAATCTAATGGATGGTTAATGAGGAGAAATTCCATAACGCCTTCACGGGCTTTTTTGACCATTTCCGTATTGATAAATATTTCAGGCATCTCACCGTTCGGTCCTAATCGTAAATCACGAACTCCCATAGCACAAGAAGCCTGTGGTTTTGGAGGTCCACCTTTGACCTCAACCAAACACATACGACAATTCCCAGCAATTGATAAAGCTTCGTGAAAACAAAAACGTGGTATCTCAGCACCCGCGGCCTCAGCAGCTTGAAGCAATGTGTAGTGGTCGGGAACTTCAATTTCTTTACCATCAACTTTAATACTTATCATCACAAATCCAACCCGCGAATAACCTACTTAATTTGTATTTCATTATTTTAAAAAACAAAACTCTTTATTTTATTGTTTCCAAAGTAATATTTTTGCTTTGAACTGCACTTCGCGTATAATTATCAATTCTTTGTTCGATCTCTGAACGAAAATTACGAATTAAACCTTGTATAGGCCATGCTGCAGCATCTCCAAGTGCACAAATAGTATGGCCTTCAACCTGTTTAGAAACCTCAAATAGAAGATCAATTTCGCGTTTTTGCGCTCTTCCTTCAACCATACGCCCCAAAAGACGCATCATCCACCCAGTTCCTTCACGACACGGTGTACATTGACCACAGCTTTCATGTTTAAAAAAAGCCGCTATACGCCAAATTGCCTTAATGATATCAGTTGATTTGTCCATGACAATCGCACCACCTGTCCCAAAAGAAGAGCCAACATCCCGCATCCCATCGAAATCCATAATGGCATTTATCATATCTTCTCCACGCACAATCGGACAAGAAGCACCCCCTGGAATAACTGCTAAAAGATTATTCCATCCACCGCGAATACCACCTGTGTGTTTTTCAATCAATTCACGAAAAGAAACACCTAGAGCTTCTTCGAATGTACAAGGCGCATTAACATGTCCAGAAATCATAAACAATTTTGTTCCAACATTGTTTGGTCGACCAATCGATGAAAACCACGAAGCACCTCGACGTAAAATCGTAGGAACAACTGCAATAGATTCCACATTGTTAACAGTTGTTGGACAACCATAAACTCCCATATTTGCAGGGAATGGAGGTTTTAATCGAGGCTGGCCTTTTTTTCCCTCAAGGCTTTCAAGAAGGGCTGTCTCTTCACCGCAAATGTAAGCTCCAGCACCATGATGAACAATAATATCACAAACATGACCATACTTAGTCTTTTTGCCAAGTAATCCCGCTTCATAACACTCATCAATTGCAGCCTGAAGCGCTTCACGTTCACGAATATATTCACCACGGACATAAATAAAAGCAACATTTGCTCCCATTGCAAAAGTAGCAATCACACATCCTTCAATTAAAGTATGGGGATCGTGTCTTAAAATATCACGATCTTTACATGTTCCTGGCTCCGACTCATCTGCATTCACGACCAAATAATGAGGCCGACCATCACTTTGTTTTGGCATAAATGACCACTTCATACCAGTAGGAAAACCAGCACCGCCACGACCACGTAAGCCTGAGGCTTTCATTTCATCAATAATCCAATCACGGCCTTTTTCAATAATCGCTTTGGTACCATCCCAATGTCCACGCAATACCGCAGCTTTCAATGATTTATCTTTCAAACCATAAATATTGGTGAAAATGCGATCCTTATCAGCCAGCATACCCCACCTTTTTTTCTACAACTGAATGCATTTTTAGCATTTTCCTAATTCAATTTTTTAACATTTTTCCAAAAATTTTATTGTATATTTAGATGTTTTATTCAATTCAAAGAAATATTTATCCAACTTCTATGCCTTCATTTCTCTTTTTCTTTGAAGATTTAAATGATTTCATTTTATTTTTATTCCCATCAACTAAAGAAGTTAAACCACTAATAGGTTCTGATGATTTACGATTATTTTGTGGTCCTACAGCTATATTAGAACCTCTACCTGCCTCAAATGCATCGATAATTTCTTCAAGACGCTCAGCTGTAAGATCTTCATAAGTATCTTTGAAAATCATAACCATTGGAGCATTAACACAGGCACCAAGACACTCAACTTCCTCCCATGACAATGTGCCATTTTGATTAGTAACGAAAGGCTTATAATGAATTTTTTTTTGACAAACTTTGATCAATTCTTCAGAACCACGTAGCATACAAGGAGTCGTACCACAAACCTGAATATGCGCCTTTGTTCCAACTGGTTTTAGTTGAAATTGAGTGTAAAAAGTCGCGACCTCTAAAACACGAATATAAGCCATAGAAAGTATTTCAGCAATATGTTCAATTGCAGCACGGGTTACCCAACCTTCCTGTTCTTGAGCACGCATCAATAAGGGGATAACAGCAGATTGTTCACGCCCTACAGGATATTTCTTTATGGTATTTTGCACCCATACTTGATTCTCTTTCGTGAAAGAAAATTTCACTGGCTGATGGATATCATCGGCAAGACGACGTACAGACATTAACGATCAACCTCCCCAAAAACAATATCAATCGAGCCCAAAATAGCTGGTGCATCTGCCAGCATATGGCCTCGAGTCAGAAAATCCATAGCTTGAAGATGAGCGAAACCAGGAGCACGTAATTTAACACGATAAGGTTTGTTTGTTCCATCAGAAACTAGATAAACACCAAACTCACCTTTTGGTGCTTCTACAGCGACATAAACTTCACCAGGAGGAGTATGAAAACCTTCTGTATAAAGCTTAAAATGATGAATAAGCGCTTCCATCGAATTTTTCATCTCACTGCGTTTTGGCGGCACAACCTTATGATCTAAGCTTGATACTGGTCCATTTTTTTCAGAAGAAAGTAAACGATTCACACATTGCCGCATAATTTTTGTTGATTGCCTCATTTCTTCCATACGAATGAGATAACGATCATAACAATCACTATTTTTACCTACAGGAATATCAAATTCCATTTCATCATAACATTCATAAGGTTGGCTTTTACGCAAATCCCATGCTACACCAGCTCCACGAATCATTACCCCAGAAAAACCACGAGCCCAAGCTTCATTAATATTCACCACACCAATATCTACATTCCGCTGTTTAAAAATTCGATTGGGTGTTATAAGGGTATCTAATTTATCAAGAGCAATAAGAAATGGATCAATAAAATTACCAATATCTTCAATTAAATTTTCTGGTAAATCTTGATGCACACCGCCAGGACGAAAATAATTAGCATGAAGACGTGCACCACATGCACGCTCATAAAAAATCATCAATTTTTCACGCTGTTCAAACCCCCAAAGTGGCGGTGTTAAAGCACCAACATCCATTGCTTGTGTCGTTACATTAAGCAAATGATTAAGAATACGTCCAATTTCAGAGAATAGAACGCGAATCAATTGCCCTCGCTTAGGAACCTCAATACCCAATAATTTTTCAATAGCAAGCACAAAAGCATGTTCTTGATTCATAGGAGCAACATAATCTAAACGATCAAGATAAGGTCCTGCCTGAAGGTAAGTTTTTGTTTCCATTAACTTTTCTGTACCGCGGTGCAACAATCCGATATGTGGGTCCACACGCTCAACAACTTCACCATCCAATTCTAAAACCATACGCAAAACACCATGCGCAGCAGGATGCTGTGGACCAAAATTAATATTAAAATTTCGGACATTAACCTCAGGCACTATCAACCCCTTACTTCTCTCAATACATCCTAAAAACTGAATAGCAATAAATATTTGTTATTATAATGCACAACACGAAATAACTATTCACTGTGTATAAATAACTTACATGCAATGATAACTTTCTATACATCACCCCTACTGAAAATGCTCAATTATTTTTCAACACTTTGTTCTTTAACACATGACGAGACATGCTCATTACCTTCCCAAGGTGAAAGAAAGTCAAAATTACGCATTTCTTGTCGCAAAATAATAGGCTCATAAATAACTCGTTTTGTTTCATTATCATAACGACATTCAACAAATCCTGTTACAGGAAAATCTTTGCGCAAAGGATGCCCTTCAAAGCCATAATCTGTTAAAATACGTCTCAAATCCGGATGTCCTGAAAATAAAATACCATACATATCGTAAGCTTCACGCTCATACCATTCTGCTCCAGGATAAATCGAACAAGCAGAAGCAACAGCTACATTCTCATCAGTACGCACTTTAATACGTAAACGTAAATTATATCGTGGAGATAATAACTGATAAGACACATCAAAACGTTTTTCACGAGAAGGATAATCTACACCGCTAATATCGATAATACTAATAAATTGACAACGAGTATCATCGCGAACAAACATTAAAACATCAGTAATTGCATCAAGGCGTGACACAATTGTCAATTCACCAAATTCAAAGATACTTTCCTCTATCTTATCACCCAAATTATCTTTCAAATAGTTAGAAAGCTCAACTAATGTTTTACTCATTATTATAAAGTCCCTATCGCTCTATAGACCCAGTCCGACGGATTTTTTTCTGCAATAATAAGATACCATATAACAGTGCCTCTGCTGTAGGAGGACATCCTGGAATATAAATATCCACAGGGACAATACGATCACATCCGCGCACAACCGAATAAGAATAATGGTAATATCCCCCACCATTCGCACAAGATCCCATAGAAATCACATAACGCGGCTCAGGCATCTGATCGTAAACTTTACGTAAAGCAGGTGCCATTTTATTTGTTAAAGTGCCAGCAACTACCATCACATCTGATTGACGTGGTGAAGCGCGTGGCGCATAACCAAAACGTTCATTATCATAATGAGGCATTGAGCATTGCATCATCTCAACCGCACAACAAGCCAAACCAAAACTCATCCACATCAATGAACCGGTGCGTGCCCAAGTGATTAAAGCATCTGCTGAAGTTACTAAAAAACCCTTGTCTCCTAATTCAGTATTGATATCACTGAAAAACTTATTATTAGAATCTACCAGCTCAGCTGTATTTGGATCAATGATTCCTTTTGATTTTGGAGCAACAAGGATTGAATTATTAAACCTTAATTCCATTCAAGAGCTCCCTTTTTCCATTCATATATAAAACCAATCGTCAAGATAGTTAAGAACACAATCATCGACAAAAAACCAAATATACCTATTGAGGCAAATGAAACAGCCCAAGGAAAAAGAAAAGCAACCTCAAGATCGAAAATAATGAATAAAATTGAAACTAGATAAAATCGAACATCAAATTTCATTCGAGCATCATCAAATGAGTTAAATCCACATTCATAAGCCGATAATTTCTCAGCATCAGGAGCACGATAAGCCACCATATAAGGTATGATTAAAAGAACTCCAGTAATGATTACTGAAATAGCAATGAAAATCAATATCGGTAAATAAGAGCTCAATAAATGAATCATAATTCTTTTCCGCTTTAATGAGGTTTTGAATTAGCCTAATCCTCCAATGTTGTCTAGATAAAAATACAATAATCATCACGCTAATTTCGCTCATACAGCTTAAAGAGCATGCCGCGCAGTATCTAATCTCTTTGTTATAGTTATTGCAAAGAAAAGAAAGACGCAAGTCCTTATTCTGATAAAACTATATGAAAAAAGAAAAAACTAAATATCAGCTAAAAACTCTACAGAATGCGCTGTAATTATTATCATCCACAAAGAGAAAAGCACATGTTAAACAAATCAGGAAATTGAAATGGCGCGAGTGACGGGGCTCGAACCCGCGACCTCCGGCGTGACAGGCCAGCACTCTAACCAACTGAGCTACACCCGCGCACTTCTTTGAACCAATTAATATTGGTATCAACGGTCGTGTAGGACGTTCATTCGTTTCTGTCAAGAAAAATGAAACATTTTTTAAAAAAAATTAAATAAACAATAAAAGCTAACCTAATTCTATAAAAAACATTAATAAATAATATTTTTTATTCTTGCCTTTAATTTTTTTTTTCCTTAATAGGTGTTTATCCAATTGTAAACTATTACATTGGGCGATTAGCTCAGCTGGTAGAGCGCCTCGTTTACACCGAGGATGTCGGGAGTTCGAGTCTCTCATCGCCCACCAGATGCCTTTACTATAAATATAATATACTGATTTCATTGATTCTTTTCAAAGATACAGAATAGTGAAATAAAGGTTAGGGAATTTGAAAATAGGATTTACACTCTCTTTTGTACGCTTTAAAAATCAAAACTTATTTTCAAATAGATTTATAGTGCCTTTATTAAGCAATGTAGAGGGTTGAAAAAGTCGCGTTGTCCTTATAATTATAATGAAGAGTAGCAAACTATTTATCACTTAAGTCTACACAAAGCACTTTCTCTACCACCGCTCGTATTGACGCAAATCGGCTAAAAGCATAATTTGCGCTTTTTTTTGGAATAACCATGCCTTCAACAATCATAGGCTTACCGGCTTTTCTGTATGAGCAGATCCTATGATCCAAACGCCGGAAACATCTTGATAGGCATGAAGCTGTAAACCTGCCACTTCTTTAAATAGTTAAGACAACTTTCAGTGATTTTTCGTGCCATCATTTCATTACATTTTATAGATAAAGCTTGATTAATACGCCACCATCCCTACCCTTTTATTTGATGAATTTTATTTGATGAAGATGTTATATCTTTTCTATGAAAATAATCACCACCATAAACACTATCATTACCTTTAACAGCACAACCACTCCACATGCTAAGGCCACTATTACCGACTTGATTAGCATTTTCTTTATATTATCATCCTTACACACACCTTTTTGATAAGGTTTATTTGAGCCTCCACTCATAATAGATTGAATAACTTTTGTGCTGCTGCCTGTAAGATCACTATGAGTTTTTTGAACTTTTCCAATACTAAGCAAACTCTTTCCAAAAAACTTTTTGCTTTGTTCTTAAGTGTGTATAACTAACAGCAAAACTACTTTTGCCGCCAATGCCATCATAAAGACTATAACTCCCAGTATTGCCATCATCCCAAGCTCATGCCTCAAGCTCTGTCTTATCAGTGACGCCTTCTGCCCAAGGAATATCGGCGTTTCCTGTCATAAAAATTTCAATCGGTTTGCTCTTTCCATTACAATGACAGTTTTTATTGCTATTATTGTTGCTGATATTAAAATCAGCTTATAGTTTAAGAAAATTAGCGACAGCAAGATTTGCAAACTCAGATGCGATAGTAACACAATTTAAAGTAATTTTTAGCTGGACAGATGATACCATGGTAGCTCTTTATACAAAGAATGCTGATCGCAAAAAGTTAGCCATCGAAATGATAAGAAAGCTCAAAAGTGATGTATAGGACGAAAAAATTTAATAAAACATTGATTTTATTATTGTTTTATTTCTTTTAGTACCATCCAACAGCAATCTGTGCTTCTTCTGACATACATTCAGGTGTCCACGGAGGATCAAATGTCATAGTTACTTCAACACTTAAAACGCCTTCAACTGCACTTACAGCATTTTCCACCCAACCTGGCATCTCACCTGCAACAGGACACCCAGGAGCTGTAAGTGTCATTTCAATTTTTACCGAGCGATCATCTTCAATATCAATCCGATAAATCAATCCTAATTCATAAATATCAGCAGGTATTTCTGGATCGTAGACTGTTTTAAGAGCAGCAATAATATCACTCGTCAAACGATTAATTTCAGATTCCGGGATTGCTAATAAACAAGATTCTTCCTTTTCACTCTCTATACCAACAGTCTCAGCCGAATGGCATTTTTTAGTTAATCTAACCATTAAAAAATATCCTTGCTTTTTCTAACGCTTCAACCAATTGATCAATATCTTCGCGATTACTATACATTGCTAATGATGCACGACAGATAGATGTTAAACCAAGATGTTGTAATAAAGGCTGTGCACAATGCGTTCCCGCACGTATAGCAACTCCCTGTCGATCAACAAACATAGCAACATCATGTGCATGAATACCTTCAAGTTCAAAAGATATAATAGTACCTTTGTTAAAGGCGCGTCCATAGATATTTAATGACTGAACTGATGCAAGTCTTTCATGAGCATAATTTAAAAGTGCCATTTCATGCATATAAATTGCATCTCTATCCTTTTCTTGTATATAATCGATAGCTGCTGCTAACCCAATAGCTTCAACTATAGGAGGAGTACCAGCTTCAAAACGGTATGGAGGAACATTATAAGAAACCTTATCAAGTGTCACCTCTTCAATCATTTGTCCTCCCCCCTGAAAAGGACGCATTTCCTCTAGCCGATATTTTTTGCCATAAAGAACACCAATGCCTGTAGGACCATAAATCTTATGACCAGTAAAAACATACCAATCACAATCAAGATCTTGCATATCAATTGTTAAATGTACAGCTCCTTGAGAACCATCAACAAGAACAGGAATAGCATTTTGATGTGCTAATTTAACTATTTCTCTGATAGGAGACACACTCCCCAATATATTTGACATATGTGTAATAGCAACAAGACGAGTTCTATTACTTAAAGCATTTTGAAAATCTTCAATATGTAAAACACCATCCTCATCAACTGGTACAAAAACAAGTTTTACACCTTTTTGTTCACGAATAAAATGCCAAGGAATAATATTTGAATGATGCTCCATAATAGTGAGAATAATTTCATCACCTTCATTTAATTTAAACATTCCCCAACCATAAGCTATAGTGTTAATAGCTTCTGTTGCACTTTTCGTAAAGATAATTTCTTCAACTATTTGAGCGTTTAAAAATGCACGAACTGTTTCACGAGCATCTTCATAAAATTGTGTTGCTGTATTTGACAAATAATGCATTCCTCGATGTACATTAGCATAATGACATCGATAAAAATTATCCATAACATTAAGAACTGATAGTGGCTTTTGAGCAGAAGCTGCACTATCAAGATAAGCTAACCGCTTACCATAAATATTACTCTGAAAAATAGGAAAATCACACCGAATTTCTTCTACATTATAATTCAATGTTTTTATGTTATTTTCCATTTTTTCTACCTTAAACGTTCTTTTCTAACCATTTACTAATGATATTACTCAAAATAGCGTGAATATTATCTTGCTTGATGTCATCAATTAATTCTGAAATAAATCCTTTTACCAAAAGTTCACAGGCAGTTTTAAAAGAGATACCACGCGCCATTAGATAAAAAAGATGATCATGATTAAGTTTAGCAACTGTCGCACCGTGAGCACAAGTAACATTATCAGCAAAAATTTCTAGTTCAGGTTTTATATCAAATTCTGCATCATCAGAAAGAATAAGGCTATTGCAAGCCATACGAGCATCTGTTTCTTGTGCTTTTTGTGCTACGCGTATTACTCCTTGAAAAACACCATGGGCCTTATCTGTAACAACATTACGTACGATTTCTCTCGAAACTGATTTTTCTTCAATATGACGAACAGTCATTGTAAGATCATTATGCGTTTTTCCAGACAATAAATTTATTGCTCGCAATTGAAAATTAGACTTTTTTCCCAACAACTCAATATCAATTTCTTGACGATTAAGTTGGCTACTTATATTAATCACGTAAAGTGTTAACTCAGCATTTTCAGCAAGCACAGCATGAAATTGGCCAAATTGTGTAGTATTGCATCCCCTATCAGAGATAAGAATCCATGTTACATTGCTATTAGCAGCAAGATTTAATGAAAATACTGAACTAACAAAAGTATCTTTATCATTGCCAATTTGACGTTCAATAATGACAGCTTGACTATTTTTTCCAACTTTGATGCTTGAAAAAGTATGTGACTGCCCTCCCATTTGAATATTTTGTAATTCGATTGGTATATCCAATCTAATATTGTCAGCAATCTGGAAAATCCAACCATCGGTAACGAAGGCTGTATTCACTTGCCCAATAAAATTTTCATCAGCAACAGTTAAATTTATTTTAGTGCTATTTTTATCCAACGCCGTTGCAAGATGCTCTACTTCAACACCTGCTATTTTATTTGATGTAAGCGCTTTACCATTTTTAATAGAAAAAACAATATTTTCTGGAAGTAATGTATTAATCTGCTGTTCATCAATAAGTTCTGAAAAATTACTTACAGATTTTAATAAAACGCGTAAATTAGTATAATGCCAATACTCCATTTTGCGTGAAGGAAGACGTGTTTTTTGAAATAGCTCAATAGCTTTCTTACGTACAGCTTGCACTGTTTCATTACCAGGCAAATCATCAATGCGTTGATCAAAATTATTAATAATATCTGCTTCAACTGCTATTAATTCTGATTGTAAGTTTGTTCTCATATTTAATAACCTCAAGCAGTTTTATTTATAATATCAGCATACCCATTTTGTTCCAAATATAGTGCTAAAGATTTATCTCCACTCTTAATAATACGGCCTTTATGAAGAACATGTACCGTGTCAGGAGTAATATAATCAAGTAAACGTTGATAATGAGTAATAACCAAGAATGAACGTTCCTGACTGCGAAGTTTATTAACACCATCTGCAACAATTTTTAATGCATCAATATCTAAGCCAGAATCTGTTTCATCTAAAATGCAAAGCTTAGGTTCAAGTAGAGCCATTTGAAGAATTTCAGCACGCTTTTTTTCCCCACCTGAAAAGCCAACATTCAATGAACGTTTAAGCATAGCCATATCTATTTCAAGTTCAGAAGAAATATCTTTAATACGTTGAATAAACTCAGAAATTTTAAGTTCTTTATCACCTCGAGCTTTGCGTTGAGAATTCATTGCAACTTTTAAAAATTCCATTGTTGCAACACCAGGTATTTCCATTGGATATTGAAATGCTAAAAAAATACCACGTACTGCACGCTCTGTTGGACTCATTTTTAAAATGGATTGCCCATTATAAAGAATATCGCCTTCTGTTACTTCATAATCATCGCGCCCAGAAAGTAAGTAAGACAAAGTAGATTTTCCTGCTCCATTTTGCCCCATAATAGCAGCTACTTCACCATCTCGAATGGTTAAATTTAAACCACAAATGATTTCAGTATTAGTTTCAGAAATACGGGCGTGCAAATTTTTGATTTCTAACATAATTTAATCCTGTTATTGCTGTATTTGCTTAAATAGCAATTAGCCTACACTACCTTCAAGGCTAATACCGATCAGTTTCTGAGCTTCAACAGCAAATTCCATTGGTAATTTTTGAATAACTTCTTTTACAAATCCATTAATGATTAATGCAATTGCCTCTTCTTCAGAAATCCCTCGTTGCATAACATAAAAAAGTTGATCATCAGAAATCTTTGACGTTGTTGCCTCATGCTCAAACTGAGCTGTCGCATTTTTTGTCTCAATATAGGGTACTGTGTGAGCACTGCAATCATTGCCAATCAGCAAGCTATCACATTGAGTAAAATTACGTGCATTCTTGGCTTTTCTGTGTGCAGTCACTTGTCCACGATAAGTATTACTTGAAAAACCAGCAGAAATTCCCTTGGAAATAATACGACTTGATGTATTTTCTCCTAAATGGATCATTTTTGTACCGGAATCAATTTGTTGATAACCATTTGCAACAGCAATAGAATAAAATTCCCCACGTGAATTATTACCTCGTAATAAACAAGATGGATATTTCCAAGTAATTGCAGAACCAGCTTCAATTTGAGTCCATGAAATTTTAGAATTATCTCCTCTACAATCCCCACGTTTAGTTACAAAATTATAAATTCCTCCCTTTCCCTCTTTATCACCAGGATACCAATTTTGTACCGTCGAATATTTAATTTCTGCATTTTTTAGAGAAATAAGCTCGACAACCGCAGCATGTAATTGATTTTCATCACGCTGAGGCGCAGTACACCCCTCCAAATAAGAAACATACGAATCTTCATCTGCAATAATTAGTGTGCGCTCAAATTGTCCTGTATTGCGTTCGTTAATCCTGAAATAGGTTGAAAGTTCCATAGGACAACGCACTCCTTTAGGAATATAAACAAATGAACCATCTGTAAAAACAGCTGCATTTAAGGCCGCATAATAATTATCACCAGCTGGCACAACTGCCCCTAAATATTCCCGAATAAAAGCAGGATGCTCGATAATAGCTTCTGAAATAGAACAGAAAATGATACCAGCACGTGCTAATTCTTCTTTAAATGTTGTCACAACTGAAACAGAATCGAAAACAGCATCAACAGCCACTTTTCCTGCTGCATACATATTATCATCGCGTGTAGAAAGATCCTCCTGTTTTGTTACTCCTGCCAAAATTTCTTGCTCTTTTAAGGGAATACCAAGCTTTTCATAAGTTGCTAATAATTCAGGATCAACCTCATTTAAAGATTTTGGCCCTGTATGATTTTTAGGAGCAGCATAATAATAAAGTTCTTGAAAATTGATTTTTGGATATTCAATTCGTGCCCAACGTGGTTCTTTCATTTTAGACCACCGGCGAAAAGCTTGTAAGCGCCATGTCAACATCCACTCAGGCTCACATTTTTTAGCGGAAATGAATCGAATAATATCTTCATTTAAGCCTTTTGGAGCCTTATCCGTTTCAATTTTTGTTTCAAAACCATATTTATATTGATCAACGTCTATTTCACGTACTTGGCGTATTGTTTCTTGCACTGCCGACATTGACTTTCTCCATTTTTGCCGGCGTCAAGAACCGGTAATCAAAGATAAATACTTATTTCTTCACAAAATTAAAACATGCAGTTTTATATGGCAAAATGGGAGAACTCTATCAAGCTTAATCTTAATTTTTAAGAATAGTGCTCAATTTTTAAATGACTAATTTTATTTTGTTATCTATAATTTGAGAGAAAATCAATAAAAAATCATCAATATCTTTAGAAGTCGTATAACGTCCTGTCGAAACACGGATTGCACCATTCAATATATGATATCCCATTGCTTTCAAAACTCTGCTTTGTTTCACTTTTCCTGAAGAGCAAGCAGAACCCGCTGATACAGAAAATCCCGCTAAATCAAAGCTAATTTGCATCGTTTCAGCTTTTATACCTTGCACAGTAAAATAAGTAGTATTTGGCAAACGTTGAACACCTTTGCCAAAAATTGTAACATCATGACTAATTTTTTGTAAACCATCTTCTAATTTATTACGTAAATAAATTAATTGTTTTATTTCTTCTTCAGTAAAACAATCAGCCATTGCAGCTCCAAAAGAAGCAATAAGTGGTAAAGCTTCTGTTCCTCCACGTAGTCCTTTTTCTTGTCCACCAGCAATAATAAGAGGATGAGGAGTAAGAAGATTGCTACATGAAACAAATGCACCAACTCCTTTAGGCCCTCCAATTTTATGGGCCGATAATATAAAGAAATCACCCCGAAATGATTAATATCAATGAGATGTTTATCTACATACTGGACTAAATCAACAATGAGAGTACCTCTAGCTTCCCGAACAATAGTAGCTATTTCTTGAATATTTTGAATAACACCAGTTTCACCATTTGCAGCTTGAATAGCGATAAGGGGTAAACCCTTTGCATTATCATGCGCCATTAATAAAGATTTTAACTTATCCTGCTGGATCAAACCATGCTGATTAACATCAATTATACTAATCAATTCTTTAGAAAAACGCCCCCCTTCTGCAATAGACGGATGCTCACTCGCACCAATATAAAGGTGAGAAAATTGCACTTCAGAACGTCCCATATGATAAAAAGGTGTTAATAGAGTCATTGCTGCTTCACTGGCACCAGATGTAAATACAACATTATCCGGATTTGCCTTAAGTCTATCAGCAATTTGTCTACGGGATTTCTCTAAAAGCGCTTTAGCAGCACGCCCTTCTGTATGAACAGATGATGGATTCCCGAATATCTCTAAGGCTTCTAATAATGCCGTTCGCGCCATTTTTGTGAGTGGTGCCGTTGCATTATGATCAAGATATCGGCGTTTTACAGCCATTTTAAATCCTAATTATCTATCCTACAAATTGATTAAAAAATAATGCAATTTTCTTGAAAAACGCCTTCAAAAAAGGATATCTAATGATTAATTAAAGAAGATAATGGATTCTATTGTAAAATTTGACCAAGGTCAATGAAAACATTCACAGCTTTAAAGGAGCATTTAATGCCAGAAATCATTTTTAATGGTCCCGCAGGCCGTCTTGAAGGACGTTATCAACCTTCTCAACAAAAAAATGCGCCAATTGCGATTGTTCTGCATCCTCACCCTCAATTTGGTGGAACAATGAACAATAAAATTGTTTATGATTTATTTTATATGTTTCAACAACGTGGTTTTACTACACTGCGTTTCAATTTTCGTGGTATTGGTCGAAGTCAAGGGGAATTTGATTATGGTATAGGAGAACTTTCAGATACTGCCGCTGCTCTTGATTGGATGCAAACACAGCATCCTAATTCTAAAAATTGTTGGGTAGCTGGTTATTCATTTGGTGCCTGGATTGGAATGCAACTTCTCATGCGTAGACCTGAAATTGAAAGCTTCATATCTGTTGCTCCACAACCGAATATTTACGATTTCTCATTTCTTGCTCCTTGTCCTTCATCTGGCTTAATAATTCATGGTGATATCGACAAAGTTGCACCTTCGAAAGATGTTCAAAATCTTGTCGATAAACTAAAAATGCAAAAAGGTATTACTATTACACAAGAAATACTAAAAGGAGCTAACCACTTTTTCAGCGGATATAATGAAGAGCTTATTGAGCGATGTGCACAATATCTAGATAGACATATTGCAAACGACTTATCAACTCCTCCTTCACATAAAAAACCTGCACTTTTAAAATAATAAAATAAAGCTGCTTCAATTTTTAAACATTAATAAATAGAAAGAGCACTTATTGTCTAAATAATTTAAAAGCGGAATTCTTAAAAGAAATAATAAATTTGGGCATTAGAGTTATCCTATCTTTGATAGTTTTAATATGTTGAAGGTATCATAACAAATAGATTATTTTCTAATATATCGAATGCCTTTTAAACAATAGTTAAGTAATAGGATGACGAGCAAGAAAATCGATAACACCTTTTTTATAAACTTTATCTCCAACAGCAAGCATATGATCACGACCAGGAATTTGTAATGCCTCTCCGTGTGGCAACAAAGCTGCTAATGGTTCAGCTTCACCACTAATTTCATCCAATGAACCAACTGCAACAAGCGCAGGCTGCTTGATTTTACAAACTTCATCCTCTGTCAATTCCTGTTTCGACGTCATGATACAAGCAGCAAGAGCACGTCTATCGCTCTTAGTTTGTTCTGCAAATTTACGGAACATTAAACCACGCTGATTGGTAATTGCTGAAATATCTTTTTCTAAAAGAGCCTGAGCAACAGGCTCCCAATCACCTGACCCCGTTACCATACCAATTCCTAAACCACCAAAAATAACACTATGTACATATGTTGGATATAAAAGAGCCATAAATGCGCTAATTCGAGCTCCCATAGAATATCCCATAACATGTGTCTTGGATAACCCTAAATGTTGAAGCAATTTAACCGCATCACCCGCCATAGCTTGAAGCGTATAAAATAAAGGATCATAAATCTTATCCGAATCACCATGACCACGATTATCAAAAGCAATAACACGATAGCCTGCCTCAATAAGGATACGAAACCAACCTGTTACATACCAATTCATATGCGCAGAAGATCCAAAACCATGAATCAATAAAATAGGAGTACCCCGTCCTTCTTCACGGTAAGCAAAACGCAAACCATCGTGTTCAAAAAAACGAATTTCTTCTGCTGTCATGTTTCGCTCCTTTCACATTTCTCATAAATAATAGGATGCATCACACATTGTCCTTGCTTTATCTTTTTATCAATAACCTCACCAGCATTAAGCTCAATAGCAAAAGCTGCAGGTACTTTTGAGGAAATTATATTTTTTGAAAATGGAAGATTATTTTCAATAATTGAAACAATAACTCCCTTAGAATTTAAAAAAAGTATATCTAATGGTAAAGGTGTATGAGCCATCCACATAAACATTTTTTGTTTATCTTCTGCTATACTACCAAGAAAATTCTTGAATAACATAGCACGATTACGAGGAAAATGAGTACGATACATCAAACCAGCACTTGCTTGAGTTTCCGAAAATGCAATCTCTACTTCATAGAAAATTGTATTCTGTTTTGTATTAATTCTTAAAAAAGCCGGATCAACAGGAATCTCTATAGGCTTTCCTGCTGTAACCGTACTCGAAACATTGGCTCCCAAAAACAGAATAAACTGAATAATTTGTTTTCTCTTTAAAAATTTCAAAATTCTTATCCTGCACTATTATTATTTTTTTAAAGATAAATCACGCAGCTTAAAAAAAAACAGAGACGACACTTTTTGCCTTAGTAATATTAGAAATTTAATTTGTAATAAATGGCAGTGCTATATCAGGATAAATCTCTGCTGTCATCAAACCTTTTTTTCCCTTGCCAAAACGCACAAGGACAACCTGACCAGAACGAAGTTCTGCTAAACCAAAACGACGCAATATCTCCATATGAATGAAAATATCTTCTGTTCCCTGCCCCCGGCTAAGGAAACCAAATCCTTTTTCGCGATTGAACCACTTAACAATTGCACGTTCTAAACCACTTTCAGGAGTTACTACAACATGTGTACGTGCCGGAATTTCTGAGGGATGAGTAGCTGATGAGCAATCAATAGACTTAACTTGGATACATTTTAGTCCTCTCTCCGTTTGTTTTACAACACAAATAACTTTAGCTCCTTCTAAAGCTGTCTGAAAACCATCTCGCCGCATCACTGTCACATGCAATAATATATCAGGAAGACCTGGGAAATCAGGAATAATAAACCCATAACCCTTGCTGCCATCAAACCATTTAATGACACCACTAATTTCGATAATTTCACCACAAATACCCAGGTCATCTTCAGATGAAGAATAATCTTTTAATGTATCCTTACTTGTCATAACCAAACGCGATCCTGTAGGTTTGAATTCTACAAATTGATTCTTCTGCGTAAGTAGACATCGTAGTTACACCAACAAGCAAGACCTAAGATAAGATTTCCCCATGTTGTCGTATCTACACCTCGTAATGCCAGCTCATAAATCATAAATTTCGTCCAAGAAAGTCTATACACATCATGCATATAATATTTTAAAGACTTTCTGTATACACTCCACACACACTGATCAACTTTATTAAGACGTATAACTTGCATGATAATAAAGTTCAAGATAATGTGCGGAGTTTATAATAAAAAATTATAAATGAAAATAAGGAAAAGTGTTCAATGCAATTGAGAAAAATCCTTACAATAGCTTTTATAATAAGCGCATTTCTAACAAGCGCCTCTGCAGAAGATCCTATTAAGATTGGTGTTTATCTTCCATTAACTGGACAAAATGCGTTTGGAGGAAAACTCGAACTTGAGGGTATACAATTAGCGCATAAAAAAACTCCAGAAATACTAGGACGCAAAGTTGAACTGATTGTTGTTGATAATAAATCTGATAAAGTAGAAGCAGTCAATGCTGTAGCACGTTTAACCGCTAATGAGAAAGTTAATGGAATCATAGGAACCTATGGTTCTTCTCTATCATTAGCGGGTGGAGAAGTATCTGAAAAAGCAAAAACACCTACTATCGCAACCTCATCAACAAATCCATTGGTTACACAAGGAAAAAAGTATTATTTTCGTGCGTGTTTCACTGACAGCTATCAAGGTATAGGTGCTGCAACTTATGCAATCAAAACTTTACATGCCAAAAAGGCAGCTATCTTAAAAGATATATCTAATGACTATGCAATTGGTCTTGCACGTTATTTTATCAGTTCATTCAAAAAGTTAGGTGGTGAAGTTATTGCAAATTTAAATTATAATTCTGGAGACCAAGATTTCTCAGCTACTCTTATACAAATCATAGCACAAAAACCTGATATCTTATTCATCCCATCTTATTTTTCTGAAGGCGCCATAATTATAAAGCAAGCACGTGAATTAGGAGCAAAATTCCGCATCATGGGTGGGGATGCTATGGACAATCCAGAAACTATTGCAATTGCAGGACGAGCTGCAGAAGGATTTTTGCATACAACACTTCCTTACAATAATGCTATGCCAAACATATCAAAAGCTGCACAAGAATTTACAAATAAATGGAAAACCGTTTATCCCAATAAACAACCAAATATCAATTCAGTTTTGGGCTACACCGCATATATGATGTTTATGCAAGCTATTGAAAATGCTGGTAGTGTTGATCGTGATCAAATTACAACTGAACTGAGCAAATTAAAAGATTTTCAAACTCCTTTTGGAGCTATATCCATAGATGAAAATCATAACCCTCAAGTTTCTATTGGTGTAATTGAAATAAAAAATGGAAAACGTATTTATTTACATGAAATACAGTCTAGTGACTTAAAAAAAACAATTCAAAACAATAAGTTGCTCAATTAAAAGTACAAAATTGGTTAATGTATTTCGAGACTAGACCATTTAGAACAATCATATTTCATAAAAGGAACAAGAGATGAGCACTGAAATGTTGTTTCAATATTTCTTTAATGCGCTAGCATTAGGATCACTTTATGGCCTCATTGCAATTGGTTATACCATGGTTTATGGTGTTTTAAGATTAATTAATTTTGCTCATGGTGATCTCTTGATGTTGGGAGCATATTTTTTTTCCTTTTCCACAATTAGCTTTATGCCTACATGGATTGCTATTTTACTTATATTGTTCGCAGTCTTCATTTATTATTCGATCTTTATTGGATTTCAAAAAAAACAAAAAATTTATTGGATTTCTGTCTTTTTTATTCTTGTTTTAGAGCTTATTTATTACTCACAAATTTCTCCACAAGATTTTAAACCCATCTGGATTCTAGCTATTTTTTTTTCCATTTTTATTACGGGCGCAGTGGGAATTTTTGTAGACCAGTTAGCCTATAAGCCTTTGCGGAATGCTCCGCGTATTTCGGTTCTTATCAGTGCAATTGGCATTTCTTTTCTTATTGAGAGCCTTGCAATCATGTTTTTTAGCAGCATTCCAAAAGCTGTAAAACAACCAGATTTTCTTGTAACACCAATCTTATGGTCTTTCGGACAAGATGCCAAGAGTATCATCCGAATTGCTCCCATGTTTCTCATCGTTCCTATTATTTCATTTATTCTTGTTATTATTTTATTATGTATCATCAATAAGACAAAGCCTGGTCTTGCTATGCGTGCAATATCATATGATATTGAAACAACTCGTTTAATGGGTGTTTCCGTTAATAAGGTTATTGCATTTACATTTTGTATAGGTTCTGCATTAGCTGCCATAGCAGGCATTATGTGGTCTTTACGTTATCCTCAAATTCATCCTTATATGGGTTTGCTTCCTGGATTAAAAGCTTTCATCGCAGCCGTTATTGGAGGTATAGGTTCAATTCCAGGAGCAATGCTTGGAGGCTTACTATTAGGATTTATTGAAATTATGGTCGTTGCCTTCTCCCCGACTTTATCTGGATATAGAGATGCTTTTGCTTTTATCCTATTGATTCTTATCTTATTAATAATGCCAACTGGTTTAATGGGTAAGAAAAATCAGGAGAAAATTTAATGGCAAAATCATTAAACATTTTTCTATCACTTGTTAGCATTATAATTTTTATTAGTTTTTTATTTTATGCTGATAACCATTTTAATGACTACACATTACGCATTATTAATCTTATCGCCATCAATGCAATATTAGCAATTTCACTCAATTTGATTTATGGGTTTACGGGCATGTTTTCTTTGGGACATGCTGGTTTTATGGCTATTGGTGCTTATGTATGCGCAATTTTTCTTCTCTCTCCTGAACAAAAAGAAATGATGTGGATTTTAGAACCAATAGCTGAACCCTTAAAAAATTTGCAATTATCGTTTTTCGTTGCCGTTAATATAAGTGGTTTATCTGCTGCAATTATAGGTTTGCTAATTGCTTTCCCTGTTTTACGTCTTGGTGGTGATTATCTTGGAATCGCAACATTGGGCTTTGCAGAAATTATTCGTGTTCTCATTATTAATGCTATACCTTTAACGAATGGTTCATTAGGAATCAAAGGAATACCTCAATATGCTACATTATGGTGGAATTTTGGTTGGTTAGCATTTACAATAATTTTTATTAGTCTTTTATTACAAAGTAATACAGGTAATGTATTACGTGCTATTCGTGATGATGAAATCGCTGCGAAAATGATGGGAGTAAATACTTTTTTCTATCGCTGTTTTTCCTTTACGGTTGGTGCATTTTTTGCAGGCATTGGTGGTGCATTAACCGCTGCTCTTATTTCAACTATCGACCCCAAAATGTTCAATTTTATCTTAACTTTTAATATTTTAATGATTGTTGTGGCTGGTGGTCTTGGTTCTATTACAGGCAGCGTTATAAGCAGCATTATTATTACCATAGTGCTTGAATGGCTTCGCATTGTTGAAAATCCATTAAACCTAGGCTTTATATATATTCCGGGAGTACCAGGTCTACGAATGGTTATTTTTTCACTTATGTTGCTAGCAATTATCTTATACTGGCAAAAAGGATTATTAGGCCAACGTGAATTTTCATGGAATTGGATTTATAATCTTTTAATGAGAAGAAATCTCTTCAAAAACGAAAAAAATCATGAATGATACGATCCTTTCGCTCAATAATCTTACAATGCATTTCGGTGGATTAATTGCTGTAAACAATGTTAATATGGCTATTAAACGAGGAACAATTACTGGACTAATTGGTCCAAATGGTGCTGGAAAAACAACTATTTTTAATATGATTTCTGGTTTTTACGCACCAACAAATGGAACAATTCTTTTAGATAATAAAAAAATTTGTGGCCTTCCACCTTATACTATCTGCAAACTTCATATTGCACGAACATTTCAGAACATTCGTCTTTTTTCAGGATTAACAGTCTTACAAAACATCATGGTAGGCGCTCATATTCGACAAAAACAACCATGGTTTACTGCAGCGTTATTATTACCAAGCGCACTTAAAGAGCAAAGACAAATTCATAAAAATGCAATGGAACTTCTTAAGAGACTTCAGCTTGATCATCTCGCTAATCAAAAGGCAACCACCCTACCTTACGGAGCACAACGACGTTTAGAAATTGCTCGAGCTTTAGCAACAAAACCAAAACTGCTTCTTCTTGACGAACCTGCAGCAGGTATGAATCCACAAGAAAGTGACGAATTAAGACAATTTATAGAAAAAATCAAAAAAGAATTTGATCTTACAATCCTTCTGATTGAACATGACATGAAAGTTGTTATGAAACTTTGTCAATATATTTGTGTATTAGAATATGGCTGTTGTATCGCTAATGGCACACCTAATGAAGTGCGTAATAATCCTAGAGTTATTAAAGCTTATCTCGGTGGAGATATATATGAATATTCTTGAAATAAAAAATCTTCATGTGCATTATGGTGCGATTAAAGCTGTTCAAGGCCTTTCTATGTCTATAAAAGAAGGAAGCATAGTTACTTTAATTGGAGCAAATGGGGCAGGAAAAAGTAGCACTATAAACTCTATTGTAGGTCTCAATCGATCAACTCATGGAGAAATTATATATAAAGGTAAATCCATCATTGAAAAACAGCCGGAAGAAATTTTGCGATTAGGTATTGCATTAACTCCTGAAGGAAGACGTATTATACCTCATTTTACTGTTTTAGAGAATCTTCAACTAGGAGCTTATATCTGTAATGATAAAACTGTTATTGCTCGCAATATCGAATGGATATTTGATTTATTTCCACGATTGCGTGAAAGATCTCAGCAGTTGAGCGGTACAATGTCAGGTGGTGAGCAGCAAATGTTAGCTGTAGGTCGCACCCTTATGAGTAATCCTGATATAGTTATATTAGATGAGCCATCTCTCGGTTTAGCACCTCTTCTTGTACGTGAAATCTTTTCGATTATTAAAAAAATTAATAATATGGGAAAAACTGTTCTTCTTATTGAACAAAATGCATCTGCAGCACTTTCCATTGCTAATTATGCTTATATTTTAGAAGTAGGAAAAATATTATTTCACGATGAAGGCAAAGCTTTACTTTCCGATCCACGTGTTAAAGATGCATATCTTGGAAATTAAAAAAATTATATTACTTATATCCCTATTATTTAACTTTAATGATTATGCAATTAATTAAAAGCTTCTTCTTGTCGATAAATCATTAGAAATATGTTTTCAAAATGAATAAGTTTTATATATTTAATTAGCTTTCTATTTATTTTTTACATTACCTAAACCAATGTAATTTAATTACTATTATTAAGACATGATAATTATATTGATGAGATGTATTAATATAGATAAAAAACTAGAACTAAATAATATAAATACTCTATATTTTGAATATCATAGCTAATTTATCAGAAATTTTTGCTGTTGAATATACATTCTGAACTGCAAAAAAAATATAATACATTATACAATAAGATAATACTTACCTATCTTGTAATATAATAAAAACATAGCTTTTATGGAATGAGTGCATTTTTGTAAAGATATTTTTAGAGCTCAGAAACTTTTCACAAGCAAGACTTTTTTATCACTATGAAAGCATAACACCTAAGCATAAATCGTATCTGGCGAGCTTTCTGTACATAAGTAATGATAATCTCTTATCATAGTTTTCTTGCATCGTAATACTGATTTTGTATAAATTTTTCTTTGCAAAGATAATCAAAAAAATTAGTGTAATCAGTATTTTTATATACTCCATTCATAATGCTTAGCGTATATTTCAAGATCCATAAGTTTTTTCCTGCTCTTGCAAAAGCCCATTGCATTCTCTAATTCTTTCTTTAACTTCAAGCATTATTTTTATACCATTGTATTTTTTGTTTTGCTGTTTCTATCAAAGCAATCCTGCATGAAAAAAAATAAAACAGTGTCATCCCTATGCTATAATATGATATCCTAACAGCGTATGATAAACCCTGATCGTTTCTCATATATATTTTAGTAAGCTCTTACTCCCATTGAGCGCATCATCTTCATTTACAATGCGGCTTTAATCGTAATCTTTTTTGTTAGATATTAAAAATCTCTACGATTAATGATTTTTTGCATTGTTATCTTAGTATACAAATTAAATTGGCCTATAATACAAAATATTGCTCTTTTAAGCTATTTCACAAAAACTGTTATTCTACTTTTCAATTTTGTACTTAAATATTCAAAGATGAATTTAATTATTACTTTTCATGTTTTATCTTAATTATTTAAATCAAAAACATACATTTAGTTGTTATTCATAACCAAATATCTAAGAGATTTTTAAAGTCTGTACTTTTTACGGTGCACAATTGTTTTTTTGTTAGGTTTTCAAATGTAATAGATTATTTAATTAAAAAAGGGAATGTTTTTACTTTAATTATTTTATTTACTTTTCTAACATAGTTAAAAAATCATAATACACTCATAATGTATCTTTGCTTTAGTTGTGAATTAAAATTACATATTTGATTGTGATTTATAATTATTTTTTAACCGCCATTAAAATTATAAACTATATTTTATGCCACCATTTTTCAGCATTTAGTTTTCCTGCTGCTTGTTCTATAATATATGCTATTTGAAAAATTACTTCCTCAGAAAAAGATCTACCTATCAATTGTAATCCCAGAGGCAAACCATCTAATGATAAACCTGCAGGAACAGAAATTCCTGGCAAGCCAGCCATATTAACTGGCACAGTAAAAATATCATTGAGATACATGGCTATTGTATCATTTTTTATTTTTTCATCTGTAATACTAAAAGCGGATGTCGGTGTTGTAGGCGTTAGAATAGCGTCAATACCAAGTTCAAAACAATGATCAAAATCACGCTTAATTAAAGTTCGTACTTTCTGAGCTTTAAGATAATAAGCATTATAGTAACCCGCTGAAAGAACATAAGTTCCAATCAAAATACGTCGCTTAACTTCATCGCCAAAACCAGATGAACGGGTATTCTCATACATTTCAATAACGTCTTTTCCTGGTATACGAAGTCCAAAACGAACACCATCATAGCGTGCCAAATTAGAGGATGCTTCTGCAGGAGCTACAATATAGTAAGCAGGCAAAGCATACTTTGTATGAGGTAATGAAATATCAATAATCTCTGCTCCTGCATCTTTTAGCCAATTAATTCCTTTTTGCCAAAGATCAAAAATTTCATCAGACATCCCTTCAATATAATATTCTTTTGGGATACCAATTTTCATCCCTTTGATCGATTGACCAAGATAGCTTTCATAATCAGGTACTGGTAAATCAACTGAAGTTGAATCTTTATCATCGAAGGAAGCCATTGATTTTAACATAATTGCACAATCACGCACATCTCGTCCAATAGGCCCTGCCTGATCAAGCGATGAGGCATAAGCTATCATTCCCCAACGCGAACACCGTCCATAAGTTGGCTTTATACCTACAGTCCCAGTAAAAGCTGCTGGCTGACGTATTGATCCACCAGTATCAGTTGCTGTTGCTCCCGCACAAAGACGAGCTGCAACAGCAGCAGCAGAGCCTCCTGAAGAACCACCAGGAACAAGCTTTTCATCTGATTCTTTTTTTCGCCATGGATTAATAGTTGGACCATAGCATGATGTTTTATTGGATGATCCCATAGCAAACTCATCCATATTCAGCTTACCTAACATAACTGCTCCATCTTTCCATAAATTAGCAGTTACAGTTGATTCATATTTCGGTTTAAAACCATCAAGAATATATGAACAAGCCTGAGTGTGTACATCTTGTGTTGCAAAGAGATCCTTAATGCCCAATGGAATACCTTCTAAAATACCAGCTTTTCCTTTCGCCAAACGGATATCAGATTCAGCTGCCATTTTTATTGCTTGTTCTGCAGTTACTGCTACATAAGCATTCAAAATTGGATTAGCCAATTCAATTGCTTTCAAATAAGCTTCTGTTAATTCAGTTGCTTTCAGGTCTCCCTTTTTTAAAACATCACGAGCTTGTGCAATTGTTAAGGTTATTAAATCGGTCATGTTGTTTCTCGAATTTTAAAATGTAAAAAATTATTCGACTACTTTTGGAACAAGAAAAAAATTTTCTTCTGCTAAAGGTGCGTTTTCTATAATATCCGTGGCCTTATTACCATCCGTAACCTCATCTTCACGTTTTCGTAAAGCCATCGGAATTACTGATGTCAGTGGTTCAACTTCATTAACATCAATTTCATCAAGCTGTTTTACAAAATCTAAAATGGTATTAAACTCCTCTGTTATACGCTCAACTTCATCATTATGGATAGCAATACGCGCTAATTTTGCTACCCGCTTGACTGTTTTACTATCAACAGACATATTACACCTTTCTACTTGATTTACTCTAATATTATTAACCTATTCATTTTTTGGCTATACAAGTCTACATCTATAAGCGCAAGAATATTGGTATATACACCCCAATTTTTATTGTAACCAACCAAAATATTATGATACTCTAAGCATACAATATGGCCATCATCAGCATAAATGAAGTTACGATACATCTTTTATTTGGGCAAACAATAGCAAGTTTAGATTTGGGTACCAAAACGATTGGAATTGCTATTTCTGACATTAGTTTAACATTTTCAAATCCGCGACCTGTTATTTATCGAAAAAAGTTCACATTAGATGCTTTGACACTTATAGAAATCTTTAACAATGAAAATGTAGGAGCTATTATCGTTGGCTTACCCATTAATATGAATGGAAGCAACGGTCCACGTGTTCAAGCAACCAAAACTTTTGTTAGTAATATGGCAACATATACAAAAATTCCTTTTATTTTTTGGGATGAACGGTTATCGACAATTGCTGCAGAACGTTATTTCTTAGAAATGAATATGTCGCGCTCTAAAAGAAAATCACGCATTGATTCAGCTGCTGCTGCTTTCATTTTGCAAGGCGCTCTCGATAGAATTAAGACTCTGCAATCAAACAGCAGGATAGAGAACGTCTAATAATTGTGTTGGACTATATCTTGCGATCAACATACCATAAGATGACCTCCATTGTCCTCCAAGACGACTTTCCATATAAGCATTTACAACATGTTCAACTTCTGTATAACGTAACGCTGCACTGGCAGATGCATATGCCATCTGTTCAACAAAAAACCTACCAGCTCCTTCATTTACCGATGCCATATTCACAGCGGATTTAATAATTTCAATCGCTCGTGGACCAGCTTGTCCAATATCAGCTGCAATTTTTTCTAATAATTGCTGAAATAACCCGGGTGCTTTATCACCTATAAGAATTGCATCCCTTACCAATTGATTAACACCACTATTTTTAACTATTCGTGCAGGACTATCACGCAATATTTGCAACAAAGGATTACTATCCGTGAAACTCACTATACCAACCTGTGCAATAATTTCACCAATAATCGGAATAACTAATTGACTGACATGACAAGCAACAATAGGTGTCATAATTCTTGCGAAAGCTGCCTCAGAACGATTATCTGCAGCATTATCAAACGCTCGTGCTAAACGCATAACCAATGCTTGCGAAGCAGCTATATCAAGTGCAATATCCGCAAAAATACGCTCTGTTAATGGTGGGAAAGGCTGATTTGGAGTTTGCTTCCGAAGAAAATCTATACTAAATTGAAGCGCAGAACGCAAAACACCTGCTGATATTATAGCCTGATCGAAACGCATCATGGTTTCGATATCCTTAATCACCTTAGCCCCTTCTCCTATGTTACCGACAAGCCAACCATAACAACCTCGGAATTCGATAACTCCTTCTGGAGCTGAATATTCTCCAGACCGCTGAATTAAATAACGCGTTAATATAACACCATTTAATAAGCCATTTTCTTGTATACGTGGAATTAAAAAGCAGCTTAAAAGGCCATCTATTTCTGCACTTACAATATATCCGTCAGCCATCGGATTAACAACATTAGTTTTTATAATATTTAAACGATATAGATCACGCCCCATTTTTTCATCAAAAGAAATCCTTTGAACAGCTGGAAAATTAAAAGTATATTTTTCACTTTCCTCAATATTATCAAAAGCACAAGTTAGTGAAGCTCCCCTTTTATTCTCAATAGATCTAGAAGACAAATCATATTGGCGTGATAAAAGCGCATCTTGCCATTTTTTAAATAATTCAATATCACCAATTAACACTGCAATAGCAGCACTTGCTACAGTGATCTCATTCAAATGTCCTGTTTCCAAACCAGCCAATAAAGCCAAGCGAATAGCACGTGCCTGATAACGCACTCCATTTTCTGAAGTCGTATTTTCCCAAAGCGAAGAAACTAAACCTGCTTGTCTAGAATATCGTTGAAGAGTATGATAAGAAGGGTGAATATCTAATTCTTCTTTTGATTGTCTCCATCGGTTGTTATAGTGCAACGTGGGTCGGTGACTGTTTGCTAAACGTGCAAGATCCCACGCTTCATCGCTAGCGACAAAAGCTCCTATTTCCTCAAAGCTTGGCAGTAAGGAAGTAGGTAAAGTAGACGCGATACGAAACATAAGCGTATCACTAAGAAATGCATTTTTTCGCTGGGAATTCTCCGTGGATACAACATTCATAAGTATATTCCTATTATTAGAATCACTCATATCATAGACTATTTGCCTTTTTACAGCTAAAAACATTTATTATATTTAAACAAATGCTCATTTAAGCTCTTTAGAGATCTATAGAAAAGAATACTATGCCTCATAATACTATTTTTCCAATTTTTCCTCACCGGCACCTTTTAGGGATTAAGCAGCTTAATGTACAAGAGCTTAATATATTACTCGATCGTGCAGATGAGAATGTACTTTTTTCCAAAAACATTGATAAAAAACAATCTATATTACGTGGGCATACTCAAATTAATCTCTTCTTTGAAGCCTCCACAAGAACTCAATCTTCGTTTGAATTAGCTGGCAAACGATTAGGAGCAAACGTAATGAATATGGCTATTAGCAATTCATCTGTAAAAAAAGGAGAAACATTAATTGATACAGCAACAACTCTTAATGCAATGAAACCTGATATACTAGTTATTCGCCATAGCTGTGCTGGAACTGCAGCCCTTTTAGCACAAAAAGTTGATTGTTGCATAGTTAATGCAGGTGATGGTGCACATGAACACCCAACACAAGCTTTATTAGACGCTCTAACCATTAGAAGAATAAAAGGTCAGATTGAAGGATTAACTGTCGCGATTTGTGGCGATATTTTACATTCACGCGTTGCACGTTCTAATATTATCAGTCTCAATGCTTTAGGAGCTCGCGTTCGCGCTGTTGCGCCATCAACGCTTTTACCTACTGGAATCTCAAATATGAGCGTTGAAGTATTTAATACAATGAAAGAAGGCCTAAAAGATGCTGACGTTATTATGATGCTACGCTTACAACGCGAGCGTATGATAGGTACTTTTATCCCTTCTATTCGTGAATATTTCCATTATTTTGGTTTGCATAAAGAAAACTTAGCGTATGCTAAAAATGATTGTATTATTATGCACCCTGGCCCAATAAACCGTGGTGTAGAAATCGCTTCTGATATAGCAGATAGCACACAAAGTGTGATTCATACACAAGTAGAAATGGGTATTGCTGTGCGCATGGCTGTCATGGAAGCTTTATTAGATTTGCGGCAAAATTGGAGTAAAAAAAAGAAATGACAAAACCAATAGTTTTTCAAAACGCCCGCATTGTTGATCCTTCACGCGCAATTGATGAAATTGGTACAGTTATCATTGAAAATGGACTGATTGTAACCGCAGGAAAAGAAGCCTTAAATCAAGGAGCACCAGAAGGATCAGAAATCATTGATGCACAAGATAAAGCAATTCTCCCTGGGCTTATTGATGCTCAAGTCTTTATCGAAGAACCAGGAGCTGAACATCCTGAAACGATTGATTCAGCAAGCCAATCTGCAGCGGCCGGTGGTATTACCTCATTTCTTATGATGCCTGATACACAGACGATAATTGATAATGTGGCTCTTATTAAACTTATTACATGCACAGCGCATGAAACATCATTAGTTAATATTTATCCAGTTGCTGCTATCACACAAGGTCTGAAAGGACAAGAAATTACTGAATTTGGTTTATTGAAAAATGCAGGAGCAGTTGCATTTAGTGAAGGAAAAAAGACACTGCAAAATTCAGCTATTATGCGGCACGCAATGATTTATGCACGTGATTTTGATATCACATTGATCCACGAAACACAAGACTACGATCTTTCTAATCAAGGCGTTATGAATGAAGGTCTGTTAGCAAGTTGGCTTGGTTTTTCTGGAATTCCGCGTGAAGCAGAAGTCATTCCACTAGAAAGAGATTTACGACTAGCTGTTCTAACACAAACACGCTACCACGCAGCACAAATATCAACAGCTATGTCTGCTGACGCTGTTCGTTTAGCAAAACAACATAGTGAAAAAATTTCAGTTGGTGTATCCATTAATCACTTATCTTTGAATGAAAATGATATTGGTGAATATCGTACTTCTTTCCGCTTAATGCCCCCATTACGTGCAGAAGAAGATCGTATAGCAATGATTAATGCAATAAAAGATGGGACAATCGATATCATTGCTTCTTCCCACAATCCTCAAGGAGTTGATGCAAAACGTTTGCCATTCCAAGAAGCTGCAACAGGCGCTATTGGCATGGAAACTTTGTTAAGTGCGGCTTTACGCCTTTATCACAATGGAACCGTACCTCTTTTACGATTAACTGAACTTTTATCGACAGCACCTGCAAAACTTTTTGGTCTCAATGCTGGAACACTTATGAAAGGTGCTCCTGCAGACCTTATTTTGGTTGATTTAGATGAGCCATGGCTCTTATCCTTAGAGATGCTACATTCACGTTCAAAAAATACTCCTTTCGAAAATGCTCGTTTCCAGGGACGTGTTCTCCAAACTTTTGTAAAAGGACAATCAGTATTTAAAATTAATCAACAAAGCAAACGAGATTCTTATGAGTGAAGTAGAAATACTTTTGCAATTCAATACATGGCTTATTTTCCTGATATCTTATTTCATTGGTTCTATACCATTTGGACTACTTTTTACAAAATTTTCTGAATTTGGCGATATAAGAACAATTGGTTCTGGAAATATTGGCGCAACAAATGTTTTACGAACAGGAAATAAAAAAATCGCAGCTCTTACCCTTTTATGCGATATATTAAAAGGAACTTTTGTTATTTGGATGACAAAATTCTTATTTCACACTGTAGAAATTGCTCTTCTAAGTGGATTTTTAGCCTTCTTAGGGCATCTTTATCCCATATGGCTTAAATTCAAAGGAGGTAAAGGTGTTGCAACTTATCTAGGTATATGCTTAGGTTTTTATTGGTTAGCAGCCCTTATTTTTATTATTGCCTGGATAGGAGCATTTGTATTGACTCGCTATTCTTCATTTTCTGCACTTGTAGCTGTAATTATTACTCCAATTTTTATTTACTGTTATTCCTCTTCTCTCTATGTTGCTTGCATAATAATAACAATGAGCATACTCGTTGTTATAAAACATCATACTAATATTCGCAGATTATTAGCAGGGAAAGAAAATAAAGTTGATACCACAAATAGGAACAAATAAAGGAATTTTGCTTACTGATCAGCAACGGTTAAATTGGTTGCGATTATTACGCAGTGAAAATATTGGAGCAGTTACTTTTCGTAATTTGATTGAGCATTATAAAACAGCAGAAAATGCTCTTGCTATGCTTCCTCAACTTAATAAAAAGGGAGGACTTGCTAAATCTATTCGAATCGCGACATTAGATGATGCTGAGAAAGAGATGCAACAAGCTGAAAAACAAGGCATTCGCTTCATCGGTATAGGGGAACCAGATTATCCACCATTACTCAAAGTAGTGGAAGCATCGCCTCCACTTATTGCTATAAAAGGCGATTGCTCAATTTTTCAAAAACCCTCTGTTGGGATTGTTGGTTCTCGAAATGCCTCTGCAGTTGGCAAAAAATTAACTAGCCAGTTTGCTCATTTTATTGGTAATGCTGGTTTTACGATTGTTTCTGGACTTGCACGTGGAATTGATAGCACTGCTCATCAAGCAAGTTTGCTAACAGGCACAGTTGCGATCATGGCTGGTGGTATTGATTACATTTATCCTCCTGAAAATAAAAAACTCTATGATGATATTCTTACTAATGGTGGAGCAATTATTAGCGAAATGCCCATTGGTTGGAAAGCACGTGCTAACGACTTCTCAAGAAGAAATCGTATTATTGCAGCTCTATCGCTTGGTCTTTTAGTGGTAGAAGCAGCTATGCGATCAGGCTCCTTAATTACAGCACGCCAAGCTGTTGATATGGGACGATTGATTTTTGCTATTCCCGGTTCTCCACTTGATCCAAGAGCAATTGGTACAAATAATCTTATCAAAGAAGGTGCTTTGCTGGTTACACATCCCTCTGATATTATAGAAACACTCACACCGTTAACCTCAAAGACAACCGATCCACAACTCAGCTTTTTTGAAGAAACATATTCAATTCAATTTCCACAAGGAAATGCTCATTCACCTAATAAAATAACTAATGAAACTCCTTTAATTGGAGATGATATAGAACGTGCAGCTGTCCTTTCAGCTCTATCAAGCACTCCAATTGATTTAGATACACTCAGCATTTATTCAGGTGTTTCGTTACAAAAACTCCACCTTTTGCTAATTGAACTCGATCTTGCTGGAAAGCTTATTCGGCACTCTGGTGGTTACGTATCATTGTCGAGTTAGGATCTTCTCCAAGGGCTTCAGCACTATTAATAATACTTTGCCCCTCTTCAGCTACCATATCCAAAAGCAATGCTAAAAGTGGACTATGAGCTTGACGTGCCATCTGGCTCATTTGTTTTGACATATCTGTAATATAGTGGATAATCTTTAAGTGCTTTATAAACATAATCTTTTATCCTTGAGCATTCTCCCCACCTCTCAATAGATGTTATCTTAGTATTTTGCCGTATACTTTTTATATTAGCTGTGGAAAATAAGCTATATGATTTCTTTTATAGGGTGTATTTTAAATAATAACAATCAAAAGTTGTATAATGTAGTTTTTTTTATGTGCTCTTGACCAATTGTCATTAGCTATTCATTTGAAAGAAGTTTATAAAGAGATTTTTGTTTCAACATTCGGATAAAATTATGGATATTGTTATCGTTGAATCTCCAGCAAAAGCAAAAACAATCAATAAGTATCTTGGATCTCAATACAAAGTCATAGCATCATTTGGGCATGTACGTGATTTATCTGCAAAAGATGGCTCTGTTCTGCCTGATAAAGATTTTGCTATGAAGTGGGATATCAATACTGCTTCTGCAAAACGTTTGAATGAAATAGCAAAAGCAGTCAAAGATGCTGATACCCTTATCTTAGCAACTGACCCTGATCGTGAAGGAGAAGCTATTTCATGGCACATCCTCGATGTTCTAAAACAAAAAAAAGTTTTAAATGATCAACTTGTTAAGCGAGTTGTTTTTAATGCAATCACAAAAAAATCCGTTCTTGATGCTATGAAGAATCCACGTGATATTGATATATCACTTGTAGACGCCTACCTTGCACGTCGAGCTCTCGATTACTTGGTTGGATTTACTCTCTCTCCTGTTTTATGGCGCAAATTACCTGGTGCTCGTTCTGCTGGTCGTGTTCAATCAGTTGCCCTGCGTATCATTTGTAATCGCGAATCAGAGATAGAGCAATTCATTAAAGAGGACTACTGGTCAATTAGAACGTACTTGAAAACACTTCAAAATAACATTTTTCATGCGCGGTTAATAGAATTTAACCATAAGAAACTTGGTAAGCTTGATATTCAATCCCAAGAACAAGCTGATCAAATTCTTTTTATGTTGGAAAAAGCAAATTATCGCACATTAAGTATTGAAGCCAAGCCTATAAAAAGGAATCCTTCTCCACCATTTACAACATCTACATTACAACAAGCTGCTTCTTCAAAATTAGGTTTTTCAGCTTCTCGCACAATGCAAGTTGCTCAAAAGCTTTATGAAGGTGTTGAAATCAATGGTGAAACAGCAGGACTTATCACTTATATGCGTACTGATGGAGTACAAATGGTTTCAGAAGCTATTGATGCAGCAAGAAAAGCAATTATTGATTCTTTTGGAAAGCACTATGTTCCTGAAAAACCGCGTTTTTATTCAACAAAAGCTAAGAATGCACAAGAAGCACATGAAGCTATTCGCCCTACAGATTTTACACGTCATCCTAATCAAGTGCGCAATGTTCTCGATAGTGATCAAGCAAAGCTCTATGAATTAATATGGAAGCGCGCTATTGCCAGCCAAATGTGTTCTGCTGAAATTGAACGTACAACTGTCGAAATTGAAGCATTGCAAAAAGAAAATCATGCCCATTTGCGTGCGATAGGTTCTGTTATTTGTTTTGATGGCTTCATTTCTGCTTATACAGATCCAAAAGAAGAAGAAAATAGTGAGGAAGATGAAACAGGACGTCTTCCGCAGATTAATGTTGGAGAATCACTTATAAAAGAAAAAGTTGAATCGATACAACATACAACAGAACCACCTCCTCGTTATTCCGAATCGGCATTAATTAAAAAACTTGAAGAATTAGGAATTGGCAGACCTTCAACTTATGCCTCTATATTAAGCACACTTTGCGATCGTGGGTATATCATAACTGATAAACGCAAACTTATTCCTGATGTTAAAGGACGTATAGTTACAGCCTTTCTTGAAAATTTTTTTAATCGCTACGTAGAATGTGGTTTTACAGCAGCTCTTGAAGAAAAATTAGACCTTATATCAGATGGAAAACTTTCCTGGAAAGATGTTTTACGCGATTTTTGGGATGAATTTAATGCATCTGTTACGAATATACAAGAACTGCGTATAATGAATGTTCTTGATGTTTTAAACATAGCGTTAGCCTCTTTTGCTTTCCCTACGCGTGAAGATGGAAGCGATTGCCGCTCTTGTCCCCTTTGTACAAACGGGCAATTGTCATTAAAATTAGGGCGTTATGGAGCATTCATTGGTTGTTCTAATTATCCTGAGTGTAAATATACATGCCAATTGGGTTCAGATACAGAAGAACAAAGTAAAGCCATGCACAATGATGAACCTGTTATGCTTGGTATTGATCCTGAAACAGGGAAAGATATTTCTCTTCGTAATGGCCGCTTTGGTCCGTATATTCAACTTGGCGAAGGTAAAGAAATTAAGCGTGCAAGCTTACCTAAAGGATGGCAAATAGAAAATATTGATTTTGATAAAGCCTTAGCTTTACTATCTCTACCTCGTGAAGTTGGAACTCATCCTGAAACAGGAAAAATAATTACAGCCGCAATTGGACGCTATGGTCCTTATCTTGCTCACGATGGACAATACACAAATCTTTTTAAGACAGATGAAGTTTTTGATATTGGCATTAATCGTGCCGTTACAATACTTGCTGAAAAAAAAGACAGCGCAACCAATCAACGTAGAATAACGCCTACTGCGCTAGCAACACTAGGAGATCACCCAGAAGAAGGTGGGACAATTACTATACGCGATGGGCGTTACGGTCCATATATTAACTGGAATAAAATTAATGTTACCTTACCAAAAGATAAAGATCCAACTACAATCACACTTGCAGAAGCATTAGAACTTATATCAACTAAAACATCAATTAAAAAAACAGCACAAAAAACTACTTTAAAAAAGAAGGCAACATCTAAACAAACTTCATCCCGCAAAAAGAAGGCATAAATTTTGGCTAAAAGTGAGAAAAAAAAATATTTTCAATCATCTAATATTAAGCAGCTACCTAGTAAATCAGAAATCCTATCCTTTATCACTAATAATCCTAGCCAATCGAGTAAACAAAAAGTTGCTAAAGCTTTTAACTTGAACAGCACTTCTCATATGTGGTTAAAAGATATATTGCGTGACTTAAAAGATAATTATGCAATACCACAAAAACGTAAAAATTTAATCATCAAAAAGGCATTACCATCGATTACTTTGGCCAAAGTTAGTGCTTTTGATAAAGACGGTAATTTTATTGCAGAACCTCTTGAATGGCCCAATGATACAAAGCCTAATATTTTTGTCTCTTCTTCTTATCGCATAAAAGGAGTCAGCATTAGTATTGGAGATCACGTTCTTATAAAAATTTTTCGAAAAACAGTTTTGCAAAATTTTTCCTATACAGGACGAATCATCCGCAAGATTGATAAGAAAAAAAGAAACATGCTTGGTATCGCGAGAAAATTAGAAAATGGCGAATGGCGGCTTGATCCCATAGAACGTAAAAATAATGAACTTATTATTGATATGGCTACGAACATAGATATAAAAGTTGGTAATCTGATCGAAGCTGAAATTAAAGATAGTACTAACTACAGCTTCAAGCAAGCAAAAGTAAGAAATATTCTAGGACACATTGATAATGAAAAAGATCTTTCAATGATTGCCCTTATATCAAAAGAAATTCCTTATATTTTTCCTTCAGATGTCCTTGAGGAAGCCGAAAATGTAGAACCTGATAATACAATTAATCGCGAAGATTGGCGACAATTATCATTTATTACAATTGATCCTGCAGATGCAAAAGACCATGATGACGCAGTTTATGCAATAAAAGATGAAAGCCCTACCAATAGCGGAGGCTGGATTATCGTTGTCGCAATTGCAGATGTTTCTTGCTACATAAAAGCAGGAAGTATTCTAGACCAGGAAGCTTTAAAACGAGGAAACTCTGTTTATTTTCCTGATCGTGTTGTACCAATGCTCCCAGAACGTATTTCTAATGATCGATGTTCATTGCATGAAGGAAAAGATAGACCCGCACTAGCTGTCCGTATGATTTTTGATGCGAATGGAAATAAACGTAAACATAGTTTCCATCGTATTGTAATGCGTACAGCAGCCAAATTATCCTATCAAGAAGTACAATGTGCAATTGAAGGAAATACAAATAAAAAAACAGCTCCCTTGCTTGAAAACATTTTACAACCATTATGGGATGCATATTCCTGCCTTAAAATTGCACGCAATCGTCGACAACCATTAGCATTAGAAATACCAGAAAAAAAAATTATTCTTGATCAAAATGGATATATTAAAGATGTTGTGGTTTTATCTCATCTAGAAGCACATCATTTAATTGAAGAATTCATGATACAAGCTAATGTTGCGGCTGCTGAAACATTAAAAGAATATCACCAACCTCTCATCTATCGTATTCATGATAAGCCATCTCTTGCAAAACAGGAAATGCTCCAGAACTTTCTTAAAAGTCTCGGGATATCACTTGCTCGAGGAACTGAACTTACATCAGCACAGCTTAATAATATCCTTATAAAAGTTATGAATACACAACAACAGGAATTGGTAAATCAGGTTATTTTACGCTTGCAATCTCAAGCCGAATATAATCCTGAAAATATAGGCCACTTTGGTTTAAATCTACTTAACTATACACATTTTACCTCACCAATTCGCCGTTACGCTGATTTAATTATTCATCGAGCACTTATAAAAGCTCTGCAACTAGGAAATGATGCACTCACAGATGAACAAGAGCAAAATCTTGCAAAAATCGCCAATCAGATTTCTTTATACGAACGTCGTGCAATGATAGCAGAACGAGAAACTGTTGATCGGCTTGTTGCCCATTATTTAGCTAATAAAATCGGAAATTCATTTGCAGCCCGTATTTCAGGAGTTACAAAAGCAGGTCTTTTTATCGCACTTGATAAATTAAACGCAGATGGTTTTGTACCTCTTTCTACACTTAAAAGTGATTATTACTATTTTGACGAAGTACAGCATGCCCTTATAGGAAAACATAGCCATAAATGTTATCAACTTGGAGATGCAGTCGAAGTAAAGATTTTAGAAGTACAACCTTTTTCTGGTGCTTTATGTTTTGAAATGTTAACAAAACCTCGCTTGATAACTTTCTCACCTATCTCCTATCACAAAAATAAATCTATAGCGAAAAAACGCAATTATATTTTTTATAAAAGAAGATAGCACTCAATAAAGAATTCAAAAATTAAAATTATATCTCTACATACAAAGATTGAAAGCTATAATAAACTCATAACAATATTTAATTTAAAACCTAATTGATTGTTAACGACATCAGTATAAAAGTGTTTTAAGCTCATTGCTAGACGAACAGTGATTTAAGAAAAATCTTTATTTCAACATCTTTTTTAAAATGTAAGAAGCGTTATATAGTTAATAATTTTAAAGTAAAAGATTATTTAAAAACCTCTTGTCATTGTATTATTATTTGATGCGTACTGTCTTTTAGTTATGTATAATAGCCTGATATGATTCTTTTTTGTTTCAGAAGAGGTCAAAAAGACTTTTATATCGAATATATTAAAGAATATGCAACATATAGACTTATCTAGCTTTTCTAGCTTTTGTCATCTAAAAATCTACACAATTATCGCACAGACTACGTGCTATGCTGTAAATGCTATTTTTTTAACTGCAATTTTCTTTTTCTATTTTCAACTAAATTTATTCCTAACCATATGATCTAAATAATTCATAATTAAACTTCCCTCATGATAAACAAAACTTTCAACTTTCCAAATAGTTCTTTACGTGCAATTATTGCCGCAATTACCACCATTGCTTCTGTCGGTATAGCATTAGGAATGGGAACACAACTTATTTCGTTGCTAATGACTGAAAAAGGCTTCTCAAATAGTATCATCGGTTATAGTGGAGGAGTCAGTGGAATTGCCACAATTATTGCAGCTGCTCTAACTACTCGAATCGCCTTATATTTCGGTGTTGTCGAATCGATATTACTTATGATGGTTATTGGTTCTCTGAGTTTTTTAGGCTTCTATTTCTTTGAATCGATATGGATGTGGTTTATTTTGCGATTTACACTGCATTTCGCCATGACAATTATATTTATTCTATCAGAGTTTTGGATTAATAACGCGTCTCCACCTCATAAACGCAGTTTAGTAATTTCTATCTATGCCATTACTTTAGGTCTGGGATTTATTTTAGGGCCAATGCTTCTTGAAAAAATAGGAACACAAAATTTTACACCCTTTGGTAGCGGCTGCCTTCTTATCATAATTGCTATCATACCCCTTCTTTCTGCCTGGAAATTAAGCCCCAAATTTCAGAGTAAGGAAAATATAGCATTTTTTTCACATATTTTACGTGTCCCCACCTCCACAATGGCAGCACTTATTTATGGTGCTATACAAATGGGAACGCTAACACTTCTAACGCCTTTTAGTTTATCAATTGGATATAATAAAAATGAAACCCTACATTTTATGGAAATTCTTGCTCTTGGTAATATCCTACTTTTAATTCCTATCAGCCTCATAAGTGATTATTTAAAAGATAAACGCTATTCCCTTATGGGCTGCGCTATTTTAGGATTGATTGGAACCCTTATTATACCACAGATAGCAGAGCATAAAATGATTTTTATGATTGATCTTTTTTTTCTTGGTGGTATACCTGCAGGTCTTTATACAATTGGACTTGCACAACTCGGTGAATGCCTTAAAGGACAAGAGCTTGCTGCAGCTAATTCTGCTTTTATTTTTTGCTATGGAATTGGTATATTGATTGGACCAGCTATTATTGGTCAAACAATGGATATTTTAAAACCATTTGGCTTTTCTTTGGCAATTGCCTGTTTTTTTAGCTTATATATTATTTTAGTGCTTATCCAATTAATGAGAAAATTAAACAACTCTTGACTTTTTGTAGAACATCCGTAGTGTCATATGTAAAATGTAATTGCATCAAAAATAAATTTTGATAGCGGAATAGTATTATTTTACTATAATAGGACTCTTATTATGGCTAAGGCAGCAACCATTAAGATTAAGCTTTTGTCAACTGCAGATACTGGCTTTTTCTATGTAACAAAGAAAAATAGCCGCACAATGACAGATAAAATGAGTAAACGTAAATATGATCCAATTGTTAAAAAGCATGTTGAGTTTAAAGAAACAAAAATTAAATAATTAGTCTTTTGTTTAAATTATTTAAATTGAGAAACAGAGAGTGTATTGTAATATTTTTATGATTTAAAGCTTTTTCACAATAGCTCTTTTATTGTTAATCCTTTTAAAAGGGGGTGGAAGTGTAGTTGTACTCTTTTAAGATAAGTGTCTAGCTTTTCTAGCTGAAATTTTGACATTTATTTTTTTGCAAAGTAACTTATTGCTCACACTGATAATAAAGAGCGATATATTACTAAGTGTATTTTATCAAATTATATAAACAATCTTTATTGATACAAACCTAAGCGCTCATAAATAATTATATTATCTTATGATTATTAGTATAAATGCTAACTTAAAATATATAGATAAAGCATAATAAATCCTTTTTAAAATGAAAAAATGAGTACAATTAGCAATGTCTTTCTTGGCTCATACTATAAACGTATTGTTATAATTTCTAGTTCATGAAAATAAATAACTCTCCTTCTAATCCGAATAGTTTTAACAAAAAACTTATTATTTTCAGTATCATTATAATAATTATTGTTCTTATCAATGGAACAATTTACTCGAAATGTACTGCGGCATCTCCTCCCAACATAATTTCTATTTCACCAAAATCTCTAAAAGGTAATGCATTGGTCATTGATGGTGATTCAATCAAGATTTCTAATGTCATAATTCGACTTGCAGGAATCGATGCTCCTGAGCTTAATCAATTTTGCGGCATACAAAAAAAACGCTATGCATGTGGCTTCCAAGCCAAAAAAGAATTAGAAGAACTTATAGCTCATCAATCTGTTACATGTTATTGGTCTAAAAAAGACAAATATCATCGTGTTATTGCTATATGTGGAACCCAAAAAATTAATAATATTAATGCAGCAATGGTGCGTAATGGTTGGGCTATCAGTTTTTATAGCTACCATAAAGAAGAACAAAAAGCCAAAAAAGAAAAAAAAGGAATATGGCAGTCAAGTTTTCAAAAACCGCAAGAATGGCGTAAAGCTCATCCTCGCATAAAAAAAATAAAGTAATTTCTTTACTTCATAAAAATATCTTTCTAATTTCTCATTTATCATGAACAAACAACAATGTGATCATATTATCAAATTAGAAAAAGATATTCATTCTTGTCGTGTTTGTATCAAACATCCACATTATCTTCCTCCCCTTCCCCATGAACCAAGACCTGTTGTCTATTTATCGAATACTGCTTCCATTGCAATTGCAGGCCAAGCTCCAGGATTGCGTGTGCATGAAAGTTTTATCCCTTTTAATGATCGTTCTGGCGTAAGATTACGTAATTGGCTGGGCGTAACCAGTGATGAATTTTACAGTAGATCCCTATTTGCTATTGTTCCTATGGGATTTTGTTTTCCTGGCTATGACCAGAATAAATCCGATTTGCCACCAAGAAGTGAATGTAAAGAAATATGGCATGAAAAAGTATTTCAAGCTATGCCACAAATAAAACTTGTTCTTGCTATTGGAAGTTATGCACACAAATGGCATATCACAAACCTACAACATAAAACTGTCTCGGAGACCGTCAGTGATTGGAAAAATATCTTATCCATACGTCAACCCCGAGGATATAATGTTATGCCTTTACCCCATCCGTCATGGCGAAATACTTTTTGGTTTAAAAAACACCCATGGTTCAATGATGAGCTTATTGTATATCTCCGCTGTTTAGTACGTAAATTCTTATGAATTTGGTGTTATATCAGTTTTTTATCAAACTAGCTAACTTTAATAAAGTTTATAGTGGCACATGAACAATATAACAGATTATCAATGTCAAATATAATGGATTAATCAGGATAGTTTATACTATAAGATCGAACCACTATGCATAATAGCAGCATTCTTATCTGATGTGTTGTAGCACTCAATATCCCACTAAAATTGTTAATAAAAACTCTACTTAGTTAAAATGCTATTATTATAACTAATTGAAATAACATCTAATTTTAAATATAAATTCACTAAAAGAAGATTTTAAATTTATAACCTATAAGATAATATTTTGTTGCATTAGAAGCCGCGAGTAAAGCCAATATACCTAGGATATATTGAAATGATTAGTAATCACTAAAGGCTCCAGCTTACACTCTCAAAATTTAGATATTACGAAAATTTGTAATTCATTCGTGATATGCTTTTTTCAACTGAAAAATACCAATGAAAAATGTGAAACCAGCTAATTAAAATGAAAGAGCAATAATATGAGATATCCATCTTTTAAAATTACACTATCAAAATACCTCTTGATGTGAAAAAATGAATAATTTTAGGAAGCTTAAATTTTATAGTTTGATAAAGTTTTTTAATATTTATGATCATACTTTCACTTTTTAATATTAAATTTTTCTACCCAGGCATTCCCATTTGCGCGTGGACTAAGACGGCTGCTTTAACAACACCAGCTGCTATAGCTGCGCCTGTTCCTTCACCGAGACACATTTCTAAATCCAAAAGTGGTTTTTTCCCAATTTTTTCTAAAAGTTTACGATGAGCTGCTTCAGAAGAAACATGACCAACGAGTGTATGATCAAGAGAGCTTGGATTCATTTTATACAGCACTGCTGCTGCTGCTGTTGCTACAAATCCATCTAAAATAACTGGAATTTTTTCCATTCTTGCAGCTAAAATAGCTCCTATCATAGCAGCAATCTCACGCCCTCCTAAGCGGCGCATAATTTCAAAAGGATCATTAAAATAATTCTTATGTAAAGAGATTGCTGTTTTTACAGCCATGACCTTGCGCTGATAAAATTCTTCGACAGCCCCCATACAAGATCCTATCCATTCCTCAGCTTCTCCACCAAATAAAGCAAGACATAAAGCTGAAGCTATAGTAGTATTGCCAATTCCCATCTCTCCAATACACAAAAGATCTGTTCCTCCGGCAATTGCTTCCATTCCGAATGCCATTGTTGCGGCTGCACTACGCTCATCCATTGCAGCATCTTTTGTAATATTCATTGTTGGATATTCTAATGCCAAATCATATATTTTCAATCCAAGATCATATGCTACACAAATCTGATTGATAGCAGCGCAACCTGTTGTAAAATTTTGTACCATCTGTTGTGTCATAGATTGTGGAAATGGCGTAATACCCTCATCAGTAACCCCATGATTCCCAGAAAAAACAGCAACTAGAGGCTTCATTATAATTGGTTTTTCTTCGCCTCTCCATCCCGCATACCAAACTGCAATATCTTCTAATTTTCCTAATGCACCTTTTGTTTTCACTAATTGTGCATGCCGTTTTTTTGCTAAAGTCATTGTAAATTCATCAGCAACAGGTAAATTTATTAGTAAAGCACGAAAATCATCAAATGGCCTAGCAATCATGAAAATACCTTTTTAAATCTACAATATATAATTAGAATTTTCTTTTATAGATAAGATATAAATAATTTATTGTTTTTTTTTCATGCTACAAATGTAAGATGCACTACTTAATAAGTATTTAGGATGATAAGAGAGCGAATATTGAAAATCTCTTTAAAGGTAACATATTAAACTGATATCTTGCTGTATATAATTATTGTAGCAAACTTTCATATCTTTTTAAATTTTTAACAGAGCTTAACTCTAATCAATTAAGATATTTATTTTATCTCTTCCCTGAAAACTACAATTTTTTCATAATTATTCATAAATTACAATTTATTATACAATATTAAAATTTCTATCAAATTATCTTAACTGATAGCAGCAAAAGCTTCTTTTAAAATATGTGTATTGGCATCCGTCTTTGTTGCATTATGTGATAATATTTGTCGCCATCGTCGCGCACCGTCACGTCCTTGAAATAAACCAAGCATATGACGTGTAATGTGAGAAAGACGCCCTCCTGAAGCTATATGTTTAGCACTATACTCACACATAGCATTAATCAGATCATAATCACTAAGATTATTCTGCGGTTCGCCATATATTTCAGAATCAATAAGGCACAGCCAAATGGGATTATGATAAACTTGTCGTCCAACCATAACGGCATCACATGATCTTAAGTGCTCTTTTATTTCACTGATTGATTTTATCCCACCATTTAATCCAATAAAATTGTTTTCATATTTACGCTTTAAATTATAAACCCTTTTATAATTAAGTGGTGGAATATCACGGTTTTCTTTTGGGCTTAATCCTTTTAACCACGCTTTACGCGCATGTACCCATAGCGCATCACAGCCTGCATTCCATACACGATCAGCTAAAAAGTCTAAAGCCAATTCTTCATCCTGATCATCTACACCAATACGGCATTTAACAGTCACAGCTATAGTAACAGTTCGTTTCATCGCTTCTACAAGCTGCGCCACAACATCAGGATGCAACATTAAACAAGCACCAAATATACCTGCTTGAACACGATCTGATGGACAACCAACATTTAAGTTAATTTCGTCATAACCAAAGTCTTCGGCAATACGTGCAGCTTCTGCTAATTTTTTGGGGTCTGATCCTCCTAATTGTAATGCAATTGGATGTTCTTCATCACTGAAAGCCAATAATTTTTTACGGATGCCATGAATCACAGTATCAGCTACGAACATTTCAGTATAAAGTAGCGCCTTTTTCGTCAAAAGACGATAAAAAAATCTGCAATGCCGATCTGTCCAACCCAACATTGGCGCCACAGCAAATTTTACCAATGGTGGAGAGTGATAAAATGTTATAGGAGTATTATTCATATATTTCTATTATTATCCTATTAAGCAAACAAATAACTTCCTCGTCCTATCTCATCATATAGATATTTTACTCTCTCTCTCATTTTTGAGAAAATAAAAATGCATTCTATATTTACAAAGCTTTTAATTATCTAAATTCTTTCTAATAATTAACAAAGAGATACAATTGCTTATTTAATTATTTGCCTTTTTTTCTAAAATAATTTTTGTATCTGTATACATTATTAGTATTTCTATTTTTTCTAATTAATCAGCTAATATATCTTAAATAGTAAAACTCAATATTATGACTCAACATATTTTATGAAATATATAATATTAAAAATATCTATAATTTATAAGATTTTGTAAGTGAAAATTGAGAATATTATTTTAATATAATTAATCTAACTTTTTAAAAACATCTATAACTTGATATATCTAATAACGTGATATAATTGTATTTATATAAAGAGCACAACCATACCAATATCATTTGTGCATGTGCTTCCTAAAACGATAGGAAAAACCGTAAAATACAAAGATTAAAATCGTCATTATGATAATGAAAAGGCTAAAATACTTTAAATATCTCTAATAGGGGAATAGAAAATTAGTATAAATGAGAATTCTAACTAATTAGCTACCAAAGTAAACTACTGTTAACACTGGCATAAAGAATTAAAGCTTATAGTGTTATTCAAATTACTGTTAAAGCTACAAAATTAATTCAATGCAAGTTTATTATACACTCTTTGAAAAAGAAAACCAGAAATTCCAAAGCTTAAATACTTTTCCATGGAAACTCAATTTTCATCTATCTAAAAAATCTCTTGAGCAATGGATCACACATTTTATTTTTTTGATATCCTTTTCATTTCAGAGCATCTCTAGCTAATCTTATCAGAAGTCATAAATTAATAGGAATCGAATACCAAAGCTAGTAATTCATTTATACTTCTTTACTAAATCTAAATATACTTTTTAAATCCAATCTTTAAATGATGTTTAGAGTACGGAAATAGTGTAATTTTTTGAGCTTTAAGCTTACACTTCACTTATCAGTTATCAGTTTAGGTATCAAAATTTATCTCATTTAACGTTATGCTAAATAGATTGAACATATCAATAAAAATATCGAAGTATTTTTAGAAAAAACAGACAAAGTATGAAAGAAATTTAATCAAATTCTCTGAACATGATGCAAATGTTTCCTAAACTTCGCTCCATTTACATAACCTAAAAATAGAACAGCTACAGCTAATGAAATAATATTTGATGATAAATGATAGATATATAACGACACGTGCATACACGACTTTTTAATGTATCCAAAACAATGCTTCATAATTAAGTACTTCAAAGGGTAGTTCCAGAACCATATAGGTTAGATAGAATAATGAAATAGAAAAAGAAACCCTAGCATTCACCCCAAAGAAAAATATAGAGCAAATAAAAACAAATTAAGTAAAACCGCATCAATCATAAAGGATAGCCTAAAGATGTCCTTAAAAACAAAAATTAAAAGAAAATCTATATCTTTCAAGATGTTAAAGACATAAAATGGTGCCCCCAGAGAGACTCGAACTCCCGACCCCCTGATTACAAATCAGGTGCTCTACCAACTGAGCTATAAGGGCATGCCATATATTGGAAATAGCATAAACTCATAAAAAGGCAAATAAAAAATGATAAATGTAGTTTATATGTTATAAATATATATACCTAAGCCAAATTATTTGGATGCTTTACTGATATTTATATTGATAAACAAGTTTTATATATAAACTTACTATTTATAAGTCGGAAGAGACTAATTTATCAGAAAGATATTTTTCTAACCAATGTATATCATAATTACCATTAGCAATGTCTTGATTGTCAATAAGATCACAAAATAAAGGTAATGTAGTTTTAATCCCATCAACCACAAACTCACTTAAAGCACGCCGTAAACGCATCATACATTCCAAACGTGTACGACCATGAACAATCAGTTTTCCGATTAAGCTATCGTAATAGGGAGGAATACGATAACCTGAATAAGCTCCTGAATCAACACGAACTCCTAATCCCCAGGTGTGTGAAAATGGGTAATAAGTCCTGGAGATGGTATAAAATTAATTGGGTCTTCAGCATTAATACGGCATTCAATGGCATGACCAGAAAAATGGATATCTTTTTGGGTAACTGAAAGCCCTAAACCAGATGCAATATGAATTTGTTCATGAACCAAATCTATACCTGTAATTGCTTCAGTTACAGGATGTTCAACTTGTAAACGGGTATTCATCTCAATAAAATAGAATTCACCATTTTCGTAAAGAAATTCAATGGTACCCGCCCCACGATATCGGAGCTTCGCGCAGGCATTTGCAACAATATTACCAATTTTTTTCCGCTCAGTTTCATTAAGTACAGGTGAAGTCGCTTCTTCCCATACTTTTTGGTGGCGCCGTTGAAGTGAACAATCACGTTCTCCTAAGTGTATAGCATTACCAGCTCCATCACCTATGACCTGAATTTCAATATGACGTGGTTTCTCTAGATATTTTTCAATATAAACTGAATCATCATTAAAAGCAGCGTTAGCTTCTGAACGTGCTGTTTTGAGAGCTGTTAAAAGTTTTTGTTCGGAATGAACAACTTTCATACCGCGTCCACCACCGCCTGCAGAAGCTTTAATAATAACTGGATAGCCAATTTCATTAGCAATGCGTAAAGCTTCTTTTTCTTCAACTATAGCCTCATTAGAGCCTGGGACGACGGGGATACCAAGGTCCTTAGCAGTTTTTTTAGCTTCTATTTTATCACCCATAATACGAATATGTGCTGCTGTTGGACCAATAAATGTAATATTATGAGCTTCCAATACATCTGCAAACTTTGCATTTTCAGAGAGAAATCCATAACCTGGATGAACAGCGTCCGCTCCTGTAATTTCACAGGCCGAAATAATCTGATAAATATTTAAATAAGAATCGCGAGACTGTGGAGGACCAATACATACACTTTCATCAGCAAGTCGAACGTGCATAGCATCAGCATCAGCAGTTGAATGAATAGCTACGGTTTTAATCCCAAGTTCTTTACACGCTCGCAGAATGCGAAGAGCAATTTCTCCTCGATTAGCAATGAGGATTTTTTGAATCATAGCTATCCCTCCGCTTTATTCAACTATAATAAGTGGTTCGTCAAATTCAACTGGTTGACCATCTTCAACTAAAATAGCAGTTACAGTACCTGCATGCGGCGATGAAATTTGATTCATAGTTTTCATTGCTTCAATAATCAGTAAGGTCTGACCTTTAGAGACACTTTGCCCTACTTTTACAAAAGGTTGTGTACCTGGTGCAGGAGCAAGATATGCTGTACCAACCATTGGAGATAGTACTTCATTTTTTGATTTCTCTTTTTTTGTAGAATCTTCAGTTTCTGCAAGTGAAGAAGGAACTACTGTAGAGCCAGAAATAGGTGCATAAACTGTTTGTTCAGAAGAAGATGTGTTTTGTCGCGCTACACAAATTCGAACTCCACCTTGTTCAATTTCAATATTGGTCAAATTTGTATCATTCAAAATTTCAGCAAGGTCACGGATAATTGCTGTATCAATCCCAGTATATTGGTTAATATCTGTTTTTTTTGTTGCCATTTTATTCCAACTCCTTGACCGATAAAATTGCTAGTACTTACTATCCTTATGACTAAATATCTTTTAAATTTTAATGAAACTTTTCCTAATTATTATGTACACATTGTAATTAAATTAATCTGCGATACAAATCTACATTTATAAATCTGTTAACAAAAAATTAAAGAATCAATATATTGATGTATTTTTCAAGAATCTAATTGAGAAAAGAAAAGTCTATTGTGCATTTTCTATTGCTGCTTGCAAAATATTTTTTTCCACAGCTCCAATAAATATTTTATCTCCAATAATATAAGCGGGAGCACCATTGATATTCAAGGCAGAAGCAATTTGAATATTCTCTTGAAAGAATTTCTGTAAGTTTGAGTTTTGCATTGCATTACGTAGTTCTTTTTCATTTGCTCCTAAAGAAACTGCTATTTTTATAGCCTTAGCTTCATTTGTACGACCTTGGCTCATTAAAAGTTTTTTATGAAACTGCAAATACTTCTCTGGAAAGAGTTTTCTAAAAACATATGCAATAATATGTGTTTCTATGGAATCAGACCCTAAAATTGGTAAATCTTTGATAACTATTCGTAGATCTGAGTATTCTCGTGTTAGGCTTATTAAATCGGAATAGGAACGTTTACAATGTCCACAATTGTAGTCAAAAAATTCAACAAGCACTATTTTGCCATTTGGATTTCCTAAAACGGCATCATAAGGAGATTGAAAAATTTCCTTTTCTAATAACTTAATAATTTCAGCTTGTTTTTGCGCTTCCTGTTGGCGACGCTGCTCAAATTTTTCTTGAAGGATAAGTTGCATTTCAATCATAATCTCCGGATTATTAAGTAGATAGCCTCTTATAATCTCTCGAATATGATCATCATTGATATTTTTTGTGCTTTTCTCTCTAAGCTTCGATAAAAAAGCAGAATCTTCCAGAAGTTGTATTTTAAGATTTTCTATAGTCAGATTATTTGATATTTGTTCGTTTGTTTGCGCATATGATAAAAAAGAGTACGTAAAAACACTCAATACGATCGCTATTAAAAAAAATTTCATGAATGGTAATTCAAAATATTGAGCTCGATCGATCATTTATCTATCTTTGTATTTGGCTTAAGTGTTTATAAACTTATATGATCAAGTATCATATTTATGCAACAAACCATTTAAATTATAATATATAATTTAGCAAATTATGAAAGCCTGTTTTTATTATCTAATATATAGAATATTTTCATGCATATTTTTTTATTAAAAAAAATATGCCAATATTTGCTATAAAATACTTATCTTGATCACTCAAATATTGACACCATTAACTCCTGTAAAGCCAACTTAATATGGAAAAAAAGACAATGAAAGCCACCACGCATTACGATCTATTTATTATTGGTGGCGGAATAAATGGATGCGGAGTAGCCAGAGATGCAGCTGGTCGTGGATTTAGTGTTGGATTAGCTGAGATGAATGATCTTGCATCGGGTACATCAAGTGCATCAACAAAGCTTATTCATGGTGGTCTTCGTTATCTTGAACACTATGAATTCAGATTAGTTAGTAAAGCATTGAAAGAACGTGAAATTATTTGCCGTATGGCTCCACACATTGTACATCCTGTACGCTTTATCCTACCTTATCATAAAAAATTACGGTCTTCTTGGATATTACGTTTAGGACTTTTTATTTATGATTATCTTGGTGGTTGGAATCAAATATTTCAGCGTACCAGAATGATTGACTTTTCAAAAAATTTTTGCACCTCTCTTAAAAAAAAATATCATAAAGGTTTTGAATATTCTGATGCAATAGTAGATGATGCTCGCTTGGTCATTGCTAATGCACGAGATGCAGAAAAATGGGGGGCTGATATAAAAGTACGAACAGAAGTTCTATCCTTAACAATAGAAGAGAACAAATGGCTTATTACTCTTCATGACAAATTAAGTGATAAAAAATATTGCGTTACAGCTTCTTATGTTGCAAATATGGTTGGCCCTTGGATTAATCATGTTTTAGAGAATGTTTTAAATTCTACAGAACTTCCACCTATCCGGCTTGTTAAAGGATCCCATATTTTGGTCCCAAAACTTGACACGTATAATCGCGCTTATATTTTACAAAATAGCGATAATCGTGTTATTTTCGCTATTCCATATCAGGAAGAATTCACATTAATCGGAACAACAGATTGTGATTATCAAGGTAATCTTACTGATGTATCTATTAGTGATGAAGAAATCGATTATATTTGTGCAGTAGCAAATGAATATTTCACGCAACCGATATTGCGTGATAGCATTATATGGACCTATTCGGGTGTTCGTCCTCTTTATGATGATGGTACTTCAATAGCTCAAGAAATAACGCGTGATTATGTCCTAAAAGAAATAGGAATAGAAAATACACCCAAAATTCTTAATCTGTATGGTGGGAAAATAACGACCTATCGCATATTGGCTGAAGATGCAATGAAATTTATTGAAAAAGCGCTTGGTTCTAAGAAAGGACCATGGACAATGAATTCTGTACTCCCTGGAGGTGATTTTCCATATAATAGATTAGACCTGATTGAAAAGAGAATTTCTGCTTTACTTCCAGATTTAGATGCTTTTACTTGCCGTAGGCTTGCTCGTTCCTATGGCTTAGAGACATTTATAATATTTGCGAATGGGAATGTGGATAAAGGAAAATATTTTGGACATGGGCTTTATGAAATAGAAGTGAAATGGTTAATGAAAAAAGAATGGGCAAAAACATGTGAAGATATATTATGGCGCCGTTCAAAACTTGGCCTTTTTTTTACTAAACAAGAAACTGACGCTCTTGCTAACTATATAAAAAGTGTAAAAGAAAATGGATAAAACATACCTCTCTTTAAATTATACAAAATTTGATATCTGAGTTTTGATTAGTTTACAAAAAATTATTATTAAAATAATAATAACATTATATATATATCAAAAATAAAAAAATACTTAATAATACTTTTAATTATTTTACTTTTTATATAAATTAAATATTATAAAGCAATGTACAAGAAATATTTAATCTAAGTAAGTCAGTTTATAATTATATGTTAAGCAGCATTAAAGTTTTATATTAGTTAACAAATAAGTCTGAGCACCTAAGGCTATTTTTACTATTACATCAAATATTTCTAATCAGCAAGAATCTCAAAATAAGCAATCTATTCACCTACACAGAATAATTCTCAAATCAAATACAAATCATATTAGTGTCATAATCATCCTCAATTTTTAATCTCTTCTTAATTTAAAACACATATATCTTAAGAGAATAACTGAAATTGCTAAATATTAACATGCATATGAATTATCTGGATTTTAAATCTATACAATAGCCTTAAAGTAATAAAAACAATTTATCTTCATAAATTATAAATAATAATTCTAAATAGAATTTTAAATATATTATTAAATTACTTTTTCATATGTTTCTCGCTTTTTTCTATCAACTACATAATATTTATTAATATGTTATTCTTAATAATAAATATAAAAAAATTTGTTTCTTTTATCTATAAATAAAATTTATTATTATAATAACAAAAGTATTAAATTTATTTAATAAGTTTTTTAATAATTATTATGCTATAGTTTAAAGATTAAATAAAAGGGGATTTATTATGTATAAAATTGATTATAATAGCTATCGTACTGTACAGGGCTTTAATCGTCGAGTTCGTTTTCTAGTAATGCATTACACTGCAGCCAACTTTAAATCATCTGTTGCAACTCTTACAGGACCCTCAGTCAGCGCCCATTATCTTGTTCCTGATCCTTCAGAACAGACTTACATGGATGCAGGTTTTAAAGATGTGCGCATTTTTAATTTGGTAGATGAAAATGAGCGTGCATGGCATGCTGGTGTTAGTTCATGGGCTGGACGTAACAATCTAAATGATACATCTATTGGAATTGAAACAGTCAATCTAGCAACCGATAATAACGGAAAATTTACATTTCCACCTTTTCACCCAAAGCAAATTGATGCAATTAAAGAACTTACATTTAATATTCTTCAACGTTATCCAAATATTTCACCAACTAATGTTGTTGGCCATAGTGATATTGCTCTTGGAAGAAAAATAGATCCAGGTGCGGCTTTTCCGTGGAAAAAACTTTATGATGCAGGTATAGGAGCATGGTATGATGAAGAACAAAAATATGCTTATCAAAAAGAATTTGCTAAAAATCTTTCATCATTTATAAAAGCAAAAACAGAAGTCATAGCTAAACTGAAAAAGTATGGATATGATACTTCAACTGCAAATACTGAAAGCGGGTATAAAAACTTGATTATAGCGTTTCAGCTTCATTTTCGTCCAAAAAATTATGATGGAATTTTGGATACTGAAACCGCAGCAATTATTTATGCATTGGTAGAAAAATATTTCCCATCAAAATAATTTAACTTATTTAATTAAAATATACGAGAGCACTATAGAAGATTTTTTTTTCTTCATAAAATTGCTAGAACTAAAGGCTAGATAGTTTATATTTTTTTGAATATTACAACTATCTATATTGCTTATAGTTATAATTTAAAATAGATAAAAGGAAAGTGCGGAGCTTTTGCAAATCCTTTTATCTTTGATAAGCATAAAGAATTTCTTTTAACCTTAGAATAAATTTTCTAAAAGGGGAAAAAACGATTATATTTTTAGTTCTTAAATCTATAAAATAGTTAATACATAAACTTTAGTTAGATTTCACAATCAATTTAAATTAGAATTTTTGCAGTATTAATGATTTCATGTAAGATTTAATAAATTTTTTCTCAAACCCTTATAATTAAAGAATCAAATAAAAATATCTTTAAATATAATAAAGGTAATAATATTTTTTATTAAATTTCTCTTATAGAATTATTTTTTCAACGATATCAACACTCCTGCTTCTCATTTTTGTTTAATGAAATCTTTTTTCTTCCTTATCAAATTATTTAATAATAAACACAAGAAATTCATGTGCCTTTCCTTAGTGGCATTATCTAATTTAATCCATTTACAAAACTATTTATAAAGCACTAAATTATCATACATTTTAGTTTTTATTTTGAACTGCAGTATTATTTTCAAAGAGATGAGGATTCTCAAAAGCAAGATTCTGCCGTGCCTTTTGTAATTGTTGAATAATATCATCAATTTTAGATGAAGAATAAGACGTTTCCTGATTATTAGTTAATGAATGTTGTTTCTCTTCACCTTCATAAAAATACTGAACTTGTGATTGAATCGTTCGTATTTCTTGGAATAAAAGACGACTAGTTTCTTTAAAACTATTATTAAGTGAAAAAATTTGATCGGAGATTGATATTAAAATTTGTTTTAAAAAATGTTCGCTTTCTTGACGTTTGCGATATTCTAAAACAAGAGCATAACTTATTTCATCTAATTGCTGTTTAGTAGAATCAATTTTATGCAATAAATCTGGCGCTCCATTTATATTAGCTTTTTTTATTTTCAAAAGCATAGCATAAATATTTAATAATCTAACTGCAGAATAAGATAAATAATCAACTAATGTAAGTGTCTTAGTATAGTATTTTTGTTGAACCATTATAATTCTACCCAGTGATTAGTTGTATACATTTATTCCACTATTCATTTTAAATCCTATAGAATCATTCTAAAAAAAGTGCTAAAAAAACCTCTTTTCTAATTTACTTATATTAAATTATTATATTTGATTTTTTATATTTAATAATTAGTTAATGGAGATAAGAGATGTATAGGCGTATAAAGAATAAAATCTGCTGTTCTCTTTAAAATATTGTGACCATCAGCAAGAATCGCCTCACGAGGTGACAATTCTGTCCCTTGCATAATTGTTGAAGCTAAAGATCCTTCTCGAGATAGAGCCATTAATGTTGGTGATGATGCAAATACATTATGCGCGCCACCATCAATATTAGATAAATCAAGAATAGCTATTCCATTCTTCAATAACATTTCAATATTTGAACCATCTCCTACACGAGGATGTCCACCTGTAAGGCGCCCTGAAATAGCAAGAGCTTTATCCTTACGAGATACCAAAATAGCTGTGGGTTGAGGTAATATTTTAATATCATTAAGTTGACGCTCAAATACATCAAAATCAATATCAGGCGCTGCCATTAAAAAACTCGTAATACGATGAATTAGCTTGTACTTTCCTTGTAATGCTAGAGTTCTAAACGCTTCCATCGTAACGAAATTACCCATAGAGTGTGCAATAATTGATACCTTATCAGCATCTGTTTCACTGATAGTCATCAGAAGCTCTATCAGTCCATCACGCGCAAAATTAGCGCTATCACGATCATAAATATAAAGAGGTATTGCACCAGCCGAAGGCCATGAATAATGCACATTAACAACATTCAAAGAATAATCGTAAGCGAACTGAGCTGTACGGAATGTACCATCTGCAAAATTGTTATTATAGCCATGAATAAAAAGAAAAATTTCTTTTTTTCCTTTTGTTTTTTTTGCTAACGCAATATTTAATTGTTGTTTAAACTGTTCTTTATTATCATATTTTTGCAAAGCAACTGCTGCAAAATATTTATCATGACTAGGCTTATAAGCATTTGTCTCAACCATACCTTTCACATGTTGTTGAGGAATTCCTATATCAACACGATTGTAATATACTTTATTTGACCGTTCTGCTCCATAAGGCTGAGAATAATTATCCTGCATCATACGACTTGTAGCAACGTAAACTGGAATAACAGCTTTTGGAAGAATTTGTTTTTCAACTTTTCGCTGTGCAGCAACCATAGACGGTGTTGCATGTATTCCATGCCAAAGTACAGCACGCGACCCACCACACGCAACCAAAAAAGTAACACAAATAAAAAGTACTAAATGCTTTAACAGTAATACATTTTTCACTGTAATACTACCTAATCTTATCAGATAAACAAAAACTCATATTTCGTACCTATAATAATAACACAAGATACAGTTTTCTAATAACCTGCGACAAAGCAATTAATTATATAAGACATTAGAAAAAATGTACACAATTCGCATCTTAATGCTCACTATTACAGCTTTTATCTGCATTTTAAACATCAATCACAAAAAATATAAATGGTGCGGTCGAGAAGACTCGAACTTCCACGAGTTGCCCCACAGCGACCTCAACGCTGCGCGTCTACCAATTCCGCCACGACCGCACATGGTATAAGCAAAATACATTATCTCCGCATTTAACAAATCATACAATAGGGTACAAGTTTATTTTTATATTCTCATAATTTATTTTATTTCACGCTACTTCACATTTAATAATATAAATCCTTAAAGTGCATATTTTACAGATTACCATAATTAGTGTATTAATGACATAAAGCTATCTTGTGCCATTTGATTACTTTGATAATATCCATGAAAACTTGTTGTAATAGTCGTAGCACCTTGCTTTCGTATCCCTCTCATACCCATACACATATGCTCAGCCTCAATCATTACAGCAATACCACGAGGCTTTAGATGTGTCTTTAAAGCATCAACTATTTGAGCCGTCATGTTTTCTTGCGTTTGTAAACGACGAGAAAAAACATCTACAACACGTGCAATTTTTGAAAGTCCAACAACTTTTTTATCAGGGAGATAAGCAATATGGGCTCTACCAATAATCGGAAGCATATGGTGTTCACAATGTGAATAAAAAGAAATATTCTTTAATATAATTGGTTCATTATATCCTGAGACTTCCTCAAAGACTGTATCTAAAATTTCTTTAACTGATTCAGTATAACCAGCAAAAAGCTCACGATACGCTTTAGCAACACGACTTGGAGTATTTAATAGCCCTTCTCGCTTTGGATCTTCTCCTATCCATAATAGTAATGTGTGAATCGCCACCTTCACTTCTTCAATACTAGGCTTTTTTTGCTTAGAGAGAAATAGATTAGTTGCTCCTCCTTTCATGATATCACACATTTAAAAAACTCCAACTTAATTATGTAGTATAAGATATTTATTATTTTTTATATAATCTTTATATAAATGAATTAAAAGCTTAAACAGCAATAACTCTCAAAAATCAGATAATAGCTTATGATTGACAATATCTATAGCAATAAAATACTTGAACATGCTGCACATATAAGCAAAATTGGTCGTCTTAACAATCCAGATGCAACATCAAAAAAGTGTGCACGTTTTTGTGGATCAACTGTTACCGTCGACCTAAAAGTAGAAAATAGCACTATCATAGATTTTGCTCATGAGATATACGCATGTGTACTTGGACAAGCTTCATCTTCTATTCTTGCATATCATATCATTGGTCAAAAAACGCAAGACCTTAAAATACTACATAAAATTATTCAGGATATGTTAACAAAGAACGGCCCTCCCCCTTCAGCCCCATTTGAAGCATTTGCTTGTTTAAAACCTATTAAAGACTATCAAACACGTCATGCATCGATAATGCTTACTTTTGACGCAGTTATAGATTGTATTAAACAAATTGAAGAAAAAATGAATGGCTAAACAACAAATAAAAACAAATAAAACATACACAAGAAACTACATGGGACCTTGGCAGAAAACGCCTGGACGATTAATTGGTATCGGACTAATACGTTTCTATCAAATAACCCTGTCTAGCTTTATAGGCATTCATTGTCGTCACAGACCAACTTGTTCAGAATATGCCTACGAAGCGATTGCACGCCATGGTCTATGGGCAGGCGCATGGATGGGATTTTTTCGTCTTATACGTTGTTGTCCGTTTGGAACAAATGGCTTCGATCCAGTACCAACCTCTATTGAAAATTCCTATAAACCTTGGTACTACTGGAAGATTTCTATCAAACGTAATAAATAGTCTTTTCTTTTTTAATACGTTATGCCTAAAAAAGGGTTGATAAGAAATTAGCCTATTAGCTTTAATTGATTATTGCTAAATGTTCACGAAACCATCTGCAATCGTTAGCAGAATTGGATTAAAAGGGTTCTTTATGTCTTGCTCTATTTTTCTTTCTTTTCCTGATGGTTCAAAGCGCAATTATCCAAGTGAAACAACTGGTTTAGAATTAGCCGCATCTATTTCTAAGTCACTTGCAAAAAAAGCAGTTGCTTACAGTCTTGACGGAGCTCTTAAAGATCTTTCAGATCCATTAGAACAATCTGGACAAGTAGAAATCATCACCCGCGATGATCCACGTGCACTTGAATTGATACGCCATGATTGCGCACATGTTTTAGCTGAAGCAGTACAAGAGCTTTTTCCTGAAACACAAGTTACAATCGGCCCAGTTATTGAAAACGGTTTTTATTATGATTTCGCACGTAAACAACCTTTTACATTAGATGATCTTACTACCATTGAAAAGAAAATGCATGAAATTATTCAACGCAATAAACCTTTCAGAAAAGAAATTTTGTCTCGTGAAAAAGCTAAGAAGATTTTTTCTGAAAAAAATGAATTCTATAAAATTGAGCTTATTGATTCTATCCCTGATGATCAAGATTTGAAAATCTATTATCAAGGCGACTGGTTTGATCTTTGCCGTGGTCCACATATGCAATCTACTGGTCAAATTGGTAATGCATTTAAATTGATGAAAGTTGCAGGCGCTTATTGGCGTGGTGATTCCAATAATCTTATGTTAACAAGAATTTATGGTACAGCATTTACTAATGAAAATGACTTAAAAGCCTATCTTCATATGCTAGAAGAAGCGGAAAAACGGGATCATCGCCGCTTAGGACGAGAAATGGATTTATTTCATTTTCAAGAAGAAAGCCCAGGAATGATTTTTTGGCACCCAAAAGGTTGGAAAATGTTCCAAAATTTGATCAGTTACATGCGTCGTCGCCTTGATAATCATAAATATGCTGAAGTTCAAGCGCCTCAAGTTCTTGATAAGTCACTTTGGGAAATATCAGGTCACTGGGAATGGTATAAAGAAAATATGTTCAAAACAATCCCAGCTGCTGATGACTGGAATAATGAACATATTTATGCTCTTAAACCAATGAATTGCCCTGGCCATGTACAGATCTTTAAACACGGTTTAAAATCCTATCGTGATTTGCCCATTAGACTAGCTGAATTTGGCCTTGTTCATCGTTATGAGCCTTCAGGTTCTTTACATGGACTTATGCGGGTACGTAGTTTCACACAAGATGATGCACATATTTTTTGTACTGAAGAACAATTAGCTGATGAATGCCTTAGCATCAATGATTTGATTTTATCAACCTACGCAGATTTTGGTTTTAAAGAAATCAGTATTAAGCTTTCAACACGCCCAGAAAAACGTGTTGGCTCAGATGAATTATGGGACCATGCTGAAAGTATCATGACATTTGTTCTTAAAACTATTGAGAAAAAATTTTCAGGACGTGTTAAAATAAGCATTCTTCCTGGGGAAGGAGCATTTTATGGACCGAAATTTGAATATACACTGACAGATGCTATTGGCCGCGAGTGGCAATGTGGAACAACACAAGTAGACTTTAATTTACCTGAGCGCTTTGGAGCATTTTATATTGATAAGGATTCAGAAAAACGCCAACCTGTTATGATCCATCGAGCTATTTTTGGATCAATGGAGCGTTTTCTTGGTATATTAATTGAGAACTTTTCTGGGCATATACCATTTTGGCTTGCACCTCAACAGATTGTTGTAGCAACGATTACATCCGATTCGAATGAGTATGCAAAAAAAATAACAGAAAAACTCAAGGCTATCGGTCTTTTAGCAACTTTAGATTCCCGCAATGAGAAAATTAACTACAAAATACGCGAACACTTTTTACAAAAAATTCCTGTAATTTTGGTATGTGGTAAACGTGAAGCCGAAACAAATAGCGTCAATATGCGCCGCTTAGGAAGTGTAAAGCAAACCTTTTTACCTATAGAAAAAGTCTTTCAACAATTGCTGGATGAAGCAACACCACCAGATTTACGTTCTTAATTAACTCCTGATACCATAAAAAGACTATATAACAGATTATTATTATCGGGCTTTGTCAAGAATACGTTTACACTCAATTAAATTAAATAGCACTTCCTGTAGCAATACTTTATCAGTTTTATCTCGATAATTATTTATAGCACCGATAGATGCTTCTCCTTCATTCTTCATAAACCCCAAAAGCCCAAATGCTATCTTTTTTGACTTAGTAGGAACAGATTCAGATTCCTGTTCTGCACATTTTTTTTCTATTAAAATATTCATAGCGTCAAGATCACCATTGCCAAGAGCAATAATAAAAGGAGTTCCCTTTTCTTTTAAAATACGTTGTACACCTTTTATAGTATAACCTTGTCCATAAAGTAATTGTTTTATACCATTGAGTAAATCAATATCATTAGGCCGATAATAACGACGTCCGCCCCCACGCTTCAATGGTTTAATCTGAGTAAACCGTGTTTCCCAGAATCTTAATACATGCTGCGGGAGCCCCAATAGATCAGCTACTTCACTAATTGTGCGAAAAGCATCGGGGCTTTTATCCATTTTATAATACCTCACCTAAAATTATATCAATATTTTACAATGACTGATCAATTTAATATTCTTATTGAGATTGATCACAATACCAAATCTCTTTAATAAGAGACTCTTTACTTAAAATATAAGATTCTTTAACAAAGAACAAACATCTTAATATTGTCTATTTAATATAAAATTATTTTTTCTTTGCACGATGCGTATCTAAAATTCTTTTCTTAAGCACGTTTGCAGCCTTGAATGTTACCACACGCCGTGGTGGAATGGATGCTTCGACACCTGTTTTTGGGTTGCGTCCAACTCGTTCACTTTTATCTCGAACTTGAAAAGTTGCAAAAGAAGATAATTTAACCATTTCACCTTTGACAAGTGAATTGCATATTTCACCCAAGACTAACTCAACTAAATCAGCTGATTCAGTGTGTGACAAGCCCACTTTTCTACAAACAGCGCCAGCCAAATCTGCACGTGTTACTGTCTTACTTGTCATTATTCACCTATTTAAATATTAAAAATTACAAAAAACTTATACGTTTTATTTAAATGTGGTCAAGCCGCTATAACTTACCAGCGGATGAGAATCGCTCCCCATGTAAAACCTCCACCCATAGCCTCTAGCATAATAAGATCTCCTTTTTTAATTCTCCCATCTTGAATAGCAGTCGCTAAAGCTAACGGTACCGATGCCGCAGATGTATTACCATGCTGATCAATGGTAATAACAATCCGATCTTTCGTGATCCCTAGCTTTCTAGCTGATGCTTCAATAATACGCTTATTAGCTTGATGAGGCACAAACCAATCTAATTGAGAAGGCTTCATCTCAACTGCTGCAAAGCAATCATCAACTACATCAGTTATCATACTAACTGCATGTTTAAAAACTTCTCGTCCATCCATGCGTAAATAACCTGTTGTTTGTGTTGTTGAAGGACCACCATCAACATATAGCTTATCTGCATACGCACCGTCAGAACGTAATTTGGCCGACAATATACCAGAATCAGCAAAAGTACCTTCAAACTCTTGTGCTTCTAAAATAGCTGCACCTGAACCATCGCCAAATAAAACACATGTTGTACGATCTGTCCAATCTAAAATTCGAGAAAATGTGTCAGATCCAATCACCAAAATTCTCTTTGCTACTCCACAACGTAAATAAGCATCTCCTGTTACCAATGCAAAAATAAAACCAGAACAAACAGCTTGAACATCAAAAGCAAAGCCATGTTTCATTCCTAAAGCATGCTGAATCTCAACAGCAGAAGCAGGAAAAGTACGATTAGGTGTTGAAGTTGCTAGAATAATACAATCAATATCTTTCACTGTCATACCAGAATTTTTTAGAGCTTCTTGTGCAGCTTTTATTCCTAAAGAAACAGTAGTTTCATTATTATCAGCAATATAACGTTGACGAATTCCCGTGCGTTGAACAATCCACGAATCAGATGTTTCAACAAACTTTGTAATCTCATCATTCGATAAGCTTTTTTTTGGTAAGGCACTTCCTACACTACACATAACTGATCGAATCATGTCGCCTTAACCTTCTCCTTTACACTGCAAATCTCTATCATACTCCCTCCATCATATTCATCTCAGCTTCCCTTTCATCCTCAAAAAGTAATGCTTTACTCTCATGAAAAAGTCGTAAATCTGTGGCTATTTCTTTTAAGAGTCCATTACTTACCATTTCATAACCAACACGAATAGCAGAAGCAAAACCGTTAGCATTAGCACTACCATGGCTTTTTATAACAACACCATTTAGGCCTAAAAGCACACCACCATTAACCCTATCTGGATCCATTTTACGTTTCAATTTACGAAAAGCACTTCGTGATAAAAGATATCCAAAATATGAAAGAATAGAACTACGCATAGCAATATTTAAGGTTTCGGCCATCTGTCGAGCGGTTCCTTCTGCAGCTTTTAAAGCAATATTACCGGAAAACCCCTCAGTTACAACAACATCAACAGTTCCTTTTCCAATATCATTTCCTTCAACAAATCCTTTATATTCTAAACCATCTAATTGTACTTTACGTAATATCATTCCCGCTTTCTTTATTTCATCCAAGCCTTTAACCTCTTCAACTCCCACATTTAACAACCCAACGCTTGGTTTTTCAATATGATATAAAGCACGGAACATTCCAGCACCCATAACTGCTAAATCAACCAATTGACTAGCAGATGCTCCAATTGTCGCGCCAATATCTAAAACAATACTTTCACTACGAAGAGTTGGCCAAATACCAGCAATACCAGGACGTTCAGCTTCTGCCATCATTTTTAAACAAAAGTAAGACATTGTCATGAGTGCACCAGTATTACCGGCAGAAACACAAGCATCAGCTTTGCCATTTTTTACGGCCTCAATCGCATGCCACATTGACGATTTACCACGCCCATTACGAAGTGCTTGGCTTGGTTTTTCATCCATACGTGTATAACCCTCTGTAGGATAAAAGCATGATGCTGCAACCAAATGAGGGTATTTTTTTAAAATCGGTTCAACAACTTGATCTATTCCATAAAACAAAAAATGAATATTTTGTAAATATTTCTGAGCAATTGCAGCTCCCGCGAGAGTAATTTCTGGACCATAATCACCACCCATTACATCCACAGAAATTTTAATCACGCTTGCTTATCCTATATCTTTAAATTTACATCGCAACTGTTTGCTATTAAACAATTATAAAAATTATCGCTACAATTTCTTTTTAGAAAAGTTTACACAAGTATACAATAGACAATTTATATCTTTACAATCACTTCCGCTCTTTCAAAATAGAGAATGGTGAGGAGTTTTGTTTAATTTTTTCTAAATCTTTAACTGTATCTAGACTAGCCCCTTCTTTACGTGGGTATTGATTAATTGATAATTCTAAAAATTCTTCCATGACTGCACCAATATCAATTTTATCTCCATAAAATATTTCTGGTATATCTGGTCCTTCTGCGTCTAAAAATAATTCACCCGTACCTTCTGATATTTTAGGTTTAACTAAATTTGAATCTTCAGGAACAAAAACAACATTAATATTCTCATGGATAATATCTTCTAGCAGCTCTAATGTAATAACGCATGATTGTATTATACGTGCCTTTAATAAACCTTTTACACGTACTCCACGTTTTTTCCATGGTAAAATACAAAATTCTCCCTCAAACAATTTTACATCAACTAAACCATGATTCTTAGCTAAATATGCACATTCCTGTCGATCTGCGCAAATATGGACTCTTATTCCTTTTATAGGTAATGAGCGCACTGATACTGGATAAGTGAAAGCAAATTCCATTCGAGAAATACTTGAAACAGTCATTAGAAACTCCAAGATATAAAAAAGAGTATATTATACTGCGTTTTCTATTTGACCAGATTATATTTATGCTTTTTTTCTTTTCTAGAGAAACTCTATATGGCATTATAATAGTAAAAGTCATCGTAAGATATGGTGAATAATAATTAAATCAAAAATTTAAGAAAGACTTGAGATCACCTTTTCATCATATATTACTAAATGTAAAATGGAGATATCATTGTTTCAAATACCCCACATACTAATCACTAAACGTAAATTACTGATTGCCTTCTCAATAGTAAGCATCATGGGCATCACAGGCTGTAATCCACTTAATTATTTAAACTCAAGTCAAATATATAACTCTCTCAATTCAAGCCAAATATATAAAGAAGGTTATATTCTTGATCAAAGTGCTCTTGATTCTATTTCTGTTGGTTCAAGTCAAGAACAAGTTCTTTTAGCTTTAGGATCCCCCTCTCTGAAAACGCAATATAATAATGAAGTTTTCTATTATATTTCACAAACTCGATACCGAAAAATGCAGTTTATGAAAACCAAAATTACTGATCGCAAAGTTTTGGCAATTTATTTTAACAAAGATCGTCAAGTTATAAAAATAGCCAATTATGGTTTACAGGATGGGAGAATTTTTGATTTCATCACACAAACAACACCAACTGGTGGTAATGATCAACCGTTTTTGATCCAACTTATCAAAGGCGCTCCAGATCCTGCCGATGATCCGGTTGTTAACCATTAGTTTTTACATATTCAATTAAAATCCCAATATTATTGGGATTTTTTTTACAACTTTATTGACACATTTCCTTTGCTATACTGTCAAGAACTGCATTTACAAGCCTTGGTTCATTACTTTCAAAAAAAGCCTTGGCTATATCGACGTATTCGTTCATAATAACAGCAACAGGCACATCTTTGCGGTTGATCAACTCCCATAAACCAGCGCGCAAAATTGCCCGTAATGTAGAATCAAGACGTGAAAGCGCCCATTCTTCAGAAAGTTGTTGATGAAGCATAGGATCAAGCTGCTTTTGGTCTTTTACAACTCCAACAACAATAGAGCGAAACCATTGAAAATCAGCATCAAGGTACTGACTGCCATCAATATCTTTTCCTAAACGATAAGCCTTATATTCAGCTATTACTTCCCTCACACCAATACCAACTATATCCATTTGATAAAGCGCTTGTACAGCAGCGAGTCTTGCTGCCCCTCGTTTATTAGCTAAAATTAAAGAATCTTTGCCTTTTATATCATCCATATTTAATGATTATCTCCAAATTTTTTCTTTAGAGCAATCATAGATAAAGCGGCTTTAGCAGCAAAACCAGCCTTATTTTTTTCATCATTTCTCACACGTTCCCATGCTTGCAATTTATCTTCAACGGTCAAAATTCCATTGCCAATAGCAAGTTGTTGATAAACGGTTAAATCCATTAATGCGCGACAAGAATTATCAGCCACAATTTCAAAATGATAAGTTTCTCCCCGAATAATACAACCAAGAGCTATATAACCATCGTAGTGTATTTCATTATTTTTTTCAGCTAGAGTTATTGCACAAGGAATTTCTAATGCTCCTGGAACCGTCACAATATCATAACTCACTTCAGCTTGTTGCAAAACACTAACCGCGCCTGCAAGGAGAGAATCAGAAATCTCATCATAAAAACGCGCTTCAACAATCAAAACATGCAACTTTTTATGTGTATTTTTTGTCATATGGCCCCCTATCAGAAAAATAAAATAATTTTACACCTTATTCATTTTAAAATCTGAAAGCCTAGCTACATAACGAGCCAATTGATCAACTTCCAAGTTCACCTGATCTCCAACCTTAGCTTGGCCCCACGTTGTCATCTCAAGCGTATGACGGATAATCAGAACATCAAAAATATTATTTTCAATATAATTAACAGTCAATGATGTTCCATTAAGTGCAATAGAACCTTTTTCTGCAATAAACGGAGCTAATTTCATTGGAGCCTGCAGATGAAAACGAGTCGCATCACCTTCATTTTTTTTCTCAAGAATTTCAGCCAAACCATCGATATGGCCAAAAACTAAATGTCCTGCCACTTCATCACCAAGCCGTAATGATCGCTCTAAATTAATAAAAGTTCCTTTTGTCCATTGTGTAAGATTAGTTAAACATAGTGTTTCTTCCCACGCTTCAACAGTAAAACAATGAGCAACTGTGGGCTTTGATGTGCGCTCAACAACTGTCAAACAAATACCTGAACACGCAATTGATGCACCTATCTCTAAGCTCTCCACATCATAATGAGTAGAAATATTTAAACGTATTCCCTGTTTTAAAGGTTGAATATCTTCAACGCAACCAATATCCGTTATGATTCCCGTGAACATAATATCTTACGTCTCCATTTACACAAACGATCATTCCCCAGCATTCTCATTTCAATTTCATTAAACTCTGAAAGATAAGATTGAAAATGAGGGGCCTTAATTCGATCTTTTCCTAAAATAATCGGTGCATAAAAACATATTAAACAATCTACACAACCAGCATCTAAAAATATTTCTCCTGTCTTTGCTCCTCCCTCAAGTAAAACACTATTGATTTTACGCTGATAAAGCAGTTGTAAAATAGTAAAAGGTGATATCACATTATTGTTAGTATCCACTGAACATATGCTCACACCATATTGTTCTAAAGCTATTTTTTTTCTTTTTTTCGAAAGGACTGTACCACAAATAACCCATGTAGGTATATTTGCTGCTGTTTGAACGACTTTCGCATCAAGAGGAATGCGTAAATCCTTATCCAAAATAACGCGTATAGGTGAACGCATTCCAAGTCCTGGCAAACGACAATCTAATTGTGGATCATCTGCTAATATAGTGCCAATACCAACCATAATCACGTTATTTTGAGCACGCAAAATATGAGTTTGTGCACGAGAAATTTCTCCACTAATCCCTACACTACTTTTCCCCTTTTTGCCTATACCATTATCTGCGGAAATAGCCATTTTTAAAGTGACTTCACAGCGCTGTAACTTCTTTACACATAAATAAGCACTTAATGTTTCAAAAGCTTCTTCAGCTAAAACTCCTTCAGTAACTTCAATACCTGCTGCACGTAAAAGAGTAATACCACAACCATAAACTCGCTGATCGGGATCTGAAAGAGCAATGACAACTCGAGTAATACCTGCATTAATAAGTGCATTAACACATGGTGAAGTTTTTCCATAGTGTGAACATGGCTCTAAAGTAACATAAGCGGTCGCACCATAGGCCAAAGGACCAGCCATAAGTAAAGCTTTCACTTCAGCATGAGGTCTTCCTCGAAGAGCAGTTACTCCATAACCAACAATAGAGGAGCCTGTCTCTTTATTTTGTACAATTAATGCACCAACAGAAGGATTTTCACCCGTAAGACCAATGTGACGTTCTGCTAAACGAATAGCGGCAGCCATAAATCGCTTATCTTGTGCTACTTTATTCATCAAAACAAGATTCTATATCCGTTGCACCTTTTGATAATTCATCTATCACATTATGAAAATCAATCGCATTACGGAAATCACGATATACAGAAGCGAAACGAATATAAGCGATATCATCGATACCTTTTAAAGATTCCATTACAAGATGACCAATTTTTTCTGAAGAAATCTCAGGCTCTCCTAAACTCTCAAGTTGTCTCACGATACCGGAAATCGCCTGTTCAATATGCTCAGGATCAATATCACGTTTACGTATTGCTATATTAACCGACCGCATTAATTTATCACGATCGAACAACTCACTCCGACCACTTTTTTTGAGAACAAAAAGTTCACGCAGCTGGATACGTTCAAAAGTTGTAAAACGACCACCACAAACAGAACACACACGTCGACGACGAATGACTGTTGCCTCTTCCGCAGGACGTGAATCTTTAACCTGCGTATTTTCACATTGGCAATAAGGGCACCGCATATTTTCTACACCTCAACAAGACATCAAATAAGAATAAAGAGGAAATTCACTTGTCATATCATGCACCTTCTTTTTGACAGCTATTTCGACTGAAGTATTCTCTCCATCGCTTCCTGCCAAACTAAGACCATCAAGAACCTCTGTAATAAAATTTCCAATTTGAGTGAATTCACTTTCTGTAAAACCACGTGTTGTTGCAGCAGTTGTACCCAAACGAATTCCTGAAGTTATTGATGGCTTTTTAGGATCAAAGGGAATACTATTTTTGTTGCAAATAATATTAGCACGCCCCAAAGCTTGTTCCGCACCCTTTCCTGTTATATTTTTAGAACGTAAATCGACTAAAAATAAATGATTGTCTGTACCACCAGAAACAATATTTAAACCATTACTTTTTAAGCTTTCTGCTAAAGTTTTAGCATTAACAACTACATTAGCAATATAATCTTTAAAAGTAGGTTGCAAAGCCTCTCCCAATGCAACAGCCTTAGCTGCAATGACATGCATTAAAGGACCACCCTGAAGACCGGGAAAAACTGCCATGTTAATTTTTTGGGCTAAAGCTTCATCATTTGTCAATATCATACCACCACGGGGACCACGTAATGATTTATGCGTTGTTGTAGTGATTACATGAGCATATGGTACAGGTGAAGGATGAGCATTTCCAGCGACTAAACCTGCAATATGAGCCATATCAACCATCAAGTATGCTCCAATTTCATCTGCAATTTCACGAAACAATTTCCAATTCCATAAGCGTGAATAGGCTGTGCCACCTGCTAAAATAAGCTTTGGGTTATGCTCTTTTGCTAAACGCTCTATTTCTTCCATATCTAGAAGCTGATCTTCTTGACGCACACCATATGAAACAACATTAAACCATTTGCCTGACATATTAACAGGCGAACCATGGGTGAGATGGCCACCAGAATTCAAATCCAACCCCATAAACGTATCACCAGGCTGTAGCAAAGCTAAAAATACAGCTTGATTCATTTGGCTACCAGAATTAGGCTGCACATTTACAAAAGCTGCGCCAAAAAGCTTTTTTGCTCGCTCAATTGCCAATTCTTCAACCAAATCAACAAAATGACAACCACCATAATAACGCTTTCCTGGATAACCTTCTGCATACTTATTGGTTAAAATAGATCCCTGAGCTTCAAGAACTGCCCTTGAAACAATATTTTCTGAGGCTATCAATTCAATCTCAGAGCATTGACGTCCAAGCTCGCCACTAATTGCATCAAAAACTATAGAATCAGCAACTTGTAAACTATCATTAAAAAAACACTTACGCAGATCATTTGCTTGCTTGCTCATAAAACGTGTCCTAAATTAAAGTAATGGAAGGTAACACAGCAAATCTTATAGACAAAATCTTTTAAAAATTTAAGTTCAAAAACTGTAAATACAGTAAGAGTTCAGCTTATATTTTTTTATAAAAGCAATAAAATTCTATCTTCATAAAAAATAAATGACGTAAAAATTACATGTTAAAACTTATATATGTAATACTATTATACTCTTTTCAAACAAGAAAAATAATAAATTTATATTTCAAGATATTCAGTCATTTAATTAGACAGGGTATTATAAAGTGGGATCACAGAAAAAATTGAATTCAAGGATAATAGATGGCAACAAAAATTTTTATTGATGGTGAACATGGAACAACCGGACTACAAATACAAAAACGATTGGCAAAACGTTCTGATTTAGAATTGCTATCTATCCCTCACGAAAATCGCCATAACCTTGATTCTCGAAAAGACTATCTTAATCAAGCTGACATTGTTATTTTATGTCTTCCAGATGAAGCGGCACGGGAAACAATTAAACTCCTTAAAAACAATAAAAAAATTAGAATTATTGACAGCTCAACAGCACACCGCACTGCTACAGACTGGGTCTATGGCTTTCCTGAAATGACAAAAGGACAGAAAAAACGTATCCAAGAAGCACACTATGTTGCAAATCCTGGATGTTATCCAACCGGTGCAATTAGTTTGATTCGACCATTACGTGAAGCAGGCTTAATAGACTCTAATTACCCAATATCAATTAATGCTATATCTGGCTATACAGGTGGTGGTAGACAATTAATTGCTCAAATGGAAAATCAATCCAGAAAAGATTCTTTGGAAGAAAACTATTTTATTTATGGTCTGAATCTTAATCATAAACATATTCCCGAAATCAAAACTCATGGACAAATTAGCCAAACACCTGTTTTCGTGCCAAGCGTTGGTCGTTTTCCTCAAGGAATGATTGTTAATATCCCCCTACATCGCAATTTATTTACAAAATCAGCTAGCTGTTCTGATCTTCGTGAAATTTTTTATATCCATTACAATGAACAAAATACAATATCTATTGCACCACAAGAAGAAACCGAAGCACTAACTAAACTAAATCCAGAATCCTTAGCACATAAAGATAGTATGAAACTTTTTGTTTTTGGCAATGACAATGATGGTATTTTCAATCTTTGTTCTATATTAGATAATTTGGGGAAAGGAGCATCCGCATCGGCTGTTCAAAATCTTGATTTAATGCTCTCAGGCTGAAATGTTTTTTAAAAATTGTTATTTAAGAGCAAGGTATGCCCCCTTTGTGGCTCGCCAATGAACAACTGAAAAGCATAATACTGCTAACGCAACACTTTGATGAATAAGCCCCCAACTAATTGGCACTTCATTTAACAATGCAATGATACCCAAAAATGCCTGAACAACTATGATAATAAATAACAACAATGCACGACGAGCATGCATTGAACGAGGATTTTTTTTGCTTACATACAAAACATGAACAATCGCTATAATAAACAAAAAATACGCAAAAACACGATGTATAAATTGCACTGTTAAAGGATTTTCAAATAAACTGAGCCAAACGGGATTATAATTCAATAATCCGTCAGGTATAATCTGTCCATCCATTAATGGCCATGTATTATAAACCTTGCCTGCATGAAGGCCTGCAACTAAAGCACCAAAATAAATCTCAACTAAAATGCAAAAAACAAACCAACCTGCGAAACGTTGCACAGCTCGATCTGCCGGTTGTTCTGAATATTCTGTGAGCCCTCGAGATAAATAAGTAACAAAAATAATTACAAAGCATGCCGTTATTAGATGAAGCGCTAAACGATATTGACTAACGCTTGTTAAATTACTTGTCCCCAAACCAGAAGCTACCATCCACCAGCCAATAACACCTTGAACAGCAATAAGAACCGGTACGGATACAAGCTGAAGAAAAATATTTTTTTCAATACGCTTAGTTGCCCAAAACCAAATTAAACCCAACAAAGCTACAAGGCCAACCAAACGACCAAGAAAACGGTGTCCCCATTCCCACCAGAAAATCACTTTAAATGCATTTAAAGTCATATCATGATTGAGTATCTTATACTGCGCTATCTGTTGATACTTCAAGAACTCTTCTTGCCATTGTTCTATACTAATCGGTGGAATTACACCATAAATCGGCTTCCATTCAGTTATTGATAATCCGGATCCCGTTAAACGGGTAGCTCCGCCTATTAAAACAATTGCTAAACAAAGCAGTAAAACAGCATAAAGCCATATCTGTATCTGTTTTCTATTTTGTTTTTGTAGTGGCGTCAAAGCTATCTCATTCAACCTTTTTATTGTCATTTTCGATTATCTCCAGTTCATCTACAACTACAAATTTGCAAAATTTAAACATTAAGCTTTAGTTATTACGACATATTTATTCATCAATTCACTATAAAAACCAAAGTCCTGCTAAGATATAATTTACCACTGCTTTGGTACATTACAACTATGTATTGACACGATAAACCTTTTTGGGGAATTTATATACCATCTGCGCTATCCAATTATGTTTATAAAGTGGAACACCACAAACATAATAATCTGTCCATTCTACAATTTCTTCAAGTCCATATTGAGGCTCGATAGTCATCTCTAAAATAATAAAATCATAATCTTTTTTAAATTCTTGTAATATAATAGGAATAGCATTTGAAAATTTTTTTGCACGCTCAGCACTTGTGATACCACGTGGTAAAATATCAATCCCTGTATCATAATCATGATAAATAACATCATGCAATTGTGCACATCCTGTTAAGACGTCGCTCAATCCTGAACGTGGGCCAATCACTTTTTCTATTTGTTGCCCAGAAATGTCTACCAACAAGATTGTTTTATATTCTTTGATAAGATGAAGAGATAATTTTGCTGCTATTCGTGCAGCTTCTGGTCCGATTATTGAAACAACTGTCGAAACACGTGATTTCAGGAAAGCTGATAATTCCTCTATTGTACTCAAAGTTTCAGAACTTCTTTTTGTCTTGAATAAGGAGATACTAGTATTACATTTAAGACTTTCTTTCTCTGAGTTCTTTTTTTTTGTTCCAGAATATTTTTGCAATAATAGCCCTCCTCCCAAAGCGATTAAGCTTACAAATATAATAACAAAAATATTTCTGCTATAAAAATCCATAAAAGAAATTGAGGTTACTTCTATTGGAGTTATCACATGAATCTTTATATTCTGTAATGAAAGAGTATCCTTACTTATTTCTTGGCTTTGTATATCTATCACTGCTTTTATTTTATTTTCTAACTTATTTAACACCTGGTTTAAGGATTGAGACTGATCCTCCACAAAAGTACTAATTTTCTCTCTTAACTGTGTTTCAACACTCTCTGCAATGATCTCATCTAAACGAGTTTGGTCAACAATCTGCGAAATTTTACTTTCTAACTGAGTAGAGAGTTCCTCTATTTCTGCAATCATTGCCTTGATTTGAGGATGTCCCCAACCTAATTGAACGACCATATGAGCTTTTTGTGTATTCAAGAGATCAAGTTTAGCCTCAAGAGCTATAACAGCAGAATTATCTGCTATAAATGACAAAGATAATAAAGAGTGTCCTTGTTGACGCATCATTTTAATAGTTGAATTTAAACTTTTTAAACGAATACGTCTCAAAATTGTATCCGTTAACTGTGCATAAAGGCTATTTAACTCGGCCTGTTTGGCTTCATGACGAATGGTAGAAACAATAGATGAACGAAATGTTTGAAAAATATGAAAAAGTGTACTTTTATCATATTTTTTATCTCGCTTCATGAGCTTATCAGAAAAGTTAGAAAACCAAGTTTCTAAGCCTTGTCGAGCATCTTCAATAGTTTTTGCTTCAAAAGAAAGATCAATAAAATTGCCTTTGCGTAATAATTGAATATTTTTATAAAAACTTTTTACGTATGAATCATAAGAAATTGCCCTGTCAGAACTTGAATAATTTAGAAGAAGAGGTTGCGAAAACAGTAATGCGATAATATTATTTTCTTTATCAGTCGATAATGGTACCCCACTAGAATCGGATAACATAAATGTTAATGTTGCTTGATAAGTTTTTGGATAAACAAAATAATATAACAAAATTGACAATACACAGTGTATTGTTACTAACAAAGCAATTAGAGCTTTTCGCGGCATTATGCGTGCTAACAGTTTTTTATCGCACTTAAAATTCATTTTTATTTTAATCCCCAAAATACATTACTCTTTTTTATTTAAGAAAAAGTAGTAACTATCCCCTTAACTAAAGATTATATTATTGAGAGATAAGAAAACATAAAAATAATTTTTTTATTTACGATAACTTTATTGCATATTTTATTTTATATAGTGCAATCGTTTTTTTGCTTCAGCAGTAAGTACTGCTTTAACAATAATAGAGCCATCATCATTACTTTTTTGTTCTATTTGACTAGAGTTCTTATAGAACCAATCAATAATCCTCATTTCATTAGGCTTTAAAATCAGCTCAACACTCTGTATGTCTCCAAAAATTTTCTTTTCAATAAGGGCTAACAATTGATCTACCCCTTTACCAGTAAGGGCTGACATCATTAGTACAGAATTTAACATTTTTTTTGAGTTTGTCTGCAAAACACCCAATGCGTGCTGATCCAACATATCAATTTTATTCCAAATTTCCACGATATGATCTATGTTATTAATATCAATCCCAAGACTTGAAAGTATTTCAACAACATCTTGAGCGTGAGCATGATGATCAGGATCGGATGCATCTCTTACATGGAGAATTAAATCAGCTTCTATCACCTCTTCAAGGGTTGCTCTAAACGCTGCAATTAAATGTGTTGGTAAATTAGATATAAAACCCACAGTATCGGATAAAAGAACTGTTTGCCCGTGAGGTAAAACAATTTTACGTAAAGTGGGATCAAGAGTTGCAAACAGCATATTCTTTGCCAACACGTTAGAATTACTTAAACGGTTAAAAAGTGTTGATTTTCCTGCATTTGTATATCCCACCAAAGCAATGACAGGATGAGGTATCTTTTTCCTTTTAGCTCTATGAAGAGCGCGTGTTTTAACAACGGTTTCTAATTCGCGACGAATACTGATAATTTTATTTTGCAAAAGACGTCTATCTGCTTCAATTTGAGTTTCACCAGGACCACCTAAAAAGCCACTACCACCACGTTGCCTCTCTAAATGTGTCCAACTACGAACAAGCCTACTTTTTTGATAAGATAAATGCGCCAATTCTACTTGTAGAACCCCTTCCTTTGTTCGCGCCCGATCACCAAAAATTTCAAGAATCAAAGCTGTTCTATCAATAACCTTACAATTCCATAATTTTTCCAAATTACGCTGCTGCACTGGCGTTAAAAAATGATCAACAATTGAAAGCATAATTTGATGCTCATTTATATAATGTGCAAATTCATTTACCTTACCTATTTTAAACAAAGTTGAAGAACATGGTCTAGCAATATTGATAATTTCATAATGAATAACATTCAACTTAATAGCACGCGCTAATCCTAAGGCTTCTCTTACTCGAGAATCTACTGAGCGTTCAGTGGAAGTCTTTTGCTGCTTGTATCCGTAAGAATAGATCGGTACAAAAATAGCAACACGCATCGGCTTCTCAATCTGTGAAACAAACTTTCCAGATTTCTCATTTTTACCTATCATGATAATTTAAATATTATAAAAAGGATAAAAGATATACAATTTATTTATTATCTTCGTTTTCGAAAAGCTGTACAGATTGCCCTGGCATAATTGTAGAAATAGCATGTTTATAGACTAGCTGCTCATGCCCGTCACGGCGTAGAAGAATACAAAAGCTGTCAAATGATGCTACAATACCTGTCAGTTTAACACCATTCACAAGAAAAATTGTAAGAGAAATTTTTTGCTTACAAACTGTATTTAAAAAAATATCCTGCAGGTGTTGTGATTGTTCTGCCATTATTTTTACACCTTTTGTTGTGAAATGCATAAATATTTATCACAATATTTTCTAATATATATCGACTGAAAGTACTAACTTGTCAATGTATTCGTACTAAAAATTTTATAAGATATTATTTTATATTAATATGACTTATGAGCACAACAATTAGTAAAGTCCAATACAAAGAAAGTATGGTAACCTCTTAGTACTTACTGTACATTAATCAATATTATTTCAAGGCTCACTTTTTATTTTTCGGTAAAATATGATGTTTTTTAATTAAAGAATAAAAACTATATTTATTTTATAAGTAATAAATGATTAATCTATCTAATTCAGAAATACAGTAATAGTAATTTTATAAAATAAACTTGTATTCAAACGCATTTTAAACGTAATTTTTAACATCACGTCTTCTTATACAAAAAAGCAAACTAATATGACTTAGAAATTTCCTCACCATATTTAAATACAATTTCGATTAAATCGACCCCATAAAATGCACTACATTCGTAATGTTTTCTATCAATTCGAGTTATCTATAGATAATTCCGTGATAGTTATAATTTTATTATGATATTGTTTTTAATATATTTTTTATTATTTTTGAGCACAAAAAAAAGTCGCGTTAACTTTATCTTGATAAGTTTTTAAATTTTTCTTTAAACGTATTCCTTTCTAAACAATTAACGGTTAGTATATAGAATTATCTGGATAAGGGCGTATTCCTTTTCCATCTGTAAGAGTATGAGGCGAGTATGGCACGCAGAACCAAATTGCAAACATTTGAAATCGAAGTCGAAGAAGCTCTTGAAAAAGCAATGAACTTTGATTTTGATAACACAGAGATTGAAGAAATAATATCAAGTAACTCTGAAAATCTAATTAATGTAGATGATTTGCTTCAAAAAATTGCAACTTCAGAAGAAGAAATCCTTTCTGAAAATGAAACTTCAGGTCTCACCTCATCTAATATTCATGATAATGCTGTTGTTGATGAATCAGTCGCTGAATTACTTTTTGGGCAAAAACCGATTCATGAACTTTCAGGTGGAACTGTACGTGATACACTATTACCCACACACCCTCTCCCTGCGAATGATGATATAACGGTACCTTTCAATTTCAAATCACTAAAACAAAATGCTGTTTCTCGAATTTATTGGAGCACAACAGCTCTCAGCGCTCTATGGGTAACAGGAGGTGCTTTTATTGCTCATAAACTAGCTCCTTCTGGATTAAGTTCTTTAGCAAATATCATTGCCTTCGTTACATCTCCCCTTGGATTAGCTGTAGCAGCAGGAACTACAATTCCTATCCTTATGTCTTGGGGAGGAGCACAACTAATAAAACGTTCAAATGAATTGCGTAATATTGCCATTCTTATGACCAATGCTGCACAACGCCTTAGCGAACCACAGAATATCTCTGAAAAGAAAGCAATTGCTATAGGTCAAACCATTCGTAAAGAAGTGGCTGCAATGAATGAAGGAATCGAACGCACCCTCAATCGTGCTATTGAACTCGAAGCTATCATTCAAAGCGAAGTTCATAATCTTGAACGGGCCTATTCTGAAAATGAATCACGTATTTATACCTTAATTAAAGAATTAAATAATGAACGTACAGCAATCTTAAACCATGCTGATCGCGTACAAACAGTAATCAAAGGAACACAAGAGCAACTGAGCGACGAATTTGATTTAGCTACTTCCAAAATTGCCACCAATGTCGAAAAACTTGCGCAAACTCTTACTCAAACATTACAAAAACAAGGGGAAGACCTTGTTAAAAAGCTCTCTTACGCAGGTGACGATGTAACAAACCAGCTCTTTGAAAAATTTAATGAAACAACATTACAAGTTCAGCAGAAAAATACAGAATTTTTTCATGTATTAGGGAAGACCTTTGATACTTTTGCAGAGCGTTTTGATAATAATGAAAAACAATTAGAAAAAACTTTCAATGAAACAGCTGCTAAAGCTGAAATGCACATTGCTCAACTTTCAACACATATACAAACTGCAACTGATCAAACTTTATCCAAAGTTGATGAGAAATTTAAAACATTAGATGCAGCAATTATTGGCCGTAATAATCAATCATTACAAGATTTTGATGAAAAAATTATGCAGCTTGATCAACAAGCATATAAACTCTCTTCTAAATTTGATAATATCACCTCAGAAGCAATTGAAGCGTTTGGAAAGCGTTTGGGAAGTGTTGACTTATCTCTAAAAAAACACAGCGATACCATTATCGAATCCTTCGTTGCACGCAGTAAAGAATTAGAAAATAATGCTGAAAAGCTCAGTAACTTTCTGGAAGCTCATGCCTCTCAAATCAACGTAAATCTTAAAGAAATAACTACTGATATTACTAATGTATTTACAAATGGACATGATCAGATTTCTTCTGCAGTTAATGCAAGCAAAAAAGTTTTGCAAGAAGAAATCAAAAATGTTGATAATGCAATTATTGACATTATACATGAACGCTCACAAGACTTCAAAACACAAATCGCCAATCAAAGAGATGTAATGGCGATTATGCTCGATAGCGAGAAAAATAAAATTGCTGACACATTAAAAGATCAAATTGATGTATTGACAAAAAATGTTTCAGATGTTGAAAAAATGCTGAGTCAGAATATTCAAATCGTTGATCAACATGCTAAAGAGCATGCTACTAACATCGTTCAATGTACAGAAAAACTACAAGAATCCATCACGCAAAGCTGTGAAACAACTAAAAATGCTGTAGAAGAACAAATTAAAAATATTGATATACGTGCCGATGCTCTTCGTGATTCCTTAGCTATTAATAGTTTTTCTCTTAATGAAATTCTTGCAGATCAAGCACGTGCACTCGAACAACGTATGGAGACAATTCATAATCTTATCGCTAAAAGCGATATACATGTTGATATGGCATTAAAACAACAAGCAAACTTAGTTGAAAATGCAATTATTAATAATAACAAGGTCGTCACAGAAACTGTTCAAAATCATATAAAAAATCTTGAAGGACATACTGATCTCCTTAAGAATACTCTTTCTCAATCAAATGATTTACTCCTTGATACTCTTCAGACACACATAGGATTATTCGACGAAAATTTGGAAAACCGTGCACGTCAAGTTTTTGAACGCGCCGCTACATTGGAAGAAACGTTATCCGAAAAACTTGAGAAAGTATGCGAAACTATTGACATAAAAACATCCACTTTTGAGGAACGATCCGATAGCCTAAAAAGATCTATGGTTCTTAATAATGAACATAGTCAAACAATCCAAAAAGCGCTAGAAGAAAGCGCAGATAATATACGTATCTCATTAGAAAGTTCTGTTGGTGCAATTACAGGTAGCGTACAAGAAAAGTTCATCAATATTTCTGAAAAATTAGCATCAATAATGGCTAATGAAACAGAAAAGTCAGAGGCTTCTCTTGTCGCTGCTGGTAACCAATTTATTTCATCTTTTGCAGATGTTGCTATTAAAGCAACAAATATTATTTCAGAATCTAGCAACCGTATTACATCAAATGTTGAACAAACAGTCCATGAAACTAGTGAGAAAATCGTTTCTACCCTAACTGAACAGACAACTCATACTGCAAATGCCTTCGCAACAGTAACTAATAATGCGCAAGCACTGATTAATGAAACAATTCATGCTTCAGCAGAAGCAGTTAATCAATTACTCAATGAACGCTCTAATGTTCTTCATCAATCGATGTTAGCTTTTGAAAATAATTTAAATCATCAATTAGCTAATGTAAACAATCTCTTAGAAGAGGCAAAAGATCAAACGTCCGAAAAAATTTCAGGACATATGGCACAATTAACAGAATTAACAGGTTATTTGAATCAAGCTACATATAATACAACTGAATCCATTGGGAATTTAACACAGCAAATTTGTGAACAGCTTTCTCTTTCAACACAAGAAGCTGAACAAAGAATTTATGCGCAAAATGAATCCTTAGTGAATACTCTTGCACAAAAAAATTCCGAAACTATTCAAACCATGGCTACTGTACAAGAAGATCTTATCAATAATGTTTCAGCTGTGCTCGAACAATTAAACCAGTCCATTTATAATATTCATGAAAATAGTAACATATTGATATCAACAGTTCAAAGTCTTGACGGTCAGTTAAATGAAACTGCGAATAATTTCTTCCATAATACCAATCAAGTAGCAGAATACTTATCAACATCAAATCAAGAGCTCAATAGCAACGTAGAGACTCTACAAGGACTTTCTCAAAATACATTTGAGCAAATTAGTCATATAACAAATAATTTTGGTGAACATGCTAAAACGCTTTCTGAAGCTATTCGCGTTCTTGAACAATCAGAAAACACACTTAATATAACACTCCAAGAAAAGCAAAACGCACTTTCTGTATTAAGTAACGCCCTTGTTTCAAAATCTGATGAAGTTAATCAACTTATAAAACATTACGAAAATGTTCTTAGCTTAACCTTTGAGCGTACTGATGAAAATACACGTAACTCTACACATTTAATGCAACGAACACTTCATGAATTAATTAATGAAGCTTCAACACGTTTTTCAGAAGCTGCAGAAAATATACGCTTTTCAGCCAATGAAATTCGCTCAGAATTTTCAAAAATTAATAACGATATTGATGAAAGTATTCAAAAATTACCAGAAAAAGCCAAAGAAACAACACAGACAATTCGACATGCCTTAAGTGAACAAATTACAGCACTAAAAGACCTGACAAATATTATGCAAAATACTGAAAAAGACCAATCAGCAGCAACAATACCCGCGTTGTTAACGTCGAATAGTGTAACTCCTGAAATCAATAAAAAAATAATACCACCACAACCTGTTGTACAACCAGGACAAAACAAAACAAAACAAAACAAATGGGTATCAGACCTTTTAAAGAGGGTCTCACATGAAGAAATATTATATTCAGAAAAAAATAACAATTTCTCTTCTTCACCAGAACAAAAAAAGCCCGATTCTATGAATGAATCTCTTAACTCATTAGTAAATAGTATTGTTCAAACCATTAATCATAATGCGGCTGTTGAGTTATGGAATCGTTATAAACGTGGACAAAAAAATATCGTACTTGAACAGCTCTATACACCGAACGGAAAAATAATATTTGAAACAATTAGAAAAAAATATCTAAATAATATAGACTTTAGAGATTCAGTTAGTCAGTATATTTCAGATTTTGAAAAATTATTACGTGATATATCTCGCAATTCTGGAGATATCCGTTTAGCCCGCCAATATCTGACATCAGATACTGGGAAAGTTTATACTATGCTTGCTCATGCAAGTGGGCGAATTCAATAAAATAAAAAGAAAGGTGAAAAAGAGAAAATTTTTCACCTTTTTTCTTTTCAATTTTATCCATTGTACGTAATTATATTATATCTTTACTGAAAGCTTAATCTATTTAAAGTAACAAACATCATAAAACTTTCCGTCAGAAGGATAAAATAATATACTAATATTAATGAACTTATTAATTAATACACTCTCACAAATTGGTTTCGCAATCTGGAAAAATTAACTTATCCTTATACTTTAATATAAAAAAAATCAGAGCCTGTAGTGGATAAAATTGATTATAGATAACAACGCTTCTGTAAATACATACTAACTCGGATATTATAAAAATGTCTAAAAAACAAAATAGCAATACTCGCTTGCAAGAAACTGAACTTGAAAGTGCAGCACTTTTTTATCACCAACATCCAAAACCTGGAAAACTAGAGATACAAGCAACAAAGCCCTTAGATAATCAACGTGATCTAGCACTTGCTTACTCTCCGGGTGTTGCTGCGCCATGTCTTGCTATTTATAATGACCCACAACTTGCATCTCAATATACTTCTCGTTCTAACTTAGTAGCTGTTATATCAAATGGAACCGCCGTTCTTGGCTTAGGAAATATTGGGCCACTTGCTTCCAAACCGGTTATGGAAGGAAAAGCTGTTTTATTTAAAAAATTTGCAAATATTGATGTTTTTGATATCGAACTTGATGCTCCCGATATCACAAAAATGGTAGAAATTGTGTCTGGATTAGAACCAACATTTGGTGGCATCAATCTTGAAGACATTAAAGCTCCAGAATGCTTTGAAATTGAAGAACAACTTCGTGCTAAAATGAATATTCCGGTTTTTCATGATGATCAACATGGAACTGCTATTATCGCTTGTGCTGCCGTATTAAACGCCTTAAGTCTTGTTAAGAAAAAAATTGAAAATGTAAAAATAGTTTCCTCAGGTGCAGGTGCAGCTGCCTTGGCTTGTATTAACCTTTTAGTCTGCCTTGGAGCAAAAGTTGAAAACATTTGGCTTAGCGATTTAGATGGTGTCGTGTATAAAGGTCGCAAAACACTTATGGATCGTTGGAAAATTAACTACGCACAAAAAACTGATGCGAGAACCCTAGCCGACATTATTGATAATGCAGATATCTTTTTAGGTCTTTCAACAGCTGGAGTTTTGAAACCTGAATATTTAAAAAAAATGGCTTCAAAACCTCTAATTCTAGCGCTTGCCAACCCAATACCGGAAATTATGCCAGAAGAAGTAAGTGCACTACGACCCGATGCAATGATCTGTACAGGACGTTCCGATTATCCTAATCAGGTTAATAATGTTATTTGTTTTCCTTATATTTTTCGTGGTGCATTAGATGTTGGTGCAACTGCAATAAATGAAGAAATGAAAATGGCCGCAGTTCATGCGATTGCTGCCCTCGCTCGTGAAGAAACTTCAGATGTTGCAGCATGTGCATATTCAAAAAAACCACCTAGTTTTGGACCAGAGTACCTCATTCCTTCTCCTTTCGATCCGCGTTTAATACTACGCATTGCTCCTGCCGTTGCCAAAGCAGCAATGGAATCAGGTGTAGCAGCACGACCCATTGAAGACATGGAAGCCTATCATGATACCCTTAATCGTTTTGTATTCCGTTCTGGTCTTATAATGAAACCTGTTTTTGCAGCAGCCAAAACAGCAAAATGTAAACGTGTAATCTATGCTGACGGTGAAGACGAACGTGTTCTTCGTACCGCACAAATTGTTCTTGAAGAACAAACAGCTATTCCTCTTCTTATTGGTCGTCCACATGTAATAGAAACAAGATTAAAACGCTTTGGTTTAAAAATTCGTCCTGGCATAGATTTCGAAATCACAAATCCAGAAAATGATCCACGTTTTCGTGACTATGTTAATTTATTTCTACATTATACAGGCAGACGTGGTGTTTCACCTGAAGCTGCGAAAACAATCGTAAGAACATCAACTACAGCTATTGCAGCTCTTGCTGTTATGCGTGGTGAAGCTGATGCAATGATTTGTGGTCTAGAAGGACGTTTCGAACGTAATCTTGAATTAATTAAACAAATTATTGGACTTAATCCAAATGTTAATCATTTTTCTGCAGTCAGTCTCCTTATCTCTACACGTGGTACTCTCTTTCTAACGGATACTTACGTTAATGAAAATCCTTCCGCAGAAGAAATAGCAGAAATGGCAATCCTAGCAGCACAAGAAATTGAAGCATTTGGTATAAAACCAAAAGTAGCTTTATTATCACATTCAAATTTTGGTTCTAAAAATACAGCGAGCGCACGCAAAATGCGTCGTGCTACCGAAATTCTCGCTGAATTATATCCAAATTTGGAAGCAGATGGGGAAATGCACGGTGACGCTGCACTGTCCAAAATTCTTCGTGACCGTGTTTTCCCTGCTTCACGCCTTACAAGCGAAGCTAATTTGCTAGTCTTTCCAACACTTGATGCAGCTAATATCACGCTTAATATCGCCAAAAATTTAACAAATGCACTGCATGTAGGTCCTATTTTGATTGGAGCTGCACGTCCCGCACACATTCTAACACCTTCAGTAACTTCACGAGGTGTTGTTAACATGACAGCTCTTGCAGTCCTCGCTGCAAATAGAAAAAATCTTACAATAAAACAAACGAAAACAAAAAATCCTCACGTAAATAAAACTTAAAAGTCTCTTATAGAAATACTTTAGAAACCAAGCTAAATTTATTGTAAAGTTATTTTCAATATTGAAAAGACAATTGTATTTTGGATTAAGTCTTTTTTTTTAAGGTAAAAAAGGCTAGATAGAATCGTAATTGAAGTTTTTGGTAAAGCTATTAACATAATAAGGAATCATACATTGTCTTCTACTTTTGACAAAGTCGCTGATATTATTGCAGAAATTAGTGAAATTGATCGCGACATGATTACACCTGAAAGCCATACAATTGATGATTTAGGAATTGATAGTCTTGATTTTCTTGATATTGTTTTTGCCATTGATAAAGCCTTTGGAATTAAAATCCCACTAGAACAGTGGACACAAGGAATCAACGAGGGTTCAATTGCAACTGAAGAGTACTTTGTTCTTAAAAACCTTTGCACAAAAATTGATGAACTCATTGCTTTAAAACAAGCTGACTAATTTTTTGGCTATGCAGAATCATGCTGTATTCATTACTGGTATAGGTATTATAAGCTCTTTAGGTGAAGGGACTGTTCATCATTGGAATCAATTAAATAATCCCGCAATTAAACCAAATCTTGATTGTATAACTTTTGCACCTTATGCTGTTCACCAACTGACAGAAGTTGATTGGAATCTGCAAATCCCAAAACGAAGTGACCAACGGCAAATGGGAATATGGCAACGCCTTGGTACCTATGCAGCTGGTCTTGCTCTTGATGATGCAGGTATGAAAAATGACCAACAGTTAACATCAACAATGGATATGATCGTAGCAGCGAGTGGAGGAGAACGTGACATTGCTGTCGATACACAAATTCTTGCAAAAGCACGTACAATCACTCATTATGAGCCTATGTTAAATTTAACCCTTTCGACTGAACTTCGGCCAACTTTATTTTTAGCGCAACTATCAAATCTTCTAGCTGGGAATATTTCTATTGTTCATAAAATAACTGGGTCTTCTCGTACCTTTATGGGTGAAGAAGGAAGTGGACTTTCTGCTATTCAAATTGCTGCTGCACGTATTCGCTCAGGACAAAGCACACACGTACTGGTAGGTAGCTCCTATAATGCAGAAAGCTATGATATGCTGTTAACTCATGAGCTTGGAGGGCTCTTAACACGTGGTGAATGGACACCAGTTTGGTCACGTAATAATTGCCCTGGTGGTGGATTAATTACTGGCTCTGGTGGTGTTTTTCTTGTTCTTGAAAATGGTGAACAAGCTCAAAAACGTAATGCACGCATTTATGCTGAAATTAGTCAAATTATCACGAATCAAACAAATAGAACAAAAAATTCCCTTAAAGATACAATTACTACAATGTTAAAAACAGTAAAAGCTGAATCTTCCTTTACAATTTCAGCTGCCTCAGGTTGTCATGATGTAACAAGAGCAGAGCAAAGTGCTCTTGACAATGCTAATATATTTTACCGTGGTATTACGACATTATTTGGCTATATGCGAGAAGCACAATTTCCTTTAGCACTTGCATTAGCTGCTATTGCTGTTAGAAAAAAACGTAGCTTTCCACCCCTAAGTTCTCATGAAAAGTTATTTTCTGAAGAAATACGTGAAGCATTTATCACAACCATTGGTATAAAAAGAGCTGAAGGTATAGTACGCCTCACTGTTGCATAAAAGAAAGTTTCTATGATGAAATATAAAGATCATCTCGGACGTCCGCTTGTAGCGATCACTGGAGCAGGAGTTGTAACATCATTGGGACAAGGAAAACAGGAAAATTGGAACAAATTAATTAATGGTGTTAGCGGCATCCATAAAATTACACGTTTTCCTGTTGAAGGATTAAATACACATATTGCAGGAACAATTGATTTTCTTGAAGAAAGTACAATCAGTGCTATAGCTCTTTCCGAAAAACTAGCGCATCTTGCTGCAAAAGAAGCTTTAGAACAAGCAAAACTTGATAAAGAAGATTTTAATGGACCATTGTTTTTGGCTGCTCCTCCAGTCGAACTTGAATGGAAAGCGCGCTTCGCTCTTGATAAAGAAGCCATATCTAATGATGACCCCACTTATGCACATCTTCTTGAAGTTTGTAGCCGAAAACCTCATCATGAGCTTTTTGAAACTACTCAATTTGGGACAATTGCAGAAAAAATTCAAGAAAGATTTAGAACAAAAGGGCTTCCCATTACACTTTCAACTGCCTGCGCATCTGGTGCAACAGCTATCCAGTTAGGTGTTGAAGCAATTCGACGAGGTGAAACAGATCGTTCCCTCACAATTGCCACTGATGGTTCGGTTTCAGCGGAATCCCTTATCCGTTTTTCACTATTATCTGCTCTTTCTACCAAAAATGATCCAGCAGAAAAAGCAGCAAAACCATTTAGCCGCGATAGAGATGGTTTTGTGATGGCAGAAGGATCAGCTGCTCTTGTCCTTGAGTCTGTTCAAAGTGCTTTAGCTCGTAAAGTAGAAATTCTAGGGATTTTGGCAGGCTGCGGAGAAACAGCCGATGATTTTCATCGTACACGTTCAAAGCCCGATGCATCACCTGCAATTGGAGCAGTCCGTAAATCCTTAGCTGATGCAAAAATAACTATCAATGAAATTGATTACATCAACGCGCATGGAACCTCTACACCCGAAAATGAAAAGATGGAATATCTAGCACTATCAACAGTTTTTGGTGATATCTTAAAGCATATTCCAGTCTCTTCTAATAAATCAATGATTGGTCATACATTAACTGCTGCAGGAGCTATAGAAGCAGTTTTTTCGCTTCTAACCATCCAAACAGGGATACTCCCCCCTACAATTAATTATGATGATCCTGATCCTACAATTCCTTTAGATGTTGTTCCTAATCGTAAGCGGAAAGCTTGCATAAATGCAATTTTATCTAACTCATTTGGTTTTGGAGGCCAAAATACCAGCCTTGTTATTACAGCGTATAAAGGATAATTAATTAAATTGATCTGAAAACTATCAATCTTTATAGACACTCAAAGAGAATAATAATGCGTGCACTACAACTAATTAATGAGCGCCAACTTAAAATTACTGATATTACTCCTCCACCACCACCAAATCCGGGTGAAGTCACAATACGTATAAAGACCGTTGCCCTTAACCATATCGATGTATGGGGATGGCGTGGGATGGCCTTCGCGAAAAGAAAAATGCCGCTTATTATAGGTGCGGAAGCTTCTGGTGAAATTGCTCAATTAGGAGATGGCATTGAAAATTTTCAAGTTGGGCAACTTGTTTCAATTTACGGAGCTCATACTTGTGGTCTATGCCAAGCCTGCTGCAAAGGAATTGATAATCTTTGCGATCATGTAAAAGGTGTATATGGTTTTCATCTTGATGGATTTGCATGTGAACTTGTCAATCTGCCAGCGCATTTATTGGTGCCAGCTCCCTTAGAATGTGATGAAATAAAAGCAGCCGTTGCCCCTATTACCTTTGGAACCGTAGAGCATATGCTGTTTGATAACGCGAAATTACAAGTTGGAGAAACAATTCTAATACATGCGGGTGGTTCTGGTATTGGATCAGCAGCTATTCAGATTGCAAAAAAGGCGGGATGTACAGTCATTACGACAGTGGGTTCAGACAACAAAATTGAAAAAGCACAATCTCTCGGAGCAGATCACGTTATTAATTACCGTAAAGAACGTTTCGAAGGTATTGTTCGTAAATTAACTCAAAAAAAAGGTGTTGATGTTGTTTTTGAGCATGTAGGCGCTGATACATGGGCAGGTTCTATGCTGAGCATGAAACGTGGAGCACGTTTAGTAACTTGTGGTTCAACTTCTGGTATTTCAACATCTATAAATTTAATGCAACTGTTTCAACAACAACTGAAAATATTTGGTTCATTTGGTTGTCGTATGGAGAATATGACAAATGCCATGCAGAAAATGGCGCAAGGAATTGTATATCCTGTCATTGATACAATTATTAATTTTGATAAAATCGATATAGCTTTAAAACGCATGGAAAGCCGTGATGTTTTTGGAAAAATCATCCTAATGATTAATTAATTATGATAAAGTGTTATATTAAAATTTTAATGCATCGTATTAAAATTAATACAAAAAATTGTTTTAATTTTCTGTGGGCATACCTATTAATCGGTTTTTTAACCATTCTACGATATCTTCCTGCTAATATTGGCTTTTCTTTTTTTTCCTGGTTAGCAAAAACATTTGGTCCTTTTGTACCTCGCCATAAAATTGTACTTTCTAATCTTCAAGCTGCGTATCCAGAAAAAACAAAACAAGAATTGCGTAGAATTGCAATAGAAATGTGGAAAAATATGGGGCGGCTTCTAGCCGAATATGTTTTTCTTGATAAAATTTTTGATTTCGATCCTAATGCTGATAAACCAGGATTGGTTGAAGTTAACGGCATTGAAATATTTCAACGGCTAAAGAACGAAAAAAAACCATATATTTTTTTTACAGCCCATACTGGAAATTTTGAGCTCCTTCCTATATGCGCTCAAAGTTTTGATCTTAACGTCACAGTATTATTTAGGCCACCCAACAATCCATATATTGCAAAACAAGTTCTTAAAGCTCGCAGAAACTCTATGGGACATCTTGTACCATCCAAAGCTGGCGCAGTCTGGACACTGGCAGCTAAATTAGCAAAAGGTGAAAATATTGGTGTTCTCGTCGATCAAAAGTTCCGTCGAGGTATTCCTGGAACATTTTTTAACCGACCAGTTAAAACAAATCCTTTAATTATAAAACTCGCTCGGCAATATAATTGTGATATTTATCCGGCACGTTGTATCCGACTCCCTGAAGGGCGTTATCGTCTAGATTTATATGAACGTGTAGACTTACCTCTTGACGAAAAAAATGAAATTAATATAGCTGCTGCCATACAAAAATTAAATGATATTGTTGAAGCTTGGGTACGTGAATACCCTGAACAATGGATGTGGTTTCATAGACGTTGGGATGTATAATTATAGCAGATAAAAAAACATTAATGTTAGCATCAAAAGATATTAATGACCTTATTTCAACTGTAACAGCATTACGAAATCATGAGAGTGCTTGCGCTTGGAACATAAAACAAACTTTTGCATCTATTATACCTTATATGCTTGAAGAAACTTACGAAGTTATTGATGGCATTGAATGAGGTAATCGAACAGATCTTTGTGAAGAACTCGTCGAGTTTCTTTTAAAGGTAGTGTATCAGGCTACGATTGCTACAGAAGAAAAAAGTTTTACTTTTGAAGATGTTGTTTATGCAATTACGGAAAAAATAATTCGCCGTCATCCTCATATTTTTGGAAATGCAGAGCAAAAAAAGCCGTGTTTTTTTAGAAGGAATATAGAAACATAGAAAGAAAATGGAAAAAGCTAAACAGACAAAACAATATGAAGAAATAAGTGTAGCAGATAATAGGACTAATAAGTTATTTTATCCAAGAAAATCAGCTCGACCAGCAGATCAAGAAGCACTCGCATTACAAAGCATAGCTGCTAAAGTTGGTTTTGAGTGGTATGAAAATGATCAAATTTTTGCAAAAATCAAAGAAGAAATCAATAAACTCAAAAAAGCAATAAAAATCAAAAAATCCGATATAGAAATAGAATTTGGTAATCTTTATTACACGTTATTGTATCTCGCACGTCACTTGAATATCGATCCCAAAAAGTACTTTAAAAAACTAATATAAAATTTTGAAATCGCTTTGCGAATATTGAAGAAAATCTATCAACTCAATCTAAAATGCTAATCGGTGTATCTTTACAAGAAATGGAAGATCTTTGGAATAAAGCCAAAAATGAATAATAAAAAAATTATTTATAATAGCTTAACAGATATAATTAGAAATATTATATAACCATCTGTTATTTAATTAAATTTATTGTATATTTCATTTATCTTATTTTGTGAGACAGGACGAATCTCTACGGATTCACCGCATCCACAGGCCGAAACTTGATTAGGATTATTAAATATAAAACCTGAGCGCAATGTTGTTATCTCATAGTCCATCTGCGCTCCTAATAAAAATAATACTGCATTGCGTGCAATAAAAACACGAGCACCATTAACTTCAACAACATCAGCATCATGGATCTCTTCTGTTACAAGAGTTATTGTATATTCCATACCCGCACACCCACCTTTCTTGACACCAACAAGAATACCGTATGCATTTTTTGTTTCCATAATAGCTTTAACGCGATCTATGGCAGCTTCTGTCAAATTTATTACTGAAAAACGGCTCATCGTTTATTCTTCTTTCACGAACAAAGATTTTAGCTGCGATAATATTATTTTTAATATTAAAAACAAGGCCGGATTAAACAGATAAAATTATGTATACATCTCTTTAGATTTTTATGGCTACTCCTTTTACACTCTCTTTAAAGTAGTTAAAAAGTTCTTTTTGTTCTATTTAATCTATAACTGTCTCAATATAATTATAATTGATTTATCCTTAAAGCAGATTCTCAGCATACAGAGAAATATGAATGAGAGTTCCTTTCTCTTCCACCAATACCGCAGTTAAAAATCTATCCACTTTTTCTATCATTATACTATAATAATCCTTAAGCTATACATACAGAAGCTACTAAAAATTAGTAAATAAAGAAAAAACTTTGTGATCTGATTACTTATACCAAACAAATTATAAACACTGGATTATAAAATCTTTCTTTCATCATCTTAGTGGTTCTTTCTTGTCACAAAAGACTACTCTGGTAGATTTCATGTTATTTTTTCTTGCCTTTAAAGAAAGAGTTGTTTAGTCGTGCTAAATAGTTCGGAGCGTAGCGCAGCTTGGTAGCGCACTTGACTGGGGGTCAAGGGGTCGTGGGTTCAAATCCCGCCGCTCCGACCATCCTTTAGAATCAAGAAGAGAAAGGGTCTTTTCCTAAAGAAAAAATTTCTCCAATTTTCATATATAATTTAAAAAATCTATCTACTTTTTCAATTATTTATGGCCGTTCTTTACATAAAGAATCTTTAGAATTTCTTTTCAAGGCACCATAAAAAACGCGAGATTTTATCCCGCGTTACTCAAATAACCTTAAACTATAATTGTTCTTTTGCCTTAAGTTTTAAATTTTCTGTACATGTATTGTGATTATTATTATTTTTAGTAGCAGATGGTGATGTTTGCACAACTATTTTTCTTGGCTTTAATTCAGCTGGCATTTCCCTTTTAAGTTGAATATGGAGAAGACCGTCACTCAGTTCAGCTCCAATAACTTTAACATGATCAGCTAAATGAAAACGACGTTCAAAAGCCCGTGAAGCGATTCCTCGATAAAGAAATTCACGTCCTGCACCGTCATTTTCTGGTATTTTCTCACCCTTAATGGTTAGCTGATTACAATGTATTTCAATATCAATTTCATTTTGTGAAAAACCAGCAACAGCCATAGAAATTCTATAAGAATCCTCACTTAAACGCTCAATATTATATGGTGGATAAGAAGAAATATCATCCAATTGTGTCCTGGAATCAAACCAATTAAGAAGATGGTCAAAACCTACTGTTGAACGATAAAACGGTGAAAAGTCTACTTGACGCATAAGCTTGCCCTCCTTTAGAGCGACTATAATTGATCCTTCAAGTCTCCAAATGGCAGATATATTTGCAGACCAACAGTCCCATCACAGCGACTGTAATGTTTATTTGGTAATAAATCTTTTTTATTTCAACTCTTTTGTATTTTAATTTGCAAAAATACACTAAATAACTGTTTTTTAACTCTTCATCAGCATTACAAGTAGCAATTTTTTTATTTTGCATCAACCTGTGCACATACATCAACAAAGGATGCCTAATTGAATACACCTCTTTATTCTCCAGACTATAATTCTTCTCTGTCTAATACATGTAGTAGCTATTTCAAAATAACTAATGGTCGTCAGATTCATTTTGCAATAACAAATTCTGCAATAGAAAAAGCTAAAGGAACGGTTATTATTCTCAAAAACTATGCAGATACTTTAGAAGAATACTTTTTAGCAATGAATGAAATCTCTCAACGCGGTTTTTATAGCACAATATTTGATTGGTTTGATCAAGAAAAAAAACAATTTAATAAACAGAAATGGTATCGACATAATTATTTTAATATTAATAATTATATAAATAATTTATATGAATTTCTTAAAACAATTATTTATCCTAATTATCCTCCACCTTACTACATGCTTACTTATGGTATGGGAGGACTAATAGCACTTAACGGGCTAAGCCTTATCAATCATCAGTTTAACAGAATGCTTTGCGTTTCTCCTCTTTTTGCTCCGTTAGGCAATAAAACAAATAGTTTTCAACATAAAATAACACAATTTTTTTCTGATATAGGCCTTGGCTTTTTACCTATTAAAGATGGAAAAAAATTAAACCGGGAAAATACACAATCTAATCTTTCTTTTAATTCAACCACATCCCAATGCTTGTCTTCAACACTTAATGCAATCGACGCAATGAAAACAAATATATTTCATGGGAAGTTACAAATTCCAACACTGTTTATCCTTGCTAATCAAAATAATATTACGAATAATATTGAAGTACGGCAACTATGTCGATCAACACGTTTAACAGAGAGTATTACAATTATAGGAGCTGAGCTTGATACTATTATGCATGAAGAATACTATTCTAAACAATTTTGGGCTGCATTTGACTCTTTTATTTCTAACAGCCACCAAAAATATAAAATTTTTTAATAAATACATAGTTTTCATATTATCAAAGGTGCTACCTTATCATATAAACTTTCAATATAGAATAAGTTTTTAATATTAGCAGCTCTTAAAACTGATAAAATAATGAAATGTATATAATCAATATAAGAAGTGAAAAGAAATAAAGCTTGCAATTAAGTGAGCTGAAAACTTCTAACTATCTGTTTCTTAAACAAAACTATGTATATAATGAATTTAAAAATTAAAAATAATATGCGAATTCTGAAGAACAAGCTAAGAAATTAACCATTTCGCCATTCATTTTGATTATAATTATTTTATAGCTTTTTCTATAAATGCTCTCATTGTATAAATCAATATGATAAATTCTGATAAACAAAGCAATTGGACATAATGATGAAACGAATCTTGCTTGCAGAAGATGATAATGATATGCGTCGCTTTCTAGCAAAAGCACTCGAACGTGCAGGCTATGAAGTTACTGATTTCGATAATGGAGTTAGCGCATATGAATGTTTACAAGAAGAGCCATTTTCTCTTCTACTTACCGATATTGTGATGCCAGAAATGGATGGAATTGAATTAGCACGACGCGCAACTGAAATTGATCCTGATTTACGAGTAATGTTCATTACAGGCTTTGCAGCAGTTGCATTAAATTCAAATCATGATGCTCCTCCTGATGCTAAAGTACTGTCTAAGCCATTTCATCTACGTGAATTGGTTAATGAAATTGAAAAAATACTTATAGCTGCTTGAAAAAGATATTTTAAATTATTCGTAATTTTATTATAAAAATTCAATCGAGCATTAACATTTATAGTTTTATATGGGATGCTAGCATTATATAATGGGCGTGTAGCTCAGCGGGAGAGCACTACGTTGACATCGTAGGGGTCACAGGTTCGATCCCTGTCACGCCCACCAGGCATGTTTTCTTTTAGCATAAGATATTGATTTTATACATGTTTTTTTAAGGTGCGGGATGCTTAAATAAAGGTTAGGGAATAGGATTTTATGTTTTCTCTAAAATATATTGCCAATTAATGTCTTCTTTTGAGTTATTTTTATCCATCTTTTATCTTTGTGATTCGATTTTTTGTGCACCTTTCCACCCACATACATGAGCGCCTTGTTTATTGTGCTTTAAGATCTCTCTTGCTAAGTGTGAACTGATGGCGTTTAAATCTTGCCGGCTTAAGTAAATAGGCAACCAACCAACACAAGAAGACGCAAGCTTATTTGTCGCGCACCCACTCAGAGAGATCAGCACGCACATCGGCATCATTTTTCTTATTAACTTCATTTTCTATTTCCAGCCGTGTTATTGCTCTTTTGACTATGCTCTCTCTTTGTTTGTGCCGTTCAGTCTTCTTACCCAAACGAAAAACCCTCATTAAAGCTATAAAAAAAGCGGTTAAAACCGCCATCATCACTGCAAAATATTTTTTTCCCAGAAAAATCATAAACGTTGCTCACACAAGCGCTTAACAATAAACACTAACCCTACACAGGATGCAAAAACCATAATCGTCGCTAAAGCCCATTGCATAGGACCGCTCCCTGCTAATAATTCCCCAAATCCCGAAAAAGAAGCTATGATAGGGGCAAGAATTTCTGCTTTGAAAAGCCCTGTGGACTCTAGCTTTTCAACTGGCTGATAATTAGACGAAACATACGCACTCTTAGCCCATAATCCTGCCTCTGCTGCACGACGATGGACGAGACCTTTCAAACGCTTGCCTCCTGCTTTTGTCCATTTCTGCAATTCAATGGGTACAGATTCATAATCCCCTTTATTAAGCTTCCTAAGCAAGGTAGAATTTTGAAAAGCTCTTATCCCTATATTATAACAAAAGGAAACAAGAGCTCCAAACTGCTCATCACTTAAGTTGACATAAACCGCTTTCTCTACCGCCCGCTCATATTGACGCAAATCCGACAAAAGCATAGTTTCCGCCTTTTTTTCTGTAATGACCATGCCTTCAAAAACGATTGGTTTACCGGCTTTTTCCGTATGACCATATCCTATGGTCCAAATGCCAGAAGCATCTTGATAAGCATAAAGCCGTAGCCCTTCCCATTTCTTTAAATAATTGAGACAATTTTTACTGATTTTTCGTGCCATTATTCACTTCCATTCTATAAGTAAACCTTGATTAATACGGCGCCATCGCCACCATCGCCACTAGATGAGGACGTTGCATCTTTTCCAGGAAAATAACCGCCACCGCCACCGCCAACACCATTACCACCACGACCACCCTTACCGCCCCACATGCTACCGCCACCATTACCACCACGACCGCCGCCATGACCACCACCGCCGCCGCCGCCGCCATAAATACTATCACCACCATCACCGCCATTACCACCGCTACGACCGCCACGACCGCCGCCACCACCGCCGCCATAAATACTACTCCCACCACGACCACCCTTACCACCCCAACCGCCATTACCGCTATTGCCGCCACGAAAACCATTACCACCCATCCCCCCTAACCCTCCTCCACCATAAACACTATCACCACCATCACCGCCATTACCACAATTACCTTTGTTAATGGGCAAACCACCGTTACCGCCCTTACCACCATTGGATAAAAAATTATCACCACCATGACCACCACGACCGCCGTTATCACCGCCCTTACCACCCAAACCGCCATTACCGCCATTGCCGCCAAGAAAACCATCACCACCAGCACCAAGTTCAGCATTTTCACCGTCAAATCCACCTGTTTGATGAGGTTGTAATGAGGCTCCACCAAGAGCTATAATAAATTGACCAACTTTTGTTTCTCTGCCACCATGATCATCATCAGTCCTTCCTCCTCTTCCAATTTTCACTGAACTCTTGCCAAGAAACTTTTTCCTTGTTCTTACGTATGTACAACAACCACCAGCACCACCACAGCCAACAGAACTACTAACCCCAGCATTGCCTCCTCCCCAAGCCCATATTTCAAGTTCTGTCTCATCAGTAATACCTTCTGGCCAAGGGATCTCTCCACTTTCTGTCATCAAAATTTCAATCGGTTTCAGAGCTCCGTTACAACTACAACTCCCACCGCCGCTGCTATTGCTGCTATGTGCTTGTATCGAAGCGAGGAGATGAACCGGTGAGATTAGACCACCCTCTGTTTTGGTGCCATTAATCCAGTCTTGCTGTTCAAAAGCTTGCATGAGATCAACTTTTTCCTGCACCTTATCCGCTGTCTCTTTCGCTTTATCAGCTGTTTCTTTCACAGTACTGATGGAATCTTGTGCATCCTGAGCTGTACTTTGTGCAATAGTAGCAATAGCTTGTGCTTCTGAAGCATGAACTTCTGCTTTCTCCGCTCTATTGAAAGCGCTCTCAGCAGTTTCCTTTGCTTCACCTGCAATACTCGCACATCCTTGAGCCGTAGTTTGTGCATCCACAGCTTTAGTTTCTGCACCCTTTGCTATACTTAATGCGCTGTCCGCAGCTTCTTTTGCTTCATGAGCTGTATGAACCCCACATTCCGCTGTCTCTTTGGCATCATGAATGCCTTCTTTAATCGCCTCAATCTCTGCTATCTGTATGCGCTCTTCAGCTGTTAAGATAAAATGCTTCTCTCCCTCTCGCATATTGTCCATATCAAAAGCATCTTTGCCCACTTTTTGTGGATCATAGACCGACTTTGACATCCCAAGAGACTTCGACAACGAAAAGTAATGGATGGTATTTTTCAGATCAACAGGCGAAATAGGATAGTTGATCCCCTCATCGCCTGCATGCCACTTTTCTATCGTGGGACCCAAAGAACTAAGCCACTGCAACTTTAATCTTTCTTCCTCAGACAAAATCTTTTTTGTAGGACCCTCACTCATATTTTCCATCGAAAACGCACTTAACCTGATATTGTCTGGGTCATAAAGTGAGGCTTTCATATCACCAACCTCTAAAGAGGATGGTGTGACCCAACCAGCCCCGGATAAAAGCGTCTCTTCACCAGGATAACCGCTGGCTTCTATATCATAAACTGTGGCTTTATCTTTGTAAGCAAGGGCCCCAATATCTCTCTTAGCAACGGCATCATCGGCCTTTTTGCCTTGAGCAGCGGTTGCAAAATAATTGACAGAATAAGCTGCTGCACTGCCTACTGAAACAGGGGCAAGAGCCTTACTGTCTGAAAGACCTTCTTTGACTTCTTCTTTGGTTGCTGGTTCAAGCGTAAATGTATGTGTATGGTGTGGAAGAGGCATGGCATTCAATTCCTTAAATTCATTTTTGAGGGGGTGTGGAAGGGGAACACTGCAAACGTAACTCATCGATCATTTTTTGTAGAGTTTCCAGGCGTTCATCTGTTGCTTTTTGCTGCTCCATAAAAGCACTGGAAAGATCATGCTGAACATCCTTTTTAATCATAGCGATGATCTTATTTAACGGTGCATGAACTATTCTATGACTGGCATAAAAAAGAACGCGGATTTGCTCCGCGTCAGTAATATCATCAATAGCAGAGGGATGATTAAACATTCAAAAACTTCATGATTTTATGGCATAAACAACCGTTGCATTCACAGGACGGGTTTCTGTCTCACCTGTTGAAGAAAGACTGACCTTATGTGTATGTTCACCAGCAGAATCTGTCGCACTTCTTCTGTAGGTAGTCCTATAAGCTGGATTTCTTGCACCAACATTAGGCCCCCCTTCCATAATGGAATAATAATCAAACCCGTGGTTATGTCTGCCTGATTTTTCAATAGTGCAATTGTGGGTATGCGATTTGATGCTATCTTTCTGCATTTCAGCAAATGTTCTTTTGCTATCTAAGCCACGACCATCATCAAAGCCACGCAAAAACATTCCTCTAAAATCGGGAACTTTAAAGGTTTCATCACTGTCTTTCCCCCACTGAACCCCTATAGCTTTGAATAAGTCTGGATAATCTCTACGCTTATAAACAGCACCATTACAGAGAAGCCAACCACCCGGGAGGTCTTGCATAGCAAATGTCGCGACAAAACCAGCAGGAAAGCTTTTTACCTGGGGCGGAGTTTTGGGTGTAGGATTGATTAAATACCAGCCATCAAGATCTTTTTTTGAAGCATCCTCACTATAAACGATTTCATAAATACCGCCCGCTTGTAATTCACCACCCTCTAAGGAGACAACACCAGCATCCGTTGCTTTGTAAACAGGCTTCTCTCCTATGTTGTTCACTGTGAGTGTTGTCGGACCAATATTGACGCCACAAGCCTTAAAACGCAGAATAAGATCATTTTTATACATCGTTATTGGAGAAACCGTCGTCAGCGTAATGGATGTTGTCTTTTCCTGATCATTCACATTAAAAACCGAATGAAGAGATCCCCCATTATCTGCGAGATATTCCCGCACACGTTGCATCATCGCCCGTGCACTGTCGTTAACAGAACTTGGTGGCTGACCTTCTGCCCAATTGATCAAATCATCTGAGTGTGCATTGGCATCAGCTGTAAGCGACCAGTCATAAATATCAGACATGATAAACCCCTCCTCTCTTTAATAATTCTTCTCGTGAGTGCTTATCTCTTTGCTGGCCAGAAAAAGCAGCAAACTGCCGCCTTGAGGGATCAATTAACGGTGTTAAATCTATAGGAGGACGGGTGCCAAACTGCATCCCCCCTCTCATGCTGGGTTGCTGCTGTGCCCTCTGCTCTTCCTTATTGTATATCTCTGCACTCTGTTTCATTAAGTCAGCGAGTTTCATTAAACCGTTTTTAAAAGAAGGTGTGTTCTTCATCAGGGATTGATCACCCTCAATCGCTTTTTGAAATCTCTCAATTCCTTGTGAAGCTCTTTCTTGCTGTGAATGCGTCATCATATTTGAAGCAGCACCCGTTTTGTTATAAAGCTGATAAACATGATTCATAAAATCACTTGCCGTGTTTTTCATCTGTCCACCATTCAATGTTACCGCCTGTTGACCTAAAAGCTGTCCTGCAGGAAGCGTGGGATTTTTAATCAATCTGGCAGCCCCTGCTGGACCTTGTTGATGCGCTAAATAAAGCTCTGTTTCTGAAGGAGCTCTCCCCAAAGCTGTTTGCAAATAACGCGTATTATCCTTCGTCAATCGCGCCATAGCATCCGTTGCTTCAAAGGGATCAAACTTATTCTTTAAGTGATACTGCTCGGCTGTTGAATCTAAAAATTGATACAACCCTCCTGCACTACTGTTCTTATTTTGTGCAGTGGGATTACCATTACTTTCTATCATGGCCACCCGCTGAAGAAAGCTTTCCGGTAAACCATACTTCTGCGCTGCCTGAGAAATCGCAGACTTAACGTTAGGATGAATCATTTATTTGCAATCCTTCTAACAGCAGTGTCATTCAAAAGAAGAGAAAGAAGACTGATGAATTTTGCAACATCTTCTTTCTTTATTAAGCGTTTCTTTTCTGCTTCATGAAACTTCTTAAGAAGTTCAACCGCTTTTTTCCTTGATAATCCAATATTTCCCTTCTCACGCGCTGTTATAAGAGCTGCAATATCCCTCTCTGTATCTTTGTGGAATCCTCGCATTCCGTTTGCCCATGGTCCTGTAAAAAACTTCATTAATGCCTTACCTGGACTGAGATTCTTTGTATTCTTATCGTTTTGCGCTGCCCTTTCTCCTACTTCTCCTATATGTTTTGGCAGTTGTGCAAAAAGCTTTGATCTCTCCGCCTCTGGTTTCAATATTTTCATCAATTGATCTGCTTTATTCTCACCATAAATATGCTGTAGTTTCTCTTGAGTGTTTTGTGTATCGAACAAACTCAACAAATTATGCTCTGGGTTATTGGCATTTTTTGATGCGGTCTCTATTTGTCCACGAACACCTTTTTTAAAGGCATCTTGTTCCAATGCGCTCATGCCTGCAAGCTGGCTTTTAATCGTATCCAAATCAATATTCTTCTTGAGCGCTTCTTTCCCTTGACTTAAAGCATCACCAATTTCGAGTTCGCTCCGATAAAGGTTCCGCGCTTTAGCATACCCTGGAGAAGAGGTTTCCAAAACATCAAGAAGTTCTTGCTTAACATTCATTAACTCTCTAGAATATCCCCGTTCTCCTTTTATAGCAGCAGAGTTAATCTTATCATCCAGTACTTCTTTCGCCTTGTGCAAAAGCCGCATATCTAACTGTGGACTGCTATTGCTTGCCAGAACCTTTGAATCCAAATCATTAAGCACTCTTACCAGTGCTTTTTCGGAGGCGTCTTGAAATGCAGGTCTTTTTTGCAAAATCCGTAATTTCTCTTGAACAGTCTTAGCAATTGGCATTGCCTTTGCCTTCTCATACAGTGGCCCAGCCTTTGCCTTCGCTCGGTTAATAATCTCCTGTTGTAAATCATTTGTATTGACTTTTGGACCAAGCACCCTTGTTATTCCGTCGTCAATCCGTCGATAAGTTTCATTTTGCCTGGCTCCTAAACGGTTTCTTACAATGGAATAGGCATCATGATCTTTTTGGGCAGCCTCAAAAGCCCGTGCAGCAAGACCATCATGAAGATCAATGATCATTGAGTCAGGACCACGCCGTTTTAATGTCTGTTCAAGATTGTCCATAACATCATCCCCTAAAGAATGACGGATTTCCCTCAATGCTTTAGGGCTTATTCCATGGGTTGCAGGTTGTGTCTTCCTAACCAATTCACCTAAACTACGGAGTGCAGCAGAAGGCATTTCTTTAACAGAAGAAGGTATAGCTTTTGAGATTCCACCAATGGCAAAAGGCGCCGCTACTCCTAGCACTGCTCCAGTGCCTGTTGTGCCTAAAGTATTCCAAAAACCTTCGCCTTCACCACTTCCTGCTATAGCACCATAGATGGCTCCGTTTCCTATTGCACGTCCCCACTTAAATTTTGCAGCCTCTTTGCGTGCTGCTGCTTTCCTTGCGGCAAGAGCTGCTGCTTTTGCGGCTGCTTGTCCTGCACCTTCCGCCAAGGCCGATTGAGCAGCTCTTTCTCCTGCTGCAAGAGCGCTGCTTGTTATTTTTGCTCCTTGATTCCCCACTGCTTTTTCTGCTGCACGCTTTGCAACTTGTTTTGCCCCATCTAATAAAGCTTTACCAGTTAGTTGTCCTTCCGGAGCTGCTATATTTCTTCCAATCTTTGCTGCACGCCTTCCAAGCTTTGCTGCTGCTTGCTCTGCTCCATCTAACAAAGCTTTACCGGTCATTTTTGCTCCCGAAGCTGCTGATCGACCTTTCCAAAGATAGGGTGCAGCACGCATTAGATAGGGTGCAGCACGCATTGCAGAACCAACCACTACCTTCGCTCCTGTAGCTATAGGCGACACAAGTATGTTCATTGCAGAACCAGCCACATTACCCGCAATAGATAAATAAGGATGATCTCTATCCGCCGCTTTTTGATAGTCACGCCATCTCTTCGCTACTTCATCATATTTTTTGACTGCTTCCTTATCACCCTTCCAATATTTTACAGGGCCTGCTGCTAACGCTCCTGCTACTTCATCATCATAACCCCAAGCTGCTCCGTGAACGGCTCCCCATCCAAAAGCACCTGCGGCAGTCGGCTTCAACGCGTCTTTTCCTGTTGCCTCTTTATTCTCTGGAATAGAACCATTAAGCCTTTCTTTATTCTTCGAAAAAAGCTCTTGAAGTTGTTCGGGAGTATAGTCACTGATATGCCCAATGACTTTTGTATTTTTACGATGAATAAGAGGGGGGAGCTCAGCCATTGATTTGTTTCTCCTTAATGTGGCCATCACTATCAACAAACATCATCCCTTCCGGTAATGCTTCGAAATATTTGTTGAATTGATGATCGGATCCTTCACTCTTCTCATCATTTTGCTTATCAGGCGTAATCCCATAGGCTTCTTCAACAAGTTCAACTGTTAATGCTTCTTGCCCAAAAAGAAGAATCTTCGTTGCTCTATTCGCTTTACTGTAAGTCTCAATAATTGTTTGAAGAGATTTTTTCATTTGCTCTGCTGTAAGATTCGTACCCAATGCTGCAATCGAATTCTGCAGCGCTTCAAATTCAACATTTGATAAGTTTCCAAAGCCCGATGCTCCATTCGGAGCCAAAGCTTTCATTTTTTGCAATGTATCAATGGCAATGTTACTTTTCAGAGTCTTCAATATAGCCGCAAAATCAGCTCCGTCCGACCCTGGTATCTTGGAGAGAAGATGACCAATCGTCCCAACGATCTTTGGATTTTCATCAAGGATCTTCATTAAATCTTTTGATGTGTTAACAAGCCGTTCTCCACGGGCAATCCCCTCGGCATAGCGTAATAATGCTTCGTTCTTTTCTTTGATTAATGTACGTTCTGCGGCACTTCCTGTAATGGGTATGGCGCGTAAACCACTCTGTGTACTTTTATCCTTCACAAGCGTGTAACCAGCTTCAGCAGCAGATCTAGAACCCTGCATCCCCTGTACCGGGATGATTTTCCCTGAGCTTGAAACCTGGAAAGGGATATCTTCTGGAAGTCCATACTCCGCCTTTTCTTCTGCTGTAAGCGTTCTATATCCTCCCTCAGGACTTGAAACAGGAATGATTTTCCCCGAGCTTGAAACCTGGAAAGGGATATTTTCCGGAAGTCCATATTCCGCCTTTTCTTCTGCCGTGAGTGTTCTATACCCTTCCTCAGAATTCAAGGTATTTCCAATCATTTTTTGAACAACATCAGGATATTGCATAAGGGCTTTTGCATCTTCAGCGCTATATCCCTTTGAGCGTAAAAATTCTAAAGTTTGCTGACGTTGTGCACGTTCAACATTCCCCTGTCGCAAAGCAATCCCTGCATTGGAAAAACTTTCCTCTGGTGTTTCTCCTTGTGAAAGACCAGAGAAAAAATCCATTAAATGCTCTGAAAACTCCGATTTCTTCAAGCGATCCCAAAAGTTACTCCCGTTTTCACCTTCATCCTTTGCTGTCCGGCCATCAAAAACATTCTTGTCTTGTAAGGCTCGTTCCTCTGTCAAAGGACGAGGAAATTCCTCATTATTGAGTGGAGTGCCCTTATTCTGTAAGTCTTCTTGTGTAGGTTTTCTGTTAATCTCAGAAATATAATCCATCACATTTTTATACTGTGCGTGTTCTTCGTTCTCATCCGCTTTATCAATACTTGAAACAAATGCAGGTTGAGGGCTCAATGAGACACCCTGTTTCGGAAAATTCTGTCTCTCATCCTCTAGGAGCTTATAATTCGAATAATCAGGAAGTGGAGGTGTTTGCTGCTTTAAATCATCCGTTGACATAATCAATGCTGTTGGATTTTTTGTGTTCGATTCCCCGAATACCGTATTAACACCTCGGATCAATGCACTAAGATCGTTTTTTTGCGAATGATCAGATTTTTCAGAATCTGTAATAACCGCAGACGATGAATCTGGAAGCGTAGGCTGTTTGAGAAAATACCCTGGCAATTGAGGAATAACCTCATGCATCAAAGGACGCAAAAATTTGGGATCAAAAAATTTCGAGAAAGAAAAAGATTCTTTTTTTTGCTCCATCACAAAACCCTTTCCATGGTAAAGCCAAGCTTGTTATAGTCAACATGCAAAAAGCCTGTAGCAGTGTTCAAAAAAACGGCCTCAGGATTTGCTTGAAAAACCTCTTGCGCGATGACACCACGATAGCGCTCGGGATAACCCTTGTAGTTATAATCATAAAGCTTATGACCATTTTTCTGTCCCACTGCGATAATGTTTTCTTTTGCCCGCACATCACTAAGCCCAGCCCAGTTTCCAAGAATGCTTCCAGCGTTTCCAAGAATTTTCCAAGGATTTTGTTTTTGCTGTGTAAGCGATGTTTGTGTTCCATAGCCTCCAGCAGCAGCGCCTCCAGCTGAAAGCAACTTACTTAAATGATCCCAATCAAGATTATTCTGTTGTTCCCATTTTTGTCGTTCTGCATCTAATTTTTGTTGATTATTGGCATCAATCAAACTTCCTCCCGTCAAAGCATTCATATTGGACTGACCTTGCCCTTGAAAAAAGTTATTCGCCCCGGCCAATTGATTTTGGTTCGCTTGATCGATTAAACCATTGGCATTCATCATATGACTGACATCTTGGTTATATTGCTGCGATAACGCTTGGGTTGCCATGCCCCCTAATTCATTTGCAAGAACCCCTGTATGGGCACCAGAACCATAACGACCAGCACCCGCCAAGGAACTGTTAATGGAATTCGTCGCTTTGTTTAACGCATTTTGAAGCGCATCATTAAAGTAAGGGTTATTCCCTATTTGTTGGCCAGAAGCCATCTCACTTAAGTTTTTACTGGTTGAATTTTGTCCTGTCGCCAATCCATTCAAATAACTATTCTCATAGTTCTGAGCAGTATTGTTAAGCCCATTGATCGCATTCTTTGTTTGATCACTGAGACCTGTGACACGCTCACCGTCATAAACAGCCTTTCCACTGCCTTTATTATAGAAATTCATGGCATCCTGAGCGGCTTGCTTAAAAATCCCTTGCGCCCATTGAGGGGGGGCACTTGTTTGTGTTGTTGTCTGAGTGGGTTTGGTACTTTTCCCCATGTTAAAGCTGCTTTCTATATTCTAAAAGATTAACGACGTAGCCATGCGATTGAAGAGATTTTTTCCATCCACGCCGGCCTATGATAAGAAGCTCTTTCGCTCCCTTTTCCTTATAATAAGCTTCAATCTGAGGAATAACCTGGCTTAAGTGTTTTCCGCCTCTTCCGCTAAGCGTTACAATAACAGCGCGCAGGGTTCCTGTGATGAGTTTCTGTAATTCTGTTGTGACATGAGCCATAAAATTTTCATGCGCATCAACAATAATCCAAAGAATTTTATCGCCATTCAAAATATCATTTAAAATAGTCTCTGGAGCGTAATCCTCAGCAAACTTCTTGTTAAAGCTAACAATGGATTTTAAGACAGGATCAAAATAGGGTGCCATCTGGTCCGCACTCCATTTTTCCGTATTATAAATCTTAAAGTTCATCTTATGCCTGCGGGTTTAAGCGTCACATCAAAACCCGTCATATGAGTCCATTGGGTCCCTTCTGGAATTCTAAGACGCAAAGCGTGATAACGGGCCCGAGACCGAAGAGTGTACATCCCATTATTATTATAGGCCGCATAGCGTTCTTTGTCCCAGTTTAACTTATTTCTCTTATCAATGATAAATGCAGAGCCAACACTTAAACGACCTTTTATTGTGTCCGCTTGAACAAAGGCTTCCGTCATTAAATTGATCTGTCTTCCTGTGTCTCCTACCGTTTGTGAAGCAATCACTGCTTCCATCGGTGCTCCCGCAAAAAGCCCAAATCTATTGTCTTCAGTAAAAGCTCCCAACACCGGTGCGCCATTTTGCCACATCTTACTATCAAGGGAAGCGGGTAAATCTATAAGGCGCTCTGAGACTTCGTCTAAACCTTCCAATGTATAACCCGCTGCAAAGAGAGGAAATAAAAGGAGATCCTGTCCCTTAATAACACTCCAGATTTGGAGCAGCCAGTCATAAACATAGATACTGCTTCCTGCAATGTCATCATAAAGAGAGAAATAAACCCGTGAATAGATGGGATCAATACACGCTTTCATCTCATCAAGAGCAAAATTACTGTAGAGTGTAAAAATGGTTTTATCCACTTTACCAAAACCAATAGGAACCATTTCTCCTGTACTGTTGATCTGGTAAAAACCATCATCAGAAATAAAAAAAGTGTTGTTGCCACGACTTGCAATAGCCGTACTGCTTTTAGCCCCCATTTTATCTTTTATCTTGGCAAAGCTGAAGATAATTTTAGAGCCCGGAACAAATGTTGCATGATAGATAGCCGAGCGCATAAAAATAAGCGGATTGGTCGCTTCCGTTGAGCCTTGAACATATTCCCCATCGGGAAAATCTTGATAGTCGCAATTCTTTTCACCAACAGTCCACCATTCAGCATCATTCAATCCAGACCACTGAACACGGTTGGGCTTATCGGTCAGCTTCATCAAGCAAACAAAATCTCCCCATACACGAACAAGACCCGCACGTGGGGGATTGCCGCCTAAATCATCAAACTTTTCATCCATCTTCAGCACAAGCTTTTGAGGAACATCGTTGCTATTAACAGCAATGATATGCTCTCCAAAAGAAGCAAAAGACCATGGCGCGTTTTCATTCGCATGATATTCAGTCCCTGGCTTGCTGATATCTTTCCATCCACGCGTACTATTGTTATACTCATACAGCTTTGTCGGTGAACCTATGATAATCCGCACACCATTTAAGGACCGTAGAGCATAAACACCCAAGATAACATCAGGAAAAGGATCCGATGCCGGTGCAACCATTGGAAATGGAATATAGGACTGAGGAGCAGGCAAAACATTTACGATCTCATTCGAATAGCCACTATTAATAAAGGCGATGTCTGGCCGAAATTCAGCAATAGGAATAAAAGTCATCAAAAATCTGTGTGTTGTATCTGAAATAAGTTTTTACGTCGTGAAGTCTCGATGGTCAGGGCTTCTAATTGTTCCTGAAACATCGCAAAAGCCGCTGCAGCCATTTGTGGTTCTTTGAGTATGTTCGTATAAAGTTCGTACTTCGCCCGCGTTTTGATAAGCTCATACGCTTCCAAAAACCAGATGGAATCCTCTTGCATAGTCTCGATCTCTTTTATTCTCATGGGATTAAGAATAAGCCGTATGGAGTAAGCATCATCTGGGATTGGAGACAAGACAAGCTTTTGTTCAAAATAGGCATAACGTGTTGGGATACCACGATCCAATTCATTCTCAGAGCTTTCAAGCATGATCGGGTCTGTCTGCAAAAGCTTGAACTTATGGGAATGCTTATAAAGATAAACATCAACAATCTGAACAGCCTCTGCAATAAAGGGACTGACCTCCCTTCCATAACGATTTTTGCCCCTTAAAGTCGTAAAAACAACCTCACGGCTTTCATTAAAATAAAAGGGCAAGCGTTCACAAAACCGAAGTGCAGAAAAGATCGCCTTCTGTACTTGATCTATATATTCATCGGTTTGATCATCTATTTCATCTTGAATGTCCTTTAACATCTGAATAAAGTTTTTGTTACGCGGAACAAAGGTACCTTTTTCTTCAATCGGACCACTGGTCTGTATCGTTATTGCCATCATCAATGCTTTCAAGAATTTCGGGGGACGAAAGGAGCAAACGTCCCCCTTTTTTAACGATTTGTGTAAAACTCAACAATGACTTCAGCCTCCCCTTGGGTACTTGTCTTATCTCGTGTAACGTAAATCGTGTTTTCAAATTCTAACGGAACGTTTCGCACAGTGAGAGGCAAATCAAGCTCTTCAACACCAGAGGTCGCCAGCGTTGCTGTGCCATAATCACTGTCATGAGGTTTTTTTCCAAACTTTGCTGTTGCGCCATTAAAATCGCTAAGCGTATAAACACTGATGCTCTTAATGAAAGCATCTCGAGGCAAAATACCAACTTGTGTTGTAAGGCCACGATCGGTATGTTTAATCCGAGTCCGAAAAAAACTGACTTGTTGTGTATGGAGATTCCGACCTTGTAAAGCGATCGGCATTCCATCATCCGTTGTCTCAGCACCATCAAAAGATGAACGTGCGAGGGAGTGTTTCTTTTCCATAATTTAATCCTCTTTATGTGCTCAATATTTTTATAGGGCTTCAGAAAAAGATGGGAGAACTATCGTGCCAAAATCTTGCCCTCCTTGCTCAGAATGAGGCAACGTGTAACGTGACTTTTTCATCCCAATAATGGTTTTGGCAGCAATGCCAAATTCGCGTTCATAGTCAAACAATTTCTCTACAAGATGATAACGCGTTTTACCCTTACTATGACCATAAGCCATAATCACACTTTGCGCTCCAAGCAAAACAGCGCGACGAACAGAAAGAACAGGCTCTTGCGTTTTTGAATGAACACCATGAGGAACATGTTCGGACTCCCGTAAAATGACACCGTTATACATGCCCAACGAACCATCAAAAATGGGGTTTTTAGCGCGGCTTCCACTATAAACCGCTTTGGTAATGTCAAGCCACTGGCCAGCATCTGTATTCGTGCGCAATTGTGTCACCTGTTTTGGGTGAAGATACACCACATAGACACTTTCTCCATTGACACGCACCGGTCTAATTTTAGGATTAGCCAATTTCGCACGTTCCACAGCATCATCGATAAGAGATAATGTAAACTTATCTTCTTTTGTGAGTTCTTCATCAGCCTTTTTCTTTCCTGGGCGAATAACGCGCAATTTACTGGGCTCCAATGGCGCATTAAAACCATAATGCACTGGTTCTATCGTCGTTGTACGACCCTCAAACTTCATCCATGGAGCTGTATATCCAGTAGCCTGGATAAAGAACATCATACTCAGTCGATCAGCATACCAATCAACAAGTCCAGTCTTTGCTTCTGCACGCAAATTAAACGGAACACGTTGTTGATCAATTGTTCCTTCATATTTAACACGCGCAGCATGAGAAAGCTCATTGAGCCGCACTGTTTCATTCATAAATTGAAGCCCCTCTTCATTTCCTTCCAGCGTTTGCCCTTCGGTAACACCAGCTCCCATAAGCTGAACACGCAGTCCACTCGTGACTGAATCACCCGCTGTTTTATTCAAGCCTTCCAAAACTTGGATGACATTATTTTTATCTTTTCCCATAAGAGGAGCTATTGGTGTTGCTTTTGAGCTTTCTGCGTTAAGCAGCTTAGCCCAAATCTGAACAGCTAAGGGACTATTAATGTTTACGTTTGTTGTTGCCATTTCAAAAAATACCTTTCTTGGTTTTTAAATGAGCCTTGCGGCATAACCAAGCAACCACTTGGTTATCTCTTCTGCACCACTGCGCATCTCTTCACATCCTGTCCATGATGTGTTCAAATTTTTCTTGATTCTTCTCAACCCATGCAGCTAACTCAGCTTCCGACATGGAAGAGAGTGTTCTTATATCAACACCGCCTAAGGGAACCTGTCCACCACGCGCAGCTAAGGTCCGCGCTGCTGTGTTACGCTCTTGGAGAGCTTCAACTTCATTCTTGTTCTGGGGACCACTATAGCCAAAAGCTTTTGCCTTTTGCACAAGCACCTCGATGGGGTTAAAACCCGATTTTTGGCACTGCTGGCAGATTTGGCGTAATTCAGCACCAATTTGCTGCTGTCTCAGTGCAGGATCTTCCCATTGGGGGTAGAGACTTGCTTGCGCTTTTAATGAATTATCGGCAATCTCATAGAGATAATTTGTGATATTGTCTAAATCTGGATATTTGTCTTGAACCTGGGCCTTGGCTTCTTCAAAATAAGCCCCTAATTGCTGCCTTTCATAGTGCTCTTGATTTATACGCTCCTGCTCCTCTCTCATAACAGAAAACTCATTCAGCAATTTCTGTTGTTCTTGCACTTTATGGCTAAGCCAGGCGATATGCGCTTTAGGATCATCTTCTAAAGTCGGGACATTTTTATCATACTGTTGAGCAATTTCTTCCTGCATAGCAGCATATTGCTGCGCAATCTCAATAGCAAGCTCACGTGCTTCTTCAGCACTTTGCTCTGCCTTTTGGCGGGCTTGTCTCTCCTGTTCTATCGCTTCATAATCATACGGTTTCTGAGGCTGTTCATCGAACACCTGTTCAGAATTCTCATGCGATTCAATCGTGTCAATCACTTGCTCAGGCTCAACAAGCTCAACAGAATAATCATTAGCTTGTGCATCGTAAATCGCTTGTTCTTCTGGCGTCAATTGTTCTTCCATCTTTTGTTCCTTTAATATATTGTTGCTCTTCTAGTTACAGCACGATACTGTTCTGACTGTGCTTGTAATGCTTTACGCTCTAAATCACGCTGCGCTAGCGCATTCTTGGCTCTTTGAAGCTCAAGCTGCATCCGCGCTTGTTCCTGCTTCAAGAAAAGCTCAATATTTTTCTGCTGTAAGGCAGCTTGTTTCTGCTGTGCATCAAGGTGATAGAGAGTGCTTTTTGCCTGTGTTTCCTGCTGTAAAGCTGCAATCTTTGCTTGTTGCTCTGGACTTAACTGTGGCCCCTGGTTTTGTTGCATCATCTGCTGTTGCTGCTGTTGTTCCTGTGCCTGCTGTGCCTTGGCCGTTAAACTCGCCACAAGCGTAGCGGGTAACGGTGAAAGCTTCAGAAGATCGGGGATCATCTCCGGTGTTAAAAAACCACCAAGCAACGGTAACATCTGAGTAATCGCTGCAAAAGTTTTCTCTTTTTCATTCGGACTGGTCGGAGAGTCATCAACAATAATATCGTATTCAAGACTTGTCACAGCTTCACGCGTTAACGGAACATACTGAGCATTCTCAGGACCAGAAATCCGTACTAAACGACCATCAGAAAGATAATTCTGGATCAAATAAAGAATAATTTTTCCTTGCCTGCAACGGTAAAGCTTGAGATTATCAAATAAACTGGCAAGCAAATTCAATGTGGATTGTCGGCGGGTATTTTCCAGGACATTCGCTTGATTAACCTCCCTGGTCCCTATAAACTCAGCAGATAATCCTGTAACATGCGTGATGGCCTCACGCGATTCATTAAATAACTGGAAAAAACCCGAAGGAAACTGCGCACTCGGCTTCGGCTGTATCTTTCCATTGGTCAAAGCTCCATTCTTCAGCCATGTGATCGCATCCGTTCGCGACCAACTGTCCAAAGCCTGACGTTCATCGTCAAAAGCATCGCGTTCAGCCATCAAACCGCCTTTGGATTGGCTGTTGAGGATATACATCACCTGACTAAAATATTTATTAGACCATTTTTGCGGATCTTTTGCAGGACGAACAATCCCGTAAAATTGGTTCTTAAGCTTATCCAATGTGCCTGTAATACATTCCCACCCCAGCTGTCCGTCAGGCGCTAAAGGTCGATCCGGCTTTGCTAAAAGGCGACGGCCAAGAAAAGCGCGCTTGACAATTTTCTTCTGAAAGCGAGCTCCTTGGAGTTCAGGCAGAACAGTCTGAAGCTCTTCAAACTCTTGTTGGCTATAATCGCGCATCTGACCCGTTTGGGGATCCGGTGCCTTATAATAAGTCTCATACTCAAACCAACGACATTCAACAAGGGTCACAAACCGCTTTTCTGAAAACGGTAAGCCTCCAGTGTGAGGATCGCTATAGGCATCAAGCGATACAGGGTAATCTTCAGAACCCACAGCACCCTCTACAGACCAGTCCGCATTCAGATCTTCTAAAGCCATATCAGGAAAAAGATTTTTAGCATCCTCAATGGATTTGCGATCCACATACCACAAGCGCTGCGCATCAACCAAATTCGACCTCACAGCATTCGCATCCCAAACCATTTTTAGCGGATCTAAACGCCTAACTGTGGGCACACCTTCCGGATTTGTTTCATAATCCAAACGTGTATCCGTCCATCCCATGCCACAAATGATCATATCTTGAAAAGCATCGGAATCTGCATATTCAGCTTCCGCTTCATCTCGAAACCATTCCGCTGCTCCCGTTAGCAATTCATTGGGGATTGCAGCACCAACTTGCCGCGGTTGAAACTGTACTTCTCGCTTATTATTCCGCTCCGCTCCAACAATCGCATTCACCAAAGGCGCTATCCGATTAAAGGTCATCACAGGACGCCGTTGCGTTCTTAAAACCGCAAGATCTTCCTCTGCCCACTGACGACCATTGTAAAAATCAAAGTCTTCACGCGCTTGTTCCCGCCATTCATTAACAGGCTTAATATCTTCAGCATACCAAGACTTTAAGCGTCGATAGAGTGCATAATCGTCAAGATATGCTTTCTTTTTATCGTTCTTTAAAAGGCCATCCATGAGGCTGTTTCTCTTTCTATAGCGTAATAACGATTTTGCTGTGTCTTCATGCGTGGCGCTTCATAGGTGATGCACATCAAGCCAAAAGCATCGGCTCCATGGCTCGACCAATCATGTTCAGCTCCTAAACCAATGCCACGTTTGTCATCCCACTTTTCGTGATACCAACTTAATGCCTTGCGGCCACCAACCGTTGTCTCTTCATGAAACCAAACAGACGGTAAAATACGACGCACTGCCTCTATCCGCATCTTGACCGCTCCAGGGCCTTGATTAGGAATAACCTGCGTTTCAAAACCTGCCTCATTCAAGGCACTCTCAAAACTCACATTATGCACGCGATCCTTCGTGGCACCATCATGTGGCAAAATCATCAGTGCCTTCTCATAGCCATTCTGACGCAACCATCCGATATGCTCCGATAACGGCTGTCCTTGTGCTTCGTAATAATCCAAAACACGGATTTCTCTGCCAACAAACTGTGCTATCCAAATCGCCGTGGCATCTGCCTTCGCTCCCGTCCCTCCAATATCCCAAAAGGCACGGAGCTGCATCAGAGGATCACGAGCAACACGCCCGATCCGACCCTCTTGCTCGGCAGCCAACATTTCCTTTTGGAAATAGGCTCCCTGAACCGCTTTTAAATAACCACCTTCCCAAATATGCTGATAGCTCTCTGCACGGTTCTTAAGATCATCCAAACGTGCCTCATTCAATATCTGCGGAAACTTCGGATTGTCTGACCAATTGATCTCAACACCCTTAATCCCTTCATTCTCTGAAAAACGAAACCGCCTCTCAACAGGAGCATTCTCACGTAAAGGATTCCATGTCACCCATAACTCTGCACGCCAGCCATCGCCCTCTTCCCGCAAAGTCGGTATCAGCGTTTGCCAAGCTGTCTCTGTAACAGGCTCTGCCTCATCAACCCAACAAAGCAAAATCCGACCCATCGATTTGATACTGGCTATATTCCGGTCTAGTCCTGAAAACTGGAAAGATATTCGACCATCCTTCGACTTAATCGTGGACTCCCCAACCTTATAATAATCCTTTAAAAAATCATGCGCTTCAACAGCGCGCTTAATTTCCTCCAAGGAACTCTCTGCTAACGAATTCTGAAACTGACGCGCACAAAGGATCGTCCCAGAGATCCCTCCCATACCAAATTGATAACCTTTCAAAGCGGCCATCAAAGCAAAGGATCTTGTCTTCCCTGATCCTCGTCCTCCCCACGCCGCACGCACCGCTGCTCTTCCTGAAAAAATCGGTATGAGCTTGGGAACAATCTTAATCTGTCTTATGGTCATCAACCAAAGGCGCTATTTCAACGCGCCCTATCATTTTAATCGCTCCACCGTCCTCTCCGGTAACCTGTAACGGTAAAACCTTACCAAGCAATGCTAAATAAGCTGCTGGGCAGCTGACAGCTTGCTTTTCTAAATAAGAGACCAATCCATCATTTCCTATTTTATTGCCCGCATTCTCAGCAGCCTTAATCACAGCTTCTTTCAAAAGACGCGTTATTTTATTCGGAACACCTTTGACACGACCACTCCCTGCCTTCGGAGGAATACGCTTCTTAAGTGGTGCTTGAAGAGGCTGAGTGGTATTTTCTGATGTCATTAAATACACCCTCTAAATAACAAAAAACCCCGCATTTGCAGGGCATACAGAAGAAATACAACATAATTTTAGATACAACACGACTAAGTACAGTGACATCATTAAATATGATTTCCTACACAATGTCAACAAAAAAATCTAAATATTGTGCTTTTTTTATTTCCCTCACCTAAATCTAGTGTTTTTAACACCAAATGAGACATTATTGTATCATCTAAACGAATCCATTATACGGTAGCACCAAGTTATTGATTAGCAAAAAGTGGGGGGGAATAATGGGAATAATCATAGTCATAGGAGGAATATTAATAATAGCAACTTTTCTGTTGTCTTTTAGGGGCTATTTAAGAATGAATGACTATGAAGAACAATTCAAGTTACTTCAGGAACAGAAAGATCGAGAAATAGAAGTATACAAAGAACAAATTACGAAATCGGATATAAGTCTTTTAAAGAAGGCTCAAGAAATATCGCGAAAATGGATTAAGCAATGGAATACAGAAATTAGACGGTGGGAAAAGGATATACTAAGAATAAAAGATCCCATAATGATAGGTGAAGATTATGAACATCACCATCCCATCATAAAAGATATCTGTACTCAAGGATATAAAGAAATACCGTTTCTCTATAAGAAAGCTTTGGAAACAGAACCTTCTGCTGAGCATTGCGAAAAAATCAATGTATTCAAGAAACACATAGCTTTTAAGAACAGCTATCTAAAAACAATGCGACTCATGAAAAAAAACGGGATAGTTGTTGAAAAAATCGTAGATCCCCTTACAGAAAAAACATGTCATAAATCTACAATGTTTTTGTTGCATTGGTGGTTATATGTGGTTGATGATATGATCATAGCCGAGTACGAAAAACAAGCGTTACATGGGTTTTATAAAAATGATAAATCGCTTGACATCTACTGGGATGAAATGTCTAAAAATACAGAATACGAAGAGATAGAAGAAATACTGACATCATGGCATTTGCCTCCTAAGTATGAATGCCTAGTAGGGATAAAAAAATATTTACTGACATTGTTGTATGACATTTCGGATGACTATAGAATAGCAAGAGAAATTTTTATTCATTATAAGAGTCTTCTTGAAACTGTTACAGAAGGATATATTGCTTTAGATGAGGATTGCTCTGCCGACGAGGTGAAATGGCAAGTAAATCAGTATAAGGAAAAAGATAAAGAACTTATAAATAAAAAAGATAGCTATAATCTACAGAATTCTGAAGATATTCCAACATTTGAGAGAGCTTATCAACTAGGAGTAATAGAAAGAATTAAATCAATGCTATGATAGGTTAAGCTATTGGAATACACTTATAGGACAAGAGAAGCTAAATATAATATTCAGTGCTGAAAAAATGAAAACATTGAACGAGGCTTTCAACGAAGAAAGCAGACAGTTTAATATTCAAATGCGAGAGGCGATTTTTAAAAATAAATATTTTAATTTCGACAGATCTTACGGACACTTGATACAGTATCTGTTATGATAGAGAAATGATTATATACTTTGGTACAAAATATCTTCTAATTCTAGTTTTTCATATCTAATCGTCCAAGCCAAGCTCTTTCCTCACCTCTTCAGAGCTATAAAAAGTAGCCTCTCCTCTTTGAATGCGCTCTCTTACTTGTGAAGCTAAATAGTAATCTTCTGCTTCCTCTATTCCACGTTCAATAATTTCACGCAAATAAAAAGATTTTGTACGTCCTGTCTTAGAAGCTAAATTATTCAAACGTGTTTCGAGATCACTTGGCAACCGAATAGATATCGTCATAACGCAATCCTCATATTTGTATTCACTGTAATACAAATACAACGTATTGTACAGAAAAACATTTTACGTCATGCTACAAAAAACTTCATAAAACATTTAACATTTAGTTTTTCTGACAAAATATTTCTGAAGCGCATTCAGAATAATCCGCAATGAAGATACAAGATATGGCAATTCTTTATCTTCTATCACAAGATATTGTAGCGCAGCGTAAAGATTATGTTGTCGATAGAAGCCTTGTGTTTCTCTTATGACCTCTTGTACATTTGAAAATTGCTCTGTTACCAATTTAACCCATTTATCCCTTTCCTTCTCATCAGAAGAGGAAGGCATTTCATCATAAACAGCATTAGGCAATCCTTTTGCACAGAGGTAATTGTTTTTGATTTGTAGATACTTTTGTGCTGCGTCATATTGCTCTTGAGTGAGCTCATCTTTCAAACAAAGCCGCCCTATGTAAGTACTGGAAAGTGGATTTTTTGCATCTTGTTTTGTCAAACCAAAATGCTTAGCCCGCATTTCAATCGCTAATTGATCAGCAGCAACAAATGGCTTTTTAGCCCGAGAAATACGTCCATTTGGTTCTCGGAGCTTCCCTAATATTTTGGGTCTTCCTCTTTGTCTCATGACCATCCTGTTGATTAAAACGGCATACCATCATTGAAAGAAGTCTTTGGCATTTCTGAAGGCTTTTGAAAGCTCTGTTCCCATGGCTTTGCTTGCTCTTGTATGGATTCTTCATGATCATCATCTTTAATACTCTCAAGCAACTTTAACTCGCCTTTGTACTGAGGCAGAACAATTTCTGTTGTGGAATGATCTTGTCCATTTTTATCTTTCCATTTACGTGTCTGAAGCTGTCCTTCAAGGTAAACCTTACTTCCTTTCCTGATATATTGGAGAGCAATTTTTGCTAAATGTGGATTAAAAATCACCACAGAATGCCATTCAGTTTTTTCTATTTTTTGATTGGTCTTTTTATCTGTATAGCTCTGCGAAGTAGCCATACGAAAATTCACAATCTCTGAACCAGAAGGCATCATTTTTCCTTCTGGATCAGCACCAAGGCGTCCGATTAATGTCACTTTATTCAGCATGTTTTTCCTGACCTTAAACTTGTATTTTATAGACATAAGATCTTAACATGATTTGCTTATTTTTTCAATTATTTCAATGATATATTATTATAATTTAACATATTAAATTATGTTTTGCAGCGTGTTTATAAGATAAAGAAATTATTTATTTTGCAAGCAACATTTATTTTATCTGTTTCATTAGTTTTTTTATTTTTTATCTTCTGAAGTAATGTTACTCAGCATACCAATCAACAAGAGTTGTTCCACTTCTTTTACTTCATCTTCTGAAGTAATTTTATCTACAATTTTAGCAAACATACGAACAAGTCGACCTTTGGATGAATTAGAAAGCTGTATTGTAACACTCTTACGGCAAGCATCAGCCTCTTTTCTTAAGAGTGAAGCCATATCCTGATCTAAAGCGTACAACTTGATGATTTTTTCTTCCATACCAATGGGCACAGATTTTTTGCCAATCTCGACAGAAGATAAAAACACTTTAGACACACCTAATTTCTTAGCCATATCCAAAAGACGTTCTTCATGATCAATACGGAGTTTTCGTAAGGTTTTTCCAAATGATGTAAGCATTTAATTAAAGCTCCTATTAATGTATCTGCAATCAAGCTGCTTTGAGAAGTGAACCTATATTCTTTTCTGCGAATTGAGGTATTTTGATTTTAGGAGAAAAAATCATGAGTTCGGTAGCTTGTCTTTTCTTTTGTAGAGAATACTGTAAGCTAAATTCTATTGAGGTATATTGCTTATACAAAAATTTAATTTCTTCTACGTTATCATAAGTTATTAGCCAAGGAGCTTTCACATGTTGGGAGATGATATTTTCTAAATTGTGGTGATCATTAGCTTGATAAAACGAAGTATAAAGCCCTTTTCCTTTTTTAAAATAAGGAGGATCCATATAAACAAAGGTATTTTCATCTGTTCCATAACGCAGTAAAAATTCCTGCGCATCCAGTTGCGTTAAATGTATCCTCTCTTTTTGTTTACTTATGCAAAGAATGCGTTCAATTATATTCCCTTTATTAAACCGGCAATCTATTTTATAAGTACCGATTTGTCCTTTTCCTCCAATTGGACCAGCATTTTTAATGATTCCTGATCTATTTGTGCGATTCAAAAAAAGTGCTGCAAATCCTGTGCTAAGCACATCTGCTGTTTCAGGAGAAATTTCTTTTTGTATGTACCATTCTTCTAAACTAATGGTAGTTGTGTTAATTTTTTCTATTAATTCTTCTGTCTTGTGCAAAACACAATGCCAAAAACTCCAAATGAATGGATCATTATCGTTAATGTGAATATCTTTAACATCACCATTTAAAAGAAGCTTTAGAGCAAGCCCGCACCCACCAGCAAATGGCTCTCTATAGGAACAGCCATTTAATGCATTTTTCTCAAATATTTCTTTGACTTTTCCATAAAGTACAGCCTTGCCGCCCGGATACCTTAATGGTGAGTAGAGATGAGTCATTGTTACGTGCCTTTTTCAATAATTTTTTGAACAAAGTCAGCCATAGCGCCTGTTTCTTTAAGAGCATGACAAATTTTCAGAAATATTTCTTTCCAGTTTTTGCCAGAACGCTTAACTTGATTTATTACAACCTTTTGTAAAATAGGTTTAAGCGACCTCAGTACTGTCAAATTTCTTTTGAAATGCTTTTCTTTTTTGCGGATTTCTTAAATTCTTGATGAAGAGCTTTCTCTATCTCCTTTTCCATTTTCTTCAACATTGGTTCATCATCTCGATCGTCCATCACCATCTTTACAGAATGTTTTTTGATGTTTTTGTTCACCTCTTCTATGAGAGGCTCGACATTCAGAATATTCCGTGGCACATTTCCCCCATAGATCCAGGCCTTTACCTGCGCTTTGGTACTGAAATCCGCATTTTCTGGTATGGTATAATACTGGCCACCATCAAACTTTTCACACTCTCTTGTGCCATCTTCATATTCGTAGAGATTGTAAAAATATTCTGCCACTCCATCCCCCCATGGCACATGACCAATTGCCGTTGCTACAAACTTCTTTTGCATCGGCTGTTGACGGTTTGTTAAGAACAACTGTTTTAAATTTAAAATCTGCATCTTTTTTCCTATTTTTGCATCATGCTCTGTTTGACTCAAATTTGACCACACAGCGACTTTCATGTTTCTCATGTGGAATTCATCAAAAAACTATCAAATCTCTTTCGACGGTGCCTTTCTGTCGATTTAAACACATATCCAATCACAAAACGATCAGCACTTTTCACTATTTTGCTGTTTATCCTTCAATCCGTTTTAAAACCTCTTCAAGCTCTTGCTTGTGAATAAGCGTTAGTGGTCTAAAATGCTCTTGCGCTGTTTTTTCTTGGAGTGCTTTCTTACGTGTATTTTCAATTGCTCTACGGACATTTTCGGCTTTTGAAAGAAGCGTATTTTCTACTGTCTGGCAATAAGCTAAGAGCTCTCCACAAGTTGGCATAAACGTTTTTGATATCCCAAGTGCTTGACCAGTTACGATATCTTCAACACCCTTTTTCAGAGCATATGACGAAATGCGATCCAGCATCATGCCATAGGATAAAACCACGGCTTTGGCATCTGTATTTGCAGGGACTCTCATGCTTGAGAGGAGGAAAGAAGCTTGCTCAATCTCCTTAACTGAAGCTTTCACAGAGAGCAACACTTGTAGACGATTGCAAGAATCTAAGGCTTGCTCCTCCTCCTGTTTTGTCAATGAATTCCCAGCTTTCAGCGTCAACGGGTACCCCGGACTGATCATTTCGATAATCTTCTCCAGATGAGAGATGATCTCTGAGTTCGTTGAAGCCTTCTGCAAGCTGTTCTGTGAAAGTTTTCTGAGGGAATTTGCCATAATGATCACCTAACCGTTTTTCCTGTTCTAATCTTGCTTTTTTCTTTGCTAGCATTCCATAGTCGGGATTTGTAACCCAACTGTACCATGTCCTTTGCCAATCCCGTTTGTTTGCATTTTTACTTGGATTTGCTAACCAGTAATTTGTGAACCGCTCAAATTCTAACAGCGCCTCATCATGTGCTAAGCCTTTATCGATTGCGTATTGGAAATTAGGTTTGAAATCCTCAGGCAGTCGACAGCCTCGATCACTTCTCGACCGTTTTGCTTTTTTGGAAATGTTCTCTTGCTCGTGAATGGGAGGTTGGTTGTCTGATGAGGTTGCGATTTGCTCTGGTCGGCTTTCGCAATCACGAACCTCTGTTGGCTCATCAACTAAATCGATAGGTTCTAAACTTTCAGAACCAATTTCTTTTTTTGCTAATACGATAGTATTAGTTTTTTTATTATAACTGTTAATGTTATTGTTATTGTTATATATATAGGCATCATTAAGCATGTCGTAAGCATCATGCTTAGCATCGTTAAGCATACTGTTAGCATCATGCTTAATAACTTTAGCATCATTTTTAGCATAGTTTTCAGGATTTTCAGGGGCTTTAGCATCATCGCAAGCATCATTTTTATGTTTTTCCCATCTTGCCTGCGCTGCTTTTTGTGCTCTCTCCGATAATTTCTTTGACCGAGATGTTTTCGATATCTTCTCTAAACTCTCATTAGAGTTATTGAGTTCTTCTGCAACTTTTAAACTCCACAAATACCCATCATCTAAACGTTCGATATGACCTGTTTTTAACAAAACATCTAACGCTTTCATAAACATTTTTACTGAACAGCCAGTGTAATTAGCCCAGATCTTCATATCATTTAAAAGCGGCTCTCCAGTATAAAGCATTTGCAAACGCAATTTGATATAAACATTGCATTCAATGGGAGATAAACAAGAGAGATCAAGAATCCACTTATCTGCAAAAAGTCTCGTCCAAGGTAATTTACTGGACATGTATACCCCCTTCTTTTTTTAAATATAAAATTGCCAAAGCATCTGCTTCATTATCATCACAAGGTGCATGCCCTTTGGAACACATTGCCTCTATCATCTCTTCTTTCGAAGCATTTCCTTTTCCTGTTGTTGCTTTCTTTATCGTACCAACAGGGATCCCTTCATACGGGATCTGGTGATGTTCACACCACGCTGTTAACGTTGCTAAAAAGCCGCCATAAACATGGGCAGCATCGGTACCAATATGACGTCTCACCTCTTCAAAATATACTGCGTCAATTCTATCAACGGACCGATTGATCTCCATAAGCCACTGCTTAAAACGCAAATAACGCATTCCACCGCCTTCAAAACGGCGTGATGGAAAATGTTCTGTATCACTTATTATATGACCATCTGCACCGCAGAGCGCCCAACCAGTCTTGGTGCCTAGATCAAGGCATAAAATGTTTTGTGCGTTAGTGATCATGATACTTCAGCCTTTCTTTTAGCCGATTATCACAACCAATCTGTTGGGTTTCGTACTCCATGAGAAAAAGAAGACAGCAAACTGCGTGAGCCAAGTGTGGTAATCCGCTTTCAAGGTCCTTATCCTCTCCACCAAACCAAGCTAATAAATGACGTAAAGAAGCTCCATACAAACGGCTCCAATTCATGCCAGAACGCCAATTATTAGCACCATACTTGTTGGCTCCAAATTCCAAAACACGACCAATATCAAGCAATGTAAGTGGTGGAATAAGATCAACACGCGATTTACCAATATCATTCTTATGAGCTTTAAAAACCACGATTATCTCCCCTCAAGACTATAACGTGCTTATATTATGTGTTCACCACATCGTATGTATTTCTGTAAACTATCTATGAAATGCTTTTTGAAACCGTACGCACTACTATATGCCTTTATAGACAATGATGGTCCTAAAGCACTTTTAGCTATTAAATTATCATTTTCATCAAGAGAAAAATCCCAATCAGAATCGCTAAAAACAATTGTGCTGCCATCTGGAAAATGCATTTCTTTTGTTAAATCTTCTAAAATGCAAAAAGTATAAGATAAGTTTTGTATTTTTTTACGAAAGACATAAAAACCAACAAAAAACATGATTACATTGACTATAAAAAGCATAATCATCGCTGCCAAACTGTAATCCATCTTTATTTTCTTTCTTTATATTGAATTATATTATCATACTCTCTAAAGCCGTTGCATATCGTTGCACTCACACTCATCTCTGCAACCAGAAAAATTATCGCAAAATGAAGAGGAAGAGGATATTTCTTTTTTTTGCATTACAGTAGTACAATTTTCTTGATACCAATCACTAGGACTTACATAATTATTCGTAATCTTTGCTATTTTTTTTATTATCTTAGGATGAGGAAATCTCTTGTTACTTACGTAACGTGCTATTGATGTCTGCGTAACACCTACAGAAACTGCAAACTCAGCATAAGTAATATTATTCTTCAACAAATATGATTTTAGCTTAAACATTTATTTTTATTACCATATCGGTAATTTTAATGCAAGAAGATTTTTACCATATTGGTATTTGAAAGATATTTTTTTTTAAATAGGATAAGAATCATGAATAATTTGAAATTTTTCAGAGAAAAAATGGGGTTAAGCTCCAAAAAATTAGCCGAATTAGCAGGCACGAGTCAGCCACAGATTTTTCGCTTAGAAAACGGACATCGAAAGCTAACAAAAGAATGGGCTATGCGTTTAGCTCCTCATTTAGCGGTTACACCTAAGCAATTAATGTTTTCAGAACAACAAACAAATAGCTTAGATGAACAAATAGAAGATATGCTCGAACACCTAAGCTATGATAATAAAGTTAAGCTTCTTGATCTTCTTTCTTCATTTTATCAAGAAAAAAAGTGATAAATTTCTTTTTTTCGTCTTCTGTTAATTTTTTCCAAAATGCTAGTATTTGTGCATTAATCAGTAGATTTTTATCTATCATTTTCCCCTCTTTCAGATATAAAAATACAAAAATAACCATTTTGGTATTGACTAAATATTACCATTATGGTATACATTCATCTATAAACAAAACACAAGCAACTGTCGCAGGGCATTAGAGGGGGTAATAATGAAAAAGCTGATTTTTATTAATTCAGATGAAATTCTTTTAGCAATGTGCAGCAATGAAAGTGAAAACACTGCACGTTCTGGTCCTTTTTACGATGAAACAGAAGTATTGAACTTTTTATCGGGTATCGATGATGTTGAAAAAATTATTCGCATCGAACTCTCAACAAATCGATGGGAAGATATTTCCGAAGAAATTGCTGAAGAATATTTAGATCAAAGCAGATGGATGCTTGATGAAGAAAGCGATGTTCCTCCTTTTGTAGAATACAGTAATGCCTATGAAATCTTTAAAAAAGATCTAGAAAATCAAAAAATTGATGATGAGATCTATGGCACTTATGAAGAGCAGCACCGCCTCAGACTCTCTGATGTGATTTAAAGAGCCTCTAAACTTCCTTTGAAAATACTCTCATCATACTAAGAAATGAATTTATCATGGAAAAGAAATACGAGCTCACTGATGAAACAATTGAAGTTAATGGAAAAACTCTGCACTGTATCAGGGCACTAAGAGACTTTAGAAATGTTAAAAAAGGTTACTTAGGTGGCTTTATACAAAAAGAAGATAATTTAAGCCATGAGGGAAATTGTTGGGTTTGGGATCAAGCCAGTGTTTGTGATAACGCTAAAGTTTTTGGTAATGCACAAATATTTGAAAATGCAAAGATTGCAGACAATGCGCGTGTTTATGACAATGCAAAAGTTTGTGGAGATGCTTGTGTTGAATACGATGCGCAGATTTTCGGCAATACACAAATTTATGGTAAAGCTCGGATTTATGGGCTTGTTTGTGAAAATGCCCGTGTTTTTGGCAATACTTTTATAAGTGATAAAGCACACATTTCCGGAGATGTTATAATTCAAGATAGAGTATATGTTTTCGATTATGTAAGGATTTCTGGTGATTTTGAAATTCGTGGAGAAACTGCAATCGTCTCCAAAAGTAAATATTTAACAAGCTATATAAGCCGTTTCTAACCACACAAACAACTTTTTAACACAAGCGTGTTTCACGAACGGGTGAATTGCGCTTCAATGGAGGAAATCAAGATGAATAAACAAAACACTAACCTAACAGATGTAATTTAAAGAGGAGAATTTACATGACACATTCTCCTTTAGCCCTTATTTCACAAAAATATGGCTTCTCAGAACAAGAGTTTCGTAAAACCATTATTAAAACCTGTATCAGCCATAACTTCTCTGATGAAGAGTTTGCTGCTTTTATTTCCGTCGCTAATACTTATGGACTCAATCCACTCACAAAAGAGATTTACGCTCTTCCTAAAAGAGGGGGCGGGATTATTCCTGTTGTCTCTATTGACGGATGGATCAAGATTATCAAATCAAATCCTCAATTTGATGGGATGACCTTTCAAGATCAACTTGACAAGAATGGCCAGCTGATAGCCATCAAATGTGCTATTCGTTTGAAAGAAATTAAAGATCCTATTGAGGTCACTGAATATCTTAACGAATGCAAACAAAAAACTGACCCGTGGCAAAAGTATCCTGCACGCATGTTGCGTCATAAAGCGGTCATCCAATGTGCCCGTTATGCTTTCGGATTTTCTGGTATTTACGATGAAGATGAAGCTGAACGGATTAATCAAGGCTCTCATTCACAAAGGCAGCTTGTATCCGATGAAATGATCATGGAAATCCAAGGCCTCATGCATGAAACACAAACAGATGAAACAAAAGTTTTGAGCTTTGCAAATGTCAAAAATATAACAGATCTTTCTCTGCAAGAAGGGCAAATTGTTTTGCAGCTCTTACAGAAAAAAAGAGAAAAACAACCCCCTCAAGAACAACAGCCGGTTGAAATTGTCTATGACTATGATGACATCTACAGTCAAGACCGTGTTCATCCCCCAGAGCAAAGGGTGGTGTAAAATGAAGCAAAGAACTGCAGAATGGTTTCAAGCACGTTTAGGGAAAGTCACCTCTTCAAATATTTACAACGTCCTTAGTCGAACTTCTAAAAACTTGCCCACAAGCAAATATGAAGAATACAAAATCAAACTCATAACAGAACGTTTCGTCGGTGAAATAAGCCAATCTTATACAACAGCAGCGATGCAATGGGGCATTGAACATGAAGAGAATGCATTGAAAGAATATGCCTTCATTTACGATACAGAGGTCACTCAATGTGGTTTCATCCAACATCCTACCATTCAAATGGCCGGAGCAAGTCCTGATGGGCTCATTGGTGAGGACGGGTTAGTTGAGATTAAATGTCCCCAGTCTGCAAACCACCTTCGTTTCTGGATGACAGAAACAATCAAACCAGAATATTTAGCACAAATGCACTTTCAAATGGCTTGTACAGGACGTCAGTGGTGTGATTTTGTAAGCTATGATCCTCGGTTTGCAGGACAATCCGCTCACTTACGTCTTAAGGTTCAGCGTATTCATCGCAATGATGAGCAGATTGAAGCCATCAATCAAGCGGTTGAAACCTTTTTAGAAGAAATCGAACAAGACATAAAACAGATTACAGCTCAAGCTGCTTAAAGTTAGGGGGTGCTCTCTCCTCCCAGCACCCCCACCCTTTCCTAAAAACTTTTAAATACAAGCGTGCTTCACGCCACGAGTGAGTTGCATCTCAATGTAAGGAGAAAAAACATGGCACATCGCCTTCCTACTATAACACAACCAGCTATTGCTCGTGCTTTAAGAGAAGCTAAAAAACAAGGATGCGAACTCATAGAAATCAAACCTACGGGGGAACTCCTCATCTATCTCAAATCCGATATCCCAATTCCAAACTCAGCAACACATCCCGATAAATTCTGGAATCTTTCAAACGATGACCACGATTTTGATATCGTCTTATAAGCCCTATCCATGCCCAAACAACGCCCTCCCCACCTTGTCAAGGAAATCACACGCCATGGTAAAGTCATATGGTATGTGCGTATTGGACATGGACAACGTGTTAGAATCTACGGGACTTACGGAGCACAAGAATTTATTGATAACTACAAAAGAGCTATTGCTCAATTGCAAGGACTTATACTTCCTAAATCAAAACCTGGTAAACTTGTTGAAGGATCATTTGCATGGCTCCTTAAACAATATTTTAATAGCGTTAATTGGTATAGTTTAGCCAAAACTACACAAAGGCAAAAAGAACTCATTCTAATGAAAGTTTGTGATTCTGTAGGAAGTATCCCATACAAAGCAATTAACAAAAAACATATCATAGCAGGAGTCGAACGACGTAAAGAAACACCAGCAAGTGCTCGAAATTTTCTAAAAGCACTCAATGGGCTTTTTACGTGGGCAATTGAGCAAAACCTCTTAGATGAGAACCCAACTTTAAATATCAAAAGGCCTCCACTCAAAAACAAAGATGGATTTCCTGCTTGGACAGAAGAGGATATAGAGAAATATTATAAGCAATGGCCTCATGGTACGCATGAACGCGTTTGGATTGATGTTATTCTCTATACAGGATTACGACGAGGTGATGCCATGCGCATTGGTTGGAAAGATGTGAAAGATAACATCATTCATCTTAAAACAGAGAAAAGCAAATTCCAAACAGATGTTTTTCTCCCTATTTTACCAGAGCTCGCAGAAACTCTTAAAATTGGCCCTATCGGAGATGAAACATTCATTTGCGGCAAAGGTAATAAGAAATTAACAAAAGAAAGCTTTGGCAATCTATTTAGAGAAGCTTGTAATACAGCAAGTATTAAAAAATCAGCTCATGGTTTAAGAAAATTAGCAGCAACACGTGCCGCAAATTCAGGTGCTACAGTCTCACAACTCAAAGCAATTTTTGGCTGGACAAATGATAACATGGCCTCTCTTTATACAAAAAGTGCTGATCGTAAAAAACTTGCTCTTGAATCAATCAAAAAACTCCAAAAAAGTTAGCCTCACAAACTCACAGCGTAACAAACCAAATTGTTATCAAAAATATTAACAAAATCAAAGCGGCGGTTGAGCTGAATCAGAAACAAGAGGAGAAATAGATGGTTGTAACTGTTGCATTGTTTGCCACAAGTTATAGTTTGTTTGCATATCCAACCAAAATTTTGCTTTACTAAAACCAGCTAATTCTAATTTAACTGCAAGCTCTGTGCTCATAGAAGCATGACCGTTAATCACTCTAGATAGAGAAGCTCTTGTTATATGAAGATGGTCGGCTAATTTTTGTATTGATAGCCCCATTTCTTCCAAGAAAGCTACTTTTAGAACTTCGCCTGGGTGTGCGGGGTTATGCATCATTTTTTTTATTCCTTTCATCAATGGTAATCTTGATAATCAACAAGTTCAACATCCGTTCCGATAAAGCGAAAGGTAACACGCCAATTACCATTGACCCATATAGAATAGTAACCTGTATAGTCGCCTTTAAGAGAATGCATTTTAAAAGCAGGAGCTTTCAACATTTCAGGACATGTAGCACTTGTTAAAGCCGTTAAGATAACGCGTAATTTTTTTGTGTGAGTTGCTTGAATAGCTTTTGTAGATCCCGTTGTATAAAATAATTTCAAGCCTTTATGTTTAAAACTCACAATTGCCATTACCATTCCTTATCGTATACTATTACTATACGATCAATAGAAATAAGAATCAAGCAGCGTACTAATAAATTTTATTTCACAACAGGCTAAAACAATTGAGATATAAGTCATAAAAAAAAAATCCCAAAAAAGTTAGGGATAAGCCCCAAAAAAACATAATAAAATCAATAACTATAGAATCCCTTACTTTTACAATAAGTATTTGATTTTAATTAATTTTATGCCGCCTGTCACGCCCACCAGATTCTTTTATATATAAAAAAAGATGCAGAAATTAGGATTTTATACTTTCTTCTAACAAGATTTCGTGGATCGATATCTTTTTTGAATTGTTTTTCCATTTTTATAAGTTCTTGAACTTTTATAGCTTAATCTTTTTTAAAATAAAAGAACTAAAGTCAAAATTAAGATGTAGAATTTTCAAACTTATTCTATAATCTGTGATGTTTTTCTATCTTTACTTTTTCAATTGATTTTTTAAACTTTTCTATGTCTTTTTGTTAAAAAGAATTAATAATTATTATAAATATAAAAATAACTTTTCAAGACAAGACAATAAGTATAAAATTCTTAGAAAAGATTACCCTCTCTTCTTAAAATAGCAACGCTATCTTAAAATCACATCACCCAATAATTTTTTTATATTTGAAAGTAATCCCCTCAACTATAGATCATTATATGGAAATTGCACTGCTTTGGATTTTAAACCTTCTTTTCTTTTTGATAGATTTTTCTTTTCTTTAAATTATAAAGTTTAAGTGCATAAAAACAAATAACAAGGGAAGAAAGCCAAATAGCACCTATAATCAACACTGATCTCGTATTATCAAAAAACCATAATAAAACAAAAATAAAGACCATAAATACAGTAGCAAAAATTGATCCTATTGGCCAAAATGGCATTGGAAATTTTAGATCAAGGCGTTCTTCTGAAGACATTTTAAGCCGCATAAAAATTTGCGAAAGCAAAATCATCTTCCAAACAAAAACTGTCGCAAATGTCGCCATTGCTGCAATGAGAAAAAAAAGGTGATTATGATAATAATAATTAAGAATAACACCAAAAAGAAATACGCTAAATATGAGTAAAATAACAAAAATCGGTACACCATTTTTTGATAAATACTGGAATTTCTTAAATGCATAACCTTCCTGAGACAAACCATGTATCATGCGGACTGCACCATACATTTCACTATTAATTGCAGAAACCACGGCTGTAATAACAACAATATTAAGAATATGGGCTGCTGACGAAATACCGAACCTTTCAAAAATTGTAACAAAAGGACTACTAATAAGGGGAATTTCATTCCAAGGATAAAGTGACATTAAAACTGCTAAAGTCATAACATAAAAAAGCAAAATTCGAATTGGAATAGAATTAATTGCTCTCGAGATTGTTTGATTAGGATCCTGTACTTCCATTGCTGCCATTCCAATAATCTCTACGCCACCAAAAGCAAAAACAACAACACTAAAGCAAGCTAAAAAACCAAACAAACCATTTGGAAATACTCCACCATTTTGCCATAAATTATGAAACCCAATAGTAGAGAATGTATTTGTATTCGAATCAAAAAAAATAATTGCTATGCCTAAAATAATCATAGTGATAATGGCGATAATTTTGATGGAAGAAAGCCAAAATTCTAGCTCACCATATACTTTCACTGCTGTTAGGTTAACACCGGTAATGATAAGTGTAATGCTCAATGTCCATATCCAAGGAGCAACGTCAGGATACCAAAAATTCATATAAGTTGCAAAAGCCGTAATATCAGCTAAACCAACAAGTACTACCTCAAAAACATATGTCCATCCTGTTAAAAAACCAGCTAATGGCGATATATAAGTTGTAGCGTAACGAGCAAAAGAACCAGGCAGCGGATTATGAATAATCATCTCACCTAAAGCACGCATAACTATAAAAATAGCTAAACCAGAAATACAATAAGCAATTAAAACACTTGGACCAGCCAGATTAATCGCCTGCGCAGATCCATAAAAAAGCCCTGTCCCAATAGCAGAACCAAGAGCTAAAAATATAACCTGACGCTGGTTTATACCGCGTTTAAGATTATTTGTTGTCATTTCTATCCTTCATCAAATATCATTCCAGCCTTTACAGAACAAAATTGGCAGATTAATAAGAATCAAAACTGATTGAAATGTGAAAAAACTTTAAAATATCTGAAAAACTTGAATTTTTATTTTCTTTAGTTCCATAAAAAAATACAATTCATAACGGCTAAGATGCATAATCTCATCTCGTATGGCAATACAACGTATACCGTTTACAACAAAAAAAAACTGCGCCCTTCCTTCCCCTTCAGCTTTGAGGAAACATGGATAAATTATGTTACGATAATACACATTGCTTTCTTGATTAAGCTAAGTAGCTCCTAAATTTATCAAAAAAAATTTCGATGAGCAAGTATCATTAAAAAAAACGAATCTCTAGTTTTTCTCTATTATAACGTCCTGATCATAGTTCAAAATTAATTGCTTATTACTAATGGTGGAAAATTGTTTTTGTGAAAATCGATAACAAGTATCCTTCGCTCACAAAAATGCACCTGCTTTTCCAAGATCTGAAGCCATGTGTGATCTTGTTCTAGAATCTTAATATGTGCACGTAAATGCTTCATCACAAATTGTAATAAGTAGCTTAAAAGGAATACGGTATTCAATTCCTTGTGCTGCAAAAAATGCCTTAATATCAATAGCCAAGCTTCTCATTTTTCACCAACAACTAACGAACACCGTAACAAGCCATTGAAACATGATCTTCTTGATTTGCCAAAGTTTGTGTCGAATCAACCGAAGCAGGATATGCCATTTGTGCATTTCTAGACAATAAAGTAGCAGCTACCATCACAATACGTCTTTGAAAAATTGCTCATATTTCACATAAAAAGCGTAATCTAATCAGCAGCAAATGTTATACGCTTAACATGAAAATTCCACCGGATACAATATTACCATACCTTATTAGCATACCTTTAAATTAATGGATTATTTGTAACTGCATTTGTTTCAATAATTAGTGTTTGTGCTACTGCCATCAGAATATCAAAACACGCATCCATAATTTGTGCTTGATAACGTATACAACAAGAATCTTGAACACACTTATCTTAACACAAATATGCCTCCCGAATTTCTGAATTTTCTACAAGATTTTCTAATGTTTATGACACAACAATTTTTCTGTAATGGCCACTCAGAATATGAATATAAGGATGAAATAATGTAGTTGAACTCATAGCAACATCTGTTGTTAATGCGCCCGAAAAAATCCGCCACACAGTTTTAATAACATGAAAAAGGCCTGAAAAAGAAAACACTGTCGATGTTTAAGTATCATTGATCAGGGCTAATTCTTCTTACTTTTCTAAAAAATGAGGAATAATCCTTCTTTTTCTAAATCAGCCTTCTCGCTCATACAAATACTTTGAAAAAATTCTTCTCCTTCTTCCATTACCACAGCAGCCATATGAGAAAAAGAAGCCAAACTAACTGATGCGCTCATTGAGCCTTTTCGGAAATGACAGGAATAAGTCCATTTGCAAGCATGTTCTCTAGTAAATACCTAATTGCAGATGAATATTTGAACCCACTCATCCCCGAGAAATAAGCTTCAAGCTCATCATTAATCGTACAACATTTTCAGGAGTAGGCACCCCTACTCTATAACAATGTGACAAAATATGATTCTTTGCAAAATGAACATATTTATCTATATCAATTTTAATCGAAGCTAATTCGCCAAATCCAGTATTAATCCCATAAACTGGTTCACTGCTAACAGCAATTTCAGCAATATGTGCTGCTTCTTTTAATAACCAAATGTATATCATGATAAAGCTTGCTCGTTTTACCATCTCAATAAACAACAGTTTCAAGTTCATCCAAAGTAACTTTACCTGATTTCAATATTTAAAACAGTATTTATAAGAAATATGAAGCAAAGTAGGAAATTTGGTGCACCCGACAGAATTCGAATCTGTGACCTCTGCCTTCGGAGGGCAGCGCTCTATCCAACTGAGCTACGGATGCTTAAAGATAACTATTAAAATTGTTATATTCCTTTAGCTGATCATACTCTCAGCTTCAATAATGAATTACTCCTTTTAAAAACTTAATAAAGAATATATGCTTATTTTGATAAAATTATATTATTTTTTTATCCTATTTTGGATACATATCTATCTATTTTAATAGATTACTTTCCACATAAAATTCTTTCTTTTACCAAAACAATCCTTATATAAACTTTTTAAATTCTAAAAAAATTTTAAAATAAGTTGCGAATATTAGGACAATTCTTAATGACTACACCACCAAGCCGCTTTCATTTCATTTCTGCCGAAACTGAAGAAGCTATTAAAGCTACCAATAAATTAATATCTATTTATGGTCACTCTTCTCTTGAAGAAGCTGATGTCATTGTTGCACTTGGTGGAGATGGAACAATGTTGCAAACAGTACGGGATGTCATGAATACCAACAAACCTATTTATGGTATGAATCGAGGCTCAGTAGGTTTTCTAATGAATGAGTTTCATGAAAAAAAATTACCAAACCGTATTGCTGCTGCACATAAAAAAGAAATTCATCCCTTACGCATGATCGCAAACGCACAACCTCAAGGACATATCGAAGCACTTGCGATCAATGAAGTATCCTTATTTCGTCAATCATATCAGGCCGCTAAAATTCGTATCAGCATTGATAACAAAGTCCGCATGGAAGAATTGATTTGCGATGGTATTCTGGTTGCTACACCAGCAGGTTCAACCGCATATAACTTATCAGCACAAGGGCCTATTTTACCTCTTATGGCACCCCTTATGATTCTTACTCCCGTTAGCCCTTTTCGTCCTCGAGGCTGGCATGGAGCCTTACTTCCAAATACTGCCACAATATGCTTTGATATGCTTGAATATGACAAACGTCCCGTCAATGCAGCTGCCGACAACGTGGAAATGAAATCTGTCTATTCAGTTATTATTTCATCAGCAACAGAAATAACAGTCTCCATCCTTTTTGATCCTGACCATTCTTGGGATGAACGCATCTTATCAGAACAATTTCGTTATTAATTTTTTTATCATTCTTTTTGCGGATATTATAGTAGTTACAGTTGACTTTTTTTTAAATGCACCTTAACCCGTCTTCAAGAGGATGGAATGTTTACTTGGCAAATACCCTAAAAAATCGTTAAAATTGCAGAGTAATCAGCAAGAAGAAAGAATGATACTAGCTTTGGACAGTTTCGATAATTTGGGCCTTTCAAAAAAGGTTATTAATGCTATAAAATCAGCAGGATATACGATCCCAACACCTATTCAAAGTGGGACAATTCCTCATATTCTTCAAAAAAGAGATATTTTAGGGATTGCTCAGACAGGTACTGGTAAAACAGCCTCTTTTGTTCTCCCCATGCTTACCTTACTTGAAAAAGGGCGTGCAAGAGCAAGAATTCCTCGTACCCTCATATTAGAACCAACACGAGAGCTTGCTACCCAAGTTCAAGAAAATTTTGATAAATATGGTGTTAATCATAATTTAAATGTTGCACTGTTAATCGGTGGTGTGTCTTTCGAACAACAAGATCGTAAACTTGAACGAGGTGCGGATGTTTTGATAGCAACACCGGGACGTCTACTGGATCATTTTGAGCATGGTAAATTACTCCTGTTAGGTATTGAAATTCTAGTCATTGATGAAGCTGATCGCATGCTAGATATGGGTTTTATCCCTAACATTGAACGCATTTGCAAATTGACTCCTTTTACACGTCAAACCTTGTTCTTTTCAGCAACAATGGCACCAGAAATTACAAAATTAACAAAGCAATTTTTACATTCCCCCGTATATATCGAAATTACAAAAGCATCTTCAACAGCAAAAAAAATCACTCAACGACTTGTTAAATCTGGAAGTAAACCATGGGATAAAAGAGCTATTTTAAGAGAACTTATTCACAAAGAAGGTGACGAACTTAAAAATGCTATCATTTTCTGTAATCGAAAAAAAGATATTTCTGAGCTTGTCCGATCTCTTATTAAACATAACTTCAGCGTGGGCACGCTTCATGGTGACATGGACCAACATTCACGCACAAGCACATTAGCTAATTTCAAAGACAATAAACTTACACTTCTTGTTGCTTCTGATGTTGCTTCTCGTGGACTTGATATCCCAGCAGTCAGCCATGTTTTCAACTATGATGTACCAACACATGCAGAAGATTATATTCATCGTATCGGTCGCACAGGACGAGCAAAACGTAGTGGTAAAGCTTTCACGATTGTCACAAAAGCCGATGAAAAATATATTAGTGCTATTGAAGAAATAAGCCAAGAAAAAATTGAGTGGCTCAATGGTGATCTTTCTACTTTAATAGATTATGATGAAACAAATGACACTGTTGCACAGACAAAAGTTGCAAGGTTACAACAGAAAACTGCTCAAAAAAAGCATAAAACTCAAACAAAAAAAATACTAGAAAAAGAAAAACTAGCTTACGTTAAAACTAAAGATAATAAAGAGGAATTATCAAACCAATGTCATGAAAAAAAAACTCCTATTCCAATCGGATTTGGCAATGATATTCCAGCTTTTATGCTTATAAAAAAACATACTTAAACTCTCTAATTTTATTACTGAGAAATAATAGCGAGTGCTTTACTAGGCTTAAAGTTTTCCGCTGCATACCGTGAGCAGTCTTTTTACTATCTTTTCACGCCCTAAAAGGGGCAAAAATTTTCCCATTTCAGGCCCATGTGTCATCCCTGTAAGAGCTTGACGCAACGGCATAAACAAAGTTTTTCCTTTACGACCCGTTTTTTCTTGTAATGCCGTCGTCCAAATTTTCCAGCTTTCATCACTCAATACCCCCTCAGGTAAAGAATGAACAGATTGTTGCGCATAAGCGCAATCTTCAGGCAAAGTTATATCAAAGCTCTCATCAGTATGAATAATTTTCCACCATAAGACTGCATCATTCACCTTAGTAATATTGTTTCTTACCGTATTCCAAAAACGTTCTGCTTGTTCTCCATAAATAGAAAATTTCTCAAGTCGTGTTCTAATGTCTTCATAAGTCAATTCATGAACAAAATGCCTATTCAGTACAAGAAGATCAACCATATCAAATTTTGCTGCTGATTTTGATATATCTTGGAGATCAAAATGATTTAAAAGAGCAGCTTGATTAGGGTATGCTTGTACATTTTGCGATGTCCCAAGTAATACTGCAAGACATTGGACAGCCATAGATTCAAAGCCATCTTCGCGCAAAGAACGAATGGAAAGATCACTATTCCGTTTTGAAAGCCCTTCTCCTGAAGCTGTCGTTAATAAATTAATATGACCAAAAATTGGAGGCACTGCATCGAGAGCCTCAAAAAGAGCAACCTGCACACCAGTATTGGTAATGTGATCACTTCCACGAATAATATGTGTAATAGCCATATCTATATCATCAATGATAGAAGGTAGAGTATAAAGATAGCTTCCATCTTCACGAATTAAGATAGGATCTGACATAGAAGCCAAATCAATCGTCTGCCTACCTTTTATAATATCATGCCAATGAACTTCGGTTCGTTTAGTTTGAAACGGATTATTTTCAAAATTAGGCAAAAGAAAACGCCAATGAGGCCTACGACCTTGTTTCTCAAAGGCTTTTTTATCTTCTAATGACAATTTTAATGCATCACGATTATAAACAGGAGGTAATTTACGTGAAAGTTGTATTTTACGACGCCGATTCAATTCCTCTGCCGTTTCATAACAGGGATAAAGAAGTCCACGTTGTTTTAAAATTTCTGCAACTTCATCATATCTATTAAAGCGTCTAGACTGATAATAAACTTCATCTGGTTGAATATTAAGCCACTCGAGATCAACCATAAGAGCGTCAATGTATTCTTGTTTGGAGCGCTCAACATCCGTATCATCATAACGTAAAATAAATATACCATTATGCGCTTTCGCATACAACCAATTAAATAATGCAATACGAGTATTGCCTATATGAATATAACCTGTTGGAGATGGGGCAAAACGAACTTTTATCATCAAAATAATGCTCAACTTTTATCGCGAAAATGATTGGTAATAGGATAACGACGATCGCGTCCGAAGTTTTTATAACTAATTTTTACACCTGGTGCAGATTGTCGTCTTTTATACTCAGCTAAATAAAGCAAATGTTCAACTTTCTCAACTGTTTGCCGTAAATGTCCACGTTTAACAATATCACAGACACTCATGTCATCTTCCACAAGAGATTGCAAGATATCATCTAAAATAGGATAAGGAGGAAGAAAATCCTCATCTTTTTGATTTTCTCGAAGTTCTGCAGAAGGCGCTTTCTCTATAATATTAGATGGAATAATAATTCCTTTTGGTCCCAATAAATTCTGCAAGTAATTTTTATTACGCCACTCAGCTAATTTATAAACCTGCATTTTATAAATATCTTTAATGGGATTAAAACCACCATTCATATCGCCATAAAGTGTCGCATACCCAACAGCCATTTCCGATTTATTACCTGTTGTTATTACCATAGAATCAAATTTATTTGAAAGGGCCATTAAAACACTTCCACGTATACGACTTTGAAGATTTTCTTCTGTAACATCAGTTTGCAACCCCGCAAAAATAGGGGCCATTATGCTCAAAAAACTCTCAACAGGTTTAAAAATGGGTATTACCTCATAACGACACCCCAAAAGATGCGCACAATGTTTAGCATCCTTTAATGATTCCTGTGATGTATAACAATAAGGCATCATCACAGCACGAACCCTTTCAGCTCCAAGAGCATCGACCGCAATTGCAGCACAAAGTGCTGAGTCAATTCCTCCTGAAAAACCAAGAAGAACATCTTTAAAACGGTTTTTATTGACGTAATCCTTTAATCCTAAAACGCAGGCATGGTAATCAGCAGCTATCCCATCTAAAAGCTCTTCATTTGGGCCAGAAATACATTGCCACCCAATAGATTTTCTTTGCCAATGGCTCAAAGAAATATGATTTTCAAAGTGCTTCATTTGAAACACTATTTGACCGTGCTCATCAACTGCAAAAGACCCCCCATCAAATACTAACTCATCTTGTCCGCCTACTTGATTAGCATAAATAATTGGTACATATGATTGAACAGCTTGTGCCCGAACAATGTCTAAACGTTTTTGTGTTTTATTACGCTGATAAGGCGAGCCATTAGGAACGAGAATAATTTCAGCTCCTTTATGGCTAAGCTCAGCACAGATAGAAGGATCATTCCAAATATCTTCACAAATCACAACTCCTAACGTCATCCCACGATAAACAACAGGTTCAGGACGTGGACCAGGAGAAAACACGCGCTTTTCATCAAATTCACAATAATTAGGTAAATCACACTTAAAGCGTTCCGCAATCACCTGTCCATCATCGAGAAGCATGATACCATTATAAAGGTCATTATCACGTTTTAACGGAATACCAATAATAATTCCCGGCCCCTCTTTCGTAAGCTGTGCTAACTTTTTAACAGCATCTTCACATGCTTTTGTAAAAGCATATTTAAGAACAAGATCTTCAGGGGGATAAGCACTTATGAAAAGCTCAGTCAACAAAACAAGATCAGCATCCTGTTCGTAAGCTTTTTGATATGTCATTTCTGCAAGAGCGAGATTTCCTTCAATATCACCAATAATGGGATTTAATTGAGCAATTACAATCCGCAAATTATCTTTTATAAGTTTTTGTGCCATTGCATCAATTTAGTGTGATCATCAATTAGTTTCAATCATCAAAGCATTTTTTATCAAAAGTGCTGAATTCCATAAAAATTAGGAATAAATAACAGGATAGGATTATTATCTAAACCTTCTTTCCGACAATTAACGAATCAGTATCACGGCTTTCTTCAGGAGTTCAGCAACAGAAAAAGTTAATGCAGTGATTGATTCGCACCCAATCTTGGATTATAATGGATACGATAGTAATCAGAAAGATCTTTTTCTGAAAGAGTATTCGTATTATCTGCACATTTAGTTACATTGATTTCTGTCATTACAGAATGGTATTTGGGCGAATAGCTTCATTCTTAATGAACTGAGAAAAATTCCCAACTTCTTTTAAAACATGAGCAAAAGAATGCGTTTATAACCATTAGCCATAATCGTATTGCCATGCATTGAATCATAAAACTAAACACTACTATGCTTCTTGCTTTAAACTGTACGAATTAATTTAGGAATATAATCCTAAACTCTATCATAACTAAAACGGACAATAAGGGTAAGCTAACCTGGTTTACAAAATTGAGAATATCAATTAATTTTAAAAGTTCGTCAGAATTAATAGAAGGATCATATTTGAATCCAATAAAATTTTTAATACTATGAAATATTCTACACGTATATGACCAAGCTGGCACGTACGATCGCTAATCTATATAACTTATGGACTAATGCTACTACTAATCATTAGAGGTTGTATCGGTTGTGTCAGATTCTCTTCATACCCATAATGATATCTCCTTCATAAAATGGCAGCTCCTCTGCACCTTTTCTTTCATATCAGAAAAGCGTGGCTTCTCAAATTGGCTAACAACATAACCAATTTAATAACCAGTTTTAAGCTGCCAAAGATTAAAATAATTGCCATTTGTAAAAATAAATGAAAAAATTATAAAGATTATCAGTCTTATCCGATATAAAGCTTTCTGTATTATAACATTCCTTGCAATAAAAAAGCTTGACCTTCCGCAACCAATACTAATTCATTCTTTAAAATGCACATTTCATCACTAAAAAACAAAAGAGGCTATTTGTCCAATTCCTTTTCAATTTCCGTAATGCAGATTTACCGGAATAAGTTGGAACTTGTTTAATTGGTTTTTATCTTCAAGATTCGCACCCATTTTTTATCATCAAGAGAACCTAATCAGCCTACAGATACAAAAGCTTTCTGTAATTCTCTTTATTTAACTTTCTAATTTTTTTCCATTTTTATATATATAACTTGGTTTATACATCGTCACTAGCTCTTCTGCTGCTGTTGGATGAATTGCCATAGTTTCATCAAATATATCTTTCGTCAGTTTTCCTTTTAGCGCTATTCCAATAAGCTGCGCCATTTCAGCAGCCCCTTCTCCTAAAATATGTGCACCAACAACAATACGACTCTCGCCATCAACAACTAATTTCATAAACATCTTTTCTGAATTACCAGAGAGAGTATTACGCAAAGAACGAAATTGCGTACGATAAATTTCAACATACTTATAACAACGTACAGCATATTCTTCTGAAAGACCAACCGTCCCAATTTCTGGCTGCGAAAAAACAGCTGTCGCAATTAAATTATAATCCGGTATAGTTGGAATTTCCTCAAAAGCAGTTTTAATAAAACACATTGCATCGTGGATAGCAACAGGTGTTAACTGAACATGACCCGTGACATCACCAACAGCCCAAATATGAGATACACTTGTTGTCATTTTTTCATCAACAATAATGGCTCCATTTTCATTAAGTTTAACACCTATTTTCTGGAGCCCTAAATTCTTTGTATTTGGCACACGTCCTGTAGCCAACATAACTTGATCAGTGCTAATAATTTGCCCATTTGATAAAACAACTTTATAGCGATTGTTTTTGGCTTCAACCTGAGCAACTGTAGCCCCATAGATAATAGAAATGCCCTTTTCGATCATCGCATCACTTAGTAATCGCCGCAAATCATAATCAAAATTACGAAGAATTAAATCACCACGATGAACTAATGTTGTTTTCACACCTAATTCGTGAAAAATACTAGCAAATTCAAGCCCAATATAACCACCACCAACAATGACTATTGATTTTGGTAATTTTTCAAGATCAAAAATCTCATTAGAAGTAAGACAGAATTCACTGCCTTTTATTGCAGAATTTGGAGCAATCATTGCTCCTGTCGCGATCAAAATCTTTTCTGCTTTCACTCGCTCGCCAGTTGCAGAAAGCTCTAATGTATGCTCATCAATAAAAACAGCGCGACTTTTATAAATGTGAACATTGTTATTTTTTAATCCCCTACAATAAAGCTCTTCTAACCTCGATATTTCTTTATTTTTGGCTTCAATTAATTTACTCCAGTTAAAAACTGGATCAACACATTTCCACCCAAAACCAGCGCTATCCTTAAATTCGTGTGTATATTGCGAAGCATAAACAAACAATTTTTTAGGAACACAACCGCGAATAACACAAGTCCCGCCTACACGATGTTCTTCTGCTATAGCGACACGCTTACCAAGCTGCCCAGCAAGACGAGCAGCACGTACTCCACCTGATCCCCCTCCAATAACGAACAAATCAAAAAGCATTACATAGTATCCCTTCCCATACATTTTTACTGTACAGGTATTGCTTCTTGTCATCAAATAAAAATTTTTTCTTTTTTCCGAAAATAATTTTTTGTGTAAAGACCAATACTTTCAGTGTGCTCTCTTTTCTTTAAAGCAATAATTAACTACTGCTTTTAAACAAAATACTTATGAAATTATTATATTGGAGATTTGGAAGAAGTAGACTCCATAGGAGTAATAGAATTATTTAAGTTAAGTGTTTGAGACATTTCTTTTTCTACATTTCTTATAAGATTCTGCATTATAGTAGAACACCATGCATCAAATACAGAATAAGCATCGCGTGCAACATCCGGAACTTTCATCAAAAATTTTTTACCAACATCAGAACTATAAAATGCTGAAATTTTATCGAGTTCTTCCTCACTAAAATGTTTTGCATATACATGAGCAACTTCTTTTTCCAAATCAGCACGTCGTTTAGCTAAAGCAAGTGCTTGTTTATCAACAATCGTAGCAATATTTTTTTCTAAGTTTGGATCAGTACTTATTAATTTTTCTTTAATATCACGTGCTGCCATTGGCAAAAAACTATCAAACTGATCAGTTGCACGAATAGTATTAATTACATTTTTGGCTGAATTTAAATGTTTATCACTCACATCTTGCGCATAAGCTATTCCAATATTCACAATCAAAATAGCAACTGCACTAAACGATAATATAAATTTTTGAAAAAAAACTGTTGTTCTCATTATAATGGTGACTCCATAAATATCATAGCTTAAATTTATTATTTTAAATTTCTAACGACTCTTTAATTACCAGATGACTCTAAAACCTTTATTGTACTATCTGCCATAGCTATAATTGCACGAGAAGCAAAACCTAAAAAAAGACCATGTTCAACAACACCAGGGACTCTCAATAACGCATCTGATAATACTTTTGGATTTAAAATAGATCCTAAAAATGCATCAAAAATAAAGTGACCACCATCAGTTTCAAAAGGGATATCTCCATTCATACGTAACCTAATTTCTCCTGAGTGTCCTAAATCATTCACTACTTTTTCAATTGCTTTACATGTAGCATTCATTCCAAATGGATTAACTTCTATTGGCACCCCACAAGCACCAAGTGTTTTTACCATCTTTGTTTCATCAGCAATAATAAGCATCTCGTCAGATACAGATGCTACAATTTTCTCATGCAACAATGCCCCACCTTTTCCTTTTATCAAGGTCATCTTAGGATCAATTTCATCAGCTCCATCAATACAAAGATCAAGCTCAGATACTTCATCTAAAGTAGTGATAGACACTCCAAATTGACGACATAACTGCTCAGAATAATAAGAAGTAGCAACAGCAGTTATCCTTAAACCATCTGCAATGCGCTCACCAAGAAGACGAATAAATTCATTTACGGTGGAACCAGTGCCTATACCGAGACGCATATTATTTTGCACAGACTCAAGTGCTTTAGCAGCCGCTATTTTTTTTAATTTTTGGATATCCATATATTATCCTTTCTTCATATAAATTAGCAATATCCATTATGAATTATAAAAAATGACTTATTGCTCTAATCAGCTATAACTTTATTTGTTGTCTTATTGAAAATAATATTTTTTACATAGAGTATAGTAATTAACTATTTTGTTTTTGTAATAAAAGAGCTATAATTCATTAAACAATTATTTGAAAATCCTAATACAAAGAGCATTCCTGCAAACTTATAAAGCAAATAAGGATCAAAAAAAATACCTACTTTTAAAAAATGATTATTAACTACTGATTCTTTCTAATTAATTTAGAAATTAATGGAATAGGGTAGTAAGATGTGGTAATTATTTTCCTCATGTTATCGGATCTTTAACATTAAGGAGAGAAAAGATTCGCCCACACTTAATCAAAACAATATATAAAATATCATTTCTTGTATTAGTCGTATCTAGTACTACAAAAATAGGACAATAGAATACTATGAAAGGCCACCTACAAGTTATCGAGCAGCTCAACAAAGCCCTTTCTCTTGAGCTTAGTGCTGTTAATCAGTATTTGTTGCATTCTTCTCTTATAGAAAACTGGGGCTATATCAAATTAGCCAAAATAGAACGTAAAGAATCTATAGAAGAAATGGAACATGTAGACAAACTCGTTAAACGTATTACTTTTCTTGAAGGCCATCCAAATATTCAAGTTTCTGGGCCATTACGCATTGGAAAAAACCTCAAGAATATTTTAGAATGTGATCTTGCAAGTGAATATGAAGCTCGAGAACTTTACTTAAAATCACGTGAAATTTGTGCTAAGCTTTCTGATCATATCTCAAAGAAATTATTTGATGGATTGCTTGAAGACGAGGAGAAACACATTGATTTTCTTGAAACTCAACTTCAGCTTTTTAACACAATGGGAGAAGAGAAATATAGTCAGCTCAATGCGAATTCTACTGAATGTGAATGCTAAAAAACCATTGTCTCATCTGTGAAAAGCTTATTATAAATTATTATAGAGGTTATAAATTAGCTAGTTTTTATAAGCTTTTTCTATGAATATTCCATGGTCTATTAAAACCTGAAGAAGACCAAAGAGTGTTTTTATCTTTATTAAGTATAATACTCCCTCGCGATAATAATTGTTGAGGTGTAAATATTATTGCGTTTGTTGTATCGCATGTTCGATTACTTGTTGCATGTTTTCTAATTATAATATCTGCTTTTACACAGTGATCTGTTTCTCCATATAAGATAGCAATTTTAAATCCATTTTCTAATAAAGTTGTACAGATGTTATCATCGCAAATAAATTGTCCTTTGAGAGATGGACCAATCTTTGTTGGTTTAATGGTTTTATTTATGCGAAATGATTTTTCCCATAGAGATATCGTAAACTTAGAAGGATGATAATGATCAATATATAATATATCGTCATTGAGAACACCCACAATTTTCATATTATCTGCTATTATTAATTGTATAGGCGACTGCATTATACAAACTAAAATACCTCCTAAAATAAAGAAACCAAAAAAGAATCTAATAGCTGTTTTTAAAAAAGTGAGTCCAACTAAACCGATGCTTAATAAAATCAATGCAGATAACGGGATAAATCCAGGATTTAAAACAGGAGAAATAGCTTTTACAACATAAGCAATTTTTATCATAAGGCTCGTTCCAAATCCCATAACCTGTAATGGCCACCATTCAAGGCCTAAAAACATTGAAAAAACGGAGAGTAGTCCAAATGGAATGATGAAAATTGATACAATAGGAAAAGCTAAAACATTGCTGATAATACCTAAAAGAGCTACATTAGAAAAATGATAAGCTGCGTAAATCCCACTTGCAGAACCAGCAACCAATGAGGACATGCAAGTTGAAACAACAGATAAAAAGACAAAACGAAGTACCCTTCCCCCAACATAAGAAGGGGCTGTATTTCCTTTATAAGAAAAATGCCCCTCACTCCACCAAGCAAAAGCAGCAATCAAAGCCGCAGTTGCAGAAAATGACATTTGAAAACTAGGCCCTAATATCTCATGCGGACTTATAGCTACAGTTACTAAACCAGCAATAGCAAAATTACGCATTGTTATAGCAGAATGGTTACATAATATAGCAGTCAACATAACAGCAACCATTAAAAAACTTCTTTGTGCGGCAATATTTGAACCAGACAATATCAAATAAAAAGCTGTAACTATTAATGCAGCAATAGCAGCAATTTTTTTAACTGAGTAATAAGATGAAAAGACTGGAAAAAATGCAAAAAAACTCCGTACAATAATAAAAACCACACCACTGAGTAATGCCATATGCAAACCTGATATTGATAAGATATGTGCCAATCCAGCTATACGTAATGCTTCATTAGTATTATTTGAAATCCCCCCTCTCTGTCCTGTTATCAAAGCAGCAGAAACTTTTCCTTCTTCTCCACCAACTGCTTTACTAACTTTCTCAGTCATTTGCATGCGTAAATTTTCAATTTTTTGTAAAACTGTTCCTAACATCGTATTAGGCTGAAAAACCAATATCTTTTTTGGTGTTCCTAAATAAAATCCCTGAGCACCAATTCTTTTAAAATAATTATGAAAACTAAAATCATAACTTCCTGGACGTATTGCTCCAGATAAAGCACGAAGCTTTACTTTTCCATATAAGCCGTCTCCAGGAGTTAACCCATATGGTAAAGACTTTGCGACTAAATGCACTCGATTGAGTTTATAAGGTAAAGTAGATCGCTCTGTCTTCAAAACATCTACTTTTAAATGAAATCCCCCTTTTCCTACAGACTTAATAGAAACAATTCGTCCTGTTAGCATAGTTATAACATCGCAGTTCAACATTGGAGTAGACATATGCCATGTTTCTATTTTTGCTGCCAAAGCGCCTAATACAATACAAAACAAAAACCCAGTTATAATCCATATTTTCTGATAACACCGTAAAAGATATAACAAGCCAGGGAATATAGTAATCAATACAACAAATTGTTTCCAACTCGGTTCTTGCTCTAAACTGAAATAAAAAATAATACCTGTACAAAAAAATACCAAAATTAATGAGAAAAGCAGTCCAAAAGAAATTTCCTGCTTTACGCAATCTATCAGCCATTCCCACAAAAAAACTACTTTTTCCTTTAAAAAAGAAAATAAAGAATCCTCTTGCCCATTATAGGTAGCATTGCTTGCACCATCAATAACAGACGGATCTCCCTTCTGTATCAAAATAAGACGTTTTCTCTGTGAGAAAAGACCTCTTGATAGATCATCTTCAACTTTATTTTGATTTAACATCCGCAAATCCCCACTTTACTTGCAACGCGGCTGTTGCACACCCTAATACCTATGTTAACATAGTTCTTCAATAAAATATCATAAATAATATCTCAACTTTAGAGGATAAGATCTGTGTCTGTTATTACTCGTTTTGCACCATCACCTACAGGCTTCCTTCATATTGGTAGCGCTCGTACCGCACTTTTTAATTGGCTTTATGCGAAACATACTGGAGGAAAAATGCTTTTACGTATTGAAGATACAGATCGAGAGCGTTCAACAGAAGCTGCAGTTAAAGCTATCATAGAGGGTCTGCACTGGATGGGACTTCACTATGAAGGAGATCCCATTTCGCAATTCAAACGAGCAGAGCGTCACCGTCAAGTCGCTGAACAACTCGTAAAAAATGGCAAAGCTTATTATTGCTATGCAACACCTGAAGAATTAGCTGCAATGCGAGAGGATGCCTTTGCAAAAGGTCTCCCACCACGCTACGATGGGCGCTGGCGTGACCGTGATATTGCTGAAGCCCCCAAAGGAATTAAACCTGTTATTCGAATTAAAGCTCCACAAGATGGCGAAACGATTTTACACGATCGTGTTCAAGGTGATATTCGCTTTCCTAATAAAGATCTAGATGACTTTATCATTTTACGTTCTGATGGTTCTCCAACTTATATGCATGCTGTTGTTGTTGATGATCATGATATGGGGATAACACATATTATTCGCGGTAATGATCATCTTACGAATGCAGCTCGCCAAGCAATTATCTTCAATGCAATGGGATGGGATATTCCTATTATGGCCCACATCCCGCTCATCCATGGTGAAAACGGTGCAAAATTATCAAAACGGCATGGCGCACTAGGTATCGATGCCTATCGAAAAATGGGATATCTCCCTGCTGCCTTGCTCAATTACCTTGTTCGTCTAGGCTGGAGCCATGGTAATGATGAGATTATTTCAATAGAAGATATGATTGCTTGGTTTGATATTGATGATATAAATAAAAGTGCTGCCCGTTTTGATTTCAAAAAATTAGATGCCATCAACGGACATTATATGCGTCTAAGTAATGATGAAAATCTATGTGATGCTGCTCTTAATATTTTACAGGAAAATGCAAATGAATTAAAAATAACAAAACAACTTGATGAAAAATGTCGTGCTCAATTTCTAGCTGCAATACCAAGTTTAAAAGAACGTTCAAAAACATTACTTGAACTTATTAATAACGCATCATTTATTTTTACACAACGACCGTTACCTCTTGATGAACAAGCAAAAACACTCTTAAATGAAAATGGTCGAACTATTTTAAAAGGAATTTATCCTATCCTAATATCGTGCTCAAATTGGGACGCAAATACTTTGGACAAAACCATCAAACATTATGCACAAACACAAGAACTTAAATTTGGAGCTGTTATTCAACCGCTTCGAGCGGCTCTTACAGGACGCGTAACATCACCAGGAATTTTTGATATACTTATCTTATTAGGAAAAGATGAGTCTCTTAATCGCATCAACGACCAAATTACCTGAATAGCATATTAATGAATATATACAAAACTAGCAAAATTAAAGTATAATTCTCTTAATGAAAAATAAAATTGTTTTTAAATTTAAAAAATTGAAATAAATATTTTTAAAAAAACTATAATAAATAATATTTCACATTGGCTTAAACAAAATTTTAGAGTCAATATATTCTTAACATAAATAGGAAAAGCTTTAACTATAAATTGCCATAGCGAATAAACCAGCATATTAAGTTAAAAAAATGGAAGCACTGAAAGGAAATATTTAATGTCAGAAAATAAAGCATATATGACTGTCAATGGTAAAGAAATAGAATTACCTATCCGTAAAGGTACTATTGGCCCTGATGTCATCGAGATTGCCTCTCTTTATAAAGAAACTGACACCTTTACTTATGATCCTGGCTTTACCTCAACTGCCTCTTGTGAGTCAAAAATCACGTATATCGATGGTGACAAAGGAGTCTTACTTTATCGTGGTTATTCTATTGATCAGCTCGCTGAAAAAGGAGACTTTCTCGAAAGCTGCTATCTTTTGCTTTATGGAGAATTACCAACAAAACAAGAAAAAATTGACTTTGATCAGCGTATTATGCAACACACAATGGTACATGAACAATTTGCAAGATTTTTCCATGGCTTTCGTCGTGATTCTCATCCTATGGCTGTTATGGTTGCTTGCCTTGGAGCGATGTCTGCATTCTATCATGATTCCATTGACATTACAGATTCCCAGCAGAGAATGATTGCTTCTATTCGTCTTATTTCCAAAGTGCCAACTCTTGCTGCGATGGCATATAAATATAGTATTGGGCAACCATTTGTTTATCCGCGTAACGATCTAAGTTACGCTGCAAATTTCCTTCACATGTGCTTTTCCGTTCCTTGCGAAGAATATAAAATTAATCCAGTGCTTGCTCGAGCTATGGACCGAATTTTCACTCTTCATGCAGATCATGAACAAAATGCATCTACATCAACAGTACGTCTTGCTGGTTCATCAGGAGCTAATCCATTTGCGTGTATAGCAGCAGGTGTAGCATGCCTTTGGGGACCAGCGCACGGTGGTGCTAATGAAACGTGTCTAAAAATGCTGCAAGAAATAGGCAATGTTCAAAAAATTCCTGAGTTTATTGCACGTGCAAAAGATAAAAATGATCGTTTCCGTCTTATGGGTTTTGGTCACCGTGTCTATAAAAATTATGATCCACGTGCGAAAATCATGCAGCAAACCTGCCATGAAGTCTTAAAAGAACTCAATATTCAAGATGATCCACTTCTTGATATTGCTATGGAACTTGAAAAAATTGCTTTAAATGATGAATACTTTATTGAAAAAAAGCTTTATCCTAATGTTGATTTTTATTCTGGTATTACATTAAAAGCTTTAGGTTTCCCGACTGAAATGTTTACTGTTCTCTTTGCGTTAGCGCGCAGTGTTGGCTGGGTTGCACAATGGAAAGAAATGATTGAAGATCCAGCACAAAAAATTGGCCGTCCACGCCAACTGTATACAGGTCCTACAGCACGCGAATATATCCCGATGAACAACCGTACAAACTCAAAAAAATAAAAAATTAATCAATAAAGCCTCAATTTATTGGGGCTTTATTTTTGTATTTTCTTCAAATTATCACTCTCATTTTTAATTGATCTTTCTATTTTTCAAAACATAGAAACGTCATATTAAGTTAAGATTTAAAATAAGGTTTCATATTACGTCTAACTCTTACTTAGTAAGGGCTTAAATTGCGCGCCTATAGACCAGCGGTCTTTGAAAAGATGCAAAGTCAACATGTCAATAACAAAAAAGCAATACAAACTGCTTCAAGGCATGAAAAGTTTTAATTACCTTATTTAAAAATGAGTAAATCTATTCTATCGTTGCTTTTTTATCTATGTTTCACCACTCACAAACTTATTTATCGTATTTTCTACGCTTTTTACATGTTTTTTGCTAAATTCAAGCTGACAGAATTAAAAGCATGTTATCATGACATAATAGAATATGTGCTCAGCCATTCTCAAAATATCAAGCTATCACATCATTAATAAAAACAAATTGAATAATTTAAAATAATTCTTGTATAAAGATAATAAAATACAATTCATATTTTACTTACTGTGAATTTTTTCCTGTGCGTATATTATACACTCCTAACATAATAAAGACTTGTTATGATTATAAAAAAATAAATACTAATAAATTTTTGTATTGCTCTTCATAAAGCTTACAGATTATAAAATATGTAATAGCGTAGTATCTCTTTGTGCATTTCATAGGAGAGGATAATGAAATTATTGGCTGTAGCCTTCATAATAAGCGCAACACTATTTTCCCAGTTAGCTAATGCTAAAACGTTGAAAATTGCAACTGAAGGTTCCTATCCTCCATTCAGTTATATTGACTCAAATAATAAACTTCATGGTTTTGATATTGATATAACTCATGCACTTTGCGAAAAAATGAAAATTGAATGCGTCATCACTATTCAAGATTTTGATGGAATTATTCTCGGTCTTCTTGCTCAAAAATATGATGCTATTATTGCGTCCTTATCCCCAACACAAGAGCGACTAAAAAAAATTGACTTCACAGATGCTTATTACAGCACAGAATTAGCTGTAATTGTTCTTAAAGATTCACAAATTAAAGAAATCTCAGCAGAAGCATTTAAAGGAAAAAATCTTGGTGTACAATTAAACACAACACAAGCTATATACGCGGAAAACCATTATGTATCTAAAGGAGTCAACATTAAATTTTATCCCACAACAAAAGAAGTAATACGCGATTTGTTAAGTAACCGCCTTGATATTGTTATTCTTGATAAATTACAAATATTAGATTGGTTTAAAAACAAAGGAAAGGATTGTTGCCACTTTTTAGGAAGTATTAAAGGAACTCAACTTCCTATTGCAATTGCTATTCGCCAAAATAACGACGATCTTAAAAGCCAGTTCAATAAAGCCATAAAAGCAATTCGTGATGATGGAACATATGATAAAATTACTAAAAAATACTTCCCAAGTGATACTTATTAAACATAAAATTAATTACAAATTGAGCAAATGATTTACATTTTCAGCAAATAACTACTCAAACCTTTATTAGGAGAATGGAGATGATTGACAGTTTATCATTGCTATCATTTAGCAATGGTGGGTGGGGTGTGGTAATACTTACAAGTGCAGGAATGACATTATCATTAGCTCTGTGCTGCCTAATTTTAGGACTTCCTTTAGGGCTTATGAATGCAATAATGATTCAGTCCAATATCAAGATACTTAAAGTTACAGCAACTTTATTTTCATCGGTATTTCGCGGGCTACCAGAAATTTTAACATTGTTTTTTGTTTATTATGGCTTACAAAACTTTATTCAAGCTATATTTGATTTCTTAAATATTGACATAATATTTAGTATTAATGCTTTTATTGCTGCTATTATTGCATTCAGTGCGGTTTTTGCAGCTTTTTCTTGTGAAGTTTGGCTTGCGGCATTTAATATGTTTGATAAAAGCCAATATGAAGCAGCTCAAGTTTTAGGTTTGCCGTGCTCGACAACGTTTTTCCGGATTGTTTTTCCTCAACTTTTCCACAATGCCTTACCAGGACTTTCTAACAATTGGCTTACTTTGCTTAAGGATACATCTCTTGTTTCAACTATTTCACTTCTTGATCTCATGCGACAAACTAATTTAGCTGCGACAGCAACTAATGAACCTATTCTGTTTTATCTTGTAGCATGCTTACTCTATCTATTGTTTTCAGCAGCTTCTTCCACAATTTTACATTATCTAGATAACATGCGCTCAAGTAGGATATAAAAGGTACTGATCTAATGTTTCTTGAATGGCCCTATTTTCTTTTTAATCCTGTACTTTTAAGCCGTTATAGCTTAAAATTATTCGATGGCTTTATTGTTACTTTGAAACTTGTTTCTATTTCTTGTTCAATAGGACTTCTTCTTGGTATATTGATTACACTCATACGTGTATCTAACAATAAACCCTTACAATATTTGGCACGTGCTTATATCTACTTTTTTCGCAGTTCTCCTTTATTGGCACAGCTCTTTCTCTTTTACTATGGACTTGGATCATTAAGCAGCTTCTGGCAACAAATTGGCTTATGGTGGTTTTTTCAAAATGCTTGGTATTGCTGTCTTTTTATTTTTTCGCTTAATTCTTCTGCCTATCAAGCTGAGATCTTTAGGGGAAGCTTGCTAGCAGTAGCAACAGAACAACGAGAAGCATCAAAAGCTTTAGGACTGGATCGCTTTACAATATTTTTCAAAATTATTTTTCCACAAGCAATGGTTGCAGCATTACGCCCCTTAGGAAATGAATTTATTTTAATGACCAAATCTAGTGCTATTGCTTCACTCGTAACTGTCTATGATTTAATGGGCACAACTAAACTAATCTACTCACGTACTTTTGATTTTCAAGTTTACGTTTGGGCTGCTATTATTTATCTTATTATCGTCGAGTTTATTCATCGAGTTATTATTCTAATTGAACACTATCTAACCCGATATTTACGATAGATAAAAATAATTATAAAAACTCTTCACCCAATCAAAATATTAAATTAATTGATTTATTCATCAATTGAGAGAATAAAAAATGAATCTAGAAAATAAAAATAATCATCCTCTTGATAACGCAAAAAGCTTAATTATCTCTATCCGCCACTTAAATAAATGGTATGGGAACTTTCAGGTACTATGCGACATCAATTTAGATATAGAAACTGGCGAACGTATTGTTATTTGTGGCCCTTCAGGATCAGGAAAATCAACTTTAATTCGTTGTATTAATCAACTAGAACAAGCACAAGAGGGTTCAATCTTACTTCACAATGTTGATATTAATAAAGCTCCTATACAACAGCAAAAAAGTATTTTACGCACAATAGGAATGCTTTTTCAAAACTTTAATTTATTTCCCCATATGACTGTTATACAAAATTGTATTTTAGCACCTATAGCAGTTCAAAGACTTTCCAAACAACAAGCAACAGAAAAAGCAATCCATTATCTTACACAAGTTGGCGTTGAAAAACACTGTAATAAGTATCCTTTACAACTATCTGGTGGACAAAAACAGCGCGTAGCTATAGCACGTGCTCTTTGTATGGAACCTCAAATAATGCTTTTTGATGAACCGACATCAGCACTTGATCCAGAAAGCGTTGGAGAAGTCTTAGAGGTTATGGCACAACTAGCAAATACCGGAATAACAATGCTTTGTGTTACCCATGAAATGGGTTTCGCTCGCAAAGTTTCAGAAAGGATACTCTTTTTAGAAAACGGAAGAATTATCGAAGATACAGCATCAAGCACATTTTTTACTAATCCTAAAAGCCAACGTGCTCGTGATTTTCTAGCTAAAATCAAACACTAACCATAAACATTATGGTATCAACAATTTTAAACGTTCTGTTTTCTCCTTAAGAAAGCGTATAATGGTTTGAGCAGCAATGTCTCCTGATGGCATTTTTGTTTTCATTTTCGTCTCTATTATATCAAAAGAATCAAATTGTACACGTCGTAATAAGTGGTTATTTAAAAGTTGTTCTATCTGCCTTGCTAACATACCAGGTCGCAAAAATTCATTAAAATATTCCGAAACAACAGGCTTATCAGCAATAATATTTGGAAGAGCAGAGCTCCATAGTAATACTTTTGAAAAAAAAAATAATTTAGAAAAGCAATCAAGTTTATAGCAAAGAACCATTGGAATTCTTGCCAGTGCTAATTCAAGTGAAACTGTTCCTAACGCCGCAAGTGCAACATCAGCTTCTGCAAAAGCAGACCATTTTGCATCTTCACCAACAACAATCTCAACCTCATTTTTCCAGTCTTGAGCTAAAATACGAATCTCATTTATTAACTCTGGTAAAGTTGGTAAAATAATACGTAAATGAGGAATGCGTTGCTTAGCAATTTCTATTACTTGTCCAAAAATAGGCATCAAATTGCGTATCTCTGAATTCCGTGATCCTGGTAAAACAACAACTGTAGGTTGTAATATTTGTTCATTACGTAAACGTTTTTTTTTCGCTTGAACAGCTAAAAGCGGTGAGTAGGTTAAAAGGCGATGCCCAACATAAGTTGTAGCTGGCCCATTCAAATCTTTTATAATCTTTTCTTCAAAAGGAAAAATTGCCAATACATGATCAATAAATTTATGCATAATTTTAGCACGTTCTGGCCGCCATGCCCAAACAGTTGGAGCGACATATTGAATGATAGGAATAGAAGGCGTTAAAATGCGTACTCTTTTTGCAACACGATGAGTAAAATCAGGACTGTCAATAATAATTAAACAATCAGGTTGTTCCTGTGCAATGAACTTAGATAAATTACGAATATGCATCAATAGTAATGGCAGTTTCTTTAACACTGCTCCTAAACCTATTAAAGCAATATCATTAAAGTTAAAAAAGCTTTTCAGACCTAATGCTTCTAAATGTCTGCCTCCAACACCAATCAAATGAATATCGCATCTTGTCTGTTTAGATAAAGAAGAAATTAAGTCTGCCCCAAGTAAATCACCAGATTCTTCACCTGCAATAACAGCAATTTTTAAAGAACTATTATTCATTGTCCGTTGTCCTAAATGTTTCTATAAACAAAGAACGTTTGTTGGCTTCTTCTATCGTTTTTTCTAAAGATAATATCAAACTTTTCTTTGCTTCCACTGCAATGCCAGACAATCCACTTTTGGCAGCATTAATTACTGTTGTAGGTCCAATTGATGGCAAATCCACCCGATAATCTTGTTGTGGTTTTACACATTTCACAAGCACACCACCTTGCGGCACAATTTGCTGCTTTTCCCGCATTTCCTGGACTCGCTTTAACATATTATCAGTTCCTTCTGCATCTTCTACTGCAACCACTCGTCCATCAATAGCTACAGCTGCTTGTCCAATATCTAATCGACCTAACATCCTTGCTGCTTCAACCGCTAAAAGAATATCAGCATTCTGCTTGGGAGTAGCACGTTGCACTGTTAAATCAAATTCTATTGGAGCGAGCAAATCTGGTACAATTTCATGGGCACCAATAACACAAAAACCACGATCCTCCAGAATACGTATAAAGCTTCTTAATAATGTATCATCTCCACTTCTCAATGCCTTAAACAACTTTGATAAAGCCGATAAAGTTGCCCAATCGGCTCGCAATTGCAAAAGAGATGGACGCTTTTTCACACCACCTGCCAAAATAACATTGCGAATTTCAGTTGCTTTTAAAATTTTAAATAATCGTGCTAATTCTACAATTGATAGTTCACAATATTCATAACTATAAAGTGCTACATCGGCTTCACCACGCAAAAGAACAAGAAAAGGATTTTGTCCGCGTTTTTCAAGTTCCTGAGCAACTACTCTAGGTAAAACACCACTTCCAGCAATGATGGCAGTTCTACCGGCAAGACAATTTCTAACATTAGAAAAAGGCACTTTTAGTCCTTATTTGAATTTATTATATTATCTTCAAATCTAGGCGTACAATAAAAACGTTTTCCTTTTTCTTGAATAAAATTAATTACATCAATTACAGATTGCGAAGTAGAATAAGAAGAAAAAACATCATTAACACGTTCTTTAAACGGTTTATTACGATCAAAAAGCATAAAAACTGCATGACGTAAAGCATGAATCTCTTTACGTGCAAGACCAGCACGCTTCATACCAATAATATTTAGTCCGGCAAGTTTTGCTTGTACACCGACAGCTGTTCCATAAGGAATCAAATCTCCAACCAATGCAGATACACCACCAATAAATGCATGATGTCCAATACGAACAAACTGATGAACAGCAGCACCACCACCAATAATAACATAATCACCAACCGTAACATGGCCGCCAATCATTGCATTATTTGCAAATGTCACATGATTCCCTACACAACAATCATGTGCAACGTGAGCATAAGAAAAGAATTGACAATTATCGCCAACAACTGTTGTTCCTAAGCTTGTATCCGAACCTCTATGCATCGTAACGCCTTCACGAATCATACAGTTTTTACCAATAAAAAGAGTTGTATGCCCCCCTTTATGTTTATTATTCTGTGGATCTCCACCCAAAACTGCGTGAGGAAATATCTTACTATTTGCACCTATCACTGTCTCGCCCATTATTACAACATGACTCATTAGATGACATCCATCATCAATAACAGCTTTTGGACCAATATGACAAAACGGCCCTATTGATACATTTTTACCAAGTTGTGCTCCTTTTTCTACAAAAGCAGTTGGATGGATTTTTGTATCAGACATTCCAAAATTCCTAATTTACTTTGATTCAACAATCATCGCAGAAATTTCTGCTTCAGCAACGCGAATATCTTCTACTTTTGCAATACATAAAAAACGTCTAATATTCGACCGCTTTTTTAATAGTTGGACATGAATCTTCAGTTGATCACCAGGTATAACCGGTTTACGAAATTTTGCATTATCAACAGTCATAAGATAGACTAGACCTAATTCCGTACTATTTAAACTCAAAAGTGAAATCGCTCCTGCTGTTTGTGCCATAGCTTCTAAAATGAAAACACCAGGCATAACTGGTTTTTCAGGAAAGTGTCCCATAAAATGTGGTTCATTAATTGTTACATTTTTAATACCAATAGCTCCGTGATCACCATCAATTTCGATTATACGATCAATCAATAAAAATGGATAACGATGTGGTAATATTGATAGCAATTTATCAATGTCTATAGCCCCTAAACTTTTAGTCTCTTCAGTATCGGTCATATCACCGTTTCTCCCTTTTTACTTTCCCGATACTACGTAATGCCGCTACTTCGCGAAACCACTGTTTAAATGGTCGCGCCGGACTACCTCCCCACTTTTCTCCATCTGGGATATCATTCATAACACCACTACCAGCAGCAATTTGAACACATTCACCTATTGTAATATGATCCGCAATTCCAACACTTCCCCGAGCTGAGACATATCTCCTATAAATGTGCTTCCAGCAATTCCGCATTGAGCAGCAATAAGACAATAACGACCAATCTTCACATTATGAGCAATCTGCACCAGATTATCAATTTTGCTCCCCTCACCTATGATTGTATCATCAAATGTACCACGATCAATCGTCGTGTTTGCACCAATTTCTACACCATCTTGAATTATCACACGACCAAGATGTGGAATTTTTTCAACGCCAACGGCACTTTTAACATAACCAAAACCATCTTGCCCAATACAAACACCAGGATAAATATAAACTCTATCACCTATTAAAGAATATTGAACCGTTACCTTAGGAGCAATATAGCAATCACGTCCAATACGACAATTTTCTCCAATAACAGCTGTTGATGAAATAAGAGTACCTGAACCAACTTCAACATTTTTAGCAATAACAGCTCCTGCCTCAACACACACATCATTTCCAAGCTTAGCACTTGAATGAATATGAGCATGTGGTGAAATTCCTTTTTGACCGAACCAAGGTATTGGCCTAACAGAAGCAGGAAATAAAACACGTCCCACTTGAGCAAAATCACGTTGCGGCGTAGATGTCACTAAAATCGCAATAGTTTCAGGCACTTTAAAAGCAATATCACTCGTACAAAAAACAGCAACCGCAGAACTCCCTAATAGAGCATCAGAAAGCTTTTGATTCTCTATAAAGACAAGAGAACCCTCCCTAGCACTCTCAACAGAAGAAAGAGTATTTATAACTGTATTAGAAAACTCTGGATTAAGAAGTTTTGCACCCGTCAACTTTACTAGGTCAGCAACCGTTAACCGCCGAGACGGCGTAAAAAAAAATGTATCCGCCATCAAAACACTTTCTCTCCCAGTTTAATGTAATTCCCCTTAAAGTTTAACCTCCTGGAGAAAATCCAAATTAAAACTTGGTAGAAATACCAAAGTTCAGACTTTGCACATTATCGCCTTCTTGCTTAGTTAATGGCCAAGCATAATCAAAACGAAGCGGGCCAAATGGAGATTCCCACATTAAACTAACCCCCGCAGATGTACGCCATGAACTATGGCTATTTGTAACTGGTGCCTCATTTGTCAGAACAGGCTTATAATTATTGCCATAGAGTGTTGCAGCATCTAAAAATACAGCACCGCGGAATCCTAAACTATCGGGCACAATAGGTATAGGAAACTGCACTTCAGCAATTCCATTCATATACGTTGTACCACCTAAGAAATACACTTCACCCTGCTCAGAAATCTGGCGAGGCCCTATTCCATTATACTTAAAACCTCGAATCATATCATTGTTGCTTTTAAACATATCAAAAATACGAAGACCATTATCACCTATTCCATATATATAACCCGCACCAACAGAAAATAAACCAACAACATCCATTCGATCAGAGAGTGTTTTGTACATCATCGCTTTACCAGTTGTCTTCAGGAACTGCGCATCTCCACCAAGCCCTGCATACTCCTGAAGAAGGCGTGCATATATGCCATCATGAGGATTTTTCATATCATCTATAGAATTATAAGTTAAACCATAACTAATAGATGAACGATGCCAAGGACTATGCTTAGCAGCTTGAACGATTGCACCAGAATATTTTTGGTATAATTCTCTTATAACTGCATCATCAGTTAAATCATATTGTGCACCAAAATCATATTCCTCTTGCACATAAGAATAAGCTAAATTAGCAGATAATTGATCATTAATTGGTAGCCCAAACCGAAGCGAGCCACCTGTTTGCCGTACATCATATGCTTTATCAGCACGATAAGTACTGCGAAAAATATCAAGACCAGCAGATGAACGATAACCTAAGAAATGGGGATCAACAAACGATAAATTATAATTACGGGACTTCTCTTGACCAGCCCCTAGCCCCAAACGTACATATTGGCCACGCCCTCCGAGATTACGCTCAGTAACAGATACTTCAAGTGACATACCTGGACTTGTACCACCTGTCGTATAGCCTCCAGAGAAAGAAAGATCTCCAGTTGGAACTTCTACTACATCTATAACCAACGTAACCTGATCAGATTGATCCGTCGGAACCATTGAAATATTAACTGCTTTAAAAAAACCCAGAGATTCTAATCGACGTTTTGCACGTTGCACCAACGTTTGATTGTAAGCATCACCTTCATTTAAATCAAGCTCACGCCGAATAATATAATCACGTGTCTTTTCATTACCACGTATCTCAATTCGTTGAACATAGGCTCGAGGACCTTGCTCAATGTTGTAAACAATTGAAATTGTGTGATTCTTAAAATTACGGTTTCCCCTTGGATCAACCTTAGCAAAGGCATATCCAGAGTCAGCAACTTTATTATTAATAAGTGTTACAGACTGCTCAACATATTCCGCATTATAAACATCACCTGTACGGGTCTTTATAATCTTTTTTAGAGACTCAGTATCAACCCCTTCAATATCGCTCTCAATCTGAATATCACCAATTTTATAGCATGCCCCTTCATCAAGAATGAAATGAATTTTATAGGCATTATTGCTTTCATCATAAACTGCCTTAGATGAAACAACACGAAAATCAGCATAACCACGACTATAATAAAATCTGCGGAGAGCCTCTTCATCAGCAGCTAGACGATCTTCTGTATAAACATCTCCCTTCAATAATAATGAGAATATCCCTGACGGCTTCGTTAAAATCACATCACGCAAACGACGCACTCCAAATGTCTTATTCCCTTGAAACGTAATATCGGCAATTTTTGTCCTCTGGCCTTCAACAATATTGAAAACCACATTTACACGTCCTTCACCTAAATTAATAGTTTGAACTGTAACAGAAACATTATTGCGACCAACAGTCCTATACGCTTCACGAATCACTTTTATATCAGCTGAAAGCTTATCAGAACTGAAAGCTTCATTTTGTTTCAGAGTAATGAAACGCTTAAGATCAGGATCTTTAAATGTTTTATTTCCTTGAAAGAGTACCTGATTAACAGTCTCATATTCCTTAACAGCTACAACAAGCTTATTGCCTACTTGATTTATTTTAATATCATAAAATAATCCTAGCTCAAAAAGGCGCTTTACTTCAGCATCAATATCACCTTCAGAAAAATTTCTTCCAGCTTTAATTTTCATATTATCTCTAATAGTCTGAGCACCTACATACTTATTACCACGAACTTCAATAGAATGAACAATTGATGCCTGTGTTTCCTCAACAGTTGCGATTGACATAACAGCTGCTGCTGGAACAACTGCAACTATAGCTAGCACCAATGCAGATGTTGCGTTTAAAAATCTTGAACTCGCAGTCATTAGCCTCTTCACCTTAATACTCTTTTATTTCTAGACATATACCCTAATAAATTAAGCTACAACAACTTTATTATTAGGAACCATTTAGCACTTAAATTACTACCCATAGCTCACTACGCCACAATATTTTGTGAATATAGTAAACAACCTCTTAATCTTCATTATTCCTCAATTTGTAAAATATTTTCCATAGCTAATAGCCAAATCACAAAAATAATCATTAAATAGTGCAAAAACCGTAAACACGATGACAGTAAAAAACCCTATATGAAAAGCAATTTCCTGAATTTTAGCAGGAACTGGCTTACCAACTATAGCTTCAATAATATAAAACAATAAATGTCCACCATCAAGCGGTGGAATAGGAAAAAAATTAATAAGCCCAATACAAATTGAAAAAAAAGCTGTAAAATACAACATAGAGGAAAAACCTGTTTCATTAATTTTCCAAGCAATCTGCACAGTTTTAGAAGGACCACTTAATTGGCAATGATCTTCTTGCCCACCGATTAAACGACTAAAAAAAGAGATTGTTTGGATAATAATCAATATTGTACGCCTTAATGACTCTTTTATTGATTCTATCCAATTATAGTGAATATGTTTCTTATAAACCGGATCTAAATGCTCAGGGTTATCACCAACAACAGGAGCTCTTATACCAATCATACCGACCCGAACCTGATTGCCAAATCCATCATCCCGCTTAATTACTTTAGGTGTAATTATTACAGTTAAAATTTGCCCCATACGATCTATTTTAAATTCTACAGGATCTCGACCGCGCAAAGCTACATAAGCTACTAAATCTCCAAAACTTTCAATCTTTTTACCATCCATTTTAACAAAACGATCACCTGGCATTAAACCAGCTTGAATAGCAGGAGAATCTTTTTCTAAATAACCAACAACGGGTTCAACAACTACACGGCCATAAAAAAAGAAAAAAAATGTTAAAACAACAATAGTAAATAAAACATTAAATAAGGATCCTGCAAAAACCGTCATCGCTCTTTTCCAAGCATGAGCAGCCATAAATGAACCAGGTGTAAATGAAGATGATTTTGATGATGATATTATTTCTTTACTATCTTCAATAAATTTTACATATCCCCCTAAGAAAAAAAGCCCTAAACGCCACCGTGTACCCCGTTTATCTGTATAATTCAGCAATTCTGGTCCAAATCCAATCGAAAAAACAGATGCCTGAATACCACACCATCTGCCCATAAGATAATGTCCCATCTCATGTACAAAAACAATAATTAAAATGGTGAAAACAACATTTAAGCCTCTTAAAAAGAGATCACTTACATTAAGTATATGTCTTAAAAACTCCAAAGTATCATTTTCCAATAAAATCATATAAAAAAGATTGACGGTATATTCATATGAAATATAAATGAGCCAATTATATAAAAAAGGCAAGTAGCAGCAATCAACCCATCCATACGGTCCATAAACCCTCCATGTCCAGGTAATAAAAAACCAGAATCTTTAACAGAGAATCGCCTTTTAAACCATGATTGCCCTAAATCACCTATTTGTGAAATAATGGATAACACTAAAGCAAGAGAGAATATCAAATAATCCACTGCACCGATACCAAAAACATAAATCACAATCATTATGCCACTAGAAAGTCCAGCAAGTGTTCCGACAATTGCCCCTGACCATGTTTTATTAGGAGAAAATCTTGGTGCTAACTTAGGCCCCCCAAATGCACGACCACCGAAATACGCAGCAATATCTGTGCTCCATACTACTGTAAATAAAAAAATCACTCTCCAAAAACCCAATGTGCTAAAATCTCGTAAAAAAGACAAAGCCCCTACTGGAAAAGACGCGTATATAAATCCTCCAAAAGTCCAACCAGCATTTCCAATAGATGGAAAAGCTAACAATACTGCTAAAATCATTAAAACACTGAAAAGTAATGAAGCAGGTGCACCGCCAATCAATAAGAAACCAAAAAGAAAATAAAAAACACTAGCTAATATTTTTTGTAAGAAGCTCCACTTCTTTTCAGTGATATGAATCCATTCATAAAGAATAAAAACACCTATTCCCCACGTAAACAAAGAAAATAAAGTCTCGCCATACCACGTTAGATACAAAGTAATAGCGCCCAAAACAATGGCTGTCAGAATGCGAGACATAAGATTAGACAAAACAACCTCCAAACGATAAAAAAAGAATCAAATGAAGAAATAATATCTAAAATTTGCTACGCAACATTTTATACTCACACTTTTCTAAGATTTACTAATAATTATAATAAAACCTCGATAAAAAATAGCACCTACAAAATCAATCATCTTTTAATAATTGCTTCAAAATTTTATCTATTAAAATTGAAATAAAATACAGTTTAAATATGTTACTCAATGTAAAAATTAAAAAACTTCTTTTTATTACTGATACAAATAATTAAGCTTGAGATTTATATTCTATTCATATTAAGATATTTTATTATTACAATCATAAATAATTTACCCAAGAGTTGAAAGATTATGCGAGATAATATCTTTTCACCTTTTCTTATCTAAAACAAATGGCAGATAATAAGAATATGATATCCTTATCTAATGATAGAAAATTTAAATTTGCATAATTTCAGTTTCTTTCAAAAGCAAAATTTTATCAATCTCAGCGATGGTTTCATCCGTAAGCTTTTGAACTTTCTCAGACAAACTACGCGCTTCATCTTGTCCAATTTCTCCTTCCTTTTCTAACTTCTTTAAGTTGTCCATACCATCACGACGAACATGGCGAGCAGCAATACGGGCTTGCTCGGTATATTGATACGCAATTTTTACCAATTCTTTTCGGCGTTCTTCATTTAATTCAGGTAAAGGAATACGCAAATTCATGCCATCAGTAATAGGATTTAAACCAAGACCAGAATCACGAATAGCACGCTCAACAGCCCCAATCATCGTTTTATCCCATACAGAAACTGATAGCATCCGTGATTCTGGAACAGAAATATTAGCAACTTGATTTATTGGGACAACAGAACCATATGCCTCAACCGTCAAATGTTCTAATAAACTAGCTGATGCTCGCCCAGTGCGCAAACTACCTAACTCATGTTTAAAAGATGAAATAGCACCCTCCATGCGACGTTTCAGATCATCCATAATTAGTGTTATATCCATATTTATGTTTCCCTTCATTATATCCTGAAAATCACTTTTATTCTGATACTATCGTAAATTGTCCCTCTCCATTCAATACCTTAGCTAAACCACCCTTTTCATGAATAGAATATACAATAATGGGTACATTATTTTCACGTGCTAAAGTCACAGCTGTTGTATCCATGACAGATAACCCCCATTGCAAAATCTCAATATGCGTTAATTGATCAAAACGCTTAGCCATAGGGTCTACTTTAGGATCTGCAGAGTAAATGCCGTCTACTTGTGTTCCCTTCAATAACACATCCGCACCTATTTCTGCTGCACGTAAAGTAGCTGCAGAATCAGTGGTAAAAAATGGATTACCTGTACCACCAGCAAAAATAACAACTTTTCCTTGATTCATATAGCTTATCGCTTTGCGCTGCGAAAAACTTTCGCAAATTTGCGGCATAGCAATCGCCGATAATACAACTGATTCAATCCTTAATTTGGTCAATGATGTCCGTAATGCCAAAGAATTAATAGCAGTTGCAAGCATTCCCATATGATCACCAGTTACACGATCCCCACCACGTGAAGCAACAGCAACCCCACGAAAAATATTACCTCCACCTATTACAATAGCAACCTCTACACCCATTGCTCGCGCTTCAGCGATATCAGTAGCAATACGATCTACAACTGAAACATCAATGCCAAAGCTTTGTCCTCCCATCAGTGCTTCACCAGACACTTTCAATAGGACACGTTTATATCGAAGAGCTAATGTCATTGATAATCTCCCAAAAAGCATTTGTACTTTTTGTCTTCGATACACTAAGGGCATCACCTTGTCACGCAACACCCTTGGAATAATTACAATTTATATTAATATTACTGTGCTATAATTTGAAATTTATTATCAAATAATTCAAAAAAATAACTAGCTCTTTGCTACAGCTGCAACTTCTGCAGCAAAATCAGACTCTTCTTTCTCTACACCTTCACCCAAAGCAAAACGGATAAAACCCGTGATTTTCACTGGTGCACCAATCGATTTCTCTGCGTTTTTCAAAGCAGCCTCAACAGTAATATCAGGATTCATAACAAAAGCTTGAGAAAGCAAAACAACTTCTTCATAAAATTTGCGCATGCGTCCTTCCACCATTTTTTCAATGATATTTTCAGGCTTTCCAGATTGGCGTGCTTGATCTAAAAAAATCGATTTTTCGCGCTCAATAGCACTAGCATCAATATCCTGCGCCGTTACTGCTAACGGCTTAGTTGCAGCAATATGCATAGCAACCTGACGACCAAAGGCATCAGCAGCTTCTTTATTCCCAGAAGTCTCAATAGCAACTAAAACACCAAGTTTACCAAGGCCATCAGCAACAGCATTATGCATATAGGAAGCAACAACACCATCGGTAACAGATAATTTAGCTGAACGACGAAATGTCATATTCTCGCCAATTGTACCAATGGCATCCTTAATAACTGTCTCTACAGTCTCTTTAGAACCTGGATAAACAGAGGCAGAAACAGACTCAGCATCCCCCTCGTATCTAAAGCAGCAATTGCCACATTGCGAACTATTTCTTGAAATGCATCGTTACGAGCAACAAAATCTGTTTCAGAATTAACTTCAACTAAAACAGCACTAAAACCTTTTGATACAACACCAATCAATCCCTCAGCTGCCGTACGGCCAGCCTTTTTGTCTGCTTTAGCTATCCCTTTTTTACGAAGCCAATCAACTGCAGCCTTCATATCACCATTGCTTTCTGCTAAAGCTGCTTTACAGTCCATCATACCAGCACCTGATAATTCTCGAAGTTCTTTCACTTGTGCAGCGGTAATACCCATATTTTCCTCTTTAATTTTATAACAATGAAAGCACGTATAGAAAAATCCCGTGCACATTCAAAACCTTTACTATACAAAACAAGCGCTTTAACAGAAGTTTTCAAATTATTCTTCAGTAATAGCAACTGAATCTTTTAAAACCGGTTCTACAGGCACATCTAAAGCAGGCTCTATGGGCGCATCAACTTGAGCTCCTAAATCAACTCCCATTGTACTTTGCTGACGAGCGATACCATCAAGAGCAGCACGCGCAATAAGATCACAATAAAAAGCAACTGCACGCGAAGCATCATCATTACCTGGAATTGGATAATCAATATTATCTGGATTGCAGTTAGTATCAATAACAGCAACAACTGGAATACCTAAACGCTTCGCTTCTTGGATAGCAATATTCTCTTTATTCGTATCAATAATAAACATAAGATCTGGAACAGATCCCATATCTTTAATACCACCAAGGGCACGATTAAGTCTTTCACGATCACGTTCAAGATTTAAACGTTCTTTTTTAGTAAAACCTTGGATCTCAGAAGAAAGAGTTTTATCCAGCTTCCGTAAACGATGTATCGAATTAGAAATTGTTTTCCAATTTGTTAGCATACCACCAAGCCAACGTGCATTAACATAGTATTGCGCGGAACGATTAGCTGCATCAGAAATAATATCAGATGCCTGCCGTTTAGTACCAACAAATAAAACACGCCCTCCACACGCAACCGTATCTGAGACAACCTTAAGCGCTTGATGTAAAAGTGGAACAGTCTGAGAGAGATCAATAATATGAATATTATTACGCTCACCATAAATATAAGGAGCCATCTTTGGATTCCAGCGATGCGTCTGATGACCAAAATGCACACCTGCTTCTAAAAGCTGGCGCATAGTAAAATCTGGTAATGGCATAATTTTATCCTTTCCGGTTTGACCTCCGCGGTAAAAGTAAGCAAGCTTACTACCGGTGGACATTTGCTAGAATTACTCTATCAACACCCAAAAATCCGCGTGTGGAATGATATCACCATATAACATTTGATTTTTTTTTCAAGTTATTTTCTGTACATTATTCAATGTTTGCAGTTATCCAGATTATTTTTCTTATCGAAAAATTGAAGACTCTTCAATTTTGAACGTATTGAAAAATCTCCATAATCTATAAACAAATCACGCATCACACCATTTTCATACAAATGGAAGCTCTCACGATAAATTGGTAAACCATCCTTATTTTTTGTATCATCAAAATGAGAAATTGTGACATGCCAATAGCTACTCTCATTTAATTTTTTCAATTCCTTTATCTCAGAATTAGATATTGATTTTTTCTTTTCCCCAATAACAACACTTGTTTTTATCACTTTATCGCCTCCATTATCTCCATCGAATAGAGTTGCATGATAAAAACGATGACCAGCCTTTGCTTGTCGAATAATATTTTTTAGACTTGTAATTGGAAAATCAGCTTTCGCAAGCTTATAAACATTTTCTTTTGGTTTCTTTACTTTAACTAAAGTTTCATCTTGAGTACGCTCAGCAACTCCTTCGATGCTCTTTTCAATATTTTGTTCCATTGTCTTTTTTATGTCAAAGGAGAATATGCTGCCATCACCTGCTTCATAAGCTTTTATCTCCTGATTCATTAAGCGGATTGGCATACCTTCCGTATAAACGCGAACAATAAAACTAGCACGTATTGTATACCCCTCACATGCAGAACCCGTGATCTCATGAACCATGCGCCCAAATATTCCTACAGCTGTCATTTCCCGAGAAGCATTATCTAACTGAAAATCATAAACTGCCCGATGAGGAACCAAAAAAACAGATTCTTCAGCTCTTACAGAACATAAATAAATAATATAAAAACCTATTATAAAAAAAAACTTAAGCATTTTTAACTTCCAACCTCATCTCATCCCCATCAGATAATGGAAAACAAAGAAAGCTTATACCTTAATTAACGACAGCATTTTCATTAAATAAAAATTACGCAACAATTTATTATATATTATGGAGCTAAAATATGACCGAATCAATCGAAAAGCGTTTAAAAGAATTCAATATTATCATTCCTGAAGCATACAACCTGTTGCAAATTATATAACAGTATCACAAAATGGCAATCAGCTTTTTATCTCTGGTTGGCTACTACTTGCTAATGGAAAACCAGTAGCGATTGGAAAAGTTGGTGTAACTGTCAACATTGAACAAGCTCAAAAATCAGCACAAGTGTGTGCTATCAATATCTTTGCACAAATAAAAACAGTCCTTGGTAATTTTAATAAAATAAAAAAAGTAATTAAAATCAATGTTTTTATCGCAGCAGATTCCAACTTTACTGATATCTCTCTTGTTGCTAATGGAGCTTCTGATTTATTTGTAAACATCCTTGGTGAGGCTGAAAAACATGCTCGCTCTGCTATTGGGGTTGCTGTTCTTCCTATGAATCTCCCAGTAGAAGTTGAAGCTATTACAGAAATCTAATATCTTCAACAAAAACAAAAAAAATAATTCATATTCTATCAAATTTTCACATTCCTTCTTTTGTTTTAAGATCTAAACATTGTAACTAATGCTCTTCTGGATTAAAAATGCTATAAAAGGAAATGCTTCATGCAACAAGTTTATGATAATAATAATATTTTTGCTCGATTAATTCGTAATGAAATTCCCTCTATTAGAGTTTATGAAAATAAAGATGTTATTGCATTTATGGATATCATGCCTCAAGCGCAAGGTCATACACTAGTTATTCCTAAAAAAAGCTGTAGAAATTTATTGGATGCAGATCCTAAAATATTATTTCCAGTTATTAAAGCCGTTCAAAAAATTACCAAGGCAGTAAAAAAAGCCTTTGAAGCAGATGGAGTAACAGTTATGCAATTTAACGAAGCAGCTAGTAAACAAACAGTTTTTCATCTTCATTTCCACATTATACCTCGTATGGCAGGAGTAGAGCTCAATGCCCATACTGATACAATAACTCCCACACAAATACTTGAAGAAAATGCAAAAAAAATCCGAGCAGCTCTTTTAACACATCCCTAAATTATAGAAGTTCTTCTGATACGTTTTTGATAGAAATAAATGAAATGCTATCAACTTTTCCTATTTTAAAAAACACACATACTAGAAGGTGAAGCTTTAACAGCAACTTCCCTTCTCCTTTATCTAATTTGGGGATAATTATACTAATTGTATTACCATTTCATAGTTTACCAAATAAAATTTCATCAGCTATTATAAATATAAAATCAGTTATTTTAAAATTGGCTTTTCGATTCATCCAATTGTGCCTTAAGCTGAAAAATAGATTTTTGCATAATCTAACTGATAATTATGCAATATATTCTAACAAATTCAATAGCTTATTGTATTATATTTGAGCTATTAGCATAATTATCATGATTTAAATATACAACAATCAAATTTCCTTACTATTCTAGCCTATCAACTAACTATAATGTACTATCTCCAACAAAATATTAAATAACTTTGGGTAAGCTTTCTCAAGCTCATCTAACAATACAACTGTATAAATTTTAATCAATGATATTTATAAAAAACAAATATGATATAATTTAGATCTTTAAATTTATTGAATAATATGATATTTAATTGTGAAAGTTTGTTTATTGCTTCCTTAATTTTTTACCTTTTTCTTCATGTATATGGTATAAGATATAAAATTGGTGTTTTATTTTTATATCATTATAATCTTATTATTTAGCATACTCCTCTATTTTTTATGAATTTCAAACAGCTATTGTAATGTGATTGCACATAGAATAAAAGCCTTCCTTAGCGGCTAAATTCTTTATACTTAGATTAAAGTGAGCATAAAAACTCATAAAATGATGCTTATAAATAAATTAGTAATATCATTCGTTTAAATTTATATAAAATAAACTAAAATGAAAATATTAATAAAAATTTCTTAGCATAAATAGGATGTTATTTAAGTGTATATCAACTGGCGAAAAATTGTACATTGTTATAAAAAAGTAGGAATTTCCCTTACCCTTTTAGTCATTTCTCACTCTTGGGCAGTAGCCACTCCTAAAGAGGCTCATCCCGATAAATATGCAGCTATTGTTATAGATGCAAATACAGGAAAAACATTATTTCAAGCTAATGCAGCTTTGAAGCGTTATCCTGCTTCTTTAACAAAAATGATGACGGTATACATGATCTTTGAGGCTATAAAAAACGGTCGTGTAACACCAAATACACCCATTCCTATTTCTAATTATGCAGCAACACGTCCACCAACAAAAATTGGTATTAAGGCAGGACAAACAATTTCTATAGAAGCTGCTACTAAAGCCCTTATTACAAAATCAGCAAATGATGTAGCTGCTGCTATTGGAGAATATCTTGGTGGAAGTGAACAAAAATTTGCTCAAATGATGACTATAAAAGCGCGCAAACTTGGCATGAAAAATACTCGTTTTGCCAATGCTTCAGGCCTCCCCGATACACGTAATTATTCTACAGCACAAGACATAGCTACTTTAGCATTAGCCTTACGCAAACATTTTCCGGAACAATACAAGTTATTTAAAACAACACATTTTACATTTCGTGGACAGACAATTAATAACCACAATACACTAATCAAAACAATAAAAGGTGTTGACGGAATTAAAACAGGCTATACGCAAATGTCAGGTTCTAATTTAGCTACATCAATGCGTATCGATGGACGTTCTATTGTTGCTGTCGTTATGGGAGGAAAGTCATCTACCACACGTAACATTCATATGGCTAACTTATTGAAGCAGTACTTACCAAAAACAAGTCGTATAGAAACTAATAAAAATTTAGTAGCTACTGTCCACTATAAATTACCCACTGTATCTGCAACACCTATACCTATTATAAAGGATAATTTAATTAATTCTGACGATGAAATTTCTAGCCTTTTAACAGCACTTGCAGAACAGTCTAACGATCCTAATACAGCTGTAGCCGCTGTAAATCAAGTTATTATACCAATTCCTAATCCTCACAAAACTAAAACTGTCAAAATAAATAAAGTTATTTCTGCTTCTTTATCTAGCAACAGCGGATGGGCTGTGCAAATAGGCTCCCTTCCTAGTGAAAAGCAAGCTAAGCTTATGCTTGCAAAAGCAACGAACGCCGCTCATTCTACTCTACAACATGCATCTCCACATATGCAACCCTTTAAAAAAGATGGACGTCATTATTATCGCGCTCGATTTATTGGCTTTCCATCAAAAAAAGCTGCACTTAATACCTGTACTGCTTTAAGGAAAGCAAATTTTAACTGCTATACTGTAGCTTATTAAAAATTTTGAATTCTACGTTAAGGATAGTGCTATGACACATAATGCTACTACCCCATCAAAAAAAGAAAAGCTTTTAAAACAACCCTCTCTTCTTTCATTACGATCCCTTCATGAAGCTGCAACGAAACTAGCTAATTCAAAACATAACTCAACTACATTGAATACTCATTCTCTTGTCAGCCTTTTCATTTGTCAAACGACTCGAAATCGTCGTTTAGCAATGCCTTCTGTACACATCCACTTACGTGTCGCAAGTAAAACTGGCAGTGTACCTGTTAAACTCCGCTTAGGAGCAACAAATAAATAACTATAACCAAATTTCAGAAAAATATTTTATAAATAATATTAATATCTGTGATTTTTAAAATTTGAATAATCATTGTCTTAAAAACTATAAAGATTATGCTAAAAGTCCTCATTTATGGCTCAATACCTTTTATTGCTAGCTTTAAATAATATTATCCTTAAGAGAAAAGTTTAAAATATTATATTTCCTTAATCTATTAAAACTAATTGTATTTTTTATTATCAAAAAAGAAAATGCTATAAAGACTAACAACCATATGCAGTATTTTTTTAAATAACTTAAAAACTTTCTTCCGCAGTACATTCCTGCCTAAGTAAAGCACATATATTATTGAACTTCTTGACTAGATTGATGTCTACCCTACGCGCTAAATAATTTAACAAGATAAAACATTCAGCGCAAGACCACCCTTACTTGTTTCTTTATAACGCTCACTCATATCATGTCCTGTCTGACGCATTGTTTCAATACAAGCATCAAGAGAAACAAAATGGCTTCCATTGCCATGTAAAGCAAGAGAAGAAGCTGTTACAGCTTTAACAGCACCCATTGCATTACGCTCAATACAAGGAACCTGAACAAGACCAGAAACTGGATCACAGGTCATACCTAAATGATGCTCAAGAGCAATCTCAGCTGCATTTTCAATCTGCGCTGGCGTGCCACCCAATGCAGCTGTCAATCCCGCTGCCGCCATAGCAGACGCCGCCCCAACTTCACCCTGACAGCCAACCTCAGCACCAGAGATAGAAGCATTATGCTTAATTATACCACCTATAGCTGCTGCTGTTAACAAAAAATTATGTATTCCTTCTCTATCTGCGCCATCATGAAATTGAGTATAATAGTATAAAACAGCGGATACAACACCAGCTGCACCATTTGTTGGAGCTGTAACAATACGACCACCAGCAGCATTCTCTTCATTCACTGCCATAGCATATACAGATAGCCAATCATTTGCTAAAAGCGGTTTATTGCAGTTTTTTTTCTGCTCCTCCAATAGCTTATCATGAAGTTTTTTAGCTCGCCTTTGGATATGTAATCCACCTGGTAATTCGCCTTCTTGTAAAAGCCCCCTATTAATACAATTTATCATAGCATAAAAAATCTCATCAAGTGCAATATTAAAGGCAGCACGTTCCATTTTTGTTTCTTCATTTATACGTTTCATTTCAGCAATTGAAAAACCTGAAGTTTTTGCCATTGATAACATTTTATCGGCCGAATCAAAGGGATACGGCACCTGTGATATTTTTAATTTTGTATTATAATCTGCACGATTTAATTCATCTTCTGTTACAACAAAACCACCACCAATAGAATAATAAACCTGCCTTAAAAGAACATTTCCTTCGGCATTAAGCCCTTCAAATGCAAGACCATTAGCATGCCCAGGTAAAATCTTTTTTCTCTCAAAAATGAGATCACTTTCTAAATCAAAGCGATAAACAGGATGGCCTCCTGGCCACACTTTTTTTTCACGTTTAACTTGTTCAAAAAGCAATTCCATACAATCAGGATCAACAGTAGAGGCTTTTTTCCCTAAAAGCCCTAATACAATAGCTCTATCGGTAGCATGACCTATTCCAGTAAAAGCTAATGAACCATGAAGATAAACCCGAATATGAGAAATCTTAAGATGAGATAGCTGAGAGAGATTTCTTGTAATAATCTCTTGCAAAAATATATTAGCAGCTAACATTGGACCCATTGTATGGGAACTCGAAGGACCAATGCCAATCTTAAAAATTTCAAAGACAGATAAAAACACCGCTCACCTCAAAATCAAACGCGGATCTTGAGTACACGTTTTTCATTAAAACTAAATTGTAAAATAAACAAAAAAAATAACAACCACAAACATGAAGGTCGCACGCCTTGCTACCGTCCAACAATCCTTTTCTACAGCGTTTTTCATATCTAATCCTTAAGGAATAAATAATAACCCAAAACAACCCCACCTTTTACTATATGAAATATAGTAAAATAAGCATTAATAAGCAATATTAAAATAAAATGTAAAATGAGAAGTCTCATAAAACATTTTGTATCATGCTTTATTCTATATTAAAATAAATAAACAATGCCTACTTAACACGACTGAACAAAACGCACAAAATTTTTGATCGGTTCACGCTCAGTCTCGAAATTATTCTCTGGAGCATCTGAATCACGATAACCAAGAGCCATACCACAAATAAGACGCTGTTCGGAAGGTACTGACAAAAGTGCACATAATTGCTTATGATAATCAGCAAACGCAGCTTGGGGACACGTATCTAATCCAAAGCCACGTGCAACTAACATAATGGTTTGCATAAACATACCCAAATCGAGCCAACTGCCAATCTCCATGTCTTGATCCATCATAAATAAAAGTCCAACAGGCGCACCAAAAAATGAAAAATTCCGTGCTTGTTGGTGAATTATCTTTTCCTGCTCATCTTTTTGAATTCCAAGACTTTTATAAAGATCCAAACCAATTTTTCTACGTCGAGAAAGATAAGGCTCACGCCATTGGCGTGGATAATATTGATATTCACGCTCCCCTTTTACGCCCAATAATACGAGTTGTGAAAGTTCCTCTCCGACTTTCTGCAATGCTTCCCCTGTCAAAACAATCACTTTCCAAGGTTGAAGGTTTGTTCCAGATGGAGCCCGTGCCGCAAATTTTAATATTTGCTCGATTACTTCTTGCTTAACAGGTTGATTAATGAAAGCTCGAATTGATTTTCGTGATAAAACGGATTGAAAAACATCAACAATAGAATCCTTCATTGTTCTTACTTTCTCTTATATGAAGATAATTTAAATACCGTTCTTCTTTTTTACTTAATGAAACAAAATGAAAAACTCTTACATTCCTAATTTAATATCTCCAATCACTGAATAAGGCAAGCTTGTCAAGCACATACTTTACCTGCTAATCTTATCTCTTTTTTCTGACCTGTTATAGCTTTCTCTCACCAACTAAATTATATAAAAACATGATACAATCAACAGATCCATATTTTAAAAATCATTTTCAGAAACTATACTTTAATGCATGCTTCAATTGCCTTTTCTTTATAAAAGAGAAAAACTCGCCAAACTTTAACAAAAAATATCAATGGGCGAATAGCAACGCAGATATCATAATGCATATAAATATCCAATAAAGTATAAAATAACTTTTATTATTATAGCACCAAAGCGCGTAACATGTTCTTATCATAACATCACGAAGCACTCATTAAGACTACAGTAGTTTAAAATTATCAATAAAACCAATGATATATATTTCTAGAAATCTTATTTTATGTAACAACTGAAATTATTAACTACGAAAAATATGCTTGTGTAGAAAAAAATTATAAAAACATAGAATATTGAATAAAAATAAAGCACAAGGCAAAATATATTATACCAAACATAAACGAAATATGCTATCTCTTGAGCGCTTATTATTTACATTATTTTGCGTAAAATCCTATCATAAAGTATGATAATTAAAATTACTCAGCTCAATTTGAGTTTAGTGCTTCTCAATTCAATTCTCGATATTTAGTGTTTTAATTTTACACGTGATTTCTTTTTATATCAGTGTAATCACTAAAACAAACACCTTAAATTTAAGATAGGCTTCTACTAAAATTTTAGTCAAATTTATAAAACTGCAAATTAACGATTAACTCCTAATTCAGCTAAACTCTCAAAAAAAGTCTCTTCAATACATTCTAAATCATGCAACAAATTATCAATATCACGCCGCATCTGCTGCAAATCGATACGTTTTTTATTGATATCTGCAATTAATGCTTTAAGTTTTTTTTCATTATCAGGTGGTTTTCTATCTATTGCGAATATATTAGATATCTCAGATAAGGAAAAATTAACCCTTCTAGCCTGTAATATTTGTTTCAATTTATAACGGTCCATTTGTGTATACAACCGCTTATACCCATGCCGAACAGGCATAAGTAGTCCTTCTTCTTCATAATAACGCAGAGTCCGAGCAGTTATTGAAAATTCTCGCGTTAAATCATTAATTGAATAATATCCTTGCATTCTAATATCTGTTCAATAAATCAACTACATTGTGACCTAAAATGTATACGTTCTTTATCAAATCTTAGATAGGATTTTCTTATTGTTTTCTTTTGAAAAATGAAAGATATAAACTAAAGCAAACTCTCTAAAAAGAGTAGATTTTTATCTGATAATCCGCTCTTTTCCTTTTATTTCTTGAAAGATAATAGTCAATTACATCTATTTTATAGATCTTTCAATTTTCAATATACCCAAATAAACTTCTCTTCTTAATTACCTAAATATCGCAAACTTATAGTAAAATAATAAAAATACTGAATACTATAATTAAAAATCTTATTTTCATCAAAATTTCTTAAATCTAAGATTGCCTTATAAAATTTACAAAAACAACACTATTCTGAATCTTAAAGCCTAATAAAACGCCTAATTTTGTTTCAGACGCTTTACGCCATTTTTTAGCATTATTATCATTCTACAACATTACTAGCTGTCATATTTGTTAACATAGCTTTCGCAGCTTCGCCATCACTGGATTTTCGGCGCTCATTCATAATCAAATCATCACGAACAGTAGCAATACGACGAATTTGGGCAATCGCACCACCTGTACCTGCAGGTATAAGCCGACCAACAATAACATTTTCCTTAAGTCCTTGTAGAGTATCAATTTTTCCTGAAACTGCTGCTTCAGTGAGCACACGCGTTGTTTCCTGGAATGATGCTGCTGAAATAAAAGAGGGTGTCTGAAGAGACGCTTTTGTAATTCCAAGAAGTATAGGATTACCCGCTGCAGGTTTTTTACCTTCCGTAATTAGATTATCATTGATTTCATCTAATTCAATGCGATCAACATGATCACCTGAAATATAACCAGAATCACCAGGTTCAGTAATTTCAACTTTTTGCAACATTTGGCGAACAATCACTTCAATGTGCTTATCATTAATCAAAACACCCTGTAAACGATAAACTTCCTGGATCTCATTAACAAGATAAGACGCCAAAGCTTCAACACCTTTAATTGCTAAAATATCATGAGGTGCTGGATTACCATCAAGGATATAATCACCTTTCTCAATCTGATCACCCTCTTGCAAATGAAATAATTTACCCTTCGGAATTAAATATTCTATTGGTTCAAGGAATTCATCATGTGGTTCAATGATAATACGGCGTTTATTTTTATAACCACGACCAAATCGAATTGTACCACTAATTTCAGCAATAATAGCGTGATCTTTTGGACGACGTGCTTCAAAAAGCTCAGCTACACGTGGCAAACCACCCGTAATATCTTTAGTTTTAGCGCTTTCCATTGGTAGGCGCGCAATAACATCGCCTGCCTTAACATAAGAACCCGGCTCAACAGAAAGAATTGTCTCTACCGACATCATATAACGGGCTTCACCACCTTTATGCAATTTAGCAATAGCCTCATTCTTCTTATCTGTATAAATGATAATCGCTGGTTTTAGCTCAGCACCACGTGGGTTAGCACGCCAATCAATAACCAAACGCTTAGTAATACCTGTAGATTCATCAGCCGTTTCAGTAACTGATAAACCATCAACCATATCTTCGAAACCTATATAACCATCAACTTCAGTCAGAACTGGCCGTGTATAAGGATCCCACTCTGCGATACGTTGACCGCATTTTACAACATCACCATCATCAACGAAAATGCGTGCACCATAACTAATACGATGCACAACACGTTCTTTGCCAGCCTCATCCTTAATTATAATAGCCATATTGCGCCCCATAACCACCAAATGGCCTTCAGAATTCCGAACCACGTTACGATTACGAATTTCTATTGTTCCCTCATAAGACGCTTCAAAATAAGATGAATCAACAACCTGTGCTGTTCCACCTAAATGGAAAGTACGCATTGTAAGTTGAGTTCCTGGCTCACCAATTGATTGAGCTGCAATAACACCAACTGCCTCCCCTGATTAACTAGTGTTCCACGTGCTAAATCACGACCATAGCACTTAGCACAAACACCAAGACGCGTTTCACATGTCAAAGCAGAACGTATTTGGACAGACTGAATTCCTGCTTCTTCAATCTTAGCAACATCAGCCTCTTCGATCATTGCACCACCTTCAAGAATAACTTCACCAGAAACTGGATGCAAAATATCAAGAAGTGCCGTACGACCAAGGATTCTCTGACCAAGAGAAGCAACAATTTGTCCTGAATCAACAATCGGCTGCATAGTAAGACCTTTTACAGTACCACAATCAACCGCTGAAATAATAGCATCCTGAGCAACATCAACAAGACGCCGCGTTAAATAACCAGAGTTAGCAGTCTTTAATGCAGTATCAGCTAGCCCTTTACGTGCACCGTGAGTTGAATTGAAGTATTCATTAACAGTCAAGCCTTCTTTAAAATTAGAAATAATTGGTGTTTCAATAATTTCACCCGATGGCTTTGCCATCAAACCACGCATCCCAGCCAGTTGCCTCATCTGATTAGCAGAACCACGAGCACCAGAATGCGACATCATATAAATTGAATTCATCTGACGTTTACGACCTGTTTTAGGATCAAATTCAACTGCCTGAATACGCTTCATCATCTCATCAGCAACACGATCTGTACATTTACCCCAAGCGTCAACGACTTTGTTATATTTCTCACTTTGGGTAATTAAGCCATCACTATATTGTTGCTCATATTCCTTAGCAAGAGCTTCCGTTTCTGCTACTAAACGAGACTTACTATCAGGAATAACCATATCGTCTTTACCAAATGAAATTCCAGCACGACAAGCATGAGAAAAACCAAGCTGCATAATACGATCACAGAAGATCACTGTTTCTTTTTGCCCACAGTGTCTATAAACTTGGTCAATCATTTTCGAAATATTCTTTTTAGTCATTTCTTGATTAACAATATCAAATGAAATATTCGGATTCTTTGGTAAAAGTTCACCAATAATTAAACGACCAGGCGTTGTATCATAGAGTTTGGAAACAATTTCACCATCTTTATTAAAATCTTTAAAACGGCCTTTAATTTTCGTATGCAAAGTGACAATTTTATTTTCTAAAGCATGATGCAACTCACCCATATCTGCAAAGGCCATTCCTTCACCCGGTTCTTTTTCAGAAACAATTGAAAGGTAGTAAAGACCAAGAACCATATCCTGTGATGGAACAATAATTGGTGCACCATTAGCTGGATGAAGAATATTATTGGTTGACATCATCAAAACACGAGCTTCAAGCTGTGCTTCAAGAGAAAGAGGGACGTGAACAGCCATCTGATCACCGTCAAAATCTGCATTAAATGCTGTACACACTAACGGATGAAGTTGTATAGCCTTCCCTTCAATCAAGATAGGTTCAAAAGCCTGAATTCCTAAGCGGTGAAGCGTCGGTGCGCGATTCAGTAACACAGGATGTTCACGAATAACCTCATCTAAGATATCCCAAACTTCTGGATGTTCTTTTTCAACAAGCTTCTTGGCTTGCTTGACAGTAGATGAATAACCCTTTGCATCAAGTCGCGCGTAAATAAAAGGCTTAAATAACTCGAGAGCCATTTTTTTCGGAAGACCACATTGATGTAATTTCAATTCAGGACCCGTTACGATAACAGAGCGACCTGAATAATCAACACGCTTCCCCAGTAAATTCTGACGGAAACGTCCTTGCTTACCTTTTAACATATCTGAAAGAGATTTTAATGGACGCTTATTTGCTCCAGTAATCACACGCCCGCGACGACCATTATCAAACAATGCATCAACGGCTTCTTGCACCATACGCTTTTCATTGCGGACAATAATTCCAGGGGCACGTAACTCCATTAACCGCTTTAAACGGTTATTCCGGTTAATAACACGTCGATAAAGATCATTCAAATCTGATGTCGCAAACCGACCACCATCTAATGGAACTAATGGACGCAAATCTGGTGGGATGACTGGAATAGTCCTCATAATCATCCACTCCGGTTTATTCCCAGATTCAAGAAAATTCTCAACGATCTTAAGTCTTTTAATCAGTTTTGCCTGTTTTAATTCTGAAGTTGTTTCAGCTAATTCAGTACGTAAATCATTTGCAATTTTATCCAACTCCAGCCCCGCAAGCAGCTCATAAATAGCCTCTGCACCTATCATAGCTGAAAATTGGTCCTCTCCGAATTCATCAACAGCAAGCATATATTCTTCTTCTGATAGAAGCTGATGTAGCTTAAGAGATGTCAATCCTGGTTCTGTAACAATATAATTCTCAAAATAAAGAACTCTTTCGATATCTTTTAAAGTCAAATCTAAAAGAGTAGAAATACGACCAGGTAATGACTTAAGGAACCAAATATGAACTACTGGAGCTGCAAGCTCAATATGACCCATACGTTCACGACGTACCCGTGAAAGAGTGACTTCTACACCACATTTTTCACAGATAATACCCTTATATTTCATACGTTTATATTTACCACATAAACATTCGTAATCTTTAATAGGACCGAATATACGCGCACAAAAAAGACCATCACGCTCTGGTTTAAATGTTCGGTAGTTGATAGTCTCTGGCTTCTTAATTTCACCATATGACCAAGACAGAATCTTCTCAGGACTCGCAATTGAAATACGAATAGAGTCAAATGTCTGCACCGGTGCCTGAGGATTGAAAAGATTCATGACCTCGTGGTTCATGCTGTTCTCCTTCAAAGATTCTAAAACTAACCACAATAGCTTTTTTCTTTGTGAAAGCTTTATTTAAGACCTGTTTTCATTTTTTATATATTTTTCCATCTAATAGAAATTTTTCTATTATAATTTTATAAAAAAATCAGAGCACACTATTTTAATATGCTTCCTCAAAATTAACCTTCTGAATCAGATAATGCTCGTTGCGCGATAAGTTCACGTGCATCATCAAGCTCTACATTAAGACCAAGAGAACGCATCTCCTTAACTAATACATTAAAGCTTTCAGGAATACCTGCCTCAAATGTATCATCACCACGAACAACGGCTTCATAAACTTTTGTTCGACCAGCTACATCATCCGATTTAACTGTTAACATCTCTTGCAAAGTATACGCAGCACCATAAGCTTCAAGCGCCCAAACCTCCATCTCACCAAAACGCTGACCACCGAATTGAGCTTTACCTCCTAACGGTTGCTGTGTAACAAGTGAATAAGGCCCAATTGAACGCGCATGTATCTTATCATCAACGAGGTGATGCAATTTAAGCATGTAGATATACCCTACAGTCACTGGACGATCAAAAGCCTCTCCAGTACGACCATCATAAAGCGTAACTTGTCCTGAACTATCTAAGCCTGCATCTTCCAACATCATATTGATATCAGCTTCATGAGCTCCATCAAAAACAGGCGTTGCAATCGAAACACCATTTCTCATCTGAAGTGCTAACTTAAAAATACTTTCATTATCATAGTGGCGAACTGGTTCATTACGGTCATCATCAGGGATAATATTTTCAATACGTTGACGCAAAGGCGATATATCTCCGGTTTTCTGATAAAGCTCTATTAAATCACCAATTTTTTTACCCATACCTGCACACGCCCACCCAAGGTGTGTTTCAAGAATTTGACCAACATTCATACGACTGGGTACCCCCAAAGGATTTAAGACAATATCAGCATGCGTTCCATCCTCAAGAAATGGCATATCTTCTACTGGAAGAATACGTGACACAACACCTTTATTACCGTGACGTCCTGCCATTTTATCACCTGGTTGAATTTTGCGCTTCACTGCAACAAAAACTTTCACAATTTTCATAACACCAGGAGGCATTTCATCGCCTCTTTGAACTTTTTCAACCTTATCCATAAAACGACGTTGCAGTGCTTTTTTTGATTCATCATACTGCTTATGTAAAGCTTCAATTTCACTCTGCAGCTTCTCATCTTCAACAGCAAACTGCCACCATTGATACCGTGGATACTGCTCCATTACTGTACTATCAAGAGTCTTCCCTTTGGGAAAACCTTTTGGACCTTCTATCACAACCTTGCCTGTTAATATATCTGCGAGACGTGCATAAACACTTCGATCCAGAATTGATTGCTCGTCATCACGATCTTTAGCCAAACGCTCAATTTCTTCACGTTCAATTGCCATTGCACGCTCATCTTTTTCTACACCATGGCGATTAAAAACACGAACTTCTACAACAGTACCAAAAGTTCCAGGCGGCATTCGCATAGAAGTATCACGAACATCCGAAGCTTTTTCACCAAAAATCGCGCGTAAAAGCTTTTCTTCCGGCGTCATTGGACTTTCGCCTTTTGGTGTAATTTTGCCGACTAAAATATCACCAGGATGGACTTCGGCACCGATATAAACAATACCAGCTTCATCAAGATTTCTTAATGCTTCTTCTGCAACATTAGGAATATCTCGGGTAATTTCTTCTGGCCCAAGCTTTGTATCACGTGCTGCAACCTCAAACTCTTCAATATGAATCGAAGTAAATACATCATCAGCAACAATACGCTCAGAAAGTAAAATAGAATCTTCATAATTATAACCATTCCAAGGCATAAATGCCACAAGAACATTTCTCCCAAGAGCTAAATCACCAAGATCTGTAGATGAACCATCTGCAATAATATCGCCTTTTTCTATCCGATCTCCTACATGTACAAGAGGACGCTGATTAATACAGGTAGACTGATTGGAACGCTGAAATTTCTGTAAACGATAGATATCAACACCAGACTTTGAAGGATCTAAATCCTCTGTTGCACGAATAACAATACGCATTGCGTCAACTTGATCAACAATACCACCACGTTTTGCACCAATAGCAGCACCTGAATCACAAGCAACTATCGCTTCCATACCTGTACCGACAAGAGGCGCTTCTGCACGTAAAAGTGGAACTGCTTGGCGCTGCATATTAGATCCCATCAATGCGCGATTTGCATCATCATTTTCCAAAAATGGAATAAGTGCGGCAGCTACAGAAACTAACTGTTTTGGTGAAACATCCATCAAATCTATATGATCACGCGGCGCCATTAAAACTTCACCAGCATGACGACAGACAACAAATTCTTCTGTAAAACGTCCTTCTGTATCCAATGAAGAATTTGCCTGAGCTACATAGTGTTTTGATTCTTCCATAGCAGAAAGATAGATAACTTCTTTCGTCACCTTACCATCAATAATTTTGCGATATGGACTTTCAATGAAACCATACTTATTAACTCGAGCGAATGTTGCTAAAGAATTAATCAGACCAATATTTGGCCCTTCCGGTGTTTCAATCGGACAAATACGACCATAATGCGTAGGATGCACATCGCGCACTTCAAAACCTGCCCGCTCACGAGTTAAACCACCTGGACCAAGAGCAGAAAGACGACGCTTATGAGTAATCTCTGACAATGGATTAGTTTGATCCATAAATTGCGATAACTGTGAGGATCCAAAAAACTCGCGAACTGCGGCAGCAGCTGGCTTTGCATTAATCAGATCCTGTGGCATAATCGTGTCAATTTCAACCAACGACATACGCTCTTTTATTGCGCGTTCCATACGAAGTAAACCAATCCGATATTGATTTTCCATCAATTCTCCAACCGACCGAACACGACGATTGCCAAGATTATCAATATCATCAATCTCACCACGACCATCACGCAATTCAACTAACATCTTAACAACGGCAAGAATATCTTCTTGGCGCAAAACGCGAACTGTATCTGGACAATCAAGCCCCATACGCAAATTCATCTTAACGCGTCCAACAGCTGAAAGATCATAACGCTCTGGATCAAAAAACAATGAATGAAACATAGCCTCTGCTGTGTTAATTGTTGGCGGTTCACCTGGACGCATTACTCTATAAATATCGAATAGAGCATCCTGTCGGCTTTCATTTTTATCTATTTTTAAGGTATTACGAATGTACGCACCAATATTCATATGATCAATATCAAGAATATTAATCTGATCAGCACCAACATCAGACAAAATCTTTAATGTTTTTTCGTCAATTTCATCTCCAGCTTCAAGATAAATCTCACCTGTTTGATAATTTACGATATCTTCTGCAAGGTAGGCCCCCAACAAATCATCTTCACTAATTTCAATTGCTTTTAGACCTTTTTCTTCTAAAAGCTTTGCAGCACGAACTGTTAGTTTTTTACCAGCTTCAGCTACAACTTCACCGCTATCTGCATCAACAAGATCAGAAACGAGCTTCATGCCCTTAAAACGATCAACTGAATAGGAAATACGCCACCCATTCTTGGTACGTTCATAAGAAATTTTATTATAAAATGTCGATAAAATATCTGATGCATCCATACCCAATGCCATTAAAAGACTGGTCACTGGAATCTTGCGCCGCCGATCAATACGAACATAGACAATATCTTTAGCATCAAACTCAATATCAAGCCACGAACCACGATAAGGAATCACACGAGCCGCAAAAAGAAATTTACCTGATGAATGTGTCTTCCCTTTATCATGATCAAAAAAGACACCAGGAGAACGATGCATCTGCGAAACAATAACACGTTCTGTACCATTAATAACAAATGTACCATTATGGGTCATTAAAGGCATATCACCCATATAGACACCTTGCTCTTTAATATCCTTAATATCTTTTGAACCAGTATCTTCATCAACATCAAAGACAATTAAACGTAATATCACCTTTAATGGTGCTGCATATGTCAAATCACGTTGATGACATTCTTCTACATCAAATTTAGGTGGATCAAATTCGTAACGAACAAATTCAAGCATAGCTGTACCGGAAAAATCCGAAATAGGAAACACCGATTTAAAAACAGCCTGCAAACCTTCATCTAAACGCCCACCCTCCGGTTCCTCAATCATAAGAAATTGATCATATGAAGCTTTCTGAACTTCAATAAGATTTGGCATTTCTGCTACTTCAGGAATCTTACCAAAAAACTTGCGCACACGTCTACGGCCATTAAATTGGGACATCATCGCTAAAGTCTGAGCCATTGTTGCTCCTCAATCTTTACTCCTCAAGGTAGACTAAACCTTGATAGCTCCATGTCATCAGCCTGCATATATACAGACCAGCTCATTTGATACCCTTTTAAGTATCACTTAATTTTATATACCTAAACAACCAATTTTCTATTTAATTTGACTTTACTATTAGGTTGTTTACAATGACTCCTTTCCTTACAGCTACTAAACTGTAAGGAAAAGGCTTTTCTCAATCAAGCCCCTTTTCTTGGAGGGGAGTGAAATCAATACACATTAATATTTACCAATAAAATAAACTTATTTAAGTTCAACTTTAGCGCCAGCAGCTTCAAGTTGAGCCTTAATTTTTTCTGCTTCATCCTTAGAAGCGCCTTCTTTAATAGGCTTAGGCACTCCCTCAACCAAATCCTTTGCTTCTTTAAGTCCAAGCCCTGTAAGAGCACGAACTTCTTTAATAACATTAATTTTTTGAGCACCACCATCAGTAAGAATAACATCAAATTCTGTTTTCTCTTCGACAGCTGGAGCAGCAGTACCAACAGCAGCAACAGCCACAGGAGCAGCAGCGGAAACACCCCATTTTTCTTCAAGTAATTTCGAAAGCTCTGCAGCCTCCAAAACAGTAAGGTTAGAAAGATCTTCTACGATCTTTGCTAGATCAGCCATTTTAAAATTCCTTCACTTAAAAGATTTGAATTATTGTTTAGAATTTACCAAAAAAACAGAAAACATTAAGAACCTCTGTAAACTTGGATTACAAAAAACAGCACAGCTGCTTTATCCTCCCCGAGCATATACACCAATAACACGCGCAACCTGACCTGCAGGCGCATTAACAACCTGAACAATACGAATCGCAGGAGTAGAAACCATACTCAGAATTTTTGCCCGCAATTCATTCAGTGAAGGCAATGAAGCCAAAGACTTTATAGCATCAACACTTAAAGTTGTTGCACCCATTGAACCACCAAGGATAACAAATTGATCATTAGCCTTGGCAAAATCAACAGTAACTTTCGACGCTGTAATTGGATCTTCTGAATAAGCAATAAGGGTTTGTCCAGTGAATAGACCCATCATTGCTTCAGATTTTGTACCCTGAAGAGCGATTTTAGCAAGACGGTTTTTGGCGACTTTAATAGCACCACCTGCTTCACTCATTTTTGAACGAAGATCGTTCATTTGTGAAACAGTCAAACCGGAATAATGTGCAACAACAACAGAACCTGACTCTTGAAAAGTCTTGTTCAGCCATGTAACAAATTTTCCTTTTTCTGCTTTATTCACTATTTTTCTCCATTTAACAGGCTTACTAAAATAAACCTGTTGGTTACCTTTGATAGCATGAAATTCTTCTATGCTAACGACGAGGATCCTGCCCCCTTCTTCACGCACAAACGATCAAAGGCAATCCTGGCTCAAACCTTTTAAGTTTATCAACTTCAAAGCTCTTACCCCAATCTCATGCAGGCTTTTTCTAATTAAGATACCTAAACAAAGTATCGCCTACAATCTCGGACAGGACATTCCGGAATTCCTCCCGGTATGACCTGAGCTTAATAAAGCTCAGATAATTGAATGCCAACAAAAACTGACAACGAAAATATAATCTCAACCATCAGATACACAAAAATTACAAGTTTCATATTGACTCTGCACGAACTGTTGCAGGATCAACTTTTATTCCAATACCCATCGTTGAAGAAACTGCAATTCGTTTAATATATTCACCCCTTGCACCTTGCGGCTTAGCTTTAGCAACTGCACCAACAAAAGTTATAATATTTTCCACTATTTTCTCAATTCCCAAAGAAGCTTTACCGATACCAGCATGCACTATACCAGATTTTTCAACACGAAATTCAACAGCACCACCTTTAGAAGCCTTAACAGCATTAGCAACATCAATTGTCACAGTACCAACTTTTGGGTTTGGCATCAAACTCCGTGGGCCAAGAATTTTACCAAGACGACCAACAAGAGGCATCATATCGGGTGTTGCAATACACCTATCAAAATTAATCGTTCCTTTATTAACAATTTCAAATAAATCTTCAGCCCCCACAATATCTGCACCAGCAGCTTTAGCTTCTTCGGCCTTAACACCACGTGCAAAAACAGCAACACGAACATTTCGTCCTGTCTCATTAGGCAAATGAGCAACTCCCCGAACCATCTGATCTGCATGACGAGGATCAACACCTAAATTCATTGAAATCTCAATTGTTTCATCAAATTTAGCAACAGCACGCTCTTTGATCATTGAAATAGCATCTGTTAAAGCATAAAGCTTATTAAAATCAACACCCTCACGAATTTTATGTATTCTCTTTGCCATCTTTACCATAATATTAGCCTAATACCTCTAAGCCCATAGAGCGAGCAGAACCTTCAACCATGCGCATTGCCGCTTCGATATCATTTGCGTTAAGATCTTTCATCTTTGCCTCCGCAATCGAATGAATCTTATCACGAGAAATCGTACCCACAAACATCTTACCTGGCTCTTTCGAACCACATTTTAAATTTGCTGCCTTTTTCAAAAAAAAGGATACCGGAGGTGTCTTCAACAAAAACGTAAAAGACTTATCTTGATAGTAAGTAATAACTACTGGAATCGGCGCACCTTTTTCCATTTCCTGCGTCGCTGCATTAAACGCCTTACAAAACTCCATAATGTTAATACCACGCTGCCCAAGAGCAGGACCTATTGGAGGTGATGGAGTAGCCGCTCCTGCAGGAATCTGTAATTTCAACTGACCTACACTTTTTTTTGCCATAATACCCTGCCTCTAAATTTATACTGGTAAATTGGCTATTTGAAATTATGCCAAAAACCCACTGCAGTTTGATAGTCCGGATCATTAAGCCGGCAAAAGCTATAAATCACCTTCCATCCTAATCTATTTTCAAAGCGATCAAAAAACCACTTTAATCACAATCAAAGCTTTTCAACCTGATCAAACTCCAAATCAACAGGCGTAGGACGCCCAAAAATTAATACTTCAACCTTAAGGCGAGAACGCTCTTTTTCAACCTCTTGAACAATACCATTAAAAGAAACAAAAGGCCCATCTGCTACTCGAACTTGCTCACCCACTTCAAATGACATAGAAGATTTTGGAGACTCAACTCCCTCTTCAACTTGTTTAAGAATCTGCTCAGCTTCGCGATCAGAAATAGGAACAGGACGCGCATCTGAACCTAAAAATCCCGTCACTTTAGGAGTATTTTTAATGAGATGATAAACCTCATCCGTCAACTCAGCACAAACAAGAATATAACCAGGAAAGAATTTGCGCTCGGAATCAACCTTACGACCACGACGAATTTCAACAACACGCTCAGTCGGAACAAAAACCTTTTTAAATAAATGATCAAGCCCTTTTTGCTTTGCCTCTTTATCAATAGCTTCCGCTACCTTTTTTTCAAAGTTTGAATACACTTGAACAATATACCAACGAGCAGCCACAGTCACACTTCCTTGCACTATTAACTAAAAAGATACTTTAGAAGATCAATACCCTGCCATACACCAAAATTTACCGTCTGATCCACAACAAAAAAGAAAACTGAAGCTAACGCCGTCACTATCAACACCATAACAGTAGAAATCACTGTTTCACGACGTGTAGGCCATTTTACTTTAGCTGTTTCTGCACGAACTTGTTTCAAAAAGGTAATAGGATTGATTTTAGATGCCATTAATCACACTACATTCTTTCTAACCTTATTGCAAACTCCACAATAAAAAACATGACAAAAATGCAAAAAATTACAACCATCCTTATACAATCTCATCATCTTTCATTCAATACAGATTCATGTACAAAAAAACAAGCCCTATATAAAAAAAAGAAAATAAACGTAATCAATCTATCCTCTCTCTAATTATAATTCAAATCACAATTCACGGCAGGGGCAGCAGGGCTTGAACCCGCGACCTGCGGTTTTGGAGACCGCCGCTCTACCAACTGAGCTATACCCCTAATCTTTTAAGAAACACCTTAAATACATTCTAAATAATTTATTTCAGCTATTCAATAATTTTAGATACGATACCGGCTCCAACGGTGCGCCCCCCTTCTCGGATAGCAAAACGAAGCTTCTCTTCCATTGCAATTGGCACAATCAAAGAAACATCCATAGCAACATTATCACCTGGCATAACCATTTCCGTTCCTTCAGGGAGTGTAACTATACCGGTGACATCTGTTGTACGAAAATAAAACTGCGGGCGATAATTCGTGAAAAATGGTGTGTGACGGCCCCCTTCATCTTTCGTTAAAATATACGCCTCAGCTTTAAACTTAGTATGAGGCGTAACAGAACCAGGCTTCGCCAGTACTTGACCACGCTCAATCCCCTCACGATCAATGCCACGAAGCAAAGCTCCAATATTATCACCAGCCTGACCTTGATCTAAAAGTTTGCGGAACATTTCAACACCAGTAACTGTCGTCTTAGATGTAGGACGTATACCAATAATCTCTATTTCCTCACCAACTTTAATAACACCACGCTCAACACGACCCGTAACAACCGTTCCTCGACCAGAAATAGAAAAAACATCCTCTATAGGCATCAAAAACGGCTGATCAACTGGACGCTCAGGCGTTGGTATATACTTATCAACTTCACTCATCAAAAGACGAACAGAATCTTCCCCTATGCTCTTATTAGAATCCTCAAGCGCCGCTAAAGCCGAGCCCTTAACTATGGGAATATCATCACCAGGAAAATCATATTTCGATAAAAGCTCGCGAACTTCAAGCTCCACAAGTTCTAAAAGCTCGCTATCATCAACCTGATCAACCTTATTGAGAAAAACAACAATCGCTGGTACACCAACCTGACGCGCCAACAAAATATGCTCACGCGTTTGAGGCATAGGTCCATCTGCTGCAGAAACAACTAATATGGCCCCATCCATTTGCGCCGCTCCTGTAATCATGTTCTTAACATAATCTGCATGACCAGGACAATCAACATGAGCATAGTGACGGCTCTCCGTTTCATACTCAACATGCGCAGTAGATATCGTTATACCACGCGCCCGCTCTTCAGGCGCCGCATCAATTTGGTCATATGCTTTAAATTCACCAAAATACTTCGTAATCGCTGCCGTCAATGAGGTCTTCCCATGGTCAACATGACCAATCGTTCCTATATTAACATGCGGCTTCGTACGTTCAAATTTGCTCTTTGCCATCGCTGTCAATCTTTCGTCTTAATTAGTTAGCACAAAAAAGGATCTCGAAACCAAATCAAACCGGCCCAATACCCTCAGTCCGGCATAACAATTATAAAACGAAAATATTCGTCTCTATTTTATAATGGAAAAATACTTCCACCATTTTACTCAATCACCAGTTTATATTTGGAGCGGGTAGCGGGAATCGAACCCGCGTATTCAGCTTGGAAGGCTGCTGCTCTACCATTGAGCTATACCCGCAATATATCAGCTCTATTTGATGAATGGTGAAGGGGGTTGGATTCGAACCAACGTAGCATACGCAACGGATTTACAGTCCGTCCCCTTTAACCACTCGGGCACCCCTCCATTACATCGGCAGAGCTGGGCGATAAAGCATCACTACAACCAATCTCTTTCTACTAAGTTCAGACTAGCTGAAGGTTGGTTATGGCGTTTAGTATTGTATCTGTCAACAAAATAAATATGGTTCTTTACAAATTTCCTACTAAATAATTTAAAATTTTATATTTTTTCTATATACAAATGCATTATAATTGTAATATGAAAAAAAATATACCTCAAGACTCTCGTTACGCTCGTCTTCGTCGCCAATATCGCGATATAAAGGGCTCTTTTTTTCAATCTTCAACATATGTAAAACAACCGTTTATTCCATTACAAAAAGCACAAATTTACCTTTATGGTATTCATCCAGTTCATGCAGCATTGAAGAATCCTCGAAGAATCTTAAGGCATTTGTACGCTACACCAAATGCTTTAAAACGTCTTAATATAAACGAATCGAATATACCGTGCTCTATAACATCATGCTCACCTAAAAAACTGGAAACATTTGTAGGAAGCGAAGCCGTTCATCAAGGAATTGTATTAGAAACTGAACCTCTAAAATCACATTCTTTATCGGAATTGACAAATACCAATCTTATCATTGTCATGGACCAGATTACTGATCCGCATAACGTTGGCGCTATTATGCGCTCTGCAGTAGCATTTAAAGCTGGAGCAATCATTACTACTAATCGCCATTCACCACAAGAAAGTGGCGTACTTGCCAAAGCAGCTTCTGGAGCTTTAGAGCTCATTGAATATATCACAGTACATAATCTTTCTAAAGCACTTAAAGAACTTCAACAAATGAACTTTATTAGTTTTGGACTTGATTCAGAAGGTGGATTTCCTTTAGAGACGGCATTAACAGGAAATAAAATCTCTCTTATCCTAGGAGCAGAAGGTAAAGGGCTACGTCAAAAAACACGCGAAAATGTTTACTCATTAGTACGCCTGGATCTGCCTGGAGATATTAAGTCATTGAACGTTTCAAATGCGGCAGCAATTGCGCTTTACGCAGCTCACAAATATCTTAGACGATAATTTTTATTTCACTATAGTAAATTGAGATGAGAATTTCACTTAGAGCAAACAGCAATAATTGTAGCTGCTGCATTAAATTCAGCCTTTTTATAAGCACGACGTGCTATTGTTTCCTCATCTTTTCCCCATTGTTCCATTGTCCAATCTTCATCTAAATGCGCCATAGCCCAAGCATCATCTGTACAAATTTTCCTCTCAGCCACAGCCAAAGCAATAAGAGCTGATCCTGTTAAAGTAGTCATCGCATGAAGCGCAGCCAACGTGTAAGGAGACTCTATCTTGCGTAAATAATTGCTCACCGCTTGAATAGACTCAGGTGGTTGTTCGACATGCATAAGCCCTTCCACCAAGTTAAAATGTGTACCTAATTTTTCTTCTGCCCAATCAAGTAAAAAATCCCATTTTTCAGATTGTCGTTTCACTAGTTCTTTTGGTGTTTGTGCTCGATAAAAAATCATATCACATGAAACAAAACGCAACAAATGTTCAAAAATAATTTGCATATTATCAATTATACCGTCAATAACAGTATTGACCAAACGCGTCATCGGCATTTTTACTGGATCAATCACCGCTTTTTGTACAACAAATTCTTGCGCTACTAATGTAGCAAGCGTTTCTACCGGTACAAAAAAATCACGTTTTGCAGGTGTCTTTAATAGCCTCCCATCTAGTAAAATAAAAAATTTTTCCTCTTTAAAGATAACATTTACTTTTTCATAAAACCGCTTAGGTAATGGCCGATATAATAACTCCTGAGGATGACGAAGAGATTTACCTTCATTCAATAAAATATCAACATCACCTAAAATTTCACGCATTTCGTTCTACCTTTAATATTTTCAATAAGCCTAACTAAATTTCTAGAATAAAATTTGCAATTATATGCACATTTAACTATCAACAATCTTATACTACATCTCTGAATGATAATCTCAACATCAGCTCATAATCTCTTATAATCATTGATTTATAACTCAATATCCTTAAATATTTTTCATATAACAACGAATGCTAAAATACTTTCTGATAAAGGTGCTATCAAATTACATAAAACACTATTTTGTAGAAAATTTAAATTCTTAATCATTTATTTTCTCATATAAAGAAGTATTTGATATTATAACTTTGTATAACATTTATATATGAAGGGATTTCTTCATATTCCTCCTGAGATTTAAGGATTTTTTAGAAAAAAAGAGCTATTATTTTCTAATGTGCTTTTTTATGCTGATCAAATATGATGAATAATGCTGATAGCTTTTGCTTATAAATTCATAGAGTTTTATCTAACCTTCATATCTTTTTTTATGCATCAATAATAGACCCTTAATATCTATTAAAGGTCATTTGCTAAAATTATTTAGTCATACGAATACAATTCTTAGTCTGAGCATAGTCTACAACGCATCACCACAAAGTACACAACCTTTTGGATTTTTTAATAAGCTATACCATAGTATTGATCATATAATACTCTGCAGAAAATATAACTTTTTGGACTATCATAATTTTGTATAATCAAACGTGTACCTATCTTCAAAACAAGTGCAACCATAAAGTTAGAGATTACTATAAAGCCTTTACTTCATAAGAAACATAAACATTTATTGAGATGTTTATGTAATATTATAACCTGAGTTTTAAAAACGAAAAAACCAATTTTAATATCTATATCTAAGTAGTTATTTTTCAAAGTAAAATTATGATGCAACATAGAAATATCTACAAATGAAATAACTATTTTGTACAAAAGATTCACCAAATATTACTTATGGCTATAATACCATCATCTAATAATGAAGCAAGGAAGGATTGAGTTTAAAAAGCAATGCAATTTTAATAGATAACATCATACCCACACGCTATACTATATCAGTTATAGAGTTTTTTTTATTAGCATATTCAGTATTTAAGCTACATATGCTCGTGATGCTTTATAAGTACCTGCTTTAATTTTAATTAAGGTAGATGACCCATTAAAAGGTGGTTTTAAAAAAATCTCCTAGCTAATATTTTGATCCCATTACTGATTACAGAGCTCTCAAACGATTTTTATTTATACGTCAATTATTCTTGTAACATGCAAATAACTTCTTTATTTCTTTTCAAATAGACTAAATTCCAATAAGATAACGTTTCTCTTTCTTACATTTTCATTCAAAATAAAAATGATATATTATCATTACAAATCAATTAATTATTAATCTTGAAAAACAAAGTACAGTGTTTTTTTCTATTATTCTGTGCCACCATCGAGTTCGTTAAAAGCGAAAAGATTAAAACTTTGCAGCATATGAGGTGGTAAAGGTGCAGTAATATCTAATATACCTCCTGAAGGATGAGGTATACGAATACGACGTGCATGAAGATGAAGCCGATTTTGCATTCCTCCTGGCAATGCCCAATTACTATCAGGAAAAAAATATTTTGAATCGCCAATAATAGGATGCTTCATATAAGCAGCATGAACACGTAATTGATGTGTTCTACCTGTATAGGGCTCCATTTCAAGCCAAGAAAGGGCTTTTCCTCGTGTATCCAAAACACGATAATAAGACACTGCATGATTGGAATCCGCTTGTCTACGTTCACAAACACGCACTTTATCACCTTGTTCAGTTATTTCTCTGACCATCCATGTCGAAATTTTATCTTGTTTTTTTCTAGGTACTCCCCGTACCAAAGCCCAATAAGTTTTCTTTGTTTCTCGTGTTCTAAAAGCAGCAGTCAAAGCCTGTGCCGCTCCTCTTGACCGTGCAACAACAAGAACTCCCGATGTTTCACGATCAATGCGATGAACCAATCGTGGTTTTTCACCTTTTTTATTGCGCCATACTTCAAGCATACTATCAACATGACGCGTCAAACCAGAACCGCCTTGTACAGCTAAACCTGCCGGTTTATTAAAAACAAAAATTTTTGAATCTTCATAAAGGAGCATATCTTTTAAAATTACTTCATCCTCCTGTCCAAAAATGATTTTATTGAATACAGGAGCACTATCCTCCTTATCTATAAGGAAAGGGGGCACACGGATAGATTGGCCGACAACAAGACGCACATCATTTTTAACACGTCTACCATCAACCCGTATTTGTCCAGAACGTAGAAGCTTTTGCAAATATCCAAACCCAACATCTGGATAATACACCTTAAACCAGCGATCTAAACGCATTCCACTTTCATCTGCCTTAACCTTTTTTATTTTTACACCCACCATAACAATTCTCTTGCTATAAATTTGTTATTAACATTCCCATCCTACTGTATATAAACACAAAAAACGATCTTATAAATTGATGCTATCACGCTTCATTACAATCCGTATCCAAAATTGCATTCTCCTCTTGCATAAATTTTATTAGTTCAAAGACTAATCACTAATATTAGAGAATCAAAACCTGATCGTGAGAATTGGAGATAATCATCTGTGTCTTTATTTAAAATTTATGCTCGTATTCTTTCTTACCTCAACAAAGAAAAAAATGCATCTATTTTAATCTGTTCAGCTAATGTTATTTTAGCTATAATTACAATTATAGAACCTATTTTATTTGGACAGGTTATTGATGCAATTGCAGATAAATCGGGCATTATTTCTACCCTCACAATGTGGGTAGGCTTTGGTGTTTTTAATATTATTTCTTATGTACTCGTAGCGCGTAGTGCTGACCGCTTAGCACATAGATGTCGCTTAACTGTTTTAATAGAATCTTTCGAACGTATCATTGCTATGCCATTAATTTGGCATCAGCAACGTGGAACTTCTAATGCTTTTCATACATTACTACGTGCAATAGACGCTATGTCAACCATATGGCTTGACTTTATGCGTCAACATCTCTCAACTCTTGTTGCATTATTTGTTCTCGTGCCAATAGCTTTTAAAATGAATTGGCGTCTTTCAATAGTTTTGCTTGTCCTCGCTATTATCTATGTATTAATTGCACGCTTAGTGATGCAAAAAACAAAAGACGGACAAGCAGCAGTAGAACGCTACCACCATGATCTTTTTAAACATGTCAGTGATTCCATTTCCAATGTTGCCATTGTACAAAGTTATAATCGAATAATAGAAGAAACCTGCACGCTTCATCAACATGCAGATAATCTTCTTAGAGCTCAGAATCCTGTTTTAAATTGGTGGGCTCTCGCTAGTGGATTAAATCGAATGGCCTCAACAATTTCCATAGTATGTGTCCTTCTTCTAGGTGCCTTTTTTGTAACAAAAGGCCAAGTTCGAGTAGGAGAAGTTGTTGCTTTTGTTGGATTCGCTCAATTAATGATTAATCGCCTTGATCAAATTAGCAATTTCATCAATTTAGCTATATCTTCACGGGCAAAACTAAAAGATTTTTTTGAAATGGAAGACTCTACTGTTCATATCAATACACCGGAAAACCTTCCTTCTATTCAAAATGTTAAAGGTGTCATTCAATTTCATCATGTATCTTATAAGTTTCTTAATTCTTCTGAAGGTGTTTTTGATATTTCATTTAAAGTTAAAGCAGGACAAACCGTTGCAATTGTGGGGCCAACGGGTGCTGGAAAGACAACATTAATCAATTTGTTACAACGCATATACGATCCCACATTTGGACACATCAGTATTGATGGAATAGATATACGAACAATTAATCGTGAGTCTTTGCGTAAAGTTTTAGCAACAGTCTTTCAAGATTCTGGTCTTTTCAACCGGAGTATCCGCAATAACATTTTAATAGGCAAAGCAAACGCAACAGATGAAGAACTCTATGAAGCCGCAAAGATAGCTGCTGCTCATGACTTTATTTTAAGAAAAAACGATTGTTACAATACGTTAGTGGGTGAGCGAGGCTCACAGTTATCAGGTGGAGAAAGACAACGATTAGCAATCGCACGTGCCATCTTAAAAAATGCACCCATCCTTATTTTGGATGAAGCAACAAGTGCTCTTGATGTTGAAACAGAAGCTCGTGTTAAAAATGCTATCGATTGTGTAAGTCAAAACCGCACTACCTTTATTATAGCACACCGTCTTTCAACAATTCGCAATGCTGATCTTATATTATTTTTAGATCATGGCCGTTTAATTGAAAAAGGTAGTTTTCAAGAACTTATAAGCAAAGGCGGTCGCTTCTGTAAATTATTACAAACTAGCGGTTTAATGATTGATCAAGAAGCAATAAAAACAGAAAATGAAAACATAGTGCTATTACACAAAGCCATTGCATCATAAAATTGTTTCTTTCTGTGCCTTTAAATAAAAATTCAATTTAACTATATCCAATCGAAGCCTTCTTAAAAACTGAAACATAAAACAAGAATAAAAATTACCCTTTAAGAAAAGCCTTTAACGCCGTAATCGCTTCCTCAGCTTTATCTCCTTTGGAACCACCGGCCTGTGCCATATCAGGGCGTCCACCGCCACCCTGACCACCAAGAACAACAGAAACAATGCGCACTAAATCAACAGCATTTAACATATTTATTAAATCATCAGTAACCCCAACAACAGCGCTTCCTTTGCCATCTTCCGAAACACTAACAAAAGCAACCACTCCAGATTTAATTTGCTTTTTTCCAGAATCCACCAATGTTTTAAGATCTCGTATTGCAATGTTTCTAAGAACACCCCCCATAAAAGAAATGCCATTAATATTAATAGTTGTAATTTCCCCTTTTCTACCCTGTAAAGCCTTACCATTTAGAACAACATTCTTTCGTGTATTGTTCAACTCTTTTTCAAATTTACGACGATCATTAAACAAATTCCTTACACGTTCTTCCAAATTAGCAGGAGAAATTTTTAAAAAACTAGCAATTTCATAAATTCGCTTATCTTGTTGACGCAAATAAAGGCGCGCAGTTGTACCCGTTAAAGCTTCAATACGACGAACTCCAGAAGCTACAGAACTTTCAGCAACAATATGAATTAAACCAATATCACCTGTTCTCTGTACGTGAGTACCCCCACAAAGCTCAATTGACCAATGCTTTTTTAATGCTATTGGCTCACACCTCTCTCCCATAGAAACGACACGAACTTCATCGCCATATTTTTCACCAAACAATGCCACTGCCCTTCAAAAACTGCATCATCTAGCGCCATTAAGCGGGTTGTGACCTGACTATTTTGTAATACAATATCATTTGCCAAATCTTCTACTCTCTTTAGCTCTTCTGATGAAATTGGCTTTGGATGAGAAAAATCAAAACGCAACCGACTAGGAGATACTAAAGATCCCTTCTGCGCAACATGAGGTCCCAATATACGACGCAAAGCTTCATGCAATAAATGAGTAGCAGAATGATTGGCACGAATTTTTCTACGACGCTCAGAATCAACAGTAAGTTCTACACAATCAGATATCTTTGCTTGACCAGATTTTACTTTTCCAATGTGAATAAAAACACCATCACCCCTTCTCTGGGTATCACGCACCTCGAAAACAAAAGACTCACCAGAAATAACACCACTATCACCTATCTGCCCGCCAGACTCAGCATAAAAAGGCGTTTGATTGACAACAAGCATGGCATCTTGCCCTGAAGAAATATGATCAACAATTTCACCATCACAAATAAGAGCCGTAATAACGCCTTCAGCTTTTTCTGTTTCATAACCTAAAAATTCTGTAGTTCCTACCTGATCACGAATAGAAAACCATATTGTTTCTGTTACTGATGCGCCAGAACCAGACCAATTGGCACGATTTTCTGCTTTCTGAAGCTCCATTGCTTTTTCAAAAGCTTCGATATCAACAGATATTCCCCGACGTCGAAGAGCATCTTGCGTCAAATCAAGTGGAAAACCATATGTATCATAAAGTTTAAAAGCAACTTCACCATCAAAATGATCACCTTCTTTAAGATCAGTGCTTGCTTCATTTAATAAACTAAGTCCTCGTTCAAGAGTTTTATGAAAACGCGTTTCTTCTAACTTTAAGATTTCTGAAATTAAGGCCTCAGCACGCACTAATTCGGGATAAGCTTGCCCCATTTCGCGAATTAAAACAGGTAAAAGTTGCTCCATTAATAACTCTTTAGCACCAAGAAAATGAGCATGACGCATAGCACGACGCATAATACGACGCAAAACATACCCCCGACCTTCATTGGAAGGAAGGACACCATCAGAAATCAAAAAAGCAGAAGAACGCAGATGATCAGCAATAACACGATGGCTAGCAATAAATTCACCCGTTGCTTTTACTCCTGTTATCTCTTGTGAAGCAGAAATTAATTTACAAAAAAGATCAGTATCATAATTATCATGAACACCTTGCAAAACAGCTGCAATGCGTTCTAATCCCATACCAGTATCAATAGAAGGACAAGGTAATTCAATTCGCTCTTCTTTATTAACTTGCTCATATTGCATAAAAACAAGATTCCAAATTTCAATAAAGCGATCACCATCCTCATCAGCACTTCCCGGAGGCCCGCCAAAAATTTCACCGCCATGATCATAAAAAATCTCTGAACAAGGACCACAGGGACCTGTATCTCCCATCGACCAAAAATTATCATTGGTCGTAATACGGATAATTTTTTCGTTTGGAAGTCCCGAAATTTTACGCCATAACTCAGCTGCAATATTATCGGTATGATAAACTGTAATCAATAATTTATCTTTCGAGAGACAAAACTCTTTGGTTAAAAGATTCCACGCAAAAAAAATTGCTTCTTCTTTAAAATAATCACCAAAAGAAAAGTTCCCAAGCATTTCAAAAAAAGTATGATGACGTGCTGTATAACCAACATTATCAAGATCATTATGCTTTCCACCCGCACGGACACATTTTTGTGCTGTGGTTGCCCTTTTATAAGGGCATTGCTCAAATCCAGTAAAAACGTTCTTAAACTGAACCATTCCTGCATTTGTAAACATCAATGTAGGGTCATTACGTGGAACCAGTGGACTCGAAGAAATAATTTCATGCCCATTACGACGAAAATAATCCAGAAAAGTTGACCGGATATTATTAACACTATTCATATTTACACCTGTAGAATAAAGTAAAAAATCGCAAAAAACAAATGACTATCTAAGACAGCAATTTTTTGCTAACTTTAGAACTTTAATCAAGACAGAAATATTCTCACAGAAAAATAAAAGTAAACAATCTTGTATTGCAAAATTCTAACAAATAAAAACAGAATAAACTTTAAATAAAGGAAACCTATTCAAATTAATATTGTATCAGATTGATTCATCATCCTCTGTACTTTCTAATCCAGAATTTTCTAGCAATTCAATTGCAATTAAACCAGCGTTTTGTCGTAAAGCTGTTTCAATCTCAGAAGCTATCTCTGTATGCTCACGTAAAAACTGCTTTGCATTTTCACGCCCCTGCCCTAAACGTTGAGAATTATAAGAGAACCATGAACCAGATTTTTCTACAAGGCCAACTTTAACACCTAAATCTACCAATTCCCCCAATTTAGAGATGCCCTCTCCATAAATAATATCAAATTCAACTTGCTTGAATGGAGGCGCTAACTTATTTTTTACAACTTTAACACGAGTCTGACTTCCAATAATTGTGTCACGATCTTTAATAGCCCCAATGCGACGAATATCCAAACGAACGGAGGCATAAAACTTTAAAGCATTTCCACCTGTTGTTGTTTCAGGAGAACCAAACATTACACCAATTTTCATACGAATTTGATTAATAAAAATAACCATACAGTTAGAGCGAAAAATCGATGCTGTTAATTTTCGTAATGCCTGACTCATTAACCTAGCTTGTAATCCAGGTAAAGAATCTCCCATTTCACCATCAATTTCTGCACGTGGAGTTAAAGCTGCCACTGAGTCAACAACAAGCACATCAACCGCACCAGAACGAACAAGTGTTTCTGTAATTTCCAATGCCTGTTCACCAGTATCTGGCTGAGAAATAAAGAGATTTTCTAAATCAACACCAAGTTTACGTGCATAAATAGGATCAAGAGCGTGTTCTGCATCAATAAAAGCACAAATCCCACCATTTTTCTGCGCTTCAGCAATAGAATGAAGAGCCAGTGTTGTTTTCCCAGAACTTTCTGGTCCATAAATCTCAATAATGCGTCCTTTTGGTAGTCCACCTATCCCCAAAGCAATATCCAAAGATAATGAACCAGTTGAAACTGTCTCAATTTCAACAACCTGCTCTTTCTGCCCAAGACGCATAATTGAGCCTTTACCAAACGAACGTTCAATCTGTGAAAGAGCAGATTCTAGAGCTTTTGTTTTATCCACAACTATATCCTTAGTGAGTTATAACAAATTTAATATAATATGTACTTGTACTATATACTGTACTCTTCACCTAATTAAAGCCTCTAATTTGGATGTTCACAGACTATTTCTTTTTATTCGTCGTTGTTTCAACAATACCAGACTCTCTCCCCTTAAAAGAAACTAGGTTTTCTTTTACAATATGGCTAAGTACAAAAACTATCAAAAATATACTCCTATTCTCCTCTGAAATCTTATTTTAAATTAACTCGTTTTTGTCTTAACTTCTTCCACCACTCAAGACGCTTCATAATTTCACGCTCAAAACCACGTTTTTGTGGTTGGTAATAAATCTGACGCCCAAGTTCTTCAGGGAAATATTCCTGTCCTGAAAAAGCATCCTGTTCATCATGGTCATAACGATAACCATGCCCATATCCCTCTTCTTTCATAAATTTGGTGGGAGCATTAAGAATGTGCTTAGGAGGAGATAAAGAACCGTTTTTGCGAGCACTATGCATCGCCGCTTTATAAGCAAGATAAGTTGCATTTGATTTTGGTGCAGTTGCAACATAAAGACATGCTTGCACAAGAGCCAATTCCCCTTCAGGTGATCCTAGATAACGATAAGCATCTTTTGCTGCGTTACAAATTACAAGAGCTTGTGGATCTGCTAAACCAATATCTTCAATAGCTATACGAACCAACCTACGCCCAATATATAAAGGATCTTCACCTGCATCAAACATACGTGCAAGATAATAAAGTGCAGCATCAGGATCAGAACCACGAACTGATTTTTGCAATGCTGAAATAAGATCATAATGACTATCTCGTCCTTTATCGTAAATCGGAGCTCGACGCTGAATAACAGCTTGCAGAGTTTTGGCATTAAACACTTCTTCTGACTGTGCAACCCGCCAAATCTCTTCTGCTAATGTTAAAGCTGCTCTTGCATCACCGTCAGACATCCTTATCAAAATTTCTCTAGCTTGATCATCTAAAGGCAGTGCTCTTCCCTCCATTTTTTCAGCACGCTTCAAAAGTATCTCCAAACTTTCATTATCATGTGTGTGAAAAGTTAAAATACGTACACGTGAAAGAAGAGCAGCATTAAGTTCAAATGAAGGATTCTCAGTTGTTGCTCCTACAAGAATTATAGTTCCATCTTCCATAAAAGATAGAAAACTATCCTGCTGAGCGCGATTAAAGCGATGAATTTCATCGATAAATAATAACGTCTGACATCCAGACATTAAACGAGCTCGAGCTACTTCAAAAATTTTCTTTAGCTCCGATATTCCAGTAAAAATAGCAGAAACTTGTTCAAAAGCAAAATTTGTTTCAAGTGCCAATAAACGTGCTATCGTCGTTTTACCTGTGCCTGGCGGTCCCCAAAAAATCATGGAACTAAATGAGCCAGATGCAGCCATACGTGAAAGAAAACCTTCCGCTCCAATTAAATGGTTTTGCCCTACCACTTCATGAAGAAAGCGGGGACGCATCCTTTCTGCAAGAGGGCGATTTTGATTAACAGAAGAATCAAAAGATAAAGTAAAAAAATCTTTATTCAAATAAAATCCTCAACGAATCAATTGACGAATATGTACACCATTGCGCTCATATTCTAGTTCCCAAATATGTGAGTATTTTTGCGTAAGCACTTTTTTCAATTGACTCACAGTTTGAATTTTATGGCCATTAACAGTATGCAAAATATCTCCAGGACGAAAAATACCCGCAGCGTTACTTATTTGGTCAACATTGGTAATTATCACACCTTTCGCAGTAACAGGAAGATGAAATCGTCGACTATTGTACTGCGTTAAATCTAATACTTCAGCGCCAGAAAGAGGGTTTTCTCCTACAATTTTTTCAGATTTTACAAACGCAGACTCTGGTGTTGATAATACAGTTATTTCTGTTTTAAAAATTTTTCCATCCCGTAAATATTCTAAAACAAGGCCCTGCCCAATCCTAGTTGTCATCAAACGATATCCAAGACTATCTGGACTCTCAATTTGCATCCCTTGCACACTCAAAATAACATCACCTACTTTTAAACCAGCTTTCTCAGCGGGACCACCTTTGATAATTTCAATAATGAGAGCACCATGCGAATGTTCTAAACCTAAACCACCTGCAATATCAGGTGTAATACTTTGAAAAGATGCTCCAATATAAGGCGGCACAAAAAACTTTCCACCACGCTTAACTGTATCAAGAACAACTTTAATAAGATTAACTGGAATAGCAAAACCAATCCCTACAGAACCACCTGAACGTGAATAAATAGCCGTATTAATCCCTATTAATTGACCTTTCATATCAATTAAAGCCCCACCAGAATTACCTGGATTAATAGCAGCATCTGTTTGAATGAAAAAATCAAAATCAGAAATACCTATACGCGTACGCGCTTGTGCTGAAACAATACCGCTTGTAACTGTCTGCCCAACACCAAAAGGATTACCAATCGCTAGAACAAGATCTCCAACTTCCACTGTATCAGAATCCCCTAAAGGAAGAACAGGAAATTGAGAACCTTTCGAATTAATTTCAAGTACTGCAATATCAGTTGTTTCATCCTTTAATATAACTGTACTTTCAAATTCCCGGCCATCAGAAAAAGCAACTTTAATTTCGCTAGCATCCTTAATGACATGGTAACTAGTAACGATCAAACCACGTGTATCAACAATCACTCCAGATCCTAATGATGCCTGAGTACGCAAAGACCGCTTACCTTGATAACGACCAAAAAATTGTTCAAAAAATGGATCTCCCTCAAAAGGCGAACGCACTCTAATTTTCCGTGCAGCATAAATATTCACAACAGATGGAACAGTCTTTTTAACTAAAGGAGCAAATGAAAAAGTAATATCTGATTGTTTTTGTGGAATTTGAGCATTCGCATAATGAAACGTTGTTTGTGCCATAATCATAAAAAAAAGTCCCATTAAAATAGAATATTTCATTATTAGCTCCTTCATAAACTAAAGGCTTACTTCATAAGATAAGAAGCCCTCCTACTTACCTTGAAAACCGATAATCATCACTAAATAACTGATGAGTTAGGCACAAAAAACTTATCTAAACAACAAACAATATATAAATTAAACAACTCAATGAATAGAGATCTCCCCTCTCCTTTTATATATTGGAAAAATTAGCCCTACAATTTTAATAAAAAACCGCTCTTAAAATTTAATAAAAAAAACCGCCTTTAAAAGACGGTTTTTAAAAACCTAATAAAAAATTGCTCCTTTTATGAAGTAGCTTCCTCTTTAACAGTTGTTGCTTCCACGCGTGCATGATCAACAGAACCTTTTGCGTCAACATCGCGATCAACGAACTCAATAACTGCCATAGGAGCATTATCACCCGTGCGAAAACCTGCCTTCATAATACGCAAATAACCACCTTTACGTGATACATAACGTGCAGCTAACGTATCAAACAATTTTGCAACATGTTTCGCATCACGAAGAGCTGAAATCGCTTGCCGACGTGCATGCAAATCTCCACGCTTACCAAGCGTAACTAATTTTTCAACAATAGGACGAATTTCTTTAGCCTTTGGAAGCGTCGTCATAATCTGCTCGTGCTCAATAAGCGAAGCCGCCATATTTGCAAACATTGCTTTACGATGACTAGCCGTTCGGTTCAGCTTGCGACCTGATTTACTGTGGCGCATAAGCCTTCTCCTTCAATTTTAATTTAATACTGATCTTCATAACGTTTAGCAAGATCATCAATGTTTTCAGGAGGCCACGCAGGAATTTCCATTCCAAGATGGAGCCCCATACATGCGAGAACTTCCTTAATTTCATTCAATGATTTTCGTCCAAAGTTTGGTGTCCGAAGCATTTCAGCTTCCGTTTTTTGGATAAGATCACCAATATAAACAATATTATCATTTTTAAGACAATTTGCTGAACGCACTGAAAGTTCTAATTCATCTACCTTTTTGAGCAAAGCCGGATTAAAAGAAAGCTCAGGATCCGGCTCTTCAATCAATTCTTTTTGTGGTTCTTCAAAATTAACAAATACCAATAACTGATCCTGAAGAATACGCGCTGCAAAAGCAATTGCATCTTCACCGTTAACAGCACCATTAGTTTCAACTGTTAATGTCAATTTATCATAATCCAGAATCTGTCCTTCACGTGTATTCTCTACTTTATAAGATACTTTACGAACTGGTGAATAAAGGCTATCAACAGGAATGAGACCTATTGGTGTATCATTAGTACAATTTCGTTCCGCTGGAACATAACCCTTCCCTGTATTGACAATAAGTTCCATGCGAACTTCTACGTCTTCATCCAATGTGCAAATAACATGCTCCGGATTAAGTATTGCCATATCTCCAATTGTTTGTATATCCCCAGCTTTAACTACACCAGGCCCTTCTTTACAGAGAATAACCCGCTTAGGTCCCTCCTCTTCCATACGTATCGCAATCTCTTTGATATTTAAAATAATATCTGTAACATCTTCACGAACACCTGGGATTGACGAGAATTCATGTAAAATACTATCAATTTGTACAGCAGTAACTGCAGCGCCACGAAGTGATGACAGCAACACACGACGCAATGCATTTCCTAATGTCAAACCAAAACCACGTTCAAGAGGCTCTGCAACTACACTTACAATATTCGGATCATTATGCGCATGAAACTCCACTTTATTGGGTTTAATTAATTCCTGCCAGTTTTTCTGGATCATATTTTTATTCCTGTTCTTTAGTTCCGTCACCATTCAATCGCAACGGCCAGTGTGAACATCGGAGGAAACTCCGACAATGAAAAACAATACCCAATTAAACACGCCGTCTTTTACGCGGACGACATCCATTATGAGGGATTGGTGTCACATCACGAATGGAAGTAATTAAAAAGCCAACAGATTGCAATGCACGTAAAGCGGATTCACGACCTGCTCCAGGACCACAAACTTCAACTTCCAATGAACGCATACCATGCTCTTGGGCTTTTTTAGCACAATCCTCTGCTGCAACCTGTGCAGCAAAAGGCGTGGATTTACGTGATCCCTTAAATCCCTGAGCTCCAGCAGATGACCATGCAATTGTATGTCCCTGAGGATCAGTAATAGTAATCATCGTATTATTAAATGTTGAATTGATATGTACAACACCTGATGAAACATTTTTACGCTCGCGACGGCGAACACGCGTGGCTTCTTTGGCCATAGCTTTCCTTTCAATGATCTCTCTACTGCCGTAACACCAGCAGCTCCACCTTATTTGCTTTTGTCTCAAAGTTCAACAAAAACAAAATGTCCAAAATAAAACCTTCACAATCAATTAAAGCAATTAAAGATTTTTACTTCTTCTTACCAGCAATTGCTTTAGCAGGACCTTTACGTGTACGTGCATTTGTATGCGTACGCTGCCCACGAACAGGCAAAGAGCGACGATGACGTAAACCACGATAACAGCCAAGATCCATCAAACGCTTCACACTCATCGCAACTTCACGACGGAGATCTCCTTCAACTTGATAACTTTGGTCTATTGTCTCACGAATCTGTAAAACTTCCGCATCCGAAAGCTCATGTACACGACGCTCTAGAGGAATACCAACTCTCTCGATAATTTCCTGAGCAAATTTTTGTCCAATCCCATAGATATATTGAAGTGCAATAACTACACGCTTATTTGTCGGGATATTGACGCCAGCAATACGGGCCACGCCTATTCTCCTTGAGTATGTTAACAGTTTACCATAAAATACTTAAAGCATTTTATAGAAAAAATGGTTTTGGTTCAAACATGTTCCGAACCGCGTTATTCCTACTGAAATGAATCAAATTGATTTCTGATAGATTTCATTACAAAAGTCAACTCTTTTCAATTTATTTTTGATAGAGTCCTTCATTTAAAAAGCTCTTTAATTGCGCGTGACACACCAGAAACATCAGCCATTCCATCAACTGTTTTTAGCAATCCAATATCCGAATAAAACTTTGATACGGGAGCTGTTTTTTCGCGGTATTCCACTAATCGTTTTGCAAAAGCACCAGGATTATCATCTGAACGAACCTGCTCACCAGAAACAACTGTTTCCTGTACACGCTTTTTTATACGCTCAATCAACGCATCTTCATCAACAATAAGCTCAATAACCGCATCAAGTTGTTCATTTTTTGATTTTAAAATTCGCTGCAATGCCTCTGCTTGTGCCACGGTCCGCGGATATCCATCCAATATAAAACCACCTGCGCAATCACTTTCACTAATACGCTCTGATACAATTTGATTAACAATATTATCAGGTACCAAAGAACCAGATTCCATTATCGCTTTAGCTATTTTACCAACTTCTGTTTCTTTCATAATAACTGCACGCAGCATATCACCTGTGGACAGCTGAGGAATATTATATTCATCTGTAAGTATTTTAGCTTGTGTACCTTTGCCAGCTCCAGGAGGACCTAAAAGAATCACTCTCATCGTTTTCTTCTACCTCCACGAAGTTTTGATTTTTTAATCAATCCTTTATATTGGTGTGCAACAAGGCTCCCCTGAATTTGAGCAACTGTATCAAGTGTAACAGTAACAACAATGAGTAAAGACGTACCACCAAGATAAAAAGGAATATGCAATGTTGATATAATAAACTCAGGAAGTAAACAAATCAAAATAATATAAACAGCTCCAACAACAGTAATACGCGTTAAAACATAATCAATATACTCAGCTGTACGCTCACCAGGGCGAATCCCTGGAATAAAGCCAGAGTGCCTTTTTAATTGTTCTGCTGTATCACTCGAGCTAAATACAATAGCTGTATAGAAAAAGCAAAAAAACGCCATCAAAGCAGCGTAAACAATCATATAAAGTGGTTGTCCATGACCAAGAAAAAAAGAAATAGTTTGAACCCATTGTGGCATTTTATCAGAAAAATTATTAATGGTTGCAGGTAACAATAATAAAGATGAAGCAAAAATTGGAGGAATAACACCAGCAGTATTTAACTTCAAAGGAAAATGAGACATATCACCTTGAAACATCTGGTTTCCAACTTGACGCTTCGGATACTGAATAATAATCCTCCTTTGTGCACGCTCTACAAAAACAATAACACCAATAATAAAAACAGCAATAACAACAATTCCGATTAATAAAAAAGTTGATAAATCAGCCTGACTATGAGCAGTTAAAAGTTGAGCAAAAGTAGAAGGGAAATTTGCTACAATACCTGTAAAAATAATTAGTGAAACTCCATTACCAATGCCACGTGACGTAATCTGTTCACCAAGCCACATTAAGAATATTGTTCCACCAACTAATGAAATAACCGCCGTAATACGAAATATTATACCTGGTTCTATAACTATTTGAAGACCCGTTCCTATACCAGTTTCAAGCGCAACTGCGATACCAAAAGCTTGTAAAATTGCCAATATAACTGTCATATAACGAGTATATTGATTGATAATCTTACGGCCTAATTCTCCCTCTTTTTTGAGCGCTTCTAATGAAGGAACAATAGATGTTAACAACTGTACAATAATTGACGCTGATATATAAGGCATTATACCTAACGCAAAAATTGCCATACGTCCAACGGCACCCCAGCAAACATATTAAACAGTCCTAATACACCAGATGCGTGATGTTCAAATGTTTGTCGTAAAACATCAATATTAATGCCAGGTAAAGAAATATAAGTACCAAAACGATATATAAGGAGTGCAGCCAAAGTAAACCAAATACGTTTTTTTAATTCAGTTGCACGCGAAAAAGCGCCAAAATTCATATTGGAAACCAATTGCTCTGCAGCCGATGCCATAAATTTTCTCCAGTTTATAGGCCAAATTTCTAACTTAAATAAGCATATTTTTTTAAGACTCAATATTTCTTGATGAATAATCAATAAAAGAGAAGTGCGCACTCCGCAGTATTATTTATGCCACAATAATCACTGAGTAGCCTTGCAAAAATTAACCTGACCACCAACCTTTTCAATTTTTTACGAGCCATTTCAGAAGCGCCTGAAACATTAAATGTAATCTTAGCTTTTAACTCTCCATCGGAAAGAAGACGCACACCATCTTTTGCCCGACGAATGATACCAGCCTCTTTTAATGTAACAACATCAACTGATTTCTTAATATCCAATTTACCTACATCAACTGCTAATTGAATACGACCTAATGAAACCTCATTGTAAGCTTTAGAAAACAAATTCTTAAATCCACGCTTCGGTAAACGGCGATAGATAGGCATTTGCCCTCCTTCAAAACCATTAAGAGACACACCAGAACGTGACTTCTGACCTTTAACACCACAACCACCAGTTTTACCAGTACCAGAACCGATACCACGCCCAATACGTTTACGGCTCTTTCTTGCGCCCCCACGATCACGTAATTCATTGAGCTTCATTTTATATACTCCTGCAACTTTCAATTTTCATCTATAACTCGAACAAGATGCTGAATTTTAGCAATCATACCTCGCACACAAGGCGTATCTTCTAAAATACGACGGCGATGCATTTTATTTAATCCAAGCCCCTTTAACGTTGCACATTGCACCTGCGGCTTCCGAATCGAACTTCTAATTTGCTCTATTGTTATAGTCTTGCTAATCTGAGGTTTTTTTTGAATCATTTTTAATTCCCTTTTCAACAAGGCTAGATACTATTCTTCCGAACCAATCAAATTTTGACGGCGCGCCTGCAACACTGAATATTTAATGCCTCGCTGTGCCGCGATATTTTTAGGATGTACCTGGTGCTTTAATGCATCAAAAGTCGCACGCACCATATTATAGGGATTTGACGAACCTAATGATTTTGCAACAATATCTTGCATACCAAGTGTCTCAAAAATGGCACGCATTGGCCCACCAGCAATAATACCAGTACCAGCAGAAGCCGCACGCAACAAAACATAACCAGCCCCATGACGACCTTCAACATCATGATGTAATGTACGCCCAGACCGAAGTGGTACATAAATCATTTCACGTTTTGCAGACTCTGTAGCCTTACGAACCGCCTCAGGTACCTCACGCGCTTTACCATGACCAAAACCAACACGCCCCTTTTGATCTCCAACAACAACAAGAGCAGCAAAACCAAAACGCCGACCACCCTTCACAACTTTAGAAACACGATTAATATGAACAAGCCTATCAATAAACTCACTATTACGCTCATCCCGATCACTACGCTCTTTTTGTGCCATTCCTCATTCCTTTTTCTTTTCCGGAAGCACGCTAACAAAGCCTTAGCACAAAACCAAAGGAACTCACACGAAATATCCTAAAGATCTCCTTACTAAGCTTTCTAAGCAATATACTTTAAAAGTTTAAACCACCCTCACGAGCAGCTTCAGCCAAAGCCTTTATTCTACCATGATAAACATATGGTCCACGATCAAAAACAACTTCCTTAACACCAACTTCTTTCGCACGCTCAGCAATTAACTTACCAACGACAAAAGCAGCTTCTTTATCAGCACCACTTTTTAAAGAGTTTTTCAAATTCTTTTCAAGAGTACATGCAGAAACAAGAGTACGTCCACTTTTATCATCAATAATTTGAGCATAAATATTCTGATTTGAGCGATAAACACTAAGCCGCAGACGACCATCAGCAACCGCTTTAATTCGACGACGAACACGTTGGGCTCTACGTTGGACAATTCCCTTAGAAGAAACCATGTCATGAAATCCTTATTTCTTTTTACCTTCTTTACGCACAATATGCTCATCTGCATACTTAACACCTTTACCCTTATAAGGCTCAGGTGTACGATATTCGCGAATTTCTGCTGCTACTTGTCCAACTTTCTGTTTATCAATCCCGAAAACAATAATTTCTGTCGGTTTAGGAAGTGTTACAGTAACATCAGATGGTACTTTATAAATAACATCATGAGAAAAACCTAATGATAACTGAATATCTTTACCCTGCAAAGCAGCACGATAACCAACACCATTAATTTCAAGTTTTTTTTCAAAACCATCTTTTACACCACAAAAAATATTTTCAATCATCGAACGCGACATACCCCATTTAGAGCGAGCACCCTTTGATTGATCACGTGGTTCTACTAATACAACATTTCCCTCAAGCTTAACTAAAACTTCATCATTAACGACATAACTCAACTCACCTTTCGGACCTTTCGCCTTAACTAACTGACCATCAACGACAGCAGTAATTCCAGAAGGAACCGAAATGGGTTTTTTTCCAATACGAGACATTGTCTAACCTGCTTTTCTTCTATTTCCTTTAAATTAATTAGAAAACACGACAGAGAAGTTCTCCACCAACATTTTGTTTACGCGCCTCATGATCGGCCATCACCCCATTGGGAGTTGATAAAATTGAAATACCAAGACCATTCGCCACTGGAGGAATAACTTTAGCAGAAACATAAACACGACGACCTGGCTTTGAAACACGCGAAATTTCACGAATAACAGTTGAACCTTCAAAATATTTTAGCTCAATTTCAATTGAAGATTTTCCATTCCCGATATCAACCTGATTATACCCGCGAATATAGCCTTCTAATTTTAGAACATCAAGAACCCCTGCACGAAGTTTAGACGCAGGGGTGATGACCTTTCCTTTTTTACGACCAAGCGCATTCCGGATACGAGTCAACATATCACCAAGAGGATCTGACATAGACATCTAATAAACTCCCCTTACCAGCTAGATTTAACAATTCCGGGAATATATCCCAAAGATCCAAGATTACGTAATGCAATCCGTGACATCTTCAACTTACGATAATAAGCACGCGGACGACCCGAAACTTCACAACGGTTACGAATACGAACTTTTGCAGAATTACGAGGCAAACCTGCCAGCTGAATAGAAGCTTTAAAACGCTCTTCAAGCAAAATTTCCTGATTCATCACTATTGCTTTTAAACGCGCACGACGTGCAGCATAACGCTTTACCATCCTTTCACGACGTTTATTTTTTTCAACGGCACTCACTTTGGCCATAATTTCACCTCACTATATTTGCCGTTACGAACGAAATGGAAAATTAAAAGCACGCAATAACTCACGCGCTTCATCATCCGTTTTCGCTGTTGTACAAACAATAATATCCATACCCCAAATCTGATCAACTTTATCGTAGTTAATTTCTGGAAATACAATATGCTCTTTAATACCCATAGCAAAATTGCCACGACTATCAAAACTCTTTGGATTCAAACCACGAAAATCACGAATCCGTGGAAGTGCAATTGTAACGAGACGATCCAAAAACTCAAACATACGATCTTTACGTAGTGTTACTTTAGCTCCAAGCGGCATCCCTTCACGTACTTTAAAGGTTGCAATAGAATTGCGTGCATAGGTAACAACAGCTTTTTGCCCCGTTATCAATGCCAAATCTCCAGCTACAATAGATGGTTTTTTTGAATCAGCTGTCGCCTCACCAATCCCCATATTAATCACAATCTTATCAACACGGGGGATTTGCATTTCATTTTTATAATTAAACTTTTCTTGAAGTATTTTACGAACTACTTCAAAATAATGCGTCTTCATACGCGGCTTTTGTTTTCTCTCAGCCATTAATTGTTTCTCCTGAACGCTTGGCAAAACGAACCTTATCACCATCCGCATTCAAACGGAAGCCTACACGAGTAGGCTTACCATCTCTAGGATCAGAAAGCGCCAAATTAGACAAATGAATAGGAGCTTCTTTAGAAATAATCCCAGCCTCTTGTTTCTGCGTTTGACGTTGATGACGTTTAACGAGATTAAGCCCAAAAACAAGAGCATTATTTTCCTTCGGGTTCACCTTGATGACTTCACCCTTACACCCTTTATCCTTACCGGACAAGACAATTACTTTATCACCTTTTCGAATCTTTTGCATAACATTCACTCCTTACAACACTTCAGGAGCAAGAGAAATGATCTTCATATGGTTTTTACCACGAAGTTCTCGAGGAACCGGTCCAAAAATACGCGTACCAATCGGCTCTTTCTTATTGTCAACTAAAACAGCCGCATTTCTGTCAAAACGAATTACGCTACCATCCACACGACGAATATCTTTGGCAGTACGAACCACTACAGCTTTCATCACATCTCCTTTTTTTACACGCCCACGAGGAATAGCGTCCTTAACTGAAACAACAATGATGTCGCCAACCAAAGCATACTTCCGCTTTGAACCGCCTAACACTTTGATGCACATGACACGACGCGCACCAGAATTATCTGCAACATCGAGGTTTGTTTGCATCTGAATCATGAATGGTCACCTTTTCTTAAACACCGACCTCCGGCTGTATCTTTGATACACCCGAACTCGCCCGCTAAATAATAATGAAGCTTTTGTTTCAAAATCCATCTCCGGGTATAAACCAAGATTAAATTTAAAAACAATTCACCTAACTGACTACGCTACACTATCTTTAACAACAATCCAACGCTTATCTTTCGAGATTGGTTTAGATTCCTGAATAAAAATCCGATCTCCAATTTTGAACTGATTATTTTCATCATGCGCTTTATACTTTTTAGATTGCCGAACCGTCTTTTGGAGCAACGGATGAGAATAACGACGCTCCACCTTGACAATAACAGTTTTATCACTCTTATCACTAACAACAACACCTTGCAGAATGCGTTTAGGCATCTTTTAACTTCCTTAATCTTTATTTTCGTTCATTTTCTGACGAAGAAATGTTTTAATACGTGCAATGTTGCGACGAACTTGTTTAATACGTGCAGTCTTCTCTAACTGACCTGTCGCTTTCTGAAAACGCAAATTAAACTGCTCTTTTTTTAAGCTGGCCAATTCATCTTTCATTTGATTGAGCGTTTGCGCTCGTAATTCTGCAGCTTTCATCGCTTAACCTCTTTATTCAGCAATACGCTGTACGAAACGAGTTTTAACAGGAAGTTTTGCTGCACCTAACCTAAGTGCTTCACGCGCCACATCCTCAGAAACCCCATCAAGTTCAAACATAACACGCCCAGGTGCAACGCGTGCCGCCCAATAATCAACACTTCCCTTACCTTTACCCATACGAACCTCCGTTGGTTTAGACGTGACAGGAACATCCGGGAAAATACGAATCCATACACGACCAGAACGCTTCATATAACGTGTAATTGCACGACGCGCCGCCTCAATTTGACGAGCAGTAATACGCTCTGGCTCAATAGCTTTCAAACCGTAAGCACCGAAATTCAAGCCTGTTCCACCCTTCGAAGAACCGTGAATACGACCCTTAAATTGTTTACGGAACTTTGTGCGCTTTGGCTGCAACATTGCTCTCTACTCCAAAATTTTTAATTCAACCACAAAAATTAAACATTTTCGCGGCGACGGTTCAATAAAGAATTCGAATGATCCCCCTCCGTAGCACGACGTTCCGATGCCATTGGATCATGTTCAAGAATTTCACCCTTAAAAACCCAAACTTTAACACCACAAATACCATAGGCAGTTTTAGCTTCTGCTGTACCATAATCAACATCAGCCCGCAATGTATGAAGTGGAACGCGACCTTCACGATACCACTCCATACGAGCAATTTCAGCTCCTCCAAGACGACCAGAGCAATTAATACGAATTCCCTCAGCCCCAAGACGCATAGCGGATTGAACGGCACGCTTCATTGCACGCCGAAAAGCAACACGACGCTCAAGCTGCTGAGCAATGGACTGAGCAATAATTGTAGCATCAATCTCTGGTTTACGAATTTCAACAATATTTAGCGAAGTTTCAGCATCAGTCATCTCTGAAAGTTTGCGACGCAACTTTTCAATATCAGCACCTCTTTTACCAATGATTAGACCAGGACGCGCCGAATGGACAGTTATACGACACTTTTTATGAGGCCGCTCAATAACAACCTTAGAAACAGCTGCTTGCTTTAATTCTTCAATTATATATAAGCGAATTTTTACATCTTCATGAAGAAGACGCCCATATTCACCACTATCAGCATACCACCGTGAATCCCAGGTCCGATTAATTCCAAGACGAAGTCCTATTGGATTGATCTTCTGTCCCATTATACACCCCTCCCTTTTCCTATAACTTCACGCACAACAATAGTGAGATGAGAAAATGGGCGTTTTACTCGATTAGCCCGACCACGCCCTCGAACATGAAAACGCTTCATTACAATAGATTTACCAACATATGCTTCTGCAACGATCAAGGAATCAATATCAAGATCATGATTATTCTCTGCATTAGCAATTGCTGACTCAAGAGTAGTCCTAACAGTACTAGCAATACGCTTACGTGAAAATGTCAAATCAGCTAATGCCATATCAACTTTTTTGCCACGAATCATTGCAGCAACCAAATTAAGCTTCTGCGGACTTACACGAATTGTTCGGGCGATAGCTTTCGCCTCAGTATCTTTAAGTTGGCGTGGAGCCTTAGCTTTGCCCATTCCTACTTCCTCTTCGCTTTTTTATCTGCACCATGCCCATAATAGGTTCGGGTGGGAGCGAATTCACCAAATTTGTGCCCAACCATCTCTTCAGAAACAGAAACAGGGATATGTTTATTGCCGTTGTAAACACCAAAAGTCAAACCCACAAATTGTGGCAAAATAGTAGAACGACGACTCCAGATTTTAATAACCTCATTACGCCCACTAGCGCGAACTTTTTCTGCTTTCTTAAGAAGATAGCCGTCAATAAACGGACCTTTCCAAACTGAACGAACCACTTTAGACTACCTTTCCTATTTCTTACGCTGATGACGCGAACGCATAATAAACTTGTCAGTAGCTCTATTGGAGCGTGTACGCCTACCTTTCGTAGGCTTACCCCAAGGAGATACTGGGTGACGACCACCTGATGTACGACCCTCACCACCACCATGCGGGTGATCAACTGGATTCATAGCAACACCGCGAACATGTGGACGCTTACCACGCCAGCGCGATCGACCAGCCTTACCATCACTAATATTGCCATGATCAGGATTTGAAACAGCACCAACCGTTGCGAAACAATTACCTGGAATCAAACGTTGCTCACCAGAATTAAGACGAAGAATAGCCATCCCTTCATCTCTCCCAACCAATTGCACATAAGCTCCTGCTGAACGCGCAATTTGACCGCCCTTTCCAGGCTTTATTTCAACGTTATGCACAATAGTACCAATAGGCATATTACTAAGAGGCATTGCATTGCCTAACTTAACATCAACATTTGAACCAGCAATAACAGAATCACCAACATCAAGACGCTGCGGCGCAAGAATATAACTTAATTGCCCATCTTCATAACGAATCAGCGCTATAAAAGCCGTACGATTTGGATCGTATTCCAAACGCTCAACTTTTGCAAACATATCACGTTTGATACGCTTAAAATCAACAAGCCTATAACTACGCTTATGACCACCGCCTTGAAAACGGGCAGTAATTCTACCACGATTATTGCGTCCACCTTTTGATGGCAATCCCTCTGTTAGTTTTTTTATGGGTTTACCTTTATAAAGATCCGAGCGATCTACTATAACAAGCTGACGCTGTCCGGGCGTAGTCGAATTAAAGTGCTTAAGTGCCATTATTCTTGCCTCCGAACCTTTTATAAACCTGCTGAAAAGTCAATTGATTGATCTTTAAAGAGTGTTACAATTGCTTTTTTGATATCACTCTGCCGACCAACAATACCTTTGAAACGCTTCATTTTCCCCTTACGGACTACTGTATTTACTGCCTTAACCTTTACATTAAAAAGTGCCTCAATAGCAGTTTTAATTTCAGGTTTTGTTGCTTTCTGAGCAACATTAAAAACAACTTGATTATACTCAGAAAGCATAGTCGACTTCTCAGTAATAACTGGACTTAAAATTATATCATAATGGCGAAGGTCCGTCATTTGAAACGCTCCTCAAGTGTCTCAACAGCTTCTTTTGACAAAACAAGCTTGCCGCGACGCAAAATATCGTAAACATTGATCCCCTGAACTGGCAAAACATCAATATTAGGAATATTAGATGCCGCACGAAAAAAATTCATATCAACTTCTTTTCCACCAATTAACAAAGCATTATTGAAACCAAGTTTAGAAAAACTCTCATTCAGCGCTTTTGTTTTTGCATCTCGAATACTAAGCTTATCAACAACAATCAAACTATCTGTTTTTAATTTAACTGATAAAGCTAAACGCAACCCAAGAGCACGAACTTTTTTAGGAAGACTATGCGCATGACACCGCATCACTGGACCATGCGCTTTACCACCGCCTCGGAATTGTGGCGCCCGAGCAGAAGAATGACGAGCGCGCCCAGTTCCTTTTTGTTTAAACATTTTCGCTCCTGTTCGTGATACATCAGACCGTCCCTGTGAGGGATGTGTCCCTTTTTGACGACGTGCAAGCTGCCAACGAATAACACGTTGTAAAATATCCTCACGAGGAGTAAGACCAAAAATATTTTCAGAAACTTTCAATTTACCAGCTTCTTTACCATCAAGAGTTTTTACCACAAGATCCATTAATCAATTCCCTCAGTTTCAGAAACTTTTTCCATTAAGGGAATTACTCCCATTTCTTTTTTAACAAGCTGACGAACACCAGCAGGTTTTGGCGCATTATCAGGAAGAGGCTTCTTTATAGCATCTCGCACTAAAATCCAAGACCCTTTAGAACCAGAAACAGAACCACGCACTAAAATTAAACCACGATCAACATCCGTAGAAACGACTTCGATATTTTGAGTTGTTACACGCACTCGCCCCATGTGACCAGCCATTTTTTTGCCTTTAAACACTTTTCCAGGATCTTGACATTGACCTGTTGAGCCATGAGCACGATGTGTAATCGAATTGCCATGTGAAGCACGATGTCCACCAAAATTATGCCGCTTCATAACACCAGCGAACCCTTTACCAATACTTATACCAGTTACATCAACCCTTTGACCTGGCACAAAATGTTCCACTGTAATTTCAGTACCAACACCAAGTAAATTATCAGGACTAACACGGAATTCTGCTATTTTAGCTTTTGGCTCAACTACGGCTTTAGCGAAATGCCCACGAAGAGCTTGGGATGTATTTTTGATTTTAGCAAGGCCCACACCTAATTGAACAGCAGTATAACCATTCTTTTCAACTGTACGCTGAGCAACAACCTGACATTTATCTAAACGAAGCACGGTTACTGGAACATGCTCACCAGCATCATTATAAATACGGGTCATGCCTAACTTCTGTGCTATTACACCTGAACGCATTGGGGATGTTCCTTCTGTCTTCAAACCTCAGAGCTTGATTTCAACATCTACACCAGCAGAAAGATCAAGCTTCATGAGAGCATCTACCGTCTGTGGCGTCGGATCAACAATATCAAGAAGACGCTTATGTGTACGCATTTCAAACTGCTCACGACTCTTCTTGTCAATGTGTGGACCACGATTAACCGTAAACTTCTCAATCCGCGTTGGAAGCGGGATAGGACCACGGACATTAGCACCAGTGCGCTTAGCGGTTGACACAATCTCACGCGTCGATGCATCAAGAATCCGATGATCAAATGCCTTTAAACGAATACGGATATTCTGGCCATTCATATTTTTTATTTCCCTAACATACGAAACGCCTTTAATAATCAAAGACATTTCTAAATAATTTATTTCAGCTATTCAATAATTTTAGATACGATACCGGCTCCAACGGTGCGCCCCCCTTCTCGGATAGCAAAACGAAGCTTCTCTTCCATTGCAATTGGCACAATCAAAGAAACATCCATAGCAACATTATCACCTGGCATAACCATTTCCGTTCCTTCAGGGAGTGTAACTATACCGGTGACATCTGTTGTACGAAAATAAAACTGCGGGCGATAATTCGTGAAAAATGGTGTGTGACGGCCCCCTTCATCTTTCGTTAAAATATACGCCTCAGCTTTAAACTTAGTATGAGGCGTAACAGAACCAGGCTTCGCCAGTACTTGACCACGCTCAATCCCCTCACGATCAATGCCACGAAGCAAAGCTCCAATATTATCACCAGCCTGACCTTGATCTAAAAGTTTGCGGAACATTTCAACACCAGTAACTGTCGTCTTAGATGTAGGACGTATACCAATAATCTCTATTTCCTCACCAACTTTAATAACACCACGCTCAACACGACCCGTAACAACCGTTCCTCGACCAGAAATAGAAAAAACATCCTCTATAGGCATCAAAAACGGCTGATCAACTGGACGCTCAGGCGTTGGTATATACTTATCAACTTCACTCATCAAAAGACGAACAGAATCTTCCCCTATGCTCTTATTAGAATCCTCAAGCGCCGCTAAAGCCGAGCCCTTAACTATGGGAATATCATCACCAGGAAAATCATATTTCGATAAAAGCTCGCGAACTTCAAGCTCCACAAGTTCTAAAAGCTCGCTATCATCAACCTGATCAACCTTATTGAGAAAAACAACAATCGCTGGTACACCAACCTGACGCGCCAACAAAATATGCTCACGCGTTTGAGGCATAGGTCCATCTGCTGCAGAAACAACTAATATGGCCCCATCCATTTGCGCCGCTCCTGTAATCATGTTCTTAACATAATCTGCATGACCAGGACAATCAACATGAGCATAGTGACGGCTCTCCGTTTCATACTCAACATGCGCAGTAGATATCGTTATACCACGCGCCCGCTCTTCAGGCGCCGCATCAATTTGGTCATATGCTTTAAATTCACCAAAATACTTCGTAATCGCTGCCGTCAATGAGGTCTTCCCATGGTCAACATGACCAATCGTTCCTATATTAACATGCGGCTTCGTACGTTCAAATTTGCTCTTTGCCATTTGAGCTCTCCATTTTCTGTTCAAATTATGAACTAAGTTTAAAATTAATATACGATTATAAACTATGTATATTGATTATGCATATTTCTTTTGTATCTCCTGTGCTACAGCTAAAGGAACAGGCTCGTAATGATCAAATTGCATTGTATATTGAGCTCGCCCCTGACTCATCGACCGAAGTGTATTTACATACCCAAACATATTCGCCAAAGGAACCATCGCATTCACAACTGTCGCAACACCACGAGCTTCAGTACCTGAAATTTGACCTCGACGAGAATTTAAGTCACCAATCACATCACCAACATAATCCTCCGGCGTTACAACCTCCACCTTCATAATCGGTTCAAGCAGCTGAGCACCAGCTTTTTGCGCACCTTCCCGAAATGCTGCACGCGCAGCAATCTCAAAAGCTAAAACAGAAGAATCGACATCATGATAGCCACCATCAATCAAAGTAGCTTTTACACCAAGCATAGGGAACCCTGCAAGAGGACCTGACCCCATAACACTTTCAATACCTTTTTGGACACCTGGAATATATTCTTTAGGAACGGCACCACCAACAATTTTTGACTCAAAAATGAAATCATCACCATCATGAGGTTCAAAAATAATTTTCACACGAGCAAATTGCCCAGCCCCCCCAGATTGCTTCTTATGGGTATAATCAATTTCAGCAACTTTTGTTATCGATTCACGATAAGCTACTTGAGGTTGCCCAACATTTGCCTCAACTTTAAATTCACGTCGCATACGATCAACAATAATATCAAGATGAAGCTCACCCATTCCAGCAATAATCGTCTGAGCGGATTCTTCATCCGTTTTAACACGAAATGAAGGATCCTCCGCAGCCAAACGATTAAGGGCAAGACCCATTTTTTCTTGATCTGCCTTTGTTTTCGGCTCAATAGCAATTTCAATAACAGGTTCAGGAAATTCCATCCGCTCCAAAATAACAGGCTTCAAAGGATCACAAAGAGTATCCCCCGTTGTTGTCTCCTTAAGACCAGCAAGAGCAACAATATCACCCGCAAAAGCTTCTTCAATATCCTCACGAGAATTAGAATGCATCTGAAGCATACGCCCCAAACGCTCTTTCTTTTTTTTCACAGTATTTTCAAGAGAAATACCTTTTTGAATTTTACCAGAATAAATACGACAAAAAGTCAACGATCCAACAAATGGATCATTCATAATTTTAAAAGCAAGCATAGAAAGCGGAGCTTCATCTGAAGACTCACGAGTTACTTCAGCTTCAGTTTTAACATCAAGACCACTAATAGCTGGAACATCAACCGGAGAAGGAAGATAAGAAATTACAGCATCTAAAAGAGGTTGAATACCTTTATTTTTAAAAGCCGTACCGCAAAGAACTGGATGAAACTGAACTTCAATTGTCCCTTTACGAATAAGGGCAACAAGCTGCTCATTAGTCGGCATAACCCCCTCCAAATAAGCCTCCATAGCCATCTCATCGACCTCAACAGCCATCTCAATCAATTTTTCGCGGTATTCTTCTGCCTTCTCCCTTAATCCAGCAGGTATTTCACCCACTGTAGCCGAAACCCCAATAGAACCATTCCATGTCAATGCCTTCATCTCGATAAGATCAACAACACCTTCAAAATCATTTTCAGCACCAATCGGCAACTGCACAACAAGCGCCTTAGCACCCAATCGCGAAGCAACCATTTCTACACTACGATAAAAATCAGCCCCAACCTTATCCATTTTATTAACAAAAACCATACGGGGCACATGATATTTCTCAGCTTGCCTCCAAACAGTTTCTGTTTGAGGCTCTACACCAGCATTTGCATCCAACAATGCTATTGCACCATCAAGAACACGCAAAGAGCGCTCAACCTCAATTGTAAAATCAACGTGACCAGGCGTATCAATGATATTAAAGCGTCGCTTTCGACCATCACGGCCTTCCCAAAAAGTGGTTGTAGCAGCAGATGTAATCGTAATACCACGCTCCTGTTCCTGCTCCATCCAATCCATTGTAGAAGCACCATCATGCGTTTCACCGATCTTGTGATTCTTACCGGTATAAAATAAAATACGCTCAGTCATCGTGGTTTTACCGGCATCAATATGCGCCATAATACCAAAATTACGATAATCCTCAATTTTATATTCGCGAGCCATTCTTTTTTTGCCTTAGATCTTTTTCAAACATACCTACCAGCGATAATGAGAAAACGCACGATTAGCCTCAGCCATACGGTGAACATCTTCTCGCTTTTTCACTGCAGAACCACGATTATTAGCAGCGTCAACCAACTCACCAGAAAGGCGATCAATCATTGTTGTTTCATTACGCCCACGCGCTGCCGCAATCAACCAACGGATAGCTAAAGCCTGCCGACGATCAGGACGGACATCAATTGGAACTTGATAAGTAGCACCCCCAACACGGCGTGAACGAACTTCAATATGTGGAGCTACATTTTCCAACGCCTGATGAAACAAAATCACAGGATCTGTCTTAACCTTATTCTCAATAGAATCAAGAGCACCATAAACGATACGTTCAGCTACTGATTTTTTACCATCAAACATAATGGCATTCATAAATTTTGTAATAACCAAATCACCAAATTTGGGATCTGGATTAATTTCACGTTTTTCTGCTCTATGGCGACGGGACATTGGCTTTGTCTTTCGAATATTTATTTCGGACGCTTTGCGCCATATTTAGAACGACGCTGTTTACGATTTTTAACACCCTGAGTGTCAAGCAAACCACGAACAATATGATACCGAACTCCTGGCAAATCCTTTACACGACCACCACGAATCATTACAACAGAGTGCTCTTGAAGATTATGCCCCTCTCCGGGAATATAACCAATTATTTCAAATCCATTTGTCAACCGAACTTTAGCAACTTTCCGAAGAGCAGAATTTGGCTTCTTCGGTGTCGTTGTATATACACGAGTACAAACACCACGCTTTTGCGGGTTTGCCTGAAGGGCAGGAACCTTATTGCGTTTAACTGGCACTACACGTGGCTTTCTAATCAACTGATTTACGGTAGGCATGCAACCTTCCTTTTAACAATCTGCGTTCGTCGTTCCCATTTGGGCCTTCATTGATCTATATCTACTCCAATAATATTCAGAATAAATATATGTTCATAATACAAAATCGGGCATGACTGAACAAACAGCTTACCCGACTACCAGCATAGGAGGCCACAGCCTCTTGCATTAGCATTTGTTTTTAGATCTTACAAACTTCTATTAAGATGAATACAAATCACCTTAATTCTCAATGCGCTTTCGTACTGATCATAGTAGCTTTTAATAGCGAGAACATATACATTCGTCAAGTACCAAACATCAGAAAAGTTTGTAAAAGTAAAAATTCAAAAAAGCTAATGCATAAAATAATAAACCCGTACAATAAAAATGGCTCCAATATCAAAAATGGCTCCAATACATTTGGGGGTAATTGCATAATATCTAACAGAACAACTTGCTAATTACAGATCTGATATTTAAAATTAATAGCATGAAAATAGTAACATGGAATATAGCCGGTATAAAAGCGAGACATGAGACATTATGTAAATGGCTAAAACAGAATCAACCTGATGTAGTTTGCTTACAAGAAATTAAATGTATTGATGAGAATTTTCCGCGTAATACAATTGAAGATTTAGGCTATCATGTAGAAACGCATGGACAAAAAAGCTTCAATGGCGTTGCAATTCTTTCTAAAAAAATACCTGATGAAATTATTTGTCGATTACCAGGTGATCATAATGATAAGCAAGCACGTTATATTGAAGCTGTTTATTCAACAAATAAAGGAAGCATTCGTGTTGCTTCCCTCTATCTTCCAAATGGCAATCCCATCAATAGTGAAAAATACTTTTATAAAACAGAATGGATGAAGAGATTGTACACACATGCAAAATCATTACTTGAATATGAAGAACCTTTAATCCTTGCTGGTGATTATAATGTTATTCCGACCTCATTAGATGCAAAAAATCCGCAAGAATGGAATAATGATGCTTTATTCCTTCCACAAATAAGAGAAATATTTCAGTGTATTACTCATTTAGGCTTTTATGACGCTATCCGAAATGTAACAGACACTCCATCATTTAGTTTTTGGGATTTTCAGGCTAATGCATGGAAAAAAAATAACGGTATACGCATTGACCATCTATTATTATCACCAGAGGCTGCAGATCAACTGATTTGTGCATATAGCCAAACAGAGGTAAGAGGATATCAAAAACCCTCAGACCACATTCCCATTTGGGTCGAGCTCAACTGTGATTAATTAAGATATAATGGGATATATAAAAAAAATCCCCCTAAAGTAATAAATATGCTACATCACATACTGAAATATATCCTGAATACAGTAACAAGAATAAAGAATTATTATAAAAATGGAGGAAATAATGAGAAAGTTATTTTTAATATTTATTGCAGCAATTTTTATGGGATTAACAAGCATTGCTCATGCTACAAATGATACACTTGAGAAAATTAAAAGAACAGGAGAAATCACTTTAGGTGTTCGCGAATCATCAGGTCTAGCCTATGCGCTTGGCAATGGCAAATATACAGGCTTCCATACTGAAATGGCAGAACATATTATTAATGATATCTCAAAAAAAATTGGTCAACCAATCAAAGTTAATTATCTTCCCATTACATCACAAAATCGAATCCCTCTACTGAAAAATGGTACCTACGATTTTGAATGTGGATCGACAACAAATGATTCTGCTCGCAATAAAGAAGTTGCCTTTGCATATACAACCTATGTTGAAACGGTTAAAATCGCTGTAAAGAAAAATTCTGGCATTAAATCTATTGATGATTTAAATGGCAAAAAAGTCGCAACAACTACTGGCACAACAGCCGTGCAGCTCATCCGTAAAAATAAACGTCAGAAAAACATTCATTTTCAAGTTGTGAACGGTAAAGACCACGGAGAGAGTTTCTTATTACTAGAATCTGGTCGAGCTGATGCATTTGTCATGGATATATCGATTCTCTCTGCAAATATCGCTAAATCAAAAAATCCATCTGATTATGTAATTCTTGACACTACACTTTCCGTTGAACCTATCGCTTGTATGCTCCGCTTAAATGACAAAAACTTTGAACAAGCCATTAATGATAGTATCGTACGTCAAATTAATGATGCATCACTCGCGAAACTTTATAATAAATGGTTTATGGAACCAATTCCCCCTACAAATACTATCATCAATCTTCCTCTGTCTAAAGAAACTCAATATGCTTGGGAGCACCCAAATAATAAGCCCCGGGAAGCTTATATAGAAAATAATCTATAAAATCATTACAAGAGAATAACCATACTCCTTACAAATTAGGTATAGTCATAATCTGAATTTTTCAATACACTTAGCTTATATCAATATAGCTGATTTATTCTCTCTATTTAGCAGCTGATTAACTTGAGGAAAATCAATTAATGGACTTTTCGTTCCTTTGCACAGATGATCTTAATCATACACTGGTAGCCGGATGTCTCGGAACTCCTGGCATAAGTCACACCTATTTGGATACACTCCTCGATGGTTTTAAAAATACGGCCATATTATCTATCTACTCATTGATACTGGCTATATTTGTAGGCGTTATTATAGGAATGATACGTACCTTGCCTAAAACTTCCATCATTAATAATTTTTTACGTGCTATTGGTACTTTTTGGGTAGAAATTATGCGTAATATTCCTTTACTTGTTCAAGTGTTTCTATGGTACTTTGTCGTGCCTAAAATTTATCCACCTGCAATAAATTTTTCACCCATTTTATTAATAATCTGTGCTTTAGGATTTTTTACATCTGCGCGTATCGCAGAACAAGTTCGCTCCGGTATTGAATCTATTCCTTCTGGGCAGCGTTATGCTGCAATGGCCATGGGATTTAATACTTATCAAAGTTATCGTTATATCATATTACCACGTGCTATTCGCACAATCATGCCACCACTCACTTCAGAAGCAATGGGCATTGTAAAAAATTCATCTATAGCGTTCGCTGTTTCCATTAATGAGCTAATGCAATTTCAATATCAAACAATTGAAGAAGTAAGTCATGTTTATGAAAACTATCTACTTGTTACAATCCTTTATATTATCATATCCCTTTTCATATTTGTCCTTATGACAATAATCGAGAGAATGATTAGAATTCCCTCTTTTCAAACGGAGGGATGTTAAATATGATAGTAGAATTTATAAATACCTATTCTCCTTTTAATTTCTCAGAATTTGATTTTTCGTTTTTTACTTTCGATATATTCTATTCTTATATTTTATCAGGCTTGTTTTTTAGCTTTTTTCTAACGATTTTTACAACGGTATTTGGTCTCATCTTTGGCATATTATTGGCAATGATGCGTCTTTCTTCTCTTAAACTGATTTCTACAATTGCTACAATTTACATTACTGCCATGCGATCAATACCGCTTGTAATGGTTATTTTATGGTTTTTTGTTCTTTTGCCTTTTATAATAGGTACATCAATCGGAGCCAATAAATCAGCATTAATTACTTTTACCGCATTTGAAGCCGCTTATTTTGCTGAAATTATGCGTGCTGGTATACTTTCAATTTCGCAAGGACAAAAACATGCAGGCCAAGCTCTCGGAATGACATATTGGCAAAATATGAGCATTGTGATTCTTCCCCAAGCCTTCAGAAATATGCTACCAGTCTTTTTAACACAAATCATTATCCTGTTTCAGGATACAACACTTGTTTATGCAATCAGTGGCAATAGCCTTTTGAACGGATTTGATATTGTTTCTAACAATTTCGGTGTAAAACAAGAAGCTTATATTTTAGCAGCAATTTTCTATTTTGTGATCTGTTTTACATTATCACAAATAGTTTCATTCTTGCAGAAAAAAATATCCATTATTCGCTAAAGGGGAGAAAATAATGTCTACTCATATGATTGAAATAAAAAATGTTTCTAACTGGTATGGCGAAGTTAACATTCTTAAAAACTGTACAACCAATATCAATAAAGGAGAAGTAGTTGTAGTTTGTGGACCGTCAGGATCAGGCAAATCAACTCTCATAAAAACTATTAATGCTCTAGTGCCTTTTCAAAAAGGTGAAATTTGGATTAATGGTATACCAGTTCATTCAAAAAAACCAATTTATCCAAATTGCGTAGCCACGTAGGAATGGTATTTCAACACTTTGAGCTTTTCCCACATTTATCCGTAACGGAAAATTTAACTATTGCACAAATTAAAGTTTTAAAACGCGGTAAAAAAGAAGCGCTTGAGCGTGGTTTATTATATCTTGAACGCGTTGGACTCATCGAACACAAAGATAAATACCCTGGACAACTTTCCGGAGGGCAACAGCAACGTGTTGCTATTGCACGCTCTTTAACTATGGACCCACTTGTCATGCTCTTTGATGAACCAACTTCTGCTTTAGATCCAGAAATGGTAGGTGAAGTATTAGATGTCATGATAGGCTTAGCAGAAGAAGGCATGACAATGATTTGTGTTACTCACGAAATGAACTTCGCTCAAAAAGTATCAAAGCGTATAATTTTTATGGATCAAGGAATGATACTCGAAGACTGTTCGTCTGAAGACTTTTTTTCCAACCCACAAGCTAGAATGCCAAGAACTCAAGAATTTTTATCGAGAATCCTTCATTATTAATCATTACATTGTAATTCAGATTATATATAATCTAAATTTTAATTGCATGTCCTTAATAATGTTGTTTTACAATAAAATTAACAGTTCTTAATGCTGTTGTGTATTATATTTAATTTTATCTAAAAGTAAAAAGTGAATTCTTAAATAGAAAAGCTCAATATTGACCTTACGCATTGATTATTTAATAAATCTCAATCAATATTATTCTATACAGTTTCTTTCCTCAAATATTATATTTTCAAAAATAGTCTGAGCAAAAAGACTACTTTTTTCAATTACATATCGAAATTATCATACTTCTTATAAAATTTTCTTCTCCTATTAATTTTTGCCTAAATACTATCTAGATATTTACTAATTTATGATGCCTCACTTAATCATAAATTGAGCAACCGACGTACATGCATAAATCACCCAACATACCATCTCAAATATTTTTTAAACCTTCAAAAATAAATATAAAATCTGAATTAAATCAACCGTTCTAAAGCAACAGATACTTTCTTTTTTGCATCATATAGCTCTGTAATTCTCTTACGTTCAAGCTCAATAATTTCCTGTTTTGCATTTGCTATAAATTTTGGATTATTTAATTTAATTAATATCTTCTCAATATCTCTTTCAATTTTATCCATATCCTTTTTCAAACGAGCGCGTTCAGCATCTAAATTAATCAACTGGCCCAATGGTAAACAAAAAATTGCCTCTCCTAAAATTATTTGGGCTGATATGGCAGGAGACTGATCAGAAAAATTAATCTCTCCAATACGTGCTAATCTTTTAAGAATAGCCTCATAACGGTGTACACGCTCTTGAATTACCTGCCCTCCTTCTAAAATTACAAGAGGTGCCAGCGCACTTACTGGAACATTCATTTCAGCACGCACAGAACGAATACCACTAACTACATCAATAATCCAACTAATATCATTTGCAGCTTCTTCATCTTTAAATTTTACTTGTGGCCATTGCATTAATGCTAACATATTCTCACGCTTCAGATCTTGCATTGCTGTAAGAGACCATAACTCCTCTGTTACATGAGGCATAAAAGGATGGAGAAGTTTATAAACTTCATCAAGCACCCAAGCTGTACATGCTTGTGCTTCCTTTTTAGAATCTTCATCTGAACCTTGAAATATAGGTTTAAGAAGTTCAAGATACCAATCGCATAATGCATGCCAAATGAACCGATAAAGTGCCTGAGCAGCATCATTAAATTTATAGTTTTCGATGCCCTTAGTAACTGCCGAAACGGTTTTGGATAATTCTGTTAAAATCCAACGGTTAATCGCAAGTTTCGTTTTTTCTGGTTTGAAAGATAAATCATGCCTAACACCATTCATTTCAGCAAATCGAGTGGCATTCCACAATTTCGTAACAAAATTACGATAGCCTGCAACACGTGAGGGATCAAGTTTTACATCACGACCTTGCGCCGCCATAATAGCTAAAGTAAAGCGTAGCGCATCTGCACCATATTGATCAATAAGTTCTAACGGATCAACAATATTTCCCTTGGATTTTGACATCTTTGCGCCATACTGATCCCGCACAAGAGCATGTACATAAACAGTTGGGAAAGGTACTTCTCCCATAAAGTGCATACCCATCATCATCATACGAGCAACCCAGAAAAAAATAATATCAAATCCAGTAACCGATAAAGATGTTGGATAAAAAGTTGTTAACTCAATTGTTTTATCAGGCCAACCTAACGTTGAGAAAGGCCAGAGAGCAGATGAAAACCAAGTATCTAAAACATCCTGATCACGTGTTAATTGCACTGTTTTACCATAATAAGATAAAGCAGAATCTAAAGCCTCTTTTTCATTTTTTTCAACAAAAATCATACCATCAGGACCATACCAAGCAGGTATCTGATGTCCCCACCATAATTGACGAGAAATACACCAAGGCTGAATATTCTGCATCCAATTAAAATAAGTTTTTTCCCAACTAGCTGGAATAAATTTTGTTTTCCCTCGGCGAACAGCTTCTATCGCTGGCTTTGCTAATTCCGCAGCATTGACATACCACTGATCTGTTAAAAGTGGTTCAATGGGTACTCCACTTCGATCCCCATGAGGAACAACATGAGGATGATCATTAAAAGTTACACAATAGCCTCTTTCTTCCATCAAAGAAACAATTCGATTTCGTGCAACAAAACGATCAACTTTATCTAAATGCTCCACCAACGCCTTCAACTCATCAGATAAGACTAAACCATCAAAAAATGCCTCATTATCATGCAAAAAAATCTCAGCCTTTTGCGTCAAAATATTAATTAAGCCTAAATTGTGCCGCTGTCCTACTTCAAAATCATTAAAATCATGCGCCGGTGTGATTTTTACAGCTCCACTCCCCTCATCAGGATTGGCATAAGAATCACCAACAATTAACAATTTGCGACCAACAAGTGGTAAGATAGCATTTTTTCCTATGAGACCTTTATAACGACCATCTTCAGAATTAACCGCAATGCCCGTATCTCCTAGCATTGTCTCAGGGCGTGTTGTTGCAACTGTTATAAAAGTTGTAGAATCATCCGGATTAAAAACTTTTCCTTCAAGTGGATACCTAAAATACCACAAATAACCTTTGACTTCTTTCAGTTCAACTTCAAGATCCGAAATAGCCGTTAACAACTTTGGATCCCAATTGACTAAACGCTTGTCCTTATATATCAACCCTTGCTTGTAAAGCGTAACAAAAACTTCACGAACAGCCTGAGATAAACCCTCATCCATTGTGAATCGCTCACGTGACCAATCGCACGAAACACCAAGACGTTTGAGTTGATTAGTAATAATTCCTCCGGCTTCATGACGCCATTTCCAAACGCGTTCAATAAATTTTTCTCTTCCCATTTCTTGACGCGCTGGCTCTTGACGTTCTGCAAGTTGGCGCTCAACAACCATTTGCGTTGCAATCCCTGCATGATCCATACCCGGTTGCCACAGCACATTTTTGCCTTGCATCCGTTGGAAACGCACTATAATATCCTGAATCGTCGTATTTAATGCATGCCCCATATGAAGTGAGCCTGTGACATTCGGCGGTGGCAGCATAACGCAAAAAGTTTCTGCGTCTGGCTCTAAATCTACCTTTGTTTTAAAAGCTCCACACTTTTCCCATTTTTTTGCAATTCGTGGCTCCACAGAAGCAGCATTGTAGTTTTTTTCTAGCATCTTATCCACTTAATTCATAATACCGCTGAAAAAACAATTTATGGTCAAAAAACTAGCTACACCACATGCAAAACACTATTTATCTAAATAGCTTTATAAAACCATGTTCGAACTCTAAAAACCAAATTAAATAGCAGATTATATAACGAATTTAAAAGCTCTTAAGATAAATTCTTAACAGTTTTGACAATTTCTTCACGTAGGATTTTTTCAAGTAAAATAGGCAACTGACATTGTAACCACTCCGCTATAGCGGGACGTAATACATCTCTTGCAACCTTTTCAGCAGAGGAAACAACATACGCAGATAATTCTACACAATCAGAAGATGGATTTCTTTTCTGTGATACAAATGTCTCATCATATTGTTTTACTTTATGAACAGAATCTTGTTCTTCAGAAGAAAGACTCATCCCTTGCATATCCATCTTATTTTCCAATTTTGTATCATTTGTTAAAGAAGAAACTCTATCTTCGCCAGAAAAACCAATACGATCAGCTAAAGCCTTCATCGCATCATCAACAGATAAAGTCGCATCATAAACATCTTCTGACGGTGTTACTGAACTCTTTGCAGAAGCATTTGCTGCAATAGATTCACTTGAAAAATTATCAGACTGAACTGAATTTTCTTCAATTATTTCACGGATAGATGTCAAAATCTCATCCATACTTGGCTCATGTAAAGCATTTGAACTCTGTACCATACTTAAAACCTCTCGAAACGCAAAAACAAACTAAACTACCATCTACTGTAGCAAAAGAACGATAAAATCAACACATCTCTTTGTCTGAAATATGATACTACACACAACTTTTTTCAACATGCTACAAATTTAGGCAAAAAATATTTTCAATATCAATAATTAATTTACAATATACCCATTTATGCAAATTAGAATTATTTTAATTGTGTAAAAATCACTAATTATATCCTCGATTCTCAGCGAACATATTTAATCGTTTTCAAGCCCAAATAACTTGCAGTCAATTTACCAACAGAATATTGAACACTATAACTTGCAACAACAACATCACATTCTGCTGCTATTAGCGCAATCTGAGCATTAATCAACTGTGTCTGAGAGTTTAAAACATCCAATGTAGTTGCCTGCCCTACACGATTTTCTTGAATACGACCTTTAAAAGCAATGTCAGCAGCACGAACACTCTCACGATAAGCTGCAACAGACGCACGAGCACCCTCTAACTGGAACCAAGCAGAAGTAAGTGCTTGTTTTACATCACTTTGAGCCAAATCAAGCTGAAAATGGGCTTGCCTAAATTGTTCCTTTGCCTGGCGAATCTGCGCAGATGTACGTCCTCCTTCAAAAATTGGAAAACTAAGTGAAAGCCCTACTGATTGAGAAACTCCATCCTCTCCAAGCCCTCTATAAATTCGATTATAAGATGTTGTCGCAGACAAATCAACTTTAGGAAGCAATGCTCCTTCTTTTGCTTTGACATTATAAAAACTAGAATCAATTAAATATCTTGCATAAAGAATCGCGGGGTGCATAGCGATACTAATTTGATAACCAGAATCAAGATTCATTGGTAATTCTTTTGCTATCAATGGACGTTCTAATTTTTCAGGATCAGCACCAATTACTTGCCGATAAATTGCTTCCGCTGATCTTACATTAGCATGAGCAACACTGAGCTCAGAAACGGCGACAGAACGAGCTGCTTGTGCTTGAGCAAAATCAATACGACCCCCTTCCCCTACCTCAAGTTTTGCTTTATCTGAACGAACTTGCTCTTCAAGGGCAATCAAATTTTTTCGACGCAGATCCGCAATACGACGCGCTTTGTATACATTAGTATATGCTTTCACAACTTCAAGAAACATATTCTGCTCGGCATTACGAAAATATTCATGCTGCGCTTGCATTTTTAATTTAGCTGAAAAAAACGTATTTTGCGTAATAAAACCATCAAATAACCTTTGATTTAGCCTTATTCCTATAGATCCAGAGGTACTATAAGGAGCTATAACAGCTTTATTTCGACCATAGCTCCCAATTCCTTCAATTTGTGGAAAAAAGCCTGAACCTGCAACAACCACATCATCTCTTGCTATGCGCACAGCCGCACGCTCACTATTCAATTTAGCATTATGCAGATAAGCTTTAGCAAAAGCATCCATCAATGTAGCAGCATAAGCCAATTCAGAGATAAAAATGCAAAAAATCAGGAACAAACATACTTGAAATTTCTTGTTTATTTTAAACACAACATAAATCCTAAACTAATCATACTATTCTTTATATCCATTTATAAAAATCAGCATTAAAATACAAAATCAGGCAACCTTAAAAATTCAGGTAAGGGCTTCACAGAAAGATTAAAACTACGACAGACCGAAATAGTACTTTCTTTTCTTACACAGACTCGTGCAATACCAGCATTACCATGTCCTTCAACCATAACAAGACGTCCATCTTCTCTCATCTGATCAAAAATACCATCAGGAATGAAATCGACGGCACCTTCAATAAAAATTACATCATAAGGTCCTTTAACAGGATATCCCTTCTCTAAGGTCCCATGAACAACCGTTACATTATTATACTGATTACGCTCCAAAATTTTGGCGGCCTGTTCTGCCAGAATCTTATTGCCTTCTAATGCAATAACGGATTTCGCAAGTTCTGAAAGCAATGCAGAACAATAACCGCTATTTGCACCAATATCTAAAACAACATCCGATGATTTTATAGCTGCCAATTGTAATAATTTTGCTAAAGATGCAGGTCTCATTAAATAACGTACAGGTAAATTACTCTGCGCTGGAAATACAACAATATCAGCATCACAATAACTTAAATTTCTAATATTTTCTGGAACAAAATCTTCACGTGGCACTGTTAAAAATGCTTTGAGAACCAACAAATCTGTCACATCTACTGTACGAATTTGATTATCAACCATTTTACGGCGAAGCTCTATAAAATCTATGATCATCACTAAATTTCTCTCCCATACGCAATAAAAGCTCCAAAAAAGCAGCAACAGTTTTAAGATGTGAACATTTGCTACTACTAATGGTGCGCAAAAAGCATGCTATAGTCAACAATTAAGATCCCAATTTCGCCAATTTTAATGTACGCTGTATTCTACTAGATACGAAAGTAACTCATTTGAGATTTTGAGAATTATCAATCAAATTAACTGGAGGCCTCGCCCGGAATCGAACCGGGATACAAGGATTTGCAGTCCTCTGCGTAACCATTCTGCCACGAGGCCCCATTAAAATGTAAAGATCGTCAATAAGGGAAGGCAAAGCATCCGTCAAGGCAAAGAAACTTTTTCTAACCTTTTTATTCATTCATATCATATTGTATTGTAATTTGAAGATTTAAAAAATTAAAGTAATTTTTCTCTTTGCAAATCAATATTGCTTTGCTATAGGCTTTGTAAATTAGGTGATTATACACTGTTCCCCGGTAGCTCAGTGGTAGAGCAACCGGCTGTTAACCGGTTGGTCGCTGGTTCGAATCCGGCCCGGGGAGCCAAACTGCTTTTTTATTGAAATAACTTATTGATTTTACACATATTTTTTAAGGTGAGGGATTTATAAACACAATGTGAGGGAATAAAATTTTATATTTTCTCCAAAATGTATTACCAGTTAATGTCTTCTTTTGGATTGTTTTATAGCTACTATAATCTGCAATCTGTGTGATTTTGTCTTTTAGATATGTTACCAACTTGCACGTATGAGCATTCTGTTTATTATGCTTGAAGACTTATCTTGCTAAACTTGAATTGATGACAATAAAGTCTTTTCACTTTAGGTGAATAAAGCACTATCCGATAAAAAAATCACATTCATTATATCCCACATCCGTTAAGTAGGATTAGTATGCACATCGGCATCACTTTTCTTTTAATTTTATTTTCTATTTTCAATCGTGTTAATGCTCTCTTTAGTAGGTTTTCTTTATTCATTTTTTCTGTTTAACCTTTTTCCTAAAATAAAAAGCCCTTACTAAAATCATAAAATAGTGAAAACTGTCATCATCAATAGTAAGCATAAACGGACTTGAATGCCTCTACAACATATAAAGTAAGCTGATTTCACATCAATACACCTATAGTAGCATATTCGTTTCGCTTACTACATTAACTTTCAAACGCAATGAACTCACATATTTTGGTTTTTTTGTATTCTAATGAGTTTTTTTACTTTTTAATTGTGCAATTTTATCGGTGCTATTTAAGTTTTCCCGATCTTTAAATTCTCTTAAATGACGTTTTTTACTACCTTCTCGCTTGTAAATTTTCGGTTCAGCTAGTTTTTCAGGTAATGATGCAAACTGCAAAGGAATCTCTTTTCGTGTTATTTTCATACGAATCAAGCGCTCTATGGCACACAAACGTACCTGCTCTATTTTTTCATCAAAAAGTGTAATAGCATCACCAGATGCACTATTTCGTCCGGTACGACCAATACGATGCACATAGCTTTCAGCATTATCTGGCAAATCATAATTAATAACATGGCTGATTCGCGGAATATCAATACCACGTGCAGCAATATCAGTTGCAACTAAAACTCTTACCAGTCCTTCACGAAAATCTTTTAACGCACGCTGCCGAGCATTTTGTGATTTATTTCCATGGATTGTCGCAACAGAATATCCTGTTTTTGCTAAACTACGCGCAACAGAATCGGCCCCATGCTTAGTACGTATAAACACAATAACTGAAGCCAAAGCAGGATTTGTTAAAAGTTTACCCAAAACACTCTTTTTTTCACTTGTAGAAACACAATACAGCACTTGAGTAATCTCCGCAGCAGTAGTTCCTTGAGAAACAACTTCTATTTTTACTGGTTTCTTAAGTAAATTATCTGCAAGCACATTAACTTCTTTTGACATTGTCGCAGAAAAAAGTGCCGTTTGACATTTCTTATGCAAAAAGTTTGCAATTTGTCGCACATCATTAATAAAGCCCATATCTAACATACGATCAGCCTCATCTAGAATGAAAAAACGAGACTTAGACAGATCAACATATTTACTACGGATAAGATCTATTAAACGTCCAGGTGTTGCAACCAAAATATCCACACCCTTTGCCATCCGTCTAATTTGTGTCAAACGCGACATTCCCCCTAAAATCAAACAAGTTGAAAGATGGGTTCCTTTTGCAACAGCACTAATTGCTTCTTCAATCTGAATAGCAAGTTCACGCGTAGGAACCAAAATTAAGGCTCGTGCAGTTTTAGGATGACGCTTATCACCTAAAGCTAAAATTCGGTTCAAAATGGGTAAACTGAATGCCAATGTTTTTCCAGAACCAGTTTGTGCAATACCTAAAATATCATGCCCTTTTAACATTACTGGAATAGCTCGCTCTTGAATAAGCTTAGGTTTATGCATACCAGCAATAAACAGGTTTTTAACTAAAAGAGAGGACAAACCTAGTTCTGCAAAAACATTTTCTTTACTTACACTCAAAATAAAATTTTCCCTAGCTCGATAATTATCAATAAATTACAAGCTAAAATCGTAGTATTAAAAACATACAATAGAGTCCTAATTTTAATTTTGTGGACCAGTGCTTGAAATAAAATAAACCGCCAGACACCATACATAGGCATCTGAATCCCAAATAAGATATACAAAACCTTTTTGTGTAAAAAACTAATTCATCAACACAAACGCTTTAATAGGCAATATCACCAGATTAAAATAAAAAGCAAGTACCTTGCAAAATTATTTATTTTTCTATTACCGTTTCCTTCGGCATATTCATTCCCTTAAGATCAGGATAAATCTCCAGAAAAATTGTTTTTGTATAGTCTTCTGTCCTCCATAAACTAAAAACCATTTATCATCATCAAAAATCGCTAAGGTTTTATATTTTATGATACGATCCTTTGTCTCAATCACAGTTGGAATCAAAGCATAAAAAATATCATTATTCATTTGCTTATAGTCTATCTCTGTTTCATCTAAATGATAAGCATCAGTAGGCAAATTTTCAAACTGAGTACGCAGTTGCTCAAGAAAATATTACGTAAACTATCCTCTGTTGTGCTTAACCGGCTCGCCATTTCTCTATAAAGCCGATCAGGCATATGAGCAGAAATAATAGAAAAATCTCTATTTTATGGCCTTATTAATATCAATAACCAAATTTGAAAGCGCAATTTTTTGCATTACTGTTGGCTCAGTGACTACATTATATGTTCCAATACCTAATAATAAAATACACTCAGCATACAATAAAAAATGGATTTCACTTTCTATATTCCTTTATTCAAAAAAATTTCAAATTACAAAACTAAATAACTCTATAATCATCTGTAACATAACGATTTTTCTAATAAAAATATTTAAGTTATCTTTATAAGATATGGAAATTAATATATTTTTAAAATAAAATAAACACAGAATAAAAACTTATAATTAATTTCGTAAGGCATTAAAAGTGTATAATCTCGTCATGAAAATAATAATTTGAGCTCAAAACTATATACCCCATCAATATTGCTAAAAGCTAAAAATAAAATACTGCCCACCACCCCCTGAAAAGGCGAAATTTGTTTTTTAATACCTACAAAGTATTTAAAATCAAAATTACTATTAAAAATAATTAGAAGATTTTTTTCTTCACGAAAAATACTTTTCAGAGCGTCAATCAAGAAAAACTATCCCCAAAACAATAGCTCCACAATTCAGGATTTCAATCATTTCAAAACAATTCGATTTTTAAAAACTATAATAATAAAATATGTAAGAACTGCTTCAATATCTCACAATTTAATTATACTCGTTTCAGTTATAATAGTCTCATCTACAAACGTATCAACATTTTCTAATTTGATATGTTTCCCATTATTAAAAATAAAAAAATCATTTTTCAACCTCCTGTAGTTTAACAAAAAGAAACTCTGCTTGCCAATCACATTAACGAAATAAATTACTTACATCACTAATCAGCCACTTCCTTCCTACAGATACAATTATCAAATCTGATTTGTTTTTCTCACTGGAATTTTAATTTTATTACAAAGCAACTTAACGTCAAACTATTCGTTTGCAATCTATCAAGAATTATAAAAAACAAAATAGCATCACAAACTTATATAACCGTATATAATAACTATTAAATCTCTATATTTTAAACAAATATTTACATTACATTTTTAACTGAAAAATTATTTTACTGAAACAGCATCTTCAAAAAATTATGTAAAACCATTATAGCTTTAGTTATATTATAAACAAATCTACTCATAGCATGAATTGTTTCCTTTTATCACAAGCATCATACAGATTTTAGCCATAAAAATTATAAATTTTCTGTCAAAAATTCTATTAAAAGCTGAATACCTCACCTTTTATTATTAATCCTTGATTCAATAGAAGATATAGCTTATGAGAAATTGTCCGCGGACGTGATGAAATCGGTAAACATAGCAGACTTAAAATCTGCCGGCCTAAGGCCTTGCGGGTTCAAGTCCCGCCGTCCGCACCAGTACATCTGAATTTTCCCTTGTTTTTCAATGGTTTATTAAAAATCATAAAAAATTAAACCACCTTTTGAACCACCTTTTGCAACTCCATTATAACGCTACCAGATGGCACCACGATGGTGCTAAAATGCGAATCATTGTTACTTTTTGAGATAGCTTTTTAGCATTTTGATCTCCTCCTCATCTTTTAGGACAATTATACTGAATCTCTTTCAGTTTTTTTGGCTTCAATATAACGATCGATTTCAATAATGTCCCATTTTAAATAACGTCCTTCTTGTATAGGCTTAGGAAAAGCTCCAATTTTCACAAGCTCTCTAATGTAAGTCATTGACATTCCTAGATAAATTGAGAGATCTTGTATATTAACAAGTCGTTGCAAGCGCATCGACAGTAAAGCTTGTTCGAATAAACTTATTTTTTCTATTGAGGCGGTTAATTTTTCTTCGTTCATTTGAAATTTTCCTTATTATCGACGTGTTGAGAATAATTATAATGGGTGGGAACGTTGGGTGGGAGTGCTGGGAGGAGAGAGCACCCCCTAACTTTAAGCAGCTTGAGCTGTAATCTGTTTTATGTCTTGTTCGATTTCTTCTAAAAAGGTTTCAACCGCTTGATTGATGGCTTCAATCTGCTCATCATTGCGATGAATACGCTGAACCTTAAGACGTAAGTGAGCGGATTGTCCTGCAAACCGAGGATCATAGCTTACAAAATCACACCACTGACGTCCTGTACAAGCCATTTGAAAGTGCATTTGTGCTAAATATTCTGGTTTGATTGTTTCTGTCATCCAGAAACGAAGGTGGTTTGCAGACTGGGGACATTTAATCTCAACTAACCCGTCCTCACCAATGAGCCCATCAGGACTTGCTCCGGCCATTTGAATGGTAGGATGTTGGATGAAACCACATTGAGTGACCTCTGTATCGTAAATGAAGGCATATTCTTTCAATGCATTCTCTTCATGTTCAATGCCCCATTGCATCGCTGCTGTTGTATAAGATTGGCTTATTTCACCGACGAAACGTTCTGTTATGAGTTTGATTTTGTATTCTTCATATTTGCTTGTGGGCAAGTTTTTAGAAGTTCGACTAAGGACGTTGTAAATATTTGAAGAGGTGACTTTCCCTAAACGTGCTTGAAACCATTCTGCAGTTCTTTGCTTCATTTTACACCACCCTTTGCTCTGGGGGATGAACACGGTCTTGACTGTAGATGTCATCATAGTCATAGACAATTTCAACCGGCTGTTGTTCTTGAGGGGGTTGTTTTTCTCTTTTTTTCTGTAAGAGCTGCAAAACAATTTGCCCTTCTTGCAGAGAAAGATCTGTTATATTTTTGACATTTGCAAAGCTCAAAACTTTTGTTTCATCTGTTTGTGTTTCATGCATGAGGCCTTGGATTTCCATGATCATTTCATCGGATACAAGCTGCCTTTGTGAATGAGAGCCTTGATTAATCCGTTCAGCTTCATCTTCATCGTAAATACCAGAAAATCCGAAAGCATAACGGGCACATTGGATGACCGCTTTATGACGCAACATGCGTGCAGGATACTTTTGCCACGGGTCAGTTTTTTGTTTGCATTCGTTAAGATATTCAGTGACCTCAATAGGATCTTTAATTTCTTTCAAACGAATAGCACATTTGATGGCTATCAGCTGGCCATTCTTGTCAAGTTGATCTTGAAAGGTCATCCCATCAAATTGAGGATTTGATTTGATAATCTTGATCCATCCGTCAATAGAGACAACAGGAATAATCCCGCCCCCTCTTTTAGGAAGAGCGTAAATCTCTTTTGTGAGTGGATTGAGTCCATAAGTATTAGCGACGGAAATAAAAGCAGCAAACTCTTCATCAGAGAAGTTATGGCTGATACAGGTTTTAATAATGGTTTTACGAAACTCTTGTTCTGAGAAGCCATATTTTTGTGAAATAAGGGCTAAAGGAGAATGTGTCATGGGAGAAATCCTTGATTTACAAGCACTTTTCTAGAATCTGTGTGATATTGACCATCTCCTTGTCTTCAAAGACGAGGAGATGAAGTTATATTTAAAAATCTAAGCGGCTTTTATGACAGATTTTGCTAGAACCTGTTTTGCTTCTTTAATTAAGGCTTTATATTTTCTGTTTTCTTCATCGACTTTGAAGGCATCAAGAAGACGCATATGAATTGGACCTAAAAGATACAAAACTTTTTCACCAGCGTTCATCCCCTCCCAATAGCTTGGCAAATCAAAGCGTGTATCATTATCATAATCGATCTGTATTTGCCTCTCAAGTTCTATCCAGCGATCGATGATTTTAGCACGCAAAATTGTACTGTATCCAGAAACTAAGATAAGGCACTCGCGTTTAGGGAGGTTATAGCAGACTAATTTACGTCCTGTAGAATCCTTATAATTTCCTTGAAATTTACTCACCTCAATTTTGAGGTCAGTACATATTTGTCTAATATCTCTTACAATATTGTCATGCCTTTTATCGCATAACTCAGCAATTTCACGGCTGGACATTGTTAATGCGGTTTGAGTGTTTACTAAATTGTTCATTGTGAACTCCTGTGTAATTAAACGTTTTTCATTGACACCCAAAAAGAGTGCCGGGTGCTGAAAAACACGGTACACAGTCCGTCGTTATGCTTTCCCCATAAGGGTATTTTATAGCGCAACTACACCCGACAAATCTATTATACGCATGTAGCATATAATGAGTCAAAGTCTTTAATGTGCGGAGAAGAGATTGTATCGGCAATCCACCCGCTGTGTATTTAAGGCGTTTTTCAGGCACCTGATTTGATAGTAGACATACTGATAGTATATTGTCAAATAAAAAATTAAAAAATTGATACAAATAAAATATATCTATTTCATCAGTAAGTTCGTATTTCTTTTGCATTATTGCATTCCTTAATTAATGCATGTTTTGTCTTTTAAGCTCTTGAGACAGCACACCAATACCTTTTGTCGTGATTTTTGCGCAAGGAATAACTTTTTCTATTCCACTTGCAGTTTGAAATGTGATGGTTGGACAATCCATCAGTTGCTTTTGGATTTTGTCTTGATAAGGAAGCAAATTTCCACCTGTTGCTTTTCTGTAAACCCAACCTTTTTTTTGTAAGAAGAGAACGAACGGTTTTGGTTGTATCTCGAGTATTTTAGCAGCTTCAGTAAGACTAAAGAGCCCCTCATGGCGTTGCAAACTTTCAAGCGCCATTGCCTTTGGTGTTAGTTCAGCAATAAGAGTATCTTTTCGTTCATTTTCATCTTTTAAATGGGTTAACACTCCAAGCATTACTTGCGGACTGGAGTAATCAATCTGTGGAACTGCCACTTGTTTTTCCAGTTCTTGCCAACGGTCTATGATTTTAGCCCGTAAGACAGTACTGTAACCTGAAACAAGAATAAGACATTCACGTTTTGGTAGATGATAGCAAAGTAGCGTACGACTTCTTGAATCTTTATATAATCCAGAAAAATCATTCAGCTCAATTTTGAGCTCAGTAAATATTTGCCGAATATCACGCATAACATTTCGATGTTCTTTACCGCATAATTGAGCAATTTCGCGGCTAGACATAGTCTGAGCAGTTTCTTGTCCAACAGTTTGTTTTGTAATTTCTATAAGATGATTCATGATAAATTCATTTCTTAGTATGATGAGAGTATTTTTAAAGGGAGCTTCTTTTACAGCACATCAGAGAGTCTGAGACGGTGCTGCTCTTCATAAGTGCCATAGATCTCATCATCAATTTTTTGATCTTCTAGATCTTTTTTAAAGATTTCATAGGCATTACTGTATTCTACAAAAGGAGGAACATCGCTTTCTTCATCAAGCATCCAGCTGTTTTGATCTAAATATTCTTCAGCAATTTCTTCGGAAATATCTTCCCATCGATTTGTTGAGAGCTCGATGCGAATAATTTTTTCAACATCATCGATACCCGATAAAAAGTTTAATACTTCTGTTTCATCATAAAAAGGACCAGACTGTGCAGTGTTTTCACTTTCATTACTGCACATTGCTAAAAGAATTTCATCTGAATTAATAAAAATCAGCTTTTTCATTATTACCCCCTCTAATGCCTCTCGGCTGTTGTTTGTGTTTGTAGCTTTTATTAATTAATATAACTATAATTATAAAATATCAAGTAAAAAATTATAAAAAGTTATATTTTAATAAAAATCATTATAACATTTTACAAAAGTAGAAAGGGAAAATGCCTTTTAGCGTAACTGATAATTAGCGATAAGATCGAATCATTTTGCTGTAAGAGCTTGTTGGTAAGGTAGCAAAAATTTCTCCAATCCATGTAATTTTAGCATTTTTAATGGGAGGTGCATTCCAAGAAAGCAAATCTATTTCGCCATTCATACCTCTACTAATCTGTTTTATATATCTTTTATTATCATGTGTGAGAATAACCGCTTCTTTTCCAAAGAAGTATTCTATCGTTTTGATTTGACGCCGTCTTGCAATAACCATATCTCCATTTTTATAAACAGGAAGCATAGAATCTCCTTTAACTTCAAAGGCAATCATATCATCAGGTAAAACAAAGGGAATTTCTATTTGTTCAAGACCATCTTCAGGGATTTGTTCAAAACTTGGATCTATTTGCGTTCCTGCTCCTATATATCCCATAAGAGGAACGAAAGTTGTTAAATGGTTGTCTCCCTTTAATTCTTTATATAGTTCTAGAATGGCATCACGATTAGAGCCGCGGGGATCAGAATCTTTTAACCATTTAGATACTGAAGCTTGTGTTACGTTTAACCGTCTAGCTACATCTTCTTGCGTTAAGTTAAATTCGGTCAAAATCTTTTTTAATGTGCTTATGATATTAGATTTATTATTCATACTTCTGCTTACCTTATTTTTTTATCGTTGATAAAGATAAATTTCCTTGACTATATATAACTATAATTATATGAATAAAATAAGACAAAGCTGTTATTGGAGCTTGTAAATGGATCAACGAGAAGATTTTAAGAATTTGACTAAGTCAATACGGAACAAATTTAATTGGACACAATCAGGGATGGCTAAAATGCTTGGTGTAACTCAAGCCGCTGTTTGCAAATGGGAAAAAAGAGGATCTATCTCTGTAATAAATTATTTAAAGCTGCAAAAATTGAAAGGCAGCTCTGATGCTAATTCTGTTTTTAACGAAATAACAAAGCTTCAAGATTCCTCTCCACCCTCATTTTGCGATGATTTTTCTGGATGAGTGTGAGCAACGGTTTAATTCTGATGTTTAAAGAAGAAAGGAAATAAAGATGGATTACGGTTTAGCAGCGATGATTGTGCTTTTTATAGTCAATGTAATCATGTTTTTTGCTGGCTTTTATGTCTTTCGTAAAAAAATACAAAACTTATCTTATACTTTTAGCTCTTCAGAAGATTTAATACATGCAATAGGTTTTCCAGATGGTTGTACAATTGTTTTTAGTAATTCTGATTGGAATTTTTCTTTTGATGAAAATAACCATTTAATAGCTCAAAATGCTTTAGGATCAAAGTTGTACTTAGAGGTGCACAGTAACACACAAGCTTTCAAAGAGAAATTTCAGGAATTATTCGAGAGGCATAATAAGCGGTCTGCATATTAAATGAAGTGTTTCGTAATTGATATGCTTTTAACCGATCTGTTGCATATTCCATCTCATCCCATGATGATTGGATTCGTTTAGCTTCTTCTTTAGGGAAACGTAAAAACATACGTTCTAAAAAAATATTAGTATTAAAAGTTTTTGTAAAATCATATGTCGGAGAAAATTGAAAAGTGAGTTTAATAGAAGCAATGCATGTATTGCTAATATCGGCCCAAAATTGCATTCCTATGATAACAAAACATTTTGTATGTGCTGGAATATTTATAGATTGCAATAATACTTTTGTCTCTGGCGCTTCAGGTGGGCTTATAAAATAAATTCTATCTGCATTATTATGGCAATAAGGTACACAAGGGGCATTAAATTGACCAACAGAAAGAAATACTTCAGGCCAAGAACTAGTGTGTTCCCAGTTAATATCACTACGTGGCTTCTGGCAGTAAACACCAGAAACAGAATGCAACTTAATATCAAAGGGGGTTATATTGTGAAAATTAAACCATGTAATATCATCAGAAAATTCTTCATAACAAGATGTAATAAACAAAGGTTGCAGTAGAATACTGTTTAATTGATTGTTTGCGTTTTGAGTTGCGCCATTATCAGGCATTTTTCCTCCTCCGACGTTGCAAAACAATTGTAGCGAAATGATTTTATAAAAATATTTTTAACGGAATACAGATGACTAACACGATTCTCTGTCTTGATCTAGGCACCAAGACTGGTTGGGCGCTCTGCGGTGCAGATGGTCATATAATAAGTGATACCGAACATTTTCCATCACGCTGTTTTGAAGGCGGTGGAATGCGTTATTTGCGTTTTAAGCAGTGGCTTATGGAAATCAATCGGTCCGTTGATGGAATTGACGCAGTATATTTTGAAGAGGTGAGACGTCATGTAGGTACCGATGCAGCACATGTTTATGGCGGCTTTTTAGCAACGTTAACAGCGTGGTGTGAACATCACCAGATCCCGTATGAAGGGATCCCTGTTGGTACGATAAAGAAAGCAACAACAGGAAAAGGAAATGCTTCGAAAGAAGAGATGATAGAGGCAATGTGTTCCAAAGGACACTCGCCTTGTGATGATAATGAAGCAGATGCTTTGGCAATTTTATATTTAAAGAAAAAAGAAGGGGAAATCTATGTCCAGTAAATTACCTTGGACGAGACTTTTTGCAGACAAGTGGCTTCTTGATCTTGCTTGTTTACCTGCAATTGAAGGCAATGTTTATATGCGGTTGCGATTGCAAATGTTACGCACTAGAGAGTCTCTTGTAAACGACACACAAATATTATCTCATTTTACGTGTTGTTCAGCAAAAAGATTTGAAAAGGCATTAAATTATTTATTTAGATCTGGACATATCATTTGCTTAGAAAATGGTCGTTTGTGGATTTCAGATGTTGAAGAAGAATTAAACAATTCAGATGAAACTTTAAATAAGTTTGCAGAAAGAGCTGCAAAAGCTGCAACCACTAGGAAAAATAAACATCAAGAAGATTCTTCAAGAAAGCCTCAAGATTCTTTAAGAGGTCTTCAAGATTCTTCAAGAAGTCTTCAAGATTCTTCAAGAAGTCTTCAAGATTCTTCAAGAGGGTACATTAACAATAACAATAACAGTTATAATAAAAAAACTAATACTATCGTATTAGCAAAAAAAGAAATTGGTTCTGAAAGTTTAGAACCTATCGATTTGGTTGATGAGCCAATTGAGGTTGATGCTGTTGAGAACCAAGCAGAGCAAATTGCAACCTCATCAGACAACCAACCTCCCATTCACGAGCAAGAGAACATTTCCCAAAAAGCAAAACGGTCGAGAAGTGATCGAGGCTGTCGACTGCCTGAGGATTTTGAGCCTGATTACGAGTTTGCCATTGCAGAGGGCTTACCTCCAGAGCGTGTGAACATCGAGAAAGCAAAATTTCGAGATTACTGGAATGCGAAGACAGGAAAGGACGCTACCAAGCATGATTGGCCAGCGACATGGCGTAATTGGGTGCGAAAAGCAATCGACGATTTAGAAAAAGGAAAAAACTATGGGAAAGGCAACGGATATCACACAGGAGAACAGCGTAGCAAAACTTATCGAATTGCACAGTACATGTCCGATATCAAAAATTCAGACAGTGTATACAAATTTTTATTCGAGGATGACAACCGAACCACCATTCCTTTGGAAAACGGGGCAAAAACCATTGATTGCAGAAGCGGAGAGAATTACTTCATTAGTCCATGACGCATTGAAAAAGCTTGAGAAAAAAGCCACTGAAGAGGAAATCCAAACAACGTATCTTGTGCTATCGAATGGTCTCAAAAACCAATCACAAACAGACGAAAAAGCAACAGCGCTTGCGTATCTTTACGCCCTTGAAGGCATAAGCAGTTGGGTATTGCAAACAGCAACAAAGAAAGTTTTGAAAGGCAAAGCAGAGGGCTTAAACCCGACCTTTATGCCCTCAACAGCAGATTTTTATCGTTATTGTGAAAATCTTGAAAATAGCATTCGCTTGCAAGCTAATCGCCTTCTAAAGAATCTTGAAAAGCCTGAGATAAAGGCAAGTTATCAAAAGCCCTCGATACCATCAGAATGCATAGAAAAGTTTCAAAAAGAGCTTGCAGAGGTTTTAAAAGGGATTGAAGGATAAACAGCAAAATAGTGAAAAGTGCTGATCGTTTTGTGATTGGATATGTGTTTAAATCGACAGAAAGGCACCTTAGAAAGAGATTTGATAGTTTTTTGATGAATTCCACATGAGAAACATAAAAGGCGCTGTGTGATCAAATTTGAGTCAAACAGAGCATGATGCAAAAATAGGAAAAAAGATGCAGATTTTAAATTTAAAACAGTTGTTCTTAACAAACCGTCAACAGCCGATGCAAAAGAAGTTTGTAGCAACGGCAATTGGTCATGTGCCATGGGGAGATGGAGCGGCAGAATATTTTTACAATCTTTACGAATATGAAGATGGCACAAGAGAGTGTGAAAAGTTTGATGGTGGCCAGTATTATACCATACCAGAAAATGCGGATTTCAGTACCAAAGCGCAGGTAAAGGCCTGGATTTATGGAGGAAATGTGCCACGGAATATTCTGAATGTCGAGCCTCTCATAGAGGAGGTGAACAAAAACATCAAAAAACATTCTGTAAAGATGGTGATGGACGATCGAGATGATCGAGATGATGAACCTATGTTGAAGAAAATGGAAAAGGAGATAGAGAAAGCTCTTCATCAAGAATTTAAGAAATCCGCAAAAAAGAAAAGTATTTCAAAAGAAATTTGACAGTACTGAGGTCGCTTAAACCTATTTTACAAAAGGTTGTAATAAATCAAGTTAAGCGTTCTGGCAAAAACTGGAAAGAAATATTTCTGAAAATTTGTAATGCTACTAAAGAAACAGGCGCTATAGCTGATGCTGTTCAAAAAGTTATTAATTTATTTTAGAATTAGAAATTCTAAAGATGTCCTGTTTGCTCTAAGGATAAAATATTAGGGAGTGGATTGTTATGCCGTGCTTGCCAGAGATCATGCTTTTGTTGTAATTTAAGCCAAAATTCGGCATCGTTTAAACCAGCCTTTTCTAATCGTAAAGCAAGGTTAATACTGATGGCTGCATGACCGTTTAGGACACGGGATAAAGTTAAACGTGCAACACCGAGATGATTTGCTGCTTCTGTTATTGTTAATCCTAATGTATCAAGCAATTCTTCTTTTAAAATGCCACCAGGATGTGGAGGATTGTACATCATAAAATTTATAGATTATTTATCGCATTGAACGAAGCATGGCATCACGTAAAATGGCATTAATCCGCGTTTGATATCCTTTCCCTTGGCTTTTAAGCCATGCTAGCACATCTGAATCCACACGTACAGTTGTGACAGTTTTCGTTGGTTTATAGAATGGATTACGAACGGTGTTTTTCCAGAATGCATCATCTAGTAATGGAATATCACTATGATCAATTGCACTGTCCGGCATTGCAGCCAGTTTATTAATTTCAGCTTTCTGTTTGTCTGTCAAAGGTGATAAGTTACCTACATCAATTTCATAATGAACTTTCTTCTTCATAACGTTTCCTCTCTTTCAAGTTTGCTCGCCGCGCTGAAATGATACGAATGACTTCTATGCCATCATTATCGTCATAAACAGTATGCGCTACGAGCAACAGTAAAAAGCCATCCACAAGGCCTAAAGTTTGCCAACGATATTCTCCGTTTTCAATACGGTTTTGTTTAACCATGGCAAATGGATCTGCAAAAACACGTGCAGCTATTTCAAAACTTACACGATGCTTTCTAAGATTACTTTTTGCTTTAGTTTCATCCCATTCAAATCTTATTTTCATATCTTATGTTAATACATTTATGTATGTATATCAAGAGTTTTAAATGACCACTGAACTCTCTATGTTTTTTATATATTGAATATAATTTAATACTTTAAAAATAGTGTTTAATAAATTGAAATACATTGAAAAAATAAGAAAATCATGTTAAGATCTTATGTCTATAAAATACAAGTTTAAGGTCAGGAAAAACATGCTGAATAAAGTGACATTAATCGGACGCCTTGGTGCTGATCCAGAAGGAAAAATGATGCCTTCTGGTTCAGAGATTGTGAATTTTCGTATGGCCACTTCGCAGAGCTATGCAGATAAAAAGACCAATCAAAAGATAGAAAAAACTGAATGGCATTCTGTGGTGATTTTTAATCCACATTTAGCAAAAATTGCTCTTCAATATCTCAAGAAAGGAAGTAAAGTTTATCTTGAAGGACAACTTCAGACGCGTAAATGGCAAGATAAAAATGGTAGTGAACATTCCGCAACAGAGATTGTCCTGCCTCAATACAGAGGTGAGTTGAAGTTGCTTGATGTAAAGAACAATCAACTTGCATCCCATACCTCTTCACCTATCACTTCCGAAAGTTATGCCGCCACTTCAAAAGCTGCTGATTATAGTACAGCTCTTAATGATAGCATGCCATTTTGATTGATAAAATATGACAAAGAGAAAAAAACGTGCAAAACGTGGACGTCCACGACTTAAGAGACGTCTAAGAGAAGCAAATGGACGTATCTTAAGAACAAAAACACCGCGTAAATCCATGGATAAATTGGCAATTGAAATGCGTGCCAAACGCTTTGGCTTGACCATAGAAGAAGCAAAAAATCCGCTTTCGAGTACTTACGTAGGTCGGCTTTATTTGAAAGGTGAGCTTACTCAAGATCAATATGATGCTGCACAAAAGTACCTACAAATCAAAAATGACTATTGGTGTGCAAAAGGATTGCCTAGTGCTGTTTATGATGAAAGTCCTATAATTTCTGATAACGGAGCAAGAGAGAAATGGGTACAGATGGCAACAGAACATTTTTCAGCTGTACAAAATGTTGTTCAAGAAGCTCAATGTTTATACCATCAATATAATCTGCATGCCGCATTACAGTATCTTGTGATAGAAGATCAATCACTACCACAACTTGTATGCTCACTGCGTATTGTTCTTAATGCGCTTTATAAACATTTTACACAAAACCGCTAAATTTCAAGCAGCATTTTGAACATTAATAGTGATCTCTTTTCCAAGAACAATGAGAGCGGTTTCTAAAGCATCTAATTTTGTTGCGTGGTTTAAATCCAACAATCTGTCAATTTGTATTGGGTGAAGTTGTAAAAGACGTATGAGATCAGCTTTGCGTAAGTCTTTTTCAATCATAGCGTTATGTATTGCAATTTTTAAAGTGGCCAATGAAGATACTTCAACAAAAGGATAAGCAGTATCATGAGCTCCAAAAGGAACGACTTCACGATCTCGGAAACGTCCCATAATGACTGTTAAAAGTGCGTTTTTAGCATTTTCTAAAGCTTCTTTTTCGTCGTTACCATAGGTAATAAATTCCTGAAAGTCTTTGCAAAGGACAAGAAGAGTATCATTATCATCTTTGATAAATTTAAGTGCATATTTCATTTACATCTCCATATTCAGACCTACTTCAATTCAAGATCTTTAAGAATCTTTTGAACTAATCCTGTTCCTAATTCTTTCCGCGCACTATGCATAGGTAAAACGGATTTTTTAGAACCACGCTTTACAAGCAAATGGCCGCCTTTCCCTGAAGTAAAACTGCAACCATGTTTTGTAAGATATCTTTTTAATTCATGACTGTTTATAAATATAATATAACATCTAAAATGTTTAAATACAACAAATATGTTATCATTTATAGAAAATTAAAGAACAGCTTTTAAAATGCCATATTTAGGTAAAAAAATAAAAAAAACACAAGAATATAATTTTTTTGTTGACATGACGTAAAAAGTCGTATTTAATGACATCGCTGCAGTAGTTGAATTGCGTCAAAAATTCAAAAATATCCCCTCAAAATTCAGTAAAATATAAGCTTGAATAATGGCTGAAAAGCCCTGTTTTCTGGGTAATTTGGGCTAATCTATTTTTCAAAGAAAAAAAATTAATATTTGACATCATTATGTCATTAATTAATTGCCTCAAAAGGAGCGAAAATGAAAGCTGTCATCACTAAGCCAATGTGTGTTCTTGGCGATAATAAAAGCACTGTTCGCTTTGAACCATCAACACCCAATAATCCATTTGTTGAAGTTTCCAATCAAGTCTATGCTCGACTTAAACGAGCAAACGCCGCAAAACCTTTTGTTGGAGTCAAGACAACAATAAAACCTGAAAAGGTAATTGAACAGACTAAGCTAATAGAAAAAGAAGTTATACAGATACCCTCTGAACCAGATGTAGAAGAAACTTCACTTCAACAGACCGAAACACCTAAAACTTCTAAATCATCAACATCTCCTGCCCAAAAGCTTAAAAGTTGAAATTAATCATCCATCAAAAATGGTATCTTCAACAAGTAAAAGATACTTTTACCAATCTTCAAGCACCACGCCTTAATTGGGCTTTGCGTAATGCTGTAAACACCTCTGCAAAACAAGTCGAACGCTTTGCCGAAAAACAAATTGCTGACATTACATCTGCCCAATCAAAGCGTATCAAGCGAGGCATTTATATTAAAGAAAAGGCTACAGCAAAGCTTCTCGAAACGGATATCATTGGTTCTGGAACACCGATACCTCTTAAATTCTTTCAAGCAAAAGAAACAAAACGCGGTGTGACTTACACAATGTTTGGAAAAAAAGAAATCTTGCCTCATGGTTTTATCAAGGGTGGGAATTTTCCAAAACGTGTTGAATTAAAAAAGATGAAAGGCAATGTGTTTCAAAGAGTGGATGGAGATAAATTTCCCATTGCAAAACAAGAAGGACCATCAATTGCTGCGGTAATGTCAAAGCCAGACATTGGAAGTGCTATCGTACAATATGCCAATGAACGATTAACCAAAAACATACAGTACCAACTTGCTCGTCAAGAATATGCCACCAATAAGAAAGCTAAATAATGTTCTTAAGCTATGTCAACACACTCCTCACTTTAATTGTAATTTTTAGAGAAGATTATCGCTTGCACTTTGGTTTTCTAAAAAAATCTATGAGAATTTACTCTTTTTTTACTTAAATGTCTATATTAAGAAGGCAAATGAAACATTTAATGGAGAAAGTGAGAAGGTAAGAGCTTGCTCATATGTTCTATAAAGTGATCAACTCATCCTTAAGGATGAGGAAGGGGGGATAAAGGAAGATGTTTAAATTATTTGTTTCTGTAATAATTATTATGTTTTCGCAGTCTGTCTTTGCGGATGGTATCCGTAAAGTTTATCGAGCGGCTATGGAATCTCCCGAAGAAATAAAACGTGAAGGTGGTTTCATTCCGCGAGGGATGGATGGAACACGGCCTAATCAACCTCCACCAGATATAAATTTATGGAATCATGTGCATGGAAGTGAAACAGGAATGTCACGTCATAATTCTGGCTATGTATCTACATCAACAGCTCGAATAATTGCAATAAATTGGGTAAATGAGCACCTTAATCATAATGGTTATGTTTATCATATTAGAGCTACCCCTAATTTCATTGATGTTAATGCATCGTTACTGGATTATTCTCCACATCCACAAGAATCAGAAATGGCTGCATTGGGTAGGATTCATTGGAATCAAGTTATAGGATGGGAAAGAGTGAGAGGGGGAACTGTTGGTGAATTTATTCCGAATCCAGATTATAGAGAGCAATTATATATGCATCTTGCAGGAGGAGGAGCTCAACCACAGTTAGCAGCTTTCCCTGATGGATATCCGGCTTGGTCACATCAGCCATGGCTTACATATGCTCAGTGCGAATTAAAATCATCCTGTTCTCCTAAAAAATCACCACAGCAATTTGGAACGGATTGGTTTTTGAAATCTCATTACGCTATACGTACAACATTAATTATTACTATTGATGAAGATTAGATTATCAATGTATCTACTATAACAAAATTATATATTTATTTTTATAAATAAAATACTGCATAAATAATAACAGAATAGTTTTATCCTTCATATTATAAAGCTTTGTTTTTAAGGTATGAGTATAAGATATGCATTAATTAAAACTTGCAAAAAGTAGCTTGGAAGAACTGGAAAAACAAAGCAAAACAAACATCATGTTGAAATCGCTCTATCTGAGGATTAATCTTGGTGTGAGTTTAGCTAACGATTTGCTTATAAAGAGCTGATGGAGAGATAGTTTTTAATATTAGCCACTGCACAACACAAACCGTATCTATTTTCTCACAGTTATATACAGAGAAAATGAGCAAACGCTAACAAATGTTGAATATGTAAAGGGGAGAACATAATGATCATGCAGATGATGTTAGTATACTGAATATATTGTTGCATAACAATTAGCCACACAAATCTATAATTATTGAGAGGAGGACTTACCCATAGAGCCTATGAAGTGAATTGCATAAGTAATCAGCAGTAAGAATCTACCAACAGAAGCTAGTTTACTTACAGATTGGAGATCTTAAGAATCTTTGTCCTTTGTGATGAGAAGGAAATTAAATTCTACTATTTTAAATTTTAGAGAGGGAAACTATCATGAAAATTAAAAAAATACTTCTATCCTTGATTATGACAATCTTAATGATAGGATCATCTATCAGCGGATCTTATGCACAACAAGCTATGGACCAGCCTTATGTACAACCGGGTTATATAGGTACGGTTACAGTTGATCTACAGAACTCTTACTGTGTTTTAGAAGTAAAGTATAAATCCAGTACAGATACACAGTTAGGGACTTGGAAATGTGATAGCATAGTAGGAAAAGCCATTCTTGATTTGGCTAAAATAGCAGCCCTGCTAGACAGACCAGTAGAGGTAATTTTTATGAGTAGTACAGACACAGCAAAACCGGTATTAGGCATTACGTTAAAATAAAGTCAATAATCGAAATTGAATTTAGGAATACTGATATTTTTGCAGATGTCTTAGATGTTATTTTCCTCTCCGCTATTTTATTGAGTATGAAAAGAAACTAAGAAGCCAATCTGCTAATCATAACAGTTATATACATTTTATCTTTCCTAAAAGATTGAGATAAAATGTCTTCTACTACAAAAGCTATTTACATTTATGAATCGCTTCACATGCATCTTGTTAAGGCTGTTACGTTAGCAAAAAAAAGTAAACACTATAAAGCTCTCATTAAAAAACAAAACAAGTCTTAGCAAGATCTATCGTAAAAGCTACTTAGATTTAAATATGATCTCATTTTCTCTATTTTCAAAGTAGAGAAGATGTTAATTTAAAAAAGATTACCAATTATGCTTCTCTTATTTCCATAAAAAGCCAATAAAATCAATGTAAAAGGTACTTCCCAGCGGGTTGGGTCTGTTGCGGGGAAGGACAGCGCAAGCTATCGCTAGCGACAGAATTTTCAAATTGACTGTACATTGTACACTTAACTCACTGATAAATAATGATTTCAATATGTACACTGTACAGTATGTGAAACGTTTTCTTAGCAAGAAGTAATTTTTGTTACTTGACAATTCTATAGTAATAGGTATTTTCGAATCAGGTGCTTGAAAAACACCTTGACGATAAGCGGATGGATTGCCGAAACAGTCTCTTCACCGCCAATTAAAAACTTTGACTCGTTGTATGCTACAAGCATATAGTGCATTTGTCGGGTGTGGTTACACTATACAATACCCTTGCGGGGAAAGTGTAACGACGGACTTATCGCCGTGTTTTTCAGCGCCCGGCACTTTGTTAAAAGTGTCAATGAAAAACGTCTAACGATAAGGAGTTCTCATGAATACTCTTATAGAAATTAAAGAAAGCACTTTTAGTGAAGCAACCATTCAGACTATGTCTAGTCGCGAGATTGCTGATTTGTGTAAAAAACAACACACGCATATTATGCGTGATATTCGAAAAATGTTAGGAGAATTATACTCTGAAAGTACTGAATCCAAATTTGGATTGAGTGAATTTACAGGGTTATACAAAGATTCAACAGGTCGCTCTCTTCCTTGTTACAACCTTCCCAAGCGTGAATGTTTAATTCTTGTTTCAGGTTACAGCACTGCCTTACGAGCTAAAATCATTGACCGTTGGCAAGAATTGGAAAAACAAGTAGCAACACCACAAGTAGATCTTGCCAATGCTTTGGAAAATCCTCTTACGATTAAGCAACTCCTTTTAGAGAGTATCAATCAATTAGAAGATTTGAGAAATGAGGTGAGCACACTCAAGCCAAAGGCAGAAGCTTTGGAAGGCTTAAAGCGTTCTGATGGTTTGTTTGGTCTTATTGAAGCTGCAAAGATATTAGAGGTACGGCCAAAAGATTTGACTAATTACCTACGTAAGAATGATTGGGTGTATCGACGGGCTCCAAGTGGTCCTTTGTTACCTTATCAGGATAAGATCAAAAAAGGTTTTATGGATTGCCCTGCTATCACCATTCAAAGACCCGATGGTACAGATAAGGTGCTTCCTTCAACAAAAATTACACCAAAAGGATTGGCTTGTTTGAGAGAACAAATCCATGGAGGTGTACAATGAACACCAGTGTCGATTTCTTATGCGATTTATGGATAGCGTTGTTTCGGTTTTCTAATGATGAAAATATTAACGACAAAGAATGTACTGCTTTGGTTGACATCATGAGTCTGGTAGAAAAGATTTTGATTGTAAAACTTCAAGATGAAGTACCAAATATACTTAAAATCTTGACAGTTCTAACAGATTTTGGAGATTCAGAACTATCGCATAGCATGGATTCTTTGTTGCGAACCTATGCTCCTACTTTGGAGTGCCCCATTAAAAACGTTGCTTAACTTTAAAACATAATTTCATCTCCTCGTCTTTTAGTAGACGTGGAGGTGGTTTAAAGATCAAGTTTTGAATGGGAACCAAGACGCACTAAAATCAATCGATCTTGACCAATCAAGCGATAAATCAATACTAAGTCAGGTCGAATATGGCAATCTCGATAATTGCTCCAATTCCCAATTAATGCATGGTCATGATATCGAGATTCTAAAGGTTGATCATTTGCTAATGCTGCAATGATTTGGCGCAAATCAGTATCTAAAAGATGCCGATACCGTCCTTTCATTTCACGCTTGAAATCACGTTTGAAGATAGTGGTACGTTCAATCGTCCGCATAGAGATCGTCAAATAATTCGTCTACGGAATGAAACTTTTTTAAGTTACCTTCCTCTAGTTCTGCAAAAGCCGCTATAGTTTTCGCATTAGGTTGAAACAAGAAGGACGGAATAGCTTTATCTTGTGCAATACGTGTCATCAACACTCTCACAACATCACTTACTGATAAACCTGAAGCTTGAATAACTTGACTAGCAACATTTTGAATTTCTTCTGGTACACGTGCTTGAACCATACGACTAGCAGCCATAATGATTTCTCCTCTCTCAACTGTATTTCAATGTAATATAATTGAAGTACAATTTCAACCGCAAAATGTTTGGCTTATTAGGTACTCTGAAAAATATCATTTTAAAGTGGGGGAGAAACTCTGAATGAATAAGAAGCATCGTGATGGTCTCTCGGTTCGAGCCTTTGCGAAAAAGATGCGTGTCTCCCCTAATGCGGTTATTTCACGATTTAAGACAGGTAAATTTGATGCGGCTCTTTTTGAAGATGGTTCTGTCAATGAAGCTCTTGCAACAGCTATCTGGAACCAAAATCCTACCAAGAAAGCTCATCAGAAATCTACACAAATTAAACAGGATTCCGTGAAAGCAGCCAATGAATTTGAGATCAAATTGGAGCGAATGCAGGTTGCGCTAGCAAAAGAAAAGATTGCTCTGGAAAAGTTACGCGAAACAACTGTTGATCGTGAAGAAGTAAGAAAAGAAGCATGGAACTTTGGAAGAGCGCATCGAGATACAATGCTCAATTTTGCCTATCGCTTTGGTGCTGAAATTGCGGCGCAAGTCGGATGTGATGCTGCTAGCCTTATTGGAGCTATCGATCATCATATGCGCAAAGCTTTAATGGAAAATGTCGTCCCTGTCTCTTTTCACGATCCCAACATTTTAGAAGAGAATCCAGAACATGATAAGTAATGCTTCGCCCTCATCCTCTGGTGCTGGGCTCTTTTTTTGCTATGCGAATGAAGGACGACATCCTGACCCGCCTTATACTGTTTCTAAGTGGGCTGATAAAAATCGTTATTTAAGCACAGTTACGAGTGCAGAGCCTGGATTATGGAGAACTATACGTACCCCTTATTTGCGCGAAATCATGGATAATCTTTCTGTTTATGATCCAACTGAAACAACGGTTGTGATGAAGGGGGCTCAGGTTGGAATGTCGGAAGCAGCGTTGAACTTTTGTGGTTATGCCATTCATCATAGTCCAGGACCGGCACTGTATGTGATGCCGACAGTTGAGACCGCTAAGAAACTGTCAAAGTCTCGTCTTGATCCGATGATTTCAGCTAGCCCTGCTTTAAGTGAACGCATTGCCCCTGCTCGTACACGAGACAGTGGAAATACAATGTTTTCAAAGGAATTTTATGGGGGAACATTGATGATTACCGGAGCGAATAGTGCTGCTGGATTACGTTCTTCTCCTATTCGCTATTTGGTTTTGGATGAAGTCGATGCTTATCCATTGAATGTGGATAACGAAGGCGATCCTGTAACAATTGCTGAAAAGCGAACCTCTGCTTTTATTCAACGTAAAATTTTTAAATTGTCCACACCGACACACCGTGACACAAGCCGTATTGCCAAAGATTTCGTGCTTGGTGATCAAAGATATTACAACGTTCCTTGTGATGTGTGTGGTACGCTACAACCGATTATTTGGTCACAAATCAAGTGGCAAAAAGGCGCCCCCGAAAAAGCTGTTTTTGTTTGTGCGCATTGTGGTCATGAACATGCCGAACATCGCAAGGCGACCTTAATGGCAGAAGAAAACGGTGCTTGCTGGATCGCAACACAGGAGGCAAGTAAGCCTCGTCTGCGTTCTTACCATATTTCAGCGCTTTATTCGCCATGGCTGACTTGGGGCGATTGTGCGCGCGAATTTTTAAGAGCCAAAGAAGACCCTGCTCTTTTGCAGGTTTTTATTAATACAGTGCTTGGAGAGCCTTGGGAAGATAGAACGGGAGAGGTCATCGATACTGATAGCCTCTATGCAAAACGCGAAGATTATGCTTTGGCACCAGAACAAGCCGTCGTGTTGACAGCAGGCATTGATGTTCAAAATGACCGCTTGGAACTTGAAGTGGTGGGATGGGGACGCAGTGAAGAAAGCTGGCATATTGATTATCACGTCATTCCTGGAGATCCCTCTTCTTTTGAAGTATGGGACCAACTGGATGAATATCTTACAAGACGCTGGCCACATCCAGGTTACAAAGATGGCATCAGGATAACAGCTGCTTGTATTGATACCGGTGGTGGACACACACAAGCGGTTTATAATTATGTGCGCCCCCGTGAGGGACGACGTATCTGGGGAATTAAGGGACAGGCGGGATGGCGTGCAGTATGGCCGCGCCGTCCAAGTAGAAACAACAAAGGACAGATTAATCTCTATATTGTTGGGGTTGATGCAGCAAAAGATATTATCACGGCACGGTTTAAAAAATCCGGTCCTGAAGCATCGGGTGCTGGTGCAACGCATTTTCACAAAAACCTTGATCGAGAATATTTTGACCAGCTGACCGCTGAAAGAAAAGTCATCAAATATTTTAAAGGCTTTAAGCGCATTGAATGGCAAAAAAGCGAAAAGGCAAGAAACGAGGCTTTGGATTGTAGGGTCTATGCTTATGCGGCTTTACAAGGTCTGATTTCGGCAGGAATAAACCTTAATCGAGAAGTCGATATCTTAGAAGAGCGTTTGGAAAAACTTAAAACTGAAGGCTCTTTAGAGCAGCCAATATCAGAACACCAACCCTCTCCTGCTCCAAGAAGATCTCAGACAGCACAGCCTCAAAAGAAGCAATTCAGAACAATAATAAATCCTTATATGCGAGGGGATTGGAGGTAATTTGTGGATGAAACTTTAGGGCAATTTAACAGCAAAATTGAGAGACTTGAAAGTTTAAAAAAACGGCGCGAACAAATTGAAGAGGCTCTTTATTCAGGTGCACAATCGGTACGCCATGGCGATAAGCAAGTAAGCAACCGTTCTGTTGAGGAACTTCGCAGAGCGCTTGAGATGCTGAACACACAAATAGCCTCCCTTGAAGGACGCAAGCATTCACGCGTTTTCTATTTTAATATATCACGAGGCTATTAATGGCTGGCTTTTTTAATAAAATTACGGGATTTTTTACAATTTCTCGTCAACACAGTCCTCATTTTGAAGCAGCAAGCAAAAGCCGTCGCATGGGTGGTTTTGACCCTGCAAAAAAACACATCAATAAAGCGATTGAAGAATGCGGTGAAACCATTGTTGCTCGTTCAAGATGGCTTTATGACAATGAATCTCTTTATGGCTCTGCAACAGAAGAATGGGTATCCGCAGCTGTTAGCGATGGAATTAAGCCATATCCTCGTATTGAAGGCTTTCAAGAAGAAAAGAAAAGGCTTTTAGATTTATGGTGGCAATGGGCTGATGAGGCAGATTATGATGAAGATGCTAACTTTTATGGTCTGCAAGCAACGATTGCGCGAGAAGTCTTTTTAACCGGCGAATGCTTTGTAAGACTACACTATGTCGACCTTTATGGACGCTCTGGTGTGCCGCTTCAATTGCAAGTTTATCCAACCGAAATGCTGGATTTAACTTACAATGGACCTGCTGAAATTAAAGGCAATTACATCCGCATGGGAATTGAATTCAATGCCAGTGGTAAACGTGTTGCTTATCATTTTTGGGAACATCATCCCTATGATGATCGCCCTGAAAACACAGCATTTAAGAGCCAAGAGCGCGTGCGCATATCCGTGCCTGCTGAAATGGTCATTCATATCAAAGAGCGCCGTATTGCCGGACAATTGCGCGGTTCTCCTAAAATAACACGCTGTATGACAAAGATCTTTCAACTCGAATCCTATGATGATGCAGAACTAGATAGAAAAAGGACGGCGGCTCTTTTCGCGGCGCTTGTCAAGGACAATTCACCAAACGTCGAAAAATTATCCGATAATCGTGATAAAAACAACGTTGAAGAAGAATACGAACCACCTGTCATTGAGCCCGGTGCATCTCTTTATTTAGGAGAGAATAAAGAGGTTACATTCTCAAATCCTGTTGAGGTTGGAGGTTCTTATGAAGCCTTTCAATTTCGCAATATCTTGAAAATTTGCTCAGCTCTCAATATGCCTTATGCCGTTGTTACTGGAGACGTTACGCGCGGCAATTTTTCCAATGTGCGCACCTCCATCATTCAGTTTAGACGGCACGTCAAACAATGGCGCGAACATATCATTTCCTTTCAGTTCAATCGCATTGTTTGGGAGCACTTTGTTGAAATGGCAGTACTTGCTGGATGCGTCAATTTGCCAGAGTGGGAAGAAAATCCCTTGCCATGGCTTCAATGTGAAAGCTTTGCACCACCACTTGAAATGATCGATCCAAACAAGGATATCTCAGCGGAAAAAGAAGAAATTCGCGCCGGTTTAAAAACACGACGAATGGCACTTGCTGAACGTGGTTTTGATATTGACAGCATTCATGCCGAACTTGAGGAAGAACACATAGACGCTCGTGCACGCGGCTTATCTTTTGACACGGATATGGCAGCACCCTCTGGTAGCAATCAAGTGATTGATACCGCAGATTCAGAACCTTCTGACACTTATGAAAGCAACCAAGGCAATGAGGCACATACAAATGGCTAATAATCTCGACATGCCGTTTTTAGCATCACGGCTTTTTGGTGTTCCTCATATGCTTGCTTCGACAAAGCTTGATGTTATTCTTAATGCTCTTGCGCCGCGTCTTTTTGAAGGAGAAAAATTTCCAATCGGAGCATTTGAAAAAGGGAATACTGCGGCTTTCAGACCCCCTGAAACTTATGTAGTGCGAAACAATGTTGCCATCCTACCAGTTCATGGCACACTTGTGCGCCGCAGTGCATGGCTTGGTTCTCTTTCAGGATTAACCTCTTATGAAGGTTTAAGCGCTTCTTTTCGTGAAGCTATGGCACAACCTGATGTTCGCGCTGTTTTACTTGATATTGACAGCGGTGGGGGAGAAGCTGGCGGTGTGTTTGATTTGGTTGAAGAGTTTCAAACACTCTCAAAACAATACAATAAGCCAATTTGGGCGCATGCCAATGAGTTTGCCTGTTCAGCGGCTTATGCCATTGCTTGCTCTGCCTCTCAAATATGGGTTGCTCGCACAGGGGTTGTGGGCTCGATTGGTGTCGTTTGTGCCCATCTTGACCAATCCCGGGCAGATGAGAAACATGGGCTTAAATGGACTTTTGTCTTTGAAGGTGACCACAAGGTTCATGGCAATCCTCACGAACCCTTGAGCGATACAGCACAGATAAAAATGCAAGCCGATTGCGCCCTACTCTACGAGATGTTTGTCGATTGGGTGGCGCAAAACAGACCTCTAAATGCTGATGCAATTCGTGACACAAAAGCAGAAACTTTTATAGGCACCCAAGCTCTCAAACTTGGATTAGCAGATGCGCAAGGCACGCTTGCGCAAGCTTTGGAAGCCTTAACGGATTCCATATCACAAAACCCAATAGCAACAGAAGAAGGAAAAAACACATGGCATGCACAAAATACCGCGCTGCAGAAGAGGAAGATGAAAAGATCGTCGACATCATCAACGAAGACGAAGAGGACGAAGACGATAGTGACATCGACAAAAACGCCGAATACTTCGACGATGAAGAAGAAAACGAAGATGAAGAGGAAGACAATGAGGACAAGGACCATGAAGACAAGCGCGAAGGCATGAAAGCCGTGCTTGAAAAAGAAAGAAAGCGCGCAAAAGCTCTAACAACCCTTGAAAGGCAAGCAAAGCGCCTAGGCGTTTCTTTTGATGCAGCAAAAGCTATTCAAAACGGTATGAGTATCGAGAAAGCACGTCAATGTGTGTTGACGGCTGCTACCTCTCAAAGCGCCTCTTTAAAACTATCGCCTTATACTCCTCATCGTGATGGGAATAGCAAGGCAAAGATTCATGCAAAATGGGAAGCAGCTTGGAGGGCAGTGAAATGAATAATATTGTTTATGAAGACGTACGCAATGGCGCTTATCTTGGGTGCTACGACCCTGACATGTCAAACGAAGAAGTGGTGTTTGCATCAGGGGCATTCATTGAAGCGGGAACAATCATGGGAAAGGTGACAGAAACAGAACACTATGTCCCTCTTGATCCAGCAGCAACAGATGGTAGTCAAATCCCTGCTGGGATTTCTTATGCCACTGTTGATGCAACAGAAGCAGAGCAACCTGCCGTCATTACAGCGCGTTTGTGCACAGTGAAATCTTCTGAACTGATATGGCCAGATATAATACTGGACCAAGAAAAGATGGCAGCCATTCAGTCTTTAGAAGACAACAATAAAATTCTGTTGCGATAGGAGAATGCGCACATGGATATGAATTTTTTTAAACATGATGCTTTCTCAAGCATCACAATGATGAAAGCCATTGAAAACTATGAGTTTCAACCTGGTCTTGTAAGCTCTCTCAATCTTTTTGAGGAAGTTGAAACCAGCACCACAGTGGTTGGTATTGAACGGCGTGATAATACATTTTCGCTTATACAAACAAGTGAACGCGGAGCACCTTTAGCAGAAGGTGATAGAGATGGCAGGAACCTTCGCTTTTTCAAAACAACACGGATTGCCAAAAGTGATACGGTGAAATCAGAAGAAATCCAAAACCGGCGTGAATTTGGCACAGAAGATCAGTTAGAGACAGCAATGAAATATATTGCCAAAAAACAAAAGAAACTGATTTCTGAAATCGAATTAACATGGGAGAATATGCAGCTTGGCGCCGTTCAAGGTGTTGTCCTTGATGCTGATGGTTCGGTGATTGTCGATTGGTACAAGGAATGGGAAATCACCCCACCAAAGCCGATTGACTTTAAACTGAACAATGAAACAACCAATGTTGCTGACAATGTTGATCGGGTTATTATGAGGATGATTGAGGCTTCAAATGGGGCATTTTCTGATCGTTCACGAATTATTGGGCTTTGTGGGAATGAATTCTTTTCCAAGTTAAAAAACCATAAAACAATTCGTGAAACCTATTTAAACACAGCCTTAGCACAGACACTCAATAGCGCAGGAGGTGTTGCGACACCAAGTGCCCTTGGCTCGGGGAGCTTTGGCAGTTTTGATTTTGCGGGTGTGACCTTTATCAATTATCGAAGCATTCACAACTATAATGTGAGTGCGAAAGCTGGAACAAAACGCGCCATAGGAATTAAGCCTGATGAATGTCAATTCTTTCCTGTTGATGCGCCTGGTGTATTCCAAAAAACCTTCGCCCCTGGCGAAAGCTTGGATTTTGCCAACACGGTTGGAAAACCTCTCTACACAATGCTGATAGTCGACCACGACCGTAATGCATGGGTGAAACCTGAAGTGTACAGCTATCCGCTTTACATTTGTACACGCCCTGAAATGTTGTTCAAAGCCGTAATTGGAGCGAAATAACATGCGATGGCACGGGCTGCTAAACCAAATGGTTAAAGATGTGCGCAACACCTTTGGGCAGCCCATCATCTACACGCGAAAGGACAGCCAGCAATCTTTTCGTATCACAGCGATTTACGGCATTAAGCATTCGGAATCGGACGCCGGTGGCAGAATCCCCACGACAATTCCCAAAAAGGAACTTGATCTTTGCATTAATGACATTGGAGGCTTACCACCAAAACCGGAAGATAGTGTTATTGTGATGGCTCCTGAAAACACTGAAAATGCCTCTCAAGAGCACTTCACTGTCACTGATGTCCAAGCCTCTGAATCCGGTATGTATAAACTTATTTTGCGGGAGATAAAATAGTGATGTACATTTATACGATATACTACTTAAAAATCAATAAGGGCGCCCAAGAGCTCTTACCACTGCAGCAAATCTGGGAGTAGCGGTGAATTTGTAGTTCCATGGTATACCAGAGCGGCGATTAACCCGACATCCCTCATATGTGATGTCTACTGATGCAATTCGCGTCCAAGTAGTTCGTTCATTCTTTTCAGAGCTTTCAAACACAATAGCTTGATCGGTTACCAAAAGACGCCCACGTGCTACAACTACCATTTGTTCTATTTTATTTACTCTACGTTTACCAACAAAATTAGCATATTCTTGAACTCCCAACAGTTTTTCATTAGGTGCTAGACGATAATCATATTCACTTGCATCAAGTTCTTGAAACATTTCACATGCTTCGGAAAAATTAAAGGGAGGGATATCTGGTTGTAACATCGCAACTTGTTGTTCAAAATGTTTTTTGCGTCTGTATAGACAATAATTATATAAAGCGGAACCTGTAGAAAAAGTGAGGATTATTAACAACCCCCATCCCCAAAAACCTAACCCATCATTTTCATCTGATTTATTGTCTTCAATGGAGGTAACTTGCTTATCGGTATTCTCAGCTGGTACCTGAGTCACGCTTTCGTTTTGAGTAGCAACATCTATTGATGAAGTCGAGGAGGAGATAACAATTTCGTTATTGTGTGCAACTTGTTCTGATCTGTCTTTGTGTACAGAAGCCCCTACTATTGCAGAGCCGATAAATAATAAAGCTCCAATACCAAGAGTTTTCAGTCCGTTTTTCCGCCATTTCTTTATACATACTAAAACGAGTCCGACAACCATCATTGGCAATGATAACAAGCACACGATCATTGCAATTATATTAAGGGTATCCAGCATTACCTCCCCCTCCGCTATAAATAAAAAAGTAAAGCCGGAAAATTAAAGTGAGTCGATAAATAAAGTAAAGATACGTTCATTACATTTTTAGAAAAAAGTAATATTACTGCTTGACATTATAATAGGAGTATGAATAATCGAATCAGGTGCCTAAGAAACACCTTAGAAAATACCAAGCGGATGGACTACCGATATAGTTTATTTTCCGCACATTAAAGGCTTTGACTCATTGTATGTTACGCGCATATAATGACCTTGTCGGGTGTGGTTATGCCATAAAATACCCTTTGGGGAAAAGCGTAACGACGGACTTGGTACCGTGTTTCTTAGCGCCCGGCATTTCTCTGGAATGCCATTAAGAAACCTCTATTACCAAGGAGTTCATAATGAACACTCTTATTCCGATATCGGAACAAACTGTTGGACAGGAAATTGTTCAAACAGTAAATGCACGTGAATTGCATGTATTTTTAGAAATAAAAGCTCGCTTTAATGATTGGATTAAAAATCGCATTAAAGAATGTAAATTTCAGGAAAATATAAACTTTATAACGCTTACTAAAAATTTAGTAAGCGGTGGAAAGGTAAAAGAATACCATATTACATTAGACATGGCTAAACACCTTTCCATGATCGAGCGTAATGATAAAGGACATGAAGCACGTCAATACTTTATCAAATGTGAACGGCTTTTGAAACAAGTAGCTGCATCACAAGTTGACTACTCTAAACCCGAAGCATTGCTGGGAGTCTTGAATCACTTACAAAATCAAATTGAACAAAAAGATCATGTTATTTCTGAGTTAACACCAAAAGCAAAAGCACTTGAAGGCTTAAAACGCTCTGATGGTTTGTTTGGTTTGATAGAAGCAGCAAAGATGCTTGAAGTACGACCAAAAGACTTAACCGATTACTTGCGTAAACATGATTGGGTGTATCGGCGTGCTCCGGGGCTCCTCTATTACCTTATCAAGATAAAATCAAGAAAGGATTCATGGATTGTCCTGCTATCACCATTCAAAGACCGGATGGTACAGAAAAGGTGCTGCCTTCAACAAAAATCACATCCAGAGGATTGGCATGTTTGAGAGAACAAATCTTTGGGGGTGTGCAATGAAGTGCAGTGTAGATTTCTTATGCGATTTGTGGATGGCATTGTTTAAGCTTTCTAACCATCGAGGCATTGGAGATGAAGAGTGTAATGCACTGGTTGAGGTTATGGAATCGGTCGTAGATGCTCTGGTTTTAAAACTTCAAGATGACGTGCCGAATATTACAAAGATTTTGGCAATTTTGACAGATTTTGGAGCTTCAGAACTTCCATATCGTATGGATTCTTTGTTGCGAACTTATGAACCAAATTTGGAACCTCCCATTAAAAAGGTTGCTTAAGTAAAAATCCCCCTTCCCCATCTCTAAAGGTGGGGAGGTGGTTAAAGACGAATATGTATCAAAAGGGAAATCATAGTTTAGAAGAAATATATCTGTTTAAACTCACACCATTTTCGGCAGCTTGAATTGCAAGTTTTCTATGGAGTTCTGGTGGTATTCTTAATTGAAACTTACCACTATATTTACCATGCGACAATGGCACAGGAACTTCTTCTCCATTGTGTTGCATGTCCTCAACAACTTCTGAAACAAGGTCCATAATGCCTTTTAAAGCTTTCTCTGCTCGAGCATCTAACCATGTAAGGGATGGAAATTCTGCACACAATCCGACATATTCCTCATCTTCTTGCGACCACAAAACACGATATGTATAATGATTATTGTTCATGTTTCATCCTTTCTATCGCTTGTAAGACTTGTTTGACCTGATAAGCTTTTGCTTTGTTACCAGAATCTTTTTGAATATTCACACGAAGATCACCAAGCCACGGTGTTTTAAAAAAAGTGGCTTGTACCATTGTTCCTCGGTTCTCCAAAAAAATATACACATACAGCCAACAAATCGGAAAACTTGATGTTCTTTGGTGATGCTTTCATCAAGCTGATTATTTTTGCAACTTTATTACTCATAACCAATACTAGTATCATTATTAATACTAGTAAATCATTTTATACACTTAATTGGACAGGAGCTTTTATGCACCCCAGAGAAACGATTAGGGAAAGCTTTGTTGCGTTGATCAAAGCAGCAAAAACAGCTGCTGGTGACAATGTTTTTAATATGCGTGATTTCAACTTTTCCGTTGAGAAAATGCCGGCCATTAATATCTCAACACAAAGTGAAATCATTGAAGATGGATATGATTATGGAGTAAGGCGGCGTATTTTAACAGTAGATGTTGAATGTTATGATACACGAGAAGATGGAGCGCGTTTTGTTGATCAACTAGCATGGGAAGTGGAGGAGATTTTCTATGCCAATCCCAATCTCAACAACACAGTTGAGACATGCCGCCTGCAAAATATTGCTTTTGCCTTTGGAGATAATGGCGCTCTAGCACTCCATGGTGCAATTTTAACCTTTGAAGTCACTTACATGACAAATATCCCCAACATGGATGAAGACGAAGGCAGTGTAACAGCAAGACTCGTTGAACCTTTTCTAGGTTTTGAACCGAAAACAGGTGTGAAAAACAAAGACAAATATCATAAAATTGAGGTTACTCATGTTAGAGCGGCGCGATAAAGAAATCACAGATCTAAAGAGACGTGTAGCCAATATGGTTATGGTGGGCAAGATTAGCCATGTCGACCATAAAAATGCACGCTATCGGGTTAAAAGCGGTAATCTTATCAGTGACTGGATTCCAGACACACAAGCCCGCGCCGGTAAAACACGCTCTTATGAAGGACGCGATGTTGGAGAGCAAGTGGTTGTTCTCTCGTCATCAGGAGATTTATCACAAGGTGTAATTGTTGGCTCCATTCATACAGATGCTAATCAAGCAGCCGATAACGGCAGCATTCACCGAACTATATATCCTGATGGAACCAGCCTTGAATATGATGATGAACAAAACAGCTATAGCATTCACATCAAGTCAGGTGGAAAGTTTATCCTGACAATCGCTGATGGCGTGTCACTAAAAGGTGAAAATGGCAAACTAGAGCTTACCGCGCTGGATGGCATAAAGATTGTTTCAGAAAACGATATAAGTTTAAACGCAAAAGGCAACATTTCTTTGAAGGCAGATAGTGGCGTTTCACTGAATTCGAATGATAGTATTTCTTTTCATTCTGGGAATAATATTTCCATTAATTCAAGTAACTTAAAGCATAATGGTACCAATATTGGAAATAGCCATATTCATGGTGGTGTTTCCTCTGGCGGCTCCATGACAGGAGGTCCAAATTGAACAGTGGAATGGACCGCACAACAGGAAAACCCCTATCTGGTATCGATCATTTGCGTCAGTCGATTATTGACATCTTGTCAACACGCATTGGCACGCGAGTCATGCGACGTGATTATGGTTCACGTATTGCGGAATTGATTGATGCGCCATCCAATAATGCCTTTGCGGTTGCTCTTTATGCCGCCGTTGCTGAAGCTTTAGACAAGTGGGAACCGCGTTTTAAACTGAAAAAAATAGATTTTAAAAGAGTTGAAGATGGAAAAATATCCTTGTCCTTTGCGGGCATCTACTTGCCATCAGGCAAGCCCATTACCATGGAAGGAGTGCTGATACAATGAAGAACCTTTCCAATCTCGAAATCATCTCAGAACTTTCCTTTGAAGAAATCCGAGCAGCAAATATTGAACATTTAAAAGAGCTTTTGCCCCGATACATTCTTCTTGAAAGTGACCCAGCAGTCAAAGTCATTGAAGCTTTTAGCTACCGAGAACTGCTTTTAAGGCAGCGTATTAATGAAGCAGCACGCAATAATATTCTTGATTTTGCAACTGGTGAATCCCTTGATGCTTTGGGAAATTGGCATGGTATTGCCCGCATGGAGGATGAAAGTGATGAGAGATATCGTGAACGTATTCGACTTCATGCACGTGGTGGCAAAACGAGCGGAACAGAACCTTATTACAAGCTTATAGCTATGTCAGCGGATAACCGTGTTAAGGATGCGATTATTTATCGCAAAGGCAAAGATCCAACTATCTACGTTGCTCTTTTTGGCAAAAATGAAGAAGGAACAGCTTCTGAAGATCTTATACAAACAGTCTCACAAGCACTTCACAGAAAAAATATCATCATGACTAATGATACAATCATTGTTCACGCTGCTGTCAAAAAAGTAGTGGATTTGGAAGCAGATGTTTGGCTGTTACCAGAAACATCTTTGAAAATTCTCATGCAAATGGAAGAAAATTTAAGAGCAGCATGGAAAAAAGAACAAGCCATTGGTCGTGAATTAAGTCTCTCGTGGTGGATTTCAAAACTAATGATTGCTGGTGTCCAGAAAGTAAGTGCCATTGCACCAACGCAAGACAGTGCAGTTTGTGATGAAGAAGTTTTAGCAATTGGAAAAATCACCTTAAACTTCAAAGGTCGTGCACGCTAATGGTTGGCTCTTTACTCCCAACCAACGCAACAGAATTTGAAAAACGCCTCGCTGCGGCATGTGATTTTCATCAAGATGTGGACAGTTCTATTTTGGGGATTTCACAGACAAAATTGATCACACGCCCTCCCCGCTTTTTACCATGGCTTATTGAAGAATATGGACTTGGAGAACTTACTCCTTATTTTCCAAACCTCTATGATTTGATTGATCAGGGGCTTCAATGGCAGCGGGTACGCGGCTCCCTTGCGGCAATAGAGATGGGGCTTGAATGGCTAGGGATTTCGGCACGTTTTACGCCCGCCTGGACAGGGCGAGTATGGTGGAATTCCTTTCAACTCTACTTTGATCGATTGCCTGAACGGAAAAGCCTTGAAGCCATTGAAGCAATCACAGACCTTTCCAAAAGTTTGCGCTCTGATTTTCGCCGTAGTGTTTATGGTTATGACGTTGAGGCAACCGAGGGCAATATGTCACGCCTTGATGACAGCATGTTGGAGTATGAGAGCGGTGTTAGGTTAACAGTTGGGGGCACTTTTTTTTCCTTTGGGCACACAACAGAAATTAATCACACGCTGGAAAAAGAAGAAGGCAGGCTTATTGGCAATTGGATAGATGATGGGGATGGAGAATTAAGCTTCGACCAAATTGATTACCCATGGGACATGGCAAACTTTCCGTGGTGTTCGGTTAAAAAACATGAACGCGATATACTGATGGCAGAGTGGTTTCATGGCCGCACGCTTTATCTCGTATTAAGAGACACTCAAAATGCCGTGATTGGCACTCGCAGATGCTATGCTGTAGCGCCTGTCGAACAGGCTTTGGATGGTGTATACAGCCATTCAGGCGGCAGATTTCAGCCCTCCCCGATGGGCACAGCGCTTTTTCTAGCAGCACGTACAGACTTTCAGGATGTTGATGGGAAACAAGCAGCATTTGTTTCCATTCTCGTTCATGCTTCTCCAAAACAAGACGTCCCTCTTGGCAAGCTTTGGTGTAACACCAATGAACTGAATGGTGGTGTGGAGATACTCAAAACAGCCGTTAACATCCCTTTGCGCGCTGATGTTCGTGAACAATTCAAGATTTTATTGAGGTTTTAACATGAAACATGAAAGTGGCTTGCCGTTTGCAATTGACAGATCTATCGGCAAAGATGAACAACAAAGCGTTGTGTTTTATGGACAACGCCCTTTTCTGCAAAGTGGTGAGTTGAATGAAGTTCAAACCATCATAAGAGGTCGTCACAATCGTTTAGGGCGCCTTGTTGCCAAAGAAGGAGACCGTGTTGAACGAGCAGATGCGTTTGTCGACAAAGATACGCAAACAGTAACTTTAACCGACGGTAAGATTTTTATAGCCGGTGATATTTTCCCTATTTCACCAACCGTTCTCAACAATGTTTCCATGATTGGACGTTTGGAAATCGGTGTGAAACTGCAAAAAAGCTGGAATACCCATGAGGATGATCCGGAACTCTTGGGGCAAATTCCAGGGACCTTAGCAGAAGGAGAACCCGGTGCTGCCCGTGAGATTGCAAAGCTTGTTTGGGCTCTGAAAGATGATGGACAGCAAGGAACGTTTTTTCCTGTCTACATTTTGCAAGATGGTGTTCTCATTGATCAAAAATCACCCTCACTACTTGAACCGGCCATGCAAGCCATTGCCACTTATGACCGCGCTCATGGGCATTATATCGTGAGTGGATGCCGTGTGAGCGCTTTAGGATCAAACAACAGTTGCCAAATCTTTAGCATTCAAGAAGGGGAAGCCAATATTAATGGTTTTAAACGCAAACGTTTAGCAGCTTTGCGGCATGAGGAACTAGAAGATTTCTCGACAAGCGTTGTTCCTAGTGAAACGCATATTTTTGCACCTCAAAAAGGAAAAACAAGCTTTACTTTTAAACCCTATTATTCTCCTATTGCCGATATTCAGTCTCTTTTATTAACAAAAGAAAAGACCGTTAACATCACCCGCGGTGCGGTTGCCGCAGGGCGTGATGGTGTCCCTGATAAAAGCATCACCTCTTTCATCAAAGTCGTTCAGGGAAGCAAGGAATTTAAAGAAGACACAGATTTTAAGAAAACAGGAGATACCATTGATTGGGCACCCATGGGAGATGAACCTGCTCCGGGAAGCACCTACAAAGTGACTTATCGTTACCGTGCACCAATAACCGCTGATAAGGTAACAGCACAGGAAATTACCGTCTCAGATGGTGCTGATAACGGTGATATTATCGTCAGTTACACTTATAAATTGCCACGCATTGACCGCATAGGACTGAATGCAGGAGGCGATGTGGTTTATATCAAGGGCATTTCGGCAGACCAACCCATGGCACCAAGTGTTCCTAATGATGTCTTATCCCTTGCAACCATTCGCAATAATTGGCTTGAAATGCCGCTTGTTGTCAATGACGGGACGCGCGTTGCACCTTATGATGAGATGTGGCGCTATTTTCAACGCGTGCTTTCGCTTGATCGATTGATGCAATTAGAGCGTATTAAAAGCAATGTCGACTCTAAAGAGCCTGTTGCTAAAAAAGGCATGTTTGCGGATCCATTTCTAGATGATAGTTATAGAGATGAAGGCTTTAAACAAACCGGCGCTGTAGGCAATGGCATTCTACAACTCGCCATTGACCCAACATTCTATACTGCTCCTTTAAAAGCGCCTGTCACCCTTGACTGGACAAATGAAATCATCATTGCGCAAGAGTTGATAACGGCTTGCGAAAAAATCAATCCTTATCAAAACTTTTCTCCTTTGCCTGGAACAATCACTCTTACCCCCGCAACAGACTTTTGGCATGAACAGCGCACCGATTGGCTCTCAAGTGTGACCAATCAACTCAATATGGGGCAAAACCGTGGGAGAAGCATCCGTAAGACAGAAATCAGTGATGATTTAGTGCATGCAACCCAAGAGCAAATAGACTTTTTAAGGCAAATTACATTGAACTTTAAGATTGAAGGTTTTGCCAAAGGAGAAATCTTAGAAAGCCTTACCTTTGATGGTGTTAATGTCTTGCCAAATAGCCGCCTTGTTGCTGACTCTAAAGGTATGCTCGAAGGAACTTTTACCATTCCTAAAAACATTACTGCTGGCACAAAGAATGTTATCGCACAGGGTAAAGGTGGTACAATTGCAACAGGTCTTTTTACCGGACAAGGTGTGATTGATGTGAAAGTGATGCGGCGCACCACCACAGTAAAAATATGGACAAAAGTGGACCCACAAGCACAAGTCTTTACTCCTGATGAAACACGACAAATCACAGAAATTGATTTCCATCTTTGTAAAATTGGTAATCCTTCGCATGATTTAATGATCGATTTGGTTACCACTGAAAACGGCTATCCCACCTCCGATATTCAAGCCCAAACATCCTATCCTATGAAAGGTGCAAAAACCGGATGGGCAAAAGCACGCTATGATGTTCCCTTATTAATCCCCGATGATCGTCTGACCGCTTTTGTCATTAAAACTGATGATGGTGACCATTCTGTCTCACTGGCCAAACTTGGTGATTTTGATGCAGAGAGCCAAAGATATGTCTCAAGTCACCCCTATGTGACGGGTCCACGCTTTTCGTCTGTCAACGCACAAAGCTGGACAGCCCATCAAGATGAAGCCTTAGCATTTCGAGTGTTAGCAGCCCGCTACACACAAACAGAAAAAACCGTTCCTTTAGGTGAGTTTGATCTTGTTGACTGCTCTGATTTGCAAATACGCGCAGCTATTGAATTACCTTCAAGTCAGTGTTCTGTTATCTTTGAAATTGAACGCAACAACGGCACAATTTATCAACTCCTGCCATTTCAATTGCTTAATCTTACTGAATATATCAGTGAAAAAGTTCACCTCCGCGCCATTCTCAAAGGCACGGAAAAGCTTTCACCCGTGTTATTTGCTCCTGTTCAATTAATTGCAGGAAAAGTTCATAAAGAAGCAACCTATATCACCAGGGCTTTTGCCTTTGGTGAAAAGTCAAGGCTTACCAGCTATATCAAGACCTTTTTGCCAGGAGGTTCATCCTTTACACTAGAGATGCAACTGGATGACGGCGCTTTTATCCCTTTGGAACTAGACGAAACAGAACAGTTATCGGAACCTCTTTGGACAGAGCGCAAATTTATCAGTGATGATAAATCAGCACAACAAGCGCGCCTCAAACTCACACTCACTGGTGGACCTGCAGCACGGTCCATGGTGTGTGATTTTGGTACCGGCATATTATGATGGAGAATAGACATGACCAAAACCAAAAAACTCAACATGGAATTGCCAAAGGAAGGACGCTTTATCAGTTCTGAATTCCCCATCTTGCGGGAAAACTTAAGAAAAATTGATCAAGCCATTGCCGATGTTGAGGAAAAGATAGACGAAAAAGCGCCTTCAAAACACACGCATAGCATAAATGATGTCGCAGATCTTGAAGCAACCCTCAAAGGCAAGATGGCAGCGGATAAAACCTTCTCATTTGCTGATTTAAGCGATATCGAGGGTGCACAAGATGCAGCTAACAATTATGTGCTCTACAAATCAAGCAATAATAATTTTACCTTTGGTAGCGCAATATCCCTGTTAGGCATGCATCAACATAAAACCGAAGATATCGTTGGTCTTGATGACTTTAGAGCCAAGATCAATGAAGACCTCACAGCCTATGGGCGTTTAGCACAAGCTAATGAGTGGCAAAATGATAACAAATTTAACAACAAAGTGACTATGAGTGGTGATGTGGAACTCACCGGCAATTCCTCGCTTAGCCTCACCCATAACGGTGAAGTGGTTACAAGTTTAAGCACAACGGAAAGCAAGCTTAAAGGACCGCTTAAAGTCGATGGTGAAGCTGTTTATACGAAAAGTGAAATAGATAAATTGATGGCTTTATTCACCAAAAAACCTGTCGAAATCCTCATGACAGAAAGCGGAGACATTCCATTACCCGAAGGTGTCACTGATGACACAGAAATTGAAATATGGGCTTGGGGTGGCGGAGGAGGAGGTGGTGGTGGTTGTGGTGGTTATAGCGGTGGCGGAGGTGGTGGTGGTCAATGCGCTCGTGTAAAAATCAAAGGATCAGATCTAAAAAAATCGGCAAAAGCACTCATTGGTCGTGGTGGTCGTGGTGGTGAAGAAAAAACAAATGGTAGTGGTGGTGGTGCTACAGTTATTAAAGAAATTGTTCAAGCAGGAGGAGGTGGAGGTGGTGGCGGGGAAACCCTCCGCGCAGCTGGTAAAAAAGGAGGTGGTGGTGATGCAGGTTATCTTAAAACAGCTGGCTTAGGTGATGGTGGAAGAGGAGGAGAAGGCGGAATACTTGATAGTGACAAGACACTTTCTGTCAGTTCTGTCTTCTCTGGTGGAGAAGGAGGTGTTTGTAAGAGTAACGGTGGGAATTCGGTTTTTGGAGGAGGAGGTGGTGGTGGCGGTTCTAATTTATACTCAAAGGAGGATATTCATTACGAGACACTTGGTGGAGAGAGCTATAAAGGAGGTGACGGTGGTGGTGGCGGCGGAGGTGGTGGTACGGGTAATAACCGTGCTGGTGGAGGAGGTGGTGGTGGCGGTTATTTTCGTGGAAAAGATGGTGACCGATACAAGAAAGGCAGTAAAGCCGGCGGAGATGGCGGAGATGGAGCTATCTTGTTAAAATTTTTTATCTAGGAGATATTCATGGAATATGCAGTTGTTGAAAATGGTGTGGTAACAAATATTATCGTCGCATCAGAAAATTATGTTCACGACTTTGATGGCGAAGCAATTCGGTCAAAGGAAGCACAAATTGGTTGGATTTACAAAGATGGGCAATTTTTCCCGCCGTTCTATCAAACTTATGTAAATATGATCATTTCTGATTAAATATACTGTTGATTTCCTGCTTCTTTGAGGCTGGTTTCACCAAAGTCACAAGACGTTGGTCAGAGCCTTCCTCTCCACAGGCTGACACGGTGGAACTCACCGCCAAGTTTTTTAAATTAATCGCGGCATTAATGTCTCTATCATGGTGTGTACCACAATGAGAACATCTCCACTCACGTATGCTAAGAGGTAACTTTTCAGCCTTACATCCGCAATGATGACAAATCTTACTGCTCGCATACCAACGATCTGCAATAATAATCTGTCGACCATAACGTACTGCTTTATATTCCAATTGACGGCGAAACTCGAAAAAACTTTGATCTGCAAGAGAACGCGATAAATGCCGATTTTTCAGCAAACCTTTTACATGAAGATCTTCCAGACAAAACATCCCAAAACGCTGAACTAAATCTGTTGTAACCTTATGCAAATGATCTGTTCTGATATTACTTATCCGTGCATGAAGCTTAGCGAGTTTTTGTCTTTCCTTATAACGATTACTCGAGCCTTTTCGCTTACGACTTAGCCTTCGAGACAAGCGCCGTAAACGATTTAGCAAAGCCTTATAAGGTTTAACACCTCCTATGGTCTCTCCTGTCGAAAGCGTTGCAAGTGCATTAATGCCTAAATCAATACCAACAATAACTTGGTTCTCGTTCAGTGGCTTTTGATTATCTGTTTCAACACTAAGACTTACAAACCACCTATCTGCTTTACGGCTAATGGTTGCTGACAAGATCTTTCCTTGAAATCGCAAGTGTTCTCGCAGACGAACCCAACCAAGTTTGGGAATTCTTATCTTGGAACCTTGCAACTGTATTTGATCATTGGTTAAAGTAAAACGATCGTGCACTCCTTTCTTTCTAAAAGTGGGATATCGGCTGCTCCCTGAAAAGAAATTCTTAAAAGCCACACCCAATTGAATAATGGCCATTTGTGGAGCATTTTTAGTAACTTCCATCATCCATGGAAAGTGTTCTCGTTTTAGAGAATTGAATTGTCTACGGAGCGCATAATCATTAGGCTTTGGTAAATTATTATCTTTCTTCCATGCTTCATATTGATGCTGCCATTCTTTTAGTGCCCAATTATAAGCAAAGCGTGCACAACCACTAGCTTGAGCCATATAGCTTCGCTGTTTATTGTTTAAGTCTAGAGCTATTTTGTGAGCAACAATCATTGCGAGGCCTCTACAGCTTGACGAACATTCTCTAATAACCTTTGATTTTTTCTCGAACGACTTCCATAAAGACGAGCACTAAAGACAGTAATAATTTCTAAAACATCTTTGGCTAAATCTTCTTCAAAACTGCTTTCTTCCCCCCGATTAAGAATGACAACCTCAACTTGTTTGGCTTCACAAATGGCGAAGACCAATTCTGCACCAAAGCGCAATAAACGATCTTTATGTGTAATCACCAAACGACCAATTTCATTTTCAATGAGAGCATCCAATAAACGTTTAAGACCTTTTTTACGATAATTCATCCCTGATCCTAAATCAGAAATGAGTTCATAAGTCCAACCTTGGCTTGCACAATAAAGCTCGAGAACCTGTTTTTGTCGCTCTAAATCGTCTTTTTGATCATGGCTCGATACACGTGCATAAGCAATGGTTTTTCTTTGTGACAGTTCTCTCGAATGAAAAAGCTCAGGTCTCAGCTTGGATAGGTCATAACGCCGGTGTCCTCCTACTGTATGCTCAGAAATAATCTTGCCTTCACCTTCCCAACGACGTAAAGTACTAATCGAAACACCTAAAACTTGAGCTGCTTTACCTATCCCAACAAATCTATCCATAATGAATATTATTACACATATATAACAAGATTACAAGTCAGCTGTTAAAGCCCACCCGTTACACTATCCATGTTAACGGACCATGGTGTATTACCTTTGAATTTGACTCATGTAATGCTTACCGTGTTGATCTTGAACAATATCACTAAGGATACAGTTATGAATGACATTCCTGCACAAAGAGGTAAAAACCGTTGCCCTACTCATCCAGGAGAAGTTTTAGCAGAAATTATTCCTGAAACTGGCAAAACGAAGACAGAAATTGCACAGATGCTTGGTATATCACGCCAACATCTTTATGATATTCTAAATGCAGAAAAACCTATCTCCCCTTCTCTTTCGGCTTGTCTTGGCAAAATGTTTGGAAATGGAGCAGCCATATGGTTACGCATGCAAGCCAATTATGATGCGTGGCATGCTGAACGTGAAACAGATGTTAGCAAAGTTCCAATACTCCACGCTGTTTGATCTCCTCCTCACTCTGAAGAGAAAGAGACGATGTTTTATGGAATGCTGGATAAATAGTAATATCTAACAACATCCTCTGCTTTAAACATGTTCATCACTATTCAAAATGTCATCTAAACCACGATCTAAATCGTCTAATATATTTTGCGATGCATCTGCATAAACAAAAGATTGTGCGCCAGAACGCGCTTTTATTAATTCATTATATAAATCGACAGGAAGCATAACGATTTTTTCACGTCCTCGCTTTGTTAAAGTTACAGGTGCAGACATAGCCTCGTCTAAAATATCGCCTGCCCCGCGGTTTACATCTGTAAAACTATATTTTTTCATAGGCATATCCTATCCTTAATGTATAATACGTATTATACGTATAATGTGTATTATGTAAAGATATTTCATGCTAATAGCATAACCACACCCGATAGGGTCATTATATGCGTGTAGCATATAAGGAATACATACCTCCCCGCTTTTGAAACGAGGAGATAAAATTATATTGTAGGTCTAAGCTACTTTTACAATCGGATTTGCTAAGACTCGCTTAGCTTCTTCAACAAGCGTTTTATAATGTTTACTCTCTTCTGCTAATGTAAAGGCTTTTACAAGATGCATGTGAAGCGGTCCATAAATGTAAACAGCTTTTTCAGTAGCTCCCATCTCATCCCAGTTGCTTGGAAAATCAAATCGTGTATCACGGTCATTATCAATTAACTGGTTTTTTAAATCATAGAAAGCTTTAACAAGTGCTTTTTTGAATGAACGCACCATATCATTGTTACGCATATAGGTCATGAGTAAGGTTGCTTGTGGTTCATTAAGGATAGCAACTTCTCTCTTTTGACCACCTTTACCATCTCTTTTACTCACTTGGATTTCAAATCCAAGTGAACCAAACTCTTCAAAATCCTTACGATTATTGCGTACTAACTGTATAACTGTTTTATGTGTATTCCCCACACCCTCTGCAATTTTTAGAGAAGTTGTGACTGCAATACCATCTTTGTTGATTGTCACTAAATTGTTCATGATTAACTCCTAATGGTTTTAATGTTTTCAATTGACACTCCAGTAAGAGTGCCGGGCGTTGAAAACACGGCCATTAGTCCGTCGCTATGCCTTCCCCTCGTGAGAAGGTGTTGTATAGCATAGCTACACCCGACAAAATCGTTATATGCCAATAATAGCATAAAAGACAATCAGTATTTTAAAGGCATGGGAAAGATCTTACGTGACCTATCCGCTAATGGTTTAGTGTTTTCAGCACTTGTGATTCGATTAACATGAGGGTTTATTAGTGTCAATATGCTTTTAAAAAATTATTTCACATACTGCTATTCCAAAGGGTAGCATTTCAAATGCGACCCTTTGCTATTCACTCGCATTTCAAATGCGAGTGAACAAAAATCCTCAAAATCCTTACGATTATTGCGCACAAGTTTGATAATTGTAGCATGACTGTTTCCTACACCTTCAGCAATTTTCAAAAAGGTTGTGACAACAATAGTCGTTCTCAAAAGCGGCATTTCGCCTTTCATTTTTTTCACATTCACTTCATTAGCCACTCATTTAAAGGAGCATAAAATGGCAACAAGTTTTCTACACGGTGTTGAAGTTGTCGAGGTTGACGATGGCACCCGCCCTCTTCGTGCAGTTCAGTCTGCTGTTATTGGAATTGTTGGCACAGCGCCCGATGCAGATGAACAAGTCTTTCCTCTTAACACACCGGTTCTGGTAGCAGGCTCTCTTTCACAGGCAGCAAAACTGGACAAAACAGGCAAACGCCGCGGTACTTTACCCAATGCTCTTGATCTTATTTTTAAGCAAGTGGGAGCAATTGTTGTTGTCATCCGTGTGAAAGAAGGTGACAATGAAAACGCAACACTCACCAATATTCTAGGCGGTGTAAACGAAAATGGAGCCTACGAAGGTGTTCATGCTTTCATTGGAGCACAATCTGTTGTGGGACAAACACCACGTATTCTGATTGCTCCAGGCTTTACACATCAACGCCCATCCAGTGTGAGTATTGAAGAAAATAGAACTGATGCGACAGCTAAAGCCGAAATCAGTACCACTTCTAACCCTGTAGCGGCAGAACTCATTGGCATTGCGGAACGTTTGCGCGCAATTGTGGTGATTGATGCACCAAACACGACAGATGAAGCGGCCCTTAGCACAGCAAAGGATTTTGATTCAAAACGCGCCATTCTTATTGATCCATTTGTAAAAGTTAATCGTAATGGTAAAATCTTAGAAGAACCAGCAAGTGCAGCTGTTGCTGGTGTTATTGCTAAAATTGATTTTGTAAATGGCTTTTGGCATTCACCTTCAAACAAAGTAATCAATGGCATTGTAGGAATTGCCCGCCCGATTGATTTTTCCATTGGTGATAGATCAAGCCGTGCCAACCTTCTCAACGAAAAAAACATCACAACAATTATCCGTGAAAACGGTTATCGTCTTTGGGGCAATCGCACCCTTTCAAGCGATACAAAATTTGCTTTCTTATCGGTGGTGAGAACCGCGGATATGATCAATGACGCTATTTTGCGCGGACATCTATGGGCAGTTGATCGTAACATCAAAAGGACATACCTGAACGATGTAAGTGAAAGCGTCAACGCTTATTTACGTGATTTAAAAGCGCAAGGTGCCATTCTTGGTGGGCGCTGTATACCTGACCCAGAGTTGAACACAGCAAGCGCTATTCAAGACGGCCGAGTCTATTTCAATGTGGAATTCACCCCAACCACACCAGCAGAACACATCACATTCCGCTCACAAATCATCAATGATTACCTAGAGGAGATTTTTTAATGGCCATACCCGTTTTACCAAGAGTTTTGAAATATTTTAACATTTTTGTCGATGGCATTCCCTATCAAGCAAAATGTGAAAGCGTAACATTACCGAATTTGAATTTGGTTGTTGAAAGTTATCGCGGGGTGGCATGGACAACTCCATTGAAATTGATCTTGGCCTTGAAACTCTCACGCTTACCATGACCATTTCTGATTGCTCTCCAGAGTTGATGGCACTGTTAGGACGCACTGATGTTGACATCTCATTACGTAGTTCAATGCAAGCACAAGGGACACCAGCGGAAGGTGTTGTCATTACCATGAGAGGATTATGCAAAGGCTTTGAAATGGCAGAATGGCAACCAGGGAGCAAAGCAACATCCACAGCTACCTTCACATTACAGTATTTTAAATATGTCCAGAAGGACGTTGAAATTGTTGAGATAGATGCCCTCAACTTGATTAGAACATTCAATGGTATCAATCAATTAGCAGACCATAGAGAAAACTTAGGATTATAAAAAATGACTATACAAAAAAGCATTACACACAAATTACTTATTCCTGTGATCTTTGAAGGAAAAGAACACACCGAAATTACCTTACATCGTCCCAAAATAAAAGATGTGCAAGCCATTGATAAGAAAGAAGGCATTGAACAAACAATTGCTATGATTGCACGCCTTTCCGGATGGCCACATGAAGCGATTGAAGAACTGGATATTAATGACTTGTCGAGCATTGGAGAGATTTTGGAATCTTTTATCACGCGGCGGGACACCTCGACTGGGAAACCGCCGCTAAACTCATAGCCGATATCGCCATTGTGTTCCATTGGTCACTTTCAGACATGATGGAAATGGAACTGCAAGAACTAATATTCTGGCGAAAACAAGCAGCAGAAAGGTATAAAACAAAATGAGTAAAAAAGTTGCTGATGCAAAGGTTAAGCTGTCCCTTGAAGACGAACTCTCCACGCCTTTAAAACGTGTGCAAAAAAAATTCGATACATTGTCAAAAACACTCTCACATAGATTGAGTATTCCGCGCTTTTCTGCTGCTGTAAAAAACATGACAACGAGCCTTCATGGCGTTCAAAGTGCTCTTGGTACAGCAGCAAGCCGTGCTTCAGTCTTTACTGGTGCTTTAGGACTTGCTGGTGGTGGTCTTGTGGCCAGTCTAACTGCTGTTACTATGAAAACCATGCATATGGGTGATAGTCTACACCATGCATCACGCCATTTAGGGATGAATGTTGTATCACTTCAATTATGGGGAGATGCAGCCGATAATTCAGGATATTCTGCCGAACTTTTTCAACAATCCCTAGCCACTTTAAATAGGCGTTCAGCACAAGCATATGCTGGGCAAAAAAGAGGCATTATGGGCTTTGAAGCACTTGGTATTTCAGTCAAAAACGCTTCCGGAAAACTCAAATCAAACTCTGTCTTACTGGAAGAAATTACCGACAAGATGAGTAAGATGAAAAATCAAGCGCAAAGACAGCACATTGCTGCTCTGCTGTTTGGTGGTGACGGCAAGGAAATGGCAGCCATGCTTGCGCAAGGGATGAAGCCAATCAAAGAACTGTTTGCAAAGGCACAAAAAGGAAAATGGCTAATAGGAGCCGATGTCGCACGCTATGCAGCAGATTTAAGTGATAAGCTTGATGCCTTTAAGAAAAAAATAGGCGGTATCGCGAGCTTTATTGGTGCACGTTTCATGCCGGTGATCAATGATATGATTGACGGTTTTTCAAAGTTGATTGATGAAAACCATGACCTCATTCAAACGACAGTTGCTGGATGGGCTAAAAGCATAAAAAAAGTCTTTAATGATTTGCTTAACCCTACCTCTGATTTGAGAAAAAGCATCAGTGATCTTACAGAGAGAATTAAAGGCTGGTTTTGCTGGCTAGAGCCTTTGATTGGTGAAATAACTCTCTTTAAGGTAGGCCTTGTCGCACTTGGTTCATTCATTTTTGGCCCACTCATTGCCGCATTAGCCGCAGTGGGAGCAGCGTTTGTCACGCTTGGCTATGCAATTATGACAACACCTATCGGTTGGATACTTGGTGGTATTACAGCTCTTGTTGCTGCTGGATATTTTCTTTACAAAAATTGGGATAAAATCAATGGCTGGCTGCTTACATCAATAGCCATAGTGAGTGCAGTTTTTATCAGGCTTGCTTTCGCTCTTTCAGGACCAGTGCTTTCAGCCTTCACTTCTGTTGGTTCTAAAATTACCGGCCTAGCTGTAAATCTTGGAAAATCCCTACTCTCAAAAATAATCGTAGCAGATAAAGCTTTTATTAGATTTTCTGCAACTCTTGGAAGATCACTCCTCTCAACAATCGTAACTGTTTGCTCTGTAGTCGCTCGTCTTGCTTTAACTTTTGTAGGCTCACTGATTTCGGCAATAACTGCTGTTTCTTCTGCTTTTATATCGCTTGGTATCACAATCATGACTACACCCATAGGCTGGATAATGACTAGCATCGCAGCCCTTATTGGAATTGGATATCTGCTCTACAAAAACTGGGATACAGTTATAAGCTTCATAAGCAAGTTATTGGATTCTTTTGCTAGCTTATGCAGTAACGTTTTTGATCAACTCTTCACTCTTTTTAAAAACTTTTCACCACTCACTTGGATAGCAAAAAAAATTAATGAACTCATTAAATGGTTGTTTGGCATCGATTTAATAGAGGCAGGAGCCAACCTGATTAACAGTCTTTGGGAAGGTATCAAAAGAAAATGGGACGATCTGTATAACGAATTTGGCAATATGATGAATGGACTAACCAGTTGGATGCCAAACTGGATGAAAGAAAAGCTAGGCTTTAATGTTTCAATCAACAAAACTTCAACCCAAACTATTACAACCTTTACCGATGAAACCAATGCTCGTGCAAAAAGAATGCTTGATACAGCAATTGTCCCCTATTCTCCATCTGGAAGAAGCAAAAGCAATTCCAATACAGGCGTAGTTGAAACAGGACAAATGCAGGCTAAAAATGTAAAGGTTGAATCTTTCAAGATTCCAGAACCCATCACAGTTCATAAGCCGGTAGAAATAGACGCTCGCGTAATGATTTCAAATTTAAATATTTCCGTTCCCAATGGTTTAAAAGACGAAATCCGCACCGCCGTAAATCAAGCCCTTGAACACTATGCCAAACAACAGCGTTTGGCTATAGCTTCTAGTCTTTCGGATTAATCATCATGATGTTAGCTTTAGGTTGTTTTATCTTTTCCATTGAAACAGCAGCCTATCAAGTCCTCGATATAACCTATGACATTCCATGGGTTGAACAAGGGCGGTTGGGACGTAAAGCAGCGCTTCAATTGCCAGCTACTGCAAATGCTGCGTTTTCTTTAAAAGGTATCGTTTATCCAGATTTCAAAGGCGGTCATGGACAAATAGAACATTTACGGCAAATGGCGCATAACGGTCCTCACATCCTTGTGACTGGTCAAGGCAAAATTTTAGGTAAGTTTGTCATCCTTTCCGTAGAGGAAAAACAAAGTGTTTTTCATTATAATGGCACACCCAAAAAACAAGAATTTACGATAAAGTTGAGAGAATATGGTGAAGACCTATGAGTGACCTTTATATGACTAAAGATGGCGATATGGTGGATGCCATTTGCTGGAAATACTATGCCAAAGGTCAACAAGCGCTCGCTGTTGAACGCGTCTACGCGGCTAATTTTGGTCTTGCAGACTATGGACCCATTTTAAAAGCAGGTATCACGATACTCCTACCATCCCTCCCCTATCCTAAAGCCACACCTGTGATCAGAATTTGGGGCAACAAACAATGAACCCTTTTTGCACAGTGATGGCAAATGGAGAGGATATTACACGCATACTTATGGACTATGTTTTGTCGATTGAAATTACCGATGAAGCAGAAGACAAAAGCGACCGCATCACCATAGAGCTTGATGATCGTGCGCGTGAGTGCGATAATGGCTTTCTTGACATTCCTTTAATTGGAACAATCATTTCTATAACTCTTGGTTATGAAGGCGGTAAAAACCGTGATATGGGAGCCTATCTAATTGATGAAATCTCTGTAAGCAGCCCACCACAGACCTTAAGTGTTACAGGGCGCGCCGCCTCCATGAACACATCTTATAGAACACCTAAAAGCCAATCCTATCACCAGCAAACCCTTGGCAGTATTGTTCAAGAGATAGCAGAGCGTAATGGCTATACACCAAAGGTTGATCCTTCTCTTGCAAAAATCGTTGTGCGTCACATTGATCAAACGGCTGAAAGCGATATGGCTTTTGCTACACGCCTTGCAGAAGAATATGATGCGGTAGCAAAGCCCGTTGATGGCAAACTTGTGCTCGCCAAACGGGGTGAAGGCAAAGCCATCACCGGTGAAACACTCCCTATTGTTGTTATTCACGAGAAACATTGCACCTCTTGGGATTTTAAATACAGCGCACGAGATGAAGCAGGTGCAGCAAATGGCTTAGAAACAGATGTGGGGGACGACCAAAAAGCCGCGGCTGATGCACGAGAACCAGAAGAGATTGATGATGATGAAAACTTTATCCATATGGATGACAGTGACAGAGCACCACCATCATCTGAATTGGAAAAAGCAGAAAAAGAATCTGAGAAAGAAGAAGAAGACAAAGAGAAAAAAGGCGGTGTTATCGCAACCTATCATGATATCCGCAGTGGTGAAAAAAAAGAAGTCAAAGTTGGAAAACCACCGTATCATGAACTCAAATATACTTACCATAATCAATCAGAAGCTGTTGCGGCCATTGCTGCTTATCGTAATAAATCATTACGCGGTAAGTCTTCTTTCTCATGTGATATTGGTGGAGATCCATTTGTGCAAGCAGAAGCAAAACTTGTTCAGGATCCCCCTTTCCGACCTTATATTCCGGCAGAATGGCGCATCAAGAGCGTTAAGCACAAACTTGATAAAATGGGCGGCTACACCACAAAAATAGAGTGTGAACTTTTTGACAAAGCACAAGAAAATGCGGCTGAAAACGTTGCAAACACAACACCAGACAAGGACGATACCCTTGATCCAAACGCTCCACCCAATGCATGTGATGAAGGCGAAGGCGTCATCCATATGGACGTAGAGGATACATAAGTCAAATTAGCAAAAATGCAAAAAATCTCGAAAGCAGCTTGACAATGTGGCGACAATATGAATAATCGAATCAGGTGCCTAGAAAACACCTTAAACACATAGCGGATTGGTTGCCGAAATAATCAGTCTTCCGCACATTAAAGACTTTGACTCATTGTATGTTAGGCGCATATAATAACTTTGTCGGGTGTAGTTATGCTATACAATACCCTTGTGGGGAAAGCATAACGACGGGCTATGTGCCGTGTTTTCTAGCACCCGGCATCTTTTAGAGTGTCAATAGAAAACCTTTAAGCACATAGGAGCCAAATCATGGCACAATATTTAATTGACTTACATCAAACTACGATTGATGGTGATATCGTTCAGACAGTGAACGCACGTGAATTACATACATTTTTGGCAATAGGAAAACGTTTTGCTACTTGGATTACGAACCGCATTAATCAGTATGCATTTGAAGAGGGAAAGGACTATATTTTAACGCTTCCCAAAATTGGGAAACGTAAAAATGTTATAAGTAAAGAATATCATCTCACCCTAGACATGGCGAAAGAGCTCTCAATGGTTGAACGCAATGAGAAAGGTAGACAGGCTCGACGCTACTTTATTGAATGTGAAAAGAAACTAAGAAACCAAGCTGTTGATTATGATAATGATACGCGCTTTGATTTACCAAGCTATTGGGAAGGTATGAATGCTGGCGAAAAAGTTTTATATCTTTTAGGTCCTATTCATATGCGTCTTCTTGATGCCTTCAGAGTAGATGAAGAAAACAGAAAATACAAAGCTCTCATTAAAGAAGCAAAACAGGTTCTAGCAAGATCTGTCGTAAAAGCTGCTTAGATTTAAGTAAGAACATCCCCTTCCCCATCTTCAAAGGTGGGGAGGGATTAATACACTAAAGTTACACGTGTGGAACTGGTTGTTCAAGAGGCTGTACAGCTAAGCGAAATCCCATGGTACGCAGTAAAGCATTCAAGCTGCGAAACTCTGGATTGCCTTTTTCTGAAAGTGTACGGTAAAGTTGTGTGGGATTCAGGTTGGCTGCTTTAGCTACAGCCTGAACACCACCATAAGCTTTGGCCATTTGGCGTAGAGTTACAAGCAGCTCACCCTGATCACCATCTGCTAGAATTGCATCAAGGGTAGCTGCTGCCAACTCAGGATCATCACGGAATATTTCTGCTATTGCATCATCATGGTTACGGTCTTTCATTTTTGCACTCCTTTAATCTTCACGGTTTTGCCAATCACGCCAGCAAGCACATGCACGAGTGATATCAGTCTCTTGTGTTTTTTTGCTGCCACCGCATAATAGCAACAATACGGTCTTTCCAGATTGGACATAATAAACTCGGTAGCCAGGACCAACATTAATACGCAATTCATGAACACCCTCACGAAGCGGCTTGAAAAAGAAATCCTATTGTTATTTCACTATTCCTAAAAATACAGCCAAACAGCGTTCAATTTCTAACATTTTATCTGCCGGAATGGAGCCAAAAGTGGAACTAACTTTTTCACATCTTACCGTCATAATCTTATCAATCATTACTTGCGAAGGCTTTTGTAAACCATTTTTACTGTCTGGATAAAGAGTGATGCGAAGTAATGGCGCCGAAACAAGCGTACTTGTAATTGGTAAAACTGTTACACTTGTATGTTCACTGAATTGATTAGCTTGAATGATCAATGCAGGTCTTGGTTTACCAAAATCCCCTTGCATAGCTATTGTTACGAGAGATCCACGCATCATTCTGTCCAGCCATCAACATCCATTAAAGATTGATCCATAAACAACTGCATAGATGTATCTGGTTTATCCCTTTTTGCCACTAAGCGACATTGACGACGGCACTCTTCTGCAAAATTTGGTTGGCGTGTATCTGGCACCCAAATTTGCATCAAGCGTAATCCTGCTTTCCTTTGTGCGTTGCGATGTTTTTGAACGCGTTCATTGACATGCATTGTAGTCATAACAAAATCTCCATTATGTTTCATGTAACGTATAACACAGAAAAAAGTTACATGAAACGAGATTTTTAATAAAATATAATACTTCAAATTTTTAACTCACCCCCGCCTTGTGCGGGGCTTTTTTTATGGAGCAACATATGCGAAAAATATCATCAGAAGGACTTGCACTCATTAAGCAATGGGAAGGTTTGCGTTTAAATGCCTATAAAGATGCCATTGGGGTGTGGACAATTGGTTATGGACATACAAACACCGCCGGAAAACCTTTTATTTACGAAGGCATGACAATCACTGAAACACAAGCAGAAAAACTTCTTTGCCAAGATTTAAGACAATTTGAAAATGTTGTTGAACGCACTGTTAGCGTTTCCTTAACGGATGAACAATTCGCAGCGTTAGTGTCTTTTTGCTATAATGTAGGAACAGTAGCCTTTTGCAATTCGACACTGTTAAAAAAGCTCAATCAAGGTGAATATGAAGCAGTGCCAGCCGAACTACAGAAATGGACTAAAGCAGGCGGGAAACGCTTACAAGGTCTCGCACACCGGCGCGCAGCAGAAGCAGGATTATGGGCGAAAGGGGCTTATGTTTCTTCTAATTATCAAACAGCAGAAGCGCAAGAACCAACAAAAATTTTAAAAACAGAACTTCTTGCTCCGATCATAGCTGCTTTTTCGGGATGTGTGGAATTGTTAGAAGGGAATGGTCCTGTACAATACGCTTTAGCGACGATTATAGTTTTTGCGTCCTGTCTGGGATTAGTATTGGTTGCTAAGCGCTTACGAGAGCAAGGTTTATGATCTCGTGGGGAAAAAGATATTTTGTGATAGTGATGGCGGTTTTAACCGCTTTTTTTGTCGCCGTAGTTAAGGCTTTTCGTTTAGGCAAGAAGACTGAACAGAAAAAACAAACAGAAACCATTGTCAAGAGAGCAATAACACGACTGGAAATAGAAAATGAAGTTAATAAGAAAAGTGATGCCGATGTGCGTGCTGATCTCTCTGAGTGGGTGTGCGACAAATAAATATGTTTCTTCTTGTGTTGGTTGGTTCCCTATTTATTTAAGCCGGCAAGATCTGAACACCATCAGTTCGCATTTAGCAAGAGAGATCTTAAAGCATAACAAGCAAGGTGAGTACTTGTGTCGATGGAAACAGTGACTCTCAAAAAATTAACCCTTGAATTAGCTTGTCTTATGGATTTTATGTTTCTAATAACGTATACTTAATATGACAAACTTCAGTCTTTTCATCTTTTAAAGACGAAAAAAAAGAAGTTAGATTTTTGTAAAACGACACGATTGCTTGTCTTGTATAGATCAGGGGGAGAATGAGAACAAATTTAAGTGGCCGCATAAGAAATACATCTTTACCAGAAAATCACGCTCTACTGCCTCTTTTTGAAGCAATTGTAAATTCTATTCATTCCATTGAAGAAATAGGAAATGATTTTTCCTCAAGCTACATTATAATTTCAGTCATAAGATCGGAGCAAACTGCACTACCACTTGAAGAAGACACTGAAAAACAAAACAAAACACAAATTATAGGCTTTAAAGTAATCGATAATGGTACAGGTTTTAATGATCATAACTTACAATCATTTGAAACTTTAGATTCAGATAATAAAAGAGAAAAAGGCTGCCGTGGTGTAGGACGGCTTCTGTGGCTTAAAGCTTTCGATGATATAAAAGTAAGAAGTATTTATGAAGCAGATAAAGAGCTAAAAGGGCGGGAGTTTTCATTCGACACTGTTGAAGGTATAAAAGAACTACGCAATTTTCAAGATGATTGCGCAAAGAGAGAGACTATTGTTGAATTAAAAGGAGTGAAAAAAACTATAAAGCTCATGTTCCTAGAACCATACAATCTATTGCAAAAGCACTATTAGAACATTGTCTCTGGTATTTTGCGAGAAACGGCAGTTGTCCTCCTATAATTATTGAAGATAACTCAGAAAAGATATCGTTGAATGATCTATATGAGCAGTGCATACATGGAGCAGTATTTAATGAAGAAATAGAAATAGGAGATTATAATTTTTCTATTATGCATATTAAATTTAGAACCTTATCTTTGGATAAACAAACTTTATCTTTTTGTGCAGCCAATAGAGTTATTACAGAAGAAAAATTATTACCTAAAAACATTCCTGGTATGCAATCAAAACTGCAAGATGATATGGGGGAATTTATATACTCTTGCTACGTAAGCTCCCCTTTTTTGGATGAAAGGGTACGTTCTGAAAGAATAGGCTTTGACATTGAAAAAAATACTGAAGGGTTATTTAAGAATGTAGAGATATCATTTGATATGATACGGAAAGCTATATTTCCTAAAATTCAAAAATACTTAAGTAAAGAATTAGAGAAAAACATTCAAGATAGTAAGAAAATAATTGAAAATTTCACACATAAAGTACCACGCTATCGCTCAATCCTAAAGTATTTAACTGACGATGACTATATAATTTCTCCTACAATAAATGATGAAAAATTAGAAGTACATTTGCATGAATGTTTTGCTAGATTAGAAAAAGAAATTTTAAAAGAAGGTTATAATATTTTAGCAGTTCAACAAGGAGAAAATCCAGAGCGGTATACTGCAAGAATTAATAAATATGTAAACGCTGTAGGTGATCTTAAAAAGTCCGATTTGGCAAATTACTTATGCCATAGAAAGACTATCATAGAACTTTTAAAAGAATCTTTAAATTCTCTTTCTAAAGATGATGATAAAGAAAGATATGTTAAAGAAAATGTTATTCATCAACTTATAGTGCCAATGAAGTGCGATTCTGAATCTATTGCTATGAATAATTGTAATTTATGGTTGATTGATGAAAAATTAGCATTTCATGATTATTTAGCTTCTGATCTTCCATTGAATAAAATACCTTTTTCCGGTTCTAAGAATAAGGAGAGACCCGATATATGTGCTTTAAATGTATATAATAATTCTGCCTATTGCAATCCTCTATTAGTATCAGACAGCAAAGAGAATACACAATCTCCTCCCTTGGCATCTCTGACTATAGTGGAAATAAAGCGTCCAATGAGAAATGATGCACAGAAAGATACCGAAAAAGACCCGATTTATCAGGTCATCAATTATTTAGAAAAAATTCGTACAGGTAATGTACACACCTTGAAGGGACGCCCAATAAATTTGTCTGAAGGAGTAGTTCCTGGGCACTGTTATATTATCTGTGATTTCACTCCAAAAATAAAAGAGTGTTGCAAACATTGGAATTTAATAGAAAAAGGAGATCATATGGGATATTTTGGATATCATAACGGATATAACTCTTATATAGAGGTGATTGCATTTGATAAACTCGTAGCTGATGCCGAAAAAAGACATCAACGATTCTTTGAAGCTTTAGGATTGCCATTATATTAGAGCAACAGTGATTATATTTTTGATCTCATAAGTTTGAATATTTATCAAGTCGCTGCTGATATAAAGGACGCCCACTGTTCTAAGAGGACACGTCGTTGTTCCAAAAAATCCGTTCGCATATAAGCCTTTGTCACTGAACTCCCAACTGAATGTGCAAGAACAAATTCTGCAATCTCAAACGGTGTTGACGTTGTTTCTGCTATCCAATCCCGTAAACTGGAACGAAAACCATGGGGGCGATAAGTCAAACCTTTTTCTTTCATGAATTTAGAAAGTGTTACATCAGATATAGGCTTTCCAGAACTGCCTGAAAATAAAAAACCATTTTTTTCTATTTTTTTTGCTTTTTCAATAACAGCAAGCGCTTCAGCTGTAAGCGGCACACGAAAATCAGAAACCTTTCCAACAATCCCCTTCATATTTTCTTTTGGGATAATCCATATTGATCCATAAATCTCTTCTGACCGAATATGCCTAATTGGCATAGAACGAACACCCGTCAAAATAAGAAGTTTTAAAGCTAGGTTTGATACAAGCTCATCATCTAAAGATTGAAAAAACTTAGGCACTTCTTTCCATGGCATTGCTGGAATATTTTGGGTATTTTGAATAAACTTTCCTAATAAAGCTTTTGCTTTTGGTATCAATTGCATATCCACATCTATACCAAGTGCCGCTGCATGTTTTATAGCTATATTCAAGCGGGATAGAGCTTTACTTGCTGTTTCGTTTTTTGTCTTCCAAATAGGAGAAATGCATCCTTTTATATCAACTTGCGTCAGTTCAGTGATTGGCATATCACCAAGTTTAGGAAAAACATGTAACTCAAGAGGTGTTAACCACCTTGCTGCTTTTCCTTCATTTTTCAATTCGTTTTTTTTCGCTTCAAAAGCACTAGAGGCAATTTCTCGTAAAGAAGTACCACCCCTTACCCGACGCAAATTTTCTTTTTGTTTTTGGCGAATTGGATCAATTCCTTGATCCAAAAGATCACGACAAGCTGAAGCTTTGAGCCGTGCTTCTTTTAAAGATACATTGCTACAGGAACCTAATCCCATTTCTCGTCGTCTTTTATTGAGGTCAAACCTAAAAACCCATCGTCCTCGATCTGGTTCAGTTTTGATAAGCCATAAACCAACTCCATCAGCATATTTGCCTTTAGATAGATTTTTTACAGATAAGACAGACAATCTATCGCGTGTTCTTATTCTTCGAACCACCTTTTGAACCACCTTTTAAAAACCACCTTTTGAACCACCTTTTGAATTGCGCTTGGAGCGCTTTCATCTGGTACCAAGATTATATATAAAAGGCAATTTAATAAATAAAATAAAATAAAAACAAATAGTTATTGAACAGGAAAAAAGATAAACCGCGCTATCAGGTGATATTGTAGAGAGTTCTAAGGGGAGAAAAAATTGGTGCACAAATGGTGCACGCCGTCCGCACCATCTCTCGAATTTTAAAATCAATAAGTTATCTACGATAAACAGAAGATTTCCTTTTGTGAAGCTATTGCAACACTATTAAGTGGAATTGTAATTTTGCAAAATTGCGAATCAGCTTAAATACAGTGAGTTATTTTTGTATTTATCACGTATTATAAACATCTTTCATATCAGAGATAGCTTTGAGCAATGATATTCGTTTCTAAAATGATGGATTTTGATTTTGAAGCTAAAATCATTAGCTTTGTAGTTTGCTCTTTCTTTGCAAAGAATATTTTATACCAAATTCTATTTTAAGAGCTTGATTATACAAAAGCTAATTTTAACTACATTGTCATAAATAATTATCTAAGATATATTTCTGTACTAAGAAATAATATCTTTTAAATTTCGGTTGTCTTTAAATTGATAAAATGACGTGTTACAATTTTCTCTCCTTTTTAATATAGAGGATCTATATAAAAAGCATTTTTATTTGTTTCATAACGTAATAAAAGACTTCCAAGCATTTAACTGTGTTAAACGAATTTGTTATACAGTTATATCGCGAGCACATTCAATAATCTGCTCTTTTTTAATCCGCAATCTATTTTATAATCCCTTTCTTCCAATTGGACTAGCATTTTTTATGCTTCTAAATTTATTAGTGCAATTTTAAAAAGCATCACAAATTCTACAAACAATACATAGTTATTTTAAAAGAATTTTTTTGTTTGTACTATTCCTTTAAGCTGATGGAAATTAATTCTATTTTTTCTATTAACTTCTATTGATATAAAAATTCTGAAAAACTTACATGATTTTTTATTTTGTACTTCATCTACTATGTTCTTCAACAAGGAATTTGACATATCTATGTCATTACAAACATTTAGATAATTCAAATACGCTGTTAGCGTATTTAATCATATTTTCTTGTTATCCCAAATTTTGTAGAGTATTTAAAACCCTTTTTTCTCAGTCATATATTGTTATTGCCAATCATTAAATTAATATTGTAATAATGAATGACTCCTTTAGGAATTACTGATTTTTTTCATTATGATATCCTAAAAAACTAATAAGTTCCTCGAATAAGGAATTCAATGCTACCGCAAAAGATATATCTCTTTCAGAGAATAATTTTTAGAGGAGAGTATATAAATTTCTAGTTTATTCAGCTTATTTTGAATCTCTTTATTGTAAAGTTTTTTACTAACTTAGGTTATTAAAGGCTATTATTTCTGTTCTCGTCGTCTTTTCGGCAATGCTTACTAGAAGAATTTTTCTGATGCATTATTTTTTCTTAGTAGATCTTTGTGCTTTTCCTTTTTCAATAATAAACAATGAGTTAAATAAAACATATTTCCGAAATAAGTTCTCTAAATAGCTTTTTAGTTTAGAGCACAGAAAATCACCTCCTTTTAAAGATATCTTGTTAAATTATTCAAGCATTCTCATAATGACTTGATCTAGAAGATCTAGCAATATTTTTTGTTTCTGTATTCAGTTCAAAATCAATAGACTTTAGCAGTATAATTTCCCCTTCTTTATACCAATTAATAATATAGATACATCAGTATAAAGAACAACTCCTTGAACCGCTTCAAGTTACATACCCTCCCATGTGAGCTTGATTTTAGAAATTAGTTCTTTGTTTTGGCGATATATTTTTACCTGACGAAATCACTATATACTATAAGCATGCAATAGCTAAATTGTACAGGCACGAAGTTGTTTCCATAACTCTTGCTAGTAATTCAGTGTTCCTTAGGCGCTTGCTTCTTAGCACATATATACATTGTGTATACTTTATCAAGTAATAAAATAACCCTTTAACAAGGGAGCTATAAATACCCCAAGAAGGCTTAATCCCAAGTTGATATGTTTTTCAAAATTGATAATTTGATCAAAGATTTATATTTACCTTATCAAAGATTTATATTCATAAATCCTTTTTTTGTGTGGCGAACAAGATACATTTTTATTATCTATCACGGCTGAATTTCGGCCAAACCTCTCAAAAATAACTTCACCCTTCTTGTTAATAATTTCTTGTTTAGCTTTCGGATTTGATTGTACATACTCATTAAGACGGGTTACGCTCTGCGTGTGTTTGTAAAAAGTGACTGGAAGATACTTATCTAGCTGTTCATAAGATACAAAAAAAGTATCTGATTTACATAAGACACCGTTGATATTACTTCTGTGTAGTCTTTCTAATTTATCAGCTTCACAATAAAGTTTTTTAGCTATAGCCAAACTAAAAATCCCACATTCAGAAGCACTCCGTTGAATATCCATTTCAGCTATAGAAAAATGACAATTAGGGAATTGACTCTCTTCAAGAATGTCTTTTACTCTCATTGCTAGTACTGCCGGCTTCATATGCTTGAACGCCGTAGGCTCAAATAATATCAAAGACATTCTATTATTGATAGTTTGATGATCAATTACTGCAAAATGGATTAAATCATCTCCTAAATTAACTATCAATCTAGAAGATTGAATCTTATTATCTATTGCATTTTTTATTAATATGGGAACATCCTCAGGTGTTGCAGAAAATTTAAGGTTCATCAGTGGATATTTTTTGTTTGCTTCCTCTATCAAAGCGGGCATCATTGCAAGATCCAATCCTCCATAAATCATATCATACCAACCACCATGCTTAACGTCATTCTCTAAACGCATAATAGTGCTTTTTAATGGTTCAGCATCCCAAAATATAAAATTGTACTTTTTTCTAAGTACAGCTTTTTCTTTTTTTTCAAACACAACATCATTTTTATTTTTTTTTGAACGATGAATTTTGTTTAGTAAATCTCTTAGTTTGGACATATATTAATTTCCATATTTAGAATTATCATTCTATAACTAATCTTATTTAATGACTTTAAAATGTCGTACATTAGTTTCTTTTTCATTCTTAAAAATGAGGCAATAAGATTATTTTGTAAAAACTAAGCTGTTTTTGCAATAAATTGTCCACGTTTTGTTCGTAAGCTTTTAATATGAGATCTATAATTTTAGGAAATGCTAAATTCTAAAGGAAGATCTGAATTTTCAGAATTTATCACTTAGTTTTCAATAGAGAATGCTACAACTTCAGTATTGAAAATTAAATCGCACACTAGAATGTCTTTGTGCTCTTCTTTAAATGGTTTTTGACCATCCAATAAATGCCCCATCGCGCCAAAAAGGGTGTAATGCAGAAGAGCTTGATGAATTTCTTTATCTTGAACTGTCGTGACAAAATTATCTAATGAACGCATATGCTTAGGCATCTGTTTCAGATGCTGCATCGCACGATAAACTTCCATCTTTTGCTTTGGTGTTGGAGAACGTCCTGTCTGAAGTTCGTAACAAATTGCAACCCATTCTTGGGCCCAGAGATTATCAGCCTCTGTATCAACATCTGCTAGAGGCATGAGAGCACTTAAACTGCCATCACTTTCTCCAATATCATAGTGGTGGCCACTTACAGCATGACACAAAGTAAATAATGAACGACCTTTATCAAAAACTTGTTAGATACACCGAAAGATGCTTGCCATTCTTATCTGCTGCTTTTGACCAATAACGACATGATTGTACAAGTAAAAAAGCGAGAAGGGTTAATTTTCCTGCACCGGTTGGTCCAAAAATAAGCGTGTGCCCAAAACAATCACCAACATGCAAATTAAGACAAAAAGGGGCAATCTGGTATTCGAAGAGTAACGGCTTCCCCTATAGATTTAAATTTGAAAAGTTCAAAAAATGATCTTCGGGGAGAAGTTCAATGGATGAATATGAAATGCCTTGAAGATGTTTTTCAAGCAATAGGGAAATAATTATTGGTGAAAGATATAGAGTTGATGAAGATATTGTCAAAGATGTATCCTTCAACCCACAAGATAAAACAACATAGGGGAAAGGAGAAAGTCAACCGTTATTAACATATAAACTTGATTTTGATTCAACTCATATGTTCTTCTTTGCTGGTTCAGGAGGATATAAAACGACAAGCAATGTTATTCCAGCTCGCCTTAAATATAGCGATCCAATTGTTGTTTTGATCCAGCAACAGAAATAGCTCCAATCGTAAAAGAAAGACGGTAGAGCATCAACAAAAGAACTGTATATATTTCTTGATCCTCATGGAAAATCAACAAAAACTTTTAATCCTTTAAATCGGGTATTAAATGAAACTATCCCTATCTATGAAAAGGAAGCTGGTTTAATTGAAATAGCTAGACTTCTCCTCTCTGAAAACTATAGATCAATATCCACTGATCAATTTTTTACATCTATAGAAAAAATAAGAAACGAAGCTTGAGATTATAGAGTCTATACTAATCTCATGGTGATTTTTAAAGGTCTTTACGGAATAATCAATGATGCGTATTAAATCTACACTGTTTCATGAATTTGACACATGAGGACAATGAAGTACTTTAAGTAGTTTTCTCTCCATCAGCGCTATTTTGTATCAATTTTCCTTTAACATAACTAAAAACTACCTTTGTCACGCCATTACACTGTTATTAAATAGATTCTAACTCATGCAAAAAAATTGCAGACCAACACCTTCCTTAGTACTTCTAAATTTTTTCGCTCAAATAAAAGCAAGAGCATTAACTAAGCCTTTCAAGTTTTCACACACTCTTTCTTTGAATTCAGCAACAAAAAACTAATCATAGCATTTTTCTTCATATCTCAAATGCAACAACATCTGACATTTAAACACCTCAATTTGAAGAGATCTTTTTTAAAATTCCTCCTATAAATGAAATGAAAGAACGTACTTTAATAAGCTATAGCCGTTATATTTAAACGACTCATTCTAATTACTCGTAATTGCTTTTGTAATTCTTTGACTTTCTTAACCGACTTCTATAATTTCTTTTACTTTACAGATTGGTATGTTAATACTTTTAACGAATTCTTCATAATTATTACTATCCATTGCTTTACATTCATATGGCGAAAGACGAGAATTAACTTTACCGATCAAATCACAAAGAACCTCATTAATAAACAGAGTGGCCTCTAGTTTCAAAGCTTCTGTCCATATATTTTCTGGCATATCAAGAAAGCGTTACAGCGACCTGATGAACTTTCTTACTACTTGCACATAATGTTTTTCTATTTTTTGAGGCTTTTGAAGGTTTTCATAACTAGAAGCTTTTATAACATTTGCATAACTTTTAACTGCATCAGCAAGTTTACCAAAATTCTCAGTATGCCCAGCTTTTTCGCGTCCGAATGTCTCATTATTACGATACTCAGCTGAAGAAGGCATAAGCCGTTCAACAAACGTTTCTGCTAAAGTTGGCTCTATACGAATCATGCGCATTATTCCATTCAATTCATCCGCATTTCCATAAATAGCTTTTGCACAATGTTGGACTCTTTGTTTGCTTCTTTCTTGTTGCCTTCGCATAGAGATATTCTCTGTAAACTTTTTAGTCATTTCATCAGTATTTAGAACTTTAAAAGTGACCTTATGATCAAGCTCGAATGCGCTTAATTGTTCTGGTGTAAAACAATCGCTACTGCAGTTTACATAAGCATTTGCCGTTTCTACCACAACGCGATCTTGATCAACGACCCTACAGATCCCCTTATAGAGCACGCCTTCTCTTGCTGATATAACAAGCTTCTCCTCCGGCGGGGACTTATCAGCTGCATACAGCTCTCGCAGCTCTCTTATGCAGCGCTTTAAAATTCGCAGCTTTTTTGGATTGGAAATATCTTCAAACAAATGCTCCAAAGGAGCTATATCATCATTTCTTATAGATTCAATACTCGCATATGTCATACGCATTGATGTCATGGCAGAGAAATCAAGTTTATGCCCCGCAGCTCTGGCAAGCTTTATAAAAAACAATCGTTGTGTACGTCCATTACCTTCTCTAAAAGGATGTATATAATTGATAGCAGCAAACAGTTTTGCTGCTTCAGGAACAAATTCCTCACGTGATAAGCCTTTTAAATTATTTTTCTGAGCAAGTACTCGATCGAATAATTCTAAACTTTCCCCAATCTCTCTACCAGCTGCAAACTTAACATCAGAATCGCTCTTTGACATGCCAAGTGCCGTAGCGGTCGTACCATCTGAAAATGTAAATGGAACATCACGAGTGCACCCTGCCCATTCAAATACATCCTGAAATAAACGACCATGCAAATACTTTAAATAGGAAGTATCAAATCGCTCTGGATCAGGCTCTGCCAGCAAATTAACAGCTTCTTTTGCTGTATCATGTGCACATCTCTGCACTAACTCATAAAGGTCTGTGATTCCATATTTATTTTTCAGCACTACAGTATCAGGATAAGTATAATAATAAGACGAATGCATTATAGATATCTCAGGCTGTTTTAAGGTTATCACCCTTTCAGTTTTCTTCATAATAAACACCTTATAATTTATATCTGTAAAATTCTCCCATATATATCTTTATAAAATTTCAATCTTTTAAGATAATAAAGTACACCTTTCATTTACATAAAAATTCATGATTTATATCTACTATTCATAATACCATTGTAATTTCTTTATGTTGAAAATTATAAAAACCATCTACCTCGCATTTTTAATGCGCTTGTACAAAGATATGCATCCTTATACTCTAATACTGTTTTGACACTAAACACTTATTATATCAGATGCTTTCCTAACTTATAAAAAAATTGCACAAAATCAAATAAACTTCGCGTAATTAATAGACATTAGTCCATATTTTTCTTCATTCATATTAGCTAATAATACCTAAAAAATTTCATCATCTCATTAATTATTTATATTCAGTAATCCTTTTTTTATATAATGAAACAAATATATTTTTATTAACATATACAGATTAAGAGCCTCATTTTTGTACAGCCTTTTAATAAGCTAATATAAAATTCAAAAACTTTTATATCCTTTGCACCATACCAGCTATATTTCTATCAAAAACCAAAAACAAACCCATTGTTAATATCAATATTTGAGCCTGCATAAAGACTACTTATAATACCTAAAATTAGATAACGATCGATTTTTAATATTAAATATTAATGTCACACTCTGACCATCTGCATCACTTTTGTCTATAAAACTGGAAGTAGGGTAACCTGAAAAACCACCAATTTTCCTACCAAAATAAAAACACGCCCATGAAAATATAGCCAAAGAAATAGCCGATGAAATAATATACGATTGATAAGGATAGATACAACCTGTTGTCTCCACTATAGGTAGAAGTTGAAAATATATAAAGGTAAGGCGCCCTGAGATCACTAAGACACATAATGTTACATAATTCTTTCAATCTATCTATAGTGAAAATAACACAGTTACAAAAAATAATTAAAATATTGCTGAATTTATAACTTTCTATAGTTCTGTACTGAAATCATCAAGCATTAATCAATACTGTTTTTTTTTATTTTATTAATTACATATTGATTTTTGAAAACTATAATCTAATTAAAAAATAACTTTTTAAGCAATTGAGAGAATTAAATAAAGCATAGCCTTATACTTTTAATTATTAAAAATTAGGAGTTTTTTAAATTTAAAATAAATATATTTATATTCCAACTGAAATTAATTTACCTTTAGAAAAAACATTACCTGTCAGATCTTAATTAAAATTGCAAAATTATTTTATTCAAATCTAATCTCAATTCATCTTTTCTAGCTTTCTTTTCTAATATTGCTGTGCTTTTGCTGAAGAAAGCAATAATTTTATAGCTAAATAAGAATCTAAGCTATTGCATCATAAATAGTACTTTTCAACAATGACATAAAAGTCTTTAGATACTAAATTCAATACATCGTTACAATTTCTTGAATAGATAATTTATACCAATAATTGAATGAAACGCTGAACAGCTCCATGCATTCCATATTCTAATGCATCAGCGATAAGCCCGTGGCCAATAGAAACTTCATGAATCCAAGGAATCCGATTAACAAGAGTAGGAAGATTAGCAATTGTTAAATCATGACCTGCATTAACATTTAATTGTAATTGCCTAGCTTTTTGTGCTGCTAGAATTAATTTATTTAACTCCTGTGTTTGCTTTTCTTCATCATCAAACGCACCACCATAAGCTCCAGTGTAAAATTCTACACGATCAGCGCCAATAGCTTTAACTATATCAAGGTCATCTAAAACTGTATTAGCGAATAATGAGACGCGAATATTTTTTGCTTTTAAGCGCTGAATAATAGGTGCTAAAAATTCTGCACTGCTAGCGAAATCCCAACCATGATCCGAAGTGGACTGATCTGGAGAATCAGGAACAAGAGTAATTTGATCAGCATATTTCTCTGCTAAATCTAAAAATGTATCACTTGGATAACCTTCAATATTAAATTCAGCACTAGGAAAAGCATTATTCATTAAAAAACGTATTTTGGGTAAATCAACAAAACGGATATGTCTTTCATCCGGACGTGGATGAACCGTTAAACCTGCTGCACCCGCAGAAAGTGCTATATATCCAATTTTTTCAAGGCTTGGCCATGGAAGATTACGCCTATTGCGCAAAACGGCAACAGCATTGAGATTAACTGAAAGTTTTATTGGCACACACTACCCCACTTCTATAATATTCTGATATTTAAAAGAAACATATCTCAGCATAATATCAAACAATAAAATATTCTTGAGCTATCGAACAATTGTTAAGCACTTTGCTGCCCGTGTAATCCCTGTATAAAGCCATCGTGCGTACATATCACGAAATGCAAAACTTTCATCAAATAAAACCACATTATCCCATTGAGATCCCTGAGCTTTATGGACAGTTAACGCATATCCATAATCAAAATCATCATATCGCTTTTTTAGTTGCCACGAAATTTGATTATCAGGATTCTCAAAGATTGCTTTTAGAAGTTTAACTTTTGCCACACCACGTTCACTATCTTCCGGCTTAATAATAAGATTTATACCTGGCTTAACAGTTTCTTTCTGTGAAGTCATAACTTTCCATAAAGAACCATTCAATAAACCTTTAGTAGGATCACTCCGTAAGCATACAAGTTTATCTCCAACCTGTGGACAATCGGTTGTAAATCCCTTTAATTCACGTAAACGTTTATTATAAAGATAACGCGTTCGATTAATACCTACTAAAAGTTGATCAGCTTCCAGTACTAATTGTTGGCTAACCTCTTTACGAGTAATAACACGCGCTAAACCATAATCTCCATAAGAAATATCGCGTCCCTCACGCACATCCATAGCCAAACGAATAATCGGATTATCACGCGCTTGTCTATGAATCTCTGATAAAAGAAAATCTGGTGTACTTTCAGAGAAAAAACCTCCTCCTGATATGGGAGGTAATTGACCAGGATCACCAAGAACAAGAATTGGTGTTCGAAAACTCATTAAATCACGCGCTAATTGTTCATCGACCATTGAGCACTCATCAACAATAACAAGCCTAGCTTGTGCAACTGGACTTTGTCGATTCAATGCGAATGTTGGTGTAAGGGATGTTTTACCTGTTATTTCATCAGACACTTCTTCTTCGCCACGAGGACAATAAATCAATGAATGAATGGTACGAGCATTACTGGCTCCCTTAGAACGCAAAACTTGGGCTGCCTTACCTGTAAACGCAGTAAATTGAACAGAACCGTCAACTGTTTCAGCAAAATAACGAGCAAGTGTTGTTTTTCCAGTTCCTGCATAACCAAAAAGCCGAAAAATAGGTGATTTCCCATTTTTCAACCACGCGGCTACAGCCTTTAATGCATTATCCTGTTCTGGTGAAAACTGCATAACCTATAAAATAAGATTCGTACAAAAAGTGCAAGCACTCTAACAACCAACATTACTGTAGGTAAAAAATTCTTATATGTATGATATTTCCTAAGATAAAACCTATTATTACTAAACCTGTAGATATACTTACAACAGTTAAACATATTACACATACATAAATTAATTAATTTTCAAATCTTCTCAATCATTTCACAAATAAAGCTACTAAAATAAAATATTTCAAATTTTAATTATCACGCCTTTCTGTCTTCATACAATTATCTTTAAAAGAAATTTCGTCTAAAATATTCTCTTCTTTTTAAGCTACCCTTCAAGCTTTCAATATTTTTATGCAGCGATAATCTTCCATTCCTCATTTAGTTGGTTACGAAACCACGTCATTTGCCTTTTTGCATATCTCCTAGTTTTTGTTTTCACCGTCTCAATAGCATTCTCAAAACTTAAATATCCGTCTAAATAAGCGATAAACTCAGATAAACCAATAGCTTTCATAGCTGGCAATAAAGGAGAAAGCATAAGCTGCTTTATAATAAAAACCTCTTCTAAAACTCCTTGTTCAACCATATGATCCAGTCTCTTATTAATGTTCTCATAAAGCTGTTGACGTGGTGGAATGAGAAGAATCTTTTCTGAACAATCCTTTGCAATCAAAGATGTAGTTTTTTGTTTTTGCCACCAACTAAGTGTTTTACCCGTCACATCATAAACTTCCAAAGCACGTATAATGCGTTGACCATCTTGCGCACAAATACGCTTAGAGAGTGCAGAATCAACCTGTAATAACTGACGATATAGATTTTCGGCACCTTCTTCTTGAAGTCGACGCCGCCATTTTTCTCGACAAACATCTGGAATATAAGGAATTTCTGAAATTCCTTCCAAAAGAGCACGAAAATAAAGACCTGTTCCACCAACAAAAATAAGTGACTTCGATGTTATTACATTTAAAAGCTTTTCTACATCACGTAACCATTGTCCCACAGAATAACTAAGAGAAGGACTTATATAACCATAAAGATAATGGGGAGAAATTATAGTATCATCTTCTGTTGGTCGTGCTGTCAAAATATTCAAGGTATCATAAATTTGCATTGAATCAGCATTAATAATAACAGCATTTTTTTCTTGAGCTATTTTTAATGCAAGTTTTGACTTACCACTTGCAGTTGGACCTGCTATCAATGTGATTGTCCTTTTTATCATGAAAAGCAATGCCTTCATTTTTTTCTGCAAACATCGCTGTTATAAGCAATAACAGGCAAGAATATTAAAACATTAACCCATTTGAATTAATACAACCCGCAATTCTCCATCCGGACGAGCAACAACAAATAAAGCATTTTTACGCCCAGCTTCACGTAATTTACGCAAACGTTTTTTAGCATCTTCAATTGTTGTGATCATGCTTTGATTAATATCAACAATCACTTCACCAACGCGAAGACGTTTTTTATCAGCTACACTATTTTGTGCAACAGATGTTATAATCAACCCATTAAGCTTCTCTGCGATCGAGTAACGTTGACGCAAATCAGCTGTCAGTTCCGATAACGTCATTCCCATAAATTGCATTTCCATCTTTTTAGGTACAGTATTATTTTCTTTATCACCAGACTTTTCTATTATATTTTCATCCAAATCTGTTTCCACCAAACGACCAAGCTTAACTTTCACTGTTTTCTCTTGCCCATCACGCAAAACTATAACATTGACTACTTGCCCTTCTAAACCTTCTGCTATTAAACGCGGTAAATCATGTATATTTTTAATTTTGGTCTTTCCAAAGCAAAGAATAATATCACCAACATGTAGTTCACTATTATCAACCCCCGCATTTTCCATTTTACCTGCAACTAATGCTCCAACAGTCTTATCGAGTTTTAAATTTTTCGCAATATCATCTGTAACTGGTTGAATTCGGATAGCTAACCAACCACGCTTTACTTCTCCAAAATTACGTAACTGATTAATAACAGAAAGAGCCATATCAGAGGGTATAGCAAAACCAATACCTATCGATCCACCAGAAGGAGAAACAATTGCTGTATTAATCCCAATCACCTCACCATTTCTATCAAATAACGGACCTCCAGAATTACCTCGATTAATAGCTGCATCTGTTTGAATAAAATTATCGTAAGGACCAGCATTAAGGTCACGATTACGTGCAGAAATAATTCCAACCGTTACACTACTACCAAAACCAAAAGGATTTCCTATAGCCATAACCCAATCGCCAATACGTGCGTTTTCTGATCTACCAAAACGTACAGCCTTTAATTTTTTTCCTTTTGGCTCAACTTGAAGCAAAGCTAAATCTGTTTTGCTATCTTTCCCAAGCAGTTTTGCCTTTAACTTTGTGCCATCAGCAAAATTAACTTCAATATAATCAGCATCAACGATAACATGATAATTTGTAACAATAAGGCCTTTTTGTGCATCAATTACAAAACCCGATCCTAAAGAACGCATTTTTTGAAATTGGCTACCTTTCTTATCATCTCCAGATGTAAAAAAATCATCAAAATATTCTTGCAATAATGAATCTTTTGGAATGATTGGCAAAGAGGTATCTTCATCCTGCTCAGTCCCATCAATTGTTTGCGTTGTAGAAATATTCACCACAGTATCTAAAAGCGTTGTAACTAAATCAGGCACTGATAATGGTCCATCTCGTTGCAAAACCATATTAGACCAACTTATTGATCCCGATAGAAACATAACTATAGAAATAGTAGCTACCGTAGTAAAACGCTTGAGAAACATATTTTTACCTATAATACACATTTATATGAAACTAGCACGCCCTCTACAATATCATAGCACTTTCATCATCAAAGAAAGAATTCATAGATTGAATTTTTCATGAAATAACATGATCTTACGATGACTTTACCTATTTATCAATCACCATCTTATTATCCAATGCCTCTACAGGCGCAAATATTTTATTTGCTTGTGGCGGATTACGGAAATAAAAAAAGAAGTCTTCTTGTGGAGAAATCACCATCGAAGTATTCTCTAAATTCTTGTACTGTTCCATCGCTAACCAAAAATCGTAAAATGGCGGATTAATTCTCCGTGCATTCAATAAAAGACGAATACTTTCGGCTTGCCCTTCACCACGGGTAATTTCAGCGTCACGTTTCGCTGCTGCTACGATTTCCTCATATCTACGATTAGCTTCTGCAATAATGCGATCCCGTTCTTGCTGACCACGAGCACGAATATCTTCTGCTGCAACCTCACGTTCAGCTGCCATTTGTCGATACACATCCTCTGAAACAGCATCAGTTAAATCAGTTTTGCGAATCCGCACATCAACAATAGTGATACCCAAAGAGCCTGCATCTACAGAAAATTGGCGTTGTACCTCAGCCATCATCGCCCCACGTTCATCGGATAAAGCCGCTCTAAATTCTCGCTTACCATAAACAGCACGCAAAGCATCAATAAAACGGGGTGCAAGATTTTCGCGCGCAGCAATCTGCGGACGACCAGATGCAATGCGCTGTAAAAATAGTTTCGGATTCGTAATACGGTAAATAAAAAATGCATCCACTTCATAATATGCACCACCACGAACCTGAACAGACTGTGTAGGTAAGTCATAACGCAATAACCGATTATCAATAATAACAGTATGATCAAAAAAAGGCACTTTAAAATAAATACCTGGCTTAGGCTCTACATTAACAATTTGTCCAAAGCGCTTAATCGCTATCTGTTGACGAGGATAAACAATAAAAACAGACATCCATAAGGTTACAAAAACAAATATGACAGTCCCTAAAATAAAAAAGAAACGAGATTGCTGCATAATTAGTATCCCTTAGAAAGGTCAGGATCCGATAGTATTACGGAATGCTTTGATTTTGTTATTGCTTTATTTGATGAAATGCCTAGCAATTCATTTAAAGGTAAATAAGATACCGTTGGAGAAGCTGTTTGATCCAAGACTACCTTTCTTGGAGAAGAAAGAATACGCCCCATCGTCTCCATATAGAGACGATAGCGAGCAGCCTCTGGTGCAATCGCAGCTTCACGCGCTATAGCTTGAAAACGTTCAGAACGTCCTATTGCTTCTTCAATCATCTGCGCTTTTTCACCTTTTGCGACTTCTCGTGTGCGTGAAGCCTCACCATTTGCTAAACCCATCTTAGTAAAATGCACACGATTACCCTCTTCAATCATTCGCCCCCGCTCCTGCTCCGCCTGTTGAACAGAATTAAACGCCGCAGCAACTTTAGTAGGAGGAGCAGCTTCACTGATTGACACACGATTTATTTCAACACCAAGTTGATATTTATCTGAAGTCAATTGGATAATTTTTTTGACATCATCAGCAACTTCTTCTTTCTTATCGCGTAAAACATCATCAACTGGCCGTGAACCAATCACCTCACGCATTGCACTTTCAGCAACTTGACGAACCGTACCTTCTTGGTCATTCACATTAAACAAAAACTGGCTGGGACTTGAAATTCGATAATACACAGAAAAATTAACATTAACAATATTTTGATCACTCGAAAGCATCAAACCTTCACCTTGTTGCAATTGACCAGATTGGCCACCAATAGCAATGGTTTTTTCTGTCAAAGGTACTTTCATATAAGTTTCAATTGGCCAAAAATGAAAATGTAGGCCATCACTGATAATCCCTTCTTTAGGAACGCCAAAACGCAACTCCACAGCTTGTTCATTTTGTTGAACGATATAAATAGATTGAAAACACCAAAAACAGAAAGCAAGAAAAAACAATATAATAAAAACACCACCGCCACCAAACTGCTTAAGCTGATCCTGCCCTTTACGAAAAATATCATCAATATTAGGACCATTACTACCACCAGAACCGAAAGGTTTTTTAGGCGATAGTTTTTTATCCCCATCGGATTTATTTCTATCGCCACTCCACGGGCCACTACCGTTTTGATTTGTCCAGGGCATTATTACCTCATTTAAATTAATATTTTTAATCAAATTTTAAAAATTTACAAAACTTGATCTTTGATTTCAGTTTAAAGTGCTTATTATTTTTTTTTACAATGTAAACAATAAATACTTTCAATATCTCAAATGATCATTTCCGCTCATAAATCATAAAACGCGTCGGATAATCATCTTTATCACCTTCTGGAATATATTGTGTTTTAATAATAGTCCACTTTTCTTTATCAAAAACAGGAAAAAAACTATCGCCCTCAATAAAAGCTAGGATCTCAGTGAAAAATATTTTATCAGCTATCTGTAACCCTTGTTGAAAAATTTCACCACCACCAATAATAAAAACTGCATCTGCACCACTCTGGAAGGCCACCTGTTTTGCAATATGATGAGCCTGAGATAAAGAATGAACAACAACGGCACCTTCAGAGGCTAACGTAGGATTGCGAGTAATGACAATATTCGTGCGGTCCGGTAAAGGACGTCCAAGAGAATCCCAAGTTTTCCGTCCCATAATAATAGGCTTATTTAAAGTTAAAGCTTTAAAACGTTGCAAATCTGTTGATAAATGCCAAGGCATTACACCCGCACAACCTATAACATTATTTTGTGAAACAGCTGCAATCAAACAAACTGGAAGAGTCATACTGCCACCGGTGCTTTGATATGTGGAAAAGCTTCATAATTAAGTAACTCAAAGTCCTTAAATGTAAAAGAGAAAAGATTTTTTACTTCTGGATTGATAAGCATTGATGGTAACGCTTTCGGTGTACGAGATAATTGCTGTTCTGCCTGTTCAAAATGATTCAAATAAAGATGAGCATCACCAAGAGTATGAATAAAATCTCCTACTTGTAAATGGGTTATTTGAGCAATCATCATTGTCAATAATGCATAAGAAGCAATATTAAATGGAACACCCAAAAAGACATCTGCTGAACGCTGATACAGTTGACAAGATAATTTACCAGCAGCAACATAAAATTGAAACAAACAATGACAAGGAGGTAAAGCCATTTCTTCTATCGCTGCAGGATTCCATGCTGATACAATTAAACGACGTGAATCAGGATTCTGTTTAATCATAGCTAAAAGATTTTTTATTTGATCAATATTACGCCCATCCGGTGTAGGCCAAGAGCGCCACTGATAACCGTAAATAGGCCCAAGATCCCCCTTTTTGTCAGCCCATTCATCCCAAATGGATACACCATGCTCTTTTAACCATGCAATATTTGTATCACCTTTAAGAAACCATAAAAGCTCGTAGATAATTGAACGCAAATGCAGTTTTTTTGTTGTTAATAGTGGAAATCCATCCTGTAAATTAAATCGCATTTGATATCCAAAAACCGATCTTGTCCCAACACCGGTTCGATCCAAGCGATCAATACCGTTGTTTAAAACATGGAACAAGAGATCAAGATATGCTTTCATATTAATGTTTATGCCCGATTCTGCCTACTACATAAAATAGAAACTTTAAAATTCACAAAAATGCAATGTAATAAGCATCAAAATGATTTACTTACAAGAAATTACCATTATACGATTGAATTTTGATGATTCAAATTGTAAGAAGCAAACTGTAAGCAACTTAAAAAGAGGGACGATCTCCATGGAGAATGAAGGAACTTTAGTACTACATGATACAAAAAAACGTATTCGGTCTATCATATTTAGTGCCTCAGGTAATTTAGTAGAGTGGTATGACTTTTATGTTTATTCATTTGCTTCAATTTATTTTGCATCGCAATTTTTCCCTTCGGACGGCAACACTATACTCCAGCTTTTTAAAGCTGCTGTAGTTTTTTCTATTGGCTTTCTTATGCGTCCGATCGGTGGATGGCTCTTTGGCTTCATTGCTGATCGTTATGGACGCAAACGTTCAATGCTTATTTCTGTTTTTATGATGTGTGGCGGTTCATTCCTAATTGCCATACTTCCTACTTATGAAACTATTGGAACTTTAGCAGCAGTTTTTTTGCTTTTACTCCGAATGCTTCAAGGACTTTCTGTTGGCGGTGAGTATGGAACAACAGCGACTTATATGAGCGAAATTGCTATTAAAAACAAACGAGGATTTTTTAGCTCTTTTCAATATACTACACTGATTGGTGGTCAACTTCTTGCCAGCCTTGTTATATTTATTTTAGCGCTTTATCTCACAGAGGAACAACTAAAAGCATGGGGTTGGCGTATCCCATTTGCTATTGGTGGATTAGGAGCCATTGTCGCGATTTATCTACGTCGTTCACTTCATGAAACAACCACTAAAGAGAGCCGCTCTAAAGGACAAGCTGGTAGTATTAGAGAACTTTGGCGTAACCATCGAAAAGCCTTTTTTCTAGTGATTGGTTTTACAGCTGGAGGATCATTAACATTTTATACCTATACAACTTATATGCAAAAATATCTCATTACAACTACTGGATTTGATAAGCATACAGCTACAACTATAATGACTGCTGCACTTTTTGTTTTTATGTTAGTGCAACCAGCATTTGGTACTTTAGCTGACAAAATTGGAACAAGAACTTCACTTCTTATTTGGAGTGTATTATCTGTGATATTCACAATTCCTGGGCTTCAAATGATTGGTAATACTAACAATTCATGGGTTGCGTTATTAATCCTTATTGGAATGTTATGTATTATCAGTTTTTATACATCCATTTCTGGTATCGTTAAAGCAGAAATGTTTCCATCTTCAATACGAGCAATGGGTGTTGGTTTATCTTATGCTGTCGCCAACGCATTATTTGGTGGCTCCGCTGAATCTGTAGCACTTTTATTAAAAGATATTGGATATGAATTTATTTTTTATCTTTATATAACTGGCATGATGATTATTGCATTCATCGCAGTTCTTTTAATGCCTGATGCCAGAAAAAGTGGATACCTCCAAGGTGATGATATTCACTAAATATTTTCATAGTAAACAAAAAAGTCTAAAGAAATTTAGACTTTTTTGAAATTATAATATAAGATTTAGTTTTAAGTATTCAAATTTTATCAAGTGCATTAACCTGCTTGGCAATCAGATAAGAAAAAGTCACACGATTTTTTTTTGCGATCTCCCGACATCATTTCAGCAACTTTTGAAACAGCTTTTTTGCGTTTTCCTTATCAACATCCAATACACTTTGGCCCCATTTTTCAACACGCTCTAACTCTTTTTGGTCCGATGTGGAAACTAGCGGTGCATCTTGATGCTTCATTACCAAAGTTAAACGACATCTAAGTCGTTCTATTACAGCTTCATCAAGATTTACATCATACAATTTAATATCTTCTAGATCATACATCACATTTTGCAGTTCTTCTAACAATCAATAACTATACACAACCACATCATATCTCTATCTCAATAATTAGAGGATTTAAAATATTAACAATCTCCCCCTTTTCTTAAAACTGTTATTCGTTTATATTTAAAAGGCTGTCTTTTCAGCTATGGTAATAAATGGACAATGAAATAAGCCAATTGGACCCGGGGGCGGTACCCGGCGCCTCCACCAAAACATAATCAAACAAAGATTATATTTTTATGGGGGCGAAACAGGATCGACAAGGGTGTAAAGATTGCTCTTTTACTCGGCATTGTACCACCGTTATCGGACTAAATGAGTAGTTGCAAATGACAACTATGCGGAAGCACGTCTCGTTGCTGCTTAAGCAATGCGAAAGCTTCAAACTAAGTCTTAAACCGTCGCAGGTCTAAGCGGGGTTCGAAGGCACCTGGCAACAGAAGCCTTCACTTTTATGACTATATATTTTGACCTGCCAGACGATATTTGAAATAAATTCATGTTTTTCTTGATTAAGAAGGTGCGCAGTAAATAAAATGTTGCTAGCTTTTAAAAACATGTTATTGCACTGTATTATTCATATTTAATCACTGCATATTTAAGAGGAATAAACTTCGATGGTTCAAGATCAGATCCGTTATGACATTCTCGTTCAGGATGCACTTCGCGGTGTCATCCGAAAAGTTTTATTGGAAGTAGCCAAAGCAGGTCTTCCAGGTAATCATCATTTTTTTATCACTTTCTTAACAAACGCACCAGGAATAAAAATTTCTCCTCGGCTTCAAAAGCGCTACCCTGATCAAATGACCATCGTATTACAACACCAATTTAGAGATCTAAGTGTATCAGAAACTGCTTTTGAAGTAACACTTTCCTTTGGAGAAATTACTGAAAAACTGGTTATCCCTTTTAATTCTATCCAAGTTTTTTATGACCCTATAGCAGCTTTTGAAACAGCATTTGATCTTCCCTCTAACCTCACTTCAGGAGAGAGTAAAAATCTAGAAAATGCTTCATGTGCTCCTGTTATTCCTTCAGATAAACAAAAAAAGGAAAATATATCTACAAAAATATCAACTCTCAAAACGGAAAAAGAATCATCAAACAATGATTCTAAGCAGAGTGCTAATATTGTTTCTTTGGACTCCTTCCGAAAAAAATAAATGAATTACTCTATGGTTGTACTAATTAATCTTCGTCAATTTCGAAAACAGAAAAAACGTATAGAACGAGCCATTCATGCAGAGGAAAATCGCTATCGTTTTGGACGGACCAAACTTGAAAAACTTTTTGATAAAAAAGAAACTCTAAAAGCCAAAAAATTTCTTGATCAAAATCGTCTCTCTAGCGATGAATGAAAACAGATAAGAATGATATTATTCATTAATCAAAAGCTCTTTTCTCCAAGAAATCTTTTTTGATTTCATCGCAAAATATGATTTTTCTATAATTTCAATGTAAGCTTATTTTGAGAAATAGCCCTATTCGCTTTTACATTCCAACTTTTATGCATCCATTATAATTGAGAATAAAAGTAAGCTTGCAACTTTATTACATATATGTAGCTTTGATAGTCGCTTATTTCATACACTGCATCTTTACCTTCTCTTGTAATCTCTATACTTTATGTATCGTGTTTTTAAGCAAATAATTTTTATCTAGCGTTCAAATCAAAAAAATACTAGATAAAGTTATAATGAGTGATTTTTTCGATCATATAACGTCTCTTAAAAATGGCGTGTCTTCTTATAAACCTGAAAATAAGTCTAGGTTAGTTACGCATACTTTAGCAGAAAGCGAAAACACGCAATATGAGCCTGAATGAGCCTAACTATTTAGAAAAATTGAATCCAGAACAAAAACAAGCTGTCATAAATACAGAAGGACCCATTTTAGTTCTTGCAGGTGCTGGCACTGGAAAAACTCGCGTTCTTACTACTCGTATTTCTCACATTTTGCATCTCGGACTTGCACATCCTAAACAAATATTAGCTGTTACTTTTACCAATAAAGCTGCACATGAAATGAAAATACGTATTGGTGAGCTTGTTGGTAAAACTGTTAACGATATGCCTTGGCTTGGAACATTTCATTCTACTGGAGCAAAGATTCTACGTCGTCATGCAGAACTTGTTGATTTAAAAAGCAATTTTACCATTCTTGATCGTGACGATGTTACCCGTCTTTTAAAACAGCTCATTCAAGCTGAAGGATTAGATGATAAACGTTGGCCAGCACGTAATTTAGCAGCAATGATTGATTCTTGGAAAAACCAAGGACTTTTGCCGAATCATATCTCAGAGGGCGATGCTCATTCCTTTGGCAATGGAATAGGACGAGAACTTTATCGTAGTTATCAGGATCGACTAAAAAATCTTAATGCTTGTGATTTTGGCGATCTTTTGTTGCACTCTATTTCCATCTTTCAAAATAACCCAGATATTCTTCGCGAATATCATAATAAATTTCGCTATATTCTTGTAGATGAATATCAAGATACAAATACAGCACAATATCTCTGGCTCCGTCTTTTGGCTCAACGCCATGAAAAGCAAATTAACCTTTGTTGTGTAGGGGATGATGATCAATCTATTTACGGGTGGCGTGGTGCAAAAGTCGATAATATATTACGCTTTGAAAAAGATTTCTTTCCTGCAAAAATCATCCGTTTAGAACGGAATTATCGCTCTACATCACATATTTTAAAAACTGCTTCTCATTTAATTTCTCATAATCGAGATAGGCTTGGAAAAACGCTTTTTTCTGATCAGATAAATAGCGATGATGAAAAAGTAAAAATTCATGCTGCATGGGATTCTGCAGAAGAAGCTCGTGCTATTGGACAAGAAATTGAACAAGCACAACGGGCTGGTCATTCATTAAATCATATAGCTATATTGGTGCGAGCATCATTCCAAATGCGTGAATTTGAAGATCGCTTTGTCACACTTGGTCTCAATTATCGCGTTATTGGTGGTCCGCGCTTTTATGAACGAAGAGAAATACGTGATGCCTTGGCTTACTTACGTGTCGTTGTTCAACCAGCTGATGATCTAGCCTTTGAACGTATTATCAATATACCCAAACGCGGCCTAGGAGATGCAACACTTCATCATCTTTATAATAGCGCGCGTGCACGCTCTATTCCCCTCTTTGTTGCTGCAGCTGAAATAATTGCAACTGATGAGCTAAAACCTAAAATACGCAATGCTTTGCGAGATGTTGTAGAAAATTTCTACCGCTGGCAAAACATGTTACAACACACACCACATACAGAGCTTGCTGAAATAATCCTTGATGATTCAGGCTATACAGCAATGTGGCAAGAAGATCGTTCATCAGAAGCACCAATACGACTAGAAAATCTTAAAGAAATGATCCGTTCTATGGAACAATTTGAAAGTCTTCTCAGTTTTTTAGAGCATGTTTCACTAGTAATGGATTCTGAAAGCAATGAAAAAATGAATGCAGTTAATATCATGACTCTTCATTCTGCTAAAGGCCTTGAATTTGAAACTGTCTTTCTTCCTGGTTGGGAAGAAGGCCTCTTTCCTCATCAACGCTCATTAGATGAAGGTGGCCGTTCAGGATTAGAAGAAGAACGACGTCTTGCTTATGTAGGAATAACAAGAGCAAAAAAATACTTGCATATATGGTGTGTGTCCAATCGGCGAATTCATGGACTTTGGCAATCTACAATCCCTTCTCGTTTTCTCAATGAATTACCAGAAGAGCATATAAAAGTAACAGAAATTGAAACATCTTATGGTAGTTATAGCCAAGCATGCTTCAAAAATCAAAGTTCTTTTTATAATAATTATTCAACACCAAAATGGCAACGCGCTCAAAAAAATCAAACAGAAACAACACGCGATAATTGGAGGAAACAACCTATCGCTCATGTTGAACGAATTTGCCACGGTGATATCGATTTAAACCTTGGAATTACCCGACACCGCCAACAAAAAAATATTGAAGGAAATATCGTTGCAAAATCAGTCTCTGATAAATCCTCAGCTTTTTCTATAAATGATCGGATTTTTCATATAAAATTTGGTTATGGTCAAATTAAAGCAATAGATGGCAATAAATTAACTATCTTCTTCGATAAAGCCGGAGAAAAACGCGTTATTGATAATTTTGTAACAAAAGTTTAGTGTAATCTACTACAAGTTATCTTTCCAAATAGAAGCTTAACCTTCAAATCATTTAATCGTATTGCAGTTATAAGTTGTTGATTTATAAAGATAGCCTATCATTTTTTATGTTGATCAGAACAGAAAGATATTACATGCTCTTTGCTCATACCCATTGCTTAAATTGCAAATTAAGTAAAACAAAAAAATCTTTGTTTTCTCTTAAATAATTTCGGATGAAAATCACTGCTCAATCAGAGATAATATCCGTTCTTTTTTAAGAAGAAATTTTTGACTCAATTTCTCACTAATTTTTGGCATAAAAAAATCCGAAAAACCCCCTTACGCTTTGTAAAACTCTAGCACCTCATTTGTAAAGCGAAAAGCGCCTTAAATCATAACATTATTGCAAACTGTAGCTTTTAGCAGCTTTAATATTATCACAACCTCAGAAAGCTCCTTTTAAACTCAGTTTTACGAATTCTGATATCGCTACAAATTTTCCTTTCGTTAATTTGATCGTTATTAAAAATATCCATTTTATCTAGAATCTCAATATTACCAGATATTTCAACGTTCCCGTGAACTCGGGCTTCATCATAAACTTTGACATTGTCATAAATTTTGGCATTCGCGTAAATCTTAGAATTGCCCGTAATCTGAGCTTTACCATAAACGCATGCATTATCATAAACATTAGTATTACCAAAAATCATCGCATCACCAGAAATCCTAGCATTACCAGAAATCATAGCATTTTCAAAAACTTTAGCATTATCAAAAATCTGAACATGATTATAGATCTTAGCATTACCGAAAACCATAGCATTTCCAAAAACCTTAGTATCTCCATAAACCTTGGCATTACCTCTAACTAAAGCTGTACCGCCAATTACAGCATTATCCCAAATCACAGCATTACCACAAACCTCAGCATCATCACAAACTTCAGCAGTCTTTGTAACACTAGCATAATCAGCAACACAAGCAGAACCATGAATCTTAGCATTGCCATAAACGTAAGCCTTATCACGAACTAAGGCATCATCATAAATCTCAGCATTTCCGAAAATATTAGCATTATCGCAAATCCGAGCTTGACCATAAATTTTAGCACTATGAAAAATCTGACAATGACCACGAACTTCAGCATCCCATAAACCCTTACATCATTACAAACCTCAGCACTCTCTATAACCGCAGCATTACCATAAATCTTAGCATTACCAGAAATTGTAGCATCATCAACTAAAGCATTTTCATAAACTCTGGCACTACCATAAACTCTCGCCCCACCAGAAACCTCAGCATTATCATAAACCCAGGCATTATCATAAACCGAGGCATTATCATAAACCCAGGTATCATCATAAACCCAGGCATCACCATAAACCTTGGCATTACCACAAACCCTGGCATTATCATAAACCGAAGCATTATCATAAACCCTAGCATTACCATAAACCCTGGCATTACCATAAACCCCGGCATTACCATAAATATGAGCCTTGTCGTAAACCCAAGCAAAATCACCAACCCAACAATCGCCTTCATGGGATAGATTAGATTCATCCGCAATAAAACCACCCAGATCACCCGCTTTTACAGATCCAAAATCCCTAAGAGCTATAATGCGATAAAGTTCATAAGAATCGAATTCTAACGTCTCGTCTGTAAGCTCATACTTCCTAAGTTTATCATGATCTTTAGTCTGATCTTTGTCGTATACTCGAGCCTGAGCAGTAGCAATCTGAAGATTGCTTTCATCCGACAAATTCCTGGTATCTTTAATAAAATCATCCGAATTGATACGTTTAGAGAGCTTAAAAGTCTTAGTAAGACCAAGCTCTTTATTGTTCACTATTATGTTTTTATCTATTTTTTTAGACATCAAAAAATTCTTTACTTAATCTCTAAACTCTAAAAAATTTTATTATACACTTTATTTTTTACACAATTCTTATTCAAAGTGTCAAGATGTTCTTTACGTAGTATAAATTTTTCAAAACTAAGTTTTAAAAGACATTACTGGAATTTATGATGATGTTAAAGCTAGAGTAAAAAAGCTTAAAGAAAGAGTAAAATTTTATAAATATTTACTTTATTTATATATAAAATATTTCCTCATAAGTACATGATTTATTATCTATAATAACAAAAAAATTTTCTTAACACATATTCACTTTTTATATAAAAGTATACGAAATGATAGTATGCAATCTTTTATCTAGATAAAATAGCTTTTATAGTATTCTGCATACTCATCAACATACATGCTTTTTATCCAAAACGGTGATTGCAAAATTAAGTTATAAGCATTATAATCCTTGTATACTTGTATATAAGAGAGCTAATCTATGAAAAATGTAATACGCATACTGGGGCTAACAGTTGTATTTCTTGCTAGTGTTTTTATCTATGATGCGTTTAGAAATAAGCCTTTGGGTGAGAATTTTACACTCACTGCTTCTAATGGTAAAATTATCACTGAAGCTGATATCCGAAGCAAACCTGCAGTAATCTTTTTTGGCTATACTATGTGCCCTGATACTTGCCCTACTACGCTTATGGATCTTAGTCGGTGGCTTACAGCGATTGGTTCAGATGCTGACAAACTAGGTGTATGGTTTGTCACTGTTGACCCTGAGCGCGATACACCAGAGGTGCTTCGTGAGTATTTAAGCAATTTTACTGATAAAATTATTGGTATAAGTGGAGATCCTAACGCAGTTCATAAAATGGTTGCTTCTTTTAATATTGTTTCTGAAAAAGTAGTCGGAACAAATGATGATAATTATACCTATAATCATACAGCCGCAATTTTCTTGCTTAAAAAAGGTGGGAAGTTAGCTGGAATTATTCCATATAATGTTGAAGAAAACGAGAATAAATTAAAAGACAATATCGCTATTACACGGCTAAAAAAACTCGTTTCAAATTCCACTAATTTTAAATAGCATGTCACAACAAATTCGTCTGTATTGGACAGCTCCTAAAAATGAGGTAGAAAAATTTTATGCTCTTATGGAAATAGCCTTTGAGGAGGAAGGTTATCCTCTTGCTCTTACAGAAATAGATGACAAAAATGCTATTTATGAAATTTCACTCTATGTTGATCAAAAAAATCAGAAAAGTGCTTCTGAATGCTTTTCACGTATTCTTGCAATAGATCCAAATAAAATTAACATAGAAATCTTACCCAATATCGATTGGGTAAAACAAAGTCTTGCAGAGTTAAAACCGGTATGTGCTGGTCCTTTTTTTCTTCACGGTAGCCATGAACGAAAAAACATTCCACCTAATGTTTTGCCTATTGAAATTGAAGCTAATCAGGCTTTTGGTACAGGTCATCATGGAACAACATTTAGCTGTTTAGAAATGATTACCAAAGTAATACAAGATGAGAACCCGCAAAATGCTCTTGATCTCGGCACAGGTAGTGGAGTATTAGCTATTGGTATCGTGATGCTCAAACCTATTCCTGTGCTTGCAGCTGATATAGATCCAATAGCCGTTCAAGTTGCAAAACATAATATTAGATTTAATGGTGTGACAGAGCATGTTACAGCTGTTACAATTACGGATTTTCGCGATGATAAAGTCGCATCATGCGCTCCCTTTGATCTTATTGTTGCTAATATTCTTGCTAACCCTCTAATCGAGCTTGCACACGATATGGTGAAAGCATTGCAAAAAGGTGGATCTATTATACTATCTGGAATTCTTGAAGAACAGCGCGATGATGTTTTAAAAGCTTATATAAAACAAGGTTTAAAACATATTGAAACATATTTCCGACAAGAATGGGTTACTTTGCATCTGAAATAAAAGAAAAAACGTCTTTATGTACCAATCTTTTGAAACAATAACAAACCCTACTTATGCTGCAAAGCGTGTTGCAGCTCTGCGTAAAAAATTTGATCACTTTGGACTAGATGGCTTTCTAGTTCCGCATACAGATGAACACCAAGGAGAATATGTTCCTAAACATGCTCAACGTCTTAGCTGGCTAACTGGATTTACTGGATCATCTGGTATAGCATTAATTTTAAAAGATAAAGCTATTATATTTACTGACGGACGTTATAAACTTCAGGTTCGTCAGCAAACAGATTCTTGTATCTTTGATTATGAAGATTTAGCAATCTGCTCACCAGCACAATGGCTCGAAAAAAATAGACAAAAACTTTCAATTGGCTTTGATCCGTGGCTTCATACTATTAATGCTACAGCCATATTAAGACAAGCATTAGAATTGAAAATAGGTGGCAAACTTATAGAAAGTCAACCCAATCTTATTGATCTTATTTGGAATGATCAACCTAAATGCCCACAAACCCCTGTATCAATTCATCCTCTCAAATATGCAGGATGCAGCACGAATGAAAAGCTGTCACAAATTCGCAAAAATATAAAGCAATCTGGTGCAAATGCTTTTATTTTTACAGATCCATCTTCTATTGCATGGACATTCAATATACGTGGCAATGATATTTCTAATTCACCCTTTTCCCTTTGTTTTGCCATCATTTCAATTAAAGAAAAACCAAGCTTATTTATTGATAGTAAAAAAATTGGTAGTGAGCAAAGACAATATCTGAAATGTTATGCAAAACTATATAAACCAGAAGAATTTATTTCAAATATCAAAGATCATGTTCAACAAGGTACTGTTTTTGCTTTAGATCCATTTTTAACGTGCGAAAAGTTACGCACCGTTATTGAAAAAACAGGAGGATCTTTTATTACACTAACGGATCCTGTTGTCTTACCACGTGCCATTAAAAATACTACAGAGCTCAATGGCTCACGCAGAGCACATTTATGTGATGGTATAGCACTTACTCGTTTTTTGTCCTGGCTTGATAGACAAATACCAGGTACAATTAATGAAATTTCAGCTGCTAAAAAATTAGAAAAATTTCGGATCATAACTGCACAAGAAATGGGAATAAAACTTGAAGATCTTTCCTTTGATACGATTTCAGCAGCAGGTAAAAATGGTGCAATTATTCATTATCATGTAACCACTAAAACAAATAAACTACTTAATGAAGGTGAGCTTTATCTTGTCGATTCAGGTGGACAATACCGAGATGGTACAACAGATGTCACCCGTACGGTAGCAATTGGCAGTATTGGAGAAGAAGAAAAACGCTGCTTTACCCTTGTCCTCAAAGGCATGATTGCTCTTTCAAGTGCAAAATTTCCTAAAGGTACACGTGGGCAAGATATTGATGTTTTAGCACGCAGTGCTTTATGGAAAGCTGGTTTTGATTATGCACATGGGACTGGCCATGGAGTTGGTTCTTATCTCTCTGTTCACGAAGGACCACAAAATTTTTCACGCTATGGAAACCAAGAGCTTATTCCCGGTATGATTATCTCTAACGAACCTGGGTATTACCGTGAAAAAGCTTTTGGTATTCGTATTGAAAATTTGATGATTGTCAAACAAGCGCAAAAAATTACTAACGGCGATATAGATATGCTATCATTTGAAACACTTACAAAGTGCCCTATTGATCGCCAATTAATTCTGATAAAACTTTTAACAGTAGAAGAAAAACAGTGGCTTAACGATTATCATGCCTGTGTTTATCAAGTTAATGCACCATATCTCGATAAAGAAGATAAAAAATGGCTAAAAAAAGCTACAATGCCTCTTTGAATGTAAATGCACTCTTAAATTAAATATCCCCCAAAAAGCTTAAAGGAAGTTAACTTTCATTCTAGAGATAGAGTACAAAACACAATGAAATACTCTAATTTCTGGAAATCAGAGATAAAGCCCTATCAGCCGATTTTTATAGGTTTTTAACGAAACTGACAAACAGTTATTCAAAACAAAACAGACTAATCTTAAAGGACTAAAATTGATAACGTAATCCACTAGAAACACTAATTCCAGAAAAACCAGCTTTGGTTAACTTATGCTTGTATAACAAATCGCCATGCAGTGCTATAGTATCAGATAATTGGGCATGAACACCCATACCTGTTTCAACTGTAGAACCAAATGCACCTAACTGAAAAGCATCTTTAAAATATACTATCCGCTTATTTTCATAACTATGTGCAAGATGAAGTTTGCTATAAAAGGAAATGACACGTGCCTTTTCAGAAGAAGTAACAGCTTTTGTTAAAGAACCACCAACGCGTGCTATCAATTGATCATGCTTCCCTAGCTCAATATCAAACCGATCAATATCACGAGCTTTATCAAACATGATAGACTGATAAATAACTTGAAGCTGCGGCTCAATAATAAAACCATTATAGCCTGTGATAATAGCCTGACCTCCCATCAAAGAGGTACTCAAAAGTCTACCTTTTAATGCGGCTGTTTTACCTCGAGCAAGAGTTACAACATCGCCCTTTAAAAAATCGTAAGAGAAAAATCCATTCACATAAAAACCTGCATCATGCTGTAAATTAGCATAAAGCTTGCCTGACCATTTATTAAAAACACTCTTTTGACTTTGTTTAACGGCAAGAGGCTGAAGAGAGAGCCTACCATAAGTCCCCATCATTCCAAAAGACAAAGCACTCTGTTTATTCTCTAATGTCTTTAAGACAACACCTGCTGTCATACTGTTATAGTCCAGATCGGCTCCATAACCATGTTCAAGAACAGACAAATTTGAAGTATAGCGATGATTACTCCCATAACCGCGTATAAAAAAGCTTGTCTTTCTATTGTCATCAGCTTCATTAGGAGCATTTTGTATGATTTCCAAAAGTTCGTGTTGATTACTCATATCTACCACACCTGCATGAAATAAAGCATGAGGTAAGAGCAAATAACTTGGGAGTTGTGGCACAACTGCTGGCACTCTTGGACCTAGTTCTGGCGTTGACCCCGGTGATGCTAGTACTAGCTGCAGACGATAATCCCAAAAATTACTTCCATCATCATTAACTAACTTTTGTTCAGGATTAGCTTGACCACGAGAAGAACTTGGACCATAAGCAAAAAGACCATATTTATAAGGTGATCCCCCGAATGTAATATAATCACCATTCAGTTTGAAGGAATTTTCTTGTGCTGTACCGGAAACCTGAATAAGCGAAACACCCTGAGTATTCCCATTCTCCCCTATATCACCTTCTGAACCTCCATTTTGAGCAGTAACATAAACAGTGGTTGTACCGGACACATTGCCATGGATCAAAACTCTATCAGTTTTATGACTATCAAGCGAACCATCAAGGTTCAAACTTGTGTTTAAATGGATCTGCGCATCATTCGTAGCACTATAAACAACACCCGATCCTTTTCCAACATTAAGTATTTGATAAACAACATTTTTTGGTGTATCAAACTGAACAATACTATGATCCAGTTTTAAAGATGCTATAGACCATGCGATGGTATTCAAATACCTTTGATTTATAAAATTGTTATTTTTTCTTGTGGTCAAAATCCAGGTTGAATTATTTTTCAAGTCGAAATTCACTTTAGCTGTACCGGTAATGAGAGTACCCCCTTTGAGCTGAGAATTATTAGCGTTAATGTCTATAGTTCCACTATCAGCTTCTAATAAAGAATCACCGGAGAGTGTTGAATTATTTTTCAAGTCGAAATTCACTTTAGCTGTACCGGTAATGCGAGTCCCCCCTTTAAGACGAGAACTATCAGCGTTAATGTTTATAGTTCCACTATCAGCTTCTAATAAAAGATCATCGGAGAGTCCTGTTTGTTCTAATACAAGATTACCGAAGAGTGTTGAATTATTTTTCAAGTCGAAATTCACTTTAGCTGTACCGGTAATGCGAGTCCCCCCTTTAAGATGAGAATTATCAGCGTTAATGTTTATAGTTCCGCTATCAGCTTCTAATAAAAGATCACCGGAGAGTCCTGTTTGTTCTAATAAAAGATCACCAAAGAGTTTTGAATTATTTTTCAAGTCGAAATTCACTGTAGCTGGACCGGTAATGAGAGTACTCCCTTTGAGCTGAGAATTATCAGCGTTAATGTTTATAATTCCACTATCAGCTTCTAATAAAAGATCATCGGAGAGTTTTGAATTATTTTTCAAGTCGAAATTCACTGTAGCTGTACCGGTAATGAGAGTACTCCCTTTGAGCTGAGAATTATCAGCATTAATGTTTATAGTTCCACTATCAGCTTCTAATACAAGATTACCGAAGAGTTTTGAATTATTTTTCAAGTCGAAATTCACTGTAGCTGTATCGATAATGATAGTATCCCCTTGGAGCTGAGAATTATTAGCCTTAACGTCTATAGTTCCACCAGCAACTTCTAATAAAAAATCACCAGAGAGTTTTGAATTATTTTTCAAGTCGAAATTCACTGTAGCTGCACCGGTAATGATAGTATCCCCTTGGAGCTGAGAAGTATCAGCCTTAATGTCTATTGTTCCACCAGCAGCTTTTAATAAATGATTACCAGAGAGTTTTGAATTATTTTTCAAGTCGAAATTCACTGTAGCTGCACCGGTAATGATAGTATCCCCTTTGAGCTGAGAACTATCAGCCTTAATGTTTATAGTTCCACCAGCAGCTTTTAATAAAAGATCACCAGAGAGCATTGAATTATTTTTCAAGTCGAAATTCACTGTAGCTGGACCGGTAATGAGAGCACCCCCTTTGAGCTGAGAATTATTAGCGTTAATGTCTATAGTTCCACTATCAGCTTCTAATAAAAGATCACCGGAGAGTGTTGAATTATTTTTCAAGTCGAAATTCACTTTAGCTGCACCGGTAATGAGAGTATCCCCTTTGAGCTGAGAGCTATCAGCGTTAATGTCTATAGTTCCACTATCAGCTTCTAATAAAAAATCACCGGAGAGTGTTGAATTATTTTTCAAGTCGAAATTCACTTTAGCTGCACCGGTAATGAAAGTACCCCCTTTAAGATGAGAACTATCAGCGTTAATGTCTATAGTTCCACTATCAGCTTCTAATAAAAAATCACCGGAGAGTGTTGAATTATTTTTCAAGTCGAAATTCACTTTAGCTGCACCGGTAATGAGAGTATCCCCTTTGAGCTGAGAGCTATCAGCGTTAATGTCTATAGTTCCACTATCAGCTTCTAATAAAAAATCACCGGAGAGTGTTGAATTATTTTTCAAGTCGAAATTCACTTTAGCTGCACCGGTAATGAAAGTACCCCCTTTAAGATGAGAACTATCAGCGTTAATGTCTATAGTTCCACTATCAGCTTCTAATAAAAAATCACCGGAGAGTGTTGAATTATTTTTCAAGTCGAAATTCACTTTAGCTGCACCGGTAATGATAGTATCCCCTTTGAGCTGAGAGCTATCAGCGTTAATGTCTATAGTTCCACTATCAGCTTCTAATAAAAAATCACCGGAGAGTGTTGAATTATTTTTCAAGTCGAAATTCACTTTAGCTGCACCGGTAATGAAAGTACCCCCTTTGAGCTGAGAATTATTAGCGTTAATGTTTATAATTCCACTATCAGCGTCTAATAAAAGATCACCGGAGAGTTCTGTTTGGTCTGATAAATTAAAGATAAGCTTCTGATTAGCTTTATTATAAATAACCGTATGTTCAGGAACAGTAAAATTTGTCTTCTTTAAAGAAACCACTATATCACTTGTACTTTTTTCAGTAGCAGAAGATATTCCATATACACCATAAAATTGTTTACCATTTACTTTAATACTTACACCTTCAATATCTACTTTTGTTTGAAGAGCATCTTTTCCCTCTTGCTTATCATCTTCGCTCTTTTTAATGTCGAATATCAATCCATGTGCATTATTTAAAACAATATTTCCCGTCTTCATATCCAAACTACTCTTTGGGTACATATAAATGGCTGCATTATCAACAACTTCTGTGCTACTATCCTCACTAATTAACTGTTTCTGCCCTTGATTATTAATGTTAACTTTTTCTAAAGAAATATTTCCTCCCTCTATACGAACCGCACTACCTTGCGTAAAATCAATGCTTTTACCCTCCATTTGAATTATGGAATCTTTTTGGCTGAAAAGACCTATCCCATTATTGCCTACTCTAATATCCACATCAAGTAGCTCAATTGTAGCAGCTTCACCATCAGCGTAAACAGCAATCTGGCTCTTTTCAATTGTGCTATCTAACACGTTTATCGAACTATTTGTTGAAGCATAAAGACCTATTGTTAGGTTCTGTAAGGACAATTTATCAGCATTAACTGATCCAGTCTGAGCTAATTCATTGTTATTAGTAATAACTGTTGCATAGTTATCATCATCATCAACTGTTTCATATTCTCGGGCATAGACACCAATATATTTAACAGTCTTATCGCTCTCGTTTTGAGGACCTATAATCTTTACATTTTCTACATCAAGCCAACCAACAGCATAGATGCCAACTATTCCATGATCGTTCTGAGAGATAGCAGTAGAGATATTAGACATTTTCTTTTGTTTCCGTTGAGCGAGAGTGTCTATAGTATAGGTTGTATTTTTTAGCGCTCTTTCTTCTCCTTGTTTAGGATCAATTTGAGCAAACAACGTAATGAAAACATCTTCATACGCTCCTATATCTACTACTAAGTTTGGTCGCACTTTCCCACTTGTTGTTAGTTCACTATTTTGCTTGAGATTCGCGTTAGCTTTAGCTAGAATAGAATCAGCTGAAATGGAAATGAGAAAAAAGATTAAAACAAAGAGCGAATTCTTTAACATAAAAAACATAAAAAAAATATAAAGTTCAATAAATAAGTTGCCAATACAAAATGGCTAAATTAAGTCAAGAAAAAAATACACCACAATTTACTTAGAAAGATTGTATTTGCAATACTAATAGAATTTTTACACGTTTTCTTTTGCAGATTTGTACTTAACCTATATTTTGATTATACAATCGATACAAAATCAATTTTTTATAGCATAACATACAACAAGGGTATGATTATAAAATAAATCATAGAAAATTTACTAACTTACATTCTAAAAGAAATGATAATATTACGATATTTTTGTGTTGAACTTAATTTCGCCGTATTTTTTCAATGATAATAGCAATCTTATGTTATCTTTATGCAATCATGTTTTAAATATTGGATAAGAATGCTTATAATTATTTTTTCCCTCTTTTTTTTCATTTATAATCTTTTAACAAGCTCTATTTTATTTGCTACCGCTTGCGTTGAAGAGCCGCAAAGAAAAACAATAGAATTACCGGAAGGTAATTTTATTATAAAGACTTTTCAATATAAAAACAAAGAAAAAGAAAGCAAACAAAATACAACCTATACTATAGAATTACCGGAAGGTAATTTTGTTATAAAGGCTTTCCAAGATAAAGACAAAGGAAAAAAAAGCATACAAAATCCAACCTATACTATGGCGAATAATGCTAAACGGAAAAAAACGTTTTCAAACTCTTCTTGTAATGACTTGAAGAATAAAGACTATGGAGTAATTGGCATCTATGCGGTTGGTTGGCTTGATGCAAAAAATGTAACGATTAAAGGTCCCCAAAAAGAGAGCAATACGGCTGTTAAATATATTGGTGTCTATACCCGAGAAAATGAAACAGTTCAGAATGGATCAGTTGAGGATGAATCAGATGAAAATGCATCAGCTCTGAATGCATCAGTTCAGGCTGATAAATTGTCCTTACAGAACCTAACAATAGGTCTTTATGCTTCAAAAAATAGTTCGATAAACGTGTTAGAGGGTACAATTAAAGAGAGCCAGATTGCTGTTCACGCTGAGGGTGAAGCTGCTACAATTGAGCTATTTGATGTAGGTATTGAAGTAGGCAATAATGGGATAGGTCTTTTCAGCCAAAAAGATTCCATAATTCAAATGGAGGGTAAAAACATTGATTTTGCGCAAGGTAGTGCGGTTCGTATAGAGGGAGGAAATATTTCTTTAGAAAAAGTTAACATTAATAATCAAGGGCAGCAACAGTCAATGAGTGAGGATAGTAGCGCAGAAGCTATTTATAATGCAGCCATTTATATGTACCCAAAGAGTAGTTTGGATATGAAGGGGGGAAATATTGATCTAAATAATGCCCATGGATTGATATTCGACATTAAAAAGAGCGAAGATGATAAGCAAGAGGGAAAAGATGCTCTTCAAACAAAAGTAGATATTGAAGGTGTAAGTATTAAAGTAAATGGTAAACAATTTTATGGTGTATATGGAATATCTTCTGCTACTGAAAAAAGTACAAGTGATATAGTGGTTTCTTTAAAGAAGACAAATTTTACTGTTCCTGAACATACGGTTATTTATAATAAAGCTAATCAGAAGCTTATCTTTAATTTATCAGACCAAACAAAACTCTCCGGTGATCTTTTATTAGAAGCTGATAGTGGAACTATAGACATTAACGCTAATAATTCTCAGCTCAAAGGGGGTGCTCTCATTACCGGTCCAGCTACAGTGAATTTCGACTTGAAAAATAATTCAATGCTCTCTGGTGATCTTTTATTAAAAGCTGCTGGTGGAACTATAAACATTAAGGCTGATAGTTCTCAGCTCAAAGGGGATACTATCATTACCGGTGCAGCTACAGTGAATTTCGACTTGAAAAATAATTCAAAACTCTCTGGTAATCATTTATTAAAAGCTGCTGGTGGAACAATAGACATTAAGGCTGATACTTCTCAGCTCCAAGGGGATACTATCATTACCGGTGCAGCTACAGTGAATTTCGACTTGAAAAATAATTCAAAACTCTCTGGTGATTTTTTATTAGAAGTTGCTGGTGGAACTATAGACGTTAAGGCTAATAATTCTCAGCTCCAAGGGGATACTATCATTATCGATACAGCTACAGTGAATTTCGACTTGAAAAATAATTCAAAACTCTTCGGTAATCTTGTATTAGAAGCTGATAGTGGAACTATAAACATTAATGCTGATAATTCTCAGCTCAAAGGGAGTACTCTCATTACCGGTACAGCTACAGTGAATTTCGACTTGAAAAATAATTCAAAACTCTCCGATGATCTTTTATTAGAAGCTGATAGTGGAATTATAAACATTAACGCTGATAATTCTCAGCTCAAAGGGAGTACTCTCATTACCGGTCCAGCTACAGTGAATTTCGACTTGAAAAATAATTCAAAACTCTTTGGTGATCTTTTATTAGAACAAACAGGACTCTCCGGTGATCTTTTATTAGAAGCTGATAGCGGAACTATAAACATTAACGCTGATAATTCTCATCTTAAAGGGGGACTCGCATTACCGGTACAGCTAAAGTGAATTTCGACTTGAAAAATAATTCAACACTCTTCGGTAATCTTGTATTAGAACAAACAGGACTCTCCGATGATCTTTTATTAGAAGCTGATAGTGGAACTATAAACATTAACGCTGATAGTTCTCGTCTTAAAGGGGGACTCGCATTACCGGTACAGCTAAAGTGAATTTCGACTTGAAAAATAATTCAACACTCTCCGGTGATTCTTTATTAGAAGCTGATAGTGGAACTATAGACATTAACGCTAATAATTCTCAGCTCAAAGGGGGTACTCTCATTACCGGTACAGCTAAAGTGAATTTCGACTTGAAAAATAATTCAACCTGGATTTTGACCACAAGAAAAAATAACAATTTTATAAATCAAAGGTATTTGAATACCATCGCATGGTCTATAGCATCTTTAAAACTGGATCATAGTATTGTTCAGTTTGATACACCAAAAAATGTTGTTTATCAAATACTTAATGTTGGAAAAGGATCGGGTGTTGTTTATAGTGCTACGAATGATGCGCAGATCCATTTAAACACAAGTTTGAACCTTGATGGTTCGCTTGATAGTCATAAAACTGATAGAGTTTTGATCCATGGCAATGTGTCCGGTACAACCACTGTTTATGTTACTGCTCAAAATGGAGGTTCAGAAGGTGATATAGGGGAGAATGGGAATACTCAGGGTGTTTCGCTTATTCAGGTTTCCGGTACAGCACAAGAAAATTCCTTCAAACTGAATGGTGATTATATTACATTCGGGGGATCACCTTATAAATATGGTCTTTTTGCTTATGGTCCAAGTTCTTCTCGTGGTCAAGCTAATCCTGAACAAAAGTTAGTTAATGATGATGGAAGTAATTTTTGGGATTATCGTCTGCAGCTAGTACTAGCATCACCGGGGTCAACGCCAGAACTAGGTCCAAGAGTGCCAGCAGTTGTGCCACAACTCCCAAGTTATTTGCTCTTACCTCATGCTTTATTTCATGCAGGTGTGGTAGATATGAGTAATCAACACGAACTTTTGGAAATCATACAAAATGCTCCTAATGAAGCTGATGACAATAGAAAGACAAGCTTTTTTATACGCGGTTATGGGAGTAATCATCGCTATACTTCAAATTTGTCTGTTCTTGAACATGGTTATGGAGCCGATCTGGACTATAACAGTATGACAGCAGGTGTTGTCTTAAAGACATTAGAGAATAAACAGAGTGCTTTGTCTTTTGGAATGATGGGGACTTATGGTAGGCTCTCTCTTCAGCCTCTTGCCGTTAAACAAAGTCAAAAGAGTGTTTTTAATAAATGGTCAGGCAAGCTTTATGCTAATTTACAGCATGATGCAGGTTTTTATGTGAATGGATTTTTCTCTTACGATTTTTTAAAGGGCGATGTTGTAACTCTTGCTCGAGGTAAAACAGCCGCATTAAAAGGTAGACTTTTGAGTACCTCTTTGATGGGAGGTCAGGCTATTATCACAGGCTATAATGGTTTTATTATTGAGCCGCAGCTTCAAGTTATTTATCAGTCTATCATGTTTGATAAAGCTCGTGATATTGATCGGTTTGATATTGAGCTAGGGAAGCATGATCAATTGATAGCACGCGTTGGTGGTTCTTTAACAAAAGCTGTTACTTCTTCTGAAAAGGCACGTGTCATTTCCTTTTATAGCAAACTTCATCTTGCACATAGTTATGAAAATAAGCGGATAGTATATTTTAAAGATGCTTTTCAGTTAGGTGCATTTGGTTCTACAGTTGAAACAGGTATGGGTGTTCATGCCCAATTATCTGATACTATAGCACTGCATGGCGATTTGTTATACAAGCATAAGTTAACCAAAGCTGGTTTTTCTGGAATTAGTGTTTCTAGTGGATTACGTTATCAATTTTAGTCCTTTAAGATTAGTCTGTTTTGTTTTGAATAACTGTTTGTCAGTTTCGTTAAAAACCTATAAAAATTGATTGAATCAAGATTGATTTTTTATCGAAATGTATACAAAATATAAGTTAAGTACAGATTTGCAAAAAGAAACGTGTAAAAATTCTATTAGTATTAGAAATATACTATTTCTACAGAGGAATTTATTGCTTGAAATGAAAAACCCTAAATATAATGCCCATCAATTAACTTGAGCCAGCTTTTTTCATCCAGAACCTCAATACCTAATTGTTGTGCTTTAATTAGTTTCGATCCTGCTCCAGAGCCTGCGACAAGAAGATCAGTCTTTTTAGAAATAGAATTGGATGTTTTAGCACCTAACCGTTCTGCCAAAGACTTTGCTTCATCTCTCGACATATGTTGCAAAGTTCCCGTAAAAACAATAGTTTTTCCTACTACTGGCGAATAATCTATTGCCACAGGCATTTCATGAAGAGGAGTTACTTCTTTAAGCAAAGCCAATAAAACATTGCGGTTATGCACCTCTTGATAAAAATCAATAATTGCTTCACCAACACGAGAACCGATTCCCTCAATATTAGTTAATTCCATCCAAATCTCATTACCTTCAATGTTTTTACCACTCGGCATAATGGCTGACATTGCCGCAGTTTCAAAAGCAGCATAATTTTGGTAAGCACGAGCAAGACGCTGTGCATTAACCTCACCAATATGACGAATACCTAATGCAAATAAAAAACGACTTAAAGAAATTTTACGGCGAGCATTAATAGCATTATAAAGTTTACGAACTGAAACAACTCCAAAACCTTCCATATTTTCCAAACGTCTCAAAGAATTTTCTTGACGTCGTTGTAAAGTGAAAATATCCGCTGGAGAATGAATACAAAGCGTTTTATCTTGAATATGAAAGAAAAATTCCACTTGTTTTCTACCAAATCCTTCAATATCGAAAGCATTGCGCGAAACAAAATGACAAATACGCTCAATTGCTTGCGCTGAACAAATAAGCCCACCCGTACATCGACGAATCGCTTCACCCTCTTCACGAACAGCATGACTTCCACAAACAGGACACACGCGAGGAAAAATAAAAGTAGGAGTACCTTTTGGACGCTTTTCAACAAGAACATCAACAATCTGAGGAATCACATCGCCAGCACGTTGTATAATAACAGTATCACCCACACGAATATCACGTCCTTCACGAATTAACTCACCCTTATGACCGATTCCTTTAATATAGTCTTCATTGTGTAAACTTGCATTTGTAACGACAACCCCACCTACAGTAATAGGTGTAAGACGAGCAACAGGAGTTAATGCTCCAGTTCGACCTACCTGGATATCAATATCTTCTAAAAGTGCTATAGCTTTTTCTGCTGGAAATTTATGCGCAATTGCCCAACGTGGCGAACGAGAGACAAATCCCAAACGCGTTTGGAGCATTAAATCATTAACTTTATAAACAATTCCATCAATATCATAATTTAATGATTGACGACATTTTTCAATAGAATGATAATATGAAATAAGATCTTCTACTTTTTCAAAAACTTTTGTTAACGGATTAATAATAAAGCCATATTCTTTAAGCTTTTCCATCATTTCTATTTGGCTTTCAGCAGGCATTTCACTCACTTCACCCCAAGCATAAGCAAAAAATTTAAGATTTCTGCTAGCGGTTATCTGTGAATCAAGCTGACGTAAAGAACCAGCTGCTGCATTTCTAGGATTTGCGAAAGCTAACTTCCCTTCTTTCTGTTGGCTAATATTGAGTAGCTGGAAATCTTTCTGTCCCATATAAACTTCACCACGAACCTCAATAATATCAGGAAATTTACCCTGTAAAATCTGTGGAATATCAGCAATTGTTCGTGCATTTGTAGTGACATTTTCACCTATGTATCCATTTCCACGCGTTATAGCACATACAAGTTTTCCTGCCTCATAGCGTAAAGATAAAGATAAACCATCAATTTTAGGTTCAGCTGTCATTTCTATTATCTGTGTTTCTGGAAATCGTAAAAAACGACGAATACGCTCAATAAATTCACTAACATCTTTAAAATTAAATGCGTTATCCAAAGACAGCATTGGCTGTGCATGAATAGACTTTTCAAACTTTTCAGAAATAGGTGCACCAATTTTAGATGAAGGAGAATCCACACGAACTAATTCAGGAAAGAGAGCTTCAATTTCCTCATTACGACGACGGAGAGCGTCATATTCTGCGTCAGAAATTTCAGGCTGATCATCACGATGATAAAGCACATCATGACGTGCAATTTCTTTTGCCAACCATTCCAACTCACCTTCTGCCTCAAGAGCGGTTAAGTTTTTAATCACATTTTTGTCCATAAATTCTATTCCAAATCTTGAGTGATAACCATACACAAATCCCACTGATTATTATAAAGAGAATCTAAATGAACATATGTGTGTTAGTATTTTCATTACTTCTTAATTATGCCTGTGTTAAAAGCTTTTGAGCTGCTGCACGTGCTTCTTCAGTAACTTGTTCTCCTGCTAGCATGCGTGCAATTTCTTCTGCGCGTTCATGATTTTCTATTTTATTAATACTTGTAAAAAAGCATCCTGTATCAGCGCTTTCAACCTTTGAAATAAGAAAATGATTATGAGCTTTAGATGCTACCTGGGGTGCATGTGTGACAGCAAAAACTTGAATATTTTTTGATAAACGCAGCAACCGTTGTCCAATTGCAGCAGCAACAGCTCCACCAACACCTGTATCAATTTCATCAAACACCAATGTTGGTGCTGATCCACGATCAGCTAATACAACTTTCAATGCCAACAAAAAACGAGACAATTCACCACCAGAAGCCACACTTAATATCGGCCCTGCTCGTGTTCCAGGGCTTGTGCGCACCCAATATTCAACACGATCTATACCATCTGGGCTATACTTTTCAGCATCACTCTGCATTTCAACGATAAATTCTGCTTTCTCCAATTTCAAAGCTGGTAACTCATCCATAACACTTGCAGATAAACGACGCGCTACTTCTTGACGTTTTATCGAAAGCGCTTGTGCTAATATGTCATAATCTTTTTGCGCTTTTTGAGCCTCAGTCTCTAAATGAACTAATGTTGCTTGAGAAGAATCAAAATCAGCAATTTCAGCACACATTTTATCGCGTAATTGAGCAAGTTCATCTCCAGAAACATGGTATTTACGAGAAAAACCTCGAAGTGCAAAAAGACGCTCTTCTATTCGTTCCAATTCGTTAGTATCAAAATCCAATGCTTGCATTGCAGATTCAATACCATCACGCGCCGTTGCAAGTGCATGCAATGCATCGTCAATAGACTTCACTACAGGTGTAAGCAAAGCCTGTGCCTCAGGAATTTTCCTCTCCAAACGTCTTACCAAATTGGCAAGAACAGGGATTGGTGATTTCGAACCTCCTAAGAGATCATCAGCCTCTCTAATATCCGTTGCTATCTTTTCTAATTTAAGCATATCAGCACGGCGAAGAGATAAACTATCTTCTTCATCAACTTTGAAATCAAATTTATCAAGTTCTTCTACACTTGCACGAAGATAATCAACTTCACGTGCAGCATTCTCGACTTTAACACGTTGTTGTTGCACACGTTCTTTTAATGTATGCCATATACGATAGCATTCACGCAAATTTTCTACTTCACTTTCAAGACCACCAAAAGCGTCTAATAATTGACGATGTGTACCAATATCAACAAACGCACGATCATCATGTTGCCCATGAATTTCAACCAACATACGGCCAATACTGCGCATCAATGCAACGCTAATCACTTGATCATTCAGAAAACCGCGACTACGACCATCACTCGACTGTACACGCCTTAAAATGATATCACCATCATCATCCAAACCATTCTCATATATTAGCTGGCGCACAGGATGTGAAACAGGGACATTAAAAATAGCTGTTACTTGCCCCTGTGTCATACCATGACGCACAAGAGAAGAATCTCCACGTCCACCAAGAGCTAATGATAAAGAATCAAGTAGAATAGATTTCCCTGTTCCAGTTTCTCCAGTTAAAACTGACAAGCCTTTTGTAAAATGAATATCAAGTTTTTCTATCAAAACAATATTATGAATTGAAAGCTGCACCAGCATATGAAATCAATTCACCTTGCTCTTATTACCACTCAAAGCACGAGAAATCCAAGAAGCTTTATGCTCTTTAGGCGATATACTATTTTTTTGCAGTAAATCATAAGAAAATTTATACCATTTACTTTCTGGATAATTTCGCCCTAAAATGGCTGCTGCCGTCTGCGCTTCCATAGTTAAACCAAGAGCAAAATTAACTTCTGTCAATCGGAAAAGAGCTTCTTCAATTTGATTTGTATCTGGATACTCTTCAATCACAGTACGAAATCTTTTACTTGCTGCTAAATATTGCCGTCCTTCTTCATAATAACGACCAATCTGCATTTCTTTACCAGCTAATTGCTCTCGACCAAAACGTATTTTAGCCTTAGCATCGCTGACATACTCTGATTGTGGATAGCGCTCTATCAAAATCTGCATAGCAGCGATAGCACGCTTAGTATCCTGCTGATCACGTGTAACATCAGGAATTCGACGAAAAGAAGAGAGACCAATAATATAGTAAGCATAAGCAGAATCATCCGCTAGCGGATAAAGAGAAATATAATGCTGTGCCATACTAATTGCATCATCATACTTAGCCAAGCGATAATTTGTAAAAGCACCCATTATTAAGGATTTACGACCCCATTCAGTGTAAGCATATTGTTTTTCAATAACAGCAAACTTTTTTGCTGCTTCACTAAGCCGCCCCACATCAAGATTAGCAAGCGCTTGATTATATAAAACATCTGGCGGATCTATTTTTAAAACATGCACAGATGGATCGAGGATATTTTTTCCTTTACCTAAACAGCCCGCTAAAAAACACACTCCTCCTAAAAGAATCCCAATAAAGACTTTGCGTACAATGGTCAATTTTCTATGCGCTATATTCCCAATATACGTATCAGGTTTTTTCATAGTTTCTCAGCCTCCAGAAAATGTCATTTTATAGAAAAATACTCTTTCAATTTTATACCATATCACTTTTAAACCAACTACCAGAATTTATATACTCTAGCTCTATCATCCGCTTTTAAATTATATCAAACTAAAGTAAAGTTTTTAAATTTTATTTTTATTCTATTTAAACATTACTTTTTCGTAACACGATTCATCCTGTAAAACAGCCTTAACTAATTTTGAATTAAGCGCATGTCCACTACAATAAGAATGGAATAATCCAATAAAAGGCGCACCAAGTAAAGCAGTATCACCAATAGCGTCAAGCATTTTATGTCGAACAAATTCATTGTCAAAATAAGTGCCAGTTGGATTAATAATTTGATCATTAAGACCAATAATAAGAGAGTTTTCTAAAGAAGAGCCTATCCCTTTTCCAGAAGACCATAATTTTTCCACATCCTTAACAAAACCAAAAGTGCGCGCACGAGATAAATCATCTTTAAACCCTTGTGCAGTAAGATCAAAATTCAAGTGTTGTTTGCCAATAACAGGAGTAGGAAAAGAAATTGTAACATCAAAACGACACCCATTAAATGGCAAAAATTCAGCCATACCATTTGCTGTTTCAACACGTACTGGTTTTTTTATAACAAAATAAGATCGCAATGCTGTCTGCCGGATGATACCTACTTTTTCAAAACCTTGACAATACTTCCATGAAGCACCATCCAAAATAGGCACTTCATTACTTGACACCGTAATGATGAGATTATCGAGATTATAAGCAGCAATTGCTGCCATCAAATGCTCAATTGTCTCAACTCTTATATCTCCATGTCCAAGCACTGTTGATAATTCAGTTGCCCCGATTTGTGATGCATGCGCTGGAAATATTTGCTCTTTCCCATCTATGCCATAACGCTTAAAAACAATACCACACTCAATATCAGCTGGATCAATCTTCATGACAGATAAACGTCCGCTATGAACACCACGTCCCTCAAATATTAACATATCTTTAAGAGTCGATTGATATTTTTTCTCCAATTAATCATACCACTTCATTAATAGTCTTAATAACTTTTTGGAATCTTCATAAAATTATCAAAAATTATCTTTACAATAAATGATAAGCTCATCTAATAAATGAGTTTATTATTTTCTATAAAAACTCCATAAGTTTCACTATAATAAAGCTTCCATTGTATTATGAATAGAAATATAGAGCTTTCTTCTTTAAGTTTTTCTATACATTAATTTGCTTGACGACGCAAAAATGCTGGTATTTCCAATTCATCCTCTTCATTGGCACAAATGTTTTGATCTTGCGGTGCATGTTGCTGTAACTCGGTAGAGTGACGCGGCACATAAACAGAAATATCTTGAGACAATTCCTGAGAATTTGCACTAGAAATATGAAAATTTTTATCCGAAGAAGAATTGACAGCAGGCTCTAATCGAGCTTCTGGTTCAGCTTCTTCACGATACGTCAAACTTTGTTTCAAACGCTGCCAAAGATTACGTGGTCCTTGATCAATACTAGGAAAATTTGCACTTTGAGTACGAACAGAAGATGGAAAATCTTTTAACTCAGGCATACGCACTGGCATTGAATAAGGTTGCGTTTGCACTTGTTTTTTCTTCTGTTCTCCAATTCCAGTCTTGTCATCAAGAACATGTGCTGTTGCTTCCATACTCATTGCTTTAGCCATAGGCTGTTGAGAAACACAACCAACTTGCATGCGTAATGCATTTGATGTCTTTCCATGTACATTTTGCCCATAAGGAGCGGCATTTACAGTTCGCGAAGTATATGCATCTGCAGTCTGCACAAAAAATTGACTTTTTGGGCAAAATGGCTCTTCAATTGGCTGTTTCATTTCTACTTCTAGCGCTTCTATAACTTCCACCATTGCTTCAGAACGCAATGATGATGACTGAGAAGTAGTCTGCGTTACTCCACCATCATTTTTACGTATTGAAGCCGCAGGCCGATGAAATTTAGGATGTGAAGGCTGTATTACATCATTAATTTCACGATCAATACCAGTAGCAACCACCGATACACGAATAACACCCTCAAGCGACTCATCGTCAATGGCACCAAAGATAACATTTGCATCAGCATCAACTTCTTCCCTAATACGATTAGCCGCTTCATCCACCTCAAACAAGGTCATATCACGACCACCCGTAATGGAAATCAAAAGGCCGCGAGCTCCACGCATAGAAGTATCATCTAACAATGGATTTGCAATAGCAGCCTCAGCAGCAGCTAAAGCACGTCCATCACCAGACGCTTCTCCAGTTCCCATCATTGCACGACCCATTTCATGCATAACAGAACGAACATCTGCAAAATCAAGGTTAATCAGTCCCTCTTTAATCATCAAATCCGTAATAGAAGCAACACCAGAATAAAGAACTTGATCAGCCATAGCAAAGGCATCAGAAAATGTTGTTTTCTCGTTCGCAATACGAAAAAGATTTTGATTCGGAATAACAATTAAGGTATCAACCGATTTTTGTAACTCTTCTATGCCAGCTTCTGCTGTCTTCATCCGACGTGCACCTTCAAATTGGAAAGGTTTTGTCACAACACCAACAGTCAAAATACCTTTTTCACGCGCAGCATTAGCAACAACAGGTGCAGCTCCGGTTCCCGTACCGCCTCCCATACCCGCTGTAATAAAAACCATATGAGAATCTGCAAGATGATCGATAATTTCATCGATACATTCATCGGCAGCAGCCTGACCAACTTCTGGTAAAGCACCAGCACCTAAACCTTCTGTTACTGCTGCACCAAGTTGGATCACACGTTCAGCTTTTGACATAGCTAAAGCCTGTGCATCTGTATTAGCAACAACAAAGTCAACCCCCTGAAGGCCAGCATTTATCATATTATTCACGGCATTTCCGCCACCACCACCAACACCAAAAACGGTAATACGTGGCTTTAATTCCGCGATATCTGGCCGGTGCAGATTAATTGTCATGTTCTTTTCCTTCTCATAAAACACCGCAAGCCAAAGCGATGAAAATTAATACCCAAATAGACTTACTAAAAACTCTCACGCAACCACTGACCAACACGTTGAAAATATCCACCTGTGCCGGTTGATAACTGTCTCACTGTCGTGTGAATTATTTTTTCTTCAAAACCCGCTAGTTGCGGATAGATTAACAATCCAACAGCAGATGAAAACGCCGCTCCCTTTGCAAGAGCAGGAAGCCTAGAAACACCTAAAGGCCGCCCTATACGAACATTTCTTCCTAATATATTACGAGCCATCTCTGGCAACCCAGTTAACTGGCTTGCTCCTCCAGTTAAAATAATACGCTTACCAACAATATGACTGAAACCAGAACAATTCAAACAATCACGAATCATTTCTAATATTTCTTCAACACGCGCCCGAATGATACGACCAAGAACTGCACATGGATATTGAGTTTGCTCATTCCCAATTTCAGCGACATTAATCATACGATGAGAATCTGTACTTTCTGAAAGTGTTGAACCATATTTAACTTTTAAACGCTCTGCTTCTTCAATAGACATAGATAATCCCCGTGCAACGTCAAGAGTTATATGGTGCCCACCAATTGCAAGTGTACCTGCGTGAACAAACTTTCCTTCAGAAAATATTGAAAATGTTGTTGTTCCAGCACCAAAATCAATACATGCAGCTCCTAAACGCGCCTCATCATTAATCAAAACTGCGATACCACTCGCAAAAGGTGTTGCGACCATTGCTTCAACGCTTAAATGAGCACGATTAATACAAACTTCCAAATTACGTAAAGATGCTATTTCTGCTGTCACAACATGCGCATCCACCCCAAATAATTCACCTACCATTCCAACAGGATCAGAGATTCCTTTATCTCCATCCAATACATAAGATACTGGAACTGAATGCATAATATGCCGTTCAGCATCAAAAGCTTTACGCGAAACATTTGCCAATGCCATACGCATATCACGTGCAGTAACTTCACGCCCACCCAAATGTACTGTGCCTTTAACAAAAGCACTTTTTAATCGGTTTGAGGAAAAATTTACAATAACTGAATCCACCACCAAACCAGCCATTTTCTCTGCAGCATTAACAGCTAAACGTATTGATTGCTCTGCTGCAAGCATATCCATAACAATACCAGATTTAATTCCACACGAGCGCTGTACACCAAAACCCAAGACTTCCATAAAATGTGTACGACCATGTAAATGTTGCGGATACTTCAAAGGACGTAAACAAACAACAAGACAAACAACCTTACTTGAACCCACATCAAGAACTGTTAGAAAACGCGGTTTGCGCCCCCTCCCATGATGTGATTTCAAAAACATCATATACTCCTTTCTCTTAATTCTTTTAAAATACGCTCTTTTTCCATTACCGTAGCACGATGCCGTGCTAACACTTCGTCTGATAAAGCAATCGTTATTCGATCAGAAAGACGTAAATCAATGCTTAAAGCGTCGCGAGAAAAAAGATCTTTTGCCGTATTCGTCTCAATAAGAGCAACAAGCCTTTCAATAGCGCCTTGTTCAGGCAACATAATACGCACCCCATTTTCTAAAAAAACATCCCAACGCCGATCACCTACACGCACATAAGCACGAATACGATTACGAAATTGCGAATATGTTGATAAAGATTGAATAAACGACTTAGCTGCATTTTGTGCTCCCTGCCCAACAACAAGTGGTAAATTCTGAACTAAACCTGCCTGAAATGGTAAAATAATACTCCCTGTATCATCAATCACATCCATCACACCATCATGTTGCCAAATTGCATATGGTTCACGCTCTACTATTGAAATACATATTCGGTTAGGATAAATTTTCCGAATATCAGCTGATTGGACCCAAATCTGTTGTTCTAAAGTAGAACGGGCTTTATCCACATCAAAGCTAATAATTGATGGATAAACATCAAGCCCTAAAAGCTTTAAAACATATTGTTCCGTTATATTTTTATTGCCACTCATATCAACATGAGTAATCACAAAACCAAAATTCAATGCCACAAGCCTTATAATTTTGTTCATATGCCCGCTAAAAACAATTCCATAAAATAAGGAAAACAAGAAAAAAGAAAAAACGGCAAAAGAGCCAAAATAACGCGGCACATGAATATCAACAAATAAAAATTGCAATATAAATCGGAAAAAACGACGATAAAAACGTGGGAAAATTGGCACGGATAGCACCCTAAAAATTCCTACTTTACCAACATTTAACGCATACATGACGCGTCCTCCACTATCCATTTAACAATGTCGCTATAAGTACGACCACTTGCTTTTGCAATATCCGGCACAAGAGAGGTTGGCGTCATACCAGGCTGCGTATTAATTTCAAGCCAAATCAACTCTTCCGTTTCTTCATTAAAACGAAAATCAGAACGACTAATACCTCGACAACCTATCGCTTGATGTGCCGCTAAAGATATTCTTTGCACTTTTTGGTAAATATTTAATGAAAGTTGTGCAGGACAAATGTGAATAGAACCACCAGACTTGTATTTTGAGTCATAATTATAAAACTGGAAATGTTGATCAGGTATAATTTCACAGACATCTAGAACTTCATTACCTAAAACAGCGCAAGTAAGTTCCCGACCAGGAATATATTTTTCAACCATTACCTCATCTTCATGCATCCACTCAGAGCTTGCAATATTACGAGGTGGAAATGCTTCATCGCCATTCACAATAATAATGCCAAAGCTTGATCCCTCATGCACAGGTTTAATTACATAAGGTGGCTCCAAAGGATGTTTTGATCCAATTGCAAAACGGCTCATCGTATAAGAAGGAGCAATAGGAATACCAACACTAGCGGCAATAATTTTTGCCCGTCCTTTATCCATTGCTAATGCTGACGCCATCACTCCAGAATGCGTATAAGGAATTTTCAAGTATTCAAGAATGCCTTGAATACATCCATCTTCACCAAATGAGCCATGCAATGCATTAAAAACGATATGTGGTTGTAATTTCTCAAGAATAGAAGCAATACGGCTATCAACATCTACACGAGTTACATAATAGCCATGAGCTTCAAGAACATCAGCACAAGCAGAACCAGAAGATAAACTTACAGACCGTTCTGATGAAAGCCCTCCCATCAACACAGCTATATGCTTACCTTTCATAACAACTTATCCTTCTTTATATACTAAATACAGAATATATAAAAATAAAAAATACTATATATAGGAAAGAACTAGATTTATCTTTGCGAATCAATAACCTAGCATTTTCCCTAATGAATCAGACTCAAGAGCTTGATGCAAGAGCTTCTCTGTTAATTTATTGATTTTTAATAGAAATTTTTTCTTATCTCTTTGAAATGACTCAATTTTTTAATTATATAAAAAATCAATTATCCTGATTTAAAGAAGAGACTATACGACCTTGTTCAAATTGGCCAATACGTTGTATTTCCCACTGTAATAAATGCCCTGAATGAGCAAAAACACGAGCACGTACTGTTTCACCTAATTTTTCAAGATCATAACCTGTTGCTTGATCAATATTAATCATAAAATTACAGTGCATTTCACTCATTTGAGCACCACCAATCTTTAAGCCACGGCACCCTGCCTCATCAATAACACGCCACGCGAACGTCCCTACAGGATTACGAAAAGTGGATCCCCCTGTTTTTTCACGAATAGGTTGCACCTTTTGCCGATGAAGAGCAACTTCATCCATAGCCGTACGAATATAATTTCTATTCCCTTGCTCTCCTTCCAATAAGGCAGCAATAAAAACAAAATCATCGGGAACATCGCAACAACGATAAGAGTAATGTATATCCTTCACACTCAATATATGGCGTTGTCCTTTACGATCAAGCGCATAAACTTCAACAACACGCTCAGCAGTTTCAATACCATTAGCTCCAGCATTCATTTTTAATGCTCCTCCACAACAACCAGGAATACCATGATAAAAATGAAAACCAGAAAGCTCCGCTTCTAAAGCTGCTGCTGCCAAATGTTTACCTGCTACCGCAGCACCAACCAAGAAGCGCTTCGATGACACTTGCTTCAACTGCCCGAAACCTTTTGCTGAAAGGCGAATAACAACACCAGGGATACCCCCATCACGTACCAAAAGATTAGAGCCGATCCCCACAATCGTTACAGGAATGGATTCAGGCAAAGATTGAAAAAATAAAACTAAATCTGCTTCATCAGAAGGTTGATAAAAAATCTCAGCGAGTCCACCAGTGCGAAACCATGTCACCTTACGCATATCGACATTGGGTGTTAATTTGCCCTGTATACCACGTAACGCTGGCTGTAATTTCTTTAACAGGCCTTCACCATCAATTGGCTGAAAATTTATCATTGTTATCAAGTACCACTAATTGATTGGGCAATGCATAAGCCCATTGTGTGATGCTACCAGCACCCAGAAAAACCACATAATCACCAGATTTAGCTAATGTAGATACAATAGAAATAACATCTTCCAAAGTATTAATCAGACGCACATCACGGTGGCCAGCCATCTGAATATGCTCGACTAATTCTTTAGAACCAAAACCAGCTATTGGCTCTTCACCAGCTGCATAAACCGGTGTAATCATCACTGTATCAGCATCATTAAAACAAGTAGAAAAATCATCGAACAAATGATATAAGCGCGTATAACGATGTGGTTGTATAACCGCAATGATATTTCTTTTTGCGCTCTCACGTGCTGCATGCAAAACTGCTTTTATTTCGACTGGATGATGCCCATAATCATCAAATATCTCAACTCCATTCCAATTCCCTGTTTTCGTAAAACGCCGTTTTACACCCTCAAACTCTGCTAATCCCTTTTTTATAGCTTCAGGTGAAATGCCGAGTTCATGTGCAATAGCAATCGCTGCAGTAGCATTAGAAACATTATGCTTTCCCGACATCGGTAAAATCAAATTGTTAATTTCAATTTTTTCGTCTGTTTTTCGTGATCGAATAAGAATATCGAAACACGCTTTTTGGCCTTCCATCGAAAGATTAAGAAAACGGACATCTGCTTGTGGATTTGCACCATACGTAATCACCCAACGATCATGAATACGACTAGCTAACGTCTGAACTTCTGGATGATCAAGACACATAACGGCAAAACCATAAAAAGGCACATTTTCTACAAACTGCCGAAAAGCCTCACGTACGGCATTAAAATTGCCATAATGATCTAAATGCTCAACATCGATATTCGTAACAACAGCTATATCAGCCGGCAATTTTAAAAATGACCCATCACTTTCATCAGCTTCAACCACCATCCAATCCCCGTCTCCCATACGTGCATTGGTCCCGTAAGCATTGATAATACCACCATTAATGACTATCGGATCAAAACGACCTGCATCAAGAAGCGCAGCTACCATTGAGGTAGTCGTTGTTTTTCCATGCGTACCACCAATAGCGATTGTCCGACGAAAACGCATTAATTCAGCAAGCATTTCTGCACGCTTAACAACGGGTAAGTGCTTTTTTTGGGCAGCAATATATTCAGGATTTGTTTTCTTAATGGCAGTAGAAATAATAACAACTTCTGCTGCTCCTAAATTCTCAGCACGATGCCCTATACAAATATTAATTCCCTTATTCTGTAAGCGCTCAATATTTGCATTATAAGTTTGATCGGATCCTTGAACTTTATAACCAAGATTATGAAGAACTTCAGCAATCCCGCTCATACCTATACCTCCAATTCCCACAAAGTGAATAAGGCCAATATTAAGCGGCATTTTCATCGAAAAACTCCTTTTTAATATCTAATAATGATCGTTCTAGAATCAATGCCTCAACCATATTTGCCAAAATAACGGTTGCGTAAGGTTGCCCAACTTTTTTCACAGATCGCGCTTGTTTTTCCAATAAGTGTGGTTCACAACAGACTTTTGTCAAGAGAGAAGCAAGTATTTGCGTATCTAAATTTTTTTCTACTATAATCTGCGCGCCTCCTACTTTAGAAAGTTTAGACGCATTCTCTGCTTGATCGTGATCTAGAGCGTAAGGGTATGGAATAAATAAAGCTGGCCGACCAATTACAGCTATTTCGCAAACTGTTGAAGCACCAGCACGTGACATAATAAAGTGGGATTGAGCGATATGTTCAGCCATATTATCAAAAAAACGTGCAATTTCTGCCTGTACTCCCATATCATGATAAATTTTCATGAGATCTATGGTTTCATCATAAACCTGCTGAACAATGCGTAAACGTTTCCGTATATTTTGATCAAGTAAGGCAACTGCTCCGGGAACAACTTGTGAAAAAAAAGCTGCTCCTTGACTCCCACCAAAAACCAAAAAATGAAATGGTTGTTCGCCTGTAGAAGGACAATAAGGAATCTTTGCAGCTTGAAGAATAGCCTTACGAACAGGATTACCTGTCATGAATGTTTTATGAGCATAAACACTGTTCGCTGATAATAAACCACCGGCAATAGCATTGACCCTAGATGCCAATAATCTATTAGCACGTCCCATAACAGCATTTTGCTCATGAATAAATGTTTTATATCCTATTAAGGTAGCAACTAAAACTGGTGGAAAGGTAGGATAACCACCAAACCCACCGACAAGAACAGGCCGTAATTTACAAAAAAGCATCCATGACTGAAACATTCCCTTCAGCAAATACCAAAATGTTTTTATAAATCCAAAAGGACAACGTCTTATAAAAGTTGCTGATGAAATAATATGAACGTGTTCCTCATCAAAATGACTTACAAAACGCTTAGCTCTTTTATCTGTCATCAAATGAACATCATATCCACGCTCTCTCAGTTCAATAGCAAGCGCTTCAGCAGGAAAAAGATGCCCACCTGTACCACCAGCAGATAAAACAATAACTTTCTTATGTGTCATCAGCAGCATCCGGAACAGAAGTTGAAAGAAAAGTTGAAATACGCGCCTCTGGCCAACGGCGTGTCAAACTCAGTAAAATGCCTATCGAAATTGCAATTGCTACCATAGATGAACCACCATAAGAAATAAATGGCAGCGTCATACCCTTTGGAGGCATGAGATGAAGATTAACTGCCATATTAATAGCTGATTGAAAGCCAATGATCATTGCTATGCCAATAATACCAAAACGTGTGAATATATCACGAGTGTTTAATGCTATATAAAAAGAACGGATAACAATAAAACCAAAAAGTGCTGTAATCAATAAACAAAAAATGATACCATATTCTTCAGCTGCAACAGAAAATACAAAATCTGTATGGCTATCAGGAATAATACGTTTCACCGTACCCTCACCAGGACCTCGACCAAACCATCCACCATTTAAAATAGCCTCACGCCCTACATCAACCTGGAATGTATTACCTTCCCCTGTTAAAAAACCATTGATACGTTCACGTACATGATGAACAAAAAAATAAGCTAAAAAGCCTCCTAAAATACTTAAAATAAGAAATAAGAAAACGACGATAAGAGGCACACCTGCAATAAAAAATAAGCCACCCCATGTTGCACTTATTAAAAGTGTTTGACCAATATCTGGTTGCAAAACAAGAAGCGTACAACAAATCACATACAGTGCAATAACCAATATATAAATAAGGACACCTTTACGCTGTACCTGTTCCGAGAAAAGCCAAGCAGATATAATAATAAAAGCCGGTTTCATAAACTCTGATGCTTGTAACGAAACACCAAACACTGAAATCCAACGCCGCGCCCCTTTTAACTCAAGACCAAATAATAAAGTTGCAATCATAAGAACAAGCGCTGCAATAAATAATAGAATACATAAACGACGAATATTACGAGGCGAAAAAAAAGAAACAGCGATCACAGTCACAAATGCAAGAATACTAAAAATAATATGCCAGCGAACAAAATAAAAACTATCAGAAATCCCAATTTTTTTTGCAACAGGGGGACTAGCTGCAAAAGATAGCATGATACCAATTCCCATAAGGATCAAACAAGCAGTAAAGATAGAGCGATCAATTGTCCACCACCAATTAGAGAGTGAGCCTCGGTCTGCACGAGTTATCATCATTTTCACTGTACCTTTTATAATCGCATCTAAAACAAAATAACATGCTTTTCCTAGTATCTTTGATAAGCACTTTAAAGTTTAAATTACATTCACAAAGATTCTCGATTGCTATGTAAAATAACTTTTTACAATTTTTGCTTCTTTAACTGCATAACAAGAGAAACAAAAGTCTCCCCACGTACCTCATAATTCTTAAATTGATCATAACTTGCACAAGCTGGAGAAAACAAAATCACAGATTCTTGATTTATATCGTGGGTTGCATCATTAACTGCTTCGCGGACTGCATTTTCTAAAGTAAAACTCATCGAAAAAGGAAAAGCAGAGCCAATAATACGTGCAAAATTTTCTACCGCATTACCAATTAAATATGCTTTACGAATCTTATAAAAGAATCCTTTAAGAGCATCAATCCCACCTTCTTTTGCCTGCCCTCCAACAATCCAAAAAATATTATTAAAAGTAGCCAATGCAGGAACAGACGCTTCTGCATTAGTAGCCTTACTATCATTAATAAACAAAACAGATCCAATTCTACACACCTGCTGCATTCGATGTGCAAGCCCTAAATAGCTTGCTAAATGCTCTTCTATATTTAAGGTAGTAATTTTTAATATCTGCAAAGTTGCTAAAGCCATAAGAGCATTTTCCGCATTATGACTTCCACGTAACGAAGTTATATTTGCCAAATCTGCGAGCAAATGATATTGCCCATGCCGAATAGAAAAAAGCTTTGTCCCTTCTACATAAAAACCATTTTTAACAAAATGCTCTTTAGAAACCGGATCGATTTGATGACCTTCATCAAAAAGCTTTTGATATAAAGCACGGCAAACCAAACTATCAATTGAAATAAGAGCACGAGAAGCTCGAGAAATGACATATTCTTTGACCTGCACATAACGTTCAAAGCTACCATGACGATCGATATGATCGGGTGTTAAATTCAACAAAAGACCAACAGTTGGCTGAAGAGAAGGAGCTAATTCTATTTGAAATGATGAACATTCAATAACATAGATACGCTTTTTTACAAATGGCTTAAGCGTTAATATTGCTGTTCCAATATTCCCTCCCATTTGCACATCATAACCCATTTTTTCTAAAAGATGAGCAAGTAAAGTGGTAGTTGTTGATTTACCATTTGTACCTGTAATAGCAATAAATGGAATATCCTGGTCATCAAAACCATGTTGCTGTAAAAAAAGATTACGTGCACGAACAAATAGCTCAATATCACCGATAATTTCGATATTCTCTTGACGTGCTTTTTCAACAACCCAATGCGGTCTTGGATAAATTAAAGGCACCCCAGGAGCTAAAACCAACGCAACAAATTCTGACCAATCCTCATTATACAGATTCTTTGTGGGAATATTTTCTTTACAAGCAGCTTCCACACTAGAATAATTATCATCCCAAGCAACTACTTCTGTGCCACAAGAAATCAAAACTTTTGCTGTAGCTATTCCTGATTTTCCTAATCCAAATACAGCTACTTTTTGGCCTTTATAACACTCAACGGAAATCAAGATTGTCACCTCAATTTAAGTGTTGAAAGACCAATCAATGCTAAAACAATCGTAATAATCCAAAAACGTATCACAATCTGACTTTCTGTCCAACCTTTTTTCTCAAAATGGTGATGAATTGGTGCCATAAGGAACACACGCGTTTTCGTTAGTTTGAACCAACCCACTTGAATAATAACTGACATCGCTTCTAAAACAAAAAGTCCACCAATAACAGCTAAAACAATTTCATGCTTCGTTGCGACAGCAATAACGCCTAACAACCCTCCAAGAGCCAAAGAACCAGTATCTCCCATAAAAATAGCCGCTGGAGGTGCATTATACCATAAAAAGCCTAGTCCAGAACCAAAAACTGCTCCGAGTAAAACAGCTAGCTCACCTGTACCCGCTATATAATGAATTTGTAAATAATCAGCAAAATTTATATTCCCAGACAGATAAGCAATCAATGCAAAAGATAAAGAGACAATCATCACAGGCACAATAGCAAGCCCATCAAGACCATCGGTCAAATTAACAGCATTACCAGTACCTACAACAACACAGGCGGTAAAAGGAATAAAAAACCAACTTAAGTTAATAAAATAATCCTTTACAAAAGGTAAAGCTAATTTTGGTGAGCCAATTTCTAAAATAATAAAACAAGCAATGATAGCAATTACAAATTCCAAACTTAACCGCGCTTTTCCAGAGAAACCTTTATGCGTTTGCTTTGTCACCTTAAGATAATCATCATAAAAACCAATCATCCCAAAAGAAAGCATAACAAACAACGATACCCAAAAATAAATATTTAATAAATCACACCATAAAAATGCGGATACCATAATACCAATTAAAATCATTAATCCACCCATAGTAGGTGTTCCAGCTTTTTTAAAGTGAGTTTGAGGGCCATCAGTTCGAATTGGTTGTCCTTTTCCCTGCCGACTTTTAAGAAAAGCAATAATACTTGGACCAAACAAGAAAACAATCAAACCTGATGTTAAGATAGCTGCAACAGTTCGGAAAGTAATATACCGAAAAACATTAACACCTGGAATCCAATCATTCAGCAAGGAAAAAAATAGCATCATGGTGAAAAAACCTAATAAAATTATAAAGAAATTACTTTATAGCGACTAAGAATTTCATTCACAATATTTGATAAATAAATACGATGAGATGATTTAATCATAATAAGATCTCCATTTGAAATTTCTGAAAAAACAAGTGGAAAAATTTCTTCAATATCTTGAGCGTGATAAACAGTAATATGAGGAGAAAGATCACTAGCTAAAACTCTCATTTCTTTACCAACCAAAAAAACCAAATCAGCACCAGAAACACGTATGGGCTCCAACAAATCACGATGCAATTTTTCACTATGATCTCCTAATTCAAGCATATCACCCAAAATAGCAATTCTTCTACCGTCTACACCTATTGGTCCTGTTGCAAGAAGATCAAGAGCGGCCCGCATAGAAGCAGGATTAGCATTATAACTTTCATCGATTAAATGAAACACACCACCATTCGATAAGGACAGCTTATAAAGAGCTCCACGACCTTTTTGAAGAGAAAAACGACCCAGAGCAAGCACAACACGTGCCAAATTAGCACCAACCGCATCACAAGCTGCAAGAACACTTAAACCATTTTGCACCATATGTTGACCAGGTGCACCGATTTTAATCATTACATCTTTCTGACCAAGATGCACAATCATACAAGAGCAATTTTCTAAAAGACAAACCTCTTTCGCTTGATAATTAGCATAATTAGACTGGCCAAAACTCCGAATTTCGTTCACCCCACATTGTTTTGCTTTTTTAAGCAAATAAGAAAAAAAATGATCATCTGCGTTTAAAAGAGCTATACCGTTTTTGTCTAATCCTTCAAAAATTTCAGCCTTAGCATCTGCAATTTCTTCAAGATTTTTGAAAAATTCCATATGCCCAGCTGCAATACGAGTGACTAATACTACATGCGGACAAACCAACTTCACTAAAGGACGAATTTCATCTTTATGATTCATACCAATTTCAAAGATACCGTAATCACTATCTATAGGCATTCGTGCCAAAGTCAGTGGAACGCCCCAACAATTATTCAAAGAAGAAAGATTAGCATGAACCTTTCCTGCAGTTTCAAGTGCTTGTTTAAGAGCTTCTTTTGTTGTTGTTTTCCCTACAGAGCCTGTAATAGCTATAATTTTAGCTTTTGAACGTTTACGTGCTGCTTGCGCAAGTTTTTCTAATGCCTGAAAAACATCAGGAACAACAATTAATGGAGCTGTTGTTTTTTTCATTTCGTCTAAACGATTTTGTGCAACCACCAAAACTCCAGCACCTTGTGCATAGGCATGCGTAGCAAAATCATGACCATCAAGATGGCGCCCTTTAATACAGAAAAAAACATCACCTTCTACAAGAGTTCGACTATCAATAGAAATTCCAGAAAAAACTTCTGGTAAACATCCAACTGTAAAACCATCCATTGCAGAAATGAGTGCCTGTTTATCCCATAAAGCTATCATTTATCTCGTTCCTTTAAAGCAGCAATCACTTTCAAACGATCTGAAAAAGGGTATGTCTCTCGCCCTATTATTTGTCCATTTTCATGACCTTTTCCTGCAACAATTAATGTATCTCCAGCTTTCAGTAATCGCACCGCATAATCAATTGCTTTACCACGATCTGCTATTTCTATTGCTTCGGGCACTACCTGTAAAATATCTTTTCGAATTTTTTCTGGTGCTTCTGTACGAGGGTTATCGTCAGTTACAATCACAACATCAGCTTTATTTTCTGCAATCTTTCCCATCAAAGCTCTTTTTCCTCGATCGCGATCACCACCGCAACCAAAAACAAGAATTAAACGTCCTTGTGTAAAAGGACGAACAGAAAGCAATACCTGCTCTAAAGCTTCTGGCTTATGCGCATAATCAACGTAAACAGGTGCACCATCTTTTGTTTTTCCAACCAATTCTAAACGGCCAGGCGGCCCTTGTAATTTTTCAAGAGAGCGAAAAACCATATCTGGAGGTGCATTTGTCGCAATGGCTAAACCTGCAGCCATAAGTGCATTAGCCACTTGAAAGTCGCCAGAAAATGGCAAATCAAATGTATAAATATTATTTCCCATCCGGCATTCAACACGTTGTTTTAATCGTTGATGTTCAACACGATTAAGTGTGATGAATTTCCCTGTGCGCCCAATTGTCAAAACTTTCCGGTGAGCTTGTCTAACAATATCAATAACTTTTTGTGAATAAACATCATCTGCAAAAATAAGAGCAGGCGCATCTTGCGGTAAAATCGTATTAAATAATCTCATCTTAGCATGGAAATAATCCTCTATGCACCCGTGATAATCCATATGATCACGCCCTAAATTGGTAAAAGCAGCTGCTGCTAAATGTACTCCATCAATCCGACATTGATCAATTCCATGTGAAGAAGCTTCAAAGGCTGCATGTGTAACACCTTCATCATTAGCAATTTCATATAATAAACGCTGTAACATTACTGGATCGGGTGTAGTTAGAAAACCAATATCATGACGTTTAGGTGATACAACACCTACTGTTCCTATACTCGCAGCACAAAAACCAACATATTCCCAAATCTGCCGAATAAAAGACACAACCGATGTCTTACCGCTTGTACCTGTAACAGCAACCATTATTTCAGGTTGAGAATTATAAAAACGGGCAGCTGCTATAGCTAATCTATGACGTACCTCCGAAACATGAATAACGGGAATAGATAAATTCTCAAAAACAAAATTATTGTCTGTAATAATTACCCGTGCACCACGCTTTATGGCATCATTTACATACTCTCTACCATCTCTTTGATTTCCCTTAAGTGCCACAAAAACATAACCTGGCAACACTTGACGAGAATCAGCACTTATCCCTGTAATTTCAATTGAGGCAAGATAATCATCTTTAATACACTCTATAAATAATTCTCCAAGCAACATGGGGCTATTCACCTTTATATTAATTTTTCACTGCTGTTTTCGGTAACCTCACATTGCTCTTTGTGCCTCTAATTGGTTCATATTCTTTTTTAAGATCCGGTTCTATTCCAAGAAAAATAGCTGAACGGCGAATAATGTTAGCAAGCATTGGAGCTGCATTCATCGCTGCTGTTGCTGAATGTTTTCCATCTTCAGGCTTAGGTTCGTCAATAACTGTTAAGACAATATAAGAAGGACTATCTATAGGAAAAGCAGCTAAAAAGCTATTAAAGTTTTTTACTTTAGAATATTTTCCATTTTCAACTTTTTCAGATGTTCCTGTCTTACCACCAATGCGATAACCTATTACCTTTGCATTACGACCTGAACCAATATCACTATTTAACTTATAAAGATAACGCATATCTTGACTTGTTTGAGGATGGAGAATCTGTTTGGCATATTTCAAAGCCTCTTTTTTAGAACGTTTTAAAAATGTAGGATCAATTAACAAACCACTATTCATTAAAGCAGCAGCAGCTACTGCTGTTTGCAATGGCGTTGTTGCCATACCATGTCCAAAAGAAATCGTCATAGAATTGATGTCCTTCCAATAATGGGGATAAATCGGTTGAGCAACTTCAGGCAATTCCGTTGATACACGATCAAGTAAACCAAGTCGTTTTAAAAAATCGCGGTGTCCATCTACTCCTATTGCCAATGCCTCTTTAGCAGAACCAATATTAGAAGAATAAATAAAAACTTCCCACAACGTTAAAAGGCGATTTTTTCCATGAAAATCACGAATAAAATGATTACGACTTGCTTGAATTGGTTGGGAAGCATCAATAATACTGTTTAAATGGAAAAGCCCTGAATCAAGTGCCATTGCTGTGGTGAAACTTTTAATAATTGACCCCATTTCAAAAGTTCCGGCAGTCATCCGATTAAAGCGATCACTTTTAAGAGCATCAACAGGATTTGCAGGAGAAAAATCTGGTACTGATGCCAACGCTAAAACCTCACCTGTATAAATATTTAGAATAATAGCCCCCGCAGCAATTGCTTTATAACGTTTCATGGCTTCCATCAATTCATCATGTACAATTGCCTGAACCCGTATATCAATCGAAAGTTGCACTGGCTTCAATGATTCCTCAGTAGCAAGACCGGTAGCACGAAGAATACTCAATCCATTATCATCAATATATTTTTCCATGCCAGCTAGGCCTTGATTATCAACATTAACCATACCAAGAATATGTGAAGCTATAGATCCTCCTGGATAAAAACGACGTATTTCAGTACGAAAACCAATGCCTGGAATGCCAAGTTCCATAATTTGCGCCTTTTGCGTTGGGGTTAACCCACGTTGGATCCAAGAAAAACCAGAATTCCTTTTTAAACGTTTATGTACTTCCTGCCAATTCAGTTTTGGCAAAACTGTTGAGATTAATTCGATCGTCTCATCTACATCAATAATACGGCGTGGTTCAGCAAAAAGTGAATAAGTTGTAATATCTTTTGCTAATAAACGCCCATTACGATCAACAATATCAGGTCGAGAAGCCAGTTGCACTATCAACGGTCCTTTTGCTTCTTCAATTTGACCACCTTTAATTCCATAGGAAATAAGACATTTCCCTATAAGTCCGTAAAGAAAAAGGAAACACAATAAAGCAAAAATCAAGCGTGGACGATTAGAAAACGGCTGACGCATAGAAGGCGGTAAAAGTTTCAACTGATTATTTGAATAATTCTTCTTTTGTGAAGATAAGAACGATAATTCCATCAACGCTCACCTTTTTGAGCAAAACTATTTCCATTAACACTATGATTCTCAGAGAAAAAAACTTTATCATCATCTTCCAAAGTATTCTGCTTAATCAATTCTTCAATTTTATCCTGTAAACGCATTGGAATATCTTTTAATTTTACAACTTGACGTGGCTGTATGACCTCTAAACTCAGTTCTTTTTTGTAACGTTCTGCAAGTTTTTTCATTCGTGAAGGATCAATCATTACAGCCCATTCAGTATGAAGCAAATTAACCATATTTTTTTCTGCTGCAATTTCTCGCTCAATACGATGCACTTCACCAATCTGTTTTTGGACGTCATATTTTACCTTATAAGTAAGACCCGCTATACAAATCATAATCACCACTAAAATCACATCGAATGTGCGAAAAATTATCATTTCTTACTGCCTTCAAAATGAGCAATTTCTGCTAAACCAAATAATTTCATATCTGCTGCAATAGCAGCTTCCTGAGTCCGTACACCAATACGCAACCTTGCAGAACGTGCACGAGGATTTTTCTGTAACTCTTCTTGAGTTGCAGTTTTCACACCTTTATACAAAGGAATAAAGGTCGCTGGAACTGATTTTATTTCAGGAAGATAACGTGACCCCTTTTTATGACCCGAACGAGCAGATAAAAATTTTTTTACCATGCGATCTTCAAGAGAATGAAAGCTAACGACCGCCAAGCGTCCTCCTGCTTTTAAAACGCGCTCAACAGCGAATAAAGCACATGCAAGCTCGTTAAGCTCATTATTAACATAAATGCGCAATGCTTGAAATACACGTGTTGCAGGATGAATATGATTACCTGGTTTTCTTCCTATTAAAGCTTCAATAGCATGAGCAAGATCAATTGTGCGCAAAAAAGGGCGAATACAACGACGTTTCTCAATCATCCGCGCAATTCGAACTGCGTAACGCTCTTCTCCTAATGTTTTAAACAATTGCGCCAAATCATCCACCTTTAAATAATTAACAACATCAGCTGCTGTAAAACCAGTCTGCGCCATTCGCATATCTAACGGACCATCTTTTTGAAAAGAAAAACCACGTTCGGCTTCATCAAGTTGCATGGAAGAAACACCAATATCAAGAATAACTGCGTCTACTAGGCCTTCCACTATATGATCCAATTGTGAAAACTCTGCTTGAACTAAACGGAGACGTGGAAAAAATTGATCGACAAGTGCTTGTCCTTCACGAACTGCCTGAGGATCACGATCAAGCGCGATAACTTCTGCACCCGCGTTCAATAGGGCACGTGAATAACCCCCAGCACCAAAAGTGCCATCAATCACTTTCGCTCCAGCTAATGGTGCAAGCCCAGCTAATACTGACTGCAACAATACTGGAATATGGCGCTCGGTTCCACTATCCTGCCTTCTCAAAATGCCTCATCTCGATCTATGTTTTTCCAAATCCAGTAGCCATCGATCGCATATGGCATCATTATATGGCAAAACTTTAACTCTCATTTTTACTACAAAAAGAAAATCAAATTAAAGCTGAATCACTCTACACACTGACTTATTAATACTTAACAAAATATTATAATTTTTTAAAAAATGCTTTATTTTTGAGCATAAAAATTCCAAAAACAAAAATACGCACTTTTATCAAAATATATGTAATCTTTTTTATTATTATCAAATATCAGTCGGCCTATAAGCCGGGTTCTGTTAGTAAAGTTTACGCTTTACATGGCAGCCATTCATCTAGGACGAATGTTACCATCCGCCTCATGCAACCTACCCAAATGACTCGCCTGGAAATTGGCTGCAAGTCATACCTTGCGCATCATTTCTATTTGGTCTTGCTCCCGATGGGGTTTACCTTGCCACACTCATTACTGAGTGCGCGGTGGGCTCTTACCCCACCCTTTCACCCTTACCTATTTAAATAGGCGGTTTACTTTCTGTGGCACTCTCCCTAGGGTCACCCCCGCCGGGCGTTACCCGGCATCGCTTTTCCACGGAGCCCGGACTTTCCTCACCTATCACTTTATAGGCGCGACTGCCCAGCCGACTGACTTCTTATTTATACAATATTTTTCATAAAGTGAAAATAGCGACAAAAAGATATTTTATAAGTCTTGTCAAAATAAGTAAACCACTTACAAAGCACATTACTGTTTTAATGAAGCTAAATATGTTTTAACTTTTGAGCAATATCTTGCTGAAATAGAATTCATTTTTTTTGCAGAATGACCTGCATTATATTTAAGAACTGTACGACACGTATCTCCTCCACTTAGTTTATGTGCCCGCGCCAAATAACGCATACCATATTCAAGATTGATTGCAGGTTCATAAAGATCTTTTACAGGACCATTAAAACCCAACCATCGCGCAGTAGACGGTTTAATTTGCATCAACCCTATTTCACCAGAAGAGCCTTTTGTATGAGCATTATAATTGCTCTCAACATTGATAACAGCATGTGCCAAATTTATAGGAACTTTATGTTTAATCGCAATTTTTTGTATAAGATCCTCATAAGGACGAATAGGCACCTTAGAATTAAAAGAAGTAAATTCTGAATTCTTACCTGTATCTACAATACTAATCACTGCAAGAGCTATTTTGATATTTAACACAAAAAATACAGCAAATGCTGTATTTAAAAATATTTTTAAAAATTGCATTCTTTCTCTCTTCACTAATATATTCGTAATTCTCACTATAATGATTTTAAAAATATATTTTATTGAGAAAAAAAGCTAAAAAACGTCATAAAAATGAAAATATTAAGATAGTTTCAAAATATCTCTAATATTAGGGAAGAATTTTTTAAAATTTCTATTATATTTTTTTTGTTTTATACAGTAAAAAATATAATGTATTGATCATTGATATTTTGTGATAAGAAATTTTAATTTCAAAAAAAAATAGCACTGAGAAAATTCAATTATTTATAACACAAAATTATCAAAGTTCCATTAATATTAACTTCATAATTCCATTGTGATAATATAAACTGAAATTTTGCATTCAATAACAAATACTAACTAAAAACTAGTGCTCAAAAGATTACACATTGCAATCAACATTTTTAAATATACATTCATATAAAAATATAATTGAATTTTATTTTAAAAGAATAATATATGCTTTTTATATATTACTTTCAAAGTAGTAGACATAGAATTATAATTTAAAAATTATGTGATTTAGATGCAATCTTATATGTGACAATCTTAGGTTTTAAAAATGATCAAATCCCGTGGGTATAATATTATTCTGATTTTTCTATTTATCTTCGCAGCTAGTTTATTAGCTTATCACCTTGTACTTAATAGGGTGATTTTTTCTCACCAAATGAATACAAGAAAGGATATGCAGTTAGAAGAAGCAATATCTTTCCCAAATGTTACAATGCGTCTTTTCAAAATGAATGATCAAGAAAAACGAAAAATTGTTTATCAAGCGCGTAAAGACGCGGTTGCTTCTGCTCTTGTAAGTGGACAAAATAATGAACAAGCGCAAAAATTTGCTGAAATCGTGATCAGAACTGTAGCAGAAGAAATTTTACGTCCTCCTGTTGTAAATTCTTATTAATCATTTTTTGTATAATTTTGAGACAATTATATGTTTGCAAATGGCTTTAAATCTATTTTGCCATATTCTTCGCTAATTCTAAAAATCATAGTGTAACAGTGGACATATGTTAAGAAAGTACAACCAGGATACGACATGTACTAAATACTCAAAACTCATTTTTATAATCCTCTTCTTTTCTTTCTAAAAATGAAGTTGATTAGTCCCATTTTTACTCTGTTTATCGTTTAAAGTTTTCTATACAGATTGAATACTATGTTCTATAAACCGATATATTAAAAGAAAAAAAATCTATCCATTACCAAATATCAAAGTCTTATATCATTTCAACTTCCTCTATTTTTTTTGTGAAATTAAAGACCAACTTTGTAAGGACACTTTAATACGAGGCTATACCTGTTGCGCTTAATTAATGTGATTATCTTGTTATACTCACCAAAATTCTCAGATATTCTATCTCTTCTATGAAAAATAAAGTTTAGAACAACCCATATAATTAAAAAAAAAAACCGACTGAAGAATTCTTCAGTCGGGTCAGACAATCTAAGGAAGCCACGCGGGGGGGGGGGGAGGTTCCCTGACCGTCTGCTTGCATCACCCATTAAGGTGAATGACACAATGCTTTTTATATGAAATAAAATATTTCAAACGGCAAGAAATTCTTATAAAAAAACATTAAAAAGATTAAATTTCGCATGAAAATGAAAAAATTAAGGAAAAAAATATTCAAAAAATGATCCAATTTGGAGCAAATCTATTTAAAAATTTGTCATCAGATTCTCTCTAATCATCTTAATTTCTAATAAAATTTCACCAAAATCTTTTTATAATTTAAAATTGTTATCAACAACTTCTAAACCAGTAATAAGCTATAATGAAATACTGATCAATATACAGTTACTTCCTCTCTATTCCTATAGAATTATAAAATGCCAAATGCCTACAGATAAGCTTAACGATAAACACGCTATAAAATTATCTTTATTTCTATATAAAAATACATTTGATTATGTACTCTCTGTTCTTAAGTGCTTAATTACTGATACCATATCATAAATAAAATGTGGTAATAAAAACGCTAACTATTCAATGATCAATTACAAACATCACTTTTGTGTTATCAAACAAAATGAAAATAACAAAGTAATATGAAAACGAGACTTGTGATAATTCGTAGAAAACAGATAATTTCTAAAAAACTAATAACTCTTATCCCACAGGTTCCATACCGTGATAGTCAATGTATTTGTACTGCTGCCACACACGCCTCTATGAAATATCTTCCTCCTTCCATTGCAGTTTGGCTCGCAACAATTGCTCATATACGCCACCAACATACAGAATATGATAATTTACTTTGTGAGGGTTATGATCGAGATTCAGCACTCTTTTTTGTTTTTGATGCAATTAATAAAACACTTATTGAATGGGGCGCAAATCGCCTTTTGAAACGTGAAGAAACATGGACGACATCAACATCCACTTAATACCAATTCAAAAAAAATAATTTTAACGTGTAAGAGGTTTGTAACTGAAACGTCTAAAATTCATAGTATCCGCGCCAAGACGACTAACCTTATCTGCTTCGTATTCAGAAAAATTACCTTCAAACCACTCCACATGACCGTTCCCCTCAAAAGCCAAAATATGTGTTGCCAACCGATCAAGAAACATACGATCATGGGATATAATAACTGCACAACCAGCAAAACTCTCCAACGCATCTTCTAAGGCACCCAATGTTTCTGTATCGAGATCATTTGTTGGCTCATCAAGAAGAAGAACATTTCCTCCTTCTTTCAAAAGCTTAGCTAAATGCACACGATTGCGCTGCCCTCCTGACAATTGTGCTACTTTCTGCTGTTGATCTGCACCTTTAAAGTTAAAGGCACCACAATAAGCACGACTATTTACTTCATGTTTGCCCAACTTAATAATGTCATTTCCACCGGAAATTTCTTCCCAAACAGTTTTATAACCAGCCAATGCATCACGGTTTTGGTCAACATAACTCATCTGAACTGTTTCTCCAATACGGATCTGTCCTGAATCAAGTTTCTCTTGCCCAGTCAACATCTTAAATAAGGTCGATTTTCCCATACCATTAGGACCAATAACACCAACAATACCACCTGCAGGTAACTTGAAAGAAAGAGAATCAATCAATACACGATTACCATATGCTTTTGACAGATTATCAACTTCAATAACAACCTGTCCTAATCTTTCACCAATAGGAATAATAATCTGTGCCTCCCCAGAACGACGTTCATGCGCTGCCTGAACTAATGCATCATAAGCTTTAATACGCGCTTTCGATTTTGCCTGACGCGCTTTTGGGCTAGAAGCTATCCACTCTTTCTCGCGTGATAATGCACGTTGACGAGCAACTTCTTCGCGATTTTCTTGCAGTATACGTTTAGCTTTAGCATCCAAATAAGCAGAATAATTACCTTCATAAGGAATTCCTTTACCGCGATCTAACTCTAAAATCCAACCTGTTACATTATCGAGAAAATAACGATCATGGGTAATTAAAAGCACCGCGCCTGAATATTCACGTAAATGCCTTTCAAGCCAAGCGGTCGTTTCAGCATCTAAATGATTTGTTGGTTCATCTAAAAGCAATAAATCAGGCTTTGACAAAAGCAATCTACAAAGTGCAACACGCCGTTTCTCACCTCCTGAAAGTTTTGTCACATCCTCATCCCCTGACGGACAACCAAGAGCAACCATAGCCATTTCTGCTTGGCTTTCTAAATCCCACAGATTCTGACTATCAATAATATCCTGAAGTCGAGCGCCCTCATCAACAGTCTCATCACTATAATTCATCATCAGTTCATTATAACGATCTACAATTGCTTGCTTATCAGCAAGCCCTTCCATCACATTTCCACGAACATCTTTATTTGTATTGAGAACAGGTTCTTGCGGAAGATAGCCACAACGCGCTCCCTCAGCAAGCCATGCTTCTCCTGTATATTCTTTATCTAATCCAGCCATAATACGTAAAATGGTCGATTTACCTGCACCATTTGGACCTAAGATACCGATTTTTGCATCTGGATAAAAAGACAAATGGATATTATCCAAAATTTTCTTATTGCCATAAGTTTTATTAAGCCCAGCCATATGATAGATAAATTGACGTGCCATAAATTTCTCTTTATATCGTGCAATATTATTAAAAGTTGTATTATGAAGCTTTTATTAAATTTTGTAACTTGTAATATTTAATTTTTGGCCTGCTAACCCTTAGCTCTATATTGGTATATTTTTTCTGATCTCACAAGCCCTACTGCGACTCTAAATGCAAAAAAACATTCCCTTGAAGAGAAAAAATCAAATACTCTTAGCTATACCTGATATGTATTATCAAAAATCATTTCTTTTTTCTATACCAAATCTAAAATTATGTTTTTACCGTATCAAACCAATCTATCAATGCCATACAGAATGCAAAAATAAACCCATCCTTTATGCCCCTTCTTTCCTTATCCTATGGGCTGTAAAACATGCTGCAAAAAATCCTCATCTCTTTTCGGCGCTTTTGTGTCATAGACCAAAATGGTATTCACCTTTTCTTTTAATGTTCTACAAACTATGTTTAAAAAATGAACGCCGTCTCATAGGATCTGATGTTCAAAGCCCTATGATAACTAAGGCTCTGCGCAAACATATAGCAATTGTTGACTATCACTCTCTGCCCATTGGTAAATGGCTACAATTAATGAAAAATTATTATAATTACTGTAAAGATTTATCTATTCCTCTTTTTTGGTTTGACGATGATAAAATGAGTACTGATATTCATCAGATTATTTCAAAACTTCAAAATGAAACAGCACCTTAAAAAAGCAAACCATCCACCAGATTACTGGAATAAATTCATGAAAAAGCAAGCTTTAATCGTTATTGATGTTCAAAATGATTTCTTACCAGGTGGAGCACTTGCAATACCACAAAGCGATGCCATTCTCCCTGCTGTCAATAACCTTATAACTCGTTTTGATCATGTCATTTTAACCCAAGATTGGCACCCCAAAAACCATTGCAGCTTTGCGTCTTCTCATCTAGAGAAAGCTCTTTATGATAGTGTAAGTCTTGACTATGGTCTCCAAATACTTTGGCCTGATCATTGTGTACAAGGAACACAAGGAGCGGAATTTCATCCATCTCTCAAAATTGAAAAAGCACAGCTTATCCTTCGGAAAGGTTACAATAAAGAAATTGATAGTTATTCCGCCTTCTTTGAAAATGACCAGGAAACACCAACAGGTTTACATGGTTATCTTAAAGAACATGATTTTACAACATTAGTCATGTGTGGCTTAGCAACTGATTTCTGTGTTGGATTTTCTGCAATGCATGCTGTAAAATGTGGTTTTAAAGTTAGTGTTTTGTTGAACGCTTGTGCTGGCATTGATCTGAATGGATCACTTAATACGATGCTCAAAGCTATGAATGATGTTGGTATAGAATTATTGATGGTCTCCTAAATCCCTTTTCTAGCTGCTATGATAAAAACCATAAAGTCTTCATAATTATTGCAATGTAATCTGTTCATCTGAATGATTAGATTTAAAACGAATAGAAGAATAAAATGCCATTCCAATAATACATACACCAATGAATCCTGTTAATACTTCTGGAATCGACATAATAATTTCTATATACATAATCATGGCCAAAATTAAAATTGCATAAAAAGCGCCATGCTCTAAATAACGATAATGCAATAACGTTCCTGTTTCAAACAACATAATCGTCATAGCTCGCACGTAAAATGCACCAATACCAAGACCAATAGCAATAATAAAAAGATTATGAGAAAAAGCAAAAGCACCCACCACACCATCAAAAGAAAAACTAGCATCTAGAACTTCTAAATAAAGAAATGAGCCTGCTCCTCCTTTAGCAACTGCAATCAAAGTGTTTTTTTGAGAATCTAAAAGTGAACAAATCGCTTCGACAAGCAAAAACGTCACAAGCCCATACAGCATTGAGAATAAAACAGTTAACTTATTTTCTGCTACGATCTGTTCTGAAATAAATAACATAAGCATCAAAATAATTATAATATCAATCTGCACAAATGAACCAAGCTTTTGAGCTGGTTTTTCTATAAAAACAAGCCAATGTATTTTTTTTTCAGAATCAAAAAAATATTTTAAACCAACCATCATAAGGAAAGTAGCACCAAAAGCTGCAATACCTTTATGAGCATCCATTAAAATTGCAGCATATCGATGAGGATCCCATATTGCCAATTTAATTGCAGCAATTGGATTAATCCAAGCAGCAATAGCAACTACTAACAATGGAAAAATAATTCGCATGCCAAACACTGCAATCAAAACGCCCCATGTCAAAAAACGACGACGCCATAGCTGATTCATTTCTTTGAGAAAACGAACATTGATAATAGAATTATCAAAAGATAACGAAATCTCTAAAATTCCCAAAATACAGCAAATAAAAAAATATTTAAGAGAACCAACAATAGTTCCTGTTTCGAGCCAACCAATGAAAGCACCCAAAAGCATACCAATAACTGTGAAAAAAAAAGCCCACTTAAAATAACCTAATAGGGCCATGATTGTTCCTCAAAATCCATTTCTTCAACCTACATTTGTATAATCGAAGTATTGCGTCAATCAAACTATTGCATCCATTAAGACGCAAAATAAAATGCATAATGCATATAGGAAAAGTTATATGAAATCTTTTTTTAAAAAAACAAGAGAAAATTTGAAAAATTTATTTTTTTCAAGATAAATTATAGAATATCAATAAAAATATACAGTTTTTTTAAATTTTTACTAAAAAAATTAAAAAAATAAGAGGACTAAAATTATAAATGTTGACTACAAATATTATTATAAAGTAATGATATTCTAGTCCATTGTGTGCCTTTATGGACAAAAACCCACACCATAATGATTTATTTGAGGGAGATAATTCATGGCGCGTCCTGAAACAGAAGCGAAAACTATATTTGGAAAACGTTTACGTCATATACGTAGTGCCTTAGGTGACCCGCCACGTGAAACATTAGCCAAACAGTTTAATATGACAAAAAACTCTATCGCTTTTTATGAGCGTGGGGAAAGAGAGCCTAATCTCAGCGTATTACAAACATATCGTATGTTGTACGGAGTCAATATCAATTGGCTTTTAACTGGGCGAGGTAAAATGTTCGATACGGAATACACTAAAGGAGAATTTGACTGGGAATATTTTATTAAAAAGATTGAAGGGCTTGAGAATATCCTCTTAAATAGTGCACATAATGATGAACCGAATCAAGAGAAAATTGAAAGCTCTTATGAGAAGTTACAACAATACTTACTATCACAAGGTATCACTAACGGTCTAAATCCTAAAGCAGCACTTTCCCTTGTTGATATGAAAGCAAAGCTAGCTAACTCTTATGCTCTTAGTTTATTTATCGATTTACTTATCCGAAGCATAGCACAAAAAGAAACACTTTCTCAGCAATAGCTTTTATATGATAAGAATACCTACACTTGCCTCATTATCAGATAATAAGATATTTATAACCTTTATTATCTGGTAAAATTAGTTTATTTTATGGCATCTGTTGATAATTATGTAAAAAAATTACGTGTGATATCTCTATCAAAAAACTGCAACCTTAAATTTATTAGCATAGAAATAAAGAACTTTATCTTGTGTATTAGATTTGTACTATACTTTGATTTTGAAGAAGAGCATTAACTCCCTCTCACAATGGAGTGGAAACAAGTGCTCTTTTTTGTAATTACCAAAGCAGCACATATAGCAGCTAAACGAATACTTTCTGCAAAGAATACCTATGTTAAACCAAAAACCAAACTATCATTACAGCCATCATCAGCTGCAACAGTATCAACTGTTTTCACTTGAAAAAGAGGAAAAAATCGGCTCCTTTTTCCCATAAAAAATATCCCTAATCCATGCTCTAAAAATACTTTACCGGTAAATACGCTGCTTTTACATCCACCGAATAAATACTTGTTAATTTCTCGGTGTTCGTTTCATCAGATATAATAATGTCATAATATGAACTAAATGACAAAGTTTTTGAGGAAGTCATATCCAGGTACTAGATCTAATAATATAATACCACCAATATCACACCCAACTTAGCTGCAGCCAATTTATATATCCATTAGAATTTCTAGATATATTCTAACTTATAGCCATATTAGATTCCTCTGCAATAATAATTGTATTTTCTCCATTTTCGGATTAATATGCGAGCTTCTCAAATCAAGAGAAGTTTTTTCAAGGGTACTAATAATCAAATGTTCCCAGAATATCATTACCAATCCAGCCAGCAAGCCTGATGACAAAATCTAGTTTATTCACCATAACTGGTTTTAATTGGCTACCGCCCCTCCTACTCCCACAGAAAAATTTTTACATGAAGTTTCTCTCTCTTTAAGAGAAAAGCAGAAAACTAGCATATAATATAAATGTTAACACTGCTAAAACAGTAATAGAAGGTGTGGGCACATACAATTTTCTTTGCATTATTTTTCTAGGAAACTCTCTATTAGAAGCAATATGCACCACGACTTTAGCTCCAAATAGAACGACAAAAAGTAATAATAGGAATTTTAGCATAATTAGCTACTGAAATTAAACTACGCATAGGATCAGAATCTCTGTGAGTTCCGCTAAAAAACTTAACGAAATTGACAAACAGTCATTAAAACAAAACAGACTAATCTTGAAGGACTAAAATTGATAACGTAATCCACTAGAAACACTAATTCCAGAAAAACCAGCTTTGGTTAACTTATGCTTGTATAACAAATCGCCATGCAGTGCTATAGTGTCAGATAATTGGGCATGAACACCCATACCTGTTTCAACTGTAGAACCAAATGCACCTAACTGAAAAGCATCTTTAAAATATACTATCCGCTTATTTTCATAACTATGTGCAAGATGAAGTTTGCTATAAAAGGAAATGACACGTGCCTTTTCAGAAGAAGTAACAGCTTTTGTTAAAGAACCACCAACGCGTGCTATCAATTGATCATGCTTCCCTAGCTCAATATCAAACCGATCAATATCACGAGCTTTATCAAACATGATAGACTGATAAATAACTTGAAGCTGCGGCTCAATAATAAAACCATTATAGCCTGTGATAATAGCCTGACCTCCCATCAAAGAGGTACTCAAAAGTCTACCTTTTAATGCGGCTGTTTTACCTCGAGCAAGAGTTACAACATCGCCCTTTAAAAAATCGTAAGAGAAAAATCCATTCACATAAAAACCTGCATCATGCTGTAAATTAGCATAAAGCTTGCCTGACCATTTATTAAAAACACTCTTTTGACTTTGTTTAACGGCAAGAGGCTGAAGAGAGAGCCTACCATAAGTCCCCATCATTCCAAAAGACAAAGCACTCTGTTTATTCTCTAATGTCTTTAAGACAACACCTGCTGTCATACTGTTATAGTCCAGATCGGCTCCATAACCATGTTCAAGAACAGACAAATTTGAAGTATAGCGATGATTACTCCCATAACCGCGTATAAAAAAGCTTGTCTTTCTATTGTCATCAGCTTCATTAGGAGCATTTTGTATGATTTCCAAAAGTTCGTGTTGATTACTCATATCTACCACACCTGCATGAAATAAAGCATGAGGTAAGAGCAAATAACTTGGGAGTTGTGGCACAACTGCTGGCACTCTTGGACCTAGTTCTGGCGTTGATGGTGGTAATGGTTTTGGTTCTGGCGCTGGTGGCGCTGATGGTGGTAACGGTTTGGGTTCTGGTTCTGGCGCTGGTGGCAGCGATGGTGGTACTGGTGCTGGTGGCAGTGACGGTGGTAATGGCTTGGGTTCTGGAGAAATATATTCACTCTGCAGACGATAGTCCCAAAAATTACTTCCATCACCATTAACTAACTTTTGCTCAGGATTAGCCTGACCACGGGAAGAACTTGGACCATAAGCAAAAAGACCATATTTATAAGGTGAACCTTCGATTGTAATATAATCGCCATTCAGTTTGAAGGAATTTTCTTGTGCTGTACCGGAAACCTGAATAAGCGAAATACCCTGAGTATTCCCATTCTTCCCTATATCACCTTTCGAACCTCCATTTTGAGCAGTAACATAAACAGTGGTCGTACCAGATACATTGCCATGGATCAAAACTCTATCAGTTTTCCGACTATCAAGCGAACCATCAAGGTTCAAACTTGTGTTTAAATGGATCTGCGCATTATCCTTTGCAATATAAACATTTCTTCCTCCTCTTCCAATGTGAAGTGTTTGATAATTATAGGCTTCATTAGACTTTAATCTTTTAAAATGAATGGAACTGTTGTCAAGACCGAGTACTGAAATATACAAATTGTTTGTATCTAAATCTCGAGAATTTTTCTGTTTTCTTTGTGTCAAAAACCATATAGAATTACCGCTTAAATAGAGTTCGGCAGTAGAACTACCATCAACATAGCTACCCCCTGTCAGTAAAGAATTATCAGCTAAGACAAGTACAGAGGATCTCTTTTCAGCCATTAATAATTGATCAGCGCTAATAGAACTATTGAATAAGCTAATATTACCTCCTGCCGTACCGGCACTATAAATAGCTGGACCTCCTGCAACAGTCAGTTTCGTATTTTTAAAATTAACAAGTCGCGCCACAAATTTAATGTCTGCAATAATATCTAAATTTTTCTTGCTCTCTTCGACTACACCTATTGCATTATTTTCTGCCTCTATTATATCGTCTGCTGCATTCTCTCCTTTAAAATATATACCATAGAATTCATCCCCTTTTATCTCAATAGTTGTTCCTTCTATATTGGCTTTCGTTATGTCAATATTACTTTTATCGCTTTGTAAATTTTCATCCAATGGATTCAAAGAAATGGAATTAGAAGTAGCAACTGTATTGTCCATTAATAGGCCATGAGCACCAATAACATTAATATTTCCATTTCTAAAATCAAGATTACCACCATGATCTATGTAAAAAACAGCATAATTTTTTTGTTCTTTTGTCGCACCTATTCCGGTAATATATGTACCATTGAAAGTAACTTTCCCTGCCAGCGCCGCATAAACCGCATTACTGTTTGTAAAGTTAATTACCCCACCATTTTTAACTTCAACACTCGCTCCTCCCATACTGACAAGACTTGCTTTCCCCTCTTTCGTCTCAATCTTTGGATTGACTAAAATAACATTCGTTGGTCTCCCCAACGCCTGAACAGCTATGTTGCTTTCTTTAATTGTACCATTATACATTCCAATTATTCCATTGCTCACATTAAGAGCTACATGTGTATTACTCACAACCGACTGCGTTAAAACGACTTTTCCTTCTTTTAATACATCGACACCATATATAATATTATTTCTAATCTTCTTAGCCTTCTCAGGCATTTTATCTACACCACCAAGCGTTTCTACACCACCAAGCGTTATATTTACCCCCTTAATATCTACACCTTTTCCCTCTGCTATTATTGTCTGAAAATTCTTATTGTTGATTATTTTTTCCTCACCATTACTACATTTATAAATTGACGTAGGACTTATCTTATTTTCATCACACTCAGTTGATTGATTGGGTTTTGATTTCACATTATCTTGAAGAAAACAAAAAATAGCTGCCGTAAAGAGATATAAATAACTATTAAATACTTTGCTCATAATTCATTTCACACTTTCTCCCCTGCATTTAAATATGAAAAGCACCTACTTCAAATGAGAAATACAAAACTAAGTAAATCTTACACAATTTAATACATTCTGTGTTTTATGTAAAGATAAAAACAAATCTACAATCAAGCAAGATTGCACAAAAGATTTATCAGATAGGTAAATTAGAATTAATAAAACACTCCACCAAAGTTCTCTCCTCAGAGAAGCCTACTTTAGTAAATTTATGTGATATATCAGCTTACTATGAAACATTATATTGATAGATCATTGGATCAAATATCTAAAAATATTTCTATTATTGAAGCAAAACCTCTCAGCTAGAACGCACCTTAAAATGCACAACCCATCTTATTTCGTCACTATGTGCATAATGAAAATTTTCTATAAAAAGAAACAGCAGCACCTCTTTGATCATTGTGAAAACTTTTGTCAAACAGTAACAAAGAAGCCAATATAACCTACAACTGCGTTTCAAAAATAAAACCATCACAGATCATCATAAAATTTGTTCTCATTAAAGAAGCACTCACAAAGTTACCTTTTAATATTGCTTTTTATCACTCCTTTGGACTTCATATTCCTCTTAAACAAATCATAGGAAAAAGTTCATTCATATAAAAGTGCATGCTACAGGATGGCATACATTATTCCTGATCACTTTTAAAAGTACTGTTTTGGCTTTTTTCGTATCCTAAGATTAAAGAAGTAATTTGACACAAGCTCCCAGCCTCGCAAAGGATATGATATACAAATTATGTGTCACTCTCTCACGTATTTAATACAATATCTGTTATTATAGCATTACAGTTAGAAACAGCTTCACCCCCATATTCAGAGATAAGATAGATTTGAAGCATAGCAATACTTTCAACCATAACTAAATATGAAAAACTTGTCTTCTCATTTTCTCATAATTACTAGTAATATGTAGAAAAATATATTCACTCTGAAAAAGATAATTCCAAACATCCTTATTAGATCTATTTTCTCCTTTCTCATTATTTCCCAACAATCTTTGTGCACCTTCTGTTTATTTTAGATAAATTTTAAACTATAAGAATAAAGTGTATATTTATAAGATGTTTTCTTGTTACCAAAATCCATGTTGAGCTATTTTCAAATGAAATTTTATCGTAACTCTATTAAAAATAGCAGCACTTTTAAACGTAAATTAATCAACCTCAACTTTCACAATACAAATCTCGTCTTTTAACAAAAATTATCAGATAAAATTTTATTATTCAATCTCTTATATAGTTTCTCTCATCTTAATCATAAATTGTAAATATAAACAATAACCACATTATTCAATAACTGCAAAAATTATCTTTTAAATTAACCAATTCCACTTGTGTTTCATTCTACTTTTTTAGCTTTTCTATCTCGATTATAAAGCCATCCTCATTATTTAAACAAAAATAATCAACTTTTGTAAGATACAAAGAGACTTCTGTCTTTCAAATATATAAATACGCATTACTTTTAGAAGCACAATTATATCCAGAACATTTGATATTCATTAGAATTAATTACTCTAAAAAATAATGAACTCACCTAAATAATTCATAACACCACTTCAAATAAAGTTTTGATTCTACTTCATACATATTTTGATACAAAAAACACTCTATATTTGCGTTTCTTGTATATATGGACTAAAGTTGAAGAAAATTACTCACATCATATTGTATCATGTGAACCTATTTACTTCTTTTTTGGCAATGAGTTTATGGTATCCGATATCCCTACCCTCGCCCTTTTACCTCTGGGTGCACATGAGTATCATGGCAACCACCTTCCCTTTGAAACAGACTGGATTATCGCTGAATCTTTTGCAAAAGCACTTACCTTAGCAACAAAAGAGCAATTTCAAATTACACTCTTACCAGTTGAAAAAATTGGTTATTCAGTAGAACATATGGATGTTATTGGAACACAAACATTGACCTTTTCTAAGGCTATAAAACGCTGGATTCACATTGGTGAAAATTGTTATCATAAAGGCATCAGACGTTTTCTTATTCTCAATGCTCATGGAGGTAATGGGCCTTTAATGAATATCGTTATTACAGAATTAAGAAGACGTTTTGCAATGCTTGCAGTGGCTACAAGTTGGAGTCGTTTCGGTTTACCAGAAGGCTTAATGGAACCATCTCAGGCACATCTTGACATCCATGGTGGATTTATTGAAACCTCTTTAATGCTATATTTAGCGCCAGAAAAAGTACATATGGAGAAAACAGAAAATTTTTATAATAAGCAAGCTGAGATGATTCAAAATTATCGATATTTACGAGCCTATGGACCTCATTCTTTTGGATGGATGATGCATGATCTTAATGAGAAAGGAGCAGCCGGAAATGCAAGCCAAGCAACAGCACAAGCAGGCGAAGCAATCTTTTCCCATGTTCTCCGAGAGCTTCGCGCTTTACTTAATGATATCAAGAAATTTAAAATAGATTCATTATAATGAAAGATATAATTATGGAAACAATACACAATTCTCCCCTCAAAATTCCTGTTACAGTCCTAACAGGATATCTTGGAGTGGGAAAAACTACTCTTCTCAATCGTATTTTAAATGAAAATCATAACAAACGTTATGCAATTATTGTCAATGAATTTGGTGAGATTGGTATCGATAATGATCTGATTGTTGAATCAGAAGAAGAAATTTATGAAATGAATAATGGTTGTATTTGCTGTACAGTACGTGGCGATCTTATCCGCGTTTTGGAAAGTCTAATGCAACGTTCTAACCGATTTGATGCTATTATTATAGAAACAACAGGAATTGCTGACCCCACTCCAGTAGCACAAACTTTTTTTATGGACGATACTATACGTGAGAAAACAGCCCTTGACAGTGTTATTACATTAATTGATGCAAAACATCTACCTCTTCAACTGAAAGAAAGCCCTGAAGCAGAAGATCAAATCGCCTTCGCCGATATAATTTTGCTCAATAAAATCGATCTTGTTAGTGCAGAAGAACGAGCACATATTGAATCGCTGATTTATACCATTAATTCTAATGCCATTATTTATGCAACGGAACGTGCAAACATTCCTCTTAATAAAATTCTTGATCGTGGTTCATTTGACTTACAACGAGTTCTAGAAAATGATCCTCATTTTCTTAATCATAAAAATCCCGATCATGTATGCAGTCCCGAATGTAATCATGAACATCATCATAGGCACAACCATAAATCTCTTATGCATAATGTTACGATAACCTCTATAAGTTTAAAAACAGGTGCTCTTCAACAAGAAAAATTTTTCTCATGGCTTCAAAAAATTACCCAAGAACAAGGTCCTAATATTTTACGCTTAAAAGGTATTATCGCGTTTCATGGAGATGATAATCGTTACGTTATCCAAGGTATACATATGCTTCTTGAAGGACAGCATCAACGCCCGTGGCATCAAAATGAAAAACGTGAAAGCCGACTTGTTCTTATTGGTCGCTCTCTCGATGCTGAAAAATTAAAAATTGATTTTGAAAATTGCATATAAGCGTGTTAAAATGCCAAGTGTTATCCCTTATAATCTCAAAAGTTATTGTTTATCTTGTGGTTTTATTAAAGATAAACCAGCTTTTGTTTCGGTAGAAGGTTTGATTGTTTTTCTTCAACAAAATCCACAAATCATTGAAGTGCATAAAGGCATAATTTCAAGCCACTTTTCTCCTGATAAGACAGCTATTATAACAGGTGGAGAAGATGGGAAAGTATGTAAAACAACAGCAGATGGTCGCGTAGAAATATTAGGTATACAAAAAGGCAAATGGATAAACAGTGTTTCTTTTGGCCCACATAATGTATTTGCTTTTGCATCTTCCCGTCTCATGCTAGCTAATATTGGTAAAGGTTTACAAGAGTTTTACCACAAATACAGTGTAGAAGGTTTAGCTTTCGCTCCAAAGGGATTACGACTTGCAGTTGCCCACTATAATGGTGTTACTCTTCATTGGTTGTTGACTCAAACATTACCAACCACATTAGAATGGAAGGGAGCACACTGTGATGTTATTTTCTCACCAGATAATCATTATGTAATTTCTACAATGCAAGAGAATGCCTTACATGGTTGGCGTCTCGCAGACAAACAACATTTACGTATGAGTGGCTATCCAAGCAAAGTTAAAAGCTGGTCTTGGAGCACAAAAGGAAAATGGTTAGCAACCTCAGGTGCATCAGCTGCAATCATTTGGCCCTTTCATACAAAAGATGGTCCAATAGGTAAAGCACCACTAGAGCTTGGTATACGAGCAAATGAGCTTGTTAGTGTAGTTTCATGTCATCCAAGCAAAGAAATTGTAGCTATAGGCTTTAATGATGGAATAATTTCGTGTGTACATTTTAGTGATGGAAAAGAAATATTTCTCAAGCCCTGTAGCAAGAGCGCTATTTCAACGCTCAGTTGGGATAAAACAGGTCATTACCTTGCCTTTGGCAGTGAAAATGGTGAATGCGGCATCATAAATATGATCACTTAAAAATATAACAATAAATTATTCTTATGCTTTAAAATTGATCATGTTCTCCCTCGCAAATTTGCTCTAGCCAAGATCACTGTAATCAACTGATTACTGATACACCAAATTACTATCAAAGGCTATATTAGAAAATAATTGAATATAAACAAAAGCCCCTCTTCCATTATTAATATAATCATGAATCAGCGATATTCATATGAAATTAGCTATAAAATATACTTAAAATGCTAAATAGCTCAAAATTATTATTAAAATAATTGCGGAAAATTACCACTAATTGCTGTTTTTGTTATCAACCAATAGCGATGAAGCAATAATGAAGTTGCATTTTCTCGAAAAACTTTTGCTCCCAACTGTGCTATTTTTTGCAAAGATGCCGGCGTAACTGCCAGTGGAAGAAATGCTGGTTTAAGTGTTTTAGGCAAAATAACAGAATGCCCATAAAACTTAAGATAGTAATCTCGCGATAACGCCACCATAGCTTCAATGATCCGCTGTTTTTGTTCATCATTAATGCAATCAGAATCTAGCTCTTCCCGACTCATCCCCAAAACCTTTAGCATATCATTAGGAAAATAACATTGATATCGTGATTGCATCAATGGTAAAAGACGTAATATGCCACTTAATGCTTGGGCTATTCCCCCATATTTACAAGCATCTGTAAAATTTGGTGCCACATCAAAATCTAATATCTGACAAGACAGGTGCAATATTGTACTTGCTGTTTTACTACAATAAGTTTCAAAATCGTGAATAGTTATTATTGGATTATTGTAAAGATCAAAAATACGCGCATCACAATACTGTAAAAAAGCTGTTTTGGATAACTTAAACAAAGTAATTGTTTTTAATAAATCATTTAAAATCGGATTACTCTCAATATTTTGTCTTTCATCATTAGCAATAGAATCGCGCCACCAACGTAATCGTATCTCACCAATAAGAGGATCACGTACACTTTCGCGAATACGAGCAACCTCTGCATTAAAAGCGTAAAGAGCAGCTAATGCTCGGCGTTTTTGTTTGGGCGCAAATAAAACTGATATATAACGATCACGATCTGTATTACGTAAAATATCAAGACAATAAGGAAGAAAATTTGTCATTCTACTGCACCTATTAATATTTTTTTTGTAGTGATTAAGATATTGTTTTTATTATATTTTAAAGTTAGGAATTCTAAAATAAATATGAAGAAATAGGATTTCACACTTTCCTTTATCAGGCACTAAAAATCAAAACTTATCTTCAAGGTGATTTTTGGTTTATGTCAAGTATCAAAAAACTTAGATTTTTCCTTTTGTAATTCGATCTTTTGTACACCTCTCCACCCACATACATGAGCGCTTTGTTTGTTGTGCTTTAAGATTTGCCTTGCCAAAGTTGGACTGATAACTGTAATATCGTTTCTCTCCAAATATATTGGAGACTAACCAATACAAGAAGTGTATTCATTTATCGTGCACCGACTGAGCAAGATCAACACGCACATTGGCATCACTTTATCTTATTAACTTCATTTTCTATTTCCAGCTGTGTTATTGCTCTCTTGACAATGGTCTCTCTTTGTTTGTGCCGTTCAGTCTTCTTGCCAAAACGAAAAGCCTTAACTAAGGCTACAAAAAAAGCGATTAAAACGCCATCACCACCACAAAATATCTTTTTCCCCAAAAGATCATAAACGTTGCTCTCGCAAGCATTTCGCAATAAACACTAACCCTAGACAGGATGCAAAAACCATAATCGTTGCTAAAGCCCATTGCACAGAACCACTCCCTACTAACAATTTCCCCAAGCCCCGAAAAAGAGGCTATCATAGGAGCAAGCATTTCTGCTTTTAAAATTCCTGTGGAATGCAGCTGTCAACCCTTCTACTTCTTCAAATAATTAAAACAATTTTCAGTGATTTTTCGTATCATTGTTCAATTCCATTCTATAAATAAACTTTGATCAATACAGCACCATCTCCACCACCCTCAGTTACTGCCAAGAAAACTATTATTACCATGACAAAGTTCAGTATTTTCACCGTCAAATCCACCTTTTTGATAAGGTTGAATTGAGGCTTCACAAAAAGCTATCATAAATTGGTCAACTTTCGTTTCTCTGCCACCATGATCACCATCTAGCTGTTTCTCCTTTTCCAATTTGTACTGAATTCTTGCCAAGAAATTTTGCTCTTGTTCTTACGTATGTACAACAACCACCAATAGCCACCCTTGTCAACAGAACTGCTTAACCCCAGCATTAGCACTACCCCAACCCATATCTCAAGTTCTGTCTCATCAATGATCGTCTAGCCAAGGGAGATCATCACTTTCTGTCATAAAATTGCAATCGGTTTTCTCTTTTCATTACAATGATAGCTTCCATTACTGTCACTGTTGCTGTTTCTTCTATTTGCTTGAAACGAAGTGAGAAGATTAATAAGTACATTCTCTGTTTTTATACCATTAATCCAATCTTGTTGTTCAAAAGCTTGAATGAAATAAACTTTTTCTTGCACTTATCAGCTATCTTTTGCGTTTGCATCGTCGATGCCCTTTGTATATCATCAATTTTTGCAATCTGTATGTGCTCTTCAACCGTTAATATAAAATGCTTGTCTCCCTCTCGCATATTGTCCATATCAAAAGCATCTCGTATAACTTTTAGGAAACATAGACTTGGCTTTGATAGCATAAGAAACTTAGATAACGAAAAGTAATGTATGGTATTTTCAGATCGACAGATGAAAGAGGATAATGAACGCCCTTATTATCCATATGCCATTTTTTTAGAATTACTTTGAAAAGGTTCAACCATTGTAACTTCAACCTTTCTTCTTCGCTCAGGATTTTTTTGTAGGACCTTCAATCATGTTTTCTATAGAAAATGCGTTTGACTGCAAATTATCAGAATCATACGTAGAAAGCTTCATATCACCAATCTCTAAAAGACAGTTTTAGCCAACTAACTCCCGATAAGAGAGGCTCTTCACTCGGAAGTTCATTTGTTTTATATTATAAATTGTGGCTTTAATCTTTGTAAGCAAGTGCACCAATGTCTCTCTTGGCAACAGCATCATCTGTCTTTTTTCTTGAACCACTGTTGCAAAATATTCCACCGAATTCCCCACTGAAATAGGAGAAAAGCGCCTTACTGTTTAAAAGGCCTTTTTTGAATTCTTCTTTTGTTGCTGCTTCAATCATAAATGCGTGCGTATAATGGGGAGTAGGCATGACATTCAATTCCTTAATAAATCATTGATAAGATTCTGTGGAAGGGAGACCTTACAAGTGCAATTCATCGATAATTTTTTCAGAGTTTCTAGGAGTTCATCTGGCGCTTTTAAGACTCTATCAAAGCACTTAAAAGGTCATGCTGAACACCATTTTGATAAGATCAGTGCTCTTATTAATGATGCATAAATCATTCTATTACTGGTATAAACGTATCGGTATAAACGCGGATTTGCTCCGCTTCAGCAATATCATCATAGCATATGGATTATTAAGCACTCAAAAACTTCATGATTTTATGGCATAAATAACAGCTGCATTAATAGGCAATGTTTCTGTCTCACCTTTTGAAGAAAAACTGACCTTATACGTATGGGAATCAGATGAGTTCATCTTTCCCGCTTTATAGAGTTGCTTCTGTTAAAATTACAATTTTTATTTTTGGGCATTTTCTTGTTAACATATTTATAAAAAACACAGTATTTTTGCCTCACTCGATTATCCTTAGCTGTTCGCGCTAAAGTTCTCACTCCATCCACTAATATTCGCATGGGTAGTGCTTTCCTGTGCCTAATCAGATTTCGGTTCTGTTACTGTAACTGCCCTTCTTATTGCTATGAAAAATATTTTAATTTTACTGCTTCTCTTCTAGGACCTCTACTCTTGCTCATTTTAATTAAATGCTGATATGCAATTTTTTACAAATATAAAAACCTAAAGCTCTAAAAAAATCTATATTTGTAAAAAATTGTAGTAAAAAAATAGAAGCTTATAAAATATACACATATTTTTTTGATAAAATATACTAAATATTATAATTATACTTGCATAATGTCTTATTATATTTATTATACCTATCGGGTTAAGGGGAGGAGATATGTATTATAAGCCTACACCATTGTTTATGGTAATTATAATATGTTTATCAGTAGGTGGCTTAATTTCTACTGATATTTTCTTGCCAGCGCTTGGAGATATGCGTCAATACTACCAAGTCACAGAATCTCGAATTCAACATGCGGTGGCAATTTTTTTATCTGCATTAGCTGTTGGACAACTCATTTATGGACCTCTTAGTGATAATTTTGGACGTAAAAAAACACTTCTGTTTGGCTTGTTTTTATGGCTGTTTGCGACATTGGGTATAATTTATACAGTCAATATTCAAGCCTTTTTAGCACTACGCTTTTTACAAGGTCTTGGAGCCTGTGCAGGGATTGTTTTAAGTCGCGCTATTATTAACGATTTAATGGACAAAGAAACCGCAGGAAAGTTTTATTTAGTTATTTTCCCTTTTGTCGGAACATCACCAGCACTTGCACCATTAATTGGCCAGCTTTTATTACAATTTTTTAATTGGCAATCGATTTTTATCTTTTTAAGCCTTTTTATACTTTTATCCATTTTCCTCTGTTACTTTGTATTAATAGAAACTCTTCCTCTTACAAAACGTCAATCTTTTACTCCTGTGGGAATTATTAAGAGCAGCATGGGAGTCTTTAGAAATAAACAATTTATTTTTTACGCATTGATTCCATGTTTTGCATATGCAACCTACTTTGCTTATATCGTAGAATCTCCTTTTTTCCTTACAAACTTAGGTTTATCAACTTTACACATTGGTTATAGCTACATTGGCGTTTCTTTAACCTATATCTTGGGTAATTTGGTAGCACGAAGCTTTCTTAAGCGAGAATCTATGGAACGCACTATTCGGCGTGGATATGTTACTTTTGTTATAGGCGGTATATTATTTGCTGTACAAATGTATGTAAGTCCGTGGCCGCTTCTAACAAGTTTAATAGCCATTTCTATTCTTACTTTTGGCAATGGTTTTTTGTTGCCATTAGGAACAGCATTGGCCATTTCATCACATCCACAAGCTGCTGGAGCAGCATCTGGAGTTATGGGAGCATTACAATTAGGGAGTGCTGCATTGAGTGCAGTAATTATCGGAACAATATCTGGACATAATCCATGGGGTTTTGCCATTTTATTGGCTACATGCTGCATAGTGGGTTTTGTAATTTATAGTCGAAAAGCAAATTATTTTATAACTTTGAAGTAAATTATATAATCAATTAGGAGGGGAATTATGGTTTAAAATCTTGATGTTACTTTACGAGATGGTGGTTATAGAAATCAATTTTCTTTTTCACTAGATTATATCATTAACCATGTTAAAAATCTAACAGAAGCTCAAATTGAATATATTGAAATTGGTTATCGTAAGGGTGCATTTAAGCCTATAGATAACATAGGCCAAACAGGATTGTGCTCTAATGATTATATTCAAGCATTACGCAATGCTGTTCCTGATGCTAAACTTGTTATTATCGCACATCCACATAATATCAATCAATCAGATATTCTTGAGTTAAAGACTTTTGGAATTACACTTTTACGATTATGTCTAAATAAAAATGACATTGAGTCTACATTTGCACTTTGCCGCTATGCTCGTTCTTTAGGGATATCTACCAGTATCAATATTACGAGAGTGAGCGAAGTAGATGAAAACTATTTACGTAATATAGCAATAGCAGCGGTTAATTGTGGAGCGAACATTTTATATTTGGCTGATTCTAATGGAAGCCTCTTACCCGAGAATGTCACCCAACTCGTACAAAAAATAAAAGATATTTCACCTTTAGAGATTGGTTTTCATGCGCACGATAATTTAGGTATGGCTATGACAAATAGCATAACAGCTGTAGAAGCAGGCGCAAGTTTTATTGATAGTTCATTAATGGGAATGGGTAAAGGAGCAGGAAATCTCACTTTAGAGTTATGGTTAGCACTTTTAAATTTTCATAAAAAGGAAGCATATTATAATATAGGTAAAGTTTTGCAACAGACAGAAAATCTAAAAAGCTATTCCTTTTTTTCACCTGTATATCGAAGCACTGTTGATTTTCTTTTAGCCCTTAGTAATTTAAACTTTGAATACCAATCTTTGCTAGAGACTAAAATTCCTTTAGGTATAGAAGAGGCGCTGGTTACTATTCAAGCCTTAAAACAAAAAGCTCAGGAGATCTAAATAATATGAGCTTACATAGTGTTATTCTTGCGCCTGTAATGCCAGTCTGGGACAAAGGAACTTTTTGTTCTCCACTTAAAAACCTATTTTTAGAAAAAAATTTAAGGTTACGCTATTAGATACGTTATCTCTTTTTTCTAGTAGTTCTACGACAGTAGTTATTCCTTCACTTACAGCAGAATTCAAGGATCGTTTTCAGGAGCCTTTTATACTTGTAGGATTTGCTATGGCTGGGACATTAGTACAAATGTTAGCTGCACAACTTCCAAATATACAAGCTGTGCTCGCTGTGAGTGCACCTGGTTATCCAGATGCTCTTTTGCAAAAACGACTTGGATATATTCTTACTGTACTGGAAGATGGTGATTTATCAAAAGCTTTGGAAATATTAGATGCTCTTGTTCAGCCTGTTGGATCAATAAAAAAAAGAATTCAGATAGAAATTCCTGCTCACCAAAAAGACATAGCTATTGAACGTATGAAAAGAGGATTTCGACTCCTTTTAGAAATGGATGCAAGGCATGAAATTGTTAAATATGGTGGAAAGTTTTTATCTTTAGTTGGTGAGAAATCACAACTTGCAACCATAGATAACCAAACACGAAGTTACAACCTCAATCATAAATATAAGGTTATCCCTGGTGCTGGTATGCGTCCATGGGATGATAATTTTTTTGTGACACATACAATCGTTAATCAATGGATCAATAAATTATAAAAAAGAAAGTTCTTGTATTACCTGGTGATGGGGTAGGTGCAGAAGTCTGTGATGCTGCAATGATAATTTTAGAGCAACTTCAGCTACCGATCGAATTAACCTATGGAGATATTGGTTGGGAATGCTGGAAACAAGAAGGAGATCCTGTTCCGAAAACAACTTGGGAAAAAATTGCTGAAAGTGATGCTGTTTTACTTGGAGCCATCACTAGTAAAGGAAAAGAAGCCGCCTTAAAAGAGCTTGCACCGCATTTAAAAGAGAAAAAACCTGTATACGTTTCACCTGTTATTCAGCTTCGTCAAAAGTTAGGTCTTTTTGCGAATATACGTCCTGTAAGATATATTGTTGGTCCGAGAAAGCCTTTTCATTTTTGTGTTATTAGAGAGAATAGTGAAGGTCTTTATGCAGGATTAGATTTTCGCGGAATAACTCCTGAGAAAACTGCATGGTTAAAACATCCTAATTTAGAAAGATATAGTCTTGATGAAGCAGCATGGACGGTACGTCTACAAACACGTTTTGGTTTAGAGCGGCTGTTTAAATATGCTTTTTCTTATGCACGGAAACATGGTTTTAAGCGAGTTACTTTTGCTGATAAGCCAAATGTTATGCGAGAAAGTGGCCAATTTGCTCAGGAAATTTTTGAAAACATTGCTCAAAATTATCCAGAAATCGAAGCAGACATTTACAATGTTGATGCGGTTGCTTTATGGATTGTAACAAAACCAGAATATTTTGGTGTGATTGTTGCTGAAAATATGTTTGGCGATATTCTCTCCGATCTTGCTGCTGGAGTGATGGGGGATTAGGGCTTGCTCCTAGCGCAAATGTAGGCAATAAGACTGCTTATTTTGAACCTGTTCATGGAAGCGCTCCACGTATTGCTGGACAGAATAAAGCCAATCCTTCTGCCATGCTTTATACTACAGCTTTACTTTTGGACCATTTAGGCTTTCAAGAGGTAGCACAACAACTGTCTGAAAGCATTGATCAAGTTATTCGTGCTGGAAAAACCGTCACCTATGATTTGGGAGGTTTAGCTACTACTCATCAGATGGCTAAAGCTGTTCTTAATTCTCTTGTAAATCCTATTTCTGTTTGTCATGCAGCAATTATTACTGTTGGTGATGAACTCCTTTCAGGACAATATTTGAATACGAATTTGCAGGATTTGAGTCAAAGTTTGGAAAGAAAAAATATTCAAGTAACCCGTCATTTTGTTTGTGCTGATCAATTACAGCAAATAAGTGAAACTGTAATTTCTTGTCTTGGACAAGAAGATCTCATAATTATCAGTGGAGGACTGGGACCAACCTCTGATGATAAAACACGTGATGCCATTGCTCAAGCTGTGAAGAAACCTTTAGTTCATCATGAAAATGTTTGGCAAAAAATAAAAGGTCAACTGCAACAACTAGGTATTGCTCCAGATACTAATAATGCGCGTCAAGCTTTGTTTCCTGAAACGGCAAAAGTGCTTGATAATCCTACTGGAACAGCACCTGGTTTTTACCTTTCCTGTGATGGAAGTTCTCTTGTTGTTTTGCCTGGTCCACCTACACAAGCTCTTATGCTTTTAGAAGATTATTTAAAGCATAATGAGAAGGAGTATTCTCCTGTATCGCGTCCTCAATATGTGTGGACTTTGATTGGAATTGATGAAAGTACAATTGCGAATTGGGTTGATTGTCATTTCGTCAATGAACCATTTGAACGACATTTCTTATGGAAAAGTCCTTATGTTCTGGTACAATTAGTTGGTCAGTCCTCAGTTCCTTTAGCGCAACATTTAATTGAAAAATTTGAAAATCATTTTTGTTCATATCTGGTTGGCGCAGAGATAACTACTGCTCGTGAACAGTTAGCGATGCATGTCAAAGTTCATTGGTCAGCAAATGATCCACTACTTTTAAAATATTTTCAGTCCATAGAAAAGAGTACAAGCAATGTTCCACAGATTGAGGCTGAAGTTAACTTATCACCTTCCTTAGAAACATTAAAAAAGCAAAAGGAAAGCCTCGGACATGCTACAATGACTGTACGAATAAAAGGCTATGGCGATGATTGTATAACTTTTCCCTATACACGACCGCTTTTAGAGATGGTTTTACCGGAATACGCAGCTTGGTTAGTTTTAAAAAGATATTTGTACAAGGAGAATGATAAATGATTCCTAATGAGAATACAGAAATACTCAAAAAACGATTATTAGCATTAGATACAGCAGCTGTTTCTGATGCTCTAGATAGTTTATATTTACAAGCGGCTTTACCTCACATTAAACCACGCCTAAACAATATAAAAATAGCTGGACCTGTTTTTACAGTACAATATGAAAAATTTACACCTCAAAATCAGCAATTTGCGAATGCTGGTAATTATATTGATGATGTACCTGCAGGATCTATTATAGTGATTGATAACAATGGCCGATGTGATTGTACCAGTTGGGGAAATATTTTGACACATAAGGCACTACAACAAAAAATTGTAGGAACTATTATTCATGGTTCTGCTCGTGATATTGCTGAAATTAGAGCTCTACATTATCCTCTCTTTACAACAAACATTTATATGGTTTCTGGGAAAAATCGTACACGCGTACGAGCTGTGCAAGCGCCTTTAATAATTGAGGGAATAAAAATTATTCCCGGAGATTGGGTTTTTGCTGACGATAATGGTGTATTAATTCTTCCTAGTTCAAAGTTATCTGAAATTATTAAACGTGCTGAAAATGTTGATAAAACAGAAGCGCGTATTTTGGCTGCCCTCAAGGATGGAAAACGTCTTGAAAATATAAGGGTGCAAGAAGGCTATGAAGCACCTTGGAAGGAAAAATTGTGAGTGAATGTTTTACACAGTTCTGGCGGAAACAATTAAAATTTTTAGATATCCATTATCATGCACGTCCAGATTTATTTAATAGAACCTATTCTGCTTATGAAGCAGCACAAATTTATGCTAAACACAAAGGTGGAGTTATTTTAAAAAATCATTTAGGCAGTACAGCCGCACTTGCCACAGCTTTACAAGAACAAAATTTACCTGTTTTTGGCTCTATTGTTCTTAATTACGCCTCAGGTGATTTAAATATACTTTCGGTTAAACGTGCTTTAGCGCACTATAAGTTTGCTTCGCAACCCAAATTACTTGTACATTTGCCTACCATTGTGCCAACATCTCATCGTAGCCGGCTCAAACGAAATTTTTCTAATGATTATGCCGCTTTTCTTGCTCAACAACCAACAGCGATCACCTGTGATAAAGGGCACCTAAGATTAGAGATTTATGAGCTCATAGCTTTTGCTGCTGACAATGAGATTGTTCTCTCTTCAGGACATGCTTCTAAAGATGCAACTTTACGTTTATTAGATGCAGTAGCGAAAAAAGACAACTGTACGCTCCTTTTAAATCAACCAGCTAATCCGATGACAGGTTTTTCTGCTGCACAATTACAAGCATTGGGAGAACATGATTGGCTTTATATAGAACAATGCGCTCTCACTTTTTATTTAGGATACCAAACAAAAGAGGACATGCTTTACGTGTTATCTAAAATTAATAATGTGATTTACAGTTCAGATCTTGGACAATTGGGGGAACTGATATTCCAACATGGCTAAAAGACAGTGCAAATTGGTTTCAGGAAGCAAATCTCTCTCTTTCCAAAGTGCAAACAATAACGCTTGATAATCCTTTAAAAATGCTGTCACCAACTGGTTAGTGGATCAAATCTATACTTTATGAGATTTAATTTAATAATTATAAAAATTTCAAAAAGATTATAATAATACAAATTTACAAAATGATGAAATGTAGTAAACTATAGCTAACATTTCCCTTTGATAATAGGCTCCCTGAATGGCTTTCAAATAGCCATCTTCTCAAATATACTTATAAAGCTCACAACAATTCCTAAGATCATCAAGCCTTGTCCCAATTCAATATCTGCGAAACTTCGAATTGTCTGACCAATTGATTTCAACACACTTAATGGCTTTATTGTCTGAAAAGCAAAAGCGCCTTTCAATCGGTGCATTGTCTCTTAAGGAAGTCTATGCTACCCATAACGCTGCATGCCATCCCTCGCTTTTTTCACGTAAAGTCGGTATAAGGGTCTGCTCAGCCATCTCAGTTCACCGATTCTGCCTCATCAACCCAACAGAAAAAATTCGACCCATCGATTTGATACTGGCTATATTCTTCGGTCTAGTCCTGAGAACTGAAAAGACTACACGACTATCTTTTAAGCTAATCGGAGTCTCTCCAACCTTATAATAACCCTTTAAAAAAAATCATGGGCTTCAATAGCGCGCTTAATTTTCTTCAAAAAACTCTCAGCAAGTAAATTTTGAAATTGACGCGTACAAAGGATAGTGCCTGATATTACCCCATGCCAAATTGATAACCTTTTAAAGCAACCATCGAAGCAGAGGACTTGTCTTGCCAAACCCCCATCCACCCTATGCTGCTCTCACTAAAGCATCCTCTGAAGAATCAGCATAAGCTTTGGCACAATCTTAAATAGAATCAATAACCACACAATTCTCTCATTTTTTAATTAAAATATTGATTTTATTAAACAATATATCAATCTATCGCAAATAATAACGCAGCGACTGAACGATCTTCAGCCAATAAAACATTAAATGTACGTACCGCAGCTCCCGTACTCATTGTATCTGTCGAAATATGCTTTTCCCATAAAAGACACCGCAATTTTTCGGGTAAACTCAACAACTCAAGTCCAGTACCTATCAATAAAATCTCAATCTCATTTGCTTCTTCTAAAATACGAGAAATATTATCCTGTGTAGGAAGAGGCTCTGCCATGTCAATACCATAAATACCTGATGGTAAACAAATAATAGAACCTTTATGAGACATATCTGCGAAACGAAATCCCCCATTCCCATAAGCATCAATAGGTGCTCGTCCTGGAAAATGTGCTTCACGCATTTGAATTGCATATGACATCATAGGTATCCTTCATTTTTGGAAACCCAACTGCATTTTCTCTCCTAGATTAGCTAGATTAGCTAGATTAGCAAGATGAAATAATAAAAACTAACCAGCGCAGATTATAACACATTACCAAAGATGCGTAAAATCTTTAATAACAAAATTATCACAATAAAAAAGAGGACTGTTTCCTAAGCAGGATTGCAAATAATATAAAAAGTTTGCAATAAAATGTAAAGAATACCCATATCATAGACAGAGAAAATCATCCCAATCTGTTTTCTTCAAAAAACTTGATTATACACAGTAAGCACATTGAGTAATAAAATAATTTTTATAAAAATAAATAGAAATCCAATGCGGTTTATCAATTATCAAGCTACTTAATAAAATATAATGGCCCTTATACAAAAAGCCATTACGCATCCATAAAAGTAAAGCTTCAAATAATCGTATAAAAAACTATGTTTTGGGTTTATTTTTCTTTTGTACTAATTTTTTTACTTTAGTAGCAGAAACACTTTTCTTCATTTCAGCCTTATTTTCAGAAGTTTTGGCTGCTTTTATCTTAGCGCTAGATTTTGATTTTTCTTCCGATAATGGTTCGCCTTTAACGCGAACATCAGCCAATGTTGAACGAATAACACGAATACGTATATCTTCGCTAATTTCGACTTCTAACTCACCACTTTCATCATAAACTTTTGTAACCTTACCAAGAACACCTCCACCCGTGACGACTGTATCCCCACGACGCACAGCATTAAGCATTTCCTGCCTCTTTTTCATTTGCGCACGCTGTGGGCGAATGATCAAAAAATACATAATTGCAAAAATTAAAATGAAAGGGACAAAGGTAATAAATGATATTCCATTCGAAGTATCACTTATAGCCTGAGCGTAAGCGTTAGTAACCAACATTTCTATCTCCTATAGATTAAACTTCAAGTATCTCTCATTTTATTAAAATAAATTTTTGCCTCAGAAGAAGAATCCAACGAACAAAAATTTAAAAAACAGATTTTATTTCGTTTTTCTATATATCATGTAAATATCAGCTTTTCCCTAAATTCAGTAGCAAAATACTTAAGAACTTATTATTTCAAATACAGAAATCATTTCATTTTTTGTATATTTTTACTGACTTTTGCAGTTTTTTTAAATAGAGTTCTTTAAGAAACATGTACTATTAATTTGTGTTCTCCTTAAACATTCCAACTAGACATTAGGAAGAATACTATTCATTCTATTAAAGAGTACAGAATTTGTATTCTCTTAGATAACAAGATCCTTATTTATCTCCCCTTTCCTCCCCCCAAAAAAAAACCCGAAAGCAGGAACTTTCGAGAACTATAAACCAGAATTTTATAATACAAACAGTAATGTGAGATTTTTAGACACGATTTTTGAAACAGTGTCAATATAAAAATACTATATGTTGATACAATCTATATGAATCATCTACAATTAAAGGATACACAAATTGGTCATCAACAAAAGGAACGCCATCTATATGAAAATGAAATTAGTGTTACTTTCAAAAACAATAACAATAAGTACTCCCTTAGCTTTCGTTATGTGTAGTATTGGAATATGGGCTACTTTTTCAATTGTTTTCAATTGTTTTCTCTTGAAACAAGCATTTATTATTCATTTTTTCATCATCTCTTGTATCATCTCTTTTATTGTCATATTTTTAAAATCATGGTTCACAGCTTTTTTTATAATCGGAATAGTAAGCTGCGGAGGTGTACTTATGAGTCATTTATTCAACCAGTTGCTCCTACTGTGGTTCACAGTAGAACTTTTAATGCAATAGTTTTTCATACTTTTATGAAAATTGATAATTTAAAAAATATTTATGAAAGATCTCACAATTGCATAAAGTAAATTAGTATTTTTTTTTCAATTGTAAAACTCGAACAGAATATTATTAAATATCTTCGCCATTTATTTAAAACAGAATCAATTAGATTAAGCCTATCCTATCAACGGCCAGCAATAATAAAACAACTCGAAATGTCTCTCTTATCTCACTATTAAATGAATAATTACCCTCGACAACCGATACCACTTGACAATTGAAACGCTATTTAAGCTAATCATATAAGAACTTAGAGAATATTACAAGAAAACTTATATTTGGAACTAAAGCAGATGAATTCACATAATTTTGAATTATTTAAATTGATCTCTTTCCTATTCTAAAAGACGAAAATTTTTACGAACGCCTATCTTAAAACAGATAAGCTTTTTCCGACATGTCCCTACTGATCGCTTATGCGATCACTTCATAGCCTTTGCGAACGAAACCTATCCTGAATATTTCTTATACTCAAACGAAGAACTTCCTCATGATAATATATTAAGCCTTTTAAGAGTATTTGTCTGATGAGTAAAGTAGTATAGGGCCTTATATCTCTAATCTAAAAAATGGGGTTTTATAGCAAAAAGGTAAAACGACAACCAGTTTAATTTTCTAAATATTCAGCAGGATCAACAGGAAGAGAATTCTTACGTACTTCAAAATAAACACGCGGTGTTTTAGCATCCCCTGAAAAACCGGACTTTGCAATTTCATCACCACGCCGTACCTTTTGCCCTCTATTAACAATAAGCTTACTATTATGCCCATAAATAGTAATAATATTGTTTTCGTGTCGAATCATAACAACGTTACCAAGCTCCTTCAACCCATCACTTGCATAAATAACAACACCATTTTCTGCAGCTTTAACTGATGATCCTTCAGGAACCATGATATCTATTCCTCGATTAACTGCAGTTCCCTTTTTTTGGCCAAAGTGACTCAACAAGCGTCCTCGCACAGGCCACCGCATCTTAGAAATACCCGTCAATTGTGGAGTTGTAATATCATTTGGATCAATCATTTGATCTGATGAATCATTTATTGTTACTTGTGTAGGAGAACTTTTCTTAATGTTTAACGTATCATTTTTGACCTCAGGCACAGTCTTTACGGAATTCTGATGCCCAGATGTAGGAGCTTTGCTCTGTTGAACAGAGGATACAATCTTAGACTGAGATGAAGATACCTTTTTTGATGCATCTGCCATACTATTTTGAACATTTGAAGCCATCTTTGTACTTTGATCTGGAATAATCAACGACTGACCAATATAAATAGAATTACCGTTTATACCATTAGCTAGCCTTAACGTATCAACACTGACACCCAACTGTTGCGCAATACTTAATAATGTATCCCCACTCTGCACAATATAAGAATTCCTCTTAGAAACAGGAAAAGTATTCGCCTGTGAATGAGGAAGAGTTCCAAGACTTTTAGGCGGGACCCCCATAACCTGCCCATTAGAAAAAAACTGCTTGTTCTTATCAGGAGAAAAAACCTCCTCTTGTCTTGAAGAATTATTATATGGAGAATTGTAACCGGCTTCTGAAATATCACTCGCTTCTACAGGCGGCAATTCACTGCTTTGTATTTTAACATTTTGTGATAACATTCGCGGGTCATCAGCCATAGTTACGAATGTAGTTGACTGGGTAGGAGTGATATCATTATAAGGACCACTCGAAAAACGCTGCGTACTGGAACTACAGCCAGCAGCCATTAATGTCACCATCAAAAGAGCAACTTTCAGAGAAATGCACTTTAAAATGCTACTCAAAACCCTTAAATGCATAGTTTCGCTCACTAGCTAATATTAAATTATTCTATTAAAGCGTCCTAATCTTACCTAAGAGTTAAAATTTTTAAAATATCCATAAATACTCCTATAATAAAATCAAAATACATTTGTCATTATGTAGAATAGATAAAATATTTAGCAATATCTTAAATTCACAATTACAAAACTTCTGCAATATTTTCAATGAAGGGTTGATAACGCACTTGAAATATTTCTGAGCGTTCAAACTGACTACCAATCTTTGTATAACGCATCACTTTTTGTACCCCTTCATCTGGTCCAATAGCTTGAATGAGAATTCCATTTCCCGCTAGAAGTTCTAAGCATTCTTTCGGTTCATTAGGACATGATGGCCAAATGAGAATACGATCAAATGATCCAAAGCCTGTAATGCCTCGACTTCCATCGATCTGCCTTATAGTAATGTTCTCAATCCCTAAATGCTGAAACCTTTGTCGTGCTAAATCAATAAGTGTTTTATAACGATCAACTGTTGTTACACGATCACTAAGACAAGCCATAAGGGCAGTACAAAAACCAGAGCCTGTACCAATTTCTAAAACACGGTGTTTCTTTTTCAACGATAATGCGGAAAGAATCAAAAGCTGTTCCTCTAGACGCTCAATATATTCGCCACATTCAATCGGAATAATTTTATTATCATAAGCACTATTAAGCCAAGAAACAGAAACAAATTGCTGGCGTGGAACTTTCTCTAATGCTGCAAAAAAGTTTATATCATCAATGCCTCTACTGCGCATTTTCAACACAAGACTTGCTAGCTCTTCACGAAATCGTAAAATGCCTTTTTGCTCCATAGTATCATTTGATCTCCAATAAAATGGCTATCTTAATTGTATATACGAGTTCTCCCCTTATAAACAATTAAACCTTACATACAAATACCATTAATTCATTAACAAGTTCTCATAAATAAGAACACAATAAAATCAATTAACTGTTTGCTTTTATTTTTTAATTCTCTCTCAGAACCCATGCTCGTGCATACTTCAATTCCCGGTTTTTCTAAAGACTACCTAAGTATGAAAGGAACAAATAATGACGTAGATAGCACGATGTATATGAATATTCAATTAAGAGCAAAATAGCTCTCATTATAATGTACTCTTATATCATATATCATAACACTATAAAAATTACTAAAGCTGCAGTAATTTGGACATGTTGATATAAGTTAAGTAATTTGAATTTTTGAAGATTTCACCTTAATTAAGAACCAGGTTTATTAATCACAACAAAGAATACGATTTAGAAAAACACAAAATTTTATAAAAATTAAAATTTGTGTCTCTTCAAATTCCTCCTTTATTTATACATAAAGCATTTAGATCTTTTGATTTTATACAATGCCTCTATTACATATATATTAATCATAATAAGTTTAAACATATGCATACTTCCACTTTTTGAGAAGGTCATTAAGATAAAAATTTAATAAAACTTTCGAGATACATTCTCTTATTGCCTTCAAATTGGGCATGCTCATGATAAGAACATATTTTCAGAAATCTCAAAATAAATTACACAAACACCTTTTTACTCTAAAACATTATTGATTAAACTTCCTTTCATTTTACAAACAAAATGAACTTTATTAATTTTAAAAATAGTAAAAAAATGAAACAAAAAGCTAAAAAATACAAATCGCTTATAAAAAAAAATATTATAAACTGCAATTTAAAAACTCTTGTGAAGAGTTTTGATAATTAAAAAATTTTACTTCTTCTGTTAAATAATTTTAGCTCCATTTATAAATATCTCATACTGCAAATCCAGTTAATTTATAGAATATTCCTTCATGATATCAATAATTTCTAGGTATTCTTATAGTTTCAATATTTTACTTATCACCCTTAAAATAACATCCATGATGACAAAAAATTATTGGACAACACTAGATCAATCAACAAGAGATAAAGAATAATTTTTAAATAAAAACAATTTTATTACTTGACAATATTTCCTTTATGAATGAAAAAAACAAAATGCTCATTATTAAGTTTTCAGTTTTAAATTATAATAATGGTATAGTAGTAAAGTGTGTTTCTTATTTTAAAGAAAGTTGATTGAAAAATAAGGAAAGCTGTATGGAGATAACTTCAAATATTAGTTTTATTTCTATCATGTTGAAGGAAACACAAAAATATAATGCAGTAGTTATTTCAGCTACTTGGTACTCATATAATTAAAAAGGAGGATTCTTTGTTGGTAAAACGTTGAGATTTTGAAAGATACGCGAAGGGGGATTATCCACTCTACAAAGTGATTTAATATTTTTAAACGTAACATTGTAAAGGAATAATCATGTCGATAAGAGACTCTGAAGCTTTTAAAAAAGTAGAACAATCGCTACTGCAACAAAGTTCTAATTACACCTATGCTAATTCTGGTTCTGGAAATAGCAATACATTAAAAAATAAATTTGGGATACAAGATTATAAGAACTTTCAGATAAAGTGTGCTCATGCAGTGGCAAAAGAGATTGTTAATGTGTATCAAGAACCAGCGCCAGAAAAGTTTGACCACTCTTATCTAAAACAGCTTCACAAACGTTTGTTTAAAAAAGTATTTGACTGGGCTGGAGAAACGCGCGACGCTTCAGTTAAGATGTCAGATGGTACAATTGCTAACATGGTAACGACTAGTCAAAATCCTCTTTTTGCATCTAATAATGACATCAAAAAATGCTTAGAGGAGTTCAATGAAAAGCTTGCTCAAAGAAAGAAATCTCAAGATACTTTACAAGAGAAACCAGAGGAAAAACTTACTGATTCTCTAACAACCGTCTATGCATTACTTAACCATGCACGTCCTTTCGTAGATGGCAATGGGGTTACACAACGGTTATTTATGAATAAACTCTCTCAAGCTGAAGATCAAAAGCTTGATTTTTCAGTTGTGACACAAAAACGTATGGAAGATGCTATTGTTAATGCAGCAAATGACAATTTAGCGCCTATGAAACATCTGTTTGAAGATGCTTCTGATCCACAAAAAATTCAAACTTTGAAAACAGCTCTAACTGGAATGAATTCTGGAGATATAGAAGATCTTACACAGGGTATTGTTACAACACCAATCCCAGGGAAAGTCTATACAGGTGTTTATGAAAGTCGTCAATTGGACACTATTGTGATAAAAACGCAGAATTCTGTGATTGTATGCAATAAATATGATATTCCAAGAGAGGAATTCCAGAAATTAAGGTTAGGTGATACAGTCAGCTTTAAAGCTCTTAACAACCTTGACGATGTTCTGATCCCAGGACGAGAATTGTCTGATTTAACAAACTTTAAAGTTATGGAAAAGACTTTCTACACTCCTTCTGTTCAACAGCAAAGGAAAGAAGTTGAGCGTTTAGCAAGACTTGTATTTGGAAACCGTGAGACATTATCTAATTACCTAGAGCGAGTTCATGAGAATCCAAGTTCAGCAACAATGCTTGCTAATAGAATTGTATACGCCCATAAATCTATCTCTAAGCTTGCGGGTTTTGGAGCATATGGGATAAACAGTCCAAAACGTAACAGAGCTGAAAAAAATCTTATAGCCCTTAGCGAGGCAGTTAGAAAATATGGAGATTGCCTAAAATCTTCTAAGGAGGAAGTTCTTCAAGAGCATAGACAAGAACAATACCGCATTGCAAAAGATGTACATTTACCTAGCAAAGATTTGGCGCGTTTTCTTAATATGTCACCAGATGAGCGTGGAAAGCTTCCTATTACTGAAGCTGCTACTCTCAGCAAAGAAGCTGCCCAATTTTTAAAACAAATTTATTCTCGTCTTTCAGCAGATGAGCAAAAAATGGTTAATAATAATGATCATAAATCATTTGCTAAAAGTATTGGTATTCCAGAAAACAAAGCACAACAGGTTATGGAGACCGTTAAACAGGTTAAAGCTATACAAGAGCCGACTAATGTAATTAAACCTTTAATGAAGCATTCCCCAAACAAGCAATGGCTATAGCTAATTAGGGCTGTTGTAAGCTTTTCTTTAATATTTGGAGGGGTATTTAAAAAATAAGGAAACATTAATAAAAAGTACTTCATCAGTATAAATGTGATAAAAAGTGTTTTTATATGCAAAGTTATATATACTTTGTTGAATATGGATAGTTTATAAATATAAAATGGACAAATATTACGCATATAAAATCGCTAAAGTCTATGATAGGTGTTTATAAAAAGTATTAGTTTAAATATTGTAATATCAAATAATTATCATTAGTTTTCTAATTTTAGGATTTCGATATAATGACACTTGCAAATAAAACAGAAGGATTTGGGCATTTTTTAATTCCTCCAAAACAATTATCTATTTCTGTGCCCGATACATCACAGGACAAAAACATAGATGGTTATTTTTCTGCAAAGAAGAGAGCTGTAGTTAAAACTTTGTCAGCGATTGTGTTTAGAGACGGGAGGGCTTTAGATAGGGCAATAGATCGGGTTACTGAACATCCAGGTTCTGTGTATGCATTGGCCAAAATGATAACAGAAAAACCTGAAACTTTCGGTAAACTTGCAGGTTCTATTAAATTGGGACTAAGAACTCCGAGCCGTATACGAGCTGAAAAAAATATTCAAATCCTGGCTGATGAAATTGTAGAATATGCGCAGATGATAAACGCATTATCAAATAATTATTTTGAACCAATGCAACGCTCAACACAAGCAGTCGAAATGTTGAGTGACGATGTGCTGCATCTGCTTAATCTACCAAATGACATACGGCGACATACTTTAGAACAGCAGGATACTTCTAAAGTTCAGAAAGAACTTTCGTATTTTTTAGATGAGATGGCTTTTCGTCTTTCAGAAAACGAGAATGGAATGCTTAGAAGCAATAATTATAAAATGCTTGCTAAGAGCCTGGATATATCAAAACATAAAGCACAGGAAATCATAAATATTGTACGGCAAGTGGAAAGCCTGCAACTAGAGATTCAAGAGATTAACAAAAACAGATTTTCTCAAGAAAAACATGCAGAGGTCATCGAAAACGATCAGAATATTTATGAGTCATATGACCCTCAAACGCAGAGTTCTGAAAGTCTTCTTAATCCTTCAAAAGAAATAAATCCTACAAAAGTAATCGATTCTATCTATGATAATCCTTCAAAAGAAGTAGATCCTGTCTATGCAAATTATACCCCAAACAAAACTCAAACGCAGAATTCTAGAAGTTTTCTTAATTCTGCAAAAAAAGTAGATCCTGTCTATGACGATCCTTCAAAAGAAATAAATCCTACAAAAGTAATCGATTCTATCTATGATAATCCTTCAAAAGAAGTAGATCCTGTCTATGCAAATTATACCCCAAACAAAACTCAAACGCAGAATTCTAGAAGTTTTCTTAATTCTGCAAAAAAAATAGATCCTGTCTATGACGATCCTTCAAAAGAAATAAATCCTACAAAAGTAATCGATTCTATCTATGATAATCCTTCAAAAGAAGTAGATCCTGTCTATGCAAATTATACCCCAAACAAAACTCAAACGCAGAATTCTAGAAGTTTTCTTAATTCTGCAAAAAAAGTAGATCCTGTCTATGACGATCCTTCAAAAGAAATAAATCCTACAAAAGTAATCGATTCTATCTATGATAATCCTTCAAAAGAAGTAGATCCTGTCTATGCAAATTATACCCCAAACAAAACTCAAACGCAGAATTCTAGAAGTTTTCTTAATTCTGCAAAAAAAATAGATCCTGTCTATGACGATCCTTCAAAAGAAATAGATTCTGTCTATGCAAATTATATCCCAAACAAAACTCAAACGCAGAATTCTAGAAGTTTTCTTATTCCTCCACAAGAATTAGGTCCTCTAACTCAGAATGAAATTATTAATAAAATTTTTGATAATATTATTGTTCAAAGGCATATAGGAGAAATTAAGCATCTTTCAGGAATTGTATTTGGGAATAAAGAAGTATTTAACAGCGTTCTAACAAACATCATTGAGACAAAAAAACCAGAAGAAATCGGAGAAGGGTATATCAAAGTACTAGAAGTTGCTCCTAAAAACTTTGCTAAACTTGCTGGTATTAAAATGTGGGGGCTAAAAAATCCGAGATATAAACAAGCTAAAGAAAATGTCCCAGAACTCTGTAAAGCAATTAAAGATTATACAAATGTTGTAAAAAAATATAAGGAACAAATTCTTTCCCATCATAAAGAAGAACAAAAACGTGTCAAACAAGCGGTATTAATGCCTAATAATGAAATACAGCGTTTTTTAAATATGCCAAGTGATATGTTGGAAAATATTTTAATAAAGCAAAATATTTCTCAACTTCATAAAGAATTTTCTAATTTTTTAAATCAAGTTCATTCTCGTCTTACAGCACAAGAACGTAAAGCGATTAAGCGTAATGATTATCATACGCTCGCTCGCAATATTAAGGTACCAGAAGTTAAAGCACGTGAGATTATAAATGTCGTAAAAAAAGCACAAGAATGCCAACAAAAAATTAAAGATATAATATCTCAGAAACAGAAACAAATGATAGCTGTAGCTCATTAAAAACATAAACTTCTTCTTTTGATATTCACAGAGAAGAAGTATTTTTTAAAATATTATCTCACTCTAGAATTAGTGAGAAATGTTTTGTAACTCAAATTCTATTAATTGTGAATAATATATAGAAATATCATAAACGTGAAAAAAGGTTCTATTTGTATTTTCATTTTACATTTTTTGATATCTAGATAAATAGTTTCTTCTGATGCAGGAGAAGAAAATTTAAATAAGATAATACAACCCTATTTCAAGAATTGATGCGTGATAAAAAAGTAATAAATTATTGTTAAATTAATTAGTTATCATTCATAAATAGCAAATGAATATTAGATTCTTTTTTATAAAACTAAGTTGTAATACAACTCATACCTTGCATATAAGGCTGCAAAACATCCGGAATAATAATTGAACCATCTGCTTGCTGATAATTCTCAAGAATAGCTATAAGACAACGACCAATAGCTGTACCTGAGCCGTTTAAACTATGTACAAAGTGCAATGTTTTTTTATCTTCTAAACGATATCTAGCATTCATGCGTCGCCCTTGAAAATCACCGCAAACTGAACAACTCGAAATTTCACGATAACATTCTTGGCCTGGAAGCCATACTTCAATATCATAAGTCTTACGCGCTGTGAAACCCATATCACCAGTAGAAAGAACTACAGTACGAAAAGGTAAACCAAGGCGCTTCAAAACGTTTTCTGCGCATTCCGTCATACGTTCTAATTCATCTAAGGATTGTTCCTCTGTGGTAATCGATACCAATTCTACTTTTCTAAACTGGTGTTGACGTAACATACCACGTGTATCACGCCCTGCAGCCCCTGCCTCTGAACGAAAACAAGGAGTAAGAGACGTAAATCGCAAAGGTAATTCTGTAATATCAAGAATTTCACTGTTGACTAAATTAACTAAAGGTACCTCTGCTGTAGAAATAAGCCATCGGCCATCCGTCGTTTGAAAGAGATCTTCAGAAAACTTGGGTAATTGGGCTGCTCCATAAACAATCTCACTACGAACAAGAAAAGGAACTGAAATCTCTTGATAGCCATGCTCATCCACATGCATATCAAGCATAAATTGGCCTAAAGCACGTTCTAAACGTGCTAATGAACTTGAAAGAACTGTAAAACGTGAGCCTGATAATCGGCTAGCTCGTTCAAAATCCATCTGCTTAAGATTTTGACCAAGATCAAAATGTTGCTTTGGTAAAAAATCAAACGTTGGTGGTGTACCAAAATAGCGCACTACAATGTTATCCCTTTCATCTTTCCCTTCTGGAACGTCATCTAATGGAATATTAGGTATTGCTGAAAGCGCTTCTTCTAATCTATCTGTTAACCGCTTTTCTTCTAAAACAGCAGCGGAAAGAAAAACCTTTATTTCTTCAACCTCAGCCTTAACACGATTAGCAGTTTTTTGATCACCAGCAGTTAAAGCTTGCCTTATCTTTTCTGAGGCTGAATTGCGCAACTCTTGAGCTTGCTGTACTTTAGAAACATACAAGCGACGCTCAAGATCAAATTTGAGCAAATTTTTAGCTTGCGGTTCAAGGCCTCTCTTTGCAAGTGCTGTATCTAATTCCTCAGGATGATCACGGATCCATTTAATATCAAGCATTTAATCTCTCTTTTGCATTATATTTCCACTCATTCCCTACTGTAAAAATAAGTTCACTATGAAGATTTTTTGTTTTTTTCTATACAGCGTGCAATAAAAATTGAGATCTCATAAAGAAACACAGTTGGTAAAGCCACTGCAAACATAGTAAAAAAATCTGATGGTGTTACCATAGCAGCAACTATAAAAGAAATTAAAATAGCCCACTTTCGTTTGGATATTAATATATGGCTTGTCAATAATCCGACTCTCGTTAAAAGACTTATGATGAGAGGCAATTGAAAAATTAAACCAAAAATCAAAATAAAAGATATCATAAAATTTAAATAATCTGAGATACGAGCTATAAACTCTATCTTTAAACGAAAATCCGGCAAAGCCTGCTGAGAAAGACTAAACCACAACATTAGTGGAGCCAAGAGGCTATAAACAAATGTTCCTCCCACAATAAATAAAATTGGTGCACTAATAAGAAATGGTAAAAAAGCTCGACGCTCATTTTTATAAAGTCCTGGAGCTATAAAACTATAAAGCTGAAAAGCCGTATAAGGAAATGATAAAATAACTGCACCAAACGCAGCAAGTTTCATCTTCGTTAAAAAAGTCTCCCACACTTGTGTTGATTGAAGACGAATATTTCCAGGATAACCACCTGATATCTTTATCGCCCACTGATAAGGCCATATCAAAAAATTCAAAATATAATCTTTGATAAGAAAACACAGAATAAAAGCTATAAAAAACACAACCAGAGTTGCAATAATTCTCTGACGAAGCTCAATCAAATGCTCTAGAAGAGTGATTTTGACATCAACTCCATCTTTTTTAGAAATCACGATCATTTTCCTTATCTTTATTTTTAAAATCTTTATAGATAATTTTATGATTGTGAGAAGTAGACACAGTTAAATCTGGATTAACTTCATCTGTACTAAATTCAAAGACTTCTATATCTTTTTCTAATTTATGGAGTGTAGCATCGACATCAAAATTATCTGAAACATCCCCTCTTTTATTATATATTGAATCAAAAGATTTTTTAAACTTTTTTCTAGAGTTGGGACCGCTAGTGTTTGAGGTTATCTTTTTCAAATCATCTAACTCAGCTTGTTTTATTACATCATCAAAATGATGACGAAATTCATTAGCTGTTGAACGCATATATGCAATCGCTCTTGCTATAACTTTGAGCGTTTTAGGTAAATCTTTTGGTCCAACCACGATGATGAAAATAAGTAAGATAACAAGAAACTCTGATCCATCAATTCCAAACATCGCTTATACTCAACTTCTCCATTTAAAAGACTAAAAAACTATTGCTAAAATTATGATTTCGTCTTTAACCACTCTGCACATTATCCTCTCGTAACAGGATCCTTCCTCGCCTTAGTTGAAGAAGTCCTGCTCTTTGGCTCTACCACACGCTCTTCTGATAATGGTTGAGAATATTGAGCAACATCTATTGTTTTAGAATAATCAGCTACTTCAAGCTCATTTTCAGTACTTTCTTCTTCTTCTTTCATATTATTTTTAAAAGCTTTTATACCTTTAGCAACATCCCCCATTAATTCAGAAACTTTACCACGCCCAAAAAGCACAAGGATGATCAACAGAATTACAATCAAATGCGTTGGTGAAAAAATATTACCCATAACTTCATCTATGCCCTTAAGACTGATTTAATTCATTTACACTCATTTTTTTGAAGGAGGATGTATGTCATATAAATATTATTATATCCTTACGTTCTAATTAATATTATATTCTCTGCATAAATTAAAGGCAACAAAACGACCATTTTAAAATAACATTTTCAATCCTACATATCATATTATCATGGATAAAAATATTAAAATTCTCTTCTTCCATTCAAACAAGAGCTAAAAGACTTGAAAATTCTTCCCTTAAAGCATTTTCATTCGAATGATCGGGTGTTGTAACCTTAGAGCAAATATTATATACACGCTCCAATGCTTTTCCCTCCAAAAATGGAGCAGCATCAGCAACAATATGCATCTCTTGTGGCTTACCATGACAATGAAGAACGATATCACAACCTGCTGCAAAAATTTTACTTGTTAAATCTGAAAGATTTTTTGATAATGAGCTCTCTGAAAGAGCTTTCATTGACAAATCATCCGACATTAAAAGTCCATCAAAGCCTATTTTTTGACGGATAACATTTTCAATCACTTTGTTAGATAACGTTGCTGGTAATTTATCATCAATCGCTTCATAAACGATATGAGCGGTCATTGCAGCTGGTAAATCAGCCAAATTTTTAAATGGAATAAAATCACTCTGCTCCAAAATATCGAGTGACACATCTACACGTGCCAGCTCTAAATGCGTATCAGAAAATGCTCGCCCATGTCCAGGTATATGTTTTATCACTGGTAAAACGCCACCATCTAAAAGCCCTTGAGCGGCAGCACGTCCTAACGCAGCAACAGTTTGTGGATCTTGAGAATAAGCGCGCGTTCCAATCACATCATGAGCTCCTGCCACTGGCACATCTAAAACAGGAAGACAATTCGCGTTAATACCATATCTCATCAAATCAAAAGCATGAAGCCGCGACATAATCCACGCAGCACGAAGCCCTTTATCCTGATCTTTTCTATAAATTTCCCCCAAGATTTTAGCTGCTGGATAATCCGGCGCCAAAGGCGGGCGTAGACGCTGCACCTTCCCACCTTCTTGATCAATAAAAATAAAAACATCGTCGTGTTTACTGAATTTACGTAAAGAAGTAATAAGCGCTTTCAGATCATCTGCTGTTCCTATATTCCGAGCAAATAAAATAAAAGCCCAAGGCTTATGTTCAATAATAAATTCTTTTTCATAATCTTCTAAAAAAATACCAGAAATACCAGAAATTATAGCCTTTATCCCTGACATCGTAATAACACCTCCCCAATATTGATTGTCTAATATTTTTATAAAATTTCTATTTTAGCTAAAATAATTTCATACCCCATACAAATTTTTAAAAGCTATATCTTAATATCATAATACTATGCACAAAAAAGCTGCTGCTTAATATAAAATTACCCTTTAACAATAACTCATTTCCCATAAAAAACTATCATCTGTCAAATTGTAAATTAGAAATATTATAAAATAACAAAAATAATGGATAACAATTCACTAAATTTTATAAAATAAAAAGTACAAAATCATTAACTAATGAGCCGTCATAATGGTAAATATAATACTTGATCTCAAACTCATAAAGACTGCTTCAGATAAACTGATTAAAACCAATAGCATACTTCACCTAAAAATTTATTCAAACAAAATCCAACTCTGCCAGTTTATGTTTATACACTAAACTATTATGGAGTGCTATATTAGAAAATAATTGGACATAGCTACCTCAATTACTTTCATCACTGGAAGCAAATGTTCTCAATTTAAATTCTCCAATTGATATGCTTCAGCGATATAATCGCAAACCTTCTACCGTCATATATTCAAAATAATCTTCCTCAGTTGTAGCAAAGCCTATAATGTTAGATATAAATACATCATGCAGAAAAGATTCATAATATCCTATATAAATCAATTAGCTTTCTCATAACTTCAGTTAATAACAAATTATATGATTTGATAACGTGATTAACGATATTTGGATACCTCTAAATACTCGCATTTAAACTACACAAGTATGTACTATTTTGAAATGTACTTGCAAAAATGACGATATCAGCTTTAATTGTATAAAACAAATAAAAGCAATAAAGCTATTTCATACAATGAGACATAAATGTAAAGCCATGATAAGTTATGATCATTTCACTAAAGAGTTTTTCCTTTCTTGATAGTTCTATCTCGTTATCACTTTTCTTTTCTGGTATTTTACCATTCCGATAATAAGCTACTATCTTGATTATACTTTTTTAAAACTCCCACTATAAATAAGTATGTTACACTAAAATTATGCAGATCTAGATCAATAAGCACTTAGCTAAAACATTACTTCTATACCCATAACAAAAGATAAAAATTATTTTTCTGATTACTGTTATCGTGTACCTAAAGTCATGATAGGTCTCACAAACCAATCGGGATACACTGATTTAATAAGAAAAGCTGCTTTTTGCGCCGCTTTCCTATCTTTAAAAATCCCAAAACACGTTGCTCCTGAACCAGACATACGAGAAAAAAGAGCCCCACTTTTATCTAATGTATATAAAACTTCGGCTAACTGAGGAGCGACTTTTAATGCAGAAACAAAAAGATCATTACGTGTTTCCTGCAAAAATTCAACCAATGAAAAAACTGTTTTGAAGGCAGATGTATCAATTTGCAAACGAGAATAATTACACTTTTCTAAAGTTTTAAAAATAGTCTCTGTAGCAATATATTGACCATGATTCACCAACACCATTGCAAGAGAACATGCTTCTTTTACAGGTGTTATATCATCACCAATTCCTTTAACAAAAAGTGGCTGCTGATCCTCCAATGCGAACAAACACATTGGAACATCAGCTCCAAGGACTAAACTCATTTTAGCCAACTTTTTATAAGAACAATCAAGCTTCCATTGCCTGCGCAACACATATAATACACTCGCAGCATCACCTGATCCCCCCCGATACCTGATGCAATGGGTAATGTTTTAACAAGCCGCAAAAAACTAGGCTGAGCACTGTTAGGAAATTTCTTACGCATAAAATCACGAGCACGGACAACTAAATTCTCTGTGTCAGAAGCAATTCTATTAGCAAAAGGGCCCGTTACAATAAAGTGATCACTCTCAAAAGACGCATAAGTTAAACAATCGCCACTAAAACTAAAACAAACCAAACTTTCTAACAAATGATAGCCATCAGAACGCTGCCCTACAACATGCAAAGCTAAGTTCAACTTAATGGGAGTAAATACATAAGAACGCTTTTTAAGCAAAGCATGTACATTTGATATCATTGAACGGAATATTCATCTGTACAAAGACCTTTTACCAATGCTCCTTTTACACTTGCGTATAATGCAACTTTTGAGTGAAAAATATATCGATATACCCATTTAAAATGACATTTCAAGACACAACAACTATAAAGAGCTATGGCACACATCAAACTAAATAAAATAAAACTCACCATTATTAATTTTTTCTCCTATTAGCACTTCTAAATAACGATCAATCTTTTTAAACATTGAATGAAGCGCTATTTTCATTACAAACCATAACGTTGCCAAAGTACTCGCTCTTCTGCCGCCATCATAACACCATCAACTGCAGTATAAATGGTATCAGTAGAAATACCTAAATGCACTTTAGAAGACAACAAACTTTTGGGAGGAGAAATTAAGCGCAACTTTGCATTATTACCAAACCGTTTTTTAATAACAGAACGAACATCACCTAATTCATCAATTAAGCCAAGCTCAACACCTTTTTTTCCGCTCCAAAACATTCCTGTAAAAATATTTGGATCATCTGATAATTTTGACATGCGCCTTTCCTTGACCAAATCAATAAAAGTTTGATGAACTTCAAGCTGCAAAGATTTCAAATGATCAACATCTGTTTTCTTTTCTGGTTGAAATGGATCTAATGTAACCTTGTTTTTTCCTGCCGTATAAACACGACGCTCCACACCAATTTTCTTCAAAAGTTCAGGAAAACCAAAAGAAGCTGAAACAACACCAATAGAACCAACAATAGAGGAAGGATCAGCAAAAATTTCATCTCCAGCACAAGCAATCATATAACCACCCGATGCTGCTACGTCCTCAACAAATGTAAAAACCTGTTTGTTTTTTTCATTTGCTAAATCGCGAATACGCTGAAAAATAAGACGTGATTGAACAGGAGAACCACCAGGAGAATTGATAATTAAAGCAACCGCTGGTGCTTTTTTATAAGAAAAAGCCTTATCCAAAAGGCTCGCAGATCTTGCTAATGACAATGTACGTGACATCAACGAATTTGATGATATAATCGCTCCCTGAAGCCTTACAACAGGGATTTGAACCGTATTAGAACGAAAACAGCATGACATTAAATTCTTTATACAACCCATAAAAACAAAAGCTCCCTAAGTAATAAATCAAAAAAGCGAAACAATTCTTATATAAATAAAAATTCTCATCTAAATTTAAGAAATAAATTTTAAAACGCAAGTATTAAAAACTCTCCCACAAACTGATATATCCATTATTAATAGCATTAATCCGTGGTAAAAAAACATGACTATCACTCTCATGCGTAACTAATGGTGGTAATATGGACAAACCCGCTCTACTCCCCCGTTTTGCATAAAACAAAATACGAATCGCTGCTGTTTCAGCATGAGAATGCACAGGAATTATACATACATTACCAAAGCGTCCTTTTAAAGCATATAATATATCATTCAATGATCGCGGACGTGCAATTAATCCTAAATATCCACCGGGTTTAACAATTGCTGACGCGCACCGAAACCAATTTTCAAACATTGCTTCAGGCATAACATGTGCTTCTAACTTTTCCTCATCAGGTGTTTTACGGTCTGCTGAGCTATTAAAGGGAGGATTCATAATTGCAAAATCAAACGCATTATCCATCAGTCCTGCTTTCAAACGTTCTTTACCTTTTAAGGTAATATCTACTTTTAATAAACAAACTCTTCTAGCTAATTTCTCATTCTGTTTTAGCATAAGTGTTTTCTGAGCATAAGATATCATAAAAGGAGATCGTTCAACCAATGTAATATGAGCTTCAACGCAACGTGAAGCAACTGCTAATCCTGCAGCACCTGCACCTGCACCTAAATCAACAACCTTCCCTTTAAAACCACTAGGAACCAAACCAGCAAGTAACATAGCATCCATACCAGATCGATGACCCTGTAAGCGTGGTTGTACTAAATAAAACTTACCACGATGGAACCCATCTATTGTTTCATTACTATGATTTTTTACCCTACGCATCTAAAAGCTTAATATGACCCTGATAATTTTATTTATACTTTTAAAAGTGCTATTTAAACTATCCTATTTAAATTAATATGATTAATATAAAAAAAAATATTTTTTCAAAATTATTAAAACTTTTATTTCAAATCAGTACCAAAACTTGAGTAAAAACTCATCCCTCTTTATGCTATAAAGATATTTATCTGAAATATTTTAGGAGTGAACAAATTGGGTGCCACCACACAATTAAATCATAAAAAAAAACAAGACTCCCTCTATCCTCTTTTCAGTCTTACTAAAGAAGATATGAAGCGTGTAAATCAATTGATCATTTCTATGGCTAAATCGAACGTTACAATGATTCCTGAAATTTCTAATTATCTTATTTCATCGGGTGGTAAACGAATACGCCCAATGATTACCTTAGCCACCGCTCATATGTTTGAATATCAAGGTGATGAACACATAAAACTCGCAACAGCAGTTGAATTTATGCATACAGCAACTCTCTTACACGACGATGTTGTTGATGAAAGCGAATTACGACGGGGAAAATCTACAGCACGAATACTTTGGGGAAATCAAGCAAGTATTCTTGTTGGTGATTTTTTATTAGGACAGGCTTTTAAAATGATGGTAGATGTTGGCTCTCTGGAAGCTCTCTCTGTTTTATCAAATGCTGCTGCTATAATTGCTGAAGGAGAAGTTATGCAACTTTCCGCCGCAAAAAATATAGAAACAAACGTCTCAGATTATCTCAAAATTATAAAGGCAAAAACAGCTGCCCTTTTCTCAGCAGCTGCTGAAATAGGACCAATTATTGCTGGTTACGGACATGAAGAACGCTCTGCATTACATCAATACGGTTTATCATTAGGATTAGCTTTCCAATTGATTGATGATGTCCTTGATTATAGTAGCAATACTCAATATTTAGGCAAAAATATTGGTGATGACTTTCGAGAAGGAAAAATTACAATGCCTGTTATTCTGTCATATACACGCGGAAATGATACAGAAAAAACATTTTGGAAACAAGCTCTTGAAAATAACCATAACAACGATGAATCCTTAAAGCATGCGCAACATTTAATAGAAAAATACAATGGTCTAATCGATACAATAGAGCAAGCTCGAATTTATGGAAAACGTGCAATTGATGCTCTTTCTTCAATAAAGGAAAATCCTGCTAAAAATGCATTAATTGATATTATCGATTTTTGTATCGAACGCGTAAACTAATTCTTTGCAAGAATCACAATACAGTATTTTAGTACAACAATTAAACATAGTTTATAAACTATAAAAATAATTAATTATCTTTAAGAGGGATTAACTTTATGCGCAAGGCAACAGTACCGTATTTTTTTATTCTCATAGGAATCATACTGATGCCACTACCCACTTATAGTGCAGATGAAAAAATTAATCCAAGTTCATTTACAGGTGCTTATCTAGCAGGACGAATTGCAAATTATGAAAACAAAATGAATCTTGCTGTCCATTATTTTAAACACGCGCTTACTTATGAACCTAATAATCTTGAGGCACAAAAAGAAATTTTTCAAGTAATGCTTAGTGTAGGTGCGTTCACAGAAGCTGCTCAACAAGCAAAAAAAATAAAAGAAAAAGGTATTGTTACACCACTCATTTCATTAACATTATTAATAGAAAATCTTATCAAAAAAAATTACAAAGAAGCTCAACTGCTTCTACAAGCTAAAAAATCTTATCCTGATAATAATCCAATATTTCAGTTAACCAATGCTTGGGCTGAATTTGGATCTGGTAATCACACTAAAGCAATCACTAATCTTGAAAAGCATTTGGGACCCTCTTGGTATAATCTTTTTATACATTATCATCTTGCACTTATGAGTGATTTAGCAAAACATCCACAAGATGCAAAAAAATATTTTATTCAAGCATTCAATAATCAACAAGGAGCTATTACAGCTACTGATACCTATGAACGTATTATTATAGCCTATGCCTCATTCCAATTACGTCAAAATATGCGCAGCGATGCTATAAAAACTCTCCAATATGGAGAGAAAATATTATTAGGTTCCAAAACACTCCAAAATATCCGTCAAAAAGTTGAAAAAGGGGCCAATATAGAAAATCCTATTACAACACCTCAACAAGGAGTTGGTGAAGTATTATATAACTTTGGAACGACTCTTAATAAAAAAGGTTCAGAACGGATTGCACGTATTTTTCAACAATTCTCTTTAGCTCTGTATCCTAAAAATGAAGCAACGCTGTTTCAATTAGCAAAAATTTCTGCGAGATTAGGTGATTCTAATCAAGCCATTAAAATTTATCGTTCTTTACCACTTAACTCCCCTTATTATAGAGATGGGCAATTCCAACTTGCATTGACTCTTGCTGAAAACGGCGATCACGATGAAGCTATTAAATTATTAACGTTATTAGAGAAAAAATTTCCCAATGATCACCATATCTTTATTGCTCTGGCTGCTATTTATATGCAGGCAAATAACTTTCTTGAAGCGATCAAAATCATGGATCATGCTATCGCACAAATAACAGATTTTCAACGAGATAATTGGAAACTTTTTTATCAACGTGGAATTGCATTTAATTATTTAAACCAATGGCCAAAAGCTGAAACTGATTTTCGCAAAGCGCTTACATTTGTTCCTGATCAACCGCAAGTACTCAATTATTTAGCTTACTCCCTTATCAATCGTGATCAAAAACTCGAAGAATCATTAAATATGCTTAAAAAAGCTGTTATGTTACACTCTCAAAATAGTTATATTCTTGATTCTTTAGGATGGGCTTATTACAAACTGAAACAATATCCTCAAGCTGTTACAACATTAGAAGCCGCTGTCAAATTGCAACCTAGTGACCCAATACTTAATGATCACTTGGGTAATGCTTACTGGCGAGTTGGACGTAAACGTGAGGCAGTATTTCAATGGAACCATGCAATTGATGGAGAACCAGATAATCCGGAAAGAATTAAAGAAAAAATAAAGTTTGGTCTATAAAAATCTGGATACTTGACCATAACAATATGAAGCAATAAACAGTAATAAAGTTCAATTTTTTTGATCTTTAAATTATAAGTTATAAACATTAAAATGGTATTCAAAGAGTGAATCTACCTTCAAACTTAAATCCCAGGTATTCTTTTCAAGGACTTATTCTAAGTCTGCAAAATTACTGGGCTCAACATGGGTGTGCAATTCTACAACCTTATGATATGGAAGTAGGAGCTGGAACCTTTCATCCAGCTACAACGCTACGTTCATTAGGTCCACGTCCTTGGAAAGCAGCTTATGTCCAACCTACCCGACGTCCAACAGATGGCCGATATGGTACAAATCCTAATCGTCTGCAACACTATTACCAATTTCAAGTGCTCCTCAAACCCTCTCCTCCAAATTTACAAGAGCTTTACATCGGCTCTTTACAAACTATCGGTCTTGACACAAAACTTCATGACATACGCTTTGTTGAGGATGATTGGGAAAGCCCAACACTTGGCGCTTGGGGACTTGGATGGGAATGCTGGTGCGATGGAATGGAAGTTTCTCAATTCACTTATTTCCAACAAATATGTGGTATTGAATGTGCACCAGTCTCAGGGGAAATTACCTATGGCCTTGAGCGCTTAGCAATGTATATTCAAGATGTCAGTAATGTTTATGATCTTAACTTTAACGGCTTAGATGGTACAGACCGAATAAGTTATGGTGATATTTTTTTACAGGCAGAACAAGAATACTCATATTATAATTTTGAATTTGCTAATAGTAATCTTTTACTACAACATTTCATTGATGCAGAATGTGAATGTATTGCACTTCTCGACGCTGGAAAACCCGATAAAAAGAATAGTTCCCATTTATGTGTTTTTCCAGCTTATGATCAATGTATTAAAGCAAGCCATATCTTTAATCTCTTGCAAGCACGTGGCGTCATTTCGGTCACTGAACGACAAAATTATATTCTTCGTGTTCGTAATCTTGCCCGCCGCTGCGGTGAAGCCTTCTTATTAACTGAAGCTGGAAATATAGCCATAAACGGAGATGTATAATGCCTGATCTCCTACTTGAACTTTTCAGCGAAGAAATTCCTGCTAGCATGCAACGCAGAGCTGCTTCTGATCTTAAAAAATGTGTTATAAATAAACTTGTTAATGCAGGATTAACTTATAAAGTAGCCTGTGAATATTGGACGCCTCGTCGGTTAACATTAAACATACGTGGTCTTTCCAAAAGTTCGCCAAATGTTCATGAAGAACGTAAAGGACCTAATGTACAATCACCACAACAAATTATTGATGCTTTTTTACGCACTACAGGTCTAAATGACATTTCCAAATTACACATTGCGCATGATGACAAAAAGGGCGACTTTTATATTGCTAAAACAACCCAAAAAGGTCGTTTAGCTGAAGAAATTATCGCAGATATTCTACCAGATATTATTCGTAATTTTCCATGGAAAAAATCGATGCGTTGGGGGAAAGAATCAGCTAAAAGTGGCGCCTTAAAATGGATACGGTCTTTACAAAACATTCTGTGTGTTTTTGGATCAGCAATGGATGAAACACACGTTATTCCATTTACAGTTGGTTCCCTCAAAAGTAATAATTTAACTTATGGTCATCGTTTCTTAAGTAATGGAGAGCCTATCCAGATACGCCGTTTTGATGATTATGTCACACAACTTGAAAACCATAAAGTTATTTTGGATGCAGAGAGACGAAAAGATATTATTTTAGCAGATGCTCAAAATCTTTGCTTTGCAAACGGCTTGGAATTAATTGAAGATAAGGCTCTTTTGGAAGAAGTTGCAGGACTCGTTGAATGGCCTGTTGTCCTCATGGGTAATTTCGACAAAACTTTTCTCAATATTCCTCCAGAAATTATTCGCTTGACCATTCAAACGCATCAAAAATGCTTTGTAACACACAAACGAGGTGAAAAGGGCAAACTCTCTAATCACTTCATTCTTGTTGCTAATATCCTTGCCAGTGACAAAGGAATAGAAATCTCTAAGGGAAATAGTAAAGTTGTACACGCCCGTCTTTCTGATGCACTCTATTTTTGGCAAACAGATCAGTGTAATTTACCTAACATTACGCGTTTAGAATCTTCGGCTAAAAAACTCGATCTTGATTTAAATAAACCTCTCGACCAGCGAATAGCACACCTTGATTATTTGAATGTTACTTTCCATACTAAATTAGGAACACAAGGTGCAAGAGTAGAAAGAATTGCTACTTTAACACAAACAATCGCACCCTTAGCACAAGCAGATTCTATATTGGCTAAACGTGCAGCAGTATTAGCAAAAGCTGATTTACAAACGGGAATTGTTAGTGAATTTCCTGAATTACAAGGACTGATAGGAAGAAAGTACGCATTACTTCAAGGAGAAGATCCTCGTGTAGCTGAAGCCATTGAAGACCACTATAAACCTCTAGGCCCTAAAGATCGCATCCCATTTGAGCCTATTGCGATAACAGTCGCATTAGCTGATAAAATTGATACACTCATTGGCTTTTGGTTCATTAATGAAAAACCAACGAGCTCAAAAGATCCCTATGCATTAAGAAGAGCAGCTTTGGGAGTTATCAAGCTTATACTTTTAAATGATTGGAAAATAAACCTTATACCACTGCTTCATCAGGCAATGAATTGTTTATTACAACAAAAAATTAAGTATGCAACATCTGAAATAGAATCTGTACAACTTCAAAACATGTCTATAGAAAAAAAAGAAAATATCATATTAGACCTGTTAGCATTTTTTCATGAACGACTAAAAGGTTATCTTAAAGATGAGGGAGCGCGCCATGATATTATTGAAGCCGTTTTAACAAAAAGTGACGATGATATTTTATTCATTACGCGCCGAGTTGAAGCACTTACCTTTTTTATCAATACCCATGATGGAGATAGTCTTTTAATTGCAGTAAAACGCGCCATCAATATTCTTGAAAATGAAATCAAAAAAGGAACAGCAATAATAAACAAAGTCAAACCTGAGCTTTTTATTGAAACAGAAGAAAAACAGCTTTATCAAGCAACGATTGAAACAGAAAAAAAGATTGCTGATCATATTCATGTAACAGAATTATCATCTGTACTGAATAGTTTATCACTCCTCAAAAAGCCTATTAATGCATTCTTTGAAAAAGTATTTGTAAATGATGACAATATAAATATTAGGGCCAATCGTTTTGCTCTTCTTGAACGTATTCGCATAGTTACACAACGTGTTGCAGATTTCTCAAAATTACAGTCTAAAATCTAATGTACTTCTTGATAAAAAAATCATAATGCATGTCTTTTATTTTCAGTACTTTCTGCACAAAATATCTTAAGAGAAAAGCTATAAAATAATTGCTCAAACAATTTTATTCTTCCATTAATTCCTTTAGTAACATGTGAAGAAGTGGCTTTTTATTTTAAAATAAAAAATATTACTTTTGTAGCTTTAACTCAATATAACAAATGATGGATTACTTTTATATATTAGCATGTTATTTCTTTAAAAAATCTACAAGAGATATTTGAGCTGATCCTGGAGGTATTGGCTTTTGTTGTTTTGGGTCAGGAGCCCAACCGGAGAGCCAAAGAAAAGAGAAATGTGCACGAATACGACCGTCGGGATCACTGAATTTTTTCGCATAAATTTCATTAGCGAGAAAGAAAAATCGTTTAGATACAGGACGGCGAGAGCGGCTAATAAGTGCATTTTGCATTCCCATAGCTTTAAGATCATACATGAGATCAAACATCGTATTATAACGTATGGTGATATCTTCAACATCCACCACAGGCATAGCAAAACCGGCACGCTGTAAGAGAGCTCCTGCATCACGAATATCTGCAAAAGGATAAATTCTTGGACTAACACCACCGTAAATTTTATTTTCAGCTTGTAGCAAACTTTCACGCAATTCTTTTAAAGTACCGGCTCCAGCCATAACAGCAAGAAATAAACCGTCTGGTTTAAGAATATTTTTTATTTGACTAAGAACACCAGGAATATCATTAGTTAGCTGTAAAGAAAGAAGAGAAACAATAAGGTCACAATAATGTTGAGGTAAATCAAGCAACTCTCGATGGCGTAAATGAAATGGATTGTCATCATTTTGGTAAAGAATATTGGTTTCAACACGTTCTATAGAAGCAATTTTACCGGATCTTTTTAAAGTTTGCACCGCAAGACCTGTATGACCGTGTAAATCTAAAGCTAATGTAAAATTACGATTAACAGCATTGAGACGTTTGTAGAGATCATCAACAACATAAGAAAGTAAAAAATCACATCCTTTTTTTGCTCTTTTGAAAGCACGTTGACGAAATTGCTCAATACAACTGTAATCAAAAATCAAAGGATGAGACATATCTTATAGCACTATTAATTTACGAGATTATATGATTTATCATAGGATTATTTTACCTATTATGCTATATCAATTTTATAACATAAAAAGAAAAGAGAAACGGTTTTACAAAAGAAACAAGCAGTTGGAAAATTAAATTTAACTCTTTTGAAATATGATTTTTTTTAATTACTACAGAAAACTGATAACTTAGTTAAAATACTTTAAAGATATTTTTTACTATTGGTGATATATTGTATAAACTTATTGAGCACTTACTAAAAGTTTTATATCCGCCAATCTGTCATGGATGTAAAAGAATGACTTCCGCTTATGGAACAGTTTGTTCTGATTGTTGGAAAGATCTTCAATTTATCACAAAGCCTTATTGTCCCGTTATGGGCACTCCTTTTGCGTATGATATAGGAGAAAAATTTCTTAGCGGCGAAGCCATTCAGAATCCTCCCCCCTTTTCATTTTTACGCTCTGCTGTCGTTCATAAAGGTTTAGCACGAACTTTAGCAACACAATTGAAATATGGTGATCGTTTGGAATTAGCATCTTTTATGGCAAATTGGATGATGCTTGCTGGGCGTGAAATTATTAATGATTGTGATTTTATTATCCCTATTCCTTTACATTCTCGTCGTTTTTTTGCGAGACGTTATAACCAATCTGCTGAGCTAGCTCGTTATATTGCGGCAAAACAGAAAAAACCTTTTAAGCCTGGTTGGCTTGTGCGTTATCGGTACACACGTCCACAGGTTGGTTTATCTGCTAAAGAACGAAAAATGAATGTGCAGAATGCTTTTAAAGTGCCTAAGGAAGTTAAAAAACATCTCAAGGGACGCTCTATTTTGCTTATTGATGATGTTTTGACAACAGGTGTAACAGTTACTGCAGCAGCTAAAACACTAAAACATGCAGGTACACGACAGGTGAATGTATTGACATTTTCGCGTGTCTTAAAAGATAATTTTGCTTTGCCTTATTTTTAAAAATTTATTTAACATGTATTATACAAAAAGCATTGGAAAATATTATGAAAGAAATTACAATTTATACACGCCCTAATTGTCCATATTGTATAAAAGCGCGTACTTTACTTGATCAAAAAGGAGTGAAATACACTGATATTGATGCATCAACTTCTCTTCGCCAACAAATGGTGCAACGAGCAAATGGACGTAATACATTTCCGCAAATTTTTATAGGAGATTATCATGTTGGTGGATGCGATGATCTTTATGCTTTAGATACTGAAGGCACGCTTGATTCTCTGTTGAAAGATTTTCAATAACTATTTATTCTGATGTACTTATTAAAACCGTTTTACAAGAAGTATATAATTAACATCCATATCGCATGAGTAGTTCCAACTATCAGTTAATGGATTATAAGTAAGACCAAGTTCATCAATGATAACTAAAGAATTTGTGCGCAATAATTTTTTAAGTTCTTGAGGTTTTAAAAATTTTTTATAGTCATGTGTCCCTTTAGGAAGCCATTTTAAGATATATTCAGCACCTACAATGGCAAGCCCCCATGCTTTCCATGTACGGTTTAGTGTTGAAATAAACATGAGTCCTTGCGGTTTAATCATTTTAGCCGTAGCCTCTATAAAAAGATCAACATTCGCAACATGCTCAACAACCTCCATATTAAGGATTACATCAAATTGTTCACCTTTATTTACAAGGACTTCTGCAGTAGCTGTGCGATAATCAATTGAAAGACCACTTTGAATTGCATGAATTTTTGCGACCTCAATATTCATTTGTGCAGCATCAACTCCTATGACAGTGGCTCCAAGGCGTGCCATTGGCTCACATAATAAACCACCTCCACAGCCGATATCAAGAATTCTCAAACCCTCGAAAGGCGTCAGTGAAATGGGATCACGATCAAATGTCAAACAGATTTTTTCCTTAATATATGCAAGGCGTGTTGGATTAAAATTGTGAAGTGGTCGAAACTTTCCTTGTGGATCCCACCACTCAGCAGCAATACGCGAAAAATGATCAATTTCACTCTGATCAATCGTTGTACGCGTTCCATTTATCATATATCGCTCTCCTTTTATTTGGCTTATCAAATCATATGAATTCTTTCTAAAGCCAAGCACAAATTAACACAAACATATCAGACTTGTGAAAATAATAGATATTAGTTATGTGAAAATAGAAACTTGATACAGTATAAAGCTTTATTCTCATTGTTAATTAAAATAAAAATCATAAGAGTGTCATAAATAATGCGTCTTGTAATGAAATTTGGTGGAACATCTGTAGCAAACATTAAATGTATTCGTAATGTTGCACAGCACGTTAAAAGGGAAGTAGATATAGGTAATAAAGTTGCAGTGGTCGTATCAGCAATGGCTGGTACAACTAATCAACTTGTACAATGGGCGCATGATATTGCACCGTTGCATGATACTTATGAATATGATGTAATCGTTGCTTCCGGTGAACAGATAACAGCTGGTTTATTGGCTATTACACTTCAGTCAATGGGAGTAAATGCACGTTCATGGCTTGGTTGGCAAATTCCTATTCATACTGACAGTGCTCATAGTAGTGCGCGAATTACAGATATTGATGGATCCTTTTTGATACAGCGTTTTCAGGAAGGCGAGGTAGCCGTTATAGCTGGTTTTCAGGGTTTAGCTCCAGGTAATCGAATTTCTACTTTAGGGCGTGGCGGCTCAGATACAAGTGCTGTTGCAATGGCAGCAGCTTTAAAAGCTGATCGTTGTGATATTTACACAGATGTTGATGGTGTCTATACAACCGACCCACGTGTTGAACCTAAAGCGCGCCGTTTACCAAAAATAACTTTTGAAGAAATGCTTGAAATGGCCTCTCTTGGAGCAAAAGTTTTACAGGTTCGTTCTGTTGAACTAGCTATGGTTCATAAAGTTCGTATTTTTGTGCGCTCAAGTTTTGAGGATCCTAATCCTATTGGCAGCAATAATCCAATTACTCCCCTTGGAACACTTATTTGTAATGAGAATGAAATTATGGAACAACAAACTGTTACTGGTATTGCCTTTGCTAAAGACGAAGCACAAATTTCGTTACGCCGACTTGCAGATCGTCCAGGTGTTTCTGCAGCGATTTTTTGCCCTTTAGCCGAAGAGCATATTAATGTTGATATGATTGTGCAAAATACTTCTGAAGATGGTTCGAAAACTGATATGACTTTTACAATACCATCAGCAGATGTAGAGAGGGCAGTTATACTTCTTAAAAAAAATCGTAAAAAAATTGGATTTGATGTTATCCAATCTGAAAGTGACCTAGCAAAAATTTCTATTATTGGGATTGGAATGCGTAGCCACGCAGGCGTTGCGGCTACAGCATTTAAGGCTTTGGCAAAAAAAGGTATTAATATTCAGGCAATCACTACTTCAGAGATTAAGATTTCTATTCTAATTGATAGCGCTTACACTGAACTTGCGGTTAGAACATTACATAGTGTTTATAGCCTTGATAAAGAATAATTATCTTTTCTCTTAAAAATCTTCAGAATACGTATGAGCTCTCTGCTTAATATACGTATTATTCTCTTCTTAAGACACCATAGATATATTCGATAATCTCTTCATACGTAAAAAATAGCAAAAAACGATTGTGCTAAACTTAAATGTGAAAGCTTTACTCTCTATCCTTAATATAATATGCAATATCTAATTTGGAATCATAACATCAGCTTCATTTTGCTAGATTTTTCGAATATAAGCTACTGCATTAATATTTTTAGATTTGAATAGTTAAATTCAATATTATCAGTTCACAACAAAGTTTTCTTTCAAAAACAAATAAGAAAAAGTATAAGAAAAACAATTTTTAGCTCTGCAGAAAAACAAAAAACTATTGCCCCTTTACTTTTATACATTTTTACATTGAAAATGCATACTTCTAAATATGTATCTTGCAATACAATCGACGTATTGTTCACCAAATAAAGAAAAATGTAGCTATTGAATTTTATTCCTGTTATGTCTTATATACTTGGAATCTTTAAAGTTTATGCACTTTATAAGTTTAATTGTTATCCTATGCAGTCGGATTACACTCTCACCTGCGAAAGTTAAGTATTATGTTTTTTGGTATTATGAGTAAATTATATATAAATTAAATAAACCACCCTCTCCCTTTAAAGGATTTGGTTAAAATTTAATCATTATTTTCTTTATTAAAATTTATCATGTACTTTTTTATGTTTTTTGATATAAAAGAGACCATATACAAGGCCGATAAAAGCAGATAAACTAGACCCGCAAAGTACGCCAATTTTCGCAGAATCAAGTTGAACAACATCTTTAAAAGCAAGCATTGAAACAAAAATAGACATTGTAAAACCAATGCCTGCTAAAAATCCAATCAGTAAAATTCCTCCCCACGTCATGTTAGGTGGAAAACGACAAAGACCTGCTTTTACAGCGAGATAACTAGCAGTAATAATACCAAGTGGTTTACCAACAAATAATCCAATAATAATACCGAAAACAATGAAAAATGATTTATTAGAAGAAAGATCGAAATTTGCAAAGCTAACGCCAGCATTTGCAAAAGCAAAAACTGGCATTATACCGTATGCTACCCACGGATGTAATGCTTTTTGAACGCGAATTACAGGTGCAATTATATCACGTTGTCCTTTACGTACTTTTTTTAATGTGTGGTGTAGATCTTTAACAGTATTTTTTTCTTGAAGAGATTTTACCGCATTACTGAGCATTGTAAGTGGAGCTACAAGATGACGAGTAGGAAAAACTGGAGTCATCATGCCCAAAACTACACCAGAAAGTGATGGATGCACCCCTGTTACCATTAATCCCCACCAAATAATCGCACCTGGTACAATATAAAGCCATGCTGCTGCAAATCCAATCCACTGAAAAAATAAAACCAATGCAATACCTGCTAATGCAATAGCTAAACCACTAGGATCAAGGTCGGTCGAATAAAAAAAGGCAATGATTAAAACAGCAATGATATCATCAATAATAGCTAATGATAAAAGAATAATATGAAGATTAGAAGGTATGGCTTTTCCAAAAAGAGCAAGAACCCCTAAAGCAAACGCAATATCAGTAGCAGTTGGTACAGCCCAACCATAAGTGTGTCCACCATTTAAATTAAAGCTAAGATAAATAATCGCAGGGAAACAAACACCTCCTATTGCTGCAACAATTGGCAAAACTGCTTGTTTGAAATTTGCAAGAGCTCCTTCGTGAATTTCTCGCCGAATTTCCATTCCTGCTACAAGAAAAAATACAGTCATAAGAACATCATTAACCCAAAAATGCAGATCCCATGAAAGATTAAAATGGCCAAAATTAAAACCAAGGGATGTATGCCAAAATGCTTCATAAAGAGAAATATATTTAGAATTGGCAAAAATAAGAGCTGCAGTTGCCGCAACTAACAGAATAATACCACTAAGAGCTTCTATATGGAGAAAACCTTCAATAGCAGAAAGTGCTCGCTTAGTTACAATAGAAGCACGATTAGGTAAGCGATTTGATGATAAATTAGGCATAAAATAACTCCAAATATCAACAATTTTCTAATATATATTTTTGTTTATAGATTACTTCTATGATATTTCTGATAATATCATATAAAGATGAAAAGAAAAACGATAGCTTTTTAATTTAGAACTCAAAGATTTGAAACTAGTTACGTTTTTCAAAAAGACACTTTATTTTTGACGGTTAAACTCATTTTATTTAAAATATTTGATAAATCATTTTGCAAAATATTTTTAAGATCCCCAGTTGTAATACCTTTATTGTCTTTCGCCCTCATTTTAATTATTAATGTTTTTGGATTTTTAGCAAAATCCCCAAAAGATTTCGAAATATTTTCAGCTTCATCGTGATTTTTTAATAACATTTTCAAACTTTTGGTTACAATTAAATAAAAATAATCATAAAGCTCTTCTTTAAGATTATGGTCATAATTATCGCTGAAATTTTGTGCAAGATAAGAGAAAAACTTATCAATGAATCCAGCATCTTTATAATACAGATCAATTTCAGGTATGCTAAAATCTTGAGTAGAAAAAATCATCGCATCTTTTTGACCTGAAAAAAATGCTTTATCAATATTCATTATTTTTGCTGATATATTTCCAGAACCGATATCTTTTATATTAAAAGACATCGCATTTAGCAAAAGTGTACGCTTTTCTTCATTATATGCAACATCAATCCTTCCTGAAAGATTAAAATCTTCAATATTCATTTTTTTAAGAAAATCTAAATCATTTTTTTCCATTTTTTTAGATAAAATCGAAAGGCCATTGAGAGAAAGCAAAAGTTTTTGAGGTATGGATTGCTGCCATTGACTTGGTTTTAATTTAAATGAATCAAGTTTTATTTTAAGCTGTGGCATATCAACTGTTGCTTTATCCATGATAACATTAATAGAGGTTATTGCTGAAAAACTATTTAAGAGAGCTGCGTTCCATACTGCTTTTATATCTTCATGATTATTTGTCTTTTTTGCATTAAGGTAGGCTTTGATAAGTTGCTCAGGGGAATGAGTCATTGGTTTCATTTTCAAACAAGATGCTTTAAACTTGCCAAGAGAAAAAGAAGTATTTTTATTGTTTTCTCGAAAGCGATCGACCACCATATTATCCAACATAATTGACCCAACAACAGTCGTGCTTTTCTTCGTTTTACTTGTACCAAAAATAATAGAGTGAGCATAATCAACATTGATATTATAGGCTTTAATTGCATCACTTTTAACGATTAAATGTATTTTTTGAGTATCATTTGCAATCGTTGATACAAGATTAATGTTCGTTATTATATTGTCTATACCAATAGAACGGATGTGACCATTTTTAAAATCTGAAATCTGAAAGTTCTTTATGCTTATTTTTTCAGTTGATTTATTACCACCGTTTATGAAAAAAAATAGATCTGGTACAGAAATTGATGCAATATTAAGGCGCATAAGTTGTTGAAAAATAGGAGATTTAATTGTTATATCTTTTTCCTTTAAAGATACACTACTAATAAACATTTTTGGTATTTTTAAATGAATATTATCGTATTTTAAATCGATATTATAAAGTGTGAAACTTCCTGGAATGAAAGCAATAGGAGGACGAGCTGAAATAGCCCCAATTTTCAGTGATATACCTGTAGGAGTTGGTAAAATAATATTTTTTAAATTAACTTTTCCTACAATACTAAGCTCCGATGTCTCAGCATAGATAGAATGACGAACCATTTCTTTTTTTATAAAGCTATCTAGATAGGGTTTTATTATATAAAATCCCCCAACAAATATGATAGCCAAAATAAAGATAAACCCAATGATATACTTAAACCAATTCTTTTGATCACTTTGACATTGACTACTAACATTAGCCATTCTTTTTTCTTTCAGTTTTATCATTCATAATTAAATGTAGATAAATTCTCCTACAATTCATATATGCTATAATATCTATTACACAACTGTCTATTTTTATCACTTTTGCATGTAGAGTTATTATTTTACTTTTTTCAATAAATTTTTATTAACTATCACCAATTTTCTTTAATTTAATTTTTGCAAAACTATAATAATTAACAAGAAAATATATGCTAAATATTATCTTTTGAGCATTTTTATCACCCATTTAATTAATTACAGTCATGTTTGGTTTGATCTTGTTTCTAGTGATAGGAACAGTTAAAAACGATATGTGCATTTGTAATAATGCTAATTAACAGGGAAAGATGAATCTCATGACAGAAGATCAAATAATGGCTTTTTCTATCATTTGTCTCATGATGATTGTTTTCATTTGGGACCGATTTCGTTATGATATTGTTGCTGTTTGTACGTTATTAATTGCCTGCACAGTAGGCCTTGTCAGTCCAAAGGAAGCATTTAGCGGTTTTAGTAATGATATTGTCATTATTGTCGGTAGCGTATTTGCAGTTAGTGCAGCTGTATCACGCTCTGGTGTAATGGAATTAATTATTCAACATATATGGCCTGATGTGAAATCAATAAGGCTTCAGCTAGCTTTTTTAGTTCTCTCTGTCATGCTTTTATCAACATTTGTTAAAAACATTGGTGCTTTGGCTATTATGCTACCAATAGCTTTTCAGTTTGCTCGCCGTTCTCAGGTTACACCATCAGTATTTTTAATGCCAATGGCATTTGGTTCTTTATTGGGTGGTCTTATGACACAAATAGGCACCTCTCCTAATATTGTTGTTTCAGCTATGCAAGAACGTTTGACAGGAGCTCCTTTTACTATGTTTGATTTCATGCCAGTTGGCATAGCAGTTGCTATTTCTGGAGTATTATATTTAGTGTTTTTTTCCTGGCGTTTACCTATCCGTGCACATCCGAGTGTATCATTTGATGATGCTATTGATATTCGTAACTATATTTCAGAAGTACATATTCCAGCTTGTTCTCCGATTATTGGTAAAACTATTATTGATCTTGTTAAACCATCAAGTGGCGAAGTTATGGTTCTGCAAATTATTAGAAATAAAATGTTTATTTCTCCTTTGCCGGATTTTGTTTTTTCTGAAGGAGATATTGTTCTATTAGAAGGATCACATAAGGGTTTAGATATTGTCATTAATTCTTCCCGTTTGGAATTTTTTACTGGCCATGCTGTATCTACAAACGATAAAGACAGTGAAATTATTGAAGCAGTTATCTCACATGATTCACCTCTTATCGGCATCAGTGCTAAAAATTTTTCAATTTTTGAGCGTTATGATGTGAATATCCTTGCATTAAGCCGTCAGCATGAAAGGGTTCGGAGAAGACTCAATGATATCGTCTTCCACCTTGGAGATGTAATTGTTTTACGAGGGCAAGATGTAGTCATTCCAAATTTGTTACGGGAATTGAAATGCCTGCCATTAGCAAAGCGTAATATTATGTTTGGTAATTTACGGCATAGTCTTGCAGCTTTGTCTATTTTATTTATAGCAATTGCTTTGACCGCTTTTCAGATTATTCCAGTTGCGTTATCTTTTTTTGCAGCCGCTGTCGCAATGGTTATTTTTCGCGTTCTTCCAGCACGTAATTTATATCAAACTCTAGACGGTCAAATATTGGTATTATTAGCAGCTCTCATTCCAGTAAGTGAAACACTAGAAAAAACAGGATGCACAAATTTAATCGGTCATTGGCTGAGTCAATTGGCCGTATTTTTACCACCATCTGGAGCATTGGCGCTTATTTTAATTACAGCAATGTTAGTGACACCATTTTTGAATAATGCGGCAACAGTAATGGTAATAGCACCAATTGCATCAAGCTTTGCTCATTCTCTCCATTATAAACCTGAAGCTTTTCTAATGGCTGTCGCGATAGGAGCTGGATGTGATTTTCTCACACCTATTGGACATCAATGTAATATGTTAGTAATGGGTCCAGGTGGTTATCGTTTTAGTGATTATCCACGTTTTGGTATTCCATTAGCTATATTAATAGCAGTCGTTGCTGTTCCCATGTTAATGTGGGTCTGGCCATTACAATAGAATACTTTTTAGATAATAGATGCGCGTCGTAGAAAAAAGTTTAGATAAAAAAGTGAGATTGAATGATATTATTGAAATTGTATAAAATTATATGAAACTAAACATTCAGAAAATGATTATTTTTTTCTACATGCGACATGCTATATTGAGGTATTTATTTATCCTCTAGAAAAATACCTGTATACAATTTTTACAAGTAGTAAAAAATTGATAATAAGATTAACTTGCGCTGTACCTGTGATTCATGCATTATCGTTATATGAACTATTATAAAAAATAATAATAATTAAATAACCTGCACTATATTTGAATGAGTTATCAGTTGAGTGTAATGAACAGAGCCACTGAAAATAGTTTTTCATGCTTTTATAAAGGTCAAGCACACCAAAGCCGTAGTATGAAACGATAAATTTTACAGAAATCTTAAGTAGTATAATGATTTAAAAAAAATCCAATTGATAAGAACAGACACTCATTCTAATTTTGCCAATTGAAATTATAGAGTTTTTTTGTTGATTAGGATTACTAAATTTTATTTATTTTATATAAAAGCGCAGAATAATGTTTTTTCAAGGTAGACTATATGACACATGATAATTTTATTTATGAAGTTAATGAAGAACTCCGTCAAGAAAAATTCTATACTTTTTGGAAACGTTATGGTTCTTTTGTTATTGGTGCAGTTATTATTTTTGTTTTGATGATAATTATCTATCAAATTTATCAGCAGCAGCAGATAAATAAAGCCAATAATGTTGGTGATACATTTATAACAGGTCTTGATTTAGCTGATGCACATCATTTCGATGAAGCGATTAAGAAATTTAAAAGTGTTAAAAAATCTGATTTTGGTGGATATCCTTTTCTTGCAGATTTGCGTGAAGCCTCTTTGTGGACGGAACGCGGTGATACTGCTAAATCAGTAAAAATGTTTGATATGATTGCAGCGGATGAAAAAGCACCACAGATTTTGCGGAAAATTGCAAAAATTCGAGCAGCTTATATTTTAGTTGATATAGGAACATTTGATGATGTAATGCAGCGTGTTAAAGAAATGGCTAATGATATTGATCCTATGCGCATGTCTGCAAGAGAAGTCTTAGGCTTAGCCGCTTATAAAGCGGATAAAATGGAAAATGCAGTTTATTATTTCCAAAAAATTGTTGAAGAGAATGCTTTAGGATTTAAAATAACGGATCGAGCAAAAATTATGCTTGAGCTTATTCAAGCGAGTGGAAAGGTAAATAAGGAATAAACTGATGAGCCTTACCATTGCTATAGTTGGTCGGCCTAATGTTGGTAAATCGACACTATTTAATCGTTTGGTTGGGCAAAAGCTGGCTCTAGTTGATGATCAACCAGGTGTAACCCGTGATCGACGTATCCATTCAGCTAAGTTTCAAGATCTTCATTTTAATGTAATTGATACAGCAGGATTGGAAAAATCAGATAACCATACACTTGAAGGACGTATGCGTTCTCAGACAAAAATTGCCATTGCTGAAGCAGATCTTATTTTATTTGTGCTTGATGCTAAAAGTGGGATCACACCCAGTGATCTAGATTTTTCTTCACTCATTCGTAAATCAGGAAAACCAATCGTACTCGTTGCTAACAAATCTGAGTCAAAAGCAGCGATAGGAGGAGAATATGAAGCATGGTCATTGGGATTGGGTGAGCCTTGCTTAATATCTGCTGAACATGGTCAAGGTCTCTCAGACCTTCGTGATGCTATTGTAGCGGCTATTGGTACAGATAAAATTTTTAATCTGAGGAGAGAAAAAGAAAAGGTTTATACTGCTGCACAGGTTTCATCCATTAAAGATAATGTTGGTGACATAGCAGAAGAGGATTCTGTTTATGATGAAAAAAAAACCATTCGGATAGCAATTGTTGGTCGCCCAAATACAGGTAAATCAACACTTATCAATAGCATGTTAGGGCAAGATCGTTTACTGACAGGCTCTGAAGCTGGTATTACGCGCGATTCTGTTTCTGTAGATTGGGAATGGAATAATCGTCGTATTAAACTTTTTGATACTGCAGGCTTGCGTCGAAAATCAAAAGTTCAAGAAAAGTTAGAAAGACTTTCTGTTATGGATTCCTTACGTGCAATCCGTTTCGCTGAAGTCGTTGTCATTGTTTTTGATGCAACAGCATCTTTTGAAAAGCAAGATTTACAAATCGCTGATCTTGTGATTCGTGAAGGACGCGTTCCCATCATTGCTTTCAACAAATGGGATCTTATTGAAAACCATCATGAAACATTAACTACTTTATATGAAAAATGTACTCGCCTTCTTCCTCAGGTACGTGGCTTGAGAGCTATCCCTTTATCAGGTCAATATGGTCAAGGAATTAATAAATTAATGGAAAACATTACGATGATACATCGTGTATGGAACCGTCGTATCTCTACAGGAAAACTGAACCGCTGGCTTGAAACGATGCTTGTTAATTATCCACCACCTGCTGTTTCTGGACATCGACTTAAAATTAAATACATAACACAAGTTAAGACACGTCCTCCTGGATTTGTTATTTCTTGTTCACGATCAAAAGAAATGCCTCAATCATATTTGCGTTATCTTTCTAATGGACTGCGAGATAAATTTGACATGCAAGGTGTACCAATTCGTCTATCTCTGCGGACATCTGATAATCCTTTTGCAAAACGCATAAAAAAGAAGTAATTTTCTTTTACATATTGTTAAATTTTATAAAATTAAAAATCGACATTTAATTACTTATTATAGAATAACAAGTATTTGCAAATCTGTTAAAATTTAAGATATGATATTCTTTTTATTGGATTTTTACGCAATAAAATAAATTTTAGGCGTTTTTATTTATCTATAAAAATCTTTGTGGTAGAGTGCTTTTGAGGACTTGACGAATAAATCTGACAGCAATATGCTAAATAAAGCTTGATGGAGTATATTGTAACCTTTTTTGATTAAGGAGCCACTTATGGCGAAGGGCGATGAACCCGATATGCCACAAAAGGATGTTGAGAGATATAAAGACAAACAAGTATCTTCTCTTTATTCAGAGGATTTAGAATTTCGTAATCGGAATTTAGAATTAGCTTTAATCGGTAAAAAAGTGTTAAAGAAAGAGAAATCTGAAGGTGGAGGAAAAGAGCAACAAAAAAAAATGGCATATGCCGTTAAGTTGTCGAGTGAATTTCTGGCAAATATTATTGTAGGAGCTGTTTTAGGATTTGGGTTTGACAAATTAGTAGGTTCATTACCATGGGGATTAGTGTTTTTTCTTTTTCTTGGATTCGTTGCTGGTATATTAAATATTCTTCGATCTATGAAATATATTGCTCCCAGCCAATTAGAACGACGTAGTGCTTTGCAACAAAATAAAGAAGATAATAAAGAGGTTTAAAAGTGACATCGCGCGCTCCAGATCCTATCCATCAATTTGAGGTTTCACGATTGATTAATATTTCCATTGGAAATGTGGATTTGTCATTTACAAATGTGTCTTTTTTTATCGTTTTAACAGTTGTCCTCTCTTCAGTGTTTCTTTTCATTTCATCATCAAGTCGTCGGTTAGTTCCAACACGGATACAATCTGTTTCCGAAATGCTTTATGAGTTTGTAGCGTCAACTTTGCGAGAATCGTCTGGTACACAGGGAATGCAATTTTTTCCTTTAGTTTTTTCGTTATTCATTTTTGTTCTTGTTGCTAATTTTATTGGTTTGTTTCCTTATTTTTATACAATTACTTCCCAAATTGTGATTACTTTTTCATTAGCAATATTAGTAATTTTAACGGTAATTGGATATGGTTTTTATAAACATGGACTCAATTTTCTAAAGCTTTTCGTTCCCAGTGGCGTTCCTGTGATCATACTACCTTTGGTTACAATGATTGAGGTTATTTCTTTTTTATCTCGCCCTATTAGCCTTTCATTTCGCCTATTTGCTAATATGCTTGCAGGCCATATCACGCTTAAAGTATTTTCTGGCTTTATTGTTTCAATGATTGGGATTGGAATCATAGGTTTTGGCGGTGCAATCTTATCACTTGCCATGACTGTGGCAATTACGGCTCTTGAATTTTTGGTTGCTTTTCTTCAAGCTTATGTTTTTACAGTTCTAACTTGTATGTATATTAATGATGCGGTCCATCCAGAACATTAATAAAACCGGCGGATTTCCGTCAAATTATGCAATTTCGCTTTAAAGGAGAATGATATGGAATTAGTACTTGCAGCAAAATATATTGGAGCTGGTCTTGCTTGCTTTGGTATGGCTGGAACCGCACTAGGTCTTGGAAATATTTTTGGAAGCTATCTTTCTGGTGCATTAAGGAATCCATCAGCAGCAGATAGTCAATTTGGTCGTTTAGTATTTGGTTTTGCTGTTACAGAAGCTTTAGGTATTTTTTCATTGCTTATTGCCCTTTTACTTCTTTTTGCTGTCTAATTACTTTCAAAAAGCATGTCTGTTTTATAAATTGTTTGAGAACAGACATAGCTTTTTAGCTCTTAATAAAAAGAAAGTTATTACTTACCAAAAGCTTTGATTTAATGATTTAATAGAGATAGAGCGATTATTTCGAAGGAAAATGAAATGTTGATTTCCAGCGATGATGTAGAAGATACTAAAATGCCGGATCCTTTTAATGATCAGGCAGAATTTGATCATGATGATCCTAAAGTGCTAGAGTGTCATGATGATAAAACAGAGTTTAATAGTATTACAGAGCATGCGAGTCGTGTCTTTCCACCTTTTGATTCCTTGTATTTTGCTTCACATTTTCTTTGGTTGGCTATTTCTTTTGGATTTTTTTATCTCTTCGTTTCTCGTATAATCGTACCACGTATTGGTGGTGTTATTGAAACACGTCGAGATCGGATTGTATCCGATTTAGATCAGGCAATGCGTATAAAACAGGAAACAGATATTGTAATTGAAATTTACGAGAAGAAATTAGCAGAGGCTCGTTTAGAAGCAAAGAATATGATACAGGCAGCGAATAATGAAATTAAATTAAAGGCTGAGCTCCAGCGAAAAAAAATTGAAGCAGTTTTAGAGAAAAAACTAGAAGATGCTGAAGATAAAATAAAAAAGATTCAAGATAAAGCAATGCAGAATATTAATTTAATCGCAGAAGAAATTACTTTCGAAATTATTAAGAAGTTAATTGATGTTGATATTAGTAAAAAATCTATTAGTTCAGCTGTTAAAGCTGTAAGTCATTAAGGATTGCAAAAATGACTGATACGTTTTGGGCTTTTATTGGATTAGTTCTTTTTTTAGCTCTTTTAATCTATTTTGAAGTTCCCAATGTGATAATACGCAAACTCGATACACGTGCAAAACATATTAAAGATGAACTTAATGAAGCTCTTCATCTTCGTGAAGAGGCACAGAAAGTGCTTGCTGAATATCAGCGTAAACATTTAGAAATAGAAAAAGAAACACAAGAGATTATTGCTGATGCTAAATGTAAAGTTGAAGCTATTATCGCTGAAACTCGCATAAAAACAGAGGAATATATAAAGGATCGCAGTCGGTTAGCGGAACAAAAAATTGCTCAAGCCGAAGCTAATGTAGTTCGGATGGTTTCTTCATCTGCTATTGATTTAGCAATTTCGGCTGCAAATAGGCTTCTTACAAAAGAATTAGGTGCTGAGCAAGCTAATAGCTTGATTAAAAAGTCTCTTGTTCAAGAAACCCTAAAAAATGTAGAAACATATTTTAATTAATATGTTTTTATTAGCATTTTTTAAAAATATTGAGAGTGAATATTGTGTTTGCTGATTATGAAGATTTTTCTTAGCTTTTTAGCTACATTATTGATGTAAAATCTTTCTTATCATAAACAGAATTTTAAGAGAAAAATTGTTTGGCGAAGCATTGGATTGAGATAATAAAAGAAGCAATTGATCATTTGCATTTTACTTATTTTAATTTTATCACAAACTTTACAATATTAAGTAGTGATTAATATAGACCTTTCTTTATGACTTGAAATTGCTGATTAAAATAACGAAGAGCTTTAATTTGATTAATAATAAAGCTTTATTTGTCAGAAGTGAGATACAAAAGCTCAACGTTAAGGGTTTCTCTTTTGAGGAAAAGAAATACTCTTAGTTCAGAAAATAATATTAAGTTAGAGTTTTAATCATAGCCTTATAAAAAGGCATTTTATAATGCACGTAAACTGTGTGAGCATTGAGAGTAAAATCCGTTTATATATTAGGTAAAAATCGTTTTAATAATACTCTTTTATTAATAACAAAATTTTATAATCGCAATTAATTTTTATTAAAATAGAAACTACTATCTCACAATAGCTATCAAAGTAAGCAACTTTACCATAGCCTTATAATTTATTATAATAAGAAAAAATAGCAATGTTTCTTAGTTTACAGATTATGAATAATTTGATGAATTAAATATAAAGTTACCATATACAAAATAAAAAGATATATTATATATAAAAACTTGCAATCCAAAAGATGAATTTCTAGAAGAATTAAAATAATACTGATAATTATAAACTTTATTGTATCGAGCTTCTAAAAACTTCAAAGATATAAAAGAAAGTAAGTAATTTTAGTGAAGTAAAAAACTATCACACAAAGGCAATTGCTTAATCTATTATAAACTAGTATCTATGAAAATGCAGAAATTTTCAATAGTAAAGAAATTTCTAGGAGAACTAAAATTGATAAAAGGTTTTAGATGATAACATCTAAGGTTATAAAAACTCAAATTTACAGCGTAATTATATTTGTGATAATGCTTAAGTTTATGAGATATTATATTTTATGGAAAGAGGCTGTTTTATAAGGAAGTAAAATTATCAATAAGTAACAAAGATTATATCAATAATAAATATAAAAAGCCGATAATCTTAATATGAAAATCATTCTTCAAAAATGCTTTTATCCATTGTATGCAATATCTGGCTTGTCATAGTTCCAGCTAACATTGAACCATTTACGTTAAGAGCCGTACGCCCCATATCAATTAAAGGTTCAACAGAGATGAGTACAGCTACCAAAGTAACAGGAAGCCCCATAATGGGCAAAACAATTAACGCAGCAAAAATAGCTCCTCCTCCAACACCAGCAACACCAATAGAACTTAATGTTACAACACAAACAAGAGTGGCTATCCAGAGAGGATCGAGAGGATTAATGCCAACAGAAGGAGCTATCATAGTCGCAAGCATTGCTGGATAAAGGCCTGCACAACCATTTTGACCAATTGTTGCACCAAAAGAAGCCGCAAAACTTGCAATTGAATGCGGAACACCAATCCATTGAGTTTGTGCTTCGATATTTAAAGGAATACTAGCAGCACTTGAACGACTACTAAAAGCGAATGTTAAAACAGGAAAAACTTTTTTGAAAAAACGGAATGGATTAATACCTGAAATACCAAGTAATATGCCATGAACTCCAAACATAAGGCTAATACCAATATAAGAAACAACAATAAAAACCAGTAATTTTAAAATATCTGCAACATTTGAAGTTGCTCCCACCTTAGTCATTAGAGCAAAAATACCGTAAGGTGTTAAAGAAATTATAATACGCACTAATCGCATAATCCAAGACTGTATAATTTGAATCAATAAAAGCGCTTTCTCCCCTTTATCTGGTTCATCCTTTTTTAAAAGAATAACCGCAGCTCCTAAAAAAGCTGAAAAAATAACAACACTAATAATTGACGTAGCCTTTGTTCCTATTAACTCAGCGAATAAATTTTGAGGAATAAATGATAAAATCAACTTCGGTATACTGATATCTTCAAGCTGAGAAGTATGACTTGCAAGAATAGTAGATATATCTTCTCCTCCATGTACTAAACTACTTGCAGTAAGTCCAAAAAAATTAACCATAAAGATACCAATCAACGCAGAAAAAGATGTTGTCAAAAGGAGTATTGAAATTGTTATTATGCCAATTCTGCCAAAAGCATAAACAGAATGCAAATGTGCTACTGCCGAAACGATAGAGATAAAAACCAGTGGCATAACAATCATTTTTAATAACGATATATATCCATCACCAACAATATTAAACCATTCAACAGATTCTAATAGAATAGGATTGCCTTCCTTATAAATAATCTGCAAAATACTACCAAAAATTAAACCAACGATAAGACCTAGTATAACATGCAATGTAAAATTTTTTTTAATTTTCTTGTAACGAGTAAGACATAACAAAAAAATAACAAATAAAAATAAATTAATAAAAAAACTAAATATCATTATTTATTCCTATTATTATTTTTAAAAATTAAAAAATAACTCACAAATAAAATGTAAATATTATAATAATAAATATAAAAATTATTATTCTTTTATAAGATTTAATATAATCTAAAAATATTTTTTATCTATAAATAATTTATTTCTAACAATTATTTTATCTAAAATAAGGTGTCTCAATAAAAATAAATGTACACATAATAAATCTCGCATTCCAACAAAAAACAATGCACAACCAAATGTGCAACAACAATCAAGCAATTTATCTAAAAAAATAGTTAAATCTCTTCTGATTATCTCAAAAACCTTATTTTTAAAATACAGTTGCCTAAGATTCTTTAACCGAAAAATATTTAGTGAAAGAAATTTCCCATTGTTTATCAATATTTTCCCTTTATAAACATATTAAAGAAGAAGATTTTTTAGAACTTGAATCAACGCCTTATCAGCGTCAGGCATAGAATATTCATCAAGACTGCTAATAAAAACCCATTCTAAATTTTGTCCTTCTCGTCCTTCTGGAACCCCCTCATAACGGCGACAAATATATAACGGCATTAACAGATGAAAAGTTTCATAATTATGGCTTGCAAATGTTAAGGGTAATAAATTATTAGGTTGAACATAAATGCCAAGCTCTTCTGCTAACTCACGAATTAATGATACCTCTGGCGTTTCACCATTTTCAATCTTTCCACCAGGAAATTCCCATAAACCAGCGAATGATTTTCCTTGAGGCCGTTGTGCAAGTAAAACCCGATTATTCGGGTCTAATAAAGCGCATGCAACAACAAGAAGGAGTGAATTTTTTATATGCATACTAATGGCCCAAAAAGTAATAAGTGACTATCATTTTTTCTATTGTAAAGCCCTATACCAGAATAAACAACTAAATATCCAGTCTTTTTCAGAATTATATAAATACTAAATATTCAAGTTTATGTTTTATTAATCAACTTCTATAATCACTATTGACCGCGACGTATTCCTTCGTTAAATCACAAGACCAAACTGTTGCTTTCCCACTCCCAAGACCGATATCAACACAAATTGTAATATGTTGATTTTTCATATAAGCACTCACTGCTTCTTCGCTATAATGAGGGTCACGTTCACCATTAAAAGCCAAACAATGTTCACCAAACCAAATTTTTAATCGATCACGGTCTGCTTCAACACCTGCTTTACCAATCGCCATAACGACTCTCCCCCAATTAGCATCTTCGCCCGCAATAGCTGTTTTTACAAGTGGTGAGTTTGCAATTGATAGAGCAATAGTCTTAGCAGCACTATTTGTTGTCGCACCAATAACAGATACCTCAATTAAATGACAGGCTCCTTCACCATCACAAACAACTTGTAATGCAAGTTCATGCAAAAGCTCACGCAAGTGCTTTGCAAATGTCCAATAACGAGGATCTGTTTCACTTGTCAAACAAGGGAGATAGCCCTTCGCTTTTCCTGTTGCAAAGATCATTAATGTATCAGACGTCGAAGTATCACTATCAACAGTAATCGAATTGAAAGTTTCCTGAACAGCCTCTGATAACATTATCTGGAGTATATCTGAAGAAATCTCTGCATCACTTACCACAAAAGAAAGCATTGTTGCCATATCTGGCGCAATCATACCAGCGCCTTTTGCAATTCCATTAATAGTAACAAGCTCTCCCCAAAATCAAACTGACGCGTTGCAAGTTTTGGAAACGTATCGGTTGTCATAATAGCTTTTGCAGCTTCTAACCAGCATCCTTCCTTTGCTTTAGAAGCCATATCAGGTAAAAGATTTAAAATACAAGCCTCATCCATTGGTTCACCAATAACACCCGTAGAAGCTATAAAAATTTCATTTTCTCTCGCCTTTAAAACACTCGATGCAGAACGTACTATTGCATTTGTTGTCTGCTTACCTTTGTACCCTGTAAAAGCATTTGCATTTCCAGAATTAACAACAAGACCCCTAGCAACCCCATACAAAAGCGATTCACGACAATGATCTACAGCAGAAGACCTACACTTTGAACGTGTAAAAACACCTGCCACATTAGCTGGCTCATCAAACACAATAAAAAGAAGATCTGTACGACCTTTATATTTAATGCCAGCTTCAGCTGTGGCTATCCGCACACCAGATAATAGTGGGAGCTCTTGTATTTTTTTAGGTGACAAAGGCGATATCTTTACAGCCATTACATGCTTTTCCATAAATGTAATTGAATACAATCATAAAGGTGCTGGACATTGTAAAAATGACCCAACAGAAGAAAAAGGCTATTCTCCCCCCTCTAAATTGGATGCTTCACCTAGAAATGGTGCTTCATTTTCATTAAGGGATTGCATACGTTTTGCAATATTAGAATCAGGGTATTCTACATTGACCTTACTCCGTAAGTCAGTGATAAGTGTTTGATAACGTTCTCTTATAAGCTGTGTACGCAATACCTCTTTGACATCATCAAAGACAGGAGGTTGTTTCAAACGACGATCCTCTATCTTAATAACATGCCAACCAAATGGACTTTCAATAGGCTTTTTAGTGTATTCCCCTACTTTCAAATTAAACGCAGCTTCTTCAAATGATTTAACCATTTGACCACGACTAAAATAACCAAGATCTCCACCAACAGCAGAAGAACCATCTGTTGAGTCTTTTTTTGCAATTTCCTCAAACTTTTCACCTTTATTCAAACGCTTAATAATTTTTTCTGCTTCTTCTTTTGTCTTAACTAAAATATGGCGTGCTTTAATTTCATCTTCTTTAGGTAAAGCAGCAATTTCTTTATTATAAAGAGCTTTCACATCAGCATCTGCAATCTTGTCAACAACCATCTCTTTAAAATAAAGTTGCTGAAGAATATTATCGCGCATTATTGCCATACGTTTATCATAAGCTTCTGTCTTATCTACGCCTTTTTGCAGTGCTGCTTTAGCAAGTGCCTGCATATCCAAATAAGCTTTTAAGACCGTTACACGACGTTGTTCATCCGGAACACGAACTAAATTAGGATTTATTTCGAGTGCTAGCTCATCTAATTGCCCCGCTGTAATATTTTTCCCATCAATCACTGCTATTACATGAGAAAGAGAAACTGGTTTTTCAGTAATGTTCTCTAAAGTACTTAAATCATTTTTCGCAGTCTTTACACTTTCTTGGGCTATCACGCCCGTATGTACACTAACTAATAAAGTTGAGGCAAAACATAGTGCGCTAAAATTGAATTTCATAAATATACTCCCTTTTAAAATAATGCATTTTCAAATTTAAATTTTTTTACCATAGCACTTTAAAATCTAAACATAGATAAATTTGATAATTTTATTTCACAAAAACAAAAAATGATCCTTCTATTCTATTACACTTTATTCTAGATAATACAAAACATGATAATATAGAAAAATGTCACATTATACCCTAAATTACTTCATACCTTAATTATTCAAATAATATCACTAAAGTTGACATGATGCTTTTAGGCCCTTAATCTCTATTTTTAGAAAAAAATGAAAAAAACATTATATATTACTTAAAATAAAGCGCTGCATACACCTAATTATATCGAGCGTTTTGGGTAATGCAGGGCGATAGGTGCAATTTATAAACACCCATTGCGGTGATAACAAATGAAAGAAAGGACCAGAAATGGTCAATTTAGGTGCTCTTGCCCATAAATTTTTTGGTTCGGCTCATGAACGCCGCATAAAAGCACTTCGCCAAAAAACAATACAAATTAATGCCTTAGAAGAACAATTGCAGAAATTAAGCGATAAGCAATTACACAAAAAAACCGCCGAATTTCGTAAAAGATTAACTGAAGGAGCAACGGTTGATTCGCTATTACCAGAAGCATTTGCAACTGTTCGTGAAGCAGCAAAGCGTGTTTACGGTATGCGCCCCTTTGATGTACAGCTTATTGGTGGAATGGTTCTTCATAACCGAGGAATTGCTGAAATGCGTACTGGTGAAGGTAAAACATTAATGGCAACCTTACCAGTGTATCTTAATGCCTTAGAAGGAAAAGGGGTCCATGTTGTCACGGTTAATGATTATCTTGCCGGTCGTGATGCTGAAACAATGGGGAAAATCTACGATTTTTTAGGTATGACAACTGGTGTTATTCTCAACCATCTTGATAATGACTCTCGTCGAGCAGCTTATGCGTGTGATATTACTTATGCAACAAATAATGAATTAGGATTTGATTATCTTCGCGATAATATGGCTTTTGACCGTAGCCAAATGGTACAACGTGGCCATCATTATGCAATTATTGATGAAGTTGACTCAATTCTCATTGATGAAGCACGAACCCCGCTTGTTATTTCTGGTCCCTTAGAAGATCGTACTGATTTTTATAATCTTATTGATGCATTTATTGCTTTCCTAACACCAGAGGATTACGAAATAGATGAAAAACAAAAAACAACAACGTTTACTGAAATTGGTACTGAAAAAATTGAGGAAATACTTAAAAAAGCTGGGCATCTCAAAAATGAAAGCCTCTACGACATAGAAAATGTTACGATTGTCCACCATATTAATAACGCTCTAAAAGCGCATAAATTGTTTATTCGTGATAAAGATTATATTGTCCGCAATGGTGAGATCGTTATCATTGATGAATTTACTGGTCGTATGATGCCAGGGCGGCGTTATTCTGAAGGATTACATCAAGCATTAGAAGCCAAAGAACATGTCACTATTCAACCAGAAAACCAAACCTTAGCTTCTATTACTTTCCAAAATTATTTTCGTATGTATAAAAAATTATCTGGTATGACTGGAACAGCTATAACGGAAGCTGAAGAATTTAATAATACATATGATCTTGAGGTTGTTGAAGTCCCTACAAATTTACCCGTTCAACGCCGTGATGAAGATGATGAAATTTATCGAACAGCAGAAGAAAAATATCGAGCCATTGTTCGCGATATTCGTCAAGCTCATGAAAAAGGACAACCTATTCTGGTTGGAACTACTTCTATTGAAAAGTCGGAACAATTAGCAGAACGCTTACGGAAAGAAGGTATTACTGATTTTCAAGTTTTGAACGCTCGTTATCATGAACAGGAAGCACATATTATAGCGCAAGCAGGTGTTCCTAAAGCGTTGACTATTGCAACCAATATGGCAGGTCGTGGTACCGATATACAACTTGGTGGGAATGTTGAAATACGTATTCGGCAAGAATTGCAGAATATACCTGAAGGCCCAGAACGAACCGCTAAAATTGAAGAAATCAAAAAAGATGTTCAACAACTTAAAGAGAAAGCGTTAGCTGCTGGAGGTCTTTATGTTATCGCTACTGAACGCCACGAAAGTCGTCGAATTGATAATCAACTTCGCGGTCGTTCTGGTCGCCAAGGTGATCCTGGGCGTTCAAAATTTTTTCTTTCTCTTCAAGATGATCTCATGCGGATCTTCGGTTCTGACCGTATGGATAGTATGCTGCAAAAGCTTGGACTAAAAGAAGATGAAGCCATTATCCATCCATGGATTAATAAAGCTCTTGAGAAAGCTCAAAAAAAGGTTGAAGCACGAAACTTCGAAATTCGTAAAAATCTTTTAAAATATGACGATGTGATGAATAATCAACGCCAAGTTATTTTTGAGCAACGCATGGAAGTTATGAATGCAGAAAATTTAACTGAAATGACCGTTGAAATGCGTAATGAAGTCATTGAAGATCTAGTAGAAACTCACATTCCATATGGAACATACGCAGAAAAATGGAATGTGAAAGGTTTACAAAAGGAACTATATCAGGTTTTCAATTTAAACCTTCCAATAGAAAAATGGGCAAGTGAAGAAGGAATTGCAGAAGAACAAATTGTAGAACACATAACAAAGGCTGTTGAAAAATTTGAGAAGGAACGCTCTGAACGCTATAATCCGGAAATAGTCGCTTACTTTCGTAAAGCTATACTACTTGAAACAATTGATATGTTATGGCGTGAGCATTTAGTTCATTTAGATCATTTACGTTCCGTTGTTGGCTTCCGTGGTTATGCACAACGAGATCCTCTCAATGAGTATAAAACAGAATCATTCGAACTCTTTCAAACTATGCTTATCAATCTCCGTAAAAATTTTATTTCTAAATTCATGCATTTTGAAATTATTCAACAACCCGTAGAATCAAAAATATCGGAAAGATCTCGCTCCCAATATTCTTCCAGTACTCAGAGCGAAAAAAATAACACTACAGCATGGACGCAGATAAACGAAAATCGCTTAGTTAATCCCCAAAAACGCAATCCTAATGATCCAAAAACATGGGGGAAAATTGGACGAAATGAATCTTGTCCTTGTGGTTCAGGAAAAAAATATAAGCATTGCCATGGGTCCTTCACTTAAAAAATCGAAGAATTAAATGAATAAACAAGGTTATGAAAAAGAATTGCGAATTGCTGGTCTAAGAGTAACGCGTCAAAGACGTATCATTCTTGACGTTTTAGCCGATACAGATGACCATCCGAATGCATTTGAAATTTTTCAGCGTGTTCATAAAATAGACTCTAGTATTTCGCTATCAACTGTTTATCGCACAATGAAAACATTAGAAGAAAATGGAACTATTCATCGCCATGCCTTCAATGGGGGACCTTCTCGTTTTGAACAAGCAAAAAGCGAACATCACGATCATCTTATTGATATAGACACAGGAGAAGCCATTGAATTTCAATCTGCTATCATTGAAAAGTTACAAGAAGAAATTGCTCATTCTCTTGGCTATAATATTGTTCATCATCGCCTTGAAATTTACGGAAAAAAACGCACTTCCTAAAATAATAAGCCTATGTGTGTAATGAAAGAGACTACTTATGCACATCAAGTCTTTACATAAATTTATTCTAAATTGCTATAATTTGGTTGGCAAGAGTATTTTTCTTCTTTATTACCCCTTACAATAATATAATGGTATAATATTATCAACTTCTAACATTCAATGAATTAGGCTGATATTGCTATGGTTTCTTTGCCACAAGACCGCATGAAGCAGCTTGAAAAACGCTTCAAAATAATTGAAAGCCAAATGGCTGAGAATCCAAATGCGGAAACATATGTAAAATTAGCTTCCGAATACGCAGAATTACAGCCAATTATAGTTTCTATACGGGCATTAAATTCTCTCTGTAAAGAAATAACAGATATCGAAACTATAATAAGTGATACACAAACAGACACAGAAATGCGTAATTTGGCCCAAGAAGAGCTATCATCATTATATCAAAAAATTCAGGAACTTGAGCAAGAACTCCAAATTCTTCTTTTGCCCAAAGATATTGCTGATGAAAAAAGCGTTATTATTGAAATTCGAGCAGGAACGGGAGGATCAGAAGCAGCACTTTTTGCAGGAGACCTTTTCCGTATGTATGAACGTTATGCTAATACTCATAACTGGAAAGTTGAAGTCATTTCTTTGAGTGATGGTGAAGTTGGTGGATATAAAGAAATTATAGCAACCATTTCAGGAAAAGGTGTATTTTCTAAACTTAAGTTTGAATCAGGTGTCCATCGCGTACAACGCATCCCTGAAACAGAAACAGGAGGACGCATCCATACATCAGCCGCCACTGTTGCAGTTTTACCAGAGGCGGAAGAAATTGATATTGAAATTTGCCCAGAAGATATCCGCATTGATACAATGCGTGCATCTGGTGCAGGTGGGCAGCATGTCAATACAACCGATTCAGCTGTCCGTATTACGCATATACCAACAGGAATTATGGTTGTTCAAGCAGAAAAATCACAACATCAAAATCGCGCACGTGCACTCCAAATTTTACGTGCGCGTTTATTCGATATTGAACGACAAAAAGCAGAGAGTGAACGTTCAGCATCCCGTAAAACTCAAGTTGGCTCTGGTGATCGATCAGAACGTATTCGCACCTATAATTTTCCACAAGGACGTGTAACTGACCACCGTATTAATATGACTCTATATAAACTTGACCGTATCATGGAAGGAGATTTAAATGAGCTGATTAATGCACTCATTTCTGATCATCAGACAACACTCCTTACTGAAATGGATCATAGTAGATGAACGATCACTCGCTCAGAAAAACCATTCAAAAAACACAAAAAAAATTGCAATATCAAGGAATCTCTGAAGCCGATCTTAACGCAAAAATACTCGTTGAATGGGTAACAGGAACTACTGCATCTGATAGAATTCTGCAACCAAATATGTGTCTATCTTCTGAACAACTCGTACAATTAGAACAAGCTATAAATCGACGTATTGCAGGTGAACCTGTCTACCGTATTATCGGGACACGAGAATTTTACGGTATACCATTCACCTTGTCTAAAGATACGTTAGAACCACGTCCGGATACAGAAACAGTTGTTGACCTTGTTTTACCAATTCTTAAAACATATCTAGAGAAATCAGAACAAGCTACACTGCTTGATATGGGAACAGGAAGTGGAGCTATCGCCATAGCAATTCTCAAGCAAATTCCTCAAACCTATGCTGTAGCCGTTGATATTTCCGAAGATGCTTTAAAGACAGCTACGAAAAATGCACAACATGCGAATGTTGCCCACCGTTTTACACCTCTTCTCAGCAACTGGTTTGATTCCGTCAAGGGACAATTTGATCTCATTATTTCCAATCCCCCTTATATTCCAGAAAAAGAAATCAAGAACCTTGCAAAAGAAGTGCGCCAACACGACCCTTTGCGTGCCCTAATTGGTGGAAAAGATGGCCTTGATTTTTATCGAAAATTGGCCCATGAATCAGCAAATTATTTAAAAGAGAAGAGCTATATCGCTGTTGAAATTGGCTATTCTCAAGAAAAAGAAGTTTGTGATTTATTTAAAAAGAATGGATTTAAATGTTTAAAAATACGTGAAGATTTAAATAGAATACCTCGTGCGCTTCTCTTTTCCTTCACGCATTAAAACGCCCAATCCTCATCCACAGTTGCAACTGCTTTACCAATAACATAAGAAGAACCTGACCCTGAAAAGAAGTCATGATTTTCATCAGAATTCGGCGATAAAGCTGCTAAAATAGCAGGGTTAACACGGCACACTTCAGGTGGAAAAAGAGCTTCAAAACCTAAATTCATTAATGCTTTATTTGCATTATAATGAAGAAAAACCTTAACATCCTCTGTTAACCCAATAGCATCATAAAGATCTTCAGTATATTTACACTCAATATTATAAAGATCAAAAAGTATATTAAAAGCAAAATCTTTTATTTCTTGTTTTTTAGCTTCATGAAGCTTCGCAAAACCTAATTGAAATTTATAACCGATATAATAGCCGTGAACAGCCTCATCACGAATAATAAGCCGAATTAAATCAGCGGTATTAGTCAGCTTAGCACGACTTGACCAATACATGGGTAAATAAAAACCAGAGTAAAATAAAAAGCTCTCAAGCAAAGTCGAAGCAATTTTTTTCTTTAGCGGTTCATTCGCTTCATAATGCTCAAGTATTAATCTCGCTTTCTTTTGCAAATAGGTATTTTCTTCTGACCATCTAAATGCATCATCAACCTCCACTGTCGAACATAAAGTTGAGAAAATAGAGGAATAAGAACGTGCATGAACCGCCTCCATAAATGCAATATTGGTTAATACTGCTTCCTCATGTTCTGTTACAGCGTCGGCTATAAGGGAAATAGCTCCCACAGTATTCTGAACCGTATCAAGAAGAGTAAGACCTGTGAAAACACGAATTGTCAGTTTTCGCTCTTCCTCCGTCAAACTAGCCCATGAAGGAATATCATTAGATAATGGTACTTTCTCAGGCAACCAAAAATTACCAGTTAAACGATTCCAAACTTCAAGATCTTTTTCGTCATGGAGTCTATTCCAATTTATAGCGCAAACAACAGGATTTTTGGTTGTAATTTTGGTCATATAATCATCTCCTATAAACTACATGAAACACAACCATCGACTTCTGTTCCACTCAATGCCATCTGCCGTAACCGTACATAATAAATGCTCTTTATGCCTTTTTTCCAGGCATAAATTTGTGCACGATTAATATCACGTGTAGTTGCTGTATCGGGAAAAAACAAAGTTAACGAAAGACCCTGATCGACATGCTGCGTAGCAGCAGCATAAGTATCAATAATTTTTTCAGGCCCAATTTCATAAGCATCCTGATAAAACTCTAAATTTGTATTATCCATATAAGGAGCAGGATAATAAACACGTCCTATTTTTCCCTCTTTGCGAATTTCAATCTTCGAAGCAATTGGATGGATAGAAGAAGTTGCATAGTTAATATAGGAAATAGATCCTGTAGGTGGTACAGCCTGAAGATAGCGATTATAAAGCCCATATTGAGCAACTAATTGTTTAAGCTCTTGCCAATCTCTTTGGTTCGGAATAACGATATTATTACGTGTAAAAAGCTCTTGTACTAGTTCAAATTGTGGTTTCCATTCTTTCTCAATATACTTTGTAAAAAAATGTCCATCTGCATAAGCTGATTTTTCAAATCCTACGAACATTTTTTTACGTTCACGCGCAATTAAATTAGAAGCACGCAATGCATGATATGTAACTGTGTAAAAGTAGATATTGGTAAAATCAATTGCTTCCAGCGTTCCATAATAGATTTTTTCACGCGCTAGAAAACCATGCAAATTCATTTGTCCCAAACCAATCGCATGACTCTCAGCATTGCCTTTTGCAATAGAAGGCACACAAGCAATATTACTCATATCAGAAACAGCTGTTAGAGCACGCACAGCTATTTCCACTGTTCTCCCAAAGTTATCACTCTCCATCGCTTTTGCAATATTCATTGAGCCAAGATTACAAGATATATCATTGCCAACAGCACGATAAGTTAAATCTGTATCCAGTTCACTCGCTTCACTCACCTGCAAAATTTCTGTACACAAATTGCTCATACTAATACGGCCTGCTATTGGATTTGCCCGATTGACCGTATCTTCAAATAAAATATATGGATATCCTGATTCAAACTGAATTTCCGCTAATGTTTGGAAGAAAACCCGCGCACTTATTTTCTTTTTGCGTATCTTTGAATTATCAACAAAAGAGCGATAATGCTCTGTCAAAGAGATGTCACTAAAAGGTTTTCCTGTAACCCGCTCAATATCGTAAGATGAGAAAAGATACATATCCTCATTATTGCGAGCAAGCTCAAAAGTGATATCAGGAATAATAACACCAAGAGAAAGTGTTTTAATTCTGATTTTTTCGTCAGCATTTTCTCGTTTTGTATCCAAAAACTTCATAATATCTAAATGATGTGCGTGTAAATAAACAGCACCAGCACCTTGTCGCGCACCAAGTTGATTAGCATAAGAAAATACATCTTCTAACATTTTCATCACAGGTAAAACACCCGATGCTTGATTTTCTATTTTCTTAATTGGTGCCCCTGCTTCTCGTAAATTTGTCAAACAAAGTGCCACACCTCCACCGCGTTTCGAAAGTTGTAAAGCTGAATTAATGGAACGACCTATCGATTCCATATTGTCTTCAACGCGTAACAAAAAGCATGATACTAATTCACCTCTTTGCTTCTTGCCCGCATTCAAAAATGTTGGTGTTGCTGGTTGAAACCGTCCTGTAATAATTTCATCAACCAACCCCTCAGCAAGGCCTTTAATCCCTTGTGCTAAATATAAAGCAACAAGACAAACACGATCCTCATAACGCTCAAGATAGCGCTTACCATCAAAAGTCTTTAATGTATAACTTGTGTAATATTTGAACGCACCTAGAAAAGTAGGAAAACGAAATTTAAATGCATAAGCGCGTTTAAAAAGCTTTTTAATAAAAGAAAAATCATAAAGTTCAAATAATTCTCTCTCATAATAATTTTCTTCTACCAAGTAATCTATTTTCTCCTTTAAATTATGAAAAAAAACCGTATTCTGATTAACATGTTGGAGAAAATACTGTCGGGCAGCAAGTCTATCCATATCAAATTGAATATGACCATTCTCATCATAAAGATTAAGCATCGCATTGAGTGCATGATAATCTGTAATTTTATCTGACGTTTCCAGTTTTTTTACACTTATTGTTTCCAAAACTTTTCCAATCCCTTTTTAACACAAATAACGTCTTCCTCAGTTCCTCGAAGCTCAAAACGATAAAGGCAAGGTATACAACATTTCTCTGCAATTATCTTGCTCGCTAAATTATAATAACAACCGAAATTGCGATTTCCACCACCAATGACACCACGAACCAATTCACGGTTTTCCACTTCATTAAGAAAATGAATCACTGCTTTTGGCACAGCCAATCTACCTTTACCATCTGCATAAGTAGGCACAGCTAACACATACGGCTCATTAACTAATATTGATGGATTTTTTTTATCAATTTTAAAAAGTCGTTGATCAAGCTGAGACACAAAATATTCAGTATTACCCGTTGCACTCGAATAATAAACAATAAGCCCCATTAGCCACAAAGACCATTAATCATATCTGGTCTAAAACCCGACCAATGATTATCATCGCAAACTACTACAGGCACTTGACGATATCCTAAAGATTGAACAAAATTATACGCTTGTTCATCACGAGAAATATCAATAACGTTATAATCAACACCCTTAGCATCAAAAGCACGATAGGTAGCATCACATTGAACACAAGATGGTTTACTATAAATAGTGATCATTCTTTTCAACTTTCATAATTCAAAAAATAACTTAGAAACAAATTAATTATGATAATTTCACAACATTTACACAATAATTACATACTAAAACACTTAGTCATGTCTCAATTAAAATGACTTACAAGCTGACGAACATAGCTTTAAATCACTACATTCCCTTAAAATAGAACATAGTACAAACGAAGAAATGACTTACAGTCGTAATAACTGCTCTCCGTTATACAATAACTACCTACTAGCATTTTTTTGTTTCACTGTTTTTTAATCAAAAGCATCATAAAGCCAACTACCTTTGTGGCCTTTACAGCCACTTTGTTAGTGCCTTCATTTGTTTTCCACCACAAAAAACTTTAATACATAGACAATGAACAAAAAAACTCCCCTAAGGTGACATTTCAATTGAACCGCTACTCTAAAAAATATGGCACTTCACTATGAAATAATCTGATTTCGATAAAATGAACAATGTATTCACATTTAGCATTTATTTTGAATCACAGATCATTCTAATACTATATATAGTATACATAGACATGATTTCGTCAAGAGAAATTCAAAGCTATTTTAAATTTTCTACGATATTCCCATTGCCATGAAAAGTCTCCTAAAACAAAGGATATAATATAACATTTTATTGACATATGTAATTATATAACATAACATATTCGAAAATATTAAAAAAAGAATGGTATCAATATGAGCTTACAGTTCAATAATGTGGTATTAGGTTACACAAACAGAATTGTTATAAAAAAATTTTCAGCAAAACTGACAAAAAATTCATTAATTGCCATAACCGGTGATAACGGTTCTGGGAAATCTACACTTCTTAAAGCTATTGCTGGATTAATTAAACCTATCAGTGGTAAAATTACAAAACTAACGAAAAGCCGTATTGCTTACCTTGGCCAATACTGTGACATTGATCGAACATTCCCAGTTGATGTAGAAACACTCGTTAAAATGGGACTATGGTCTTTCTGTGGATTATGGAAAAGCCAACATTCCTACCAATATAAAATTAAAAATGCACTAGAAATAGTTGGACTTACAGCACTTGCTCACCGTTCACTTAACACACTATCAAATGGGCAATTACAACGTGCTCTTTTTGCACGTATTATTGTCCAAGATTCCGATATTATACTGCTTGATGAGCCTTTCAACGGTGTGGATCTTAAAACCCAAAAGGAACTCCTAAAACTGATTACTCATTGGCAACAAAAAGGTCGCACAATTCTTATAGCGCTGCACAATCCTCTTATTGTGCAAGAATATTTTCCACAAATGATTCATATCAATAAAAAACACGCTTTTTATGGAGAAACAACACACTTATTAAGTGCTAATAATCACCCTATCACGTCACCTCTCATATCCAATTTTTCCATATCAATTCACAAGAACGAGCCTTTTCTATCAAGTAATTTTATCTAAACTGGATTATCACACGTGTACGCATTTTTTATAGCGCCTTTTATTGATTTCCAATTTATGCGAAACGCTTTAATTGGTTCCGTTTTATTAACGATCAGCGCCTGCCCTATTGGGGTATTTTTAATGTTACGTGGTATGAGCTTAACAGGTGATGCAATATCACACGCTATTCTTCCTGGTGTCGCCGTTGCTTTTCTTTTCTGTGGTTTTTCTCCCATATTCATGGCTCTTGGTGGAGTTGGAGCTGGTATTATTGTCGCATTAGCAGCTACCTTAATTTCGCGAAATAGTTTTCAAAAAGAAGATGCCTCAATGACTGTCTTCTATCTTTTTGCATTAGCAACAGGTGTCACGATTATTTCTCTCAAAGGATCAACAATTGACTTATTGCATCTTTTATTCGGTTCAGTGCTTTCTATTAATACACAGGCCATTTGTCTAATTACTGTTATAATGCTCATAACAATAAGTAATCTGTGTATTTTTTGGCGAGCTCTTGTAGTAGAAAGTTTTGATTCGCTATTTTTAAAATCACTCTCCCCACTAGGAAAATATGTTCACATTTTATTACTTGGACTCATGGTATTAAACCTAGTTGGCGGTTTTCAATCATTAGGAACGCTTATGTCCATCGGCATTATGATGATTCCAGCCATCACTGCCCGTTTTTGGCTTTCGCGTTTGGGCCCTATCTGTGTATTATCAATTATTTTAGGAATAATTTCCAGTGTATTTGGTCTCCTGCTCTCCTTTCATACATCCTTACCCTCTGGTGCATCTATCATTATAGTTGCAGGATCTATCTATCTTCTTACCTGTCTTATAAGCCCACTTGGACTCATTGCAACTTGGTTCCCTCGCCTTTTTTATACATCCTTTCCATCATAAGAAAACAACATGCATAAATTTGCTAAACAATTTGTTCTACTGAACTCTCTTTTATTATCTCTCTTCCCACTTTCTGCCACTGCACATCAAAAAATTAATGTTGTCACAAGCTTTTCCATTCTTACAGACTTAATAAAAAATGTAGGAAGCCATCATATCTCGATCACTACTCTTGTTGGCCCCAATACAAGCATCCACAGTTACGAACCTACACCTCGTGATGCAAAAACTATTAAAAATGCTCATATTATTTTCATCAACGGTCTGTATTTAGAAGATTTCATAAATCGGCTTACGATAGCAACTGGAACAAAAGCGCTTCTTGTGGAAGTCAGTGCTAATATTCCCGCATTAGAAATTAAATACGAAAAAAGCAATAGGACACATCACCACGGCAATATTGATCCACATGCTTGGCAAGCTATTCCCAATGTTGAAACTTACGTCAAAAATATTGCCACCGCTCTTTGTAAAATCGATCAACAATCATGTGAAAATTATAATAAAAATGCTCAGACTTATATTCAAAAACTAAAAGCACTGCATACAACCATTACAACACGAATTTCTACTATCCCGAAAGATAAGCGAACCATTATTACATCTCATGATGCCTTTGGTTATTTTGCTCATGAATATGGACTCACCATCATTTCTCCCGAAAGCGCTTCAAAAGAAGCTACTGCAGCAGATGTTGCTAAACTTATTAAACAAATTAAAAAGAATAAAGTATCCGCATTATTTGTTGAAAATATCTCTAATCCTCGTCTTATAGAACAAATTTCAAAAGAAACAGGTTTAAAAATTGGTGGCATACTTTATTCCGATGCCTTATCTGAAAAAGGAGGCCCTGCCGCAACTTATCTTGATATGATGGAATACAATGTTAACACCATCATTAACGCTATAACCGAACGTTAAAACATGTAATATTATTGGAATGTAAACAATCAACCTAAAGGTTATATCATCTCATATAAGAATCCTTGACTGTTTAACTTTCTGATTATCTTTGTTCATTTTTTTTGGCATCATTACCATTTTATAATGCCGGCCATTACAATCACATCCAGACAATCACAAAAGTTAAAAACTGGTCAATTTACACAAATTCGTTTGACCTTTGCATGGTTCATGTTTAAATGAATTGGCATCTTTCTGAAAGAGAACCATCATGATATATTTATGAATTACATTAACAGTCCTGAGAAAATCGTGCTCCATTAATTCAAAAAAGGATGAATCATGAACCGTCTTTATCTTTCCTTAGCAGCATTTATGATTGCTATAACTGCGGCAACAACGGGTTTCACACAAACAAAAATCAGCTTTTGGCACTCTATGAGTGGCGATTTAGGAAAACAAACAGAAAATCTTATCAATGATTTTAATAAAAGCCAATCTGATTATAAAATTGTTCCTTCATTTCGCGGTGAGTATGAAGAAAGCATGATATCACTTATCGCAGCATTTCGAGGAAAACAACAACCAGTTCTCGCTCAAATTTACGAAATTGGCACAGGTACTATGATGGCTGCAAAAGGTGCAGTCTATCCACTTTACCAGCTCATGGCTGATACAAAGCAAGAGTTTGATACCTTAGACTATTTACCTGCTATTAGTAGCTATTATTCTGATGCCCAGGGACGTATGCTCTCTATGCCATTTAATGTTTCAGCACCAATTCTTTTTTATAATAAGGATATTTTTAAAAAAGCTGGGCTTAATCCGGAACAACCACCTAAAACATGGAAAGATATAGAAGATTTTTCGAAAAAAATTCTTGATAACAAAGCTGCGAATTGTGGTTTCACAATGACTTACGCTGCACAATGGATTGGCATAGAAAATTTTTCAGCATTTCATAACATTCCTGTAGGAACAAAAAGAAATGGTCTTGATGGACTTGATGCAGAACTAACATTGAACAGCCCGTTGCAAATACGCATGTGGACAGATCTGAAAAGATGGTCAGATAAAGGTATCTTTCGTTACGGTGGTCCAGCTGGTGCACTCGATTCAGTACCAATGTTTATGGCACAAAGCTGTGCAATTTTAATACAATCATCAGGATCACGCGGTGGAATTATTTCAGAGGCCCAATTTAATGTTGGATTTGGTATGCTTCCCTATTATGATGATGTAAAAAATGCACCACAAAACTCAATTATTGGTGGCGCCTCTATTTGGACTTTGAAAGGTCATACATCTAAAGAATATGCAGGTGCAGCAGCTTTCCTTAAATTTCTCTCGCAAACAAATAATCAAGTTAAGTGGCATCAAAAAACAGGATACCTTCCTCTCACAAAAGCTGCTTACGAATTAAGTAGAGACCAAAATTTTTATGATAAGAATCCAGGTGTAGATATTGCTATTCAACAAATCAATTTAAATCCACAAACAGAAAATTCAAAAGGGATAAGATTTGGTAGCTTACCACAAATTCGTTCGATTCTTGATCAAGAATTGGAGGCTGTTTTGAATGGTTCTAAATCACCAAAAGAGGGATTAGATGAAGTAGTTAAACGTGGTAATAAGCTTTTACGTGAATTTGAAAAAGCCAATCATTAATGTTTCATGATCATTATTCAAAGTTGAAAAGTTAGATCTTGAAAATTGGTATATTTCAATTCTCTTTTCCCGATGACTCTTATTAAAGAGCCCTGCACATGCAAGAAAAACACGCATATTTCAAAAATAGCCTACTTCCTTATTGGCTACTCTTTCCTCAACTTGCGATAACTTTTTTATTTTTTCTTTGGCCCGGCGCTCAAGCAATAAAATCATCCTTTGAGCGTGAAGACCCTTTTGGTTTTTCAACAACCTTTATTGGTTTTGAAAACTATATAACTGTCTTTTCTGACACCACTTATATACAATCACTGCTTACAACGATCATATTTTCTATTTCTATCACACTTGTTTCAATGACAATATCACTTCTTCTAGCTGTTTCCGTTGACCGTGTTATACATGCAAAAAAAGCTTATACTACGCTTTTACTTTGGCCATATGCTGTTGCTCCTGTATTAGCAGGTATATTATGGTTATTTATTTTTCATCCAACTATCGGAACTTTTCCTTTTTTCCTCAAAAAAATAGGTATTATATGGAACCATCGTATTAGCAGTGTTCAAGCTATAATTCTCATTGTAATTGCTGCTAGTTGGCAACAAATTTCCTATAATTTTCTCTTTTTTCTTGCTGGTCTTCAATCGATCCCTCACTCGCAAATAGAAGCAGCTGCTATTGATGGTGCCGGTCCTTTTAAACGATTTTGGACGATAATCTTTCCACAAATTTCACCAACAACTTTCTTTCTACTGATTATCAATGTCAATTATGTCATGTTTGATACATTTGGCATCATTGATAACGTGACTTCTGGAGGACCTGCACGAGCAACGAGCACAATTGTCTATAAAGTGTACGAAGATGGCTTTAAAAATCAAATGATTGGTGCATCAGCTGCGCAATCAACCATATTAATGCTGATGGTTATTATTTTAACATTAATCCAATTCCGCTGGATTGAACGTCGCGTCCAATATTAGGAGAGAAGTTATGGTTGAAAACCGTCCTTTTTTGAAATTTTTAACTCATTTCATTCTCATTATTGGTATTCTTATCATCTGTTTTCCAGTCTATATTGCCATTATTGCATCAACACATAATTCAGCAACATTTAATGCAGGAACGCTTCCTCTTTTACCAGGACAATACGGCTTAGAAAATTATAAAACAATCTTTGGCGATGGCCTTGCACAACTTGGTCTTCCACGTCTCTGGCCACTTTTAATGAACTCATTTATTATAGCTATTGGTATTAGTATTGGAAAAATTACTATTTCACTCTTTTCTGCTTATGCAATCGTCTATATGCGTTTTCCTTTTCGTAAAACTGCCTTTGCTCTTATCTTTATTACATTAATGCTTCCTATTGAAGTCCGTATTATTCCAACATATACAATAGTTGCACAATTAGGAATGATAAACACTTATAGTGGAATGATTATTCCATTAATTGCATCAGCAACCGCTACATTTTTATTTCGTCAATTTTTTCTCACTGTCCCTGATGAACTCTTAGAAGCTGCACGTGTCGATGGGGCAGGACCATTGAAATTTTTTAAGGATATTCTTCTTCCCCTTAGCAAAAGTAATATTGCGGCTTTATTTATTATTATGTTCATTTATGGATGGATACAATATCTCTGGCCACTTATTGTTACAACAGATCAAGACCATCAAACTATTCTTGTTATATTAAAACAACTCATTGTTGAATCACTGCAACATGATCCTCAATGGAATATTCTTATGGCAGTATCGGTTGTTGCTATGGCTCCACCTGTTTTAGTCGTTATCTTCATGCAACGGCTTTTTGTCAAAGGTCTCATTGAAACGGAGAAATAATTGTGGCTACAATTCAACTATTAAATATAATAAAACAGTATGACAATGATAGTCTGGTTATTAATAACTTGAATTTAACTGTTTTTGATAAAGAACTTCTCGTTCTTGTTGGTCCATCCGGATGTGGGAAATCAACCCTATTACGTATTATTGCTGGACTTGAACAAGTTACCTCTGGTGAGCTTTATATTGACAATGAGTTTATTAATAATCGTGAGCCAGCAAATCGTGACATTGCTATGGTTTTTCAAAACTATGCACTTTATCCGCATATGACTGTACGTGGAAACTTGGAATATGGTCTCAAAAATCGAAAAACGCCTAAAGAGGAAATGAATAAACGTATTGCCCATGCTGCAAAGCTTTTGGAAATAGAACCATTTCTTGATCGTAAACCACGGCAATTATCAGGAGGACAACGTCAACGTGTTGCAATGGGGCGTGTTATTGTTCGCCAACCACGTGTTTTTCTCTTTGACGAACCACTTTCAAATCTTGACGCGAAATTACGCGCCCAAATGTGCATTGAAATTAAAACACTCCAACGTTCATTAGGAACAACCAGTCTTTATGTTACACATGATCAATTAGAAGCCATGACATTAGCTGACCGAATAGTCGTCATGAATAAAGGATGTATTGAACAAATTGGAAAGCCAATGGAAATCTATGATTACCCAGCCACAACCTTTGTTGCTGGGTTCATTGGTTCTCCACCTATTAATTTTCTTGATCGTCAGATCTTAGAGCAATATTTAGGCTTCTCATTTTCTTTTAACAAAGAAACCGATATTTTAGCATTTAGGCCAGAAGCAACTTTGTTAGGTGAATATCCGGAAAAAGGACCCGTTTTTCATGCACATATCGAACTCATAAAACCTGTAGGCACAGGATGTCACGTTTTAACACGCTGGAACAATATTATCTTCACTGTTGAAATCAAAGAACGTCTCACAAATGATTATGGACAAAAAATAAGCTTCACCGTTCCTAATCAGAATTTTCACACTTTTAATAAACAAACAGGAAAACGCACATAATCAATCTAGAAAATTTTTTCTTCCAGATTACTTAATCAGTCATAAAAGCTCCTTTTTTTATTTTTGTGAACGTAATCGTAAAGCAAGATCAGGTTGGTCTGTTGTAATATAATCCACCGGCATATCAAACCAATGAGACAAACGGGACACCCCATTAACTGTCCATACACCTACAGTGAAGCCAAAATCAAGAGCAGATACAATAAAGTCTCGTGATACAATAGAGCTATCCAAACTTAGATCAGAATACCCTAATTTTTTCCACTCCGAAAAACAGCAAGACATATCGCCTTTAAAACTATCAATACATGGCCCAGATGGTATCCCTGCCTCAATAAAAGGACGAAGACTCGTAGCATCAAAACTAATTGCTGAAACTCGTTTTTCTAAGTTTCTACTTTTGATTAATTCAAGCGCTCTTTTGGATAAAAGAGTTTCACGCTCAATTTCACCACATGTTTTGATTTCAAGATGAAGCGCTACATTGGTTGGCACCAAAAGATCAAGCAATTCTTCTAATAAAGGAGGTGCTTCAGTACTCCCTTTCACATGGAGTTGCTGACGTGTTTCATTATCAACCTCATGAATATATCCTTTTTTTCCAACCAATTGTTCAAGGGAAAAATCATGAAATATAACAACTTCACCGCTTTTAAGAAGATGAATATCGCATTCAATTTCATCCACTCCCAATGCAATCGCATAACGAAATGCTGAAAGCGTATTTTCAGAATAAAGACTAGCTCCACCACGATGAGCAATAATTTTTTGTTTCAGCATATTTTCTAACTTCTCTTAATTGCAAACGATATTCGCTAAAACGCCATTAATGACAATTAAAAATCATTAATACAAAGCTTCTAACAATTTTCTTTTTTTACTTTCTAACTTTCTAAAATGTTCAATCCTAAAAATGCTATATCTTTACTATTCTTGATTTCAATCATTCCCACTCAATAGTACCAGGAGGTTTAGAAGTTATATCATAGACAATACGATTAATACCCTGAACTTCATTAATAATACGTGTTGATACTTTACTCAAAAATTCCATATCATACGGATAAAAATCAGCGGTCATACCGTCTATAGATGTTACAGCACGAAGAGCGCAGACAAACTCATAAGTGCGTGCATCACCCATTACACCAACAGTTTGAACAGGAAGAAGAACAGCAAAAGCTTGCCAAATTTTATTATAAAGGCCAGCTTTTCTGATTTCATCAAGATAAATAGCATCTGCCTCACGTAAAATTTCTAATTTTTCGCGTGTAATTGCACCCGGACATCGAATTGCCAAACCAGGTCCTGGAAAAGGATGACGCTCAATAAATTGTTCAGGTAAACCTAATTCTCGTCCTAAAGAACGAACATCATCCTTAAAAAGCTCACGCAATGGTTCTATAAGTTGCATTTTCATTCGTTCTGGTAGCCCGCCTACATTATGATGACTTTTAATCGTTATAGGTTCACCAATCGCTGAAACACTTTCAATCACATCTGGATAAAGTGTCCCTTGTGCTAAGAACTCCGCGCCTTCTATTTTTTTTGTTTCTTCTTCAAAAACTTCAATAAAAAGGCGACCAATTATCTTCCGCTTTTTTTCTGGATCGGTTTCGCCTTCAAGGGTATTGATAAACATATCAGCAGCATTAACATGAACCAGCTTTATATTATAATACTCTCGAAAAAGTGTAAGAACTTCTTCTGCCTCATTTTTACGCATCAACCCATGATCGACAAAAACACATGTTAGCTGATCGCCTATAGCTTCGTGAAGTAATATAGCTACAACAGATGAATCAACACCACCTGAAAGACCACAAACCACATGACTTTTTCCAACCTTTTTGCGTATTGCAGCAACTGCTTGTTCACGATAAGCAGCCATTGACCAATTATTTTTAAGACCAGAAATTTTATAAACAAAATTTTTTAAGAGTTTTGCTCCATCTGTTGTATGAACAACTTCAGGATGGAATTGTACCGCATAAAAACGACGTTTTTCGTCAGCAATAGCAGCATAAGGAGCTCCTTGTGATGTTCCAATAACATGAAAGCCTTCTGGCAAAGCAACCACACGATCACCATGGCTCATCCAAACTTGATGACATGACCCTTTCTTCCAAACACCATCAAAAAGAGCACTTTCTTCTTTTATATCTAACAAAGCGCGTCCAAATTCACGTTCATGTCCTGCTTCAACTTTTCCACCAAGCTGAACACACATAATTTGTTCGCCATAACAAATACCAAGAACCGGAATATCAGCGTTAAAAATCTCCATTGGAACACGTGGTGCATCGTCGTCAACAGCGGAATAAGGACTGCCTGATAAAATAACAGCCTGAGGCTTGATTCGCTTAAATTCTTCTAAAGCAGACTGGAAAGGAACAATTGTGGAATAAACGCCTATTTCTCGCACCCGTCGTGCAATGAGTTGCGTAACTTGTGAACCAAAATCAATGATAAGGATAGTATCTGAACGCAATGTGCTCATAGAAAACCAATCAATAATTATCTAAAATAAAAAACGTATTATTCAATCTTTCTCTTTTTACAAATTTATTGACATAAGAAAAAGGTTATTCCTAATACAAATGTGAAATAAAAAAACAAAATACGCATTAGAATTCCTTTTGTAAAATAGATAAAAAGAAACCATCTGTTTTAGTTGCTGCTGGTGATAAAGTCAGTCCATAATTTGAAAATGTTGGTTGCATAATTAGAGAGCTAAAATGTCGATGCCAAAGTTTCTGCATATTGATTGGAAAAAAATTAGAATGTTTCTGAAGAAACTGGGAAATTTGTTCTTCATTTTCATCATTAAAGAGAGAACAGGTGATATAAACTAAACGCCCTCCTGGCTTTATATAAATTAAGACTTCATTCAAAATAGCAAACTGTTCTTCCTGACGTTGTTTCACCTTTTGTAAGGTCAAACGCCATTTCGCATCTGGACGACGGCGCCATGTTCCTGTCCCACTACATGGAGTATCTAATAAAACGATATCTATTTGACCTATTAATGATTTTAATTCTTCTTTATTCACTCGTGGTTGTACATTATAAATACCAGCACGTTGCAATCGATTAAAAATAGGAGCTAAGCGAATCTTGTTTGCATCATAAGCATAAATCTGGCCTCGATTCTCCATACTGGCAGCTAAAGCTAATGTTTTTCCCCCAGCTCCCGCACAATAATCTAATAACTGCATACCTGCTTTTGCTTCTATAAGATAAGAAACAAGTTGAGACCCCAAATCCTGTATCTCAAAATATCCTTTTTGAAAAGCAGGTTCAGCCTGAACATTAGGATGGCGCTCAAATTTTTCAATCGGTTCAATCCTTAACGCTTGTTGAAACCATGAAAAAGACTTAACCTTTGTTTTTTCTAAGGCTTTAATCACCTTCTTAGGCGTTGCTTTTAAACTGTTCACACGTAAATCTAAAGGAGGACGTGTCGCTAAAGCAGCTGCTTCCTTAATCCAATTAGCTGTAAATAAAGGATATAAATGAGCTTGACACCATTGAGGAATATCAGCGCGAATATAGTCTGGTGCATTTACTAACTGACGTTGTTGCCATGCTTTCCTCTGTTGAGGTGCCAATAACTGCGGTGCATATCGATCTCCCTCTAAAATTTTATCAACTTGCTCAATTGTCACCATACCAGAATCGAACAAAGTACCAAAAACTACATCTCGAATATTGTTACTATCCATACGCCATTGCAATGAATAACGCCGTCTTAAAACATCATACACAATTGTCCCAATTGCTGCGCGATCACTTACCCCAGCAAAACGATGAGAAAGCCCCCAATCTTTTAATGCTTCACTGGCAGGACGATAACGCGTTTCTATTTCTTGTAGAATATCTATTGCAGCCTGCAACCGCCCACCCAATCGCATTTATTTCTCCTACTCAATTTCTAAAAATCTAAATGATTTAACTGAAAAATAAAATTATTGTACCGATTTTTAGCATTAACCTTAAAACAATCAAAAATGGATATTGAAAACCGAATAGTGCTAGTACTATGATCTAGAATATTTTATTCTAAAGTGAAAGAGGGGCAATCATCTTATAATTTATAAACCTTAATGAAGCTAATAAAATATTCTATAACATGAAAACATTGAGAAACTAGCAATGACAAAACCAATACTCGCTCTTATTGATACCTCAATATATGCAAATCCTGTATGTGATTTAGCATTATGGGCTGCTAAATCTATGCAAACAACAATTCGATTGTTGTATGTATTGGATAAATCGGAAGAAGAAATTCATTTACCAGATACACAACAAATGGATATTAACAATAATATCCTTGATCCATTGCCCCCAGCACAACAAGATCCTACTCTTGCTAAAGCACTTTTTGCTCAAAAAATCGGACAAACCGCTTTAGATGAAGCCAAAAATTATCTCAGCTCTCATAGTGAAATTGAAGTTGAAACACGCTTACGTCATGGAACTCTTCTAGATGCATTAAACACTTATAGCAATAAATCATCAATGATTGTGATAGGAAAACGTGGTGAGCAAACAGCCCTTGATAAAAAGCGATTAGGACTCAACTTTGAAAATGTCGTACGCTCTTCTGAGCTTCCAATTCTCGTTGCCTCCCGTAACTTCCAGCCTATTCAACGAATTCTAATAGCCTTTGATGGTGGTCCATTAATTATGAAAGCTATTGATTTTATTTGCACACAAGAATTTTTTAAAAACGTAACCTTTATATTAGGGATGGCAGAACAACAAATACAAATCATACAAAATAGCTTTGACGAAACCTTAGCACGGTTACAATCTGCAGGATTTAATGCCGAACCACTCAGAACAGAAATTAATTTTGAGCAAATGGTTCTTCATAATATAGAACCACTTAATCTTAATATGCTCATTATGGGCGCTTTCCATCGTTCTAAGGTGCATAATTTTTTATTTGGCTCTAAAAGTCAGGCTATTATCCACAACACCCCTATTCCAGTTATGATTATGAGAAAATTATAAATTATTATCAAATCAGTAAAAACAAACATTTATTGCCCCAATAAGTCACTATAAATATCCAAAATGATAACCTGCAGAATTTTATTTTTCTGTGAAAAATGAAAATACATCCGAAAACACTATACAGATTTACCTTTTCTCCTCAAAAAGCATAAGAGAACCTTTTAGAAAATTATTGGAACTACTCTTTAATATAACCGTTTGTCTTATACCGATATATCATTGGTATATGCCAAATAATTAAAAAGGAGAAAATAATGAAGACTTCTAGTCATGGAAAAATAACTGCATCCAAAAGCAGCCAAAATAAAATGCCCTCAAACAGTAGCAAGAAATCCGTCCAAAGTGGTATGGGGAACAATCGCCAATATGCATCAAAAACAGGACGGAAGAACGTAAAAAATTAATTTTATTTATATAACTTCTACGTAACTACAACTTCCAGAAAGAATTGGATGTTAATACTCCAATTCTTTCCTTTTATTAAGTCTAAAATAATTAAATAGGAAAACTATTTACGAAGTGATCAATACCTTAAAAATATTTCTTTCTAAAACTTCTTCATACTGATAGTCTTCCCTAGCAAATAGGACCACGATAATTCGGACTTTCACGCGTAATAGCAACATCATGTGTATGGCTCTCATAAAGACCAGCATTGGTAATACGTACGAAAGTTGCTTTTTCACGAAACTCAGCTAAATTTTTCGCTCCCACATATCCCATAGAAGCACGCAAACCACCCGCCAGTTGATGTAAAACCGACGCGATAGGGCCTTTATATGCAACTTGTCCCTCAACACCTTCAGGGACTAATTTGAGTGTATCTCGAACTTCAGCTTGAAAATAACGATCTGCTGATCCCCTCGCCATAGCACCAACTGACCCCATACCACGATAAGCTTTAAAGGATCTGCCCTGATAGAGATAAACTTCTCCTGGGCTTTCTTCTGTACCAGCGAGAAGAGAACCAATCATAGCAGCACAAGCACCACCTGCTAAAGCTTTAGCAAAATCACCGGAAGCCTTGATACCCCCATCAGCAATAATAGGAATACCTGCTTTATCAGCAATTTCTGCAGCTCCCATAACAGCTGCAAGCTGAGGAACACCAACACCTGCAACAATTCGCGTTGTACAAATAGAACCAGGGCCAATACCAACCTTTACCGCATCAGCACCACTATCAATCAAAGCTTGTGTTGCTTGAGGAGTCGCTACATTACCAGCAATGACAACCGTAGAAAGCGCCATTTTTTTAATACGTTCAACCATATCCAATACACGTTGAGAATGACCATGAGCCGTGTCAATTACTAATAGATCAACACCCGCATCAATTAATTGTTCAGCACGCTCGATTCCTTCATCCCCCACACTACTCGCGGCAGCAACACGCAAACGACCCTGAGAATCTTTTGCAGCATTCGGGTTTAATCGTGCCTTTTCAATATCTTTAACTGTCACCAAACCAACACAGCGACCTTGTTCATCTACAACAAGTAACTTTTCAATACGATGATGATGTAAAAGATATTTTGCTTCATCTAGTTGAACATTTTCACGCACTGTAATTAAATTTTCATGCGTCATTAATTCATAGATTTTTTGTTTTGGATCTGATGCAAAACGCACATCTCTATTAGTCAAAATGCCAACAAGTCGACCAGAAATTCGGCTTTTAGCACCACTTTCAACAACTGGAATCCCTGAAATACTATGAGAACGCATCAAATTCTTGGCTTCTTCAAGTGTTGCATCGGGACCAATTGTTACTGGATTAACAACCATACCGGATTCAAATTTCTTTACTTGACGTACTTCTTCAGCTTGCTCCGCAGGAGACATATTCCGATGAATAACACCAAGACCACCAGCTTGAGCCATAGCAATTGCTAAACGAGACTCTGTCACCGTATCCATTGCAGCAGAAAGAAGTGGTAAATTCAACTCAATATCTGCTGCAATACGGGTTTTAAGATCCACTTGGCTAGGCATAACGAGAGAATGGCCTGGCTGCAAAAGCACGTCATCAAAGGTTAGTGCCAATGCACCTGTGCTTGTTTCAATAATTTTTGCCATAGCCAAGTTCCTCTAATACTAAAACACTGCGACAGTTATAGGGACAGCTTTAATTCTCTTAAGCCGCGAGTTGGCAGTCAATTATGCCATGTGACCGATAAAATGAAAAGAGAAAATAAATATTTTTCTAAAATAGAACTTGTATATCTACAATTGCGATTCAATGGGCAACCAACTCATTATTTTTGCAAATGCACGACGCTTCAAATTACTTTCTGGTTCATAGTCAACACTGTGTTTTTTTTCATTTTCAATAAAATCCCAGTAAATACGATCATTATCACCAAGACGTAAACAATAACTCATTTCACCGGTCGTTTCCTCAGAAAAAAGTAAATCTAATCTTGCTGCAATTGGCGCGCATTCAAAAAGAATTCCCATTTCTGTATTCAATGAAACCGAACGAGGATCAAAATTTAAAGATCCAATAAAAGCAGTTTTACAATCAATTAAAAAAGCTTTCGTATGCAAACTCGCTTTATTAGATCTAAACAACTGCAATCGGTGAGCTCCTCCATCCGGTTTTAATTCATAGAGTTGAATACCACTTTTTAATAACATTTTACGATAAGGTGCATAACCTCCATGCACAATGGCCACATCAGTAGCTGCTAAAGAATTAGTAAGAATTTTGACATTAATACCTTTTGATACCAAATTGCGGAAGCTCTGTGTCCCTTCTTTACCCGGCACAAAATAAGGCGATGTAATCTGAACTGTTTTTTTTGCGCTATCAATAACCTGTGAAAGGGCTTCCATCAGCCAATTTGCTGTATGCTTCCGTAATGCCTTTTCTGGAGGATCTGAAAGAACATCGACTTTATCTGCTACAAATAATCGTTTACCTATTTGAATAAAATATTCAAAATTGATACGCTTATTGACATAAGTTAAGTAAACTTTGGCAACTTTTGAGTTACGGAATCTACGTAATTTAGCTTTCCAAATATCGAGATCTCTTGCTCTGTCAGGAACAACCAAAGTATGAATTGGTAAAACCACAGCACTATTCCAAAAGTTATCAAAGATCGTTTCTATTTTTTTAACTGACGGACCAATTAACATGAGATCTAAATCTCGAAAACTTGACTGTTTACTTGCACCCAAATAAGAATCTGCAAGATTTCGTCCTCCTACAAAAGCTACACGCCCATCAACAATAAAGGCTTTATTGTGCATTCTGCGCGTGACCATAATCGCCCGCAATATAATCTCTAAACCACGGCGTAAACCACCTTTACGTACGCGCCCTGGATTAAATACTCTCACCTCAATATGAGGATGTTTATCAAGTGCAACATAAGCCGGATCACGCCCCTGAGCATTAATATCATCCAAAAGAAGACGCACTCGTACACCACGATCAGCAGCCTCAACCACTTCGCTAAGCAACAAACGTCCCGTTAAATCATCATCCCAAATGTAATACATCAGATCAAGACTGCGTCCAGCTTGTGCTGCTCCTATCGCACGAACACAAAATGCATCTAAATTGCTTACAATAAGTGAAAGAGCATCTTTATCAATCCCCACCCCATTTGTTTCTTTTGCTAATCGGCTGACTATACGATCAATTTCAGTCTCACTTTTCTCAACACTTAGCGCATAAGAAGACTCTCCTCTGGCACTTCTAGCGAAGCAACCATAAGTATAAATTGCTAACATAGAAGCAATAATGAAAAGTGCCGTGAGGCCAAGAATAATGTTTAATAGAGTCAAAGAGATAAACTTTCTTTCTAAAAAATATCATATACCCAATAAATACGTAAAAAAACATTGGAATCAATGGCTCTGTTCATATTCAAAAATTCTGAGCAATCTTACCTATTATTGTTTGAATAATATTTTACATGAGCAAATTATTACAATAAATAACATTTCATTTTTATAGCTAAAGGACTTCTCTTTTTTGCTGATAAGGCAATCATACCTTTTTGAATTATTCTGTTTCGTAAATATAGATTTTTGTTAAAGATTTTTTACTGCTTTTGATTATTTATTGTATTCAATTCCTCTATTCTACGATAAAGAGTAGAACGCCCAATCTGAAGACGCCGCGCAATTTCACTCATACGTCCTTTATAATGTACAACTGCCTTTTCAATAATATCAAGCTCCATCTCAGAAAAAGTGCGTACATGCCCATCAACATTTAAAAATCGTATAAATTTGCTCTCATAGCGTTCTTGAATATCATTATCAGTTATCTTTGAAATACTCATATATGGATTTTTTATCAATTGCGGAAAATCTTGCACAGTTAATAATGGTCCTTCGCTCATCAAAACCGCACGGAATAGCAAATTTTCCAGTTCTCTATAATTACCAGGCCAATCATACTGCATAAACATAGAAATAACCGTTCCTGCTAAACCATGCACATGCGATTGCCCCGTTTCAGTAATAATATGATCAATTAAACACTGAGAAATTTCTGGAAGTTCACTCCTCAACTCTCGCAAAGCGGGGATATTAATATATAATTGGGAAATTTGTTTAAAAAAATTATGTGCAAAAAAACCTATCTGAACTAAATCTGCAAGACGCGATGTTGAAAGCGCAATAATACGAAAAGGTAGATTTTTATCTTTTGTTGTTTCTGCTCTCTCTTGAAGGTAATGCGCAAAACGTTTTTGCTGGGTCGGCTCCAATCGATCAATATCACATAAGCAAAGCGTCCCATGTTCAAGAGAAGAAACCAGCGGTAAAAACTCTTTAAACCAAAAACGACTCTCTTCCTCTGAATCAAAAACCGGTAAACATTGGAAGCGGACAAAAGCCCCCTTTGAAAAAAAACTTTCATCGTGGATAATGCGAGCTAATTTCTCATGACCAGTCCCTACTTCACCCTCTATCAAAAGATTTTGAAAAGAAGTTGCTGCACTTTTTGATTGTTCTAAAATGGCTTGCATTACGCTGCTTTTTTTATAAATATTAGAAAATTGTAAATGATTTTCTTTTTGTCTACGAATATATTGAATTTCATTTTCTAATGCGGAAATGAACGCAAGATTATTCAAAGTAACTCTTAACCGCAGTGGTGTAACTGGATAAATCCAATAATCAATAGCTCCAGCTTTTAAAGCTTTTTGAATCAACTCTTGATTATCTTGTTTTGCTATAATAATGACGCGAATAGAGATTCGGGCTGTTCTAATCATTTTAATTAGATCACTTACGCTTAAATCACTCATAGCAACATCAAGCAACACAAGCGTAATATTTTTACGCCTATATAAAAGATCAATTGTACGTAAGCTATTTTCTGCTTCAATAACGTGATAACCAAATCCTCGAAGCATAATAGAAAGCTCTGCACGCTTTCCGTGATCTTCGCCCGCAACAAGAATAGAACCAGCCATAACTTTAATAATCTCCTTTGAGACTACTAAATATATTTATAATAAGATTCATTATAAACCACACAATACATTTTACCTTTTATAACCGGCATGCTAATTTTATCAAACTATTCATTAAGCACAATGTTTAAAAGTCTTTTCAATTTTTTTCTTTTACTTTAAACCTGTCGTAAAAAGTAATAAAGAAAACATATAGAGTAAAAAACATGAAACACATTTGCTGTATTTTATACCTAACAATAACTGCTTTGATATTAGTTGCTTGTAATCATTCGCATAATCACAAGAATTTCTTATTTATCAACAATATGCCAACCGGAATCGATGGAGAATGGATCGACACAAACGGTATTATTTCTTCTTTTCATAGTGGTATTTTTGAAACACGAGCAGCAGATACAAGAGAAAAACTTTCAGAAGGTAGCTACCATTATCTCAATACTCACCACGTAGAAATTGAAATATATTCTCTTCTTCGTGGAACTGTTTCTAGAGCAAGTTGCACAATATCTAATGATACAATGCAACTCCTCTGTACATCAAATACTGGTTCACAATTCTTCCTCAAGCGCAAAACCTAAATAAAATTTAAAACTTTTTATAAGAATATAAAAAGCACTTCTCACAGGAAAAAATTCTTTCTTCCTGTGAGTAAATTATTAGATAAACATATTATGATATCTCTAAATCTCTAAGCTTATATTATGTCATAAGCTTTAAAAATAACCACCCACAAATAGATACCTCAAATCTTCTTCCTCTTAAAGATACTACTGCTATTGTTCCATCATTTTTTATTGATAAATAATATTGGATTCTCAGTATTCATTAACTCATGCCACACCAATACGCAAAAGATCATGAAAATGAACGATTCCAATAGGCTTTTTATTTTCAATCACGAAAAATGCTCCAATATGATGATCATTAATAAACGCTGTCGCGGTACCAACGAGTGTGTCTGGACCAACAGTCTTCGGATTTTTGGTCATTACCTCATCAACATTGAACTGTGACAAATCATTGTGAATATTTCGTGCAAGATCACCATCTGTTATAATCCCAATTAATTCGCCTCTTGAATTTACAACACCAACACAACCAAAATGTTTTTTAACCAAAATCTCCATAGCTGCTGTCATGGAGGCTCCCTGCATAACTAAAGGAACACGATCACCTTGATGCATAATATCACGCACGTATTTAAGATTTGCACCAAGAGACCCCCCAGGATGATAAATTTTGAAATCAGTTGCAGTAAAACCTCGCATTTCCAAAAGAGCAATAGCTAATGCATCCCCTATCACTAATTGCATAGTTGTTGAAGCTGTCGGAGCAAGCCCGTGAGGACAAGCCTCCTCTACTTTTGGCAATAATAATACAATATCAGCTTGCCGCCCTAATATAGAGTGCTCACCAGATGTTATTGCAATTAGTGGGATGTGAAAACGTGCAGTATGACTTATAATACCACTTAACTCTGTAGTTTCTCCAGACCATGATAAAGCAAGAACAACATCATCAGAACCAATCATACCAAGATCACCATGATTAGCTTCCGCAGCATGAATAAAAAAAGCAGGTGTTCCAGTTGAAGCTAAAGTCGCAGCAATTTTCGTGCCTATATGACCGCTCTTGCCAAGACCAGTAATTACCACGTGACCATTCGCATTACTAATAGCTTGGACAGCTGCTTTAAAAGAATCCGCAAGCTTCTCATGAAAGGCCTTTTCAAGAGCTTCGAGCCCTCGTTTTTCAATAGAAATAGTCTTAAGCGCTAAGATAACCGCATTTTGTAGATTTAACGTATGAAGAGACTCTATCGTCATAATTAAATTCGATAAATGAAATCACACTCAAAGTCTATATCATTTTGCAACGTTAATTTTTGCAAGTAAGTTTTTTAATGACGTAAAAAGTTGCTGATGCATATCGGTACGTGAGAGAGCAAATGCGACATTAGCTTCAATAAAGCCAATTTTAGATCCACAATCAAAAGTACATCCATCTAATTGAAAACCAAAAAAAGCCTGTTCATTTAAAAGTTGCACCATAGCATCTGTTAATTGAATCTCATTTCCTGTTCCTTGTTTTTGATCAGTTAAAATATCAAAAATCTCTGGCTGCAAAATATAACGCCCATTAATATACAAATTAGATGGAGCTTTTTCTATGGCTGGTTTTTCTACCATTTGTGTAATTTCAAAACCATTTGCAACCTGCTTTCCTTTTCCTACGATACCATATTTACATACTTCTTCATGATCACACTCTTGAACAGCAATAATATTACCTCCTCCTGTTTTTTCATAAAGATGCATCATCTCAGAAAGACAATTTTCTTTAGTTTGCATGAGCATATCAGGCAATAATAAAGCAAAAGGCTCTTTTCCAACGAGTTCACGCGCACACCAAACAGCATGTCCTAATCCTAAAGGTTGCTGTTGCCGAGTGAAAGAAGTCATTCCTGGCTGTAATTGCAAATTTTTTAAATGCTCTAGCTCCTCTGTTCTTTCACATGCAGCAAGAGTTGTATATAATTCAACCTGAGCATCAAAATAATCTTCAATAACTGCCTTATTACGCCCAGTAACAAAAATGAAATGCTCAATACCTGCTTCACGTGCCTCATCTACCACGTATTGAATAACAGGCTTATCAACAATAGTGAGCATTTCTTTAGGAACTGTTTTTGTTGCTGGAAGAAAACGAGTACCAAGACCTGCTACAGGAAATACTGCCTTACGGATTTTATGCACACTCATCTTCCTATTTAATTTACTGGATAACTCTATTTAATGTATGATTTTCTGACATAATATATTTTAACTACAAACAAATAAAGATGTTCTATTCTCTAGATTTTCATATAATAAACATATAAAGGACACAATAATTAATAAATTACTTTACTAAAATAATTAATTTGAATAATTTACTTAAGCTGATATATAATTCACTAAATACAAAAATAAAACGATTGCATACTCAAATACTGCATAGAAAGATAAAAATTAGCAAATGAAAATAACAAAATTTAATACATTATTTTCTTCAGGAAAAAACATAAATCGAGTATTCCTTCTCATTGGTTTAGTTTCTATCTTTACTATTCTTCCAATAGCTTTTTCCTCGCTCACATATGCTGATAGTCGTTTTCAACATTGGATTAATGAATTTAAAAAAACGGCTTTAGCTAACAATATTTCGCCATCCACCTTTGATATAGCTTTTAAAACAATTAATACAATTGACCGAGAAGTCTTAGAAAAAGCAGCATATCAACCAGAATTTGTTGATATGCCATGGGAATATTTTGACAATCGTATTCATGATGATGCAATTATAGAAGGAAAACAGCAAGCTAAAAAATGGCAACAGTGGTTACAAAAAATTGAAAAGCGTTTTGGTGTTAACCGTAATCTCCTCCTCGCTATTTGGTCTATGGAAAGCAACTATGGAAAAATTTTAACAAATAAAGGCGTAATGCGTGATACTATCCGTTCACTTGCTACTTTAGCTTATGCTGACCAAAAACGTCAAAAATATGCGCGCACGCAACTTATTGCAGCAATGAAAATTCTACAAAGTGGTGAAATTCACCGCTCTCAACTCGTGGGATCTTGGGCGGGAGCATTAGGACATACGCAATTTATTCCAAGCAGTTATCTCATCTATGCTATTGATATGGATGGAAATGGGCGCTCTGATATTTGGAATTCGATTCCCGATTCACTTGCCACTGCTGCTAACCTTCTTCATAGGAATGGTTGGCAATCTAATCTCACCTGGGGAATTGAAGTTAAATTACCAAATAACAAAAAATTACCTGAAAATTGGTTATCCTTTAAACAATGGAAAGAATTAGGTGTTCAACATGCACATAAAAAGCCTTTTCCTTCTTTATCTGAACAAGCAATATTAAAATTTCCTGATGGCCCAAAAGGGCCTGCGTTTCTGGTAACAAAAAATTTCTTTGTGATTAAACGTTATAATAATGCAGATCGTTATGCTTTCGCTGTTGGCCTTCTTGCTGACCGTATCGCTGGACACCCTAAATTATCCCAAGATTGGAATCGACCATTTAGACCTATTACTTTCAAAGAGCGTATAGAACTACAATCTCGCTTAGAAAAACTTGGAGACTATCAAGGAGAGATTGATGGTAAAATTGGTACGGCCTCTAAGAAAGCGATTAAAGCTTTTCAGTTACGTCATGGTTTAGAAGCAAATGGATATCCAAGCTACGAAACTCTTTCTCATATCAGAAAACAATAACCTTAAAGTACAACGCTCCTCTCATGTTCATTTGATTTATTCAATTATTTACTTTCTTATTGATTATATGACATCTTAAAAGATGATTTTCTTGTTTATAAAAAATCCCTAAAATAAATTAAAATAAAATTTTTACTTTATGAAAAACATCATGCAATTAGAAAAAAGTGCTATAATTGCCAACTATGCGTTTTAAAATAAGGATTTTGTTACATTATTTAAATACAACTATATCTCAAAAAAATTGTAGTAAAATTATTCAAGACTATAGAATTATCATTTAATGATGTCATAAGAAATACAAACTTTGGTTGAAGCTAAAATTAAAATAGGTAACGTACAAAATTTTAGTTCTAGCTTTCAAAAGTCATAGTATTTTATTGGTACCTTAATTTATCCTCAACCAAAATCAGTATATCCCACACCCTATTTTATCTTTACAGTCCACGTTTCTTTATCATTGCTTCTGGTGAAGGTAATCGCCCTCGAAAAGATTCATAGAGTTTCTCGGGATCATAGCTCCCTCCAGCAGAATAGATAAAACGCTTTAATAGACTAGCAAGTTCTGGATTAAAAACATCACCTGTTTCTTCAAAAGCTTGAAAGGCATCAGCATCCAGTACTTCTGACCACATATAAGAATAATAGCTAGCCGCATAACCATCACCTGAAAATATGTGTGCAAAATGCGGAGGACGATGACGCATAATAATTGCGTCAGGCATTCCTAGCTTTTCTAGTTCCTTACGTTCAAAAAGTGTTGGATCCACCATTTTTTCTTCTTGGTGGAAAGCCATGTCTACTAAAGCAGATGAAAGAAACTCAACAGCACTAAAACCAGAATTAAATGTATGTGCTGACAAAATTTTATCCAACAAAGTTTGCGGCAAAGGAACCCCTGTTTCCATATGCGTAGCATACGATTGTAATACTTCTGGTACAATTAGCCAATGCTCATAAAGTTGAGAGGGAAGCTCAACAAAATCACGCACAACTGATGTTCCTGCAACAGATGGCCATGTGACATCAGAAAGCAAACCGTGCAATGCATGCCCAAATTCATGGAAAAGTGTGCGTGCATCATCAAGCGATAAAAGAGAAAACTTCCCTTTAGAAGACTTGGCAAAATTGCATACATTATAAACGATAGGCTTTTGTCCTCCATTCAATTTATGCTGTGATTGTAATCTACTCATCCATGCTCCAGATCGTTTTGAAGAACGTGCAAAATAATCACCAATGAAATGCCCAAGTAAACTTCCATCAGATTTTTTGACTTCCCATAAGCGTGCATCAGGATGCCAAAGCGCAACAGTAGTTTTTTCTTCAAATGAAATTCCAAAAAGTTTTTTTGCAACAAAAAAAGCTGCTTCAATCATGCGATCAAGCTGCAAATAATATTTTACTTCTGTTTCATCAAACAAAAATTTCTCACTACGCAATTTTTCAGCATAATAGCGCCAATCCCAAGCTTTTAAGGGCTCATTATTTCCTTGATCTTTTGCAAAATTTTGTAATTCAGCTTGTTCAGCAGCAGCTTTAACCTTTGCACGCTCCCATACAGGGGTAAGCAAACTCATAACTGCATCAACATTTTTAGCCATAGTATTGTCAAGTTTTAAATCCGCAAAAGATTTATACCCTAACAATTTCGCTTTTTCACCCCGAAGTGCAATCATCTCAACAATAATTGCTTTATTATCATGAGTATTTTCACCCCGTTGGGACCAAGCTTGAAAAGCTGTTTCGCGCAAATCACGACGATGAGAGAATTTTAAAAAAGGTTCAATAATCGAGCGCATTAAAATTAATGCATATTGTCCATTACGACCTCTTTCACAAGAAATTTCCTCCATGGAAGCAATAAGATCATCTGGCAAACCAGATAAATCTGTTTTTTCTAAAAACAAAATCCACTCAGCCTCATCTTTTAAGATATGCTGACCAAAAGTAGCACCTAAAAAGGCAAGTCTTTCATCAATTTCAACAAGACGTTTTTTGCCTTTTTCATCAAGTTTTGCACCATTATTAACAAATTTCTTCCACCATAATTCAATCACACGTTTAGTTTCATGATCATACAAACCTTGCTGTGATTGTTTATAGAGCATATCCATTTTCGCAAATATTCGTGTATCCATCATAATTCTTGAAGAATAACGCGAAAGCTTGACAACAAATTCTTGTTCTAATTTTTGTATCAATTCATTACTGTGTGCAGTCGCACGCAAGAAAAATATTGAGCATACACGATCAAGGTTCTTGCCAACAAGCTCAAAAGGCTGCAAAAAATTCTCAAGTGTTGGTAGCTCTTCCAAAGCAGCAATAACTTCTATTTCCTCTTCAGCTTCTTTCAGTACATGTTCAAAAGCAGGTTGAAAATCATCATCATTTATTGAAGCAAAATCAGGAAGCCCTGAAAATCCCATCCAGTCGAATATTGCTGCTTGTGTCATAATATTATATTGCCTCTATTAATATTAATAAGTTTAAAACAAAATAATCACTTACATAATATAAGCCATTAATAACAACTTTATGTTTCAAAATAACCTCTTAAATTGAACTTTTTACATAAAAATAAATATTATTTTGTCATTACGGAATACACAAAAAAGACCCCTTTTGTTGGTCACTTTTGCTTATCATATGACATTGTTTGCAGTTTTTACGATCGCAATCTATTCTTGACTTTGCTTTGAATATTAACAATTGAAAAACTTGTATTCTAAGTTGTCTATAATTTTGATTTATTATATCTATAAACCTCTATTTTAGAAGGCACTTCACATGACTGAGACTGAAATTAAACCAACTACCAGCTACCTCAAAGATTTACCTTCTGAAGCTCTTGCTGAAGAATTAAAAAATCTTCATTTTGCTGACTCGATCGATATCATTAATGATCTTGATATTATGGAGCGGGTAACTATCCTCAATCTTTTACCTCTTGATTATGCCATTGAACTTTTCGATAAACCAGAACTTGAAAAACCAGCCGCTATCCTTGAGCTTTTACCTGTGAATCTTGCTGTTGAAATTCTTGACGGTATGTCTGCAGATGCTGCTGCAGATGTCTTCCAAGAAATGAATAAAGAGACACGTACACGACTTTATGCCTTACTAAAACCTTTAACCCGAACTGAACTCAAGAAACTTACCAGTTATCCAGATCATACAGCTGGTGCATTAATGACAACAGAGTTTATAGCAGTACCAGCAAATTGGACTGTAAAAAAAACTTTAGATCATATTCGTGATGTTGAAAGAACACGTGAGACCGTATACACAAGTTATGTCATTGATCCCAAAACAAGCACGCTTCTCAAAGCTGTTTCTCTCCGTAACCTTATTCTTGCCTCACCTGATGATAAAATTTTAAACGTCTCCACACATGATACACCTATCACGATATCACCCTTTATGCATCACGAAGATATTGCTCGCCTTTTCCAACGTCATGATCTTCTTTCTGTACCAGTTATTGATGACAGTAATCATGTTATTGGTATTGTAACAGTTGATGATGTGCTTGACTCTATGGTCGATGAAATGAATGAGGATGCCTATAAATTTGGGGACTGGAAGCTCTAGATAAACCATACATGCAAATAAATTTTTTGGGGATGATGAAAAAACGCGGTGGCTGGCTGGCTTTACTCTTTATAGGTGAAATGTTGACAGCAAGCGCCATGCAATATTTCGAAACAGAACTTGAAAAAGTAATTGCCCTTACATTATTCATCCCTCTTATTATGAGTTCAGGAGGAAACTCTGGTTCACAAGCAACATCTCTTATTATTCGCGCATTAGCCTTAAGGGAACTCACACTTAAAGACTGGTGGAAGGTCATCATTCGTGAAATCCCAACAGGCATATCTCTTGGTATTTTACTCGGAATCATCGGTATCACGCGGATTACTGTCTGGCAACAACTCGGAATTTATAATTATGGTGAATATTGGTTTTTTATTGCTATAACTGTAGGAGCAGCCTTAGTTGGAATTGTTACATTCGGTTCTTTAGCTGGATCTATGTTGCCCTTTATTCTTAAACGTTTAAAATTTGACCCAGCAAGTGCTTCAGCTCCCTTTGTAGCAACTTTAGTAGATGTCACGGGTATTATAATTTACTTTTCTGTTGCTTCCTTTATTCTATCTGGAATCTTACTTTAATGTGGTGTGTACTAAAATCTTTTCTGTCATTTTTTTATAAAAAATGTTCTTTCTCTTCCCAAAGTCTAAAAAAAGCTGTAAAAGATCTGAAACTGTAAAGAGAGACGCTTTACCTCAAAGAAAATTTCATTAAACGAAAAGAAGAAAATTTATGCAATTGCGTAATATTGCTATCATCGCCCACGTTGACCACGGTAAAACAACACTTGTAGACGAACTCCTCAAACAATCAGGAAATTTTCGTGATAACCAGCGCACAAGCGAGCGCATGATGGATTCAAATGATATCGAAAAAGAACGCGGTATTACAATTCTAGCAAAAGTGACATCTGTTGTTTGGAAAAATACCCGAATTAATATTGTTGACACTCCTGGTCATGCCGATTTTGGTGGTGAAGTAGAACGTATCCTCAATATGGTAGACGGAGCTATTGTTCTTGTTGATGCCGCTGAAGGCCCCATGCCACAAACCAAATTTGTTGTTGGAAAAGCATTAAAAGTAGGATTACGTCCTATTGTTGCAATCAATAAAATTGATCGACCTGATGCTCGTGCCGATGAAGTTGTCAATGAAGTTTTTGACCTTTTCGCAGCTCTTGATGCAACCGATGAACAACTAGATTTCCCTATTCTTTATGGATCAGGTCGTGATGGATGGATGGCTGAATCTCCTAAAGGCCCCAAAGATCAAGGACTAAATGCCTTGTTTGATCTTGTAACCCGTCATGTACCTACACCAACCATTGCTGAAGGACCATTCCGCATGATCGGTACTATCCTTGAAGCTGATCCTTTTTTAGGACGAATCATTACAGGGCGCATTCATTCAGGCTCAATTAAATCCAATCAAAATATTAAGGTTCTGGGGCAAGATGGAAAACTTTTAGAAACTGGGCGTATTTCAAAAATTTTAGCATTCCGTGGACTAGAACGACAGCCTATTGAAGAAAGTGCTGCTGGAGATATTATAGCGATTGCAGGGCTCCAAAAAGGAACTGTTGCTGATACCTTCTGTGATCTTTCCGTTAATGAATCTCTTATTGCTCAACCAATTGATCCTCCCACTGTTACTATGAGCTTTCTTGTAAATGATAGTCCTCTTGCTGGTACAGAAGGAGATAAGGTAACAAGTCGTGTGATCCGTGATCGTTTGTTAAAAGAGGCAGAAGGAAATGTAGCTCTTAAAATTGAGGAATCAGCTGATAAAGACTCCTTTTATGTTTCAGGACGAGGAGAATTACAGCTTGCAGTTCTTATTGAAAATATGCGTCGTGAAGGATTTGAACTAAGTGTTTCACGACCACGTGTAGTTATGCAAAAAGATGAAAATGGAGTAACTTTAGAACCAATTGAAGAAGTTGTGATCGATGTTGATGAAGAATATTCCGGAACTATTGTTCAAAAAATGTCAGAACGCAAAGGAGAAATGGTTGAATTGCGTCCATCAGGTGGAAATCGTGTACGTCTTGTGTTTTACGCACCAACTCGCGGACTTATTGGCTATCAATCTGAACTTTTAACAGATACACGTGGTACAGCAATTATGAACCGTCTTTTCCATGCCTACGAGCCTTATAAGGGAGAAATTAGTGGCCGTACCAATGGTGTAATGATTTCAAATGATAATGGTGAAGCCGTTGCCTATGCACTTTTCAATCTTGAAGATCGTGGCCCTATGATGATCAATGCTGGCGTTAAAGTTTACCAAGGTATGATTATTGGCATACACTCACGCGATAATGACTTAGAAGTAAATGTTTTAAAAGGAAAGAAGCTAACTAACATGCGTGCTTCTGGTAAAGATGAAGCCGTAAAATTAAGCCCTCCAATCAAAATGACCTTAGAACGCGCACTATCATGGATACAAGATGATGAGCTGGTAGAAGTGACACCTAAAAATATTCGTCTACGTAAACTCTATCTAGATCCAAATGAACGTAAACGTTTCGAAAAAACACGCTCGTCACTTGCCTGATAGATAGTCTCTTCATATCAATGTACTATTCTATTTGATTTTACTTAATCCTAGAAAGGGTAATTACATGAATATTAATGAAATACCTGTTGGCAAAAATCCACCAGAAGATATTAATGTTATCATTGAAGTTGCTGTTGAGAGTCAACCAATAAAATATGAAATGGATAAAAAATCTGGATTATTATTTGTTGACCGTTTCCTCCATACACCAATGGCTTATCCTGGAAATTATGGCTTCACCCCGCACACACTTTCAGAAGATGGTGATCCTATTGATGTTCTCATCAGTAACACCCGTCCTCTTATCCCAGGCTGTGTTATTAATGTATACCCAATCGGTGTTCTTATGATGGAAGATGACGGTGGTAAAGATGAAAAAATTGTTGCTATTCCTTCTGAAAAATTAACAAAACGTTACATTAATGTCCATAATTATACAGATCTTCCCGAAATCACATTAAAACAAATTGAGCATTTTTTTAAACATTACAAAGATCTTGAACCTGGAAAATGGGTTAAAATTGAAGGTTGGCGTAATAAAGATTATGCACATGAGTTGATTAAAAAAGCAATTGAGCGCAATAAACAGTATAATTGTTCGCTCTAAACAAAAATATAGCCTGCATCTTAACAGGCTATTATCTTTCTTATTTTTCTATAGGATCACAATCTCTAAACAATTGTAATATTTGCTCTATCTCTTTTATATATTTTGAAAAGTAAAGTTGTTTATAGTGTGATGTTGCGCCACTTCCAAGAGAAATGCAAGATGACGGAATCTTCCACTGTTTTGCCAAAAATTTAATTAATGCCTTATTTGCCTTTCCATTTTCAGGAATAGCACGCAAACGTATAATCAAATGCTGTTTCCCATCACCTCTATTTTCAACCTTTATTATACTATCAACTGAAGCTTTTGGGATCAAACGGACAAATAAAATCAAACGATGAGGATCAACTCGATAAAACATCTTATTCAGCTAAGAAAGTCTCTTCACTTTTATAAAAACATTCCCGCATAAGCACGCCACATAAAGATACGAATAAAATAAATAATCATAAAAACCACAATAGGTGAAATATCGATTGTCCCAAGATTGGGTAAAAAACGTCGAATATAGTACAAAATTGGTTCTGTTGTACGATATAGAAAGTCGCCTATCATAGCGACAAAAGCATTTCGGGTATTGATAATATTAAATGTATAAAGCCAAGAAAAAATAGCTTGAGCTACTAAAATAGCAATGTAAATACTAAAAGCCAGATCCAGTACACTAAGAAAAGCATAGATCATTCCTATTTCCTTTACCAATCAATAGAATGGAAGCTCACATAGAAAACTTTATAAACTCTTTTTTATAATAGTCTCACCAATTATTCTTCTTTTTCATCGCTAAGAGAACAAGATAAAAATTAACATTTTTGCATATACCATTATGTTGCAATATAATAAAATATTAAAATGAAGCAATAATACACCAAAATAAAAAAAAGAATTTACAGAAACTCTTCATCTTTCATATAATTAGCCAATGAGCTAATTTAATTTTTGTTTTCCTTACAAACTATTCTAAATGAAATCGGCCTTAAAGGCCGATTTTAATTACATTTGCAAAGCAATAAAACGGTTAAGTGCATCGCTAAAACCAGTTAATTGAACGAATAAATCATTCAGAGCTGGCTCTCCTGGAGTAGAAACTGTCATTGCTAAATTCAACTTTTTTCCTGAACGTAAAGCAGCCACATAACTTTTGTCAAAAGCTATTGGAACAATACAACCTGCTGGTATGCAGGTTCGAATGCTCGTTTCAATAACATTCCTCCCACCATCTACTTGTAAACGAATAGGTTTAGAAACTAAAATACCGAAAGGGACTGTCAAATTTCCTGACAAAGAACCATCGGAATTGGAAGAAATGTTCATAGCTAATATGACACGATTTTGATCATTAACTTCTTGGCGATACATAAAGCAAACTTTTTTTCCTTCTTGTAAATTACAGTTAACATTCCACAAACCGTAAGTTTCAGTTAAAGAAGAAGCACCGTTTGGCAATGAAGCTTCAGAAAGCTTTGTTGTGGCTGGTTTTGTACTCTGTGCAAATACAATAGAAACACTCAAGAGTGTAAAAGTTATAACGAAACTAAATATTTTTTTCATCTCACATCCTAATTTTAAACACGCAATAGAATCACTTCTATTATTTCTGATAAAGAGGTATAATACAAAGCCTCTTAAGAAAAAAATAGCTTTTACAATTATAAGAGTTATAAACACCTAAAACTATTTCGGAATTCTTTTACAATTTGTGTATAAACATGCTTTTTAAAAGAAACAACAATTGACGGAAGCTTTTCCAAATCAATCCATTTCCACTGATCAAACTCTGCCTTATTGCCATCAGGCGGTGGATTAATCTTAATTTCAGCAATCTCTCCCGTGAACTGAAAAGAAAACCATTTTTGCATTTGACCACGATATTTATTGCTTAAAACATGTCCAATAAGTTCTTTTGGAAAATCATACTCAAACCAATTTTGAGCTTCCTTAATCAACTTAACGGATTGGATACCTGTTTCTTCATAAAGCTCACGCCGTGCTGCATCTATCGGTTTTTCTCCCTGATTAATTCCTCCCTGTGGTAACTGCCAAAGTTTAGACATATCAACTTGTGCATAAGAGACTGTCATCAAACGGCGTCCAACCCAAACCTTACCTTCATGATTAAACACAAGAATTCCCGCACATTTTCGATAAGGGAGAGCTCTAAAATCAACAATTCTATCCACTTCATTATCCCTTAATAAAAGTACAGCTCATATAAAAACATGAGCTGTCCACCTTTCTTCTTATTTTAAAGTATCTTGACGGGGATCTGGTGGAAACGCCTTATGCGTTATTTCACCCCGTAAAAGCTTATAAGCTTCATTCAATTGCATATCATCTTTAGGATCTTTAGGAACAAAAGCAGCCGAGCCAGAGCCTTTTTCACTTTCTTGTTTTCCTTTGATATGTCCTCTTAACTCAGATTCACCAAGCGTTACATCATAGCCCTTATATTTTTCAGGCAATGGCTGTTCAACAATAATATCAGGTGTAATCCCGGTTCCTTGAATTGATGTACCTGCCGGTGTGTAATAAAGCGCTGTCGTTAAACGTAAAGCTCCATTTTCACCTAAAGGAATAATCGTTTGCACAGATCCCTTCCCAAAAGATTGTGTTCCCAAAATTGTAGCACGGCGATGATCTTGTAAAGCTCCTGCGACAATTTCAGAAGCACTTGCTGAACCACCATTAATAAGAACAATGAGAGGCTTTCCATTAAGCAAATCTCCTGGTCTAGCATCAAATCTCGTCACATCTTTTTTTCTGCGACCACGAATCGATACAATTTCACCTTTATTAAGAAAAGCACCTGAAATACTAACAGCCTGTTCTAAAAGCCCTCCAGGATTAAGGCGTAAATCAAGCACATATCCTTTCAAACGATCTTGAGAAATTTTGGATTGAATATCTTTAACTGCAGCTTGAAGATCACCAAAAGTTTGTTCAGAAAATTGAATAAGTCTTAAATAACCAATATCATTTTCAACACGATACTTAACCGCTTTCACTTTGATAATATTACGAATAACTTTGATCTCAAGTGGTTTATCAACACCAGAACGAATAATTGTTAGCGTAACCGGTGTACCAACAGCACCTCTCATCTGATTCACAGCTTCATTCAAAGATTGACCGTTCACCTGTTTACCATCAATCTTTGAAATAACATCTCCTGCTAAAATACCAGCTTTTGAAGCTGGTGTATCCTCCATTGGGGAAACAACCTTAAGGAAGTTCTTCTCCATAGTCACTTCAATACCAAGACCACCAAACTCTCCCTTAGTAGTAGCCCTCATGTCTTTGGCTGCTTCAGCATCCAGATAAGAGGAATGCGGATCAAGCGAAGAAAGCATTCCATTAATAGCATTTTCAACAAGTTTTTTATCATTTGGAACCGTAACATAGTGTGTCCGCACTCGTTCAAAGATATCACCGAATATAGCCAACTGTTTATAGGTATTACTATCATTATTCGCAGAAACAGATTGCACCATAATCATTGAACTGGCGCTGAGCAATATCACAGCAACCGAAAGAATAACTTTACGAATCATTTTTGTTCCTTTTTAATTGTTCAGTCTGCCACCAAGGATTTGGATTCACAGGTTTTCCATGCTTTCTAAACTCAATGTAAAGCATTGGAGTACTTTTGCCTATATCCAATGCAATAGTATTCGCAATAAATTCCGTTCCCATTGTACCAATAGGTTCACCTGAAAGAACAAACTGCCCCTGAATTACATTGATTTTAGCCATCCCGATAAGAGTAATATAATAACCATTTCCAACATTAAGAATAATTAATTGTCCATAAGAACGGAATGATCCAGCAAAAGCAACAAGAGCATCAGCGGGAGCGACAACTACAGCTTCTGGTTCTGTTGCAATAATTTCACCAAAACGTGCAACATGCGAACTATTATTAAAATGTTGAATTTTTTTTCCTGAAACAGGTAAAAGCAAATGACCCTTTTTATTTTGAAAATCCATCTGCTCTAATAATTGTAAACTCTTCCGTACATTTTCTGATGAAACGGAAGCAGACTGTGATTGATAATCAAGCTCTAAAATTAATTCTTCTAAAGATTGAGCTTTCTTACTAAGAGTAATATTTTTCTGTCGTAACACCATAAGCTCTTTTTCTGATCTTTTCTGTAATTTCGCTTTTTGATCTAATAAAAACTCTAAATATTTAAGCTGCTCTGCTTGATTCTGCATTTTAGCTTTTAAATCTGAGCATTCCGTAGCAATTACATGACTTAAATTGGTCAACTTTTTTAGGTTCTCTGTTAAAATCTGTGTTTTTTCTTGCATATCAGGGATGATGGCTCCTAATAAAATAGAGCTGCGTATGGAAGCAAGAACATCTTCAGGTCGCGCTATAAGAGCAGGAGGTGGTTTTAATTCTGTCTGCACTAAAACGGCTAATATCTCTGCAAACTCAGCCTGACGATTTTTTAAGTTGTGATACACTTGCATCTTCTGCTCTAAAAGTTGCTTAAGCTTTTCCTCCCTTTCAATAATATCATTTGCTACATTCCGCTCTACTTTAGCAACTTTTATAAGTTCATTAGTTAAAGTACGCTGATCTTTTTTTAAGCGATCAACTTGTTGTATCAACGAAGTAATATGCTGACGCGATACAGAAATATTATTGCGAATGTCTGTTAATATTTTTTGTACTAACCCGCGACTGTCTATATCTTCAGCATACAAAATAGATGTCCCGATATCCATGCTTAATATTAGCATCAGAAATATCATCCATTTTTTGCATAAATACTGCATCTTTATCTTTTCATGAAGAAACCTCTTCATTTGTCCAACCATCAAACTCAATTATATAAACTAATGATGCTTTAAATGCTGTCACCTAAAACAATGTTAATAAGTGCATGAATAGGTATAAAAAATATATACTTTTAAAGACGATGATAAGGGTGATGACTGATTATTGTTATGGCTCTATACAACTGTTCTGTGAGTAATACACGTGCGATCTGGTGCGGCCATGTCATAAAACCAAAAGATAAAAGAAAATCAGAGCGGTTTTTAACCTTTTCGCTATGTCCATCAGGTCCTCCTAAAGCAAATATCAAATCACGAGCACCCTCATCACGATAAAATGCTAATTTTTCAGCGAAAACAGATGATGACATCAACTCTCCACGCTCATCCAATACGATTAATCGGCATTTTTCAGGCAAATATTCAAAAAGTTTTTTTCCTTCTTCTTCTATACGTTGACAAACTGTATGAGCACGACTTTCTGATATTTCTTGCATTTTTCCAAAACGAAAACCTACAGCCTCAGCACTTTTAGAAAAACGATCCAAATAACGGTGAACTAATATCTGTTCAACACCTTGTTTCAAACGACCAACAGCAAAAATAGAAACTTGCATTTTAGTTATCTCCAACAAGAATTGCTTCAATATTCTCGAAACCTGAATCAAGCCATATTTTTTCTAAATTATAAAAGGTACGAATTTCCGGACGAAAAAGATGGATAATGATATCGCCTGCATCAATCAGCACCCAATCCCCTCCAGCCATTCCCTCTACCCTTGCTCTACCGTATCCACTTTCTTTCCAAACAGATAAAAGACGATCAGTGATAGCCGAAATATGACGCTGCGAACAACCAGAAGCAATAACCATATAATCAGCCAAAGAAGACCTTCCCTGCAGATCAATAGAAACAATATCTTCTGCTTTTATATCTTCTAAACTGCTAAGAATAATTTTAAGGCCATTTATAACTGATAAGCATTTTTCTGCTGCCAAAGGAGCAATAATATTACAACGTTTTTGTACAAATTTTTCCAGACTAATATCCTTTCTTATTATTGGAAGCATAAGAGTTGAGAGTAAGAAAAGTTACTCTAAAATAGTTGCAGAATTCTATAGAATCTTCAAGAAGAATCATCCTCTTGTAAACGAAGCTTTGTTGAAGACTGAAAAGATAAAGGTCCATGTAAATAAATCCAAGCAGGTGGTTCCATAAAAGGTAATAGTGTGCTTGCTCTTTCATCCACACGAGAATAACAATAAGTTCTAGCCATAGGAGAAGAAAGTGCTGACATACGTGCTAAAGGACGATCAATGATTGCAATGGGAATCATAGACACGATATCCCGCCACCTACACCAATAATGAAATGTTGCTAAATTATCTGCTCCCATAACCCACACAAAATGCACTCCTCTATGGCGGGTAAGGATATAAGAAATCGTATCAACAGATATTTTGCTCCCTATATTCTTCTCAAAACCTGTTACGCGAATCTTTGGATGATTAAGAAGTTCCAAGCTTAATTGCATTCTCTCACGCAAAGATAGCAATTGTAAACAATCTTTTAAAGGATTTCCTGGAGTTATCATCCACCATAATTGGTTAAGACGTAAACGCACAATTGCAGTCTTTGCAACAAGAAGATGACCCGCATGTGGTGGATTAAATGACCCACCAAAAAGGCCAATAACATTGGATTTTTCAACATGTGGTATACGATTTTCCCATGGATAAAAAAGTTGTTTCAAGGCCTAACCTGCCCATTTCCGCTAATGTAATATTGAAATGATGTCAATTGTTCAACTCCTATTGGTCTGCGCACATGCATTTTCCCTGTTGCAATACCAATTTCTGCTTCAAAACCAAATTTACCTACATCAGCAAATTGTGTTGATGCATTATGAAGTAAAATAGCTGTATCTAAACAATTAAAAAACATTTTAACCACCCCCATATTCTCACTAATAATTGCTTCAATACGTCCTGATGAATAACGCTAAATGTATACAATAGCTCCCTCAATACCATCAGCCATTTTAACAGATAAAATTGCATCAAGATATTCACAAGACCCATCTTCTTCACAAGCTAATCTATCTCCTTGCATAAACGATATGATATCTTCTATCATACGAATTTCATATCCCTTCTCCTGTAAAACAATGAGAACAGGAAGAATTTTTTTAATGCCTGACAGTTAATCAAAACTGTCTCCAAAGCTCCACATATACCTGTACGCCTTAATTTTGCATTTAATACAATTTCACGTGCCATATCTAAATCCGCTGTTTTATCAAAATAAATATAACAAAGACCCTCTAAATGTGCAAAAATAGGAACACGAGTACCGAATTGAATGCGTGCTACAAGATTTTTCCCACTACGGAGTATAATAACATCAATTGCACCATCCAAACTTTAAGCATTTCTCCAATAGCATCGCAATCTTTTGTTTCCACTATTTAAATAGAACTCCTAGGTAAGCCGGCTTGTTCCAATCCTTTCACTAATGCCGAATGAAGCGTAAGTACAAAATGACAACTATTTGAACCACTACGCAAAATTGCAGCATTTCCATCTTTCAAACACAAAGCACTTGCATCAATTATAACATTTGATCGGCGTTCATAAATAATACCAATGACACCAAATGCTGTTCACACACGACAAATATGAGAAGCCCATTTGCAGACGTCCATGCACTGATTACTTCTCTAACAGGATCGGGCAAGAAAGCAATCTAACAAACACTATCGATCATTGCATGTAAACGCACTTCATCCAACTTCAGCCGATCAACCATTGCGGATGTTAAATTATTCCGAGTAGCATTTTCTAATCTAAATCTTGACGATTAGTACATAAAATTTCAACCGACTGATTTTCTAGGTTCAGAGCGATCTTTTCCAAAGCACTTTTTCTTTGGTCAGCAGAAGCACTTGCAAATATCGAAGCAATATCACGTGCTTTCTGCCCTATAACTCTCATCTGCTCTGCTAAAGTCATATGATCACGCATTCACAAAAAAAAGAGAACTTTTATATTCAATCCTATAAGCAACCTAAAACTATATCATTGCAATGCATTACAACGAAACATACTTCATTCCCAAGAATATATTCTATTTCTTCGTTCTTATAACTTATAATAATTTTCGCTTCATCTGCTCCATAATTTATAAGACCACGAGCAATCTCAATTCCACTTTCATCAATAATCGCAATCGTATCTTCACGATCAAACATTCCCTCAACCGCAACAACTCTGGTAGAAAATAATGATTTTCCAGCCTCAAGTGCTTTAATGGCACCCTGATCAATAGCCAAAACACCAAATGGATCTAAATGACCAGAAATCCATGTTTCCCAGGCATTTACTAGCTTCTCATTTGTAGTAAAAAACTACTGCGTTTTCCTTTGTCAATTGCTACAAGAGGATCCATGCTTTTTCCTGAATAATAACCACTGTTGTTGGAACAGCAGTAGATATTTTCTCGGCCTCAAATGTAGTTTCATTGTTCCCCGTTAAAACTCTGAAGCAGCAACACTCGCCATTTTCTCAATATCACTTGTAATTGATGCAATAAAAGAAACAAGTTCAGCTCCTGGTTTCAAATGAGAAGAACACGTATAAAGACCATCAATATCTGAAAAGGATTAAAAGACCTGACCTCATCATCGTTGCAACACATGCTGCTAAACGATCATTATCACCATAACGAATTTCACTTTTTTGCTACGATATCATTTTCATTGATAACAAGTATGACCCAAAAACGTAAAAGCATATCAATAGTAGCACGTACATTAAGAAAACGCCGACGCTCTTCCATATCAGATAATGTCAGAAAATCTGACCTGTTTTCAATCCATGTCGGGCCAATTCATCACTATAAGCTTTAGCCAACTCAATTTAACCTAAAGCAGCACATGCCTGACTTTCTTCTAATTTAAAGAAAGACGAAGTGAGGTACGCCTAAAAACAGCACCAAAAGAAACCAATAGAACCTCAGCGCTCTTTTAGCATAGGACAACAGCATCATTAATTAAACTTTTAAGCCATTCAATACGTAAACCTGTTTGAGGATTTACTAAAAGCACAGAAGCAATATTAATCTCAATATGTTTATATTGCAAAAGTTTTTGCATTCTAATGGTCATTATCATGAATCCTATTTATGTTTCATAAACATTATTTTTTCGTTCTTTTTCAATGATATGTGCAATAGCACGCAACACATGATCTAAACCTTCATGACTAACCGCAGAAAACATCATAACCGATTTACCAGATGCTCTTTGCAATATTTCTTGTTTGACAGCACGTTCTCTAATGGAAAGAGTATCGATCTGACTTAAAGCTACAATTTCAGTTTTATCACTTAAATCATGTCCATATGCTTCGAGCTCATGACGGATAGTATAATAAGCTTTTGCTATATCTTCTTCTTGAGCAGAAACCAAATGAAGTAAAACACGGCAACGTTCTATATGCCCTAAAAAACGGTCACCGATTCCCACGCCTTCATGAGCTCCTTCAATCAAACCTGGAATATCGGCCAAAATAAATTCGCGGGCATCAATAGAAGCAACACCAAGATGAGGATACAAAGTAGTAAAAGGATAATCCGCAATTTTGGGCTTTGCAGCTGTTACTGCCGCTAAAAAAGTTGATTTGCCAGCATTTGGCAAACCAACAAGTCCTCCATCAGCAATCAATTTCAAACGTAGCCAAAGTGTACGCTCTTCTCCACTCAAGCCTGGATTTGCATGCCGAGGTGCTCGATTCGTAGAAGTTGTAAAATGAAGATTACCAAAACCACCATTGCCTCCTTTGGCAAGACGATAACGTTGACCAACTTCTATCAAATCACAAATCAATGTTTTATTATCTTCTTCAAAAATCTGTGTTCCAACCGGCACTTTAAGAATGATATCATCACCCTTTACACCTGTCATATTGCGCCCCTTACCATGCCCTCCTGTTTTTGCTCTAAAATGTTGCTGATAACGATAATCAATTAGTGTATTGAGTCCATCAACAACAAGAGCCCATACATCGCCCCCACGTCCTCCATTACCTCCATCTGGACCTCCAAATTCTATAAATTTTTCACGACGGAATGATACTGCTCCTGCTCCACCATTACCAGAACGAATATAGACTTTAGCCTGATCAAGAAATTTCATAAAAAAGCCCACTGAAAAATTAATTTACTCTACTTTCACAAAATACATTCATTTTATGTGTTGTACTTTTTATAAAAAAACATGCCAAAACTATGTATAATTATTATAAATTGGTTAAAAAGTATTTGTATTGCAAATAGAATAAAATAATTTTTGTTTTTTTATACACGAAAAGACTATTCTTGTGCGTTAATTCTGCCCTTAAATTCAAGAGCTAAAAGATAAAGCTCTACCGATTCTGCTCGACTTGCAGGAGGTTTGACATGATGAACTATTTTAAAATTCTGTTTCAACGTAGTGAGAAGAGTGTTTTCTGCTCCTCCCTGAAAAGCTTTTGCTAAAAAATGCCCTCCAGTTTTAAGAACAGAGAGGGCAAAATCAGCAGCCATTTCACATAAATACATTGTTCTCAAATGATCAGTTTTACGATGTCCTGTTGTTGGTGCTGCCATATCAGAAAGAACTATATCCGGTTGTGTTTCTAACGCATTCATTAATTTCTGTGGTGCATCTTCACATAAAAAATCCATTTTAAGCACTATCACACCAGGAAGCGGATCCATTGCTAAATAATCAATACCAACAACACTAGGCTTTTGATCTGTTGACGCAACTTTACGTGATACTACTTGACACCATCCTCCAGGAGCAGCTCCTAGATCAATGACTTTCTGACCTTTCTTGAAAATCTTATAACGTTCATCAATTTCAATCAGTTTGTAAGCAGAACGAGAACGATAACCATCCACTTTTGATTTATGGACATAAGGATCATTCAAATGTCTTTCTAGCCATCGCCGTGATGATGATTTAATAGTTCCTGCTTTCTTTTTTATACGCTGATATAGTGCTTTTGATCCTGAACCACCTCTACCACCTATCGATGTTGTTTTTTTCATAAGTTTATCATTTCCATATTCTGATAATTTCTAATACACCGCTTCCCACATCAAAAAACATAATTCCTTCCTAGTATCTAACTTAGCTAACGAACTATATTTTATAACGAAAAGATATATTTCTAGTTTGAAATTGATCTTATCTATAAGATACTGAATAAATAACTATTTTTATCTAAATAGCAAATTTTCATCGTAACTAAATAATAGCGATTAATCTGCTTTTGATTTAATTTTAACACTTCAATTGTAGCATTGCAGCTTTGATATTAAACACTACTCATTTTACTTCTCCTAGTTCACTCTTACAATCCGTAAATCAGAATGTTGAAATAAAAAGATGATAGCTATTTTTCTAATTAAAGCTGCGTAAAGAAAAACGTTACTTATTGGTGTTTTTGTACACCTTAAGCTATTTTATTGTACAATTTTTTATTACATTCGACTAGATAATTACCTGTAAATAAAACGAATAGTAGTATTATCCCTTACGCGATATCAATATTAATACAATTTAACTTACCACATACACATGATAAAAAATCGAAAGATATATTTATATGTTTTAATCATGTACAAAATTTATTAAATAAAGAAAATCTGTATTCTCACAACACACACTTTTCTAATAAAGATTTTTATAGCTGAAAACTTATATGGAAAATATACTATTTAACAAAAATTTATATTTCATTGAATATTTTATAAATATTTACTGAAGATAGCTTTTAATATACTATGTATTTTAATTGCAGATCAATATGTATTTGTCTTATTTTAATTTTAAAAAAGCAAATACCTTCCAAAATAAGCGATTTTTTCGTATAATTACTATTTGCATTTCCTATTTTTGTAAAGAAAACAATGCTTCACTTAAACCGTTAAATGGTGCAATAAAAGAGAATGTTTTTCCTTCTTTAAGGCTATAAGAAATACGTACATTCTTTTTTTTCTCTATTTGACTACTTAAAACCGGCCCCAAAGGCGATTGAGCCAAACAAACTTCTTCGCCACACTGCGTATAATGAACAAGAATAGGTTCTTTAATATTCTCCATAAATATTCGAATAGGAACATTTGTATCAGCATTTGGCAATGTTCGGAAGAGTATAGCTGGTTGACCATTTTTCGTAGAAACAAGAGACCAACTAAAAATTGTATTATCTTCTTTATCATGAATAGCTTGTGTTACATTACATATACCCTGTTTAAGTATTTTATTTTCATCACAAATCAAAGTCCAATTATAAAATTGCATAATAAGCCTTTGTGTTTCGCCAGGTTTACCACCAGGAACAGATAGTTGAGGTGGATGCACCGTATATATATTATCTTGCCCATGAGAAAAACTTTCACTTTTTCCTAATAAGATAAAGAGGAACAAAAGATTTGAAAAAATACTTTGATATTTCATCATTATTTTAATCTCACACTTATTCCTGCACCTATTCCCCAATGACCACCAGCAGTAGTGACAGATAGATTAGAACGAATGTTGCCGCTCTCAGATGTATAACCAGCACCAAAAGCAATAGCAGATTGACTACGCCACGAACCGCTACTAAACGCAACACTTAATGCACCAGGAGCATCTTCATAACGCAGGTTAGCGGCAGCTAAACCAATGGCTGCTGCTTGTCTTGCTTCGCTTTTGACACCTTCAATATTATAATTTAAGCTATCAAATTTCATATCAGTATAATCTTTAGCTTCTGAAACAGCTTGCTTCATCTGTTCATCTGTGTGCTTCTTAGCCTCATCAAGAACAATACCCATCTTTTCATACAATTGTCCACCATTGATAGCTTCTTTCGAATCTTTCTCAACTTTACCATCTCCAACATTATCAATGATCACAGGTGCACTTGCATCACCACCTGCTAAAGTGATTTTATTCGTTTTTTTGCCTTCAGAGTCTTTATCATATTGAACAGCACCCTCTGCCATTTGGCCAACCGAATTCTCAAAATCATCAACCTTGTCTTTAAGATTATTTACGTCGTTTTTAAGATCATCTACTTTGTTGTTCGTTTCCCAAAGCTGATTTCCAGTAACAACATCGCTAGAGCCTTTTGATATTTCGCCATCTTTAACGCCGGTAATCCTACTGCTGTCAGAATTTCCTTCTTTATCCTTTCGGCTTGCGTCATAAGCACCCTTACTTTGATTCCACTGCAAACCATTCTGTTCTATCTGTTCTGTTTGTTCTTTAACCTTGTTCAGACGATCGTTCAGATCTTCCATATTGTCATTAACACCACCAAAAGCACCAGCTACAGTATCATACTTATTATAGTTCTTTTGACCGCTTTTACTACCAGAATTGAGTTGAACAACTTCAAACTTTGGAGCAGTCCATCCGTTAGCTCCATATTTTGCTCCACCACCGAAATATTCTGCAAGCTTAGTATTGGTCTCATAAAGCTGGCTCCCAGTAACCGCTTCTGTCGAACCCTCTGCTATATCTCCATCAATAAGAAACTTAAGTTTGCTCTTAACTTTCTCTTTCCCCTTTTCACCATGAAGTGCAACAAATGCACCCTCCTCTTCGTCCCATAACAAACTATTTTGAAGATTTTCACTATTTTCACTCGTGTCATTTAGAAGCTGTGTCAATGTTCTATCAATTCCAGCAAATGTAGATCCTACAGTATTATAGAACTCACCCTGAACCTGATAAGTTGGCGCTGTCCCATGAAAAACATCTGCTCCGCCCCCTAAATATTGAGAAGCATTCTCAGCAATCTTTGATACATCTCCTTGAACTGCCGTCATACTTGTAGACAATTCATCAACACTCGCTGTAAATTTGCTATCAACCTCATAAAGTTGTTTCCCTGTAACTGCTTCATTAGAAGTTGCTGAAAGGGCTCCATCCTTCAAGCCGGAAAGGATCCGACCTTCTCCATCTTTGTTCGCTAGACTAATTTCCGTACCACCTACTTTCGCACCTATCGTGATACGACCATCACCATTTTCACTGGCCTCTTGTTGTACAAGGCTCTTACTTCCAACTCCTGAAAGTTCCTGATAAATATCCGATAGTGAACCATCAACACTTGCAAAGGCTTCTCCTACATTCCTGTAATCTTCACCCTGAACCTGATAAGTTGGCGCTGTCCCATGAAAAACATCTGCTCCGCCCCCTAAATATTGAGAAGCATTCTCAGCAATCTTTGATACATCTCCTTGAACTGCCGTCATACTTGTAGACAATTCATCAACACTCGCTGTAAATTTGCTATCAACCTCATAAAGTTGTTTCCCTGTAACTGCTTCATTAGAAGTTGCTGAAAGGGCTCCATCCTTCAAGCCGGAAAGGATCCGACCTTCTCCATCTTTGTTCGCTAGACTAATTTCCGTACCACCTACTTTCGCACCTATCGTGATACGACCATCACCATTTTCACTGGCCTCTTGTTGTACAAGGCTCTTACTTCCAACTCCTGAAAGTTCCTGATAAATATCCGATAGTGAACCATCAACACTTGCAAAGGCTTCTCCTACATTCCTGTAATCTTCACCCTGAACCTGATAAGTTGGCGCTGTCCCATGAAAAACATCTGCTCCGCCCCCTAAATATTGAGAAGCATTCTCAGCAATCTTTGATACATCTCCTTGAACTGCCGTCATACTTGTAGACAATTCATCAACACTCGCTGTAAATTTGCTATCAACCTCATAAAGTTGTTTCCCTGTAACTGCTTCATTAGAAGTTGCTGAAAGGGCTCCATCCTTCAAGCCGGAAAGGGTTCGACCTTCTCCATCTTTGTTCGTTAGACTAATTTCCGTACCACCTACTTGCGCACCTATCGTGATACGACCATCACCATTTTCACTGGCCTCTTGTTGTACAAGGCTCTTACTTCCAACCCCTGAAAGTTCCTGATAAATATCCGATAGTGAATCATCAACACCTGCAAAGGCTGATCCGACATTCTGGTAATCTTTACCCTGAACCTGATAAATTGGCGCTGTTCCTTCAAAAATATCTGCTCCGCCCCCTAAATATTGAGAAGCATTCTCAGCAATCTTTGATACATCTCCTTGAACTGCCGTCATACTTGTAGACAATTCATCAACACTCGCTGTAAATTTGCTATCAACCTCATAAAGTTGTTTCCCTGTAACTGCTTCATTAGAAGTTGCTGAAAGGGCTCCATCCTTCAAGCCGGAAAGGGTTCGACCTTCTCCATCTTTGTTCGCTAGACTAATTTCCGTACCACCTACTTGCGCACCTATCGTGATACGACCATCACCATTTTCACTGGCCTCTTGTTGTACAAGGCTCTTACTTCCAACCCCTGAAAGTTCCTGATAAATATCCGATAGTGAATCATCAACACCTGCAAAGGCTGATCCGACATTCTGGTAATCTTTACCCTGAACCTGATAAGTCGGGGCTGTCCTATCAAGAATATTTGCTCCGCCCCCTAAATATTTAGACGTATTCTTCGCAATCTTTGATACATCTCCTTGAACTGCCGTCATACTTGTTGACAAACCATCAACAGTCGTACTGATTTCTGTAACCGTATCCTTTGTCGCCTTAAGATCACTATCAACCTTGAACAACTGACTACCAGTAACTGCCTCCGTAGAACCTTCAGAAAGATCTCCATCAGCTAAACCAGAAAGAACACGCCTACTGCCATCTTTATTCAAAAGACTGACTTCTGTTCCACCAGTCTGCAAGCCTATCGTGATACGACCACTCTCATCTTCACTTTCCTCTTGCTGCACTATACCATTCTCAAAGACATTCTCAATATTCGTGAAGGAAGTACTCACATCCTTCAATGCATCTGCTACATTCTTATATTCTTGCTCTTGCGTAGAACCATCTTCTTGGACAACATTAAGTGTGAAAGTAGGATCAATCCAAACGCCTTCTTTATATTCTGCTCCCCCTCCTAAATATGACGCAACTTTACTATTCGTTTCATATAATTGGGAACCCGTAACCGCTTCTCTCGAACCCGTGACTATTTTGCCATCTGACAATCCAGAAAGGATCCGTCCATCACCATCTTTGTTCGAAATATTAATTTCTGTTCCTTCTGCTTTCGATCCTATCGTGATATGTCCTGTCCCTGTATCTTGCTGGACAAGACCGACACCTTCCGAACCTCCTTCCCCTGAAAGTTCTTTGTAAATATCTGTAAGGGCGGCATCAATTCCTACAAAGGCAGAGCCTACATCATTATGTTGCGATCCTTGAACTTTATACGTCGGAGCTTGTCCTTCAAGGATATTTGCTCCGCCCCCTAAATAACGAGAGCTATTCTCTGTTATCTTACTCACATTAGCTGTTACACCTTTAAGATCTCCTTCAACTTGTGTAACATGAGTTTTTACTTCTGTTAAACCACTCGACAAACCATCAACAGTCGTACTGATTTCTGTAACCGTATCCTTTGTCGCCTTAAGATCACTATCAACCTTGAACAACTGACTACCAGTAACTGCCTCCGTAGAACCTTCAGAAAGATCTCCATCAGCTAAACCAGAAAGAACACGCCTACTGCCATCTTTATTCAAAAGACTGACTTCTGTTCCACCAGTCTGCAAGCCTATCGTGATACGACCATCACCATTTTCACTGGCCTCTTGTTGTACAAGGCTCTTACTTCCAACTCCTGAAAGTTCCTGATAAATATCCGATAGTGAACCATCAACACTTGCAAAGGCTTCTCCTACATTCCTGTAATCTTCACCCTGAACCTGATAAATTGGCGCTGTTCCTTCAAAAACATCTGCTCCGCCCCCTAAATATTGGGAAGCATTCTCAGCAATCTTTGATACATCTCCTTGAACTGCCGTCATACTTGTAGACAATTCATCAACACTCGCTGTAAATTTGCTATCAACCTCATAAAGTTGTTTCCCTGTAACTGCTTCATTAGAAGTTGCTGAAAGGGCTCCATCCTTCAAGCCGGAAAGGATCCGACCTTCTCCATCTTTGTTCGCTAGACTAATTTCCGTACCACCTACTTTCGCACCTATCGTGATACGACCACTCTCATCTTCACTTTCCTCTTGTTGCACTATACCATTCTCAAAGACATTCTCAACATTCGTGAAGGAAGTACTCACATCCTTCAATGCATCTGCTACATTCTTATATTCTTTCTCTTGCGTAGAACCATCTTCTTGGACAACATTAAGTGTGAAAGTAGGATCAATCCATTGACCATCTTCATAGCGCGCACCACCGCCTAAATATTGAGCAATCTGGCTATTCGTGGTATAAAGCTGGTTGCCGGTAACTGCCTGATTAGAACCTCTTGAAACTATGCCATCCTTGATACCGGAAAGGACCCGACCTTCATCATCTTTATTCGAAAAATTGATTTCCGCACCAGCTACTTTCGACCCTACCGTAATGCGACCACTGCCATCTTCACTTGCTTCTTGTTCAACAAGACTACCCCCTGCTACACTCGCAATTTTCGAATAAATGTCAGTAATCGAACCATCAACACCTGTAAAAGCTGTTCCTACGTTCTGGTAATCTTTACCCTGAACCTGATAAGTCGGAGCTGTCCCATCAAGAACATTTGCTCCGCCCCCTAAATACTCAGAAGCATTCTTCGCAATCTTTGATACATCTCCTTGAACTGCCGTCATACTTGTTGACAAACCTTCAACTTTTCCGCTGGTTTCTGTAACCTTGCTCTCAACTTCATAAAGTTGTTTTCCTGTAACTGCTTCATTAGAAGTTGCTGAAAGGGCTCCATCCTTCAAGCCGGAAAGGGTTCGACCTTCTCCATCTTTGTTCGCTAGACTAATTTCCGTACCACCTACTTGCGACCCTATCGTGATGCGACCATTCCCATCTTCACTGGCCTCTTGTTGTACAAGGCTCTTACTTCCAACTCCTGAAAGTTCCTGATAAATATCCGATAGTGAATCATCAACACCTGCAAAGGCTGATCCGACATTCTGGTAATCTTTACCCTGAACCTGATAAGTCGGGGCTGTCCTATCAAGAATATTTGCTCCGCCTCCTAAATATTTAGACGTATTCTTCGCAATCTTTGATACATCTCCTTGAACTGCCGTCATACTTGTTGACAAACCATCAACAGTCGTACTGATTTCTGTAACCGTATCCTTTGTCGCCTTAAGATCACTATCAACCTTGAACAACTGACTACCAGTAACTGCCTCCGTAGAACCTTCAGAAAGATCTCCATCAGCTAAACCAGAAAGAACACGCCTACTGCCATCTTTATTCAAAAGACTGACTTCTGTTCCACCAGTCTGCAAGCCTATCGTGATACGACCACTCTCATCTTCACTTTCCTCTTGCTGCACTATACCATTCTCAAAAACGTTCTCAACATTCGTGAAGGAAGTACTCACATCCTTCAATGCATCTGCTACATTCTTATATTCTTTCTCTTGCGTAGAACCATCTTCTTGGACAACATTAAGTGTGAAAGTAGGATCAATCCATTGACCATCTTCATAGCGCGCACCACCACCTAAATATTGAGCAATCTGGCTATTCGTGGTATAAAGCTGGTTGCCGGTAACTGCCTGATTAGAACCTCTTGAAACTATGCCATCCTTGATACCGGAAAGGACCCGACCTTCATCATCTTTGTTCGAAAAATTGATTTCCGCACCAGCTACTTTCGACCCTACCGTAATGCGGCCACTGCCATCTTCACTTGCTTCTTGTTCAACAAGACTACCCCTGCTACACTCGCAATTTTCGAATAAATGTCAGTAATCGAACCATCAACACCTGTAAAAGCTGTTCCTACGTTCTGGTAATCTTTACCCTGAACCCTATAAGTCGGAGCTGTCCCATCAAGAATATTTGCTCCGCCCCCTAAATATTTAGACGTATTCTTCGCAATCTTTGATACATCTCCTTGAACTGCCGTCATACTTGTTGACAAACCATCAACAGTCGTACTGATTTCTGTAACCGTATCCTTTGTCGCCTTAAGATCACTATCAACCTTGAACAACTGACTACCAGTAACTGCCTCCGTAGAACCTTCAGAAAGATCTCCATCAGCTAAACCAGAAAGAACACGCCTACTGCCATCTTTATTCAAAAGACTGACTTCTGTTCCACCAGTCTGCAAGCCTATCGTGATACGACCACTCTCATCTTCACTTTCCTCTTGCTGCACTATACCATTCTCAAAAACGTTCTCAACATTCGTGAAGGAAGTACTCACATCCTTCAATGCATCTGCTACATTCTTATATTCTTTCTCTTGCGTAGAACCATCTTCTTGGACAACATTAAGTGTGAAAGTAGGATCAATCCATTGACCATCTTCATAGCGCGCACCACCACCTAAATATTGAGCAATCTGGCTATTCGTGGTATAAAGCTGGTTGCCGGTAACTGCCTGATTAGAACCTCTTGAAACTATGCCATCCTTGATACCGGAAAGGACCCGACCTTCATCATCTTTGTTCGAAAAATTGATTTCCGCACCAGCTACTTTCGACCCTACCGTAATGCGGCCACTGCCATCTTCACTTGCTTCTTGTTCAACAAGACTACCCCCTGCTACACTCGCAATTTTCGAATAAATGTCAGTAATCGAACCATCAACACCTGTAAAAGCTGTTCCTACGTTCTGGTAATCTTTACCCTGAACCCTATAAGTCGGAGCTGTCCCATCAAGAATATTTGCTCCGCCCCCTAAATATTTAGACGTATTCTTCGCAATCTTTGATACATCTCCTTGAACTGCCGTCATACTTGTTGACAAACCATCAACAGTCGTACTGATTTCTGTAACCGTATCCTTTGTCGCCTTAAGATCACTATCAACCTTGAACAACTGACTACCAGTAACTGCCTCCGTAGAACCTTCAGAAAGATCTCCATCAGCTAAACCAGAAAGAACACGCCTACTGCCATCTTTATTCAAAAGACTGACTTCTGTTCCACCAGTCTGCAAGCCTATCGTGATACGACCACTCTCATCTTCACTTTCCTCTTGCTGCACTATACCATTCTCAAAAACGTTCTCAACATTCGTGAAGGAAGTACTCACATCCTTCAATGCATCTGCTACATTCTTATATTCTTTCTCTTGCGTAGAACCATCTTCTTGGACAACATTAAGTGTGAAAGTAGGATCAATCCATTGACCATCTTCATAGCGCGCACCACCACCTAAATATTGAGCAATCTGGCTATTCGTGGTATAAAGCTGGTTGCCGGTAACTGCCTGATTAGAACCTCTTGAAACTATGCCATCCTTGATACCGGAAAGGACCCGACCTTCATCATCTTTGTTCGAAAAATTGATTTCCGCACCAGCTACTTTCGACCCTACCGTAATGCGGCCACTGCCATCTTCACTTGCTTCTTGTTCAACAAGACTACCCCTGCTACACTCGCAATTTTCGAATAAATGTCAGTAATCGAACCATCAACACCTGTAAAAGCTGTTCCTACGTTCTGGTAATCTTTACCCTGAACCCTATAAGTCGGAGCTGTCCCATCAAGAATATTTGCTCCGCCCCCTAAATATTTAGACGTATTCTTCGCAATCTTTGATACATCTCCTTGAACTGCCGTCATACTTGTTGACAAACCATCAACAGTCGTACTGATTTCTGTAACCGTATCCTTTGTCGCCTTAAGATCACTATCAACCTTGAACAACTGACTACCAGTAACTGCCTCCGTAGAACCTTCAGAAAGATCTCCATCAGCTAAACCAGAAAGAACACGCCTACTGCCATCTTTATTCAAAAGACTGACTTCTGTTCCACCAGTCTGCAAGCCTATCGTGATACGACCACTCTCATCTTCACTTTCCTCTTGCTGCACTATACCATTCTCAAAGACATTCTCAACATTCGTGAAGGAAGTACTCACATCCTTCAATGCATCTGCTACATTCTTATATTCTTTCTCTTGCGTAGAACCATCTTCTTGGACAACATTAAGTGTGAAAGTAGGATCAATCCATTGACCATCTTCATAGCGCGCACCACCGCCTAAATATTGAGCAATCTGGCTATTCGTGGTATAAAGCTGGTTGCCGGTAACCGCTGCATTAGAAGTTTCTGAGACTGCTCCGTCCTTCAAACCGGAAAGGATGCGCCCTTCTCCATCTTTATTCGCAAAATCGATTGCTGTACCACCTACTTGCGCACCTATTGTAATAATACCCGTCGCAGAATCTTGCTGGATCCAATTGTTCTTTTCTAATTCATTTTTAACTGCATTCAATTGAGAAAAATTGACTGCATCAGTATCTTCAGTCCCAGCTAAAACGCCTGAAATCTTCTTACCACCAGCCGCAATACCATTAGTTGTTATACTTGTACCGTCTTCAAGAGTTAAGCCATCTTTATTTAAAATTTGCCTTCCTAAAATTACACTATTAACTGAAATGTCCTGTGCAAGATCAAACGTTATACTTCTAGCGTTATCCCCTAAAATTGAAAGATTTTGATCTCCATTAATGAAACTAATTTTATTTCCCGCTCCAACATATAGATCCTCTCCACCGTTAACTGATAAACGCCAACCTTTCTTCACTAATTCTTCTACTACATTCAGCTGTTTTTTATTAACGGCGTCATCATCTAAAAAACCATCTGCTACTCCGAGAATTCTCCTATGACCGGCATTTATACCATTAGCAGCTGTAACACTTGGACCACCTTTAATACTTAAGCCAGTTTGATCTAAGGTATGCCCTGCTACTGTTAGCTTATCAACAGTGATACTCTTCGCAAGATCAAATGTTACTTTATTATCTTGATCCTTTGAAATTTTAAGGTTGTCAGTAGATGAAAAATCAACTGTGCTCCCTGGAGCAACATCTGTTGCATTTGTTCCGCCAATAGACAGCTGCCAACTTTTCGTTGCCAATTTTTCTACTTCATTCAACTGTTTTTTATTAACAGCATCACTATCCGCAACGCCATCAGCAACTCCTGTGATCTTTTTGCTAGCCACATCGATTCCAGAAACCGTTATGCTTGGACCATCTTTAAAAACTAAGCCAGTTTGATCTAAGGTATGCTCTGCTACTGTTAGCTTATCAACAGTGATACTCTTCGCAAGATCAAATGTTACTTTATTATCTTGATCCTTTGAAATTTCAAGGTTGCCAGTAGATGAAAAATCAACTGTGCTCCCTGAAGAAATATTTGCAGAACCTTGTCCATTAACACTTAAATTCCAACCTCCCCCAACTTTAGCTATCTCATCTCCTGTCCATTGTCTCAAAGCCTTTAACTGAGCAATATTCACGGCATCAGTATCTTCAGTACCAGCGGCTAAATTTATAATTTGTCGTGTTTTATTTCTCTCTGGGTGGCTTGAGTTATTTGTGCTGCCGCCAATACTGAACGCACCTGTATTACTGACCCATATCCTATCTTCATTTGTTGTTGCTTTCCCTGTGACAGGATCATAACCCGCAACACCGCCCGCAACATCAGCTAAAGCAAAAGTACCTAAAGCAACACCTCCCACAACTGTTACTTCTGTCCGTGCACCTATAGCTATTGCCCCGTTCTCGTGCGTGCGAGCGTTCGCACCTATAGAGATTGTAGCTGAACCTATTGCCACAGTGGACTTATCACCTATTGCAATGGCGATGCTTGCGTCTGGCTTCTCATTCTTCCTACCGTTAGCGTGAGCGCCATGACCTATAGCAATAGATCCTTCATCTTTAGCTACCGCATTGTCACCCCATTCCAAACCACTAGCTTTATTTCTTTTAAACGCATATGACGGCACAAAATTCAATACATCAGACATAGTATTATTTAATACATCAGACGTAGTATTTCTACCATCAACAGTCCAAATTGCAGGTCTCTCAAGCTGACAAGAGGCAAATTGTCTGCTGGCTATGAATTTTTCATTATTTCCTTCAGTAATAGTTCTTCCTGTATCTATTTTCTTCGAATCAAAAGTGTTAGAAACGACAATATCATCTACACCACAAAACTGATTACTCGAGAAATGAACACTTCCGTTACGACCTTCTGAACCTTCACGTAAAATATTTGAAGAAAGTACACCTGAACCATCAGTGCTTTTAGAGCTGTTAAGATCTTTTTGCCTCTGAATCGTTGTTTGTTGTTCTGTTGGAGAAAAAGTAGATGCAATGACAGGAGAAACACTCGATAAAAGCGCTGTCATAACAGTACCTAATGAAGCGGCCTTCAACAAAGGTGAAAAACCAGAAAAAGAATGCCCCCTTAAATCACCGCGTTTTAAGATAAGGTCTGATCTTTTCATAACAAATGCTCCAAAAATAAATTTTAGACATCAAAAAGACACATTTAGAAGTTATTAGATGTCTAGAGGTGGAAACTGCAATCTTTGTGGTCATCGTAAAAGTTCAAATTGAAGGAATGATCACTAAAAGATTATTTGGGTTAGAGTGTTTGAATTTTTTTATATTTGCCTTCATAAAGAGGTTATGTGTGTTCGTAGATAAATTTCATAAAAAAGGCGTATTTTAACTGTATTAGATAAGTCATAGAGTCGTTTTTATTAAGATTTTTTTGAACAGCAGGGTTTGTTAATGCTGTATTGTGGATTACAGTATTAGCGTAATGAATGGGAAATATGGTGGAATTGTAGTTTTTGTTTCTTACTTTATTGCAATAGGTTTTTTGTTTCCTCCTTGGTTAAAAACAAAATGGTTTATTCTGTATAAAGTATAAGAGTCGTATTATCAAGTTTATTTTTACATTTATGGCAAAATTTTGTTAATTTTGTGGGAAAAGTTAGGCATCTGATGAATTTTCGCTCTTGAATCTTTTAAAACAAGGGCGATTTTTATAGTAGTGCAAATTATTTTTTAATTCAGTGTGAGCTGTATTCCTGCGCCTATGCCCCAATGACCACCAGCAGTGGTGATAGATAGATTAGAACGAATGTTGCCGCTCTCAGATGTATAACCAGCACCAAAAGCAATAGCAGATTGACTGCGCCATGAACCACTACTAAATGCAATGCTGATTTTTCCAGGGGCTTCGTTATAACGAAGGTTGGCGACAGCTATACCGACAGCTGCTGCTTGCCGTGCTTCTTGTTTTACACCCTCGATATTATAATTTAGGCTATCAAATTTCATATCAGTATATTCTTTAGCTTCAGAAACAGCACTCTTTATCTTTTCATCTGTATACTTTTTTGCATCATCGAGAACAATTGTCATTTTCTCATATAACTGCCCGCCATTAATAGCTTCTTTCGAACCTTTTTCAACTTTACCATCTCCAACATTATCAATCACAACAGGAGCACTCGCATCACCACCTGCTAAAGTGATTTTATTCGTTTTCTTCCCATCTTCACCTTTATCATATTGAACAGCACCCTCTACACCAACTGAACCCTCAAAACCATCAATCTTGTCTTCAAGCTCCTTTACTCTGCTGTTCGTTTCCCAAAGCTGATTTCCAGTAACAACATCGCTAGAGCCTTCTGATATAGTGCCATCTTTAACGCCAGTAATTCTACTGCTGTCAGAATCTTTTCGTCTTGCGTCATAAGCACCCTTACTTTCATTCCACTGCAAACCATTCTGGTCTGCTTGATTCTCAACACCATCAATACGATTATTTAGGCTTTCCATACTTTTGTTAACAGCATCAAAAGCATCAGCTACAGTATCATACTTATTATAGTTCTTTTGACCGCTTTTACTACCAGAATTGAGTTGAACAACTTCAAACTTTGGAGCAGTCCATCCGTTAGCTCCATATTTTGCTCCACCACCGAAATATTCTGCAAGCTTAGTATTGGTCTCATAAAGCTGGCTGCCAGTAATTGCTTCATTAGAAGTTTCTGAAACTGCTCCGTCCTTCAAGCCGGAAAGGATCCGACCCTCATCACCTTTGTTCGCAAGATTGATTTCCGTACCACCTACTTTTGCACCTATCGTGATGCGGCCACTGCCATCTTCACTTGCTTCTTGTTCAAGAAGGCTATCCCCTGCTACACCCGCAATTTTCGAATAGATGTCAGTAATCGAACCATCAACACCTGTAAAAGCTGTTCCTACGTTCTGGTAATCTTTACCCTGAACCCTATAAGTCGGAGCTCTCCCATCAAGAATATTTGCTCCGCCCCCTAAATACTCAGAAGTATTCTTCGCAATCTTTGATACATCTCCTTGAACTGCCGTCATACCTGTTGACAAACCTTCAACTTTTCCGCTGGTTTCTGTAACCTTACTCTCAACCTCATACAGTTGTTTGCCTGTAACCGCTTCATTAGAAGTTTTTGAGACTGCTCCATCCTTCAAGCCGGAAAGGATGCGCCCTTCTCCATCTTTATTCGCAAAATCGATTGCTGTACCACCTACTTGCGCACCTATTGTAATAATACCCGTCGCAGAATCTTGCTGGATCCAATTGTTCTTTTCTAATTCATTTTTAACTGCATTCAATTGAGAAAAATTGACTGCATCAGTATCTTCAGTCCCAGCTAAAACGCCTGAAATCTTCTTACCACCAGCCGCAATACCATTAGTTGTTATACTTGTACCATCTGCAAGAGTTAAGCCATCTTTATTTAAAATTTGCCTTCCTAAAATTACACTATTAACTGAAATGTCCTGTGCAAGACCAAACTTTATATTTCCAGAGTCACCCCATAAAATTGAAAGATTTTGATCTTCAGCCAAGAAACCAACTTGATAGTCCGCTCCAATATATAGATCCTCTCCACCGTTAACTGATAAACGCCAACCTTTCTTCACTAATTCTTCTACTACATTCAGCTGTTTTTTATTAACGGCGTCATCATCTAAAAAACCATCTGCTACTCTTTGAATTTTCATACGACCGGCATCTATACCATTAGCAGCTGTAACACTTGGACCACCTTTAAGAGTTAAGCCAGTTTGATCTAAGGTATGCCCTGCTACTGTTAGCTTATCAACAGTGATACTCTTCGCAAGATCAAATGTTACTTTATTATCTTGATCCTTTGAAATTTCAAGGTTGCCAGTAGATGAAAAATCAACTGTGCTCCCTGAAGAAACATTTGTAGAATCTTTTCCATTAACACTTAAATTCCAATCTCCTCCAGCTTTAGCTATCTCATCTCCCGCCCATTTTCTTAAAGCCTTCAACTGAGCAACATTCACAGCATCAGTATCTTCAGTACCAGCAGCTAAATTTATAATCTGCCGTGATGTTTCCACACCTGCTGAGTTTCGTTTGCCAATACTCACCGCACTAGAATTACTAACCCAGGCCATATCTTTATCTGTTGTTGCTTTCCCTGTGATAGGATCATAACCCGCAACACCGCCCGCAACATCAGCTAAAGAATGACTACCTAAAGCAATACCTGTATCAACAATCACCTCTGAAAAGGCACCAAGAGCTAATCCAGCATTCTTTGTAGTCTTAGCGCTATAACCTATAGCAACTGCATCAAGATTCGATGCCATAGCTGTTGTACCTATAGCAATTGCGCGCTCACCTCTTGCCTCGGTGATGATATAACTTACGACACCCTGCATGGTGGTTTTAACATAACCACCCATTGCAATGGCGCCAGCACCGTTTACTGCAGCCCTATTGCCTATAGCAATAGCACTAGCGCCTCGGCCCTGCGTTTCGGAACCCCATAACAATTGGCCTTCAGCTTGGCCTTCCTTTCTATGATCACTTTTTAATGCGTATGACGGCATAAAATTCGACATATCAGACATACTATTTCTACCATCAACAGTCCAAATTGCAGCCCTCTCAAGCTGACAAGAAGCAAATTTTCTGCTGGCTATAAGCGCTTCATAATTCCCTTCAGTAATAGTTCTTCCTGTATCTATTTGCTTTGAATCAAAAGTGTTAGAAACGACAATATCATCTACGCCACAAAACTGATTACTTGAGAAATGAACACTTCTGTTACGGCCTTCTGAACCTTCACGTAAAATATTTGAAGAAAGTACACCTGAACCATCAGTGCTTTTAGAGCTGTTAAGATCTTTTTGCCTCTGAATCGTTGTTTGTTGCTCTGTTGGAGAAAAAGTAGATGCAATAACAAGTGAAACACTTAATAAGAGTGCTGTCATAACAGTACCTAATGAAACAGCCTTCAACAAAGGTAAAAAACCAGAAAAAGAATACCCCCTTAAATCACCGCGTTTTAAGATAAAATCTGATCTTTTCATAACAAATTCTCCAATAAAGATAAAAAATAAACTTTAGACATCAAAAAGACACATTCAAAGGTTATCAAGAAGCTAAGAAGTAAGTTATTAGTCGTTATAAGAATTCTTTAATTAATCGTGTTTTGTTTTTTTGTGTTGTAATTTTTTCTGTTGTACTGAGGTTAATGGTTTTTATAAATTTTTTAATGGGAGTGTATCCCATGAGAAGAGGGTTAATTTTATTTGATTAGGTTGTATTGTAGTTTTAAGATTTGCTTTGTTGGAATTAGATAGTTTTGTGAAATAGAGAATATAAATATCTTAATAAAGGGTGTTTTGCAATTGTTATTAGGATTCTTAAGATTTTATATTAATAAAGCACCAGTAAAAGTTTTTTTTAGTTAAGTATTATTTAGTAGGCAATTAGTTAAGAGTAAAGTGTATACCTCCACCTACTCCGAAGTGTTTGCCAGCGGTTGTTACAGAAATACTAGAGCGAATATCTCCGCTTTCGGATGTATAACCAGCACCAAAAGCAAAGGCAGATTGATTGCGCCATAAACCACTACTGATTGCAACACTTAGCTTTCCAGGTGTTTCGTTATAACGGAGGTTAGCGGCCGCTATACCGATAGCTGCTGCTTGCCGTGCTTCTTGTTTTACACCCTCGATATTATAATTTAGGCTATCAAATTTCATATCAGTATATTCTTTAGCTTCTGAAACAGCTTGCTTCATCTGTTCATCTGTATATTTTTTTGCATCATTGAGAACAATTGTCATTTTCTCATATAACTGCCCGCCATTAACAGCTTCTTTCGAACCTTTTTCAACTTTACCATCGCCAATATTATCAATCACAACAGGTTTATCTGCATCACCACCTGCTAAAGTGATTTTATTCGTTTTTTTGCCTTCAGAGTCTTTATCATATTGAACAGCACCCTCTGCCATTTGGCCAACCGAATTCTCAAAATCATCAACCTTGTCTTCAAGCGCCTTTACTTTGTTGTTCGTTTCCCAAAGCTGATTTCCAGTAACAACATCGCTAGAGCCTTTTGATATTTCGCCATCTTTAACGCCGGTAATCCTACTGCTGTCAGAATTTCCTTCTTTATCCTTTCGGCTTGCGTCATAAGCACCCTTACTTTGATTCCACTGCAAACCATTCTGTTCTATCTGTTCTGTTTGTTCTTTAACCTTGTTCAGACGATCGTTCAGATCTTCCATATTGTCATTAACACCACCAAAAGCACCAGCTACAGTATCATACTTATTATAGTTCTTTTGACCGCTTTTACTACCAGAATTGAGTTGAACAACTTCAAACTTTGGAGCAGTCCATCCGTTAGCTCCATATTTTGCTCCACCACCGAAATATTCTGCAAGCTTAGTATTGGTCTCATAAAGCTGGCTCCCAGTAACCGCTTCTGTCGAACCCTCTGCTATATCTCCATCAATAAGAAACTTAAGTTTGCTCTTAACTTTCTCTTTCCCCTTTTCACCATGAAGTGCAACAAATGCACCCTCCTCTTCGTCCCATAACAAACTATTTTGAAGATTTTCACTATTTTCACTCGTGTCATTTAGAAGCTGTGTCAATGTTCTATCAATTCCAGCAAATGTAGATCCTACAGTATTATAGAACTCACCCTGAACCTGATAAGTTGGCGCTGTCCCATGAAAAACATCTGCTCCGCCCCCTAAATATTGAGAAGCATTCTCAGCAATCTTTGATACATCTCCTTGAACTGCCGTCATACTTGTAGACAATTCATCAACACTCGCTGTAAATTTGCTATCAACCTCATAAAGTTGTTTCCCTGTAACTGCTTCATTAGAAGTTGCTGAAAGGGCTCCATCCTTCAAGCCGGAAAGGATCCGACCTTCTCCATCTTTGTTCGCTAGACTAATTTCCGTACCACCTACTTTCGCACCTATCGTGATACGACCATCACCATTTTCACTGGCCTCTTGTTGTACAAGGCTCTTACTTCCAACTCCTGAAAGTTCCTGATAAATATCCGATAGTGAACCATCAACACTTGCAAAGGCTTCTCCTACATTCCTGTAATCTTCACCCTGAACCTGATAAGTTGGCGCTGTCCCATGAAAAACATCTGCTCCGCCCCCTAAATATTGAGAAGCATTCTCAGCAATCTTTGATACATCTCCTTGAACTGCCGTCATACTTGTAGACAATTCATCAACACTCGCTGTAAATTTGCTATCAACCTCATAAAGTTGTTTCCCTGTAACTGCTTCATTAGAAGTTGCTGAAAGGGCTCCATCCTTCAAGCCGGAAAGGGTTCGACCTTCTCCATCTTTGTTCGCTAGACTAATTTCCGTACCACCTACTTGCGCACCTATCGTGATACGACCATCACCATTTTCACTGGCCTCTTGTTGTACAAGGCTCTTACTTCCAACCCCTGAAAGTTCCTGATAAATATCCGATAGTGAACCATCAACACTTGCAAAGGCTTCTCCTACATTCCTGTAATCTTCACCCTGAACCTGATAAATTGGCGCTGTTCCTTCAAAAATATCTGCTCCGCCCCCTAAATATTGAGAAGCATTCTCAGCAATCTTTGATACATCTCCTTGAACTGCCGTCATACTTGTAGACAATTCATCAACACTCGCTGTAAATTTGCTATCAACCTCATAAAGTTGTTTCCCTGTAACTGCTTCATTAGAAGTTGCTGAAAGGGCTCCATCCTTCAAGCCGGAAAGGGTTCGACCTTCTCCATCTTTGTTCGCTAGACTAATTTCCGTACCACCTACTTGCGCACCTATCGTGATACGACCATCACCATTTTCACTGGCCTCTTGTTGTACAAGGCTCTTACTTCCAACCCCTGAAAGTTCCTGATAAATATCCGATAGTGAACCATCAACACTTGCAAAGGCTTCTCCTACATTCCTGTAATCTTCACCCTGAACCTGATAAATTGGCGCTGTTCCTTCAAAAATATCTGCTCCGCCCCCTAAATATTGAGAAGCATTCTCAGCAATCTTTGATACATCTCCTTGAACTGCCGTCATACTTGTAGACAATTCATCAACACTCGCTGTAAATTTGCTATCAACCTCATAAAGTTGTTTCCCTGTAACTGCTTCATTAGAAGTTGCTGAAAGGGCTCCATCCTTCAAGCCGGAAAGGGTTCGACCTTCTCCATCTTTGTTCGTTAGACTAATTTCCGTACCACCTACTTGCGCACCTATCGTGATACGACCATCACCATTTTCACTGGCCTCTTGTTGTACAAGGCTCTTACTTCCAACCCCTGAAAGTTCCTGATAAATATCCGATAGTGAATCATCAACACCTGCAAAGGCTGATCCGACATTCTGGTAATCTTTACCCTGAACCTGATAAGTCGGGGCTGTTCCTTCAAAAATATCTGCTCCGCCCCCTAAATATTGAGAAGCATTCTCAGCAATCTTTGATACATCTCCTTGAACTGCCGTCATACTTGTAGATAATTCATCAACACTCGCTGTAAATTTGCTATCAACCTCATAAAGTTGTTTCCCTGTAACTGCTTCATTAGAAGTTGCTGAAAGGGCTCCATCCTTCAAGCCGGAAAGGATCCGACCTTCTCCATCTTTGTTCGCTAGACTAATTTCCGTACCACCTACTTGCGCACCTATCGTGATACGACCATCACCATTTTCACTGGCCTCTTGTTGTACAAGGCTCTTACTTCCAACCCCTGAAAGTTCTTGATAAATATCCGATAGTGAATCATCAACACCTGCAAAGGCTGATCCGACATTCTGGTAATCTTTACCCTGAACCTGATAAGTCGGGGCTGTCCTATCAAGAATATTTGCTCCGCCCCCTAAATATTTAGACGTATTCTTCGCAATCTTTGATACATCTCCTTGAACTGCCGTCATACTTGTTGACAAACCATCAACAGTCGTACTGATTTCTGTAACCGTATCCTTTGTCGCCTTAAGATCACTATCAACCTTGAACAACTGACTACCAGTAACTGCCTCCGTAGAACCTTCAGAAAGATCTCCATCAGCTAAACCAGAAAGAACACGCCTACTGCCATCTTTATTCAAAAGACTGACTTCTGTTCCACCAGTCTGCAAGCCTATCGTGATACGACCATCACCATTTTCACTGGCCTCTTGTTGTACAAGGCTCTTACTTCCAACTCCTGAAAGTTCCTGATAAATATCCGATAGTGAACCATCAACACTTGCAAAGGCTTCTCCTACATTCCTGTAATCTTCACCCTGAACCTGATAAATTGGCGCTGTTCCTTCAAAAACATCTGCTCCGCCCCCTAAATATTGAGAAGCATTCTCAGCAATCTTTGATACATTTCCTTGAACTGCCGTCATACTTGTTGACAAACCATCAACAGTCGTACTGATTTCTGTAACCGTATCCTTTGTCGCCTTAAGATCACTATCAACCTTGAACAACTGACTACCAGTAACTGCCTCCGTAGAACCTTCAGAAAGATCTCCATCAGCTAAACCAGAAAGAACACGCCTACTGCCATCTTTATTCAAAAGACTGACTTCTGTTCCACCAGTCTGCAAGCCTATCGTGATACGACCACTCTCATCTTCACTTTCCTCTTGCTGCACTATACCATTCTCAAAGACATTCTCAATATTCGTGAAGGAAGTACTCACATCCTTCAATGCATCTGCTACATTCTTATATTCTTGCTCTTGCGTAGAACCATCTTCTTGGACAACATTAAGTGTGAAAGTAGGATCAATCCAAACGCCTTCTTTATATTCTGCTCCCCCTCCTAAATATGACGCAACTTTACTATTCGTTTCATATAATTGGGAACCCGTAACCGCTTCTCTCGAACCCGTGACTATTTTGCCATCTGACAATCCAGAAAGGATCCGTCCATCACCATCTTTGTTCGAAATATTAATTTCTGTTCCTTCTGCTTTCGATCCTATCGTGATATGTCCTGTCCCTGTATCTTGCTGGACAAGACCGACACCTTCCGAACCTCCTTCCCCTGAAAGTTCTTTGTAAATATCTGTAAGGGCGGCATCAATTCCTACAAAGGCAGAGCCTACATCATTATGTTGCGATCCTTGAACTTTATACGTCGGAGCTTGTCCTTCAAGGATATTTGCTCCGCCCCCTAAATAACGAGAGCTATTCTCTGTTATCTTACTCACATTAGCTGTTACACCTTTAAGATCTCCTTCAACTTGTGTAACATGAGTTTTTACTTCTGTTAAACCACTCGACAAACCATCAACAGTCGTACTGATTTCTGTAACCGTATCCTTTGTCGCCTTAAGATCACTATCAACCTTGAACAACTGACTACCAGTAACTGCCTCCGTAGAACCTTCAGAAAGATCTCCATCAGCTAAACCAGAAAGAACACGCCTACTGCCATCTTTATTCAAAAGACTGACTTCTGTTCCACCAGTCTGCAAGCCTATCGTGATACGACCACTCTCATCTTCACTTTCCTCTTGCTGCACTATACCATTCTCAAAGACATTCTCAATATTCGTGAAGGAAGTACTCACATCCTTCAATGCATCTGCTACATTCTTATATTCTTGCTCTTGCGTAGAACCATCTTCTTGGACAACATTAAGTGTGAAAGTAGGATCAATCCAAACGCCTTCTTTATATTCTGCTCCCCCTCCTAAATATGACGCAACTTTACTATTCGTTTCATATAATTGGGAACCCGTAACCGCTTCTCTCGAACCCGTGACTATTTTGCCATCTGACAATCCAGAAAGGATCCGTCCATCACCATCTTTGTTCGAAATATTAATTTCTGTTCCTTCTGCTTTCGATCCTATCGTGATATGTCCTGTCCCTGTATCTTGCTGGACAAGACCGACACCTTCCGAACCTCCTTCCCCTGAAAGTTCTTTGTAAATATCTGTAAGGGCGGCATCAATTCCTACAAAGGCAGAGCCTACATCATTATGTTGCGATCCTTGAACTTTATACGTCGGAGCTTGTCCTTCAAGGATATTTGCTCCGCCCCCTAAATAACGAGAGCTATTCTCTGTTATCTTACTCACATTAGCTGTTACACCTTTAAGATCTCCTTCAACTTGTGTAACATGAGTTTTTACTTCTGTTAAACCACTCGACAAACCATCAACAGTCGTACTGATTTCTGTAACCGTATCCTTTGTCGCCTTAAGATCACTATCAACCTTGAACAACTGACTACCAGTAACTGCCTCCGTAGAACCTTCAGAAAGATCTCCATCAGCTAAACCAGAAAGAACACGCCTACTGCCATCTTTATTCAAAAGACTGACTTCTGTTCCACCAGTCTGCAAGCCTATCGTGATACGACCATCACCATTTTCACTGGCCTCTTGTTGTACAAGGCTCTTACTTCCAACTCCTGAAAGTTCCTGATAAATATCCGATAGTGAACCATCAACACTTGCAAAGGCTTCTCCTACATTCCTGTAATCTTCACCCTGAACCTGATAAATTGGCGCTGTTCCTTCAAAAACATCTGCTCCGCCCCTAAATATTGGGAAGCATTCTCAGCAATCTTTGATACATCTCCTTGAACTGCCGTCATACTTGTAGACAATTCATCAACACTCGCTGTAAATTTGCTATCAACCTCATAAAGTTGTTTCCCTGTAACTGCTTCATTAGAAGTTGCTGAAAGGGCTCCATCCTTCAAGCCGGAAAGGATCCGACCTTCTCCATCTTTGTTCGCTAGACTAATTTCCGTACCACCTACTTTCGCACCTATCGTGATACGACCACTCTCATCTTCACTTTCCTCTTGTTGCACTATACCATTCTCAAAGACATTCTCAACATTCGTGAAGGAAGTACTCACATCCTTCAATGCATCTGCTACATTCTTATATTCTTTCTCTTGCGTAGAACCATCTTCTTGGACAACATTAAGTGTGAAAGTAGGATCAATCCATTGACCATCTTCATAGCGCGCACCACCGCCTAAATATTGAGCAATCTGGCTATTCGTGGTATAAAGCTGGTTGCCGGTAACTGCCTGATTAGAACCTCTTGAAACTATGCCATCCTTGATACCGGAAAGGACCCGACCTTCATCATCTTTATTCGAAAAATTGATTTCCGCACCAGCTACTTTCGACCCTACCGTAATGCGACCACTGCCATCTTCACTTGCTTCTTGTTCAACAAGACTACCCCCTGCTACACTCGCAATTTTCGAATAAATGTCAGTAATCGAACCATCAACACCTGTAAAAGCTGTTCCTACGTTCTGGTAATCTTTACCCTGAACCTGATAAGTCGGAGCTGTCCCATCAAGAATATTTGCTCCGCCCCCTAAATATTCAGAAGCATTCTTCGCAATCTTTGATACATCTCCTTGAACTGTCGTCATACTTGTTGACAAATCTTCAACTTTTCCGCTGGTTTCTGTAACCTTGCTCTCAACTTCATAAAGTTGTTTTCCTGTAATCGCTTCATTAGAAGTTGCTGAAAGGGCTCCATCCTTCAAGCCGGAAAGGGTTCGACCTTCTCCATCTTTGTTCGCTAGACTAATTTCCGTACCACCTACTTGCGACCCTATCGTGATGCGACCATTCCCATCTTCACTGGCCTCTTGTTGTACAAGGCTCTTACTTCCAACTCCTGAAAGTTCCTGATAAATATCCGATAGTGAATCATCAACACCTGCAAAGGCTGATCCGACATTCTGGTAATCTTTACCCTGAACCTGATAAGTCGGGGCTGTCCTATCAAGAATATTTGCTCCGCCTCCTAAATATTTAGACGTATTCTTCGCAATCTTTGATACATCTCCTTGAACTGCCGTCATACTTGTTGACAAACCATCAACAGTCGTACTGATTTCTGTAACCGTATCCTTTGTCGCCTTAAGATCACTATCAACCTTGAACAACTGACTACCAGTAACTGCCTCCGTAGAACCTTCAGAAAGATCTCCATCAGCTAAACCAGAAAGAACACGCCTACTGCCATCTTTATTCAAAAGACTGACTTCTGTTCCACCAGTCTGCAAGCCTATCGTGATGCGGCCATCACCATTCTCACTTTCCTCTTGCTGCACTATACCATTCTCAAAGACATTCTCAATATTCGTGAAGGAAGTACTCACATCCTTCAATGCATCTGCTACATTCTTATATTCTTGCTCTTGCGTAGAACCATCTTCTTGGACAACATTAATCTTAAAGACAGGATCTGTCCAAACGCCTTCTTTATATTCTGCACCACCCCCTAAATATGACGCAACTTTACTGTTCGTTTCATATAATTGGGAACCCGTAACCGCTTCTCTCGAACCAGTGACTATTTTGCCATCCTTAAGACCAGAAAGAACCCGTCCATCACCCTCTTTGTTCGAAAAATTGACCTCTGTACCAGCTACTTTCGATCCTACCGTAATACGGTTACCTGCTTCTTCACCTGTTTCTTGATGAACAAGGCTGTCTCCAGCTACATTTGTAATCTTCGTGTAAAGATCCGTTATAGAACTATCAACACCCGCAAAGGCAGAACCTACATCATTATGCTGCGATCCTTGGACTTTATATGTCGGAGCTTGTCCTGCAAGGATATTCGCTCCGCCTCCTAAATATTCAGAAGCATTCTTCGCAATAGCCGATACATCTCCTTCAACTTGACTCACGTTAGTTTTTACTTCTGTTAAACTACTCGATAAACCATCAACAGTCGTATTGATTTCTGTAACCGTATCCTTTGTCGCCTTAAGATCGCTATCAACTTTGAAAAGCTGACCTCCAGTAACTGCCTCCGTAGAACCTTCGGAAAGAGCTCCATCCTTAATGCCAGAAAGAACACGCCTACTGCCATCTTTGTTCACAAGACTGATTTCCGTGCCACCTACTTTCGCACCTATCGTGATGCGGCCATCACCATTCTCACTTTCCTCTTGCTGCACTATACCATTCTCAAAGACATTCTCAATATTCGTGAAGGAAGTACTCACATCCTTCAATGCATCTGCTACATTCTTATATTCTTGCTCTTGCGTAGAACCATCTTCTTGGACAACATTAATCTTAAAGACAGGATCTGTCCAAACGCCTTCTTTATATTCTGCACCACCCCCTAAATATGACGCAACTTTACTGTTCGTTTCATATAATTGGGAACCCGTAACCGCTTCTCTCGAACCAGTGACTATTTTGCCATCCTTAAGACCAGAAAGAACCCGTCCATCACCCTCTTTGTTCGAAAAATTGACCTCTGTACCAGCTACTTTCGATCCTACCGTAATACGGTTACCTGCTTCTTCACCTGTTTCTTGATGAACAAGGCTGTCTCCAGCTACATTTGTAATCTTCGTGTAAAGATCCGTTATAGAACTATCAACACCCGCAAAGGCAGAACCTACATCATTATGCTGCGATCCTTGGACTTTATATGTCGGAGCTTGTCCTGCAAGGATATTCGCTCCGCCTCCTAAATATTCAGAAGCATTCTTCGCAATAGCCGATACATCTCCTTCAACTTGACTCACGTTAGTTTTTACTTCTGTTAAACTACTCGATAAACCATCAACAGTCGTATTGATTTCTGTAACCGTATCCTTTGTCGCCTTAAGATCGCTATCAACTTTGAAAAGCTGACCTCCAGTAACTGCCTCCGTAGAACCTTCGGAAAGAGCTCCATCCTTAATGCCAGAAAGAACACGCCTACTGCCATCTTTGTTCACAAGACTGATTTCCGTGCCACCTACTTTCGCACCTATCGTGATGCGGCCATCACCATTCTCACTTTCCTCTTGCTGCACTATACCATTCTCAAAGACATTCTCAATATTCGTGAAGGAAGTACTCACATCCTTCAATGCATCTGCTACATTCTTATATTCTTGCTCTTGCGTAGAACCATCTTCTTGGACAACATTAATCTTAAAGACAGGATCTGTCCAAACGCCTTCTTTATATTCTGCACCACCCCCTAAATATGACGCAACTTTACTGTTCGTTTCATATAATTGGGAACCCGTAACCGCTTCTCTCGAACCAGTGACTATTTTGCCATCCTTAAGACCAGAAAGAACCCGTCCATCACCCTCTTTGTTCGAAAAATTGACCTCTGTACCAGCTACTTTCGATCCTACCGTAATACGGTTACCTGCTTCTTCACCTGTTTCTTGATGAACAAGGCTGTCTCCAGCTACATTTGTAATCTTCGTGTAAAGATCCGTTATAGAACTATCAACACCCGCAAAGGCAGAACCTACATCATTATGCTGCGATCCTTGGACTTTATATGTCGGAGCTTGTCCTGCAAGGATATTCGCTCCGCCTCCTAAATATTCAGAAGCATTCTTCGCAATAGCCGATACATCTCCTTCAACTTGACTCACGTTAGTTTTTACTTCTGTTAAACTACTCGATAAACCATCAACAGTCGTATTGATTTCTGTAACCGTATCCTTTGTCGCCTTAAGATCGCTATCAACTTTGAAAAGCTGACCTCCAGTAACTGCCTCCGTAGAACCTTCGGAAAGAGCTCCATCCTTAATGCCAGAAAGAACACGCCTACTGCCATCTTTGTTCACAAGACTGATTTCCGTGCCACCTACTTTCGCACCTATCGTGATGCGGCCATCACCATTCTCACTTTCCTCTTGCTGAACTAAACCATTCTCAAAGACATTCTCAACATTCGTGAAGGAAGTACTTACATCCTTCAATGCATCTGCTACATTCTTATATTCTTGCTCTTGCGTAGAACCATCTTCTTGGACAACATTAATCTTAAAGACAGGATCTGTCCAAACGCCTTCTTTATATTCTGCACCACCTCCTAAATATGACGCAACTTTACTGTTCGTTTCATATAATTGAGAACCCGTAACCGCTTCTCTCGAACCCGTGACTATTTTGCCATCTGACAATCCAGAAAGGATCCGTCCATCACCCTCTTTGTTCGAAAAATTGACCTCTGTACCAGCTACTTTCGATCCTACCGTAATACGGTTACCTGCTTCTTCACCTGTTTCTTGATGAACAAGGCTGTCTCCAGCTACATTTGTAATCTTCGTGTAAAGATCTGTTATAGAACTATCAACATCCGCAAAGGCAGAACCTACATCATTATGCTGCGATCCTTGAACTTTATATGTCGGGGCCTCACCTCCAAGGATATTCGCTCCGCCTCCTAAATATTTAGAAGCATGCTTCGCAATCTTCGATACATCACCTTCAACTTGGCTCACGTTAGTTTTTACTTCTGTTAAACTACTCGATAAACCATCAACAGTCGTATTGATTTCTGTAACCGTATCCTTTGTCGCCTTAAGATCACTATCAACCTTGAACAACTGGCCTCCAGTCACTGCCTCCGTAGAACCCTTGGAAAGATTGCCATCCTTAAGACCAGAAAGAACACGCGTACCACCGTCTTTGTTCACAAGACTGATTTCCGTACCACCTACTTTCGCACCTATCGTGATATGACCTGTCTCTGTATCTTGCTGTACAAGTCCTATACCTCCAGACCCTTCTAAACCTGAAAGTTCTTGATAAATATTACTAAGAACCGCATCAACGCCTGCAAAGGCAGAACCTACATCATTATGTTTCGATCCTTGGACTTTATATGTCGGAGCTCCTCCTGTAGCTATATTCGTTCCTCCTCCAAAATAACGCGAACTATTCTCTGCTATCTTGCCTACATTAGCTGTAACACCTTTAAGATTACTCTCAACTTTTGTAACATTAGTTTTCACTTCTGTTAAACTACTCGACAAACCATTAACATTCGTAGTAATTTGTGAAACCGTATTCTTCGTTGCTTGAAGATCGCTATCAACTTTGAAAAGCTGACTACCAGTAACTGCCTCTGTAGAACCCTTGGAAAGATTGCCATCCTTAAGACCAGAAAGAACACGACTACTGCCCTCTTTGTTCAAAAAACTGACTGCTGTTCCACCTGTCTTTGATCCTATCGTGATACGATTATTGGTTTCTTGCTCAACAAGGTCACTTCCTGCTACATTTGCAATCTTGGTATAAAGATCTGTTATAGAACCATTAACTCCTGCAAAGGCAGAGCCTACATTATTATGAGACTTCCCTTGAACATTATAAGTCGGGGCTTTACCATTCAGAATATCTGCCTGACCTCCTAAATAACTCGAGCTATTCTTAGCAATCTTCGATATATTACCTTCAACCTTGTTCATATTAGTTTGAACTTCAGCTAAACTACTCGACAAATCATTAACATTTGTATTTATTATTGAAACCGTTTTCTTGGTTGCTTGAAGATCACTATCAACTTTGAAAAGCTGACCTCCTGTAATTGCTTCCGTAGAATCTTTTGAAAGTGTTCCATCTTTAATACCAGATAGTACCCTACCCTTACCGTTTTTGTTTAAAAAACTAACTTCCGTGCCAGCCACTTTCGAGCCTATCGTGATACGACCATTGTCACCTTCATCCCCTTCTTGTATAACAAAATTACTATTTTTTACTACTAATTCCCTTAATGCTTTCAGCTGCGCAACATTCACAGCATCAGTATCTTCAGTACCAGCCGCTAATCCAGTAATTATTCGTGTTTTTTCTTGCGAATCATCACCAATAGCAACTAAGCCAATGTTAGCTTTCCATATATGACTTAAAGTATCTGTTAAATATTGACCTGACAAAGGATCATAACCAGCAAAAACACGTCTATTCTTGGCAACACTATAAGCACCTAAAGCAACATTGCCTTTTCCTTCAGATTGAGCACGATAACCTATAGCAATCCCTTCCTGGTTGTGTGCGTCTGCATATGCACCTAAAGCAATCCCTCCATACTCTCCCGCTTTTGCCTCTCTACCTAAAGCAATAGCTTCTGTTTTCTTAGCTTTAGCAGCAATACCTACAGCAATCGAACCCACTCTATCATCCCATGCCGTATTTTGATTCCCGGCATCTGCTTGTAAACCTATAGAAATATTATGACTCTTCTCAAGCAACTTACCACTATTAACTCCCTCAGCGGCCTCATCGCGTGGAAATTTTCTCAACACATCGTTCAAAACAGATATCTCAGATACATCAAGTATTGTATTTTGACCATCAACAGTCCAAATAGCTCGTTGAGCTCCAAAACCATGAGAGCTACAATTATCAAATTTGTGATGCATAAGAAGATTTACATAATTTTCCTCATTAATTATCTTCCTTGAATCAGAAAAAGTAGAAATAAGGATATTGTCCACACCACAGTAATGATCACTCGTAAAAGCAGAACCAGGAGAATTTTTTGAAGCTTCATCAGGAGCTTTTAGGGGAATCATACCTGCACCCTTAGGGCTTTTTGAACTTTGTATTGTTGTTTGTTGCTCTGTTGGAGAAAAAGTAGATGCAATGACAGGAGAAACACTCGATAAAAGCGCTGTCATAACAGTACCTAATGAAGCAGCCTTCAACAAAGGTGAACGACAAGGAAAAGGATGATCATTTAAAGCATTTCCTTTTGAGATAATACGTGATCTTTTCATAAGAGATCCCCCCAATAAAAAATAAATTTTAGCCATTAAAAAGATGCATTTACGCGTTACTCAGTATCTTGAAGTAGAGTTTTTTCATCATAGAAAGTTTTAAGCTCAACGAAAAATTTACCTGAAATTGGTATAGTTTTCTTGTAAGAAGTATTTGTGCTTTTCTTATTTGTTTCCGTTGAATTATTATTCATAGTTTGCATCATTTTCCCCAATATTATGATACTAAAAAGCATATTTTCGCTGTAATCAAAGTGTAAGAAAAGATATCCTTTATTTGATATTAGAAAAAAATATAATAGAGATTGCTTTGTGTTCTTACGTGATGGTTATTGTGTAAGATTTTATAGCAATTGTTGCATTTTTTAGGTTTTCCCCTTTAAATGTAGATGTTGTATGTTTTATTTTGTTGAAAAAATCAAATAAAATATACAATTTAACGTTTTATTAATAGCTTTGTGTATGCTTTGTCTCTTTGGGTAAAACACAAAGAATGAAATTGCAAGGAGTATTTTTGTTTTTATTCAGTTTAATTTTTTATTTAAGTGCGAACTGAATGTTTCTTTCTACGCGCCAGTATTGTATGGAAGTGGTTAAGAGGTATTGGAATAGATGACCCATCTTCAGAGGTGTATAATGAGCACCGAAAGCAAATGCAAATTGGTTTCTTTATAGGTTATTGTTGGTTAGTGTACTTAATTTTCCGAGTGCATTCGTTATAATGAAAGTTAAGTGCTTACTATACCGATAGTGGCTACTTATCTTACTTCTTTATTGTAATTCAGGCTATCAAGTTTCATATCAGTATAATCTTCAGAAATATCATTTTGCATCATCAAAGATAACTTTCATTTTCTTATACAATTACCTGCCATTAATAGCTTTAATAGCTTTCTTCGAACTTTTTTCGACTTTATCATCGCTAATATTATCAATGACAACAGAAGCACTTGCATCATCACCTGCTAAATGATGTTATTGTTTTTTTCTATCTGCATCTTTATTATATTGAATCGTGCCATCTAACCTAGCTGAATTATCAACATCATTAAACTTGTTTTCAAAATCATTCATTTTTTGATTTTTTTCCAAAGCTGTTTTTCAGTAACCGCATCACTAGAGCTCTTTTTTATTTTACTATCTGCCACATCGTAATTTGTCCTTCTTTATCATTATGAAATTACGTTTATAGGCATCTGCATCCCATTCTAGACTATCCTGTTCTATTTACTTTTCGAAATTATCGAGACGATTATTTAAGTTTTCACATATTTATCAACATCATCATTTGCCAACATACTCCCAGCATGGCTCCACAAGAATTGTATTTTTCAAAATGAGTTACCTTAAAATATATCTGAGATACCAGTATTATCTAAAATAAAACTGTTTTTATAATAAAATATGAGTTCAATTTTAAATCTATATTGTTTTATTTAAGAAGCCTATTGCTTCTTAACTAAAATTAAAAATTATTAGATTATTTTTCGATATATAAAATACATAATCTATTAAAAAATACCGAATAATCTCTTACATTTTTAAATATAGTCTGCTTTATCTTTAATAACCCATAATGAGAAAACCAATATAGCTCATAGAAAGCAAAAAATAAACAGGGATCAATTAATTCGAAAAATACATCCCAACAAATTGGGGCATATATTTATTGTCAATAAAATTACAAAACCTCTATGAAATGATGAAATAGAAGACAATAATTATCTCCTGATCTATATCATAAACAGTCTGCTATTTATAAAAAACTTACGCCCTTCCCTCATTTTTGAAGAAAAGGCGTAAATCTGTCTTAATCTTAATGGATTTTATTAATATTGCTGAGGAACAATCGTACCATGCACCTTTATATTACTATTAACGCACCGGCAAGGTAAAGCTGAATCCTGCACCAACACCCCAATGACCTCCCGCACCTGTCACAGAAACATTAGAACGGATATTTCCATTTATAGATGTATAACCAGCACCAAAAGCAAAGGCAGATTGGCTACGCCATAAACCAGTGCCAAATGCAACACTTAATGCACCAGGAGTAGTATTATACCGCAAGTTAGAGACTGCTAAACCAATTGCTGCAGCTTGTCTTGCTTCTTTTCGTACTCCTTCAATGTTATAATTTAAGGCACCAAACTTCTTATCCGTATAATCTTTTGCCTTCTCTACCGCATCATCAATAGCATCTACAACAATATTCTTGACCTTTTCATCTGTATATTTTTTTGCATCATCAAGAACAATCTCCATTTGTTGCTTAGTATAATCATGTAGCTGACCACCATTTACTGCTTCTTTTGAACCTTTTTCAATCTTACCATCTGCAATATTGTCAATGACAACAGGCTGCCCAGCATCACCTCCTGCTAAAGTGATTTTATTGTTTTTTTTGCCATTTGCATCTTTATCATATTGAACAGTATTCTCAGCTATACCATTAATCGTGTTTGACATATTGTCTACTTTATTTTCAACATTAGTAACGCGCTCGTTGGTATCCCAAAGTTGCCCACCATTAACTGCCTCTTTTGAGTCTTTTTCAACTTTACCATTTGCAACACCAGTAATTTTACTATCCTTTCCTTCTCGGTTTGCATCATAAGCGCCTTTTTCTTCACTCCATTTTAAAGCATCTGAATTAGAGCCACCTTGTCCACTTTGATTTTCAATCTTCTTAATCCGATCATTTAAAATAGACATCCCTCCATTCACACCAGCAAAAGCACTAGCAACATCCTTATAGACCTTTTCAGAAGTAGAACCATTAGCACCAAACCGATAAATCTTAAAAATAGGGTCTCTCCACTCTCCATTTTCATATTGAGCACCGCCACCAAAATATGAAGCAAGCTTGTTACTCATCTGAAAAAGCTGACCACCATTTATTGCATCTGTCGAGTTCGCATCAATTTCTCCATCTAAAAGAAATGTCAGTCTGCTATCTTGTTTTTCTTGCCCTTTAGACCCATGAAGTGCAACAAAGGCTCTTTCTTCTTCACTCCATAACAAAGCATCATTAGAAATATTGGAAATCTTTTCATCAAAGTTGTTAACCAAATATTTTATGTGCGCATTCATATTTTTAATATTCACATCAAGTCCTGCAAAAGCTGAGCCAACATCGTTATAGTTCTCGCTTGTTACAATTCCTTCTGTTGTCACATGTGATAAAGTGTAGACTGGCCGCGTAAAGCTACCATTGTTGAAGTCTGTACCACCACCGAATATGTCTGCAATATCCTGAGATAATTCATAAATCTGTTTTCCATTAACAGCATCACTCGATTCATTAGAAATCTTACCATCTTTAAGATTACGAATGGCAACTGGTCCTTCATTATTATTCTGTCCACCCAAAGTAATCTTGTTATAATCAATGCTGCCATCTGACTTCTTATCATAAAAAACTGCAGCAGCACTAACAGACTCAAAATCTTGAGTAATATCTTTCAAACGTTTATCAAGTTGATCTTTGTTAACAGCTTCGTTGCCTTGTACCGCTGCTTTCACACCAGAAAGAGTTCTATCTTGCCCTGGACTATCTGAAATATTAATGGTAGTGCCGCCTTTTCCCTTACCGATAGTAATAACTTTTGTATCTATATTTTGCTGAACGAGACTATTTTCCGTTATATCCAATATTTGATTACGAATATCCTTAATAGAACCATCAACACCCTTAAAAGCTGAACCAACATCATTATACTTAGAGCCATTAATTGTATAAGTTGGTGCTTTACCACCTAAAACATCTGCACCACCACCTAAATAGTTCGATGTATAAACTGCGACCTTTGATAAATCACCTTGAAGATTCGTTATATCTGTCTCTGCTTTTTCTACACTATTATTGAGTTCAAAAACTTCTTGATTCGTTTCCCAAAGCTGTCCACCATTCACTGCATCGGTTGATTTTTCAAAAATAAGCCCGCTCGCAATACCAGTAATTTTTCGTTGTTTCTTTGTATTGTTTAGGACGCTAATTTCAGTACCATTCACATTCTTACCGATCGTAATAAGACCATTACTCCTTTCTTGTTGGACAAGACTATTTGCCGTTATATTGGATATTTTATTATTAATTTCCGTAAAAGTCGTATCAACACCTTCAAATGCCGAGCCAACATCATTATACCTAGAGCCATTAATTATATAAGTTGGTGCTTTACCATCCAAAACATTCGCACCACCACCAAAATACTCCGATGTATTTGTCGCAACTTTTGTTAAATCAGTTTGAATATTGCTTATATTTGCATCTATGCCATTAATTTCTTTATTCAATTCTACAATTCTGTCATTAGTCTCCCAAAGCTGAGAACCATTTATAGCCTCGGTTGATTCTTCAGCGATAGCTCCATCCGAAACACCAGAAATCTTCCTCTGTTGGTTTTTATTATTTACAATATGAATTGTACCACCACCGCTTTCCTTACCAATAGTAATAATACTGTTTTCTTCATCTTGTTGAACAAGATTATTTTCCTTCATATTTAATATCTCTTTACGAATCTCCGTAAAATTAAGATCCACACCCTCAAATGCTGAACCAACATTATTATACAGAGAGCCATTAATTATATAAGTTGGCGCTTTACCACTCAAAACATCTGCACCACCACCTAAATACTTTGATGTATTGCTTGCAACCTGCCAAAGCTGATAACCATTTATTGCATCCGTTGATTGATTAGAAACATCTCCATCCTCAACACCAGTAATGAGCCTCGATTCACCCTCACTGTTCGCAATATCAATTAGAGTACCACCTGTTTTTGCTCCAATAGTAATATTCCGAGCTAAATCTTGCTGAACAAGGCTATTCTCCGTTATAGTGGTGATTTTATTATTAATTTCCATAAAAGTCGTATCAACACCTTCAAACGCTGAGCCAACATCATTATATTTAGAGCCATTAATTGTGTAAGTTGGCGCTGTGCCATGCAAAACATTCGCACCGCCTCCAAAATACTTTGATGTATTGCTTGCAACCTGCCAAAGCTGATAGCCATTTATCGCATCCGTTGATTGATTAGAAATATCCCCATCCTCAATACCAGTAATGAGCCTCGATTCACCCTCACTGTTCGTAATATCAATTAGAGTACCAGCTGTTTTTGCTCCAATAGTAATATCCTGAGTTAAATCTTGCTGAACAAGGCTATTTTCCGTTATAGTGGTGATTTTATTATTAATTTCCGTAAAAGTCGTATCAACACCTTCAAACGCTGAACCAACATCATTATACTGAGAGCCATTAATTGTATAAGTTGGTGCTTTATCAAGCAAAACATCTGCACCTCCTCCAAAATACTTTGATGTATTATAATCCAATTCTTCAATAACTCGTTCAGTCTCCCAGAGCTGTCCACCATTCACGACCTCAGAGGATTCTTTGGTAATCGCTCCTCCTAAAACACCAACGATCCTCCGTCTTTTACCTACATTGTTATGAACATGTATTTCAATGCCTTCTGTTTCTGCTCCAATTGTAATAATATTATCCTGAGCCGCATCTTGCTGAACAAGGCTATTTTCCGTTATATTAGATATTTTATTATTAATTTCCGTAAAAGTCGTATCAACACCTTTAAATGCTGAGCCAACATCATTATACTGAGAGCCATTAATTGTATAAGTTGGCGCTGTACCAGCCAAAACATCCGCATCACCCCCTAAATACTTTGATGTATTGCTTGCAACCTGCCAAAGCTGACCACCATTTATTGCATCTGTCGAGTTCACATCAATTTCTCCATCTAAAAGAAATGTCAGTCTGCTATCTTGTTTTTCTTGCCCTTTAGACCCATGAAGTGCAACAAAGGCTCTTTCTTCTTCACTCCATAACAAAGCATCATTAGAAATATTGGAAATCTTTTCATCAAAGTTGTTAACCAAATATTTTATGTGCGCATTCATATTTTTAATATTCACATCAAGTCCTGCAAAAGCTGAGCCAACATCGTTATAGCTCTCGCTTGTTATACTTCCTTCTGTTGTCACATGCGATAAAGTATAGACTGGCCGCGTAAAGCTACCATTGTTGAAGTCTGTACCACCACCAAATATGTCCGCAATATCCTGAGATAATTCATAAATCTGTTTTCCATTAACAGCATCGCTCGATTCATTAGAAATCTTACCATCTTTAAGATTACGAATGGCAACTGGTCCTTCATTATTATTCTGTCCACCCAAAGTAATCTTGTTATAATCAATGCTGCCATCTGACTTCTTATCATAAAGAACTGCAGCAGCACTAACAGACTCAAAATCTTGAGTAATATCTTTCAAACGTTTATCAAGTTGATCTTTGTTAACAGCTTCGTTGCCTTGTACCGCTGCTTTCACACCAGAAAGAGTTCTATCTTGCCCTGGACTATCTGAAATATCAATAGTAGTGCCGCCTCTTCCCTTACCGATAGTAATAACTTTTGTATCTATATTTTGCTGAACAAGGCTATTTTCCGTTATAGTGGATATTTTATTATTAATTTCCGTAAAAGTCGTATCAACACCTTCAAACGCTGAGCCAACATCATTATATTTAGAGCCATTAATTGTGTAAGTTGGCGCTGTACCATCTAAAACATTCGCACCACCTCCAAAATACTTTGATGTATTTGTGGCAATTTTTGTTACATCAGTCTGAATCTTAGTTATATTTGTCTCTATACTATTAATCTCATTATCTAATTCTGAAATTTTTCCATTAGTCTCCCAAAGCTGAGCACCATTTACTGCCTCGGTTGATTCTTCAGTGACAGCTCCACCCGAAACACCAGAAATCTTCCGAGATTGCTTGTCATTGTTTACAATATCGATTGTATCTCCATTAACATCAGAACCAATAGTAATAACACCTGTGCCTCCATCTTGTTGAACAAGGTTATTACCCCCTGTAAGGATCATATCTCTTAATGCTTGTAACTGTGCAACATTCACTGCATCTGACAAATCAGTACCAGCCGCTACTCCCACAATCTGTCTAGTCACTCCATGCTGAGGATTACCAACACTGACTACACCTTTAGTACTTTTCCATACAAAATCATCTATTGTCGAGTTACCGTTAACTCTAGGATCATACCCAGCAATACCATAAGGAGTAACTGCAACAGAATTTCCTCCTAACGCAACACCATTTTCAACAGTCACCTGTGCACCGCTACCAATAGCAACCGAAGATCTTGTTCCAGCTACAGAATCATGCCCTATAGCAACTGCCCCTTCAACATATGCATGTGCTTTGTACCCTAAAGCAACACTATTTAAACCGTCTGCTTCTGTATGCGCATCAAGACCTACAGCAACACTATTTATACCTTCTGCATGTGCTTTTGTACCTAAAGCAACACTATTTAAACCTTCTGCCTTTGCAAGGGAACCAAATGCAGCTGCAGATTTACCTGTCGCTTCAGTTCCAACTCCCATAGCAACACTTGCCTCACCAGTTGCAAGAGAAGAAACGCCAAAAGCTTGTGCTCCACCAGCCTTCGCAGTCGCACCTGCACCAAATGCTGTAGAATAATTCCCCGATGCATAAGATCCACAACCAGTTGCAAAAGAATAAACACCAAAAGCTTCAGGCATAGCATTGGCAACGCCACCTGTCGCTATCCCCATATAACCAACATTACCTTCCGTTGCGCCTTCACCAGTCCAATTAACTTTTTTTGTTGAAGAGCCATAGGGATTCCGGCCAGAAAATGTTTCATTATTGATAAACCTTTCATATTGCTCTTCTGCCGTTATGGCCGTACCAGGTTTTTGAGTACCACCGCGACCAGCAACATTATCAACACCACAATAATCATCATCACCGTTTAAAACAATACTACCATGACTCCCATTTAGATAAACAGAATTGATGCCATTTGAACTTTGATTAGTCGCTCCTGTTATTGCAAGATTAGCCGAAAAAACAAGAGAGGTACTAGACAAAAGAACAGATAATACTGCTCCTAACGAAACTGTTTTAATGATATTTGGTGTTGAATTTTTTTTCATAATAAACCCCTCAATAAAAAACACATCCAATGCTAAAAACAAAGTCCAGCCTCACAAAAGAGCGAAAGAAACTCCTCCGCAAAAGCACTTTCGCGTATTAAAAAACTTATAAAAATCTGGAAGCTACCCCGCCAATGCCGAAACCTATTGTGGTATTATTCTAAAACGCTGAGTTTCACAAAAGATCTAAAATCTTTCAAAGTTTTAAAACAAATCAACAAAAAATTTGAAATCACTGTGTCCTCTCCATCAGAGAGCAATGCAATCCTTCCTTTGATAAAAATCATTTTTAATAAAGAACAATTTGTCCTTTAGATGGAGCACATAAATAAAATGGCAAGTATATAAATGAATAATTTTTAATGAATAATTTTTTTGATCCTAAAAAACGCATTTCATATCAATCATAAAAAAATACTTTAATAATGCGTCACACCTGCAAATTTGCAGTAATAGATTTTTGCATTTCAGCAAAGTTTTCTTTACTGAAAACCGCTACAGAAGAGAAAACAATCTACCTTAATCCCAATTGAAAAAAACAACGATCCAAAATAGGTGTATAATAATACTACCTCGCCTTTATTAGTTGTTTTGATAATTTGAATTTCTTTATCATCCAAACCAATCATAAAGCTTACACGAAGATTTTTATTCTATGTACATGTCGCTAGCAACACACGTATATGTCATCTTGATATTTTTTGTTGAAAAAAATTCTGTAAAATCCACTAACAAAAACGAATTGCTTTCTACAATTTATTTTAAAAAAGCTGTAGCTTTGACTAGAACATAAAAGAATTGAATTTGCTAAACAAATCCCCCAAAATAATGCTTCCTTGTGTTTTTTTAGCTTCCAATACCTGACCGACTTTTTTCTTAAATCCATGATATCAAGCAACAAAAATACACACGTCAACACCATAAACTATCTAGTTTCAGGGTTTTAAATATTCTATGCGTCTTAGAATAAACCAAAGAACACAGGAAATATAAAGCCTCAATTTAAAATAAAATAAGTTTTGCAGAATCTATAATAAAAGCAATTTAAACTTAAAATATAGCTTTACTTATTGCACTCTTCAAAACCCAAAAGAAACTCAATATCAACATCTTTTAGCCCCAAAAAACCGCTATCTTCTATTAATTATTATAAGGAGATTAATTATGCCTAGATCAAAAAATTTAACAGACCAAGACAGTGGTCCAATTCAAACCAGTAGTCCATTAAATAGTAGTGCAACATTAGAAGAGCTTCTAACCCATTTAGAGACTTTGGAGACGCAAATCAGTGATCCAAGCCAAACCAACGATCCAAGCCAAGCCAGCGGTCTCAACCAAGCCAGTGGTTTCAACCAAGCCAGTGGTCCAATTCAAACCAGTAGTCCATTAAATAGTAGTGCAACATTAGAAGAGCTTCTAACGCGTTTAGGACCTTTGAAGGCTCAAGCCAGCGGTCTCAACCAAGACAGTGGTCCAATTCAAACCAGTAGTCCATTAAATAGTAGTGCAACATTAGAAGAGCTTCTATCGCGTTTAGAGGCTAATGAAACAACAGAAAAACCAAGTATCTTATTCAGTAAGAAAGCATTACAAAATGTTATTTCAGATTTAGAAAATGACATTACTAATAGTAGTTTCGTCGATGCTAATTATGCACATATAGACCTTACAATAATGCCTCACTTAGTCGAGCAGGAAAATAATAAATGTCCAGGGATAAATCTTCAATTTATTACAGACCCTGAACAGCTTGTGAAATCAATACAAAAAGTAATTAATCAGGGAATTCCATCTTCTAGATTTCTAATTAGTCTAGAAGGTAATGACCCTCATTTTGCGATAATTGATCAACAAACCATTGCTAATAAAACATCCTTAATATTGTTTGAAACTACAAAATTCACGCACATGAATGCAGAAGTACTGGGAGTGACCGTGAAATCAGCCATTGAAGCTGCACAACTACCTTATTGTTATTTTTCCATGGCGGAAATTAATCTTCAAGCAAACTCCTCTGAAAGTGGAATTATAAGTTTACTTTTTGCCAAAAAACTTCACCTCGAAGCTAATAAATTAAAAGTAATGCACCAAGATAATATTAGTGGGATTTTATGTAAACGAGGAATTCCTTTACCTTATCATAAAGTGGATGAGTATCTTCCAGGCGCTTTTTATAAACATGCACAAACTGGAAAACGTATTAGTCAATATGTCGACAAAAATCGGCAGTATTTTACTAAAACAATTAACAACAAAGATGAAATTTTGCATCATAGATTAGATAAACACTCAGTGTTATTAGACAATAAGGTTGTATCTTGTTCATCACAAAAGAAAAGAATTGAGAAATATAAAGCTCTGGTCAGATAAATATAAAGCTCTGATTAAAGTATCTACTATACCGTAAATATCGTCTTACGTGGCATGATATAGGGTGTATTGAGTTTTGTTAATCAGAGGTATTTAATGCTCGATCAATCGATAAATAACACTAAGTACGAGACCTTAACAGGTGCTAATAAATTAGGTATAGCAACGAAATTGCTGCATAATTCTTTGGAAAGGTGAGAAACTTTTCACATTCTATTAGAAATACAGCTTTTTATAATCGATACTATTATTTTTCGATAATGCACAAAAAACGTTTGTAATTTATAAAACAGATATGCTCACCCTCTTAGTTATAATCACATTATCAAAATTATTAAGCTAAGCTGATAATTTTTTTAAATAATCAAACATTTAGTATCTAATTATTTTACAAAGCTGTCTGATTATAATTATTTAGCAATGATAAAGGGCCAAAAATGCCAACGATATTTGAGAGCTGGTCTAGTTTTTAAATTTCTTTACAATTTTTATAAAGAAAGCAGTTTAATGCGAAAATTATTGAATACAATAAAAAATGCTGTTGGTTTATCTCAGACAGAAGATCTAGAAAATATTATCACAAATTTAGAGAATGACATTGCTAATGGTGATTGGCTTAACACTACTTACACAGAAGGAGATTTTCAAATAATGCCTGCCTTGATAAAGCAGGCGAATAATAAATATCCAGAGATGCACCTTACATTGATTAAAGAGCCTAGAGATTTCGTCGCATCAATTTTAAAAAAAATTAAAAACGGAATTAAATCTTCTAGGTATATAATTAACGTAGGAGGAAATGATGATCTCGTTCATTTTGCAGTAGTAGATCACCAAACTATCGATAACAAAACATCCCTGATATTATTTGAACCTGCAAGATTCTCTCTTCCAATTCCAGCGATTCTAGGAGCAAAAATGCAAACGGTCATAGAAACTCGGTTACCTCACTGTTATTTTTCTTTAGCGGAAATGGATATTCAGCGAAGTATGTCTGAATGTGGAATTTTTTGTTTATTTCTCGCTAAAAAATTTTATCGCCATTCTGATAAATTAGAAAAATTACATAGAGATAATATTAAAGGTGATCAGTGGGATAGAATAGCCCATTTATCTCATGATTTGTTGGATACATATCTTCCAATCAACTTTTATAAACACACGCAAGGCGTGAGACGCCTTCAGGAATATATAGATAAAAATCCAGGATCTGAAGACAAAATCATTAACAAAAAAAATGAAACTATTTCTGATAGAGTAAACAAAAATATAGTTGTACTAAAGGGTAAATGTATATCTATCTCAGCACACAAAAAAAGAGTTACTGAATATAAATCTCTGATGAGATAATAATAATATTATTTGTAATGTTTGGTCACTATAAGTAAAATAGAAAATAAATTCATTAAGTTTATTCACCTTTGAATTTTTTTAAGATTTATTGTATGCGAACATCATAAATTAAAAAATAAGTATATTTTTCTAACTGTTTTTTATGAATCAATTTTATAAATTCTACATCATAAGAGTTGTCTAATATTATGTAGTTTGAGGTGATACTTCCATACATTCGATAATTGACCTCTCAAAAACTTTGAGATTACACACACATTATTAATCAAGTGCAGACGTTTTTTTTATACGCCTGTCTTGAATATGCGCTAATAATCCTAATGTTGAACTATCATGATTGCTATTTTCGTCTTTTCCACAAATCATTGGCAATAATTCATTTGCTAACTCTTTGCCAAATTCCACACCCCATTGGTCAAATGAATTAATATTCATTAAAATGCCTTCAACAAAAATACGATGCTCATAAAGCGCAATTAAACGACCAAGGGTAAAAGGCGTCAATAAATCTTGAAGCAAGATAACACTAGGCCGATTTCCTTTACAACTTTTATGAAGAGCTAAATCATCCACATCAGTATTATCAACTCTACGAATAGGATGTGATGCATATTCAATATTACGACCCTGCATCAAAGCTTCTGACTGTGCCAAACAATTAGCCACCAGCATATCATGCATATGATGTAAATTTGGCTCATGCCCTTTTACAAATAGAATAAATTCTACAGGAACAATATCTGTTCCTTGATGTAAGAACTGAAAAAAAGCATGTTGTCCATTTGTTCCTGAAGCACCCCAAACAATCGGCCCACTTGGAAAATTCATTGGTTTACCATCCCAAAAGACTTGCTTACCATTTGATTCCATATCAAGCTGCTGTAAATAAGCAGGCAAACGCTCCAAACGCTGCGAATAAGGAACAACAACACGTGATGTATAACCACAAATGACACGATGCCAGAAACCCAAAAGAGCAAATCGAATAGGAATATTTTGATGTAAAGATGCGCTCTTAAAATGTTGATCCATCTGCTGAGCACCTTTGAGAAATTGACGAAAATTCTGACCACCTATTGCCAACATAATAACAAGGCCAATTGCTGACCAAACTGAATAACGCCCCCCTATCCAATCCCAAAATCTAAAAATTTTTGATGGAGCTATTCCAAATTCTATCACTTTATCGACTGCACTTGATACAGCAACAAAATGTGTTTTTATTGCTTCCTCCCCTAAATGCGCGCGGATCCATTGACGTGCAACACGAGCATTAACCATTGTTTCAATTGTAGTAAAAGTTTTAGAGGCAATAACAAATAACGTTGTTTCTGGATTTAAATTAGCAAGAGTGTCAGAAATATGTGCACTATCAACGTTAGAAACAAAATGACAACGTGGGCCATCATGATATGGCTTCAAAGCACTAGTAACCATTGCAGGGCCAAGATCAGAGCCCCCAATACCGATATTCACAATATCAAGTATCTTCTCACCACTGCTTCCTTTATATCTTCCATCGCGGACTATTTCAGAAAATGTTTCCATATGGGAAAAAACAGCTTGAATATCTTGAACAATATTGCATCCATCTAACATAAAAATTTCATCGACAGAAAAACGCAATGCAACATGAAGAGCTGAACGTTTTTCAGTTTTATTAATAATTTCACCAGAAAACATTGCTTTACACCAGCCTAATACATCTGTTGCAACAGCAAGATTATCCAAAAGTCGCAATGTATTAAATGTTACACCGCATTTCGAAAAATCAAAAAGAAGATCATCAAGTTTTAAGGAAAAATGAGTAAAACGTTGTGCATCTTCTGCAAAATGTTGACGGATATCACAAACTCCATCTTTTATAAGATGCTGTTTTAGCGCCTTCAAAGTCTGTTTAAAAGCTTTTTCATTACGAATTATCAATTATATCTCCCTAACCATTGATAATAGAGTTTTTAATATTAATGATAACAAGGTAGAGAACTATTCAACTTATTTTAAAATCATTTTCATTGCTCACTTACAAAATAAAGCTATGCAAAAATAAAAAAGATAAAGTATTAAAGTGATATCTTTTAAATAAAAAAATTTGAAAATCTATTAACCTTTTATTTTTAAAAAGTCATTCAATATGGTTGAGCTCCCTTTTTAAACGCAGAGCTTCCTCTGCTTTTGGTTGTACAAAACGTCCCAATAAGAGATAAACAACTGGCGTCACAAAAAGAGTAAAAATCGTCGCTAGACCTAAACCGCCAACAATAACCCATCCTAAAGCTATACGTGCTTCTGCACCAGCACCTTTTGCTAAAACTAAAGGAATTCCTCCTAAGATAGCGCAAATCATTGTCATACAAACTGGACGAAGACGAATATTTGCCGCATCCTCTATAGCTTCACGCACGCTTTTACCCTGATCACGTAACTGGTCTGCAAATTCAACAATTAGAATACCGTTTTTTGCCATAACTCCAACCAATAAAATCAAACCGATTTGACTATAAATATTCAGACTAACACCGCTAAAAAGCATAGCAATTACAGCACAACCAAGTCCTAATGGTACAGTAGCTATTATAATAAAACCTGAAACAAAACTCTCAAACTGAGCGGCTAAAACCAATAGAATAATCACAAAGGCAATACCAAAAACAATCATAAAACCAGAAGATGTCTCACTAAGTGTAGCAGCTTCACCCAAAGGAATAATATAATTTCCTTCCACTAACAAAGGAGAAGTAATATCTTCTATAGTTTTATACGCATTTCCTAAAGAAAAACCTGGAGCAAGATTTGCACTCATAACAACCGCACTCATACGTTTTTCTCGCTTTAATTGCGGCGCAATAGCTTTTTCATGCAAATTTGCAATAACCGATAAAGGAACATATTTATCATCTGTAGTTTTAAAAAAAACATTCTCCAAATCAGATGGATTAGTAATGGGTTTCTTACGCGATGTTAGTTTAACATCGTAAGAGTGATCATCTACATAAATAGAACCAATTTTTCTTCCATCTAACATTGCTTGTAACGTATTACCTACGTTAGTGATATCAATACCTAAATCAGAAGCTTTTTCTCGATCAATTTCAATAAAAAATTGTGGTTGTGTTGCATCTACCGTAAGCCGTGGACGAATAAAGCGCGTATCAGATTGCAAAAGCTTAATCAGTTCCCCAGCAATAGATTGTAATTTTGTATAATTATCTCCAAGAATTGCAAATTGTAATCCTTGGCCAGTTCCTCGAACTCCTAATGAATTTCCTTGTGCTGCGAATACAAATACTGCTGGAAATTCTTTAACCTTCACATTAATATCTTCCACAATTTCTTGCTGGCTCCGAGAACGCTGATCCCAAGATGAAAGCAACAAAACAAGAAAAGCACTATTAGGTGAACCACCAACTCCAGCAACAGAGTAACTATTAATAATCTCACCAGAATCACGCAAAGGCTCTAAGCTCGCTTCAAGTTGCTTCACCTGCTCATTCAAATATTGCACTGAAATCCCTTGTGGCCCATTAATAACCAAAAAAACAACGGCTCTATCTTCTGTTGGTGTTAGCTCCTGTTGCAACTTCATGTAGCCTCCAAGACAAAAGCTTGCAAAAACAAATGAAACCAGTACAACAGTCCAAGGACGTTCTAGGCATTTATGTAAACTATAAGCATAACTTCTGCTAAAAAAAGTACCTAATTTATCCAAAAGAGCAAAATAATGTGCTTTTTTTTCGCTGTCTCCAACATATTGTTTAAGAAAGCGTGAAGCAAGCATAGGACAAAGTGTCAAAGCAACAACTGAAGAAAGCAAAATGGAAATAGCTAAAACAAAACCGAATTCTTTAAAAAGCCCTCCGACCTGTCCAGGAAGAAAAGAAATAGGTACAAAAACAGCAACTAAAGTTAATGTCGTTGCTAAAACAGCAAAAAACACTTCTTGTGTTCCTACTACTGCGGCTGATCGAGATCCTAATCCCGTATTGCGCCATCGAACAATGTTTTCAAGCACAACAATTGCATCATCCACAACAAGTCCCGTCGCCAAAACAAGCCCTAAAAATGTCAGAATATTCAATGAAAATCCTACAACATAAATCGCTGCAATTGTCCCTATAAGAGTAACTGGAATAGACAAAATAGGAATAAGTGTTGCACGAATATCTCTAAGAAAAAGAAAAATAACCAAAATAACACTTAATACAGCGATGACTAATGCAATCTCAACTTCATGAAGAGCACTGTTAATAAAAATAGCATCATCACTAAGAATACTCATATGCACAGAAGGAGGCAAAACAATTTTAAGTTGTTCAAGAGCCGCGCGAATACCTTTAGAAATATTGAGAGTATTAGATTGCGCCTTACGCACAATTCCTATCCCAATCCCTGTTTTCCCATTAACACGAAGAATAACTGTTTCTACATCGGGGAATAAAGTAACATGTGCAACATCTCCAAGTCGTACATGAGGCTTTAAGATGACTTGTTCAAAAGCTTCAGGTGTTGTCAAACGAGCAGTTGCACGTACAATTAAGGTTTGTATAGAATTGCGCAACGACCCTACAGGAGCATCAGTTGTCATATCAGCAAGAACACGCGCAATATCTCCAACGGTCAATCCATAGCTAGCAAGCTTTGCTTGATCGACATCAATCTGAAAAATTTTCGTGCGAGCATTATCAACTTGCACATCACCAACACCATCAACAGCAGAAAGCTTATCAACAATTTGATCATTTACAATCGTTGCTAAATCATCAATATTCATCGTTGGTGAAGTCACAACTAAATACATCATCGCAGCAGCATTTGAATCTGCTTTAATGATTAAAGGTGCATCTGCATCTTTTGGTAGAGAATAAGTAACACGAGAAATGGCATCACGGATATCAGATGCTGCAACATTTAAATCAACACCAACATTAAAACTAATTTCTACACGAGAGCGACCAAAAGAAGAAGTTGAAGAAATTGTTTTAATCCCTGAAACACGAGCAACAGCATCTTCTATAACTTTCGTAATCTCACGATCAATTGTTTCTGCTGATGCACCAGAGAAAGTTGTCATAATCGTCGTTACTGGAGTATCAACGTCTGGCAATTCGCGCACATCAACATTCATCCATGCAGAAAATCCTGCAATTATGATCATGGCATTCACAACAAAAGTGAAAACTGGCCTCCGAATAAACAATGCAATCATACCGCCTTGTCCTGGCTGCGTTACAAATTGTTTTGTTTTAAGTTCTTGACTCATTATACATCCCGCTTACTTATCACCGATAACTATTTAATTACTATTGGAACCTTTTGAGTCTTCAATAATGACACTCCTACCTGGATAAAGCGTTTGTACCCCTTGTATAACAACTTGAGCATCATTTTCTAAAAAAGCTTTTACAAATATTTGATCTGTTTTATGCTTAATAATCGATATCGGAATACGTTCTACCTTATCTTCTCTTACACGCCATACAAATGATCCTTTACTATCCCATTGAACGGCTAGAGGATTAACAACAGGAAATAAACCGCTATCGAATTGCAATGTAACAGAAAAAGACATACCAGACATAAGTATATCTTTTTTATTTTCGATCTCAACTTGAACACGAAATGTGCGGCTTGTAACATCAACTATATTATCAATCGCATAGATATAACCAACGAAAGTCTCACTCGACTGTGTCGTTAAAGTTACAACTACTTCATCTCCTTTGTTAATGCGTGATGCATATTGTTCAGGTACCCATATATCGATTAAAATGCGCTCTCTATTTTCAATACGAGCTATTTCAGTATTAAGAGCAACAGCATTCCCTACATCAATAGGCAAAATACCAACAATTCCGCTAATTGGTGTACAAATCGTCCGTCGATCAAGTGCTAATTCAGCATCACGCAAAGCCAAATTTGCATTATCTAACTCTAAGCGCGCTGTAAGTTCTTGCACTTCTGTTGCTGTATTAGTAGCACGTAACTTAAGAATACGCGAAAGCGTTAAAGCACTATTATCACGTTGTACCTTCGCTCTTGCAACCGCTATTTCTTCTTTTTTAGAATCAAGTTTTGCAATCAAAGCACCAGCTTGCACTTTTTCTCCAGCTGATACAAAAAATTTATCAACGACACCTGCCGACCAGGGAGTTAATCCTACTGTTGCAATAGCTCTTCCATTGCCAATTAAATTGAGCTTTTCATTAAAATTTTCAATCTTAACAGAATCAACAATAACTTTCGCTGCCGACATATTTGTCGGTGATTTTAGTGTTTTATGCGGTACATTTTTTGCTTGATCCACTGCATAAATAGAATTCTCTAAACTATATTTAGACTTACAATAAGAAATAATCAAAACGAAAGCTAAAAGTACCAATGGAACAATCTTTTTCCACAATCTCATACCTCTATCCTTGATCTATAATGAATATACACATCTGTATGAAATAATTTTGTAATATTTAAATTTTATCAAAAACCAAATTACAGATAGTATCTCTTAAACTCTCATCACAAAAACGTATCTCATTTACACTTGACTATCTTTCGTAGATCAGACCGTCAAGTTAACTATCGTTCATATTGGAACTCTACTATGACACAATGATATAAGTACTATGCAGAGACTTTCTAGCAATCGAGAAATTACAACAGTATTTCGACAACAATATATAATGGACTAACAAATAAAAATCTTTATTGTACCAAGTTTCACTTGTAATTCACTAACGAAACAATTAAGAATCCAATATCCTAACTAAAAAACTGAGTGCGCACCCGTAGCTCAGCTGGATAGAGCACCAGACTACGAATCTGGGGGTCAGGAGTTCGAATCTCTTCGGGTGCGCCAATAGGTTTTGTAAATAATATGTTAATTTCGTTTATACTTTTTGAATAGTCAAGATAATATAATTAAAGGTAAAGGGATAGGACTTTACGTTTTCCTTTAATAACCATAAATCAAAGTTTCTGTAAAGAAACAATGCGCCTTAGATTATTATAATAGAGATAGATACGAACTCTTATATGGATACTTTATAAAAATAACTCATCCATGAATATAAAAAAGTAAAGGCTTTTAGAGTTCTATCAGGTTATAGTTCATCGCTTTCGGCTCATGCTCTCTGTTTGTTGTTAGCTGACATACTTTATGAGCGTTCTTAACAATTGCTGTAACTTCCCGCGCTCTACTTAGTGATATGCCTATACTATCAGCCAACTGAACACAACATTCTTCCTTAAGTACTTGACGCTCCCATGATGTAAGGCGATCTTTGACTTTATTCACAAGATCTTTAATCTCTTCGTGAAGGGAAGGATTGCCATTTAAAGCTTTGATCTGATCTTCTTCAGATAAAGAAAAAATATTTTGCACTGCTTGACTAGGCATTTTTACCATTCGCTCGCCACGTTCTTGTTGTTCTTTGTGCCCTTTCAGTACTATTTGTCTAGTATAAATTACAGCACTTATATAATCATCCAATGCTTGCTCGAGCTTAAAGTAATCTATCCTAGCTTGTTTGCGCGCTGGATTGTCGACACCTAATACTGTCACACCTACAAGCTGATATCTTAAAAGACTCACATGCTGCCTGATATGTTGTTCACCGAGACCTGAATCTACAAGTATCAGATTTATATCATTATCTAACATTTTCGAGCTTCCATAAACACATTTTGATAAAGCTCTGATTTTTCGTGTAATCCCTTGGATGGAGCCATATTTTTCAATTCTTGAAATAATTTCTTTTTCCGTCAAAGGGGCTATTCTTGCTTCTGGGATAAGAACATCTTCAGCAATTGCTTTGGACCTTGGAACTGTAAGAGTAATCCTATCACCAAGCTTCAATGTCTTTAGTGTTCCTGGTGCAATATCATCTTTTTTGCATAAAACATACTGATCATCTATCATAAGCATAACAGCATCTCCGCTATAACCTTTACAGAGACCCGTATAAGGAAAACCTGCTTTTGCTGCTACAACAAACTTATCTTTGATATCTATGGACATATTTTCATATCGTATGAATTCCTTTAAAATATTTACTTTTTCTGGATTAGAGATATCTTCAAAAAGATCGTGTATAATAGCTTTATCACCTCTAGTAGGTAATAATGCGGCATAGCGAGCATATTGCCAACGTTTCTTTGTTATAACTGAGAAGTCAAGTCTATGCCCTGCGGCCTCTGCCATTTTTTCAAAAAATATACGTTGTACACATCCATTTCCACTACAGAAAGGATATATACTATAAAAGTGAGAAAATATTGTTGATGCTTCACGAACAAATTCTTCACGTGATAAATCTTTCAAACTATTTTTTTCGGCAAGTATTCGATCAATTTCCTTTAAACCGTTTGTAATTTTATCATTGCCTATAGAGTAATCCAAGTCAGGTATTGTTATTGTTAAATCTTCCCTAACTGCACCATCCGAAAATGTAAATGGAAACTCCCGGGTATAACCAGCCCATTCAAATGTATTCTCAAACAAGCGCTTATGAAGATATTTTAGATAAGAAGAATCAAATTTTTCTGGCAGTGGCTCTTCTTTCAGATTAACACTCGCTTGTATTACATCATGCACACATCTTTTCTCAAAATCTATACCCTGCAAACCATATTTATTTCTTATCTTGGCAGAAGAATTATAATTCCATCCCTTTTTTTGATTGCTCAGCATTACTTTTTCTCTATCAGCATCCATTAAAGCATTAAATTGCGCCAATGTATAATGCCTGCATGCATATCCTGCCACAGTCGCGAATGTATGAGAAGAAACAAGCCATCATCAAGTATAGAAAGATTGAAAACTATATCAAACACTTCGAATCTTGGGGTTGTTTGGTAGCTTTAAGATACATATGATAACTTTTAAAAAGCTCAGAATAATTTGAAATATCTGGATAATTTAAGTTATTAGTTAATTTACTAGGCATTGCTTTTTATCTTAAAATCTATTAGTTATTTTTATAAATATATCTAATATAAATTTACACACTTTTAATTATTACCAATATGTATTTTATTTCCAATACAATATAAATTTGATACTGTAAACTTATATTTAAAGAAAATTTAATTTTGAATTTGCAATAGACCAAGTATTTTTTATTAATAAAATATCAATATATATTTTAAAATATTAATTTTCGTTGTTTCTAAATCAATTACGTAGAAATGAATTTTTAGATAGTGGATGCCTTAGCAAAAATAAAGTGTCGATTTTTTTAAAATACTTGTAGATGTTGTCGCATCATTTACTTGAAATACACTGATTGTAAAAACACTTGAATTGGAACGAAGCAAATATAACTTCTACGAACCGTATATATAAAGCTTAAAAAAATATCTAAAATACACGATCAGCAAGAAAGATATTATTACCTTTTTCAACAGTGTTACTAACGATTTTGCAAATATAGATTGAGTTAGGTTAATTGCTTCTTGTTAGAAACTTGATATCGCCTATTATTTGTGGATTCTCAAGATAATATCGATAACTACTTCTACTGTTAAAAAGGATTACCGATCGTTTGAAAAGTGATCATGCTGTCGCTTTTTCATATACTAAAATAACCACCTAAATGCACTATGACATCAAGAAACGTACAATTCTAAAAGAGTATGATGAGTTCTTTATCATGAACTTTCATGACAAAATTTTCCAATCAACACGTATTTTTAAACATCTGCTTCATTCATCGCATTGCATGATGAATTTCTATTTTTTCTTAAGTTTGTTGGAGCGAACCCCATCTGAAGTCCCTAACAAATTGAAATCCATTCTGACGCGCAGATTATCGTCTTCCGATATCCGCAAAATCATAATGCCGCTTAGACTACTATTACTCTTTTCAATATCACAATGACGGCTATTGCATGGAACAGAAAGCAAATAATAAATGACCTTTCAACAGCTTTTATACTCATAGAAAAATGTTTATCATTCTTGCTTGTTGCTCTTACATAAATAAAAAGACTAAAAAAATTGACCTTACTAACATTGGCCTATCGAAAAACAAGGATACAACTATATCGTCGATATGTAAGTTAATACAGAAAAGTATTGCCTCTATTATGATCATTTAAGCTAAAACGAGAGTATTACCAGTATAAAATGACATACATTGTATTGCAGACTTAGTCTTACTCCAGAAAGAGAAAGCATGTTAGCAATTGATAGCAAAAAGAATAGAGTTTTTGAAAAGCAATATAGACAAGCATCCTATTTATATGGTATGTGATCTAGTATTCTTTTTACTTAGTAGTTTTAAGAGATTTTATTTTTTGCTCATTTATTTTTAATATTGAAACAAAGCAGGATAAGTTGTGCAAGTACTCGTTCGTGATAATAATGTTGATCAAGCACTGCGTGCGTTGAAAAAAAAGATGCAACGTGAAGGTATCTTCCGTGAAATGAAGATGCGTGGATACTATGAAAAGCCATCAGAAAAGCGTGCCCGTGAAAAAGCAGAGGCTATTCGTCGCACACGTAAACTTGCTCGTAAACATGCACAAAGAGAAGGGTTAATCAGTGGCAATCGTGCTTTTTCTACGCGATAAATATATTATTTATTGCTGTAATACAGCAGTTTAATTAAAGCATAAACAGAAATAGAAGTCCGTGCGTGTTTTTTAATGTAAATTATCTTATTTTTATGGTTAAGTATTATAAAATAATTTGATTATCTTTTAGTTTTTTTCATTAAACTAGTAAAATAGCCTCATAAGATAAGGTAACTGTAAACAAAGCGCTCTTTATGATTCTTCGTGTTAATCAAGCTTTGTATTCTTGTTTTTATATAAACATTGTGCTTATAATTCTAAATCAGTCAAATGTGATGCTATACTAAATAAATATTAAAATAAACAATAATTAAAGTATGTAAAGTATTAACAAAAAGAGCTTTTTTATTTTAAATAATTTAGTAAGCATACTCTAAGAACACTGGTTCCACAGATTTACCCCAAATAGAATGATAGTTAGATAAAAATTTATCAGCATTTGTTCGCTCCATTGCTACTACTTCCTCCAAAGGAGCTAGAAAATCTGTCTCATCAAAACCATCAGTATCATACTGCTGACGATTTTTTAAACCTTTACGCGAAATAGCAAGAGCGTGACGTGCTAATTCTAAAATTATAGTTTGACGAAAAGGTGTTTTTAGTCCCTCTTTAGCAACGCGTGTATGCATTTCTACAACTTCTTCAAAGCACCAATCTTTTGTCAAAGCTTCTGCTTCATTCAGTGCCTCACTATCATAAAGAAGACCAACCCAAAAAGCAGATAATGCACAAATATGCTGTAAAGAACCACCATCAGCACCTCTCATTTCCAAAAAGCGTTTTAACCGTACCTCTGGAAATAAAGTCGACAAGTGATTAATCCAATCTCCTATAGTCGGTGCTAAATTCGCAATCTGCCCTCTTAAAGCTCCATTCATAAATTGACGAAAAGTTATATGCGTACAATCATAATAATGCCCATCACGCACAACGAAATACATTGGTACATCAAGTGCCCATTCAACGTAATCAGAAAAACCAAAACTCTCAGAAAATACGAAAGGGAGTATTCCTGTTCTCTGATTATCAGTATTATGCCAAACATGGGAACGCCAAGATAAAAAACCATTTGGATACCCCTTAGTAAAAGGGGAACTGGCAAATAATGCTGTTGCAATAGATTGTAACTTCATTGCTACTTGCATTTTTCGTCGCATATCAGTCTCAGATGAAAAATCAAGATTCACCTGAATAGTTGCGGTTCTATACATCATATCAAGGCCACCATGACCAACTTTTGGCATATAATTGGTCATAATTTGGTAACGCGACTTGGGCATTCTTGGTGTTTCATCTAATGTCCATTTTGGACTAGCGCCCATACCTAAAAAACCAATACCTAGTGGCTGTGAAATTTTTTTGAGAAGTTCTAAATGCTTCATAACTTCACAGTAAGTATGACCAATTGTTTTCAGCGGTGCTCCAGATAATTCGAACTGCCCCCCAGGTTCTAAAGAAATAGCACCTTGATCCACTGATCCTAGAAGTCCAATAATATTCCCTTCATCTAAAATAGCTTCCCATCCTAAAGCTCCTTGCATTCTTTCCAATAACACTCGGATTCCTCTTGCACCTTCATATGGAACAGGACGAAAACCATCTACGTAAAATGGAAACTTTTCGTGTTCTGTTCCGATACACCAATCATCTTCTGTTTTACAGCCTTCTTCAAAATAACTAACTAAAGAATCTAAGCTATTAATTTCACTTTTATCGGTTGTATCAAGTGCCATCAATTATTTTATCCTATTATTAAGTATGCTATTAAATGAATTGTTTTGGATGATATTGCAAGTGTCTTAACCAATTAACCAATCTCCCATCGTAGCATTAACAAGAGTTAATGCAGCAACAGCTGCAGTGTCAGCACGCAAAATGCGTGGGCCTAATGATACAGAAAACACAAAAGGATATTTCTTCAAAAAAACTCGCTCCTCTTCACTAAACCCACCTTCTGGACCAATAAGAACACCCAGCGGATTTGTTCCATGTTTTTTAAAAAGAGAAATTGGATTATAGGATTCGTTCAACTCATCACAAAAAAATAAAGCACGCGTTTTATCCCAATTTTCTAAAAATGTTTCTAATGATACCGCAGGTGCACATTTTGGCAAAGATAAAATACCACATTGTTCAGAGGCTTCTATAATATTAGCCTCTATACGCGCCATATTAATACGAGTAACTTGTGTATGCTGCGTTATAACAGGATATAAAACAGATACCCCCATTTCTACAGCTTTTTGTATCATATAATCCAAACGCATATGCTTAAGGGGGGCAAAACAATAAAAAAGATCCGAATGTGTCGTCTGTGGCCTTTCCTGATGAATAAGGCGAGCTACCACAATTTTTTTTTTAATAAAAATAAGCTTGGCAAGCCATTCACCATCCTGCCCGTTAAAAAGCAAAATCTCAGTGCCTTCTTTCATACGCAAAACATGTACAAGATAAGAAGCTTGTTGACCCTCTATTACTATTTCTTCGTTTAAAGCCAATAATTGTCGAACAAATAGCCTTTTTAATTTATAATTTGCACGCATAAAAAGCTTGTACCAGAGCTTTTTAGAATCGTCAAAAGAATGCAGCAACAAAGAACAATCAACAGAAAAATAAAATCTATAAAACTAAATTACGAAAGAAAGATAGAATTTTTTTTACTTTTATCAGATATAGCTGGAACAAATAGAATGTTAAACAACTTTTAATTTCATAAAAATTCATAATTAATAATACACAGTATTATACTTAATAGCTTACCTTATAATTGGAGAAAAATATGTCTATTCAAAAAGCTACAATTATCACTATTACCTCAATTCTAATCTTTATTCTAGTTACTATAGGAATTAGCTCAGTTGGAGCAGATGAGAATTGTGTAATTATCCAAGATGGCTACTGTATTTCTACTCACTTCAATAAACATACACCAGCATAAATACATACACATAAGCATATTCTTAGAACTTTATATAAGACAATATTTCCTAAAAATTCTCTACGTTACCACTAATAATGAAAAAAATACTAGTTTTCATTAATATTTTTCTTGACGAAAAAATTGCCGAAAATTTTCTCTGTAGGACTGAATGAAAAAATTAAAGGTCGTTCAAGACTATTAGTGAGACACTCGATATCTTTGCATATAGTCTCTGAACGATTATTTTTCTGTAATTTTGCCCGTAATATAACATCATTCTGTCCATTCTTAGTATCAAAAATTTCTATTGCTCTATGAATAAACAAATTCCAATCTGTAGTATGCATTAATGCTTCTGTTACAAATATTGTACCATCTGAAAATTTCGCTTTAATATCCAAACGATCAAAATCTGTTGAATGCTTCTGATTATGCATTAAAAGAAACTGTTCATTTTTTGACAATTTATTTTGTAAATCATTCAGATTATATCCTATCACTTGACCAGAGAACATATTCAATGTTAACTGCCCTTGCATCTGAGTAAGCATTTTTGACCAACAACTAGGAAACGTCTGTATTGTCATAATAAAATTGGTTTTTGCTTGTACAAATGGAGTAAGTCCTAAACCTAATAAAACGGTCTGTGCATCAACAGAAGTACCTGAAGCGCTTACCTTAATATGTGTTTTTTTATTATCTGGAATAATCTGGATATTGCTTTGAATAGAACCACCAAAAATGTTCACGTTTCCAAGATCAAAAATGCCATATCCGTTTTTAATTTGTATTGCAGCTGCCAAATCAGCAAGTGCAATACTACCTATTTTCGCTTGTGACGCTGAAAGCCGTATATCCAACCCTATCTGATTTAAAAAAGCTAGATTAAAAAATTCATTTTCCTGTTTAGAACAAAAAAATAATGATTTCATAATGTTAAAATCAAGCTTATCAAAACCTAAAGATCCAATAAGAATAGGTACACGATTTTTAAAATCAAATTCTAAAGCTCCACGCGCATTTGCTGTACCCATCATCAATATAACATTGTTCATTCGAATACGCGCTGGCTGTGCTAAAAAATGAGATTCCCACACAATAGGTATTTTCAATTCATGCCCCCAAAACTGATTGCCACCGATCCATGCTACTGTCTGATCCCAACCGGGGGAACGTAGTGAAACCTTTCCATCAAAAATATAATATTCAGATAACCTTGCCTGTCCTTCAAATGTTATACCACCACGCACAGAATTAAAACTTATCTTAAGTAAGCTTTTACCTCCTGCCAAAAGAAACAAAGCCTGATCAGCATTAATTAATAATTCCGTTAGTTCTCCATGCCAACGGGCTTTGGCATGAAACTGCAATGCCTGTGTTAATCCAGGCCAATCTATCGATGCATTTAACTCTGTTATTTGTTCCATTACACTAGAAACACCGTCACGATACATCAGCGTACCATTTTCAATAATAATACGCCCAAAAGGCTGATTTAAAAGGCTTGCTACATCTGGATTATCAGGATTATGCTTAATAACTTCACGAGCATTCTGTATTGCCAAGCCTAATGCACCTTGCGACCGCAAAAGTGTATCAAAAAAATCAGATACTGTTTTAACAGGTTTATCCATAACAAATTTGGGATACATAATTCGCGTTTCTGAAAAAGAAATATGTCCCCAAAGAAGAGAAACTAAAGAAAGATCAACTTCTATTGATTCTACTTCCATTAAAGGTGCAATATTTTCAATTTTTGGCGTTAAAGTAACTCCTGAAAGAAACGCTTTTGGATAAGGAAAAATTTTTAATCTTGGAGGATCGCGTAATTGAACATTATAGCCAGTCCATACACTTAAATCCTGTGCTAAACGGATACGAATCGCATCTGTTGATACAATATAGGGCAAAATAATAACAGCAGCCCCACCTAAAAAAACAATTGCGATAAAAATCCCACTTAAAAATTTTATTATTTTAATGCACACAATTTTCCTCTAAGCTCTCATTCTTAACACAAACTAAAATCAAATATAACGAAGTGCAGAAAGATTTTTATGCTCTTAAAGTCTATTATACATATTAACAGTTCAATTATTTCCACTTTTATCGAAATTTTATTGGAACAGCGATATCATTACCTTTTCAGCAAACAATTTATTTTTAAATATCTTCAAAGTATTTTTAAAATATATAAGAACCATTTCACTGCCTTTTTTTATCCTAACTTAAGTATTGTTATAAACTCTATTTCATTATCAGCAAATGCTTTATATAAAGCCAAACAGCCTTATCGAAAGGATTCCTTTTATGGATAATATTATTGACGGGAAAAAACTTGCCGAAGACATTCTGGTTAAAGTTAAAAATGAAACAAAAAAACTCTACGATAATCATAAAATACAACCTGGTATCGCTGTTATTATTGTAGGAGATGATCCTGCAAGCCAAATTTATGTATCATCAAAAAGTAAAAAAGCTGAAGAGTGTGGCTTCTTTTCAATCAAACATGTCTTTTCCAAAGAAACACAAGAAAAAGATCTCCTCCAACTTATCGAAACGTTAAATTCTGATCCTAAAATCCACGGCATTTTGGTGCAACTCCCTCTTCCTGCTCATATCCATACAAACAATGTAATGCAAAATATTGCTTTCCAGAAAGACGTTGATGGTTTCCACTATATAAATATAGGAAAACTCACAGCAAATGTCTTTGAAGATACAATAGTCCCTTGCACACCAGCTGGTATTATGATGATGATCCAACAAAAATGTGGCAAAGATTTATCTGGTCTGGATGCTGTCATCGTCGGACGCTCTAATATTGTTGGTAAACCCATGGCAGCCCTCTTAACAGCAGCCAATGCTACAGTAACGATTGCACATAGTCGTACCCGTGATCTTGATGAAATATGCCGTAGTGCTGATATTTTAGTAGTAGCTGTTGGTCACCCCAAGATGATTAAAAAAGAATGGGTCAAAAAAGGAGCTATTATTATCGATGTTGGTATTAATCGAATTGCAACATCAAAAACAGACAAAACAACGACCTATATTGTTGGCGATGTTGATTTTGAAGAAGTTAAGGAAAAAGCCGCGGCTATCACCCCTGTACCAGGAGGTGTTGGTCCTATGACTATTGCCATGCTTATGGTTAATACACTTAAAGCTGCCGCCCGAGCCCACAAATTACCTGTACCAGAATTCTAAAAATTGTACGTACCTTCATTACATGAATGATAAATTATTTCTTTTATATTTTAATAACATCATAATAGAAAATATTTCTTAAGCTGTGCAACGCGTTAATTAACATATAACAGCAGACATATTCGATATTATATTCATTATTAAAAGGTCTAGTAATATGTTTCATTCCGGTGCTCCATTATCTTTTATCTACAATCATTTATAATGAAACCCTCCTAATTCGCACATCTCTTAGCAATTTATTACCATAGCAATTGTCTCCAAAAAATTATCTCAATTTCTTATTAATTTGCCCATTTAATTATGAGAAAGAGCATTCCATTCCTAAAATACTTTCATTACTTTTTTGCTTCTTGTACTTCATTTTCTGCAGGAGACCAATAAACTTGAACGAGATGCTGTGCGTGATGTAAAACTGCTCTGATAGGCATTTCCATTTTAGATCCATTTCGACAAGCTTCTTCGAAACAAGCGTATTTTTGAAATCCTTCAAAATGAAGAGCAATAAAACGAGATTGAATTATAACCGGCAAAGTCAATGTCAATCTTGGCTCAGCAACACTCTTTGCATAAATAGGTAAAACAAGCGCTTGTGATTGTAAGTCAAGTGCTTGCTCCAAACGATCACTATTTGGAAAAAAAGAAGCAGTATGTCCATCAATACCCATTCCTAAAACAATAACGTCAAACGGCATAGGCAAGGTATTCACACGATTAGCAGCTGAAAAAGCAGCAAGCTCAGCAGTTACTGCTTTATGATAAAGCCCTACAAAACGCGCTTTAGAAGCAAAATTTTGTAATAAATGGTGCCTCACACAATATTCATTTGAACGCTCATCGCTAACAGATACAAAACGTTCATCAACCAAAGTTATAATGATATTTTGCCAATCAATATCAACTTTTGACAAATAATGAAAAAACAGTTCTGATGTCTTCCCACCAGAAACAGCTAAAACTGCTTGTTTACGCTCAAGAATAGAAACGCTAAGCTCTGCTGCAACCCTATCCGTTAATGCTAATGCTAAAGTAGAAGGTGTTTCAAAATTTAAACGGTTGATATTCATTTCATACATAATTATCGCCCCAAATAATTTATTCTATGCGCACCTATCACGTTCATTCAAAACAGTTAAAACAAACATCCTCTCAATAAACCAGAATTATGCTAATGCATAGAGGGTTTAATTGTCTTCCATTCTTTAAGAATTGGATCAATCCAACATCCAAAAATTTCATCACAATGCACAAACAATGCTTTATTTGCACATAGCGCCAACAAATAAGTATTCAAAAGTACTAAAAATTATTCTCAGAGAACACATCTGAAAATTCAAATCTCATGATATAAAAAAACTAAAGATTTGTTGAAACTGAAGCCTCCTTTATCAAATAATGGATAAGTAATTAACCAATTAGACTTTTTTCTACATTCATATTAAAAATATTATGAAAAATAAGTTTTAAAATCACAAAAAATTCAGGCATATTCTTATCCATCGATAAATAAAAAATTGTTCTCGTCGATGAAAAATTATCAATCATAATCTTACAAACTATAATATTTCTCTATCACCTACCTCTTTAACCTATGCTACAAAGCAAATAGATGCAAAATAATTCATTAACTTTCCTCATTTCAAATCATGACTAATTAAAAATGGTCCATCAACGAAAACCAATTCATGGCTAAAAGTATAAGTGGATAACGCAAAAATTTTCCACCTGGAAAAGAAGAAATTTTTAAATCTTGAAAATATGCAAAACGCTCATGCTTTCCAGATAACCATTCAGCATATAATTTCCCTATAAAGGGAGCTAGCATAACCCCATGTCCTGAATATCCACCACAATAAGTAACACCTGGCATAATTTGGCGAACATAGGGCATACGTTCAACTGTAATTGCTACTGTTGCTCCCCAACAATGTGTCAAATTTATAAACCGTAATTGAGGATAAATTTCAATAATTTGTCGATATATACGCTCATTTAGGTTAGTCGGATACTGATGATCATAACTTTCTACCCCCCAAATAATAAGCGATTATCAATACTTTTGCGAAAATAACGAACCATAAAACGAGAATCATCCACTGCTTCACCATTTGAAAGAATCGAACTATGCTTTGGTAACGGCTCAGTTGCTCCAATATATGAGCGAATAGAAACAATATTTTTCTCAACGAAATGCTGAAGTCCAAGTTTATAGGCATTGGTTGCTAATAAAACATTCTCAGCCTTAATATTCGCCCGCTCTGTTATTACTACATACTGATTTCCCTTTCGCTCTATTCCTGTTATTTGTGTTTTTTCATAAAGTTTAGCACCAGCCTTTTTTGCTTTTTTTGCTAACCAAACAACAAATTTCAAAGGATTGATATGACCAGTTTCTGCATCATAGAGACCAGCGTGATAAAAAGATGAGCCAAGTCGCTCAGCGGTTTCATTTTTATTCATAAAAGTAAGACCAGAGTAACCATAACGCTGCAATGTCTCAACATGTTGCTGATAAGCTATAATTTTACGTTTTTTATGAATAACTGAAAGCTGCCCTATCATAAAATCAATCTTACAGTCAGGTCTAATACACCAAGATAAAATATCTCTTTTAGCTTCTTCAGCTAAATCAAACAGTGCTTTACTTCGTTCAAAACCATATTTTTTCTCTAACGTTTCTACCCATTGCCGTTGCCCTGTTCCCAATTGCCCTCCATTGCGTCCAGAAGCTCCATCGCCAAAACGCAAAGCCTCACATAAAATAACACTAACTCCATTTTTAGCTAAGTGATAAGCAGCTGAAAGCCCCGTAAAGCCACCTCCAATAATAACCACATCACACTGTGCTTGTTCATCAACGAATGGATACGAAGGACGTTCTTCTAAAGTATCTTCATACCAAGAATCTCCAGGAGAAATGGAATTATAATCGCTCATAGTAGAAATACTTAAACATTCAGCAGAAGATATTCACGCTCCCACGAACTAATAACTTCCATAAAAATTTCAAATTCTTGTCGTTTAATAGCAGCGTAAGTGCTCACAAATGTATCTCCTAAAATAGCACGTAATTCTTTATCTTGTTCAAATAAATTAACAGCTTCAATGAGGCCACGTGGTAATTCAATATTATAAGAATTTACAGTTTTTGTTGTTGGTTTATCTGGCTCAAGTTTTTGTTGCAAACCAATGAGACCACAAGCCAAAGAAGCTGCAAGTGCCAAATAAGGATTAGTATCTGATGAAGGAATTCTATTCTCAACACGCCGTCCCTGTGGAACAGAACGTGGCACACGAAAAGCTGTTGTACGATTATCATATCCCCATCGCAAATTAACCGGTGCTGAGATTCCAGGCATGAGACGTCGGTAAGAATTAACATAAGGAGCAAGCATAACAAGAGCTGCTGCCATATGTCTTTGTAATCCACCAATAAAGTAGTGAAAATATATACTTTCTCCGCCATCTTTTTCTGTAAAAATATTCGCACCTGTTTCTTGATCTATAACAGATTGATGAATATGCATAGCAGACCCTGGCTGCCCCTGGATAGGCTTTGCCATAAACGTTGCATACATGTCATGTTTCAGTGCTGCCTCACGGATAGTTCTTTTAAACATAAAAACTTGATCAGCTAATTCAATAGGATCCCCATGACGTAAATTAATTTCAAATTGGCTTGCTCCTTCTTCATGAATAAGTGTATCAATTTCTAGTCCTTGCGCTCCTGAAAAATGATAAATATCATCAATTACCTCATCAAATTCATTCACACCAGCAATCGAATACCCCTGTCCTCCTCCAATTGCACGCCCAGAACGACCAACTGGAGATACCAAAGGATAATCAGGATCGGGATTCTTTTGCACAAAATAAAATTCAATTTCTGGTGCAACAACTGGCTTTAAACCCATCTGAGTATAAAAATCAACCACTATTTTCAAAACATTACGCGGTGTATACTCAACAGTCTGTCCATTTTGATAGATAATATCACAAATCACTTGTGCTGTAGGAGCCTCTTCCCACGGTACAATAGTCAATGTAGAAAGATCAGGCTCAAGGCGTAAATCACCATCTGCTTTTGGGTATTCAAAACCATTGCCATCTTCAGGATAATTTCCTGAAATTGTTGACATAAAAACAGATGAAGGTAACGCTAATGATGTATCTGATGTGAACTTTTTAGAAAGCATCATCTTGCCACGTGCTACCCCTGCCTGATCGGGTGTAATACACTCGATATCTTCTACGTTTCGGAATGCAAGCCATTGCGAAACTTGCTCCCAATCTTTTACACCACGTAAATTTTTGAGAAAATCAGAAATAGACTTACAATTTTTGTTCTTCATCTGTTTATCATTTTTCACAGTCATAACACGCCAATTCAAGAAAAATTAAGCTCTCTTTGTTATAACATCATTTTATATAATCTATTATGCAAAAATCGCTCAGCTTAATTTTTATTTAAAGAATGTAATAACGTTTATCAAGATAAACACACCTAACGGTTTTCCAAAATACCGTTTAATTTACTAAAATAGCGTGAGATGGTACGGTTGGTGGGATTTGAACCTACGACCTCTGGTGCCACAAACCAGCGCTCTAACCAGCTGAGCTACAACCGCATAAATACTTACTTTTTGTTTGTGTGACATACGGAAGATCAAAAGAGTTTGCAAGTCTCTTTAAAAAAAACTTACACTTTTTATTAAAAAACAACAATTTTATTATAAAGAAAGTGCGCATTTTGCCCAATTGTCAACATGATAATCACGATAAGCTTTTATATTATCAGTACCATCTTGCTGCATCAACTGCAAAATTTCTTTCATAATGGTCACAGCAATATTTGGTCCTTCATAAATCATTCCACTATAAATTTGTATCAAGTCTGCACCAGCTTTAACTTTTTCCAAAGCTGTTTGTGCATCTCTCACACCACCAACACCAATGATTGCAATATTTTTTCCTAATTTTTTACGCATTTTTGCAAGAACAATAGTAGAACGTTCAAATAATGGGTGCCCTGATAGCCCACCTTCTTCAGTAGCCCATCTGTTATCCGTGAGTCCTCGACGAGAAAGAGTCGTGTTAGAAATAATTAAACCATCAAAATCAGAAGCACTTATTTCTTGAGCTACATCATCCAATTCCTTCTCCGTCAAATCAGGAGAAATTTTCAAAAAAATTGGAATAGAGAATCCATGTTTTTCCTTTTGTTCGCTGCGTGCTTGCGAAATTGCCTGAATCAAAAAACGCAAGCTATCACGTATCTGTAAATTACGTAAGCCTGGTGTATTAGGAGAAGAAACATTAAGCGCAAAATAATCAGCAACATTGTAAAAGTAAGAAATACCAGAAACATAATCATCAATCCTATTTACTGTATCCTTATTCGCACCAATATTGACTCCTACAATACCAACTCGTTTACGCGCACAAAGCTTACGATAAACAATTTGATACCCGTCATTATTAAAGCCCATTCTATTAATAATAGCTTCATCTTCTATCAAGCGGAAAAGCCGTGGTTTTGGATTTCCAACTTGTGGTTTTGGTGTAATTGTACCAATTTCAGTAAAACCAAACCCTAAGCGTAAAATAGAATCTACAACTTCTGCATTTTTATCAAAACCTGCAGCAAGACCAATAAAATTTTCAAATGCAAGTCCTAAAATATTGACACATAAGCGCTTATCAAAAATCTTTTGACAACAACCCAATCCACTTTTTAGTCCAGAAATAGCTAAACGATGCGCGCGCTCTGGATCTAACATAAATAAAGCGGAACGACCAATACAACGAAAAAAACTCATGAAACTGCCTTTATACGATAAAATCTATCTTTTGCATTTTATTGAAATTTTTGCACATCAAAAACCACCAATAAAGATAAAATAGCATATAAATGATGAAATAAATTTCTATAGTACAAAAATGTACAATATCACTAAGTGATTAACTTTACTCTATAATTATTGGAAAAAAGTCAGATAAATCACTGGGATGAGTTTATACATCTCACATATTTTCATAATTCATGATTTTATAGCTATTTTAATATAAAATACCTTTAATATTAACCTAAAATGAAACATTCATTAGAGAATTTTCATTTATCATAAGAATTTTGTAAAATATTGTTGATATTTATATTATAATTGATCAAGAAAATTAAAATTACTCTTTTCTTTTTTATTAAAAGCGATAGTTAAAATTGTTATACATCGCAGATATAAATAGGAAAAAACAATGCTTAAAGAATTCAAAGAATTTGCTCTAAAAGGAAATATGATTGATTTAGCTATCGGTGTCATTATAGGAGGCGCTTTTGGTGGTCTAATTAATTCAATTGTTAACGATATTTTTATGCCAGTAATTGGTCTTATCACAGGTGGTATTGACTTCTCTAATATGTTTATTCAACTCGCTGGTGAAAAAAAAGCGACCCTACATGCTGCGAAAGAAGCAGGTGCAACCATTAGCTACGGAAATTTTATAACACTTCTTATCAATTTTCTGATTATTGCTTGGATTCTTTTCCTTTTTGTCAAGGGAACCAATAAAATTCGCCGCCAACAAAAAGAAGCAGAAAATCCAACAGACATGTCTCTTGAAGAGAAACTTTTAACAGAAATCCGAGACCTATTAGCCAATAAAAAATAAGTTCACACACATAGCTTTAATCATGGAATACAAAAACAATAATTTCTATCTTTGTTCCTACCTTTATTCCGTGATTAAGTTTTAAAAATAATAAGTTTGGCTCCCGATCCCTTCTAACACTAAACTAATGAACCCTAAGCCAGTTTCCATAAATATACTGTAACAATAGCTCTACCTATCTATTTAATCATAAAGCTGAATTGTTCGTACAATTTCTTTATCATCTCTATTGTTAACCGTTATATCTCATTACATTTTGAAGTACGTTTTTTTCTCTATAAGAATAAATGGATAACGAGTTATTGAACTGAAATCTTCAAATAATCTTTTTGCTCTGTCACTCTTTATTTAATCTTATGAATATTCACAATTAAAAAATAAGCACGGAATTATGCTCGTGCTTTTAAAAATGAGCATTTGGCTTCTAATATAGATCTGATAGTTATAGGTTTTAATATTGTCTTTAATTGCACTTACCAAGCAAAATTTCACGTTTCCCTACATGATTGGCTGCCCCAACAATACCCTCCTCTTCCATTCTTTCTACAAGAGAAGCTGCTTTATTATAACCGATCGCAAGACGACGCTGAATATAAGATGTTGAACATTTTTTATCACGCAATACAATTTTAACCGCTTGTCCATAAAGCTCTTCACCATCTTCGCTAGAACTTCCTACTGAAACAATTTCAGAAACAGAATCAGCAATTTCAGCATCGTTATCATTCTCCTCACCATCCGTTACTGTTGCTAAATAATCAGGTTTTCCCTGCTTTTTAAGATGTGCAACAACTGCCTCTACTTCTTTATCAGAAACAAAAGGTCCATGTACACGCACAATACGACCACCACCAGCCATATGAAGCATATCTCCCTGCCCTAAAAGGGTTTCAGCACCTTGTTCACCTAAAATTGTACGACTATCAATTTTCGATGTAACTTGAAAAGAAATGCGGGTAGGAAAATTTGCCTTAATTGTGCCTGTAATCACATCCACAGAAGGACGTTGCGTAGCCATAATGAGATGAATACCAGCAGCCCGAGCCATTTGTGCTAAACGTTGAATAGCACCTTCAATCTCTTTACCAGCCACCATCATGAGATCCGCCATTTCATCAACAATAACTACAATATAAGGCAACTGTTTCAAATCCATAGTTTCTTCGTGATAAAGTATTTCTCCGCTTTCCTTATCAAAGCCGGACTGTACAGTACACATAATTGTTTCATCTTTTTCCACAGCGAGTGCAATCCGTGCATTAAAACCATCAATATTACGCACACCCAATTTAGCCATTTTTCGGTAACGCTCTTCCATTTCACGAACCACCCATTTTAAAGCCGTCACAGCTTTTTTGGGATCAGTTACAACAGGTGTTAGAAGATGTGGAATACCATCATAAATAGAAAGTTCCAGCATTTTAGGATCAACCATAATCAAACGACATTGTTCTGGTGAAAGTCGATAAAGAATCGACAAAATCATTGTATTAATAGCAACTGACTTTCCTGATCCTGTCGTTCCAGCAACTAACAAATGGGGCATTTTTGCCAATTCTGCTGTTACAGGATCACCATTAATCCCTTTCCCTAAAGCAAGAGCTAATTTAAATTCACTATTACTAAAAGTACTTGATTGAATTAATTCGCGCAAATAAACAGTCTCACGAACTGTATTTGGCAATTCAATTCCAATAACATTCCGTCCAGGAATCACAGCAACACGAGCAGAAATAGCAGACATAGAACGAGCAATATCATCAGAAAGACCAATAACTCGCGATGACTTAACCCCAGCAGCTGGTTCAAATTCGTACATTGTCACTACTGGCCCTGGGCGCACATGAATAATTTCACCCTTAATGCCAAAATCCTCTAAAACGCTTTCCAAAAGCCCTGCACTACACTCCAATGTTTCTTGCGAAATAATTGTACCTTCTTGAAAAACAGGCTCTTGCAATAAATCAATTGGAGGAAATTCATAAGCATCGCAGTTTACAGAATGAAAACTTGGTACAAAAGCTGTATCACGACCACGAAACGGTATACTCGCAGTTTTCTGTTCACTTTCTTTTTTTATCATTAGAGAAACATCTACTGTATTCTCTCTTGCCGTTATGCAATCAATAACATGAAGTGAGTCATTATGCACTAAAGTATCCGTTATATTGTTTATTTCATGAATAGATTCTTCAATAACAGACAAATCTTGTCTCTTTACAACTTCTTTATTATCTTCGTCCTTCAAAAAAGATTCAACGTGACACATTTGAATCTCTTGAACAACTTCACTTTCCGCACAATTCATATCAAAAGCTTTCTCAGAATCCTTTATCTCTTCTGTTGGATCTTTTGATAAACTTATATTACAAAACTGAGGATAACGACATTCAAGCACACGATAAAAAGCAGTAATTGATTCATCAATGACAGAATCAGTCTCTAATAAATCTTCATTATGAATAAAATTAACTGATATTTCTTCTCTTGAAGCCTTCCGATTAATTTTTTCTAATGTAAAAGAATCACACTCAAAAAATGCATCATCAGATAGATAATTAGATAGATACAATGTATGATCTGTTTTTTGGGTTATATTTTCTACTTCTATCAAAGATGAATGATGTGCTCTATTTTCTTCAATTGGTGTAACCATAGTCTGTTGTATAAATTGCTTAAAAGCAGCTGAAGAATAAAGCGATGCTTTCTTTTCAGACAATGAAATATTTATTTCATTCTCTGTCAATTGAGGTTCCATTGCTACTCCATCCAATTTTCTCATATTTGTAAGTCTTTGCTGCTTTTTCTCTGCAAAACCTTTAAATTGTTTTGCAAAAATCGGATCTGTTTCTATACGACGACGTAAAATCTCCACTTCTGGTGTTCGAGTGAAACGTACGTTCTTCCCAAGAGAAAATGCTTTTTTCCACACCGTAGGATAAGAAAGTATTTCAACAATATTAGCTGATGAATTTTTTTTTGATACATCTTCTGCACTTTTATCAGCAGGAAAAGACGTAGAAATAGATTTTTTTTCCAAATGACGCATGATACCAAACAAATTATAGAAATGAGAATAACTATTTTACAATGAAAATACATAAATGTTATATTATGAAGGTTAATAACCTTTTGCCAACCATCAATTTTTTAAATTCGAAATAAAAAAATTTAATTAAAGAAAAATACAATCACTGATATGGTAGTGTGGTATTATTTCTTTACTTTAAACCCGTTCGCATTTCAGTGAAGAGCCTCTTGTTACAAAAGCAACCTGTACTCTGCAATTTGCAAACAAAGAAATGGTAAATAGATTATGCTAAATAAGAGACAATTTTATATCAACGGTCTATGGGAAAGCCCGAGTACAAACAATGATCTTCATGTTATTAACCCATCAACAGAAGAAATCTGTGCTGTTATCAGTATTGGGAATATCAAAGATGTAGATAAAGCAATTACTGCTGCCAAAAATGCTTTTCAAAATTGGAAAACAACTACACCAGAGCAACGTCTTGCCTTTATTGAAAAAATTTTAGAAATTTATGAAAAACGCTCCGAAAATATCGCTAAAACTATTTCAATGGAAATGGGTGCGCCTATTGATATGGCGCGAAATTCTCAAACTGCTGCCGGTAGCTATCATATTCGCAATTTTATTAAAGCTTTCAAAGATTTTTCTTTTCAACAAGTTTTAGTAAAAGACTATAACCATGCAATCTTGCAATACGATCCTATTGGTGTCGTCGGATTGATCACACCATGGAATTGGCCTATGAATCAAATAACTTTAAAAGTCATTCCTGCGTTATTGGCTGGCTGTACTATGATCTTAAAGCCCTCTGAACTTGCTCCTCTTTCTGCAATGCTTTTCGCTGAAATTTTAGATGAAGCTGCTTTACCTGCTGGTGTTTTTAATTTAATCAACGGTGATGGAGCCAACGTAGGCTCTTATTTATCTTCACATCCAGATTTAGAAATGATCAGTTTCACGGGCTCAACAAGAGCAGGAAAAGCTATTTCTAAAAATGCTAGTGATACTTTAAAACGCGTCTGCTTAGAACTGGGAGGCAAGGGGGCTAATCTTATTTTTGCTGATGCTGATGCTGATGCTCTTCAACGTGGTGTAAACAACTGTTTTCATAATAGTGGGCAAAGCTGCAATGCACCAACACGTATGCTTGTGGAACATTCGATCTATAATAAAGCTATAACAATAGCACAACATATTGCTGAAAAAACAATGGTAGGATTAAGTTGTCAATCAGGGGATCACATTGGTCCCGTTGTATCAAAACAACAATACGATAAAATTCAAGCCCTTATCCAATCTGGAATCGACGAAGGAGCAATTCTCGTTGCTGGTGGCACAGGTCTTCCTATAGGTATGAAAAGGGGCTATTATGTACGACCAACAGTCTTCGCTGATGTAAAACCACATATGCGTATTTTCCGAGAAGAAATATTCGGTCCAGTTCTTTCAATTATTCCCTTTAATACAGAGGAAGAAGCTGTAACCTTAGCCAATGATACAAAATATGGCCTCACCAATTATATACAATCACAAGATAGAAATAGATGTCAACGTATTGCTGCACAACTACGTTCTGGTATGGTAGAAATTAACGGATACGATTTGCCTGATGGCAGCTATTTTGGGGGTGTAAAACAATCTGGACGCGCTCGTGAAGGTGGACGTTGGGGAATTGAAGAATTTTTAGATACCAAAGCGATTTCATATTGGTAAAAGAATCCCATAAAAATCTCAAAAAAGGGATCATGTAGTGGCACAACACATAACAAATGAAAATGCATGTGGACAACGAATTGATCAATGGCTTGCTAAACAATATAAAGAAGAATTATCACGTTCACGTTTGCAAACTCTAATCCGCGAGGGTTATTTAAAAATTGATGGTCAATTAATAAAAGAACCAAAAATAAAATTAAAATCTAATCAAATAATCGAATTGACAATACCTACTCCTAACGACGCACGACCTCAAGGTGAGGCTCTAGCTCTTGATATTTTATTTGAAGATAATCATGTTATTGTTATTAATAAACCAGCCGGTCTTGTTGTTCATCCCGGGAATGGTAATTGGACAGGTACCTTAGTAAACGCACTTATTTATCATTGTAGCGATAGTTTATCTGGTATCGGAGGTATTAAACGTCCTGGTATTGTTCATCGTCTTGATAAAGACACAAGCGGTGTTATGGTTATTGCTAAAAACGACCTTGCTCATAGAAATCTTAATGCCCAATTTGCTGATCATGGACGAACCAGCGCATTAGACCGACGTTACCATGCTGTCATTTGGGGTTCTCCTAATCGCAATATTGTGACAATTGATACATTCCTTGCCCGTTCTTCCCGTGATCGAACAAAGCGCAGTGTCGTTCATAGTGAACACGCTCATGCTCGTCGTGCTATTACGCATTTTTCTTTATTAGAGAAATACGGAGCTTGTAATGACGCAACATCTTTAGCTAGTCTTCTGGAATGTCGTCTAGAAACTGGACGCACACATCAAATTCGAGTTCATATGGCGCATATTGGCCATCCCCTTATAGGAGATAAAGTATACGGAAATGCTTTTAAAACAAAGTCAAATACTCTTGATCCTGAAATTAAAAATATAATCGATCAGTTCAATCGGCAAGCGCTCCATGCAACTAGCCTTACCTTTGAGCATCCAGCGAACAGAAAAATTATGTCTTTTTCTTCGCCATTTCCCAAAGATCTCACTAATCTTATCAACTCTTTAAAAAAACTTAATTGAAACCTTTAATCATTACAAGATTTTATAATAAAATATCTAGTTTCAAATAAAATTGCAAATTATACTAGTGTAAATAAAGCAAGAAACGTGTTATATATATATAATGTTTGTAAATAAAATTCGCCTTTAAGGGAATTCATGCAAAAGGAGGGTGCTATATGGCCCATATAAATTTACCATCGTTTATAGCAAATGATAATAGCCTGAACCGTTATTTAGAAGAAATCCGCCGTTTTCCAATACTTGAGCCACAAGAAGAATATATGTTAGCTAAGCGTTATCATGAGCATAATGACCCAAAAGCAGCTCATAAATTGGTAACCAGTCATTTACGTCTTGTAGCGAAAATTGCAATAGGATATCGAGGTTATGGTTTACCTATCGGAGAAGTCATTTCAGAAGGAAATATTGGGCTTATGCAAGCTGTTAAGCGTTTCGAACCAGAACGTGGTTTTCGTCTTGCGACTTACGCAATGTGGTGGATTAAAGCATCAATTCAAGAGTATGTTTTACGGTCTTGGAGTTTAGTGAAAATAGGAACAACTGCTAATCAAAAACGTCTTTTTTTCAATCTTCGTAAATTAAAAAACAAATTGCAAATGCTTGATAGTGGTGATCTCAATGCACAACAAGTGAAAGAAATTGCAACACGATTAAAAGTTACAGAAGACGAAGTAGTATCAATGAACCGTCGACTTAGTGGTGATGCTTCTCTTAATGCTCCTCTTCTTACAAATAAAGGTGAAAGTTATGAATGGCAAGATTGGTTGGTTGATGATTCAAATAACCAAGAACAAATTTTGATTGAACAAGATGAATTAGAGAATCGTTATTCCTTGTTAATACAGGCTATGGATAATCTTAATGAACGCGAAAAACGTATCTTTAAAGCACGCCGTTTAAGAGATGAACCACTAACGCTAGAAGAACTCTCGAATGAATTTAATATCAGCAGAGAGCGTGTTAGGCAGATTGAAGCACGTGCATTTGAAAAAGTACAAAATTCCATTAAAATCTCTGCTTTATTCCAGAAGAAAGTACAAAATCGCATTTGTTTGCATAAATCTGAAAAATAAGAGAAACTTGGCATCATAACATATTCGTACTGCGAAATAGATCTATTGAAAGTAGGTTGAGAATAACTGTTACATTTTATTTTCTCTATATCAGCATTTTTTTAACAAAAGGCTTATGATTGATTTTTTTTCATAAGCCATTGTCCGATAATTTCATTAAAAATGGTTTGGCCTGCTGGACCTTTTGTAAAAGTTAATTCATACATACGGCCATTTTTATCACTTATCACTAAACGAAGCCAATCTAGGTCACGTATTAGCTGTAGATTTCTATCGAGAAACGGATGACTGCCAATCAATGCAAAAACAAAAAAATCATTATCAATCTTAGCAGTTACAGTTCCAACTAAAGTTTGACCGATCGATGTTTCACTTTCCTTAAAAGTCAATGATTTAATATCATTGATTGCTTGTCCTGAAAATTTATCAGAAGTAATAAAAATTAAATCTATAATATAAGCAGCGTGCAAAGATTCATCAGTATTACGACGTAAAGTTAACCGTAATGATAATCCTTCATCTGGAATTATGATATCGCCTCTTATAGCTAATTCTCCTTGAAGCCCTTTAACAGAATCTTCTGTTATCAATGACCATGATGCACTACCCGTCGCTGCTTTTCCTGTATCATGTTTCGTAGGCATTTGATATAATACAGCTTCACCTGCCTGCCCAAACGACTTTAAATTAGTCGCAATAACTGTTGATGTCCCTTCTGAACTCGGAAATTCGCTTTTTTCAGCTGGACCAACATCAACCTCACTTCCATCTTCTAATAAGCGTTGTGTTAATTTTCGATTTGTTTGAGTTGCTTTTTGTGCTGTGTTAGATATCTGCGTATTTTTCTCCTGTAAATTTTGATTGTCTGATATAAATATACGTCCGCTAATAAAAAAAATACTACTAAACAAAATAATAATACTAAAAAAAGAAATAATACTTACTAAAATACGCTTTTGTAGCGTTGACCGATTAGCGCGCCGTAAAGCTTGCGAAAAGATATGTGACACAATATGAGAATTATCCACTTGCGAAGGAGAAACCAAAGGAACATTCTTAGACATGTCTTTTTCAATATTTGAGCCCTCTTCATGGGCATTATTAAAAGCATCTACATTAACAAGCTCCGCATCCGGCATATCTGATATTACAGATACCTCATCAACAATTTCATTATCAACTAAACTAGTAATAGATAATTGGTGTTGTTTTTCTATAGCTAAAACCGCAACATCATTTTCTAATGATGCTAGAGAGCTTTGTGCATTTTTCTCATCACTAGTTTTTTCTGTACAATTCCATCCCATAATTGAAGAAAGTTGTTCTTTTTCAACAGCTAAATATTCTTCTTCAACAGTTGTAATAGCACTTTGCAAAGCACGTCTTTGCTCTTCTATTGCTGCTTTTGACAATTTTATATTTACAATTTTATGCTCTAATATTTTAGTAGCCCGCTCATAAACTTGTTCGCGTAATTTAGGCGTAATCTCTTTTTGCGCATTAATTGTATTTTTTAAGATCCCAACGAAATCTATCATATTCTACATAGTCTTTCTTAAACTTAAGAGGAAAATTTCTCAGTTTATAAAACTAAAGTACTACCCCTTCATTACTTTAGCCCTCAACTAACGTAATTGATATTAGTACAAACGCCATAGTAATTTAGATGAGCACAAAAATAAACAATGCTATTTTATACCTTTCCTGTTATATAGTCTTAGATGCTTATTTTTGCTATAATTTAAGATATAAGATAAAAATTAATCTGCAAAAGGATCAGCAATGAGGATTGTATCTTTTCGCTCAGGACTAGTTGATAATAAAACAACTGGTACACCAATTAATTCTTCAATATAGCGCACATATTTGATAGCTTGTGCTGGTAATTCTGCCCAATTTGATACACGTGCCGTTGTTTCTTTCCAACCTTCTAATGTCTCATAAATCGGTTGAACACGTGCCTGTGCTCCCATAGAGGATGGCAAATAGTTTATTCTTTTACCATCAAGTTCATAACCAATACAAACTTTAATTTCATCTAAATCATCAAAAACATCAAGCTTCGTCAGTGCAATACCATTGACGCCACCAATAGTCACCATCTGACGCACTAAAACAGCATCAAACCAACCACATCGACGTTTCCGACCCGTCACAACACCAAACTCATTTCCGCGCTCTCTAAGAAATTCACCAACTTTATTCATTTCTTCTGTTGGAAATGGCCCTTCTCCCACACGAGTCGTATAAGACTTCGCAATACCCAACACATAATGAATTGAACCAAGGCCCAGACCAGAACCAATAAATGCTTGCCCAGAAACTGTATTAGAAGAGGTTACATAAGGATAAGTTCCAAAATCATTATCCAATAATGCACCCTGTGCGCCCTCAAATAGAATACGCCGCCCTATACGATAACTTTCATCCAAAAGACGCCACGTACACTCCATAAAGGGTAAAATTTCATCTGCCACTTGCATTAATTCATCATAAAGTGTTTGTGGATCAATTTCTGTAACCCCCATACCACGACGCAAAGCGTTGTGATGCCCCATCAACCTTTCAATCTTTGGCATTAAAGTATCAGCCTCTGCCAGATCCACTACGTGTATGGAACGACGACCTATTTTATCTTCATAAGCAGGACCAATACCACGTTTTGTTGTGCCAATTATCAAACCAGAAACATTACTATCCCGAGCTGCATCAAGATCACGATGCACCGAAAGAATCAAAGGAGCATTTTCAGCAACACGTAAAATTTCCGGTGTAATTTTTATACCCTGAACACGTAATTTTTTTAATTCTGCAACAAAATGATGAGGATCAACGACTACACCATTACCGATAATTGATAGCTTTCCACGAACTACACCAGATGGTAAAAGTGATAATTTATAACTAATTCCGTCAATAACCAATGTATGACCTGCGTTATGCCCACCTTGATATCTTACCACAATATCTGCCCGCTCAGACAACCAATCTACGATCTTACCCTTGCCTTCATCTCCCCATTGTGTGCCGACAACTACTACATTGGCCATAACTTTCTCCGTTGTATTTGGAAAATAACACCAGTGTTCAAAAACAAGTGGTTCTTTATAGTAAAATTTTATAGCAAGTGTGACTCTTCATTTCAACTTTTTGCTTATTTTCATATGAACCAACATTTTTGATCCCCCAAATAGACTACATGTCAATATCAAAAAAATTCTTCCCCCTTCATTCAAACACACCACAACTGCTTAAAAAGCCTGTACTACAATATCAACAGCAGCAATAACAGAAACCATCGTCGTTACACAGAAAAAATATTAATACATATTTGAATAACTCTTCTTAAAGATAAGGCCAAATCATCACTGCCACCACCAATAACCTTTCTACTAACAAAACAATGTAAATTAAAGATGATATAACTTCCCTAAAATCTAGCTTTCCAATTTTAAACTTGATAATATTATTATGATTTTTTGCAAATTAGTCATTAAGAATGAAAAATATTCTAATATTTTTTTAAAAGATTTTGAAAAATCATTGTACTAATAATGAACTTTCTTCTAAATTAGATCATGTATTATGCCGAATTTATTATACTGATGATCACTTTTATTTGAGATACTTGAGTGCTGCTCTTCCATGTGAAAAAATAAATTATAGTGTAATTCTATATTTTGGAATAGATACTCGAGAATAAATTTATAAAAAAAGATTATTTTTATTTTGGCGACTAGACAGGAAGAATTTTAATGTTATAAACTCACGGAATCCATGAATTTGTTGAAATGTGCCCAGATAGCTCAGTTGGTAGAGCAGCGGACTGAAAATCCGCGTGTCCGTGGTTCGAATCCGCGTCTGGGCACCACTTTTTCTTTAACTGTCTATTTTTAGATCACCTTGTTTTAGTTTATACAATTTTACCTAATTTGTTTTTATTTGCTCCTTATTTTTCTTTAGAGTGAATGCCAAAAGTCTCTTTTTTTCTCCACCTCACTGCCTTACCTAATTTATAGAGTTCAGAAAACAACTCTTGAAGTACCCAATTGCGAATCGTTGTTTTAGATATGCTGAAGAGTTATGTGCATTCACGGGTTGTTACATATCTATCACCATCATCAAATATCATCTCATGACCTTTCTATCTTTTATGTTACATAAATGGGAGGGGACGCTGGAGAGGGATGATGGCGGGAGCATCCCCCTAACTTTAAGCAGCTTGAGCTGTAATCTATTTTATGTCTTGTTCGATTTCTTCTAAAAAGGTTTCAACCGCTTGATTGATGGCTTCAATCTGCTCATCATTGCGATGAATACGCTGAACCTTAAGACGTAAGTGAGCGGATTGTCCTGCAAACCGAGGATCATAGCTCACAAAATCACACCACTGACGTCCTGTACAAGCCATTTGAAAATGCATTTGTGCTAAATATTCTGGTTTGATTATTTCTATCATCCAGAAACGAAGGTGGTTTGCAGATTTCACCGACTAAACGTTCTGTCATGAGTTTGATTTTGTATTCTTCATATTTGCTTGTGGGCAAGTTTTTAGTGGTTCGACTAAGGACGTTGTAAATATTTGAAGAGGTGACTTTCCCTAAACGTGCTTGAAACCATTCTGCAGTTCTTTGCTTCATTTCACACCGCCCGTTGCTCTGGGTGATGAACACGGTCTTGACTGTAGGTGTCATCATAGTCATAGACAATGTCAACTGGCTGTTGTTTTTCTCTTTTTTTCTGTAAGAGATGCAAAACAGTCTGTCCTTCTTGAAGAGAAAGATCTGTTATATTTCTGACATTTGCAAAGTTCAAAACTTTTGTTTCATCTGTTTGTATTTCATGCATGAGGCCTTGGATTCCCATGATCATTTCATCGGATACAAGCTGCCTTTGTGAATGAGAACCTTGATTAATCCGTTCAGCTTCATCTTCATCATAAATACCAGAAAATCCGAAAGCATAACGGGCACATTGGATAACTGCTTTATGACGCAACATGCGTGCAGGATACTTTTACCAATCTTCAAGCACCACGCCTTAATTAGGCTTTGCGTAATGCTGTAAACACCTCTGCAAAACAAGTTGAACGCTTTGCCGAAAAATAAATTGCTGACGTTACATCTGCCCAATTAAAGCATATCAAACGAGGCATTTATATTAAAGAAAAGGCTACAGCAAAGTTTCTCGAAACGGATATCATTGGTTCTGGAACACCGATACCTCTTAAATTTTTTCAAGCTAAAGAAACAAAACGCGGTGTGACTTACACAATGTTTGGAAAAAAAGAAATCTTGCCTCATGGTTTTATCAAGGGTGGGAGTTTTCCAAAACGTGTTGAATTACAAAAGCTGAAAGGTAATGTGTTTCAAAGAGTGGATGGAGATAAATTTCCCATTGCAAAACAAGAAGGACCATCAATTGCTGCGGTGATGTCAAAGCCAGAAATTGCAAGTGCTATCGCACAATATGCTAATGAACGATTAACCAAAAACATACAATACCAACTTGCTCGTCAAGAATATGCCGCCAATAAGAAAGCTAAATAATGTTCTTAAGCTATGTCAACATACTCCTCACTTTAATTGTAATTTTTAAAGAAGATTATCGCTTGTATGTTAATTTCCCTCCCCCCCAAAAAAATCAATGAGAATTTCATTCTTGTTTTACTTAAATTTTTATATTAAGAAAGTAAATGAAACATTTAATAGAGAGAGTGAGAAGATAAGAGCTTGCTCATATGTTCTATAAAGTAATCAACTCATCCTTAAGGGTGAGGAAGGGGGATAGAGGAAGATGTTTAAACTATTTATTTCTGTAATAAGTATTATATTTTCGCAATCTGTCTTTGCGGATGATATCCGCAAAGTTTATCGAGCGGCTATGGAATCTCCCGAAGAAATAAAACGTGAAGGTGGTTTCATTCCGCGAGGGATGGATGGAACACGGCCTAATCAACCTCCACCAGATATAAATTTATGGAATCATGTGCATGGAAGTGAAACAGGAATGTCACGTCATAATTCTGGCTATGTATCTACATCAACAGCTCGAATAATTGCAATAAATTGGGTAAATGAGCACCTTAATCATAATGGTTATGTTTATCATATTAGAGCTACCCCTAATTTCATTGATGTTAATGCATCGTTACTGGATTATTCTCCACATCCACAAGAATCAGAAATGGCTGCATTGGGTAGGATTCATTGGAATCAAGTTATAGGATGGGAAAGAGTGAGAGGGGAACTGTTGGTGAATTTATTCCGAATCCAGATTATAGAGAGCAATTATATATGCATCTTGCAGGAGGAGGAGCTCAACCACAGTTAGCAGCTTTCCCTGATGGATATCCGGCTTGGTCACATCAGCCATGGCTTACATATGCTCAGTGCGAATTAAAATCATCCTGTTCTCCTAAAAAATCACCACAGCAATTTGGAACGGATTGGTTTTGGCAATCTCATCACACTGTACGTACAATAATTAGTCATTAATCTTGATGATGAGTAAATTGCAAATGTGTCTACTATAACAAAATTATATATATTTTTATAAAAAAATTACTGCATAAGTAATCAGCAGTAAGAACTTATCGAAAGAAGCTAATTGACTTACAAATTGTAAACCTTGAGAATCTTTTTCTATTGTGATGAGAAGGAAATTAAATTCTACTATTTTAAATTTTAGAGAGGGAAACTATTATGAAAATTAAAGGAAAAATACTTCTATCCTTGATTATAACAATCTTAATGATAAGACCATCTATTAGCGAGTCTTATATGCAAGAGGGTTATATAAATGAGGTTACAATTCATGCAGACATATCTCGCTGTGCTTTAGAACTAAAACATAAATCCACTCCACATGTATCGTTCGGATTTTGGGACTGTAGTAACATAACAGGAAAAGCTATTCTTGATTTGGCTAAAATAGCAGCCATGCTAAACAGACCAGTAGTGATAACGCTTGAGGATAATACAAACGTAGTAAAACCATTATTATCCATTGTTTTAAAATAAAGTCAATAACATCAATGTAAAAGGTACTTCCCAGATGGTTGGATCTATTGCGGGGAAGGACAGCGCAAACTATCGCTAGCGACAGCATTTTCAAATTGACTGTACATTGTATAATATATGATTATCTTTATTCTTGACATTATTGCGTCAATGTATATTTCCAAGTGAGGCGTTTGAAAACACCCTGAACTACAGAAATGAACCAAAGCCGGTGGTAAGTACTTACAAGGCCTCATCTATCGGTGTATAGCAGAAGCAGAGTTATGGGTGAGAGGTGGTTTTGTTCCCTCCAACTATCAAATAGTGGAAACCAAAAAGCCAACAGGCCTTTTTATAGCAGAATCTCTTGCAGCAGTCATTGGTTCTTTTTCAAGTCTTGACGGTTTGTTAGCAAGAAGTGGTCCAATGCAACGGGCACTAGCCGACATTATGGTTTTAGCAACAGGTTTTGCTATTTTCTTTGTAGGCAAACGCTTTCAGAAGCATCACCTATGATCTAGTTTATTAGAAAAATCTGCTGATAACAGATGCATCTTTACCGCTTTTTATGACTTTAGCAAAAACCTTTACCCTTGGCAAAAAATTGAACAGAAAAAGCAAACAGAAAAAACTGCAAAAGCAGCAAAAACACGACTGAAGGTGGAAAACTAAGTTAATCAAAAAGTGACGCCAATGTGCGGGTTGCTCTTTCTCGTTGGTTACGTAACAAATAAACATATTTCTTGTGTTGGTTGATTAGCCATTATAATAAATCAAAGAAAAACATAGAATAAAGAGTAAATAAGCATAAATTAGGTAAAATGATATAAATCACAAAGAATGATCGAAAGGCGATCCTCAAATAATAATTTAAAGGAAAAGTCTATATATTTCAATCTATTAAAGATAAAACGGTGCCGCATGCCGGATTCGAACCAGCGACCCCATCATTACGAATGATGTGCTCTACCAACTGAGCTAATACGGCATAAACTTGTATATGCCTTAAAACTAAAGGCTATTTCGAGGGTAATAACTAAAAGTATGTATAAAAGCAAGCAGGTAATTTTTTCAATAATTTATAAAATGCCACAATTATTAAAATAGAAAAATAGATCCTTATAAGGAAAAGAAATAAAATTATGTTTCTTGAGCTTTTGCTATTTTAAAGTGAATGAAATATTTCTTCAATTTATGATCATATCGAATTTCAGAAGTAGGGCAAAAATAAAAATTTTTGTGCAATAAAATGGCGCTAAATGTTCTGTTTAGAAGAGTGTTTGTAATTTTGCGAGGAATGAAAAAATTTATTTGACAAGTTATTTTTTGAGTGAAAAAAATAAGAATGTTTGTGTTTTTATACAATCAAAACCATACTAATATGATAATTGTTGATAGAAAAGTGTTTCTCATTTCTATATCTATAGATATAAAGTTAAAATGGAGTTAGAAGGCAATGTCATATGAAAATAGAATAACAGAATTAGAGATTAAACTATCCCATCAAGAAAAGCTTATTGAAGAACTTTCTTGTGTGGTAACTGATCAATGGAAAAGTTTAAGTGAAATGTCTAAAAAATTAAATGCTTTAACAAAACGATTGCTAGATTTAGAAGAGCGAGATTTCTCTGAAATTCCTGTTGAACGTCCTCCTCACGGGTAAAAGTTATAGTGAAACTAGCATGTTTATTCTTCATAGCTTACAAAAGTATTTTTTGTGTTTTATTTAAAAAGTTTGTTTAGTAACTGTATCAAATTATTATTCTTGTTATTATATTTCTTGTAATTTTTCTTTAATGTAGTGTAAAAAATATCTTTAATTTCGATTTACTAACATGGTTAATTTTTGTTATCTTTAAAAATGTGAATGCTTGAGCACTATTGTATGAGTAAACATAATAAATCTTAGAAAAAATTCTTTAATCATGAATATATTTTCCTTATTGATACGAAATTTTATGAAAAGGTTTTTGTGGTTGGTAACTTAAGATATAAATTGTCAAAAGACCAAATATAAACCATGCTGGAAACTCAATAAGAGTAATACAAATTGAAGATAGAAGAAATGGCATAATGCTACATATAAACTGATTGAGACTATTAGTATCTGTCTGAAAAAAACTGCTAATATTTCACTAAATGGATTTATAATCCGACTTGCTACATTAATAGAACGTACACCATCAATAACTAATGTCATACATGTCAATGTAACAAAATAAGGGTTGTTAATTTAACTAAAGGCTGAAACATATCTTATTCCTATTATTTTAATAGAATATTTGATACAATCTATAAAAAATAGAAAGTTGCATTATCATGAAAAAAATGAATTAACTTTTACTGTAATTTTTTCTCTAAAACAAAAATGCACAGAAACTATATTTTGTTTTTATATAAATTTAGGTTAAATACATCAGAATAATGAACAATGTTGAGCTAAAATACAAAGAGCTAAAACGTGGCCTTAAAAATCGTCATGTTCAAATGATTGCCTTGGGAGGTGTTATTGGAACAGGCCTTTTTTATGGATCAACAGAAGCTATCCAATTAGCTGGCCCTTCAACTATTTTAGCATATCTCATTGGAGGGTGCATTATCTATCTTATTATGCGAATGCTTGGTGAAATGTCAGCTGAAGAACCAACTTCAGGCGCTTTTAGTTTCTTCGCTTATAAGTATTGGGGATGTCTTGCTGGTTTTATAACAGGTTGGAATTACTGGTTTCTTTATATTCTTGTTGGTATGACCGAGTTGACAGTTATCGGATTTTATCTTGATCATTGGATTTTAATTGATCATTGGCAATCATCTTTGTTCGTTCTCTTGTTTATTACATTGATTAATCTTATTGACGTCCGTTTTTATGGAGAATTTGAATTTGGTTTAGCTTTGATTAAAATTATTGCTGTTGTTGGTATGATCGTATTTGGAATTTTTATCATTATAACAGGGATGAATGGAAGCCAGGCTAGCATTAACTATCTTTGGGATCACGGCGGTTTTTTCCCTTATGGAGCAATGGGAGTTGTATTTGCTACTTCTATACTCATGTTTTCTTTTGGTGGCACAGAGCTTATCAGTATTGCAGCTGGAGAAACATCAGATCCACAAAAAACAATTCCAACAGCTATTCGCAAAGTTATGTGGCGTGTTGTCATTTTTTATGTCGGTTCTATAAGTGTAATTATGATGATAAGCCCATGGAATATGATTAGAAAAAATGGCAGTCCTTTCGTCACTATTTTTGAAACTATAGGTATTCCTGCAGCTGGTCATATTTTGAATTTTATTGTGATTATGGCTGCTATTTCAGTTTATAATAGTGCCATTTATTCTAATGGTCGTATACTTTATAGTCTAGCAATGCAAAAAAACGCGCCACGTATTTTTAGTAAACTTAATGCTAGTTGTGTTCCTTATATTGCCATTCTTTTTTCATCAATTTGTACTGCGACAATTATTGTCATTAATATTTTTATACCGGATAATAGTTTTATGAGAATTATGTCGATTACAACCGTAACAGCAGCTATTACTTGGGCTATCATTGTCATTGTACATTTTAAGTTTCGAAAAATACATAAAGATAAAGAAAAATCGTTTGTTTATGCATTTGGCTTATATCCTTATGCAAATTATCTTTGCCTTTGTTTTCTTGCACTATTGTTTTGCATTATGTTTGTAAGTGGTTTAGGAAAAAATGGATTAATTGCTCAACTTTTTGAAATGATAGGAATAAAAGTGAACTTTATTGCATCCTATATCCCTCTACAGATGCCTGATATGAGCTTAGCAGTTATTATCATTCCTATATGGTGTTTACTTTTATTACTAGGGTATAAATTTAAACGATAGCTCTGAAATCATATATTGATTGGAATAAATCTTGGGGATAAAATTTGATAAGGTAACGCAAATCTTTGATGATTTGTGCGTTTTAAAAAATATTAACGTAAATCTCACTGAAAAACGGATTGCAATTATTGGTGCAAATGGTTCTGGAAAAAGTACATTTGTTCGTCTTATTAATGGTTTACAACTTCCATCAAATGGCTCTGTAAATATTGATGGATTGGATACAAAATATGATGCAAAAGCAGTAAGACGTAAAGTAGGATTTGTTTTCCAAAATCCTGATAATCAAATTGTATTACCTTTAGTGGAAGAAGATTTATCCTTTGGTCTTAAAAACTTAAAATTGAGTAAGGATGAAATCAAAAAACGAGTAGATGAAGTTTTACAGTATTATGACCTCCAGGCATTTAGAAACCATGCCATTCATTTATTAAGTGGTGGACAAAAACAATTAGTTGCTATCTCAAGTGTGGTGGCAATGAAACCAAACTATATTGTTTTTGATGAACCAACAACATCACTTGATTTACAAAATAAACGCCGCGTTACACAAGCCATTAAAGAATTACCACAAACAACTATCATTGTATCCCATGATTTGGAATTTCTAAAAGAATTTGATAGAGTGCTTGTTTTGGATAAGGGAGAAATAGCCGTTGATGATATACCCTTGGTTGCAATCAAAGAATATATAAGAAGAATGTCATGATCAGTTCATATATATCTCAAGACACTTTTATCCACCGGCTTAAACCAGGGATTAAATTATCACTTCTTATCCTGTGTGGAACCACTATCTTTATGGTTTCATCAATATCTACTTTTTTATTTTTTTTATTATCTATATCCTTATTATACAGAATAGCTAAAATTCCTTTCAATAAAATAATAAAACAGTTTAAATCAGTATGGTTATTTTTAATCTTTATATTTATTTTTCAAGCTATTTTTGATAATTGGCTTACAGGTCTTTCGCTTATATTGCGCTTGATTCTTCTCATTTCTTTAGCATCACTTATTTCGTTCACAACAAAAGCTTCAGATATGATAACTTCAATTGAAGTAGGGTTTCGATTCTTTTCATGTTTGGGTGTAAATTCATCAAAATTAAGTATTGCCTTATCTATGGCAATTAGATTTATTCCGGTTATCAGCGAAAAATTCAATGAGATATGTGAAGCACAGAGAGCGCGTGGACTTAATATAAATATTATCGCTCTTGCAATACCCTTAACTATCCGAACAATAAGGATAGCATCAGAAGTAGCAGAAGCATTAGATGCACGCTCTTATGAGCATGATGATAACCAATTGTATTTAAAGGAATAATTCAATGAAAACAAAAGATTTAACTTATATTGCTTTATTTGCCGCCCTTTATGCAGTTTTAGGTTTTTTCCCTCCTATTTTTCTTCCTTTTTTTCTTGGTCTTCCTATTACTGCCCAGTCTATGGGACCAATGTTAGCTGGATCTATTCTTGGAGCAAAAAGAGGCGCTGCAGCATCAGCACTTTTTCTTTTCTTGGTTGCTATCGGTTTGCCTCTGTTGGCTGGTGGACGTGGAGGTATTGGTGTTTTTTTGGGAGTTGGTGGTGGCTATATGATTGGTTATCCATTTGCAGCATTCTTTATTGGTCTTATGGTTAAATCGTTTTGGCGACGACTAAATTTTATAAAATTGGTTATAATAAATAGTATAGGTGGAATTGGGATTATCTATTTTTTTGGAATATTTTGGCTCGTGTATCTTTTTAAGATACCTTTATTGACAGCTTTAACAATGTCACTAGGATTTATGATAGGTGATTTTTTAAAAGTTCTAGTTGCCTCATTTATTGCGCTTACAGTCAAAAAATCCGTTCCACTCATTGCCTCCTAAAAAAGTAACAGCCATTTATATCAACTAAAAGAATTCTATTCTAAAGGTTGCAAAAAATAATTGAAATCTTATCAAAACAGATGAAAATATGTTTATACTTAAAATATTGATGGTTTGTTTAAGCTGTTTGACATCTAATTCTTAGAATTAATGAATTCGTACTGAAAATGACAGGTAAAATTTTGAATAAGAAAAATATTCCAGAATTAATTTTCTATAGTCGAAACAAGTTATCGATATGCCACATCGCAACGCAACTATCTTTATAATTTTAGACTTTTGTTATAGCACCAATTGTATAATTTTTCCCCCATTCAAGAGCCGTTTCGGTATCTTCTTACAGAATATAAAGTATTTTTCATATTAGTATAAATCACCACTCTGCAGTTAAACAGAACATGAAACATCCAGCCTCATCGCCTTTATTGAATAGATTTAATTTTTAGAAAAAATCATCGATATCGATAATGGCAAAAGGAAACAAAATAACAGTATATCATACTCTTCTCGCATTTAATCAAAATAATTTTACACAATCTAAAATGCTAAACTCTTCTTATCTTGATTACTCTTGTAGACCCTCTGAACTAACTAAATTTCCACGTGTAATTTCTTTAATTGTACTCACACCAGTTAATGTCATCGCCACGCGCATTTCTTGAGCAAAAAGCTCAAGGAGATGGACAACACCTTGCTCACCTGCTGCAGCAAGCGCGTAAACAAAAGCACGACCGATCATCACAGCATCCGCACCTTGTGCTATCATACGAATCACATCAAGACCAGAACGAATACCAGAATCAACTAAAATAGTTAAATCGCCTTTTATAATATCTGCAATTTTCGGCAATGCTTGTGCAGTTGATAACACCCCATCAAGCTGACGTCCTCCATGATTGGATACAACAATACCATCAGCTCCAAATCGTACTGCCTCAAGTGCATCCTCTGGATCAAGAATACCTTTTAAAATCATCTTTCCTTTCCAAAAGTCTCTAATCCATTGCAAATCACTCCAGCCAATTGATGGGTCAAAGTTTGCACCAAGCCAACCAATATAATCTTTTAGTGTTGTTTTCTTTTTAAGATAGGCAGAAATATTTCCAAGATCATGTGGATGACCCATAATACCAACATCCCAAGCCCAATGCGGATGAAAAACAGCTTGTATAATACGGCGCACTCCAGCATAAGGTCCAGACATCCCTGAATGAGCATCACGATAACGTGCTCCAGGAACCGGCATATCAACTGTAAAAACTAATGTACGAACACCAGCAGCCCACGCTCTTTCCAATGCATCACGCATAAATCCACGATCCTTGAGAACATAAAGTTGAAACCAAAATTCTTTTCCAACCGCCGCTTGTATTTCTGAAATAGGACAAACTGAAACTGAGGACAAAGTAAAAGGAATATTTTTCGCAACAGCTGCACGTGCAGCCTTTACTTCACCACGACGTGCATACATACCAGTTAACCCAACAGGTGCAAGTACAATTGGCATACCAAGTTTTTGATCCAAAACCTCAGTTGAAAGATCAACATCGCCAATTTGTTTTAGAATCCGTTGACGCAATGCAAGTTTTTGAAGATCTGTATAATTACGCCGCATTGTCTCTTCAGCATAAGCACCACCATCAATATAATGAAACAAAAAAGAAGGTAAGCAACGTTTTGCTGCTTTACGATAATCAAATGTTGAGGAAATAATCATAATAACACCATTACTCTAAACACAATACGAAAAGCTTTCTTCAAAGAAGAGAATTCTTGCATATATTACATTAAATCTGTATTTCTAAACTCATTTAAAATGCTTAGACAATTTTAAACCTTGTCCCTGATAATGTGAACCAACATCATGCCCATAAAGTTTCAATGGTCGATTAAGCATACGTTCATAAACCAAACGACCAATGATTTGGCCATGCTCTAAGATAAATGGAATTTCATGGTTCCTTACTTCTAAAACTGCACGTGCTCCTTTTCTACTAATTTCCATATTTCCAAATCCTGGATCAAAAAAACCTGCATAATGTACTCTAAATTCTCCAATTAAGGGATCAAATGGTTTCATTTCAGCAGCACAAAAGGGAGGAATATGAATAAATTCCCGTGAAACCAAAATATAAAATTCATGAGGATCAAGAACTATTTCTTTCATTCCATGATCATAAATAGGTTCCCAAAAATCTAAAATATGAGCAACAGCACTTTTATCCACATCGATAACATCAGTATGACGTTTACCACGATACCCAACAAGTCCATTTTCATCGCCTTCTAAATTAACGGAAATTCCAATACCACCATCGTTAATATTAGGAGTATCATCAGATACAAGCATTTCATTTTTATGCAACTCATACAATTCAACTTCTTTTAAATAACTATGTCCCTTACGAAATCGAAGTTGTGATAAGCGTGAACCCGTGCGAACCAAAATCGGAAATGTTCCTGGACTAATTTCAAGATACAGTGGCCCATGATAACCCATACAAATTTTATCAAATTCCTGAGTATAATCTGAAATCACGCGCGTAAAAACATCCAACCGCCCGGTAGAACTTTTTGGACTAGCAACCGCAGAAAGAACTTTTGATAAAGCTAAATTTTCTAAAAGAGGAACGATATAAACACAACCCGTTTCTAAAACTGCCCCATCTTGTAAATCAAATTCGTGCAGCTTTAATCGTTCAAGTTTATCAATAACTGTCGCATTAGAGCCCGGTATAAAAGAAGCTCGTATACGATATGCCTTATCTCCTAAACGTAAATCAAGACTTGCAGGTTGTATTTGATCCTTATCAAGCGAGCAAATGGCATTAATAGTACCATTGTTAACTAAAACCTGTATATCACTATCTGCAAGAGTACCATTCATGCGTGTCATACATTTTGCCTCCCATCTTTTTTATTCTTTTTTGATCAGTATTAGTGCTTGAAGCAAGCACTTTCAAAGATAAAAAATGATTTATACCCAATTTAACAATTTAGTTCACAACCATAATTAATAATTTTGAACTATAAAATGATATTTAGTAAAGCATTCTCCTGTAAGAGAAACTCTGGATATCCATCATGAATGAACTTTACCAACAGCCTATATATTTCTCTTAGAATATATTTTCAGCTTTTTCTCTTCGAAAAAGTTATAAATATTGCTATTATAATTCAAAGTTTCTATTTCTATACAGTAAAGGGAAGGCTATTAAAATTTAAATATGATTATACGTCATCTTAGCGAAACTATTATTAATCAAATTGCAGCGGGTGAAGTTATTGAACGACCCGCTAATGTCGTTAAAGAGCTTGTTGAAAATGCTATTGATGCAGGAGCAAGCCGTATTGAAATCGTCATAGCAAATGGTGGAAAAAGCCTGATAAGAGTAAGTGACAATGGCTGTGGTATTCCAGAAGATCAATTAATTTTAGCAATTTCTCGTCATTGTACATCTAAAATTATTGACGATGTACACAATATCTGTTTCCTCGGGTTTCGTGGAGAAGCGTTACCCTCTATTGGCTCTGTTTCAAAACTTAAACTGACCTCACGAACACAAAATTCCAATAGTGCTGCTGAAATTATTGTTACTGCAGGAAGAATTGAAGAACCAAAACCTTCTGCTGCTAATCCTGGAACTATTGTTGAAGTTCGTGATCTTTTTTTTGTTACACCAGCACGACTGAAATTTATGAAATCTGATCGTGCTGAAACAAATGCTATCACGGACACAATCAAACGAATTGCAATTGCCTTTCCGCATATACGTTTTTCTCTTGCCGGTATAGATCGAGCACCCATGGAATTCCCTGCTATGGAAAAAAATACCCAAGGGCAATTACAACGTATTACACAAATTATGGGAAAAGAATTTGCTCCAAACAGTCTTCTCCTTGATGCTAAACGTGAATCTGTTCATCTAACTGGTTTTGTCGGTTTGCCATCTTTCAATCGCAGTAACAGCCTTTATCAATTTGCTTATGTTAATGGGCGTCCAGTGCGTGACAAACTTCTATGGGGAGCGATCCGAGGAGCGTATGCCGATGTTATTGCTCAAAATCGTCATGCTGTAGCTATTCTTTTTATTCATTTACCGCCTACTGATGTAGATGTTAATGTACACCCTGCAAAAATGGACGTACGGTTTCGTGACCCAAGTCTCATTCGTGGTTTAATCATCGGAGCAATTCGTGAAGCATTGCATCAAACTGGCATTCGTCCTACGTCAACAGGATCTGAAGCAATGTTGGCTGCGTTTCGAACACAACCCTTAGAAACTGTAAAAATGCATCAACCTTTTTCTGATAGTACACCACCATATCATTTTGGGCCAGAGATAACATCAATATTCCATAAACCATTAGATATGACCAGCTCTATTGATTTACAAGAAGATACGATCCCTATTATCGATCGCCTTAGCACGCCAAGTGGCGATACACGCGCTGCAATTAATAAACCAACATCAGAAGAATTACATTATCCATTGGGAGCGGCAAGAGCGCAAATCCATAAAAATTATATTGTTGCTCAAACTCAAGATAGTCTTATCATTGTAGACCAGCATGCTGCTCATGAGAGACTGGTTTATGAATCACTTAAAAATGCTCTCTATTCCAAACCACTTCCTTCACAATTATTGCTTATTCCTGAAATTGTAGAAATCTCTGAAGAAGATGCCACGTGCCTTTTATCTCACAAAGATGCTTTAAAAAAATTTGGATTAGGAATTGATTCCTTTGGAATTGGGGCAATCGTTGTACACGAAATACCTTCTATGTTAGGAGAAATTAATGTACAAGCTTTAATTAAAGATCTCGCCGATGAAGCAGCTGAATATGATACAATAGATAATTTAAAAGGAATGCTTGATTATGTTGCAGCAACTATGGCCTGTCATAGTTCAATACGTTCAGGACGTCTTTTGCATCCTGAAGAAATGAATGCACTTTTACGACAAATAGAAGCAACACCTAATTCAGCCACATGTAACCACGGACGTCCTACTTATATTGAACTTAAACTGGCTGATATAGAACGCCTTTTTGGTAGAAAATAAAATTTCATAAACTATTCTGGCTAAAAACTACTTGCCTCATTTATGCTTAACTCTATAAAATGTCTATAATATTTTATCTGTATTATTTTTTCATAAGTACATAGAAAGGGCACATAAAATATGTTTTCTCAAAATGAATGCGAAGCAACAATTCATTACTTTAATAATAGTTATAAAATTGTTAAATATGGAACTTATACTGTTTGTGCAGTTAGTGGACAAAAAATCCCTATCGACAATCTAAAATACTGGAATCATCAGCGTCAAGAAGCATATGCCAGTTGTGAGTTATCCTATCAACGTGAACTTGAGTGTAACCCCTATCTTAGTGAATTACTAAAAAACATAAAATAGCCCATAAGAAATTCTGAAATAGTGTCCGTATGCTTTTAATATATTAATTAAAGGTGATATTTCGTTTCTTAAAACGAGCAATAGTTTCCTTAAGGAGCATATGGCAAAAATCTCTTTGAACAAAATCAACTTTGACATCAAAAACAATAAGCTTTTCTAAGCTTTTATGTAAGTCATTAGCTTGTATGCGTATATAATCCTTAGCGGTCGTAGTCAGCCATAAATTATGAATTTTGGCCTTCCGTATCAAATTCTTTAGATCCATAGCTGTAAAAAAATAGTGATCTGGATAAGAATAAGCTTGAACAACATGACCAGACATTTCTTTAATGGATTTGAAAAATTTATCTGGATTGCCAATACCTGCAAATGCTAAAAAAGATTTCCCAGCAACTTCATCATCAACAAGTGATTTAAGATGCGCATAATGCAAAGGTTTTCCAGTACGTGCAACAAAAAGAGCTACATCATCACTCTCATCCAAACAACCAATGACTAAAACACTGTCCATCAAAGATAATTGTGTTTTTAATGGTGCACGCAAAGGTCCCGCTGGAAAAACAGCTTTATTACCAAAACCACGCATCGCATCCACAACAAGCAACGCATAATCCATATAAAGACGACGACTTTGAAAACCATCATCCATTAAAATAAAATTACATCCTTTTTCTTTAAGCAGTTGTGCTGCTGCATAACGATCAGGTGATATAGCAACAAAAGCATGACGTGCAAGCAAAAGTGATTCATCACCAACATCATACGCATTATCACATTTAATATCAACGAGGCGCACTCTTTCGGCTCTTCCACCATAACCACGTGATACAATACCAGGTATTAAGCCAAGTTCCTTGGCTACTTGAGCAAAAGCAATAACAACAGGTGTTTTACCTGCCCCGCCTAATGTAAAATTTCCAACACACAAGACTGGCAAATCAATAGCAAGAGCCTTTCTTTGCATACAGCACCGTGCATAATAACCATAAACCTCAGCAATTGGTGCTAATAAAAAGCGCAAAAAGCTTTTATTTTTCCACCAAAAACGCGGAGAGCAAATATGCATGCCTATTTTTGACACTGCCTTAAACCCGTCTGTATCACAAGTGGCTGTAAAAATGGATCAAGAACCTTTAATGTACACTCAAGTGCACCAGCCATACTTGTTGCTACTCTATAAGCTTTATCAACTACTTCTTGTCGCAAGGTTTCATTTGTTAAGAATTTATTCACTTGGATCGCAAGTTGCATCGTATCTTCAACTATAGAGGCTGCATCACAGGACAAAAATCGCTCAAACGTATTTTGAAAATTTGCAATATGAGGCCCAGTTAAAATAGCTACTCCAAGCAAAGCTAACTCTAATGGATTATGCCCACCATAGTTACACAATGATTTGCCAATGAAAGCAACTTTCGACAAACGGAGAAAAAGACCCATTTCTCCAATTGTATCTCCTAATAAAATATCCGTATCCATATCTGGAATAGTATCGCTGCTTCTAAGAACAAAACGCAAATTTTCATGAGCACATACTTTAATAATATCTGCTGAACGTTCAGGGTGACGTGGGACGATAATCGTTAATAAATCCGGAAAATGACTCTTGAGAATTTTATGAACTTCACAAGCAATTTTCTCTTCTCCTTCATGGGTTGAAATAGCTGCCCAAACTGGACGATTACCAATAGCCTTACAATAACGTGCAAGCAATTCCTGATCTCCAACCGGACACACCTCAGCTTTAAGATTACCAGAAAGTGCAACTGATTTTACACCAAGTGTATAGTAATAAGTTACATCCGTTTCATTTTGACCAATAGCCACATCAATATGTTTAAAAATATGCTTAGCAAGAAAAAGTCGTTTGTGCCAAGCTTTAAAAGACTGTTCTGACATACGAGCATTAACCAAAATCTGTGGAATGCGCATTTTAGCAAGTTCTTTAATACGTAAAGGCCAAATCTCTGATTCACAAATCAATGCCAAATCAGGTTTCCAATGACTAATAAAATGACGCACAGCTAATTCTAAATCCAACGGAGCATATTGATGAATTAATCGATCACCAAAATATTTCTTGACAAGAGTAGAAGATGTCACAGTACATGTTGTCAATAATACCTGTATTTTTAAAGATAAAATATAATTAATGAGTGGTAAAAGAGCTACTGTTTCTCCAATACTCGCCGCATGAAACCAAATTAATGGACTTTGAGGACGCACTTTTTGGCTTTTCCCTAAACGCTCCTTGTGCCGTCCTCGTTCCTCTTTCCCACGCATCACTCTAAAAAACAAATAAAATGGGACCACAGGATGTAAACAAAAACCAACTATCCGATAGATTGAAAGGGCTACACGTGCCTTTAATTCCATCATTCTAAACCCCTTATTTCCTTATTTTGAGATAGCTGTAAGCTTCATCCGTCAAACGATTCATTATACTTGTTAATTGTATACGTTTTTCTTCTAACAAAGAATTATCTGCGTCTTTAGGAACAAAAAACGCTTCACCTGTGAGAACAATTGAACGCCCAAAAGGAAGTGGAATTGCAGTTTTATCCCATGTTTTTTCAAGAATTTTTTCTCGCGAAAATGCATACACACAAGGTATAATAGGACGGCCAGATAATTTAGCTAATAAAATAATTCCTTTTCCAGACTCACGTGCTTTTCCACACGCGATATCTGCAATCATAGCTGCCGTTTTACCAGATTTAAGAGCATTGTTAAGCGTTAATAATGCTTTTGCTCCTCCTTTATGAACATCATGCGTTTTGCCGCGCCCCCCTGAGCCACGAACAATTTCAAGTCCTAATTTTTGGGCTAATTGTGCATTTATTTCTGCATCAGCAGAACGAGAAAACATAGCAATAACTTCTTCATTTTGAGAACGTAAAAAAGGCCCCATAATATGACGTCCATGCCAAAAGGTTATAATAAATGGATTATAAGCATTATATATTTTCCTAATATCATTTGAATTTTTTAACCGCGGATTCGTCCAATAAACAAAACGCAAATAGTTTACCAAAATCCACACAACAAAAACTTTTATAAACCATGTTTTCATTAATGTATGACGATTATCCCGCCACATTTTTTTCAAAACGCTATTTTTTTTCTTGTTAAAAGTTTCTCTCATACCGATATCAAAATTAGTAAGCTCAATCTTGTAGTATTCTCGTAGAATAAAAAACAATAATTGAATATTTAAACTTTATGATATATCGCTTGTTGCGTGATCAAGAAACCGATGTAAAGGCACAACATAATAACGTTGTAACGCATTATCTACACTGCTCTGTGCTTTTGCCCGCCATACTTCCTGTGCTGATTGATAGTCTGGAAAAATACCAACCACATCTAAATTATCGAGATCTTTAAATTGATTATCATTCAGATTTTTTAATTCTCCACCAAATACAAGATGCAATAATTGTCTCTTTTCGTTGACTTCGGCCATATTTGCCCTCCGTATTGTTTAAATAATTTAATATGTTTTTATTTGATTAAACTAACTTTGCTTGACGAACAACATTTATCATATTTTGACAGCAATTACTTTCACCAGCAACTAAAAAACCATCTTGATAAGCTTCAATCCCATAAGAAATAAACGGTGCCTCAAGCGGCATAAAACATCCACCACACTCCTGTAAAATAAGATCAGCAGCAGCAATATCCCAATCACGACAATTCGGCTGAACCAATACAATATCAATTTCACCTTGAGCAACAAGAACAATACGGTAAGCAAGAGAAGGAATATAACGAAAAAAACTAATTCGATTGCTAAAATCATATGGTAATTTTTGAGCAATTAATTGATCAATCGAAACCCTATATTTTCGATTGATGTTAGATCCTAAAAGAGGCAGCCTTACACCATTCAATGTTGCTCCTGCCCCTGTCATAGCTGCATATATTTCACCTTTAGCAGGACACTGTAAAACACCTACAACAGGACGACTATTCTCAATAATAGCAACCGAAATACACCACTCAATACTTCCGGAAAGAAAACCTCGAGTGCCATCAATGGGATCAACCACAAAATAGCGTTTATAAATAGCTTCTCCCCTATTATCTTCTGTTTCTTCTGAAATCCAACCATAATTTGGACGTGCACCAAGAAGTTTTTCTTTAAAAAAAACATCTACAGCAACATCGGCTTCACTAACTGGTGAATTACCATCTTTAAACTGAACATTCAATTCACATCCAAAATACTTCATTGCTAAATCTCCTGCCTCCCAACAAACATCGAGCAAAAGATTTAAATCGGCATAATTATAATCATGTGTATTATTTTCCTGCAAGTATCATTCCTTCAATTAATAATGTCGGTGCCGATGTACTATAACGTCGATCAATATCATTCGCAGGTATTAAATGCGCCAACATATGGAGTAGATCAGAGCCTAGTGTTACTTCACTCACTGGATAAGTGATTTCGCCATTTTCAATCCAAAAACCAGAAGCTCCACGGCTATATTGCCCCGTAACAAAATCAACACCATGTCCAAATAATTCCGTAACATAAAAACCATTCTGCACACTTTTTACCATATCATGAGGTGATACTAAACCTGGTTCAATAGAAAAATTAGTGCTTGCTGGCTGGACAAGCGATGCAGAACGTACACCATGGCCATTTGTTTTAAGTCCTAATTCACGAGCCGAAGATGATGAAAGAAGCCAGTTTTTTAGAACACCATTTTCAATAATATTCAGTGTATGTCCTTCCACTCCTTCACCATCAAAAGGACGAGAAGCATTTCCGCGTAATCTTAAAGGCTGATCCATCACATTAATACCGGCCTTCATGATCCTCTTCCCCTTTAAATTTTGTAAAAGACTTGTTTTGCGGGCAATCGATGCTCCATTAACCATAGATGCAATATGACCAGCGATTCCACGAGCCACACGTGGATCAAAAACAACAGTCACAAGCCCAGTTTCTGCACGAACTGCCCCTAAACGTCGAACTGCGCCTAGTCCAGCATTTTTACCTATCGTATCTGCTGATACTAAATCAGAGAAATGTAAAGCTGTCGTATAATCATAATCTCGCTCCATTTCTGTTCCCTCACCAGCAAGTGCGCTACAAGAACGCGAAAAATAGCTGGAATGATAAGATCCGTAAAAACCATCACTGTTTACAAGCACAAACCCATTCTTGCCATAAGCTGTTGCTGCACCGCCAGAATTGCTCACACCCTTCACATCAAGAGCTGCTGCTTCTATTTGCAAGGCATCTTCTGTTAAAAAATGACTTTGTGGAGTAAAATGATCAAAAAGGTCAAGATCCTTAGGATGAGTAACTAAACATTCTTTATCCGCCAAACCTTCAAATAAACTATCAGGTGAAGCTTTAGCCATTGCAATAGCACGTTCTGCTAATTCCCGCGGCTCAACAACAAAATTAGCAGAAACACTTGCCACCTTTTTACCAACAAAAACCCTCAATGTAAAATCATCACTTTCTGAAGCTTCAGTGGATTCTACTTTGCCAAAACGAACTGCTACACAAACAGAATTTGAGCGGATAACAACAGCATCAGCAGCATCAGCTCCAAAACGCTTTGCTGCTTCAACCAACGAATTAGCTTTATCAAGCTGTTTTTTGTTTATTTTCATAAATATCCTTTAAATAATAATGTTTCATCTTAATTAAGAAATTTTAAATGAAAAATATAATTTTTGTCTATTCATAGTTAAAAGTTATGCGCTGCTAATGTATCATTTTTCTTTCAACTAATTCTGAAATCTGCCTCTTAGCTTTTTCACGAAAAGGCTCTACATGTTGTAAAATTTCTTTGACATCAAAAAAATTTAAAATTTTTATCCCACTAACAGGAGGACATAATAAAAGATCTAACGTTGCAGACTGCAAACGTGCTGTCACAAGTGCTTGTTGTCCTATAATACCTGCAGCAACAAGACTTTCAAAAACTGAAAGGTGTCCATTTTTACATTCAATAATTGGAAGTCCTGTAACATCAATACCAATTGAAAGATCAACTGGTTCAGTAAAACAATCAAAAGGTACTGGATTACAAACCGCCCCATCAATCAAAAAATCATGATTGCGTAAAACAGGCCTAAATAAACCAGGGAGTGCAGAAGAAGCTGCCAAAGCAGAACGCAAATCTCCTTCTTGAATAACAACCATCTCCGCTGTTTCTAGATTTGAAGCTACAGCACAAAAAGGTATTTTTAATGCACAAAAATCTCGCGGAAAGTTCAATGGTAAAAAATTTTCTAAAATTAACTCCAAATTAAATTGAAAAAGATGCAAACTGCATTCACAAAACTCTCTCCATGACGTTGGTATTAAAGACCATAAACGCTTTAAAATATCATTTGAGTTAGAAAAAGTTGATAAACAATACTCTTTCCAATCAGTCTCTGTCATTCCAAAAGCTACACCAGCACCGACAATAGAACCAATAGAAGATCCTGCAATAACATTTGGTTTCAAACCCAAATCCTCAAATGCCCCAATAACTGGAAGATGACCTAAACCACGAGCTCCTCCACCACCGAATGCTAAACCAATTTTCAATCTATTTCTCCTACATCATGCTTTAATTCCCAAGTAAGTACAAAAAATATTGTCCCCTATGATTACTTTCTCTTATGTTTATAGAAATCGCTTAGAAACGACAATAAAAAATATGCAATCTTTATCTTCCTTTTAGTTCATCCACTAATCTTAGATAACGCGAAATTAATCCTTATGATAACTCGAATACCAATTCTTCAATTATGCTTACTTTAATCCATTAGCTAAAACGAAACTTTGAAACAATTTACTCAATTGCAAAAAACAGCTATTTTCTTTCTCTCAAAATCTTTAACTAAACTGGCAAAAATTCTGCAATAACGAAACAACTTCTCCATAAGGAAATATGGTAAAACTATGTAAAATAATCTTGTTTCAATTTATAGAGAAAAAATTTCTCAAGTGTAAACTACTGTTGAAGTTTGTAGATCCGTATTACTGCATCACTATAAAAACGCTCATCATCCAAATAAAATAGATCAGGCAAATTAATAATCGCTTCTTTTGTCTCTTGAAGAATAAAAAATGTTTCAGTTTTTGCCCATCCTCCTTTAAGAGCTTGAATAAAAGCCTTCTCACCTAAAGAACAACCATAAGGAGGATCTGCAAAAATAACATCAAATGCGCGTATTGTCCCAATATTTCCAAGTTTGGTTGCATCACGGCGTAAAATTCGCCCAACACCTTGTAACCCCAAAGTTTCAATATTTTTTTGAATTAAACTACGCCCCTTTATTGAATTTTCAACAAAAACAGCTGCTTTTGCTCCTCGTGAAAGCGCTTCAATTCCTATAGCACCAGTGCCTGCGAAAAGATCAAGAACACGCTTATTTGTCCAAAAATTTTCTTCCCGGCTCATAAGAATATTAAAAATGCTTTCACGCGTACGATCACTTGTTGGACGAATGGATCGACCAAGAGGTTTTGCCAAAACATGCCCTGAAAACTTACCGCTGATAACTCGCACGTTATCCTCTGGATCGCTTAGATATTCTTGCACCATGATCATATCTCTTAAACTGTTTCATGGTCTTATTAAACAACTTAGATTTCCGTTCATTATTTAAAAAATATCCATCATGATCATCTTTAATAATCTTACCCTCCCTTTTAAATAATTGATCTTTTTTGTTTAAAATACGTGATTCAACGGAAGTTATTTTGCTGCGTTTTTTAGAAAAATCAATACACTTATCTTTTTCTACTCGTCTTTCTAATCGTTTTTCCTTTCCTCTATCAGTAGATTTTTTATCAATCCAATTGCTCTTACGATCATGATGATTATTTGCATTAGAAGAGGACTTCTTACGTGTAATCTGCGGACAAGCACCAGGAGCCATCCAAACATTAGAACAACGTGAACGTAAAAAAGCACGCTCTTCTTTGCCGCCCTTGTTTTGATCTTTCCCTCTTAATTTTTCATCAATTTTTTTACTTAATTGTGCCTGACTATGCCCAGAAAATTTTCTTTTTTTTCCATATAAAAGACTTTCTTTGCTAGAGATAATCCAACTATCCTTAATCACAGGAGCTTTTGTACTGTTTTGTTTTTCAACAACAGTAGAATTTGAAAAAGGTTTAAGAATAGGCGCATCAAAATTCGCATTAGCTTGCAAAATCAAACGTTCTCCTAATTGTTCACGCAACACTCGGCCTTTTAATTCACGAACTGCACCTTCTTTTAAATCAGATAATTGAAATGGGCCATACGACACGCGAATTAAACGATTCACCGATAACCCTAAAGCTCCCAAAACATTCTTAATTTCACGATTTTTTCCTTCACGTAAAGCTACAGAAAGCCATACATTCGATCCCTGATCGCGTTCAATCGAAGCTTCAATTGAACCATAAAAAATCCCATTAACTGCAATACCATTCTTTAAATCTTGAAGTGCACTTTGTTTAACTTTTCCATGAGCTCGAACCCGATATTTGCGTACCCATCCCGTTAAGGGAAGCTCCAATACACGTGCTAAACCACCATCATTGGTTAAAAGCAAAAGTCCTTCTGTATTAATGTCAAGCCTCCCCACAGAAAGAACACGAGGCATATCTTTTGGCAAATTATCAAATACTGTTGGTCTCCCTTGAGGATCACGATTGGTTGTAATAAACCCTGTTGGTTTGTAATAAAGCCATAACCGTGTTCGTTCTATAGGAGGTAAAGACTTATTATCAACTGTAATAACATCAGAGCGAGTAACATTAAAAACAGGTGTAGTTACAACTGCACCATTAACAACAATACGACCTGCAGCAATCATCATCTCTGCATCACGCCGTGATGCTAATCCGGCACGTGCTAATCTTTTAGCAATTCTTTCACTTTCACTTTTTTCGCTCATTTTCTTTTCATTTCGATTTTTTTAATTGTATAGAAAATTTATCATGCACACTATGTCATTTATTCTGAAAAGAGGAGAAGTGCAATTGTTCACCATATTCTATCATTTAATATCCTCGTCCCCATTTACTTTTAAAGTAGCTCTAAACACTTTTAAGACGTAATGAAACTCTTTATTGCACAATGTATAATAATAAAAAAGCTTGCTCACTTCATAGACCTCTATAATATAATTTTTTAGTTACTTATACTTCAATGGAAGAATAATATGAGACTTACTCCTATGGAAATAGCTCTTTTAGAAGCACAATCAGCAAAAAAACAAGATGAAGTTCCCGTAGGAGCAGTTATCACACATGGTCAAACAATCATTGCGCGTGCTGGCAATTACACAAAAAAATCACATGATCCTACAGGACACGCGGAAATGCGTGTTATTCGCATAGCTTGTCAAATCTTCAAAAGTGAAAGAATTCCTGAATGCGATCTTTATGTAACACTCGAACCATGCACTATGTGTGCCGCAGCCATTTCATTTGCACGCATAAGAAACTTGTATTATGCAACCAAGGATTCAAAGGGCGGCGCTATTGAACACGGATCGCGTTTCTATCAACAATCAACCTGTCATCATAAACCTAATGTTTATTCTGGTTTTAAAGAAAAAGAAGCCTCTCAATTGCTTAAAGACTTTTTTATACAAAAACGGCATCAAAAATAAACTTTACTTCAACCTAAATATCCTAAGCTTTAAACAACAAAAACTCTTTTTTAATTCTTATTGCTTCCTACTTGCAAACTGCAGTTTCTTGTCTCATTTTTTATTTATTTTTCTTTTTATTCCGCAGGTGCAGTTACTGCTGGTTGACGATAAATTAAAGGTGGCTCACTAAGGTAGCGACGATAATTTGCATTCCCACCAATAGCTTCCTTTCTCCGACGCAAATATTCCTCACGTTGTTGTTTTTCATTAAGCTGTACAACACCCTTTGGATCATCAAAATTAGCATTCATTTTATTAGCCCCCACTCCATTTCGCAAATTTTTCTGAAACTGCTTTGACATCTCTATCTCATTATGAGAATTAATCTCCGCACTGTCCACCTGAGGTAGAGGTAAATTTACACGCGCACTAGGTTCTGGAAATACAAGTTGCGAGCGCTGTTTCATCACAAGCTGACTATTCTTATTTTTTGATCTTAATGAAGCAAGATTAGTTATATCATCAAAAAATTGTAATGAAACTGTTTTATCCGTACCGTAAGTAGGACCAGACAAATTACACCCCGTCAATATATAACATACACTCAGCGTACTTGCTAAAAATATTTTCATTGCATATTTATTCATTGCTCACCCACTTTCCTCAGCGCACAGTTCACTGACATTATACTGCCAATAACGTACAAATTGCCTATTCATAGATAAAACAACACATGTTATTTCTAACATAAATTTCCTCTCCATCAACGATAGAATTTAAGTGATGTTTAAACTATCGAATACCGCCCTTTCACACTGCCCTGCTCAAAGCATCTTCTACTAAAATAGGTGTGAACCTTTTAAACTTTTCCAAGCGCTTGTAATTCTCGTAAAGCAGCTGCATCACGAGCAGAGACATCAGGATAATTTGGATCACTCCCAACATCTTGTGTATAACGCCATGATCGAGCACATTTAATACCCACAGCCTTATTCGAATATACACCAACACCTTCAACATCGCTCAAAGCAAAAGCATCTGAAGGAGGTGTATCTTGAACGATTGTTAGAGCACTGGTAATGCAAATCTCTGCCATATCTAAATTGTCCAAAGATTCTAATAAAACCGGATTAGAAATAAAAACAACAGGTGCTGCCTCTAAAGATGACCCAATACGTCTATTTGCTCGCTCAATCTCTAAAGCACCCGTCACAACTTTACGAACCTGTCGGACTTTTTTCCAACGTTCTGCTAAAAGTTCACTTTTCCATTCTGCTAACACAGGACGAAACTGCTGCAAATGCACCGAACAACTTTCTGGATAACGCTCTAACCAAGCTTCTTCCATTGTAAAAGGTAACATTGGGGCAAGCCACGTTACCATTCGATCAAAAATTTCACGAATAACTTGCAAAGATGCTTTACGTTTTCTTGATGAAGGCGGATCGCAATAAAGAGTATCTTTACGAATATCAAAATAAAACGCCGATAATTCAACAATTGAAAAATCTAATAATGCACGCATAATTTTCTTAAAATCAAACTCATCATAGGATCGATTAATCAACTGATCAAGTTCATAAAGCCGATGCAATATCAATTTTTCAAGATCTGGTAGTGTACAATAAGGTATTTCTTCTCCTTCATCATAAACTAAAGTGCCAAGCATCCAACGAATCGCATTCCGCAATTTGCGATATGAATCCACATTCATTTGAAGAATCTTTTTACCCAAACGCTGATCTTCCCAATAGTCAGTTGTCATCACCCAAAGACGAAAAATATCAGCACCAGATGTTTTAATAATATCTTGTGGCATAATCGTATTGCCAAAGGATTTAGACATTTTTTTGCCATTCTCATCCAAAGTAAAACCATGTGTAACAACAGCTTTATAGGGTGCACAAGCTCGTGTTCCACAACTTTCTAAAAGAGAAGACTGAAACCATCCACGATGCTGGTCAGATCCTTCAAAATAAACATCAGCAGGCCATTTCAAGTCAGCACGGTCTTCTAATACAAAACTATGACTCGCTCCAGAATCAAACCAAACATCTAAAATATCATAGACCTGTGTCCAAGTTTCATGGACACGTTCACCTAGAAAACGTTCACGAGCTCCTTCTGTAAACCACGCATCTGCCCCTTCTGCTTCAAAAGCTTCTAAAATACGTTTATTCACTTGCTCATCTTTAAGAATAACCCCCTCCTCATTAACAAAAATACAAATTGGAACACCCCAAGCACGCTGACGAGAAAGCACCCAATCTGGACGATCTGCAATCATAGAAACCAAACGATTTTGAGCGGAAGGTGGAACAAAACGTGTCATCATAACAGCGTCCAAAGCTCGGCTACGTAAGGTTGAACCATCACCCAGATCTTTATCCATTGCAATAAACCATTGAGGCGTGTTACGGAAAATAATTGGTTTTTTTGAACGCCAACTATGCGGATAAGAATGTTTTAAACGACCACGTGCAAATAATAGCCCTGCTTTCATTAAAGCATTAATAACTTCTTTATTAGCATTACCCATTTTTCCATTATCATCAATAACACGGATAGCTCCTTCCTTACGATCTGGTCCAAAACCCGGGACATCTTTCGTATAAAAACCTGCATCATCAACAGGAAAAGGTATAGTAGTGTCAATACCAGCTTGCTCCAATACAGACCTGTAAGCATTCCAAATTTCAAAATCCTCACGCCCATGGCTAGGTGCTGTATGGACAAAACCTGTACCAACATCCTCTGTCACATGGGAGCCATCAAGCATCGCAATCCTATAATTGTATCCCCAGCTAAACCTTTAAGTGGATGAGAAAGAATAAGAGTTTTAAGTTCATCAGCGCACACAGAACGCAAACGCTTTAAAACAAGTTTTGCTTTTTCTGTACAACTCTCAACTAAAGCATCAGCAAAAAGAAGTTTTTCTCCAACCTGAGGACCAAAATCATTTTCTGCGCTTTCAACAAGATAAACGCCATAAGAAATTTGTGAAGAGTAACTAACTGCACGATTACCAGGAATTGTCCATGGCGTTGTTGTCCAAATCACAACATAGGTATCATATAAATCACAAGAACGCGTTTCCAAAATAGGAAATTTAACCCAGATAACATCAGATTCATGATCATGATACTCAATTTCTGCTTCAGCCAAAGCTGTACGCTCAACAACAGACCACATCACAGGTTTTGAACCACAATAAAGTTGATCAGACATAGCAAATTTTATCAATTCGCTAGCAATGCGTGCCTCCGAATGAAAAGCCATCGTCGTATAAGGATTTTTAAAATCCCCCACAATGCCAAGTCTCTTAAATTCTTCGCTTTGAACTATTATCCAAGACTGCGCAAAATCACGACATTCCTGACGAAATTCACTAAGAGGAACATCATCTTTGTTTTTCCCTTGAGCGCGATACTTTTCCTCAATTTTCCACTCAATTGGAAGTCCATGACAATCCCAACCAGGAACATAATTCGCATTAAAACCTCGCATTTGAAACGAACGAACAATAACATCCTTTAAAACTTTGTTTAAAGCATGCCCAATATGAATATTGCCATTTGCATAAGGTGGACCATCATGAAGAATGTAAGACGGACGATCTTTCGCTTGTTGTCGCAATTGAGTATAAAGATCTATCTCTTCCATCGCTTTATTAATTCAAGCTCTTTTTGCGGCAAACCTGCACGCATAGGAAAATCAGTTTTGGGTAAATAAAGAGTTTTTGAGTAATCTATCACTTCATTTTTCACAGACATTGTGAAATATTCCCGTTCACTTTTACTATTTTATTTTTACCATTTCCCTGAACTCTGAAAATATAGTTATCTAATCTATGAAGGAAGCTAGACTAATAATTTGTACTCAGCAGTGATCAAGAATATATAAAACCACAAATTACGTGGCTTTATCATGAAACCATTAAAAAAGAAAACAAAAAAATAACTCTTAAAAAAAAAGACCCTACGTAAGTAGAGCCTTGTTATAATGAAAGTTTAAATTTCTCAATAAATTAGAATTTATAAGCTACACCAACACGAAAGTCATTGGTTTTATAACTAAGCTCAACTTCTCCTTTTGCAAATTTCTTTTTACCAAAATCTGAATAACGATACTCGGCACGCATAACAACATTATCAATCATTGCAACATCAACACCACCACCAAAGGTATAACCGACCATTTTCTTTCCTTCAACTGTCTCAGCCTCTCTCTCAAATAAGGAGACCGATAAAATATCTTTGAGGTCCACATAAGAAACACCAGCAGCAATATAAGGCATAATATGACCAGCAGAAAAACCTATACGTACCCGTGTAGCACCAGTCCATTTTTCTTTTAAAGTGTGATTTAAAATGGTGACACCCCCTTGTGCACTATTTGCTTTCAGAATATGATGATACATTGCACTCTTATTTCTCGAGCTTCCTAAAGGATTGAATATCACCCCCCACTTTCATTTAAGCTCTTGTTCCGATACATTGGTATACCACCATTATCAATGATAACAGTTCGGCTATCTTCTTTTCCGGACCACATTATATCCGTATCAGCACCTACAATAAGATTATTACCAATGCCAATATTGAGACCTGTATAAATACCACTTCTCATACCCAATGGTTTAGGCAAAAAAGTCGAATCAACTGCATACCATTTATCATTTTTATTATTATCATTACTATCTACTAATAAGGCCGCTTCAAGATCCACAGCCTTTGAAGTAACCGTACTTGAAAAATTACTAATCTGACCACCAATATAAAAACCCGTCCAAGAAAACTGAGAAGAAGTTGATGACGATACTGGTTCTTGAAATAACATACGTTCTGATGCTTGCACTACGGGAACACAAGCTGAACTAATAGTTAGTATAAAAAAGAAAGACTTAATACTCATAGATTTATCTCCATGTAAATTTCGAAGTATATTCTATATATACTTAATTGAAAATCTGTAGTAGAAATAACACAATAAACAAATCTCTGCCTCAAAGCAGAGATTCTTTATAATCTAATCTTCCAATAAACTAGAATTTATACGCTACACCGACACGAAAGTCATTGGTTTTATAACTAAGCTCACCATCTTCTTCCGCAAATTTCTTTTTACCAAAATCTGAATAACGATACTCAGCACGCATAACAACATTATCAGTCATTGCAACATCAATACCACCACCAATACTATAACCAACTAGAATCTTCGTTTCATCTAATTTCACTTCATTTATACCTACATTTTGTTTTTGAGTATTGCTGCTCTTTACTTCAAAAACACTTTGAAGCTGCACATAAGAAACACCACCAGAAACATAAGGCATCACACGATCTACTATAAAACCAACACGCATCCGCGTAGCACCTGCCCATTTTTCTTTTAAGACATAGTCAAATCTATCATTCGGACGCTTAATAAACCTGTAAGTTACCTTTTCAATGTCGCCTGGTACATTAACCACTTTTGTATATTTTTTTCCAGACCACACCATATCAGTATCAATGCCTAAAATAAGGTCTTTGCCCAAACCAACATTCGAACCTGCATAAACACCCCCTATAAAGCCTGAAAGCTCAGGTGATAGCAATTTAGAATCTTCGCTTGCATCATTTTTATCTTTTAAAGTAGCTTCACCTGAGAAACCACCAATCTGACCGCCAAAATAAAAACCTGTCCAAGAAAAACTGCTAGAAGATGCAATCAACGGCACTGGTTGATAACTCTGTGACTGATGCGGTTTCATAATATCAGCTGCTTGCACTATAGAAACTGGAATAAAAACCCAAATAAAAGCCATCATTAAATTTCTTACATTCATACAATATTCTCCTACTTCTAATTACCCAATCTGGATTTTATAAAATATTTTATTTGGAATATCTGTAGCTCAAATGATACTTTCGCGGAAAAAAATAAAGGCCCTATCTTTGACAGGACCTCTTTGTGACTTAAATTTTATAATAAATTAGAATTTGTAAGCTACACCAACGCGGAAATCATTGGCTTTATAACTAACTTCAAGTTTGTCATTATGTAACTTCTTTTTACCGAAATCTGAGTAACGATACTCTGCACGAAGCATTACATTATCAGTCATAGCAAAATCAACACCAGCCGCAAGAGTATAGCCGATCATTGTTTTTGATTCATCAACTGTATTTGTCTGACTAGAAGTTTCTGTTTCATCATTTCTTTGCACAGGCATTTTCCCCTGACTAACTGATGTTTCAAGAGTGTCTTGAAGCTGTGTATAAGCAACACCTCCAGCGACATAAGGCATAATACGATCAGCAGCAAAACCAATACGAACCCGTGTAGCACCAGCCCACTTCTCTTTTAAAGTATGATTATATTTCGTAATTTCAGCCTCTTTTGCATTCTCTGGCTGCTCTTCTCTTTGTTGTTTTGCGTTTTGATCTTTTAATTCAACTGCCACTGTGTGTTCTTTTGTATCTTTCTGTCCAGACAGAACAATATCCGTATCAACACCTAGAATCAGGCCGTTTCCTAAATCAACATTCGAACCTGCATAAAAACCACCCATAAAACCTGAAGGCTTAGACCACAAAGCTTTATTAAGCGAATCCCATTTATTAAGATCCTCAGCATCACGGCTGCTAAAAGAAGTCTTACTAGAAAAACCACCAATCTGACCACCAAAATAAAAACCCGTCCAAGAAAAAGCTGGAGCAACAACAATTGTTTCTCCTACTTCTTGAGGAACTGTAATATCCGCTGCTTGCACCGCAGAAGCTGTCATTAAAGCAACAACAGATGCCGTCATTAAACATTTTATATTCATAAATTTGCTCCATAGCTAATGTTCATAGACATATATGTTACACACTTCCTTCAAAATATCTGTAGTAAAAATGATACAGACACAAAAAAACCATAATTACACGCGAGAATTTTATTTTTTCTTATTTGTAGATATAAAAACAGAACATTGTAGCCATAAAGCTCGCTATTTCCAAAATTTCTTAATTACTAAAATTCGAGTAACCGAGTAATATTGATTTATGCAATCAATAATATCATTTATAATTAAATCACATCTTGAGTTGTATTCAGTTATCAAGAATATTCTTCTAGCTACCGACTTTTCTCGCTGACTAGAAACAAAATTAAGCCCCTGTAACCAGTGATAACAAAATTTATTCCCGAATAAAAAACACATGTACAAACCGCACGCTTATCAACTACCAACTCATTGGATTTAACTTAGATAAACTAGGTCTTTTTTTTTCTGTGATTAGATACCCCTGATCCTTTCTTTTTTTTACATTTTATCTTCCTTGAATCATTCGATGCAAAAATCACACCCTCTGGTTCTGTTATTTCTTCCCATTTACTGTAAACACTATGACCATCAACTAGAAAAAAATCTTTTAAAGATTTCTCATTCCATTCACTAACACGAAAAGTTGAAGAAATAAGTGGTATCTCCTCTTTAAGATCAAATCCTTGAACTGTAGAAGCCGTCATCATAGTGAAACTCATTACTATAATAAAATACTTTATATTCATAACTTATCTCCATATAATAAAATACAAAACGTGTCTTTTATAAATCATTTCATAACACATATCTACAAAAAAATGATATGCGCATAGAAAAAACCTGTCTTTGACAACCTCTTCCTATAAATTACCCTCATAACACATTAAAATTTACGAAATTCACCAATGCAAAAATCATTACTAAAGAAAATTTTAAATTTTAAATAAAATCTGAATAATGTTATCGCTTAACACTTTAAATTTAAGGGTAACCCTAGAAAAAAGAAGATATCTTTATTTTATCTATCTCATCACCAATCCAATATGCTTTTCATAAGTCCAACTTGATTTGAAAAATACCTTACCAAATTCTCTGAATAGCATGTTCACTTACCAGCCGTATTCCTAAAGATAATCCTAATAACGACACAAAACCTCATCTTTATAAAAGATTTATTTGTAACCTACTATTATATTTTATAAAAACATAATGTATTTTATTTTTTGCAAAAATGACAGTTGACACTTCTCAAAATGATATAGGAAAATGGATAAATAAAGATTTGTAATGTACAGATATTCTGTATAACGATATCAACTATTTCTTCTGTTTCCGATCTCAGAAATAAATTTTAAAGCTCAAACATGTGCAAAAATATCAACTTCTGCCCATCCCAAAAGATCAAGCTTTGCTCTTACAGGCAAAAATTGAAAACACGCTTTTGCAATATCTTCGCGTTCTTCACGTTTTAAACGTTCTTCAAATATACTTTTTAAACGATGTAGATATAAAACATCAGATGCCGCATATTCAATTTGTGCACGCGATAAAGCATCTGCTGCCCAATCTGATGATTGTTGCTGCTTAGAAATATTAACATTCAATAATTCACTACAAATTTCCTTCAAACCATGCCGATCCGTATAAGTACGCGTCAGTTTTGAGGCAATCTTTGTGCAAAAAACAACATCGGGCATCACAGCAAATGTATGCGCTAAAATAGCAAGATCAAAACGCCCAAAATGAAATATTTTCGTAATTTTTTTATCTTCAAGCAATGTAACTAAATTAGGAGCTCTATTTTGTCCTTTAGCAATCTGTATAATATCAGCAGTACCATCCCCAGAAGAAAGTTGAACCACACATAAACGATCACGGTGTGGTTGCAACCCTAAAGTTTCGGTATCGATTGCAACAGAATCAACACAATAATTATCCAAATTTGGTAAGTCACCTTGATGAATACGAATCTCAGCCATTTATTCTCCTGTTTGCTAGGGCAGCAAGAATGCGTGCCCAAGACCTTTGCCCCTTATGAAATGATTTTAAATTATATTTCTCATTAGGTGAATGAATCCTATCATCAGCTAATGCAAATCCAACTAAAATAGTTTCCATATTAAAAATTGATTGAAAGTCCCCAACGATTGGAATAGATCCCCCATAGCCGTTAATAAAGCAGGCGTCCCCCATTCCTGAAATAAAGCGTCTTGTGCTACTTGAATAAAAGGCGAATTATAAGAAAGTTGAATTGCTGGAGAAGCACCATGCTCTTTAAATGCAACTTTACAATCTGCAGGAATAAGAGAGCGCACATAATTACGAAAAGTTTGGCGTATCTTTTCTGGTTTCTGCTTATGCACTAAACGAAAAGAAACTTTTGCACATGCTTGAGAAGCAATCACCGTCTTAAATCCTTTGCCCTCATATCCTCCACTAATGCCGTTAATTTCTGCTGTAGGACGAGCCCATATTTGTTCTAAAAGACTCCGTCCCTTTTCTCCAGCAGGAATAGAAAGACCAATAGGATTAAGAAATGTCTCAGCATTACAACCAAGTTTATCCCATGATTGTAAAATTTGTAAAGGCGTCTCTTCTACACCATCATAAAATCCAGGAAGTGTTACTCCACCATTTTCATCATGAAGCCCTGCCAAAATTTTAGTTAAAATACGAATAGGATTAGCTGCTGCGCCTCCAAAATAACCTGAGTGCAGATCACAATTAGCTGCCGTAACAATAATCTCTTCTTCTAGAATCCCTCGAAGACCGACAGAAATCGATGGTGTATTTGCATCCCACATTGAGGTATCACAAACTAATGCACAATCAGCCTTCAATTCATTAATATTTTCCTTTAAAAAAGGAATAAGTGAAGGCGAACCACTTTCTTCTTCACCTTCCAACAATATAGTAACCTTTACAGGAAGCTGTTTTGTTTCCTCTTTAAAAGAACGACATGCTTCAATAAAAGTCATAAGCTGGCCTTTATCATCTGAAGCACCTCGAGCACAGATAATCTTGTTTCCATTTTTCTCTTTTAAAGAAGGTTCAAACGGATTATTCTCCCATAAATCCAGTGGATCAACTGGTTGTACATCATAATGCCCATAAAATAATACATGCAAACAATCATCAAAAGGTCCTGGATGATGAGCAACAACCATTGGATGACCAGGTGTATCACGGCGTGACGCTGTGAAACCTATACTCTTCAAATCTTCCACCAGCCAATCAGCTGTTTTACGACATTCATCTTTATATGCTGGATCTGTAGAAATAGATTGAAAACGTAAAAGAGAAAAAAGATGTTCAAGATTTTTTTCTAGATTCCTATCAAGATGCTCTAACACTTTATTAAGCATAAAAAAAACCTTCCAATCTTCGAAAATTATAGATATGACTTTAAGCTTGTTACAAAATTTTGCAAGACACATTATTCATTTTTGACATTGTGGACAATAAAAGCTTGAACGCCCTGACTGTAAAATACGCACAATAGGTTCCTTACAATTCAAACATTCTTTTCCTTCACGTCCATAAACCGAAAAATAATGTTGAAAGTATCCAAATGAACCATCTGCATGCATATAATCACGTAAAGAAGCCCCTCCAGAAATAATTGCTTCAGTAATCAAATTACATATATTTTGTGCAAGAAAATTTGCAGACTCCAGCATATATACATCTTCTAATGCCAATGTAAATGCACTACGCTGTGGCGATAAATGACTACGCCAAAGTGCTTCACAAACATAAATATTCCCCAGGCCAGCAACAATAGACTGATCAAGCAAAGCTGTTTTCAGAGATGTTTTTTTATTGGCAAAAGCTTTTTTTAAATAAGCACCAGAAAGCGTATTCTCCGTAGGCTCAACCCCTAGCCTTTTTAAAAGTGGATGTTCATAAAGCTTTGCTGTATCTGTTAAAAGTATAAAACCAAAACGGCGAACATCATTATAAGTGAGACGATAAATTTTATCATCTTTTGCTTGAACCTTTATAATACAATGATCATGTGCAACTAATTTGTCTATAGAAGAATGCTCTTTTCTTAAAAATTCATCCTCTATACGCCACAATCCTGACATACCTAAATGACTCAAAATTGTCTCATTATGTGAAAGATAAAATAATAAATATTTCGCGCGACGACTAAGTCTTATGATCGTTCTACCCACCAATCGCTCAGAAAATGCTTCTGGAAAAGGAAAACGCAAATTTTTATGATTAAGTTTAACAGATATAATTTTTGCGCCAGTTAAAAGTGGATCGAGTCCACGGCGAATTGTTTCTACTTCAGGAAGTTCAGGCATTATCTCCCCAATGATTTCATATGTATAAATTAAGCCCACTCACCCTGACGAAATACAGGAATTTTTGCACCATTCTGCCTAACACCGTCTATGTTGATTTCATTTGATCCAATCATCCAATCAATATGAATAATACTCTTATTCCCACCACGCATCTCAATCTCTTCTGTCGTCAATGCTGCTCCATTTAAAAAACATTTAGAATAACATTGCCCTAAAGCAATATGACATGCAGCATTTTCATCAAACAACGTATTATAAAAAAGTAAACCGCTCTTAGAAATAGGTGAAGAATGGGGAACAAGAGCAACTTCGCCCAATCGACTAGCACCCTCATCACTTTGTAAAACTTTTTGCAAAACTTCTTGTCCCTTTGAAGCCGATGCACTGACAATGCGTCCTGCTTCAAAACGCACTTCAATATTATCAATGAGCATTCCTTGATAAGAAAGTGGCTTCGTTGAACGAACAAAACCATCAACTTTATAAGCGTGAGGGGTTGTAAATACTTCTTCAGTAGGAATATTAGGGTTACAGACAACGCCATTTTGAGCAATCGAGGCACCTCCATGCCATTCATGTTCATCAGCTAAACCAACCATTAAATCGGTTCCTGGGCCTGTAAAATGCAAAGCAATAAAACGTTGCTCATTAAGCCAAGATGAACGTTGTTTTAAATTAGCATTGTGCGCATGCCATGCATATACAGCATTATCCTGTGTCACACGTGAAGCAGAAAAAATAGCTTCTGCTAATTTCTGAATTGCTTCACCAAGAGGCAAATCAGGAAACATTGCTGTAGCCCATCCCGCTGTTGGATAAGCTATAATTGACCAGTTAATCGCAAAATTCGATATTTTATTAAGAGCTGGCTGATAAGCTATTGAAGTGGCTTTATTCAAACATGAAACCTTATTCCAATCTTGATTGGAAAGCAACAACGGATTATCTCCAACAATTGCCAAACGTGCAGCTCCATTTTCAAATGCTTTTGCCATTCCTTCATAAAGCCAAGAAGGTGCACAATCAAAACTAGCAGGATGCGCATTTTCAAAACGAATAAGTGATAATGCTTCATCACCAAACAATGGTGTAATAACGCCAGCACCAGCTTTATAAGCATGATAAGCTATCTGGCGAACCAAAGGTAAAGCTGTAACTGGAGCTGTCAAAACAAGATCCTGCCCTTCTTGTAAATTGAGTCCTACCTTTACTGCGACTTCTGCAAGGCGATCAAGCATTTCAGGAGAAATCATTTCATCAAGATCAAAACGCATAACCCTTATCTCTTATTTTAACTACAAAAAAATTACCGTTTCTTATATCGTTCTTCCAACATTGCAACAACTGCATTTAACTGGTGTGTTGAAGGCATAATAGCATACGCCAAAATTGTTGTGTTTTCTCTTAGCTCATCTTCACGACGAGGTGCAGATATAGGAATAGGGATTCTATCAAGCAGTGCAACAGCAAAAGGTACAGAACTCTTTCTATCTGCTTGTGCAATCTCTATTGAAACAGGTATTTCCTGGATTTCTTCTGTTTTTATTTCTCTACTGTTTACACTTGAATTCATAAAGTTGGTCATATTACCAGAACGTTCTTGAGAAAAAGCAAACGCAACATCATAAGGACGGTCATTAACAGGAACTTGAAGCGATCCATCATGCAAACGTTTTTCGTAGAAAGCGTTGCCCCTGCGACACGAACATAGTGCATATTTTTATAAGGAAAAGATAAACCAGCAGTATGGAAAAACATAGCATTTTTACTTTTCTTATCTCGCTCACCACGTAAAACAGCATCGGCAGCTTCTTTAACACGAGCAACAGATGCTTTCTCAAGCATAGGGCGTGTTAAAACACCCGGAGCAAATTGCTTGCGCTGACCCACAACACCACAAATAGTCTTTGGATAAGCACTTGAATTTACACGATTCATAACAACCGTTCCAACAGCAATCATTCCTTCACGACTTGAACGATTTGATTCAAAATACATTGCACGCATAAGACATTGGCGTTCTGTCAACGAATACTCAACTGATTTAGTTTTTTTATAGTCGCTCGCTTTTTGAAGCTTCACATGATTTGAGGAGCACCCAACAATAACGGACGATATAACGCAAAGAACAATAATAACCCACTGATTTTTTTTCATTTTACAAAATACGTTCCTATGTCTTCAAATATCAAAAATTCAAATGAATTTTTAAATACAAATCAAAAAAGTATACAATTAATTGCTTAATTGCTAATTTTTCAGTTAATTTTTAACATATATAATCTAACCATCAAAAAACTCTTATACACAAAAAACAATAAAAAAATCTTAATTTAAAACATCTCTCATTGCCTAAGTAATTGAATGAAACATTGTATCATTCTTAAGTTTCAAATATAACCTTACAAGACTAATATCTCTACAATTACTATAGTATTTGATAACCAATAAACATTCACACCTCAGCACCATCCAAAAACTTTTTACACAAAAAAATAAAACTGAGGAGATACATAAATTTTCTAATCTCAAATGCGATTCAAAACAGACTTAGAAGTCTTATGGAGCATGCCTAACAATAAAGTCTACCCCTCTTTAATAATCGGTTCATTTAAAGTAAAAAAGCCTAATCTGTTTTCTTCTCACTTACTCCAACTTTATACGTCATGTCATCACGGGAACGACCAGACGTCATATGATGACCTGTAATAATATAATGAAGCGTTTCAGCAATATTAGTAACATGATCACCAATCCGTTCAATATTTTTTGCGCAAAAAAGTAAGTGTGTACAAACTGTAATATTACGCATATCTTCCATCATATAAGTTAAAAGTTCACGAAAAAGAGACGTATACAAAGCGTCAATTTTATCATCACTTTCGCGTACTGCATCAATGCGATCTAATAAACGACTCGTATAAGCGTCAAGGACTTCCTTTAACTGATTGCGTGCTAAAGCTGTAATTGTTTCAAGCCCACGGTAAAAAGCTGCAGATTGACGTGTTTCCGAAATAGCAACTGTCCGCTTTGCGATGTTTTTCGCCATATCTCCAATTCGCTCAAGATCGGAAGCAATACGGATAGCACCAACAATTTCACGTAAATCAACAGCCATTGGTTGGCGTTTACAAATAATGGTAATCGCTTTTTCATCAAGATCACGTTCTGCTTCATCCAAAAATAAATCATCGGCAATAACTGTAGCCGCTAACTCAGAATCATCACACACAATTGATGCCACAGCACGTTCAATCATTCTTTCAGCATAGCATCCCATTTCCGAAATCTTGGATTCCAAATATTCTAATTCTATATCATAAGAATGAACAATATGGCTCATGATAGTACCCTTATACCCTTCAATTCACTTACCCAAAACGCCCGGTAATATAATCCTGCGTCCGTTGCTCTTTTGGTGAAGTAAACATCATTTCTGTTGCACCAACTTCGACCAAATGCCCTAAATGAAACATAGCCGTATATTGAGAAACACGTGCTGCCTGTTGCATAGAGTGTGTCACAATAACAATCGTATAATTTTGTCTCAACGCATCGATCAGCTCTTCAATACGCGCTGTCGCAATTGGATCAAGAGCTGAACAGGGCTCATCCATCAATATAACTTCAGGACTTATAGCAATAGCACGCGCAATACATAAACGTTGTTGCTGCCCGCCTGATAAACTCGTGCCTGGCCCATGAAGACGATCTTTTACTTCTTCGAATAATCCCGCTTGTATTAAACTTTTTTCGACAATATCCTGTAATTCACTACGAGATTTCACTAAACCGTGAATACGTGGCCCATAAGCAACATTTTCAAAAATAGATTTTGGAAAAGGATTAGGTTTTTGAAAAACCATTCCAACACGTGCACGCAATTCTACAACATCAATACGTGAGTTATAAATATCTTCCTCATCTAAAGTAATCAAACCTGTTACTTTAGCACCTTCAATTGTATCATTCATACGGTTAAAACACCGTAAAAAAGTCGATTTTCCACAACCTGAAGGCCCAATTAATGCAGTGACTTGATGTTCAATAATATCAAGAGTAATGCCATGAATAGCCTCTTTCTTTCCATAAAAAACACGAACATCTTGACCACGCATTTTGATCTTCATACTAGATTCAACCTTAGTTTTATACATAAACTCTCCCAAATTACCAACGTCGTTCAAAGCGTCGGCGTAAAAGAACAGCTGAAATATTCATAAAAATAAGAAAAATCATTAATATAATAATAGCACCTGATGTCTTCTCAACAAAAGAACGTTCTGCTTCACTTGCCCACATAAAAATTTGAACAGGCAAAGCTGTTGCGGGATCCATTGGTGTCACAGGAATATCTACAACAAAAGCAACCATCCCAATCAAAAGCAAAGGTGCTGTTTCACCTAAAGCTTGAGCCAAACCAATAATTGTACCTGTCAAAATACCAGGAGCGGCTAAAGGAATAACATGATGAAAAACCATCTGCGTCTTCGATGCACCTAACCCTAAAGCTCCTGCACGAATAGAGAATGGAACAGCTTGTAAAGCAGAACGCGTAGCAATAATAATTGTTGGTAACGTCATAAGAGCTAAAACAAGCCCTCCAACAAAAGAGGCTGAACGCGGCATTCCCATAAAATTGATAAAAACAGCAAGCCCTAAAAGACCAAAAACAATCGAAGGAACAGCAGCAAGATTATTAATATTAATCTCAATAAAATCTGTGAATTTATTTTTTCGCGCATATTCTTCAAGATAAAGAGCTGTCGCTATCCCTATTGGCAATGAAATTACTAAAACAATAATCATCATATAAAAAGAACCAATCATCGCGACACCTAATCCCGAAGTCTCAGGACGACTTGATGCACCAAATGTAAAAAAATGACGATTGAAAGTCTTATAAAGAGTACCGTCATTAATTAAATGTTTCATCCATTTTATCTGTTGATCAGAAACTTTACGATTTTTTTCTGGTACATGTAAATCAATTTGCCCTTTATAGGCTGAATCAATATCTGATGCGGCTAAAACTTTAACTTTTTGCATCGTTCCAATTAAGTTTGGATTTTTTATCACTATATCACGCAACTGAACGCGAACACTCTGCGAAAACATACGGTTAACATCACGCATAGATATCTGATCATTGTGATCTACCCCAAGTTTTTTTGCCAAAGCATTCCGTACAAGAAGTGGGTAATTAGCAGTTATCAATATTTTTGGATCACTCTTACGATGACCACTAGGGTCAATCACTTTTTCATCCAAATAAACCGACAAAATCATCTCGCTTTGAAAAAAAGCTGTATAACCTTGACTAACAATAGACCATAAAAGAACTGCCAAAAAAAATAAACTAATAAAGATAGCACTTAAACCATAAGCGCGAAAACGACGCTCAGCTCGATAACGACCTTTGAGACCAATATTAAGACGATGCGAAAAAAAAACTTCACTCATTCATATCGTTCCTGATATTTACGCACTATGTAAAGAGCTAGAATATTCATTAAAAGAGTCAAAATAAAAAGCGTCATCCCCAAAGCAAAAGCCACAAGTGTTTGTGGAGAATTAAACTCAAAATCACCCGTTAATTGATTAACAATTTTAACCGTCATTGTAGTCATCGCTTCAAATGGATTAAAAGTAAAATTTGCTGCAACACCGGCCGCTAACACAACAATCATTGTCTCTCCAATCGCACGTGATGCTGTCAACAGAACTGCTCCTATAATCCCAGGAAGTGCAGCTGGTAAAACTACTTTTTTAATTGTTTCAGATTGTGTTGCTCCTAAACCATAAGAACCTTCACGTAAAAAACGTGGAACAGCAGTAATGATATCATCTGACAAAGATGAAACAAAAGGAATCAACATAATTCCCATGACAATACCAGCTGTCAAAACACTTTGAGCCATAATAAAACTAATCCCACCAGAAAGAGACAGTGAGAGATTATGTAGAAAAGGCCCAACAATTTTCAAAGCAAAAAAACCGTATACAATAGTTGGAATGCCAGCAAGTACTTCTAATAATGGTTTCACAATCGACCGCAATCGAGTTGAAGCATATTCAGCCATATAAAGAGCAGAAAATAACCCAATAGGTACAGCAAAAAGCATAGCGACAAAAGCAATATAAAGTGTGCCAGCTAATAGCGGTATTAAACCAAATTGTCCCACACTATTGTCTGCATGATTCATTGAAAAACGAGGATCCCATACTGTTCCAAAAAAGAAATTTGAAAATGATACAGATTGAAAAAAATTCATTGTTTGAAAGAACATAGAAATCGCAATACCAACTGTTGTTAAAATAGCAATTGTAGATGCACAAACCAATCCAATAACAATCAAACGCTCAACTTTATTACGAGCACGTTGATACGGAGAAACCTGCATAATACCCAAAATAAAACAGCAAAGTGTAATAATAAAAAACAAAATATGACCAATAAATTGCAATTTATCATAAAAAAAGTGCCATAACTCTGCAATTTTCAACATGTAATCTGGCACTATTAAAGGCAAAACAAACCCTTGCGCTAATAATTGGGCTCTCACACTCTCATATAAAGTAGCAGTAAGAGCTCCTTGAAAGTGAGGTATCATTTTGCTTAACCTGCCGATAAGTCTATGATTATCTATTTCTGTCGTAGGTACCATATATGCTTCTAGTTCTCGTGAAATAATATATTCCAAATAAGCAGAACTACCACCATTCCAAAAAATTAAAAAAATCAGAGCTGGAATAATAGTTATTAAAAATGTCCACCAACCATAATAATGTGCACGAGAATGCATCTTAAATCCTAAACGTTCAAGGAAACGAGCTCGCATATAAGAAATGCAAAAGCCAACGATACTAAAAATCAACAAGAGAAAAATAATGAAAGAAACAGGCATCTTATTTTTCAATTTCTATAAAAAAACATAAAAGCATTTCACATCATCAACGCAGAAAATTATTGCAGAACCATAACTTTGCCAGAAGAAAAAGCATCTCGTTGCACCTGTCTTTCTCTTTCAGAAATAGGAACTAAGCCGTATTCAGCTAATGGACTATGTAAACCAATCATTTGATCAGAAAGAAACAAATCAATATATTCCTGCATACCTGGAACAATGTTTAAATGCAATTTCTTAACATAAAAAAACAATGGACGTGAAATCAAATATGAGCCATCAGAAATTGTTTCGACACTTGGATAAATACCATTAATAGATGCAGCCTTAAGTTTATCTGCATTGTTTTCATAAAAAGACAAACTAAAAACCCCAATCCCTGTTTTACTAGAAGTAAGACGAGCAAATGTCTCAGAATAATCACCATCAATATCAACAGCTTTCCCATCTTTACGGACAGCAATACAAGCAGCATTAATGGCCTTATCACTCATTCCCAAAGCCTTCATCTGCTCAACCGCACCACTAGCTTTACAACCAATAGCAAGCACCTTTTCTTCAAAAACTTCACGAGTTCCATGCTTTTCACCAGGAATATAAGCTGTAATTGTCCAATCAGGAAGATTACTATTGACTGCACTCCATTTCATAAATTCATTTGGCTGCAATTTTCCATCGACAATAACCTGCGCAGCTAATGCTCTGTAAAAATCTACTGGTTGCAATTTCCAATCAGGGCCATTGATATCTGTTGCAAAAACAATACCATCATACCCAATACGCATTTCTTCAATATCCTTTACGCCAGTATTAAAACAAGATCGTAATTCATCTGGCTTCATTGCCCTCGAAGTATGAACGATATCAATTGTATTATTACCAATACCACGACAGAATTCCTTAATACCAGCTCCTGAACCTCCGGATTCAATAATAGGAACTTTAAAATTAGAGTATATTTCTCCAAAGATCTCAGCAACAATTTTCCCATAAGGCAAAACCGTCGATGAACCTACAATATGAACTCGATTGCGAGCATAACTAATATCAATCAATAATATAATAGAGAAAACAAAACTTATTCCAATTGATAATAATTTGCTCATCTAATAATTCCTTTAAATTTAATTCACATCAATCATATGATAAATAAAAAATGACATTTACAATTTTTTTATAATAAAGTACGTTTTAGTCGTCTTTAATTTAAACGTTTAAGTTCAACAATATCCCAAAAAAGAGAAGCTATATCTGCACCTCCAAATCGTTTAATTTCACGAATTCCTGTAGGAGATGTAACATTGATTTCAGTTATATAGTCTCCAATCACATCAATCCCTACGAGAAGCAAACCACGTTTCTTCAAAGATGGGCCAATACGTGCACAAATTTCGTAATCACGTTCTGTCAAATCAATACATTCTACGCACCCTCCAACATGAATATTAGAACGAACATCAGTAGCTATAGGAATCCGATTAATTGCTCCAACCGGTTCACCATCAAGCAAAATAATTCGTTTATCTCCTTCTCGTATGCTCTCTAAATAACGCTGCACAATAAAAGGCTCTTTATAACTTTTTTCAAACATTTCGATAAGTGAGGAGAAATTGCGATCATCGTTTTTTAAATGAAAGACACCTACCCCTCCATTCCCATAAAGTGGCTTAATAATGATATCACCAAACATAGATCTAAATGCCTTTATTTCTTCAATATCCTTTGTAATGAGTGTTTCTGGCATCAAATCAAAAAACTCAGTAACAAAAATCTTTTCCGGGCTATTACGCACCCATACCGGGTCGTTCACAACTAGTGTCTTAGGATGAATACGTTCTAAAAAATGAGTAGTGGTAATATAATTCATATCAAAGGGAGGATCCTGTCGTAACAGAACTACGTCCATATCTACCAATTCTGTGCGCACAGACTCACCTAATTGATAGTGATAGCCTTCTTCATCACGCACAGTTAGTGGCTCTAACCGTGCAATCACACACCCATCGCGTATAAATAAGCGATCCGGTGTATAATGGAATAGAGAATGTCCACGTTCTTGAGCGGCCAAAGCAAGTGCAAACGTAGTATCTCCCTGAATTTTAAGAGTCGCAATGTGATCCATCTGAATAGCAATCTTCATTAATAAAATCTCCTACCGCTGAATGCGGACTAGTCAAAAAAACATAAACTTATTAAATAGTAAAAGAAACTATGACAAGAGAGAGCCTATGATAAAAGAAGTTGATGAAAAATTAAGTAAAGAGGAAATCGAACGCTACGCACGTCATATCATCCTGCCTGAAATTGGTGGCATAGGGCAACAAAAGCTTAAAGCTGCACGTGTTCTTGTCATTGGTGTAGGTGGTCTTGGAACTCCTGTCTTACTCTATCTTGCTGCAGCAGGCATTGGAACTATTGGAATTGTTGATGATGACATTGTTTCATTGTCCAATTTACAACGCCAAGTTATTCACAACACAAATACAATTAACCAATACAAAACCATCAGTGCAGAAACAACAATAAAAGTAATAAACCCTCATGTTAAAGTTGAAAGATACAACATTCGATTAAATGAAAGCAATGTGGATCAACTACTGAACGCCTATCACATCATTATTGATGGCAGCGATAATTTTGCCACGCACTATCTTCTTGCAGATCATGCTGCCCAATGTGCGAAGCCTTTAATAAGTGGAGCTATACACCGATTCAAAGGTTCACTAACAGTACTTATGCCTTATAAAGACAATAATCCACACTATCGAGATTTATTTCCTAATCCCCCACCTCTAGGTACTACACCGACATGTGCTGAAACTGGTATCATCGGTACCTTGCCTGGAGTTATCGGCACATTACAAGCAATGGAGACAATTAAATTGATCACAAATATTGGTGAACTTTTAGTGGGAAAGCTCCTCCTTTATAACGGATTGTCAGCACAATTTGATATAATTTCCTATAAACGATCAGCTTCTAACGCAAATGCAGCAGACATCAAAGTTTGCGTATAAGGATTTTGGGGACAAGAAAAAATACGATCAGCAGAACTATATTCAACTATTTTGCCATGATGCATAACGATCACTTCATGTGCAAGCGCTTTAACAACTTTCAAATCATGACTAATGAACAAATAACTTAAATGATATTTTAGTTGCAAATAACGTAAAAGATCAACAATTTGTGCCTGCGCACTCATATCAAGAGATGATGTTGGTTCATCAAGCACAATAAGGCGTGGTTTAAGAATAATTGCACGTGCAAGAGCAATCCGCTGTCTCTGTCCACCAGAAAACTCATGAGGATAACGAAAACGAGTCGTAGGATCGAGATCAACTTCACACAAAACTTCAATTACACGATCATTACACTCAGAATAAGAAAGCTTAGGTTCATGAATTGATAATCCCTCAGCAATAATTTCACTGATAGACATACGTGGAGAAAGTGAACTAAAAGGGTCTTGAAAAACAATTTGGATATGATGACGCAAAGAACGCATCTGCTTAAAATTAAAATTGCTTATATCAACACCATCAAAAATGATTTGACCTTTAGAAGAAAGCATTCGTGTCAATGCGAATCCTAATGTTGTTTTTCCTGATCCCGATTCTCCTACAACACCAAGCGTTTGGCCAGAACGAATTATAACATCAATATCCTGAACAGCTTTTACATAATCAACCGTTCGTCGAAACAATCCTTTTTTTATTGGAAACCAAACTCGTATTTTTTGACCTTGCATCAAAACAGGTGCGTTATCATCAGCTTGAAGAGAATGATTTTTAGGCTCTGCCGCTAATAATTGCTTGGTATAAGGATGTTGAGGATTTTTAAAAATTTGGTTTGTTGAACCACTTTCAACAATTTTTCCTTCCTTCATAACATAGACACGATCTGCAATACGACGCACAATAGCCAAATTATGCGTAATAAAAAGCATTGACATTTTGTGATGTTTTTTAAGCTGTATTAATAACTCAAGAATTTGTGCTTGAACAGTTATATCAAGTGCAGTTGTTGGCTCATCAGCAATCAATAATTTTGGATTATTCGCAAGTGCCATTGCAATCATTACACGTTGTCGTTGACCACCTGATAATTGATGAGGAAATGAACCTAAACGTTTTTGTGGTTCACAAATACCTACTTTTTTCAGTAAATCAATAATATGCATGCGCAACAATTTATCAGAAATAACTGCATGCATCTTAAGGACTTCACCTATTTGACGTTCTACAGTATGTAAAGGATTAAGAGAGATCATCGGCTCTTGAAAAATCATGGCAATATCTTTGCCACGAATTTTACGCAGGTCTTCTTCTTTCAACTTCATTAAGTCTTTATTATTAAAGAGAATTTCACCCGATTGATCAAGCCTTTTTAAAAAAGACAATAATTGCAAAATAGATAGTGCTGTTATTGATTTTCCTGAACCTGATTCTCCAACAAAAGCGACTGTTTCTCCTTCCTGAATATCAAAAGAAATCTGTTTAAGAATATATTTTTTTGTCTCTGCCTGACGAAATATAACCGAAAGATCACGTACTGAAAGCAATTTTGTCATTATTGTATTTTTCTCGGATCAAAAGCATCGCGAGCTGCTTCGCCAATAAATGCTAGCAATGACAATATCACAGCAATAACAATAAAACCTGTAATACCAATCCAAGGAGCATTTAAATTAGAAGTAGCTTGCCGCATCACTTCTCCTAGAGAAGCATAACCAGGAGGAAGACCAAAGCCTAAATAATCAAGCGATGTTAATAGTGAAATCCCTGATGTCAACAAAAACGGCAAATAAGTTAAAACAGCAACCATAGCATTAGGCAATAAATGACGCATCATAATGATCCTATTAGGAACACCTAGTGCACGTGCAGCACTAATATAGGTAAAATTTCTTGCTCGCAAAAATTCTGCACGTACCACACCAACCAATACTACCCATTGAAAAAGCAACATAACACCTAATAGCATCCAAAAGCCCTGCGCTAAAACTGCAGCCATAATAATCACTAAATAAAGTGATGGTACAGAAGACCATATTTCAATCAAACGCTGACAAATTAAATCGATCCAACCACCAAAATAACCCTGAACTGCACCAACTATGATACCGATAATTGCAGAAACAGCTGTTAAAAGAATACTAAAAGTTATTGATATACGAAAACCATATAAAACCCGCGCAAAAACATCACGTGTCAACTCATCCGTTCCAAGCCAATTCCAATGATTAATGCTATATTCTAGATGAGCATTTCCCTGTGCATAACCAACACGACGCTCTTCTTTATTTTGGAGCCAAGAAGGAGGAGATAATGCTAAGGCTTTGTTCCCCATTATCGTATTATAGGAATAACGAACCGGTGGCCAAAATGCCCAACCATGTTGTGCTATTTCATTTTGAATTAAAGGATCACGAAAATCTGCCTTAGCTAAATTGCCACCAAATTTTTCATCAGGATAATCAAAAAAAATAGGGAAAAGAAGCTCTTTTTTATAAGACACAATAATCGGACGATCATTAGCAATAAATTCTGCTGCAAAAGAACAAATACATAAAAATAAAAAAAGCCACAACGACCACCAACCACGACGATTCTGTTTGAAATTATGCCAACGCCGCATATTTAATGGAGAAAAGAAAGCCCACCGTTTCAATTTATCATCATACAATCTATTGCCTCTTTCCTTTTCCATTATAAATCCTTTTTATCAAAGTCAATACGTGGATCCACCATCATATAAACAACATCAGAAATAAGGTTTATAATAAGACCAATTAACGAAAAAATATAAAGAGAAGCAAATACAACAGCATAATCGCGATTAACAATAGATGTATAACTTAAAAGTCCTATACCATTTAATGAATAGAGCATTTCAATTAATAAAGATCCACTAAAAAATGCTCCCATAAAAGTCGCAGGGAAACAAGCTATGACAGCTAAAATCGCATTACGAAATACGTGGACATAAAGAACTGAATGCTCACTTAAGCCTTTAGCACGAGCTGTAATAACATATTGCTGACGAATTTCTTCCAGAAAACAGTTTTTTGTCAACAATGTCGTTGTCGCAAAAGAAGAAATGACCATCGCTGTCAATGGCAAAACCAAATGATGTAAATAGTCCAATATCTTTGTTCCAAAAGATAATGAATCAAAATTATCAGAAGTTAAATGGTTCAATGGAAACCAATCAAAAAATGATCCCCCAGCAAAAAAAACCATTAAAAAAATTCCAAAAAGAAAACTTGGAATTGCATAGCCAATAACAATAACAGTACTCGTCCATGCATCAAAAAAAGATCCTTCCCTGAGCGCTTTACGGATTCCCAATGGGATAGAAATAGCGTAAGAAATTAATAAATGCCAAAAACCAAGAGAAAGAGACACAGGTAATGCATCTTTAATAAGGTCAATAACTAAACGCCCCTGTATATAAGACTCTCCAAAATCAAAACGCATATAACGACTAAGCATTGTTAAATAACGTTCCAAAGGAGGCTTATCAAAACCAAATTGTTTTTCAAGTTTGGCAATAAATTCTGGGTCCAGTCCCTGTGCACCACGATATTGAGAAGACCCAGACGACAATAGTCTAACATGAATATTATCAGCAATAACATCAGAAGATAAATTAAAATCTCCACTACCAGCTATGCGTCCTATAGCGTCCCCCCCTGTTCCCTGTAATTGAGCAATAATATTTTCAATAGGCCCACCTGGAGTGAATTGAACAATGATAAATGTCATTGTTAAAATACCAATAAGTGTCGGTATAATTAGAAGAAAACGCCGTATAATATAGGCTGCCATTTATTTGTTTTTCCCTTTCAATAACGACATATAATATCATTTGAATGACGCATCAATAATAATTTTGAAAATTCAAAAAACAAAATTACAAATAAAATTTAGTCATATATTTTTAAAATATAAACTAATCTTGCTCATCATCCTCTGGTAGAGGAATAGAATAATCAGATAAACTACGCAAATAAAGCAAAAGATCAGCACGATCTTGATCATTTTTAATCCCACGAAAAGACATAATTGTTCCTGGAAATGCTTGACGTGGTGATTGAATATAACGATCCAAAGTAAAAAAATCCCATTTTTTATCAGAATTCGCACGCAACACTTTTGAATAAGAAAAATTTTTTACACTTGCTAAAGGACGGTCAACAATCTCCCAGAGTGACGGACCAACACGATTAGATCCACCACGTTTAGAAGTATGGCAGATTGCACACTGATGAAAAATCTTCCGTCCGTTCTCAAGATTACCTTGTTTAAGAAGATCACTCAACAATAAAGATTTACCAGACATACTTTGTGTTTCTTTAAATGTGTCATTATCGGTTTTATAAGAATGTTGAACCGAATCATCATAAATCATATCGCTGATAGTGAAAACGCCCACTAAAATAATCAACAAAAATAAACACGCACAAATTAAATAAACGAAGGTTGATCGATTCATAAAATTTAAACTTTCATATTTTTATATTATTTTCAGTATAGTTCTTTGCAGTTCCTTCCCTTATTAAGGTATAAGATTATAAATTAAGTACACATGCTTTGGAACTCTACAATGTCTCTTCAACCACTCATTCTCATTCCCGCCCGCATGGGTTCAACGCGTCTACCAGGTAAAGCCTTAGCTGATATTGCTGGGAAACCCATGATCATTCATGTTGCTGAACGAGCAAAAGAAACTGGATTAGAGCGTATTATTGTTGCAACAGATCATGACAAAATTGCTCAAACTGTCACAGCTTATGGCTATGAATGTATCATAACCTGTACAAATCATCAATCGGGATCTGATCGTATTTATGAGGCCTTAACTAAAGTTGATCCTGCACAGCGCTATAATGTCATTGTGAATGTACAAGGTGACTTGCCAACAATAACGCCGAATGCCATCGTAAGTGCCTTACGGCCCTTAGAAAATAATTTAACTGATATCGCAACATTAGGAACAAAACTTATTGAAGACAATGAAAAAATAAACCCCAATATTGTTAAAATCATTGGCACACCAATTGCTAAAAATCGACTTCGCGCCCTTTATTTTACCCGTGCAACTGCACCTTATGGAGATGGACCTTTATACCATCATATTGGATTATATGTCTATCGACGCAAAGCCCTTGAAAAATTTATAACACTTAAATCATCAACACTTGAACAACGTGAAAAACTTGAACAATTACGCGCATTAGAAAACAATATGCGTATTGATGTAGAGATAATCGATACAACTTTTTTAAGCGTCGACACACAAAATGATCTCGAAAGAGTCCGTAAAATTCTAGTATAAAACTAGTTTTTATATTTTTTTAGTGTGTCATAAAATCAAACAATATTGTATTATTAATTAAACATAATCATTCTGCCTAATTTAAAAGGGGAATATATAAATGAAAAAACTTCTGTCTCAAGGGCTGACTTTTGTAAGTATTTTGATCTGCAATGATGCTTTTGCTGGCTTTGCGAAAGGAAGTAGGAATTTGCACCTCATAAGACGGTTGTAATTAATAAACACGTGTCAATTAAAGATGGGGTGCAATATAGTTGTAAAAACCTCGACCCTATAACTACACTTCGTTTAACATATACAAACCCTCGTGGTTTAGAATATCTGAAAATTATTACTGAAAATCCATATCAGACAACTCACTTTAGAGACAAAAAATTATTTATAGTAATATTACTTCCCTTAATGTGAAGTTCCCTTGACTAGGAGGACCTTACATTTTTGAGAATATAACCAACAATAAAGTTGTAGGAACAAATTGTGATACAGGAATATATGATGTAGGAGTGTATGGAGAAGAATAATCTTACTTTAAAATTAAGAAAGATTTATTTCTATGTGAGTATGCTTTTATAGTGCATCCTGAAAGCTCATCAAATTTAAATACAAATTTAATCATCTATATCATTTTTGGGTTATTTCTTGATTTTTTATTTTAAATTGATAATATTAAATGAGAGGAGATTGGTAATGGACGAACTGCTCGCCAATCGGGTCAGGTCTGGAAAGAAGCAGCCCTAACGAGTTTTTGTACGGGTCATCGTACCAATCTCCTTATTTTAAAAAAATGCGCCCTGTATTTCTTTACAGTGGAGTATTTTTATCCAATAATTATAAGGGGAATGTATAAATGAAAAAAATATTATCTCAAATATTAATAGTTGCAAGTATCCTAATATATACCGATGCTTTTGCTGGCTTCGGCGAAAATAAATGGGAATTTGACGCCAATACAGAAGCGAAAGTTGGAAAAAGTGAAAGTCAAAAAGTGGGAGTAATATATTCTTGTAACCAACTTGAACCTGCAGCTACATTCCATTTGGAATATAATAATGATGATGCATTGGACCGTATAAAGATTGTTACTCAAAATCCAAACCAAGTGGTTCATAATAAAGAGACTAAAACATTCATTATCAGTAATGCTACATCCCTTGAGGTAAGATTTCCTTGGGCATCAGGACCTTATACCTTTAGGAATATGACTGGAACAAAAGTTATAGGTTCAGATTGTGATATAGGGGAGTACAACTGAATCAAAGGACATACCAAGCCCACTTATTTTGTTACGTGAATATGCTTTTGATAGATAAAATATCTGATCTTTGAATTAAAGAATGACTTCAGATCACAAATTTTAGTTATTTTTATCATACTTTCGGTTATTTCTTATTGTTTACTTTGAAACAGATAATATATAATGAAGCGAGGTTGGCGATACACGAACTGCTCGCCAACCCGATCGAATCTGAAAAGGAGCGGCTCTAACGAATTTTTGTACGGATCATCGTACTAATCTTCCTATATTTAAACTTTAAAGTTAGAGTATGTTATTTTACGGTAGTATTTCCATCTCAAAAGAAGAAAAATTTGAGCTCTCTTCAATTCAAAAAATCTTACCCTTACAATAAGCTTATTAAAAACTCTCTTAATATTTAAAGAGATTTCTGCTAATCTAGCTCCCTATATTATTGAATAGATATCAAAAAGAGTTTTAAAATTGGAACAATTAATAAAAAGTACGCCAGAAACAACGGTCTATCGCGTTCTTGCTCGCAAATATCGACCTAAAAGCTTCTCCGACCTAATTGGCCAAGAAGCAATGGTATGTACCCTTAATAATGCTTTTAAAACAGGACGTATTGCACAAGCATGGATGTTAACAGGAATTCGTGGGGTAGGAAAAACAACAACAGCGCGTATTTTAGCCCGAGCTCTTAACTACAAAACAAAAGATATTGATCAACCAACTACTCTATTCGATACACTTGGGGAGCATTGCACACAAATCATTGAAGGTCGCCATATAGATGTTATTGAAATGGATGCTGCTTCGCATACTGGTATTGATGATATTCGTGAAATTATTGAACAAATTCGTTATCGCCCTGTTGCTGCACGTTATAAAGTATATATTATTGACGAAGTACACATGCTCTCAACACAAGCATTTAATGGTTTATTAAAAACTCTTGAAGAGCCTCCTCCGCACGTGAAATTTATTTTTGCAACGACAGAAATTCGTAAAGTTCCTATTACAATTCTTTCACGCTGTCAGCGTTTTAATTTACGACGTATTGAAGCAACTGTTTTGCTCACTCATTTACGCCAAATTGCTCAACTGGAAAAAGTTGAAGCACAAGATCAAGCATTATTCATGATTGCCCATGCAGCAGAAGGATCTGTCCGTGATGCATTATCTATTCTTGACCAAGCAATTGCTTATGGTAACGGCAAAGTTGATGCCATTGCGGTACGGGTAATGTTAGGATTAACTGATCAATCTCGCATCATTGATCTCTTCGAATCTATTATGAAAGGAAATATTGTTAATGCATTATACGAATTACGCAATCAGTACAATGCAGGTGCAGATCCCTTTGCTATACTAACAGAATTAGCTGATTTTAATCATCTAATCACACGATTACGTTTGACACCAGAAATAATAGAAAGTTTATCACTTACAGAAGAGGAACGCTCAAGAAGCTTAAATTTTTCACAGAAACTTTCTATTCGTGTTCTTTCACGTAGCTGGCAAATGCTCCTCAAAGGCCTACAGGAAGTTAGCCAAGCCTCCCATCCTATTCAAGCTGCCGAAATGTTATTGATTCGTCTTGCTCATGTTGCTGATTTACCAACTCTTGATGAAGCTTTAACAAAACTCACACAAAACAAAAAGATATCTCCACTTGTTGAAAACCATTCCTCTCAAGAAAAAATAAATGAAAGCAACATTACAAAAACAGAAGTTGCACACAGCTACGCTTCCTCCCCAATTTCAGATTCACTACAAAACCAATCTAGTCGCTCCCCTAAATATATAAAACAATTAAAGATTACAGCTTCTGAAAAGACAGACTTTTGTAATAAAATTGAATCAATCGAAAATGTTCAAACTAATCAACTTGATAGCAATATAACCAATCTATCTCACGTTATCCCTCAATCAGAAATGGAAGCTACAGAACAAAAAATCATCATAAATTCTTTAAAGGATATTGTTGATCTAGCTGAGCAGCATAATGAAATACATTTCAAATTGTTGATCAAAGAATTCGTTCATCCTGTTTCTTTTGAACCGCAGCATATTACGTTAAGATTTGCGGAAGAAGCTCCTCATTCCCTTGAACGTGATATCAAAAAAATGCTATATCAATGGACTGGAAAGCACTGGACTATAACTCTTGTGAATGAAGGAGGAGAACCAACTTTACAAGAAGAAAGTATCGCTATACAAAAATCTCTTTTTTCCGATGCACAAACAGATCCCAATATTGCAAAAATTCTCAATAATTTTCCAGGAGCAAAAATCATTGATATCCGCTTCAATAAAAAAGAAAATGATCTTGATTTAATCACTAATATCCTTGACACTGATAGTAATACAAATGATGAATAAGGAAGCCAATCCCTATGCGTGACATGATGAATATAATGAAAAAAGCCAAAGAAATGCAAACAAAAATGCAGCAAATGCAAAGTGAATTGGCTAATTTGACAGCAACAGGTATAGCAGGTGGAGGTCTTGTCAAGATCACTATTAATGGTCAAAATACCATATCAGCTATAAAAATTGATACTTCATTGATGAATCCTAAAGACGTGGAAATTCTTGAAGATCTTGTCATAGCGGCCTATAAAGACGCTAAAAGTAAACTAGATGTAATTATTAAAGAAAAAACTAAAAGTGTGACTGCAGGAATGCCAATCCCACCTGGTTTTCAATTTCCGTTTTTATAAATAAACTGTATTTTCATCCCTTGGTATAATAGCATGTCTAAACACATTGCAGGCCCTGAAATTGAACGCCTTATTCAGTTTTTAGCACGGATACCAGGTCTTGGGCCACGTTCAGCGCGTCGTGCCGCTCTCTATCTAATCAAGAAAAAAGAAACCCTGCTAGAACCTCTAGGATCTGCAATGCTAGAAACTGCAAATAAAGTTCGAATTTGTTCTGTTTGTGGTAATGTAGATACAACAGATCCCTGTTCAATTTGCACAGATCCTCGCCGTGATGAATCAATAATCATTGTTGTTGAAGATATTTCTGATCTCTGGGCTCTTGAACGCGCAAAATTTTTATCAGCACGTTATCATGTTTTAGGTGGACGATTATCTCCTTTAGATGGAATAGGACCTGATGAACTGAACATCATCTCCTTAATCAATCGCGTTACCAATAATTCCATTACAGAAATCATCTTAGCTGTTAATGCTACAGTTGAAGGACAAACAACAGCTCACTATATTACCGATCAACTTTCTCAGTTTTCCATTAAAATCACTCGCCTTGCCCATGGAGTACCAGTAGGTGGTGAACTAGATTATCTCGATGATGGGACTTTAGCTGCTGCCTTACAAGCAAGAACTAATTTTTGAAATTATTTATCTGTTATTTATTTGATAGTCTCTAAATTTATAATAAAAATGGGCGCTCAATGTTATGAGAATGGGAGAGAAATCTCTGAAATGCCGAGTAAAGATTTATCTTCATTCATCAATTGAGAACCGAGAATTTTAATTTGCGTGCTTATATTCAGCGTTTGCGTACGTTTAGAATTTATAGAAAAGAAATTTCTTGCAGAGGCGTGGATTAAAACTCTTGTTTTAGCGATTTTATTAGGCTCTATTCTATTGTTGCAGTTGTTCTTTTCTTCCAGAATATTTTGATAAAGGTATAAATTTTGTGCAAAAATATTTCTCAAAATCGCTATTGTTCTTCTAGGAACAAGCAATAGCGTTCCATACAGTACTTTCAATCGATTGGACTTTACTTGCCGGTATTATAGTTATTATATTTCTTACTATTTTCATCAGTTTTGTCATTAAACGTTTTTATGGATCTTGCAAAAATTCAATAATACTTGTCGCCTGTGGTAATGCTATCTGTGGTAATTCAATTATTGCAGCCACTGCACCTGTTATTAATGTGAAAAATGAAGAAGTAGCTGCATCAATGGCACTCACCACTCTCTTAGAAGCTATTATCATTTTCATTCTACCTTCTTTACAACCATTCTTCAATTTCTCATTTAGCCAATATGGCATATTAGCAAGGATGACCGTTTATGCTATTCCGCAGATTTTAGCAGCAACAGCCTTTATATCTCTCGTAAGTGTTTAAATAGCAACTTTCGTTAAATTAGTGCGAGTTTTAATGCTAGAGGCCCGATTTTTTTATTCTAGCAATCATCTATCCTCGGCCAGGACATCATTAACGCTTATATAGTTTCATTCCATGATTTATCATAGGATTTATTATCATGATGCTTATACGCTCAGCAGAACTTATTCCTACAACTGCTCTTATCTTTATCAACTTTATTACCCAACTTTTCACTATCATTTCAATGACAGGATTGGAACTAAGTATTTATATTCGTTCATTTTAAAAACCGAATGACGTGTCATATGTACTTCAATCAGCTCTATATTTATCCTCAGCGTCTTCAGTATTCTTATGATAAAGCTCTTTAACTTTGAGCACATAACATTTAAAAGTATATTTAATACCTCACTCTTTTAAATATGGTTTTCAGAAAAATCTAAGATACTGAATTTATTTTACATATGTTTTTTTTCTATGCTAACAGACATGCCATGCTTAAAACACATCTCAAAAACTATTCCTACTGATCTGAAAATTTTTTAATATTTTATAGATAAATAAAATTTCTAAAAAATAAAACTGACCTTTTATTTATCACTATATTCGGCTAAAAAGCGTTTATGCTTATTCTTGCCATAGATACTGCTTCAATTTATTGTGCCGTCGCACTTGTTCAGCATAAATCTGTTATCGCACGTATCAGCCAACGTATTGGCAAAGGTCATGCTGAGAAACTTATCGGTCAAATCGAACAGCTAACCCATCAAGCAAATATCAAGCTTGACCAGATTAATCGCATTGCCGTCAATATTGGACCAGGATCGTTTACAGGTATACGTATAGGTATTGCTACAGCAAAAGCTTTGGCCTTAGCGTTAGAAATTCCAGCCATTGGAGTAAGCTCACTTGAAGCATTAGCTGCACAAGTAGCTAATGAAAATATCACATCAACCATCACTGTTGTCATTGAAGCCGGCAGAGAGATGTTCTATCATCAAAATTTCAATAACAACCTTATAGCTTTAAGCAAGCCCAGCTTAAAAACACCTGAAAATATTGTAGCAGATCTACTCCGACACACCATACTTACTGGTCCAGCTGCTGAAATTATTGCTCTCTATATTAGAAACAATACAATAAGCAAAGGAATTATACCGGTTTCCATTCCATGTGATGCGGCGGACATTTTAACTTATGCACGCCTAGCTGCAAATAAACAGCCACAAACACCACCACGTCCCTCTACTTACGCGATGCTGATGCAAAACAACAAACTGATTTTGCTTTACCACGAAAACAATAATGACTAAATCTTCATTGACAAAAAAAAATTTTGTAATTGCGCCCTTAAACTCTGAGGACAGTATTTTTCTTCATCAAATTCATAAAAATTGTTTCGCCCTAGCGTGGACAAAACAAACATTTGAGATTTTTTTAAAAGATCATTCTATTTTTGGCTATAAAGCCCATCTCATTGGAGAATCTCATCAAATTTTAGGATTTTGTCTCTGCCGTCTTATTCTCAGTGAAGCAGAAATTATAACGATTGCAGTTCATTCTAACAATCGTCAACAAAAAATTGGTTATTTTCTTATTGATCACATATTTCACCATCTGCGTCGTGAACACGCAACGAAACTTTTTTTAGAAGTAGAAGAAACCAATCTTCCTGCTTTAGCCCTTTATAAACGATTTAAATTTCAAAAGATTGCTAAACGCCCAGCCTACTATCAATCACACAATGGATCCACAGATGCAATCATCATGCAAAAAACTTTCAAGTAAATAGATTGAGATTTAAAAAAAAAACGTTTAGAAATGCAATATGGATCATCGTAAAAACTCTAGAAGCATACTTTCCAATAGTCCCAAAAAAGTTTTTATCAAAACTTATGGATGCCAAATGAATGTTTATGACAGCCAACGAATGAATGATAGTTTAAGCACTCAAGGTTATATCGCTACACAAACACCAAATGATGCTGACCTTATTCTGATCAATACCTGCCATATTCGCGAAAAAGCAGCAGAAAAACTTTACTCTGACCTCGGTCGCTTGCAAATAATACGTCAAGGACGTACACACGATAAACCTTTGATGATCGGTGTTACAGGTTGTGTTGCACAAGCTGAAGGAAATGAAATCTTGCGACGTGCACCAACCGTAGATTTTATCATTGGACCACAAATGTATCACCGCCTACCGGAACTATTAAAACAAGTCAAACAAGGAAAAAAAGTTGTTGAAACAGATTATGCCGTTGAAGATAAATTTACCCAATTACCACCTCATAACAAACGAGCTGTGCAACAACGAGGTATTAGTGCATTTTTAACAGTACAAGAAGGTTGTGATAAATTTTGTACCTTTTGCGTTGTTCCCTACACACGGGGCGCAGAAATATCCCGATCCGTTAAGCAAATCACTGATGAAGCGCGCCAGCTTATTGAAGCAGGTGTAAAAGAAATTACACTTCTTGGGCAAAATGTAAATGCATGGCGTGGACAGAGTATCGATGGGAAAACTTGGCGCCTTGGAGATCTTCTCCATCATCTGGCTAAAATTGATGGTTTAAAACGATTACGCTATACAACGAGTCATCCACGCGATATGGATGATAGTCTTATTGCTGCACATCGAGATCTTGATATACTTATGCCTTATCTGCATCTTCCTGTTCAATCAGGTTCAGACCGTATCTTGAAAGCAATGAACAGACAACACAAAAGTATTCATTATCTTCATCTCATCGATAAGATCCGTGCTGCAAAACCTGATATTGCTTTTTCAGGCGATTTCATTGTAGGATTTCCAGGCGAAACTGATGAAGATTTTGAGGAAACTATCAAGCTTATTAAACAAGTAGGCTATAGTTCGGCTTATTCTTTTAAATATTCACCTCGGCCTGGCACAGTCGGTGCAACAATGAAGAATCACGTTGATGAAACAGTTAAAAATACTCGCCTCCAGCATTTACAAACCATTCTTCTTGACCAACAACATACATTTTTACACTCTAAAATTGGTCAAACAACCGATGTTCTTATTGAAAAAATTGGTCGTTACTCGGGACAAATGGTAGGGCGTTCCCCTTGGCTTTTACCTGTTGTCATAAATACACAAACTTCTGTTGGAACTATTATGAAAATCCGTATTAAAGATGCAAGTTCTAATAGTTTTGTCGGTGAAAAAATCGACATATATTAAATATTAAAAAAATTTTATAGTTCTATTCAAAAATATAATATTAAAGAGCTATTTCACTTTTAAAGGCAAGTGATTATATTAAAGCTGTAATATAAACAGATAAGGAGTATGGGTTGAAAGCATCAACCAAAAAATCGAAACAAACTCTAAAGATAAAAAGTATCCCCTCTCAAAATAAAAGCATCTTTAAAAAAACTAACACAGTCAATATTAACCATGTTGTTTTAACTTTTGAAAACAACAATACTGCAAAAATAGTTTTTGGTAAATTTGATGAAAATCTTGTTTATCTTGAAAAGAAACTCAAGCTTGATATTCGCCCACACGGTAACAAAATTTTAATCTATGGAACAGCTATTGCTATACAACAGGTGCACTATGTATTAGACCAACTTTATCGAAAAGCAAAAACACATCCAGAACTTACTCTATCAGATATAGAAAGTGCAATTGCTATGGCAAATTTGCCCGATGAGCAACAAGAAAAACTTCAAATAACCCAGCCTTCTGTACAACGTACATTAGCACAATTTAATACCCATAAAAAAACAATCTATGCCCGTACTCTAACACAAGACGTTTATATGCGTGCTATGGAACATGCTGAACTTATTTTTGGAATAGGTCCAGCAGGCACTGGAAAAACATATCTTGCCGTTGCTCACGCTGTAATGCTTCTTAAATATGGTATTATTGAACGAATTATTCTTTCACGTCCAGCTATTGAGGCTGGAGAACATCTTGGCTTCCTTCCCGGTAATCTTAAAGAAAAAGTTGATCCCTATTTACGCCCCCTTTACGATGCTCTGTATGATATGATACCTGTTGCAAAAGTAGAACGCATCTTAGCCTCCGGAGTTATAGAAATAGCTCCTCTAGCCTTCATGCGTGGTCGAACACTTGCTCATTCAGCAATAATTCTTGATGAAGCACAAAATACTACACCCATGCAGATGAAAATGTTTCTTACACGCATTGGAGAAGGATCACGGATGATTATAACAGGTGATTTAAGTCAAATTGACTTGCCCGCAGGACAAAAATCAGGTTTAGTGGAAGCAATTCGTATCCTTGCAGATATAGAAAATATTACAATTATTCATTTTAATGAAAAAGATGTTGTGCGACACTCTCTTGTTTCCACCATCATTCAAGCTTATGATCGTGATTCTATTGAACAGAAAAAGCAATACCACTCACACGCTTTTCATCAAAAAAATGAGTGCAATTTCCCATGATTGCTATTGATATAACTATTGAAAGTGCTAAATGGAATGATGAGGAAATGCTTTATAACATTACTGACAAAGCTCTAGTTACCACATTACAGCATTTATCATTAAATGAGATAACAAGCGAACTTAGCCTGCTTTTTACAGATGATACGCGTATGGCACAAATTAACGCACAATGGCGTCATCACAATAAACCCACAAATGTTTTATCCTTTCCTGCCTTTCCTCTTAAAGCTGGACAAAATCCTAGACTTATGCTTGGTGATATTGTTATTGCACAAGAAACTGTTATGCGAGAAGCAGAAGAAGAAAGAAAATCATTTCAGGATCATTTAACGCATATAATCATTCATGGTATTCTTCATCTTCTTGGTTATGATCATGAAACAAATAATGAAGCTAACCAAATGGAAAAATTAGAAAAAGAAATACTTCAAAAACTATCTATAAAAGATCCCTATACTAAATTGTTGTAAAATGATAAAAGTGAAACTTAAAATTTGTGTTACAAATAATAAAATTTAAAATAATTAAAGCAACTATTATAATTGAGAAAGTTTAGAAAATTTTTAAAGCCATGGCGGATAAAATTAATAGACAAAATGGTACTCAAATATCTTCTAATTCTGAAGAATATTCTCTACAACAAACAAACTATACAAAGAAAAACTCATTGCTAAGCTATCTATTTTCATTTTTACGTGGACGCAGCCACACATCACTACGTGATGGTCTTACTGATGTATTTGCTGCTGATAATGAGAAGGGAACAACACTTTTTTCGCCTGAAGAACGTACTATGCTTCACAATATTTTATGCCTACGCGAAGCACGTGTTGATAATATTATGATTCCTCGTTCCGAAATAGAAGCATTGGAAATTAATACTCCTCTTGGCGAAGCTCTTAGATTTTTTGCAAAGATTGGACATTCACGTATACCTGTGTACGCTGAAACATTAGATGATCCGCGAGGTATGATTCATATCCATGATATCCTCAATTATATAACCTCTTTTATTACCGATTCTACTCGAAATGCACAAAAATATGACTCTCTACAATTGGATGATAAAGATTTACAACACCCTATCGGTGAACTAGACCTAATTAGAACAGTTCTATTTGTGCCTCGTTCTATGCTTGCAAGCAAATTATTAACGCGGATGCAAACCACACGAACACAAATGGCTTTAGTTATCGATGAATATGGTGGTACAGATGGTTTAGTGTCTATAGAAGATATCGTCGAATTAGTGGTTGGTGATATTGAAGATGAACATGATAATATTGATAACGCTATCGTGCGCGAACCTGATAATAAATGGTTGGTTGATGCAAAAACTGAATTAAAAGATGTAGAAAAAGCTCTTGGTCCTGATTTTATTGTGGGAGAGTATGGAGATGAAGTGGATACCATTGGTGGTTTAATTGTTTCTATTCTTGATCGCATTCCTTCAAAAGGTGAAATCATTGAAACTGTACCAGGTTATCGTTTCCGTATTCTAGAAGCTGATAAACGTCGAATTAAACGATTACGCATTTTTCGTATCTCAGAAAATGAAAATCTTAAGGAACAACAGCCTTATAAGGATAGCTAATTGTTATTAAAGAGGCTAAATCTTCTCTTGCTTTCTATTACTGGTTGGAAACGGCAAATATGCGTTTTTTTATGTGGTGCACTAACGTCTTTTACACTCCCGCCCTTTTATTTAACACCCATTTGCTTTTTAACATTTCCCATCTTCATTATTTTTCTCGATGAAATCAATACTATCCAAAACAATAAAAAACGCCTTTTAACAAATGCACTAGTCTTTGGAAACTTTGGCTTTGGTTACTTTATTTGTAGCCTTTGGTGGTTAAGTAATGCATTATTAGTAGATCCAATCTCTTTTGCTTGGGCATTACCATTCTCTATTTTTTGTCTTCCTGCTTATCTTTCTCTTTATTGGTTTTTTGCTGGTATCATTGTTTTCTTTTTATGGACAAAAAATATAGCACGCTTCTTTGTTTTAGCCTTCTCACTCGGATTAGCAGAGTGGTTGCGCGCGATCCTATTGACGGGTTTTCCATGGAATGCTCTCGGTTATACAGCTATGCCAACCCCCATGCTTATGCAATCAACTATGATTGTAGGACTCTATGGAATGAACATTCTTGCTGTTTTATGCTATAGTTTACCAACTGTCTTATTAACAAATGAAAAAAAATTCTCAGCGCTTTTACTCTTTTTTCTTCTTATATTAACCCATAGCGGATTTGGATTTTATCGTTTAAACACAGCACCCAATATAGCAGAGTACCGCAATAATAACCATTGGGTGCGTATTGTTCAACCCTCTATCCAACAAACCACTAAATTAAGCAATACAAAAAGAAAAGATATATTTGCAGCTCATCTAAACTTAAGTATCAAAACAGCCATTAGCCAGAATCCGGAGCCTGATTTTATCATATGGCCAGAAGCATCCCTTCCTTATATTCTCGGTAATACGTCTTCTATTCTTACAAAGCATATTGGCTCTTTTCTAAAACCCCAACAATGGGCCATTATAGGTGCCATCCGAACCGATAATGCGTTCCCTCATACCGAAACACAGTATTTTAATACAATCGCAGTCATTGATGCCAAAGGTGATATTCTTCACACATCTGATAAACTTCATCTCGTCCCTTTTGGTGAATATCTTCCATATCAAAATTTACTGAAAAAGTTAGGGTTGCATATTCTCGCTGATAACATTGGTGGATATACCGCTGCAAATGTGCGGAGAACCATTACAATGCCAAACGGTTTTTCTTATCTTCCACTTATTTGTTATGAAGCTATATTTCCTAATACAACAGTTTTTAAAGGTCCTCCCCCTCAAGCAATTATTAATATAACAAATGATGCATGGTTTGGTAGAACACCTGGCCCATATCAACATTTTCAACAAGCACAACTCCGTGCCATTGAGTTGGGAATACCTCTTATTCGAGCAGCAAATAATGGGATATCAGCTGTTATTGATTCTTATGGAAGAATCGTTTCTTCTCTTGAGCATAATATTATTGGCTCTTTTGATGCACCAATCCCACAACCAATTACCACTATTTGGAACAATAAATACAGAACATTCTCTACTTTCATCTTATTCATTCTTATGCTATTGTACCGTATTAGTTTTGGTTCTACAAAACAGCTTGAATGATTGAGTGCTTATGTACAATATCATGTTATGTGTACCAGTAACGTCAAGAAAAGTATTACATATCATCTTCATTTATAATAAACTAACCTCACATGCACCTAATGTTTGTTTGGAAACAAAGCGCTGAAAATAAAGAGTTGCATTATGACCAAAACTAGAAAAAAACCCGATCCAATAGATATTTATGTTGGAGCCCGTATTCGTTTGCGTCGTAATATATTAGGTCTTACTCAAGAAAAACTCGGTGAAAAATTAGGTATTACTTTTCAGCAAATTCAAAAATATGAAAAAGGAACAAACCGTGTTGGAGCAAGCCGCCTCCAAGCAATTGCAGAAATTATGGATGTTCCAGTCTCCTATTTTTTTGATAAAGGAATTGCTATACAATCTATAGATGGTTTTACGGAAAGTGATAATAATTTTATAGATTTTTGTTCCAGCAGTGAAGGTATTCAATTAATGCGCGCTTTTACCAATATATCTGATGCTAAAGTGCGTCGAAAAATCATTGATTTAGCAAAAGCTCTTTCTGAAGAAGATCATGACAACAAACTATAAAATTATATTCTTTTTTATATTATTATTGACGATTTGCCATAAGATTGGCAAATAAGGTAAATTTGAATATACGACACATGAAATATCGATTTCTTTTTTGCTTGAGAGAGTTCCCATGCCGCATCAAGATTATCTTTTTACAAGTGAGTCGGTATCGGAAGGACATCCCGATAAAATTTGTGACCGAATTTCTGATGAAATCGTTGATATGATCTACAGGGAAGCTTACAAAACAGGAACTAACCCATGGTTAATACGAGTTGCTTGTGAAGCTTTAGTGAGTGTCAATCGTGTTGTCATAGCTGGTGAAGTACGCGTTCCCGATACACTTTTAAAAAAAGACAAGAACGGTCAATTTATACGTGATAAAGTTGGCTCTCTTATTATTAATCCTACCCCTTTTCGCAAAGTTGTGCGTCATGCCATTCGTGTTATTGGTTACGAACAAGAAGATTTTCATTGGAAAACCGTTAAAATTGATGTCCTTTTACGTCCACAATCAGCTGACATCGCACAAGGAGTTGATAACGCCATTGATCGTCATGGTGAAGAAGGAGCAGGTGATCAAGGCATTATGTTTGGATATGCTTGCCGTGAAACACCAGATCTCATGCCTGCACCAATTTATTATGCACATAAGATTTTAGAACATCTTGCGATAGCGCGTCATAGGAAAGAGGGAGAAACTTGTAAACTAGGACCAGATGCTAAAAACCAAATAACAATACGATACAAAAATGGGAAACCCGCAGAAGTAACATCGATTGTCCTTTCAGTACAGCACCTTGATGAAAGTTGGGATTCAAATAAAGTCCGTACAATTGTTGAGCCCTATATTTTTCAAGCTTTACATGATATCCCAATTTCTAATCAATGCAGATGGTATATTAATCCAACAGGAAAATTTGTTATTGGTGGTCCTAAAAGTGATGCGGGATTAACAGGACGGAAAATTATTGTGGATACTTATGGTGGTGCTGCACCTCATGGTGGTGGTGCTTTTTCAGGTAAAGATACAACAAAAGTTGATCGTTCTGCAACTTATGCTGCACGCTACCTAGCTAAAAATATTGTTGCAGCTAATTTAGCAGATCAATGCACTATTCAACTCTCCTATGCAATTGGCATTGCAGAACCTTTGTCCATTTATCTTAATCTCCATGGAACAGGGAAAGTAGATGAAAGTGTTATTGCAACTACAATTCCCAAAATAATGGATCTATCACCAACAGGTATCCGAAAACATCTTGATCTCAACAAACCTATTTACGCAAAAACCGCTGCTTATGGCCACTTTGGACGCAAACCAGAACATGATGGTTCATTTTCTTGGGAAAAAACTGATCTAGTTGGAAAACTTAAAAAAATGATTAAAATACCATGACTGAGCATAAAACGCGTATGAGTGAAGCATTTTTTGGTCGCCGACAGGGAAAACGGTTACGAAGCAGTCAAATTGCGCTTATAAATACGCTTCTTCCTACTCTTAACATTGACTTAAGCAAACCTGCACCTTTAAAGTTAGTATCTTTATTCACCAATCCAGTAGAAGAAGTCCGACTTGAAATTGGCTTTGGCGGAGGAGAACATTTACTCCATGAAATGAAATGTTTCCCACGTACAGGTTTTATCGGTATAGAACCTTTTATTAATGGAATGGCAAAAATATTGTCATACACTGAAAAGCACAAAGAATATCAAAATCAACTTCGTCTTTATAACGATGATGCTACGCGTTTTCTTGATTGGTTGCCAACAGAATCTCTTGATGGAATAGATTTATTTTATCCTGATCCATGGCCTAAAAAAAAGCATTGGAAACGAAGGTTCATTAATGAAAAAAATCTAAACCGTTTTTCTCGAGTTCTTAAAGTAGGTAAAAAATTACGCTTTGCCAGTGATATAGACACCTACGTCAACTGGACACTTTATCATTGTGCTCAACACAATAGTTTTGAGTGGCTTGCAGAAAATCCTCCAGACTGGAAAATTGCCTATCCACTATGGCCAAGTACCCGATATGAAGCTAAAGCTCTATATGAAGGTAGAACACCCACTTATCTTACTTTTATAAAAAAGTAAGGAATAAAATGCTTTACTATAAACGACTTGTAAAATTTTCTGTTTAAGAGTATAAGAAGACAGATTTTCGGCCTTATGATGAGGAGTGGTCCGTTTGGAGCCACTCTTTTTTGTTGTAAGTTCGATAACAACTTGGGTGAATCATATGAACGCAATTGAAAGAATGGATGATATTAATGAACCACGTTTGTTTGAAGAAGATGGCGTTGCAGCACGTGTTTCTGCTCTTATTATACCATTACTAAAACCTTTAGGTTTTCATTTAATTTGCACAAAACTTTTGAGTTTAAATGGTTTAACACTTCAAATTATGGTTGAACGTACTAATGGCACCATGACAATAAAAGATTGCGAAATAGTGAGTCGAACTGTTGCACCTCTCCTTGACATAGAAAATATTATTGAACGAAAATATCATTTAGAAGTTTCATCTCCTGGTATTGATCGTCCACTCGTAAGAAAATCTGATTTTTTTCATTGGCAAGGACATCTAGCAAAAATTGAAACCAGTACCATTATTGATGGACGCCAAAAATTTCGTGGTAAGCTTACGGATATTACACAAAGTGGATTTACTTTAAATATCGAGAAAACAGCTGATAGAGAAGAAGCAAATATATTTATTCCTTTTTCTAATATTACTAATGCGCGTTTGATCCTTACCGATGAACTTATTCGTGACACATTGAAAAAAAATAAAGATTGTGCCAACAATTAATCCCGAATGATAATCTTAAACATCTCAAGAACGAAAAAAACTATAACAATTAATATTAACGCCCCCCTGCCCTCATGTGGCATAAAAAAGGAGAAAATCAATGGCTATAAGCGCTAACAGGCTTGAACTTCTGCAAATTGCAGATGCTGTTGCACGTGAGAAGTCGATTGACCGTGAAATTGTCATTTCTGCGATGGCTGATGCTATTCAGAAAGCCGCACGTTCTCGTTATGGCCAAGAAACCAATATCCGTGCTGAAATCAATTCTAAGACAGGTGAAATTAAATTACAACGTCTTCTTAAAGTTGTTGATATTGTTGAAGATTATACAACTGAAATCGCTTTATCTGATGCCCTAAAACGCAAAGAAGACGCAAAAGTTGGTGATTTTCTTTCCGATCTTTTACCTCCCATGGATTTTGGACGCATTGCAACACAATCTGCGAAACAAGTTATTGTGCAAAAAGTCCGTGATGCAGAACGTAATCATCAATTCGAAGAATTCAAAAATAAAATTGGTGAGATTATTTCTGGGACAGTCAAACGTGTGGAATATGGCAACGTTATTGTCGATATAGGCCGTGGAGAAGCTATCGTGCGACGTGATGAATTAATTCCGCGGGAATCTTTTCGTTATGGAGATCGCATTCGTGCATTTGTTCATGATGTACACCGTGAACCAAGAGGACCACAAGTTTTCCTTTCACGTACACATCCTCAATTTATGGCAAAACTTTTTACCATGGAAGTCCCAGAAATTTATGATGGTATTATAGAAATTAAATCTGTTGCTCGTGATCCAGGTTCACGTGCAAAAATCGCTGTTGTTTCACGCGATGGCTCAATTGATCCCGTTGGTGCATGTGTCGGAATGCGAGGAAGCCGTGTTCAGGCTGTTGTTGCAGAATTACAAGGTGAAAAAATTGACATTATTCCTTGGTCGCCTGATGCCGCAACATTTATCGTTAATGCACTGCAGCCTGCTGAAGTTTCAAAAGTCGTCCTTGATGAAGATGCAGAACGTATTGAAGTCGTAGTGCCTGATGATCAGCTTAGTCTTGCAATTGGTCGACGTGGACAAAATGTGCGTTTAGCTTCGCAATTAACAGGATGGAATATTGATATTCTAACAGAACAGGAAGAATCCGAAAATCGTCATAAAGAATTTAGCGAACGTAGCAAACTTTTTATGGAAACTTTAGATGTTGATGAAATGGTTGGGCAAGTTATGGCTTCAGAAGGTTTCATCTCAATTGAAGAAATCGCTTACGTTGATCTTGAAGAAATAAAGTCTATTGATGGCTTCGATCATGACACTGCTTCAGAAATCCAAAATCGTGCACGTAAATATTTAGAACGTAAAGAAAAAGAGCTTAATGAAAAGCGTAAAAAGCTTGGTGTTTCAGATGAATTACAATTACTTCCTGGTATAACAAATGCTATGCTAGTCGCTATAGGTGAGGATGGAATAAAAACAATGGAAGATTTTGCAGGCTATGCAGTTGACGATCTCGTTGGATGGCGAGAATTTAAAGAAGGTCAAACACAAAATTTTCCTGGCATCTTGACTCCTTTTGATGTTACGCGCGCTGATGCAGAAGCCATGGTATTAGCAGCACGTGTGCAAGCAGGCTGGATAAATCAAACTGATCTTATTAAACAGCATCCTGTAGAAAATGAAGCAACAGATAATTTGGATGTGGATACGTTTTAAATGAATGAGCGGACCTGTATTGTAACGAAGAAAAGTGCTTCAGCGGCAACGCTGATCCGTTTTGTCATTGGTCCAAATAATCAAATTATCCCTGATCTTAAAGCTAATTTACCCGGACGTGGTCTTTGGGTTTCTGCTCATCACGCTATTATAGAAAAGGCAGTTAAACATAAAGTTTTTAGTAAAAATCTTAAAACAGATGTTGAGGTTTCTGAAAATCTCGCTCATATTGTGGATAAATTATTACTAAAAACTGCCCTTACAAACCTTTCTATGGCTCGAAAAGCCGGGACTATTGTCACAGGATCAGTCAAAGTTATTTCCGCTATCCGCGCAGGTCAAGTTATTCTTGTTCTTCATGCAAAAGAAGCAAAAGAAGATGGAAAACGCAAAATTTCACAAGCCATCCACGCAATACAACAACGAATAAATCAGAATATAAAAGTTATATCTTTATTTACAAGTGATGAAATGAGTATGGCTTTTGGAACTAATCCTGTGATACATGCTGCCTTATTGAATACGAAAGCTGCAGAGGGATTTATCAAAGCGATATACAAACTGACTACCTATCGTGAGAATAAATGCAATAAGCTTAGTACAATAACGGCAAATGCCGTGAAGGAAATATAATGAGTAAAAACGATAATGACACAATAACAGCTAAAAAAACACTGACCTTAAAACGGTCAGGATTAGAAACTAATATAGTTAAACAAAATTTCAGCCATGGTCGTACAAAGGCTGTGGTTGTCGAAACTAAACGGCGCAAAATTACACGCCCCGATGAAAAAACTGAAGCACCACAATCTATTACTAAACCACATGTAGTTCAGCGCTCCAAACCAAAATTTGAAGAAATACCGCCCAGTAAACCTGTAGCCCAATGCAACCTTTCATCAGCAGAAATAGAAGCGAGACGCCGTGCTTTAGAAGAAGCACATGTCCAAGAAAAAATAATACGTAAACAAGCTGAAAAAGAAAAACGCGACAAAGAACGTGAAAAAAGCTCGTATTTACAAACTCATCAAGAAATGGAAATACTCCGAAAAAATAAAAATACTACAGAGAAAATTCCAACTCATACTTCTGCCCTCTCCTCAACAGAACCTATCGCAGCAATAGATGTAAAAGCGTTAGAAGTAGCTATTCCGCTTAAAAATACATCGCCAGCGGAAAAACGTATTACGAATGATAATGAAGAGAGATACAACCGACGTGCTAATTCTTCTAAACCAGAAATACGTTCACCTAAAGTTGTGAAAGGAGCTGATGAACGTCGCCGAGGAAAGCTTACCCTTAATAGTGCTTTGGATGAAGAAGGAAATGGACGTGGCCGTTCAATAGCAGCAATGCGTCGTCGTCAAGAAAAATTCAAACGTGCACAAAACCAAGAACCAAGAGAAAAAATTTCCCGTGAAGTTATTCTTCCTGAAACTATTACCATTCAAGAACTTGCTCAGCGCATGACTGAACGTTCTGTTGATGTTATTAAATTTTTGATGAAACAAGGACAAATGATGAAGCCTGGAGATATCATCGATGCAGATATTGCAGAGCTCATCGCTGTTGAATTTGGTCATACAGTTAAACGTGTTTCAGAATCTGATGTAGAAGATGGCATTTTCAATATCAGTGATAACCCATTAAAGATGCGCCCACGTCCACCTGTTGTAACCATTATGGGTCATGTTGACCATGGAAAGACTTCTCTTCTTGATGCTATTCGTAAAGCCAATGTTGTTTCTGGTGAAGCAGGTGGAATTACACAGCATATCGGTGCTTATCAGGTTGAACAAAACGGTCAAAAGATTACCTTTATCGATACACCTGGACATTCTGCTTTTACAGCTATGCGTGCTCGTGGTGCTGAAGTAACTGATATTGCTGTTTTAGTAGTATCTGCTGATGATAGTGTGATGCCACAAACCGTTGAGTCCATTAATCATGCAAAAGCTGCTAATGTCCCTATTATTGTTGCCATTAACAAAATTGATAAACCAACTGCTGATGCGCAAAAAGTACGTACAGAACTTTTACAACATGAAGTTTTTGTTGAAACTATGGGCGGTGAAATTTTGGAAGTTGAAGTTTCTGCTAAAACTGGACAGAATCTTGATAAACTTTTGGAAGCTATTCTTCTCCAAGCCGAGCTTCTTGATCTTAAGGCAGATTCAGACCGAACCGCAGAAGGTATTGTTATTGAAGCTAAACTTGATCGGGGACGAGGACCTGTTGCAACTGTTCTTGTCCAAAAAGGTACATTACAGCTTTCTGATATTATCGTTGCCGGCAATGAATGGGGACGTGTTCGTGCTTTAATTGACGATTATGGTTGCCATATTAAAAAAGCAGGGCCTTCTACACCAATTGAAATTTTAGGCATACAAGGTACACCACAAGCTGGTGACCGATTTGCTGTAGTATCAAATGAAGCAAAAGCACGAGAAATTGCTGAATACCGTCAACACCTAGCTCGTGAAAAAGCTGTAGCTCGACAAACTAGCTCTCGTGGCTCTCTTGAACAAATGATGACAAAATTACAAACTACCGGTGTAAAAGAATTTCCACTTATAATTAAAGGAGATGTTCAAGGGTCTATTGAAGCAATCACTTTAGCATTAGAAACACTAGGGAATGAAGAAGTGCGCGCACGCGTCGTGCATTCTGGTGCTGGAGGTATTACTGAAAGTGATATTTCTCTCGCTGAAGCTTCTCACTCTGCTATTATTGGCTTTAATGTTCGAGCAAATAAACAAGTACGAGATGCAGCTAAAATTCAAGGAATTGAAATCCGTTATTATAACATCATTTATGATCTTGTTGATGATATAAAAGCAGCCATGTCAGGATTATTATCACCAGAACAGCGTGAAACCTTCCTTGGTAATGCCGAAACTCTAGAAATCTTTAACATTACAAAAATTGGAAAAGTTGCTGGTTGTCGAGTTACAGAAGGAAAAATAGAACGAGGAGCTGGTGTTCGGCTGATTCGAGATAATATTGTTATTCATGAAGGAAAACTTAAAACACTCAAACGCTTCAAAGACGAAGTCAATGAAGTACAAGCCGGTCAAGAATGTGGAATGGCATTTGAAAACTATGATGATATTCGTGCAGGTGACATTATTGAAACTTTCCGAGTCGAGCATATCAATCGTACATTATAAAGTCACTTAAGAACTTTCCTTTCTAATAGTTAAAAAAGGAAAGTATTAAACTTAATGTAATATCTCTATCTTTCTTTATTTTTTAAGAGAACAAAGGAAAAACAGAGTATAAAAGGAATAATTTTGGTAAAAAATATAAGTTCATCACAACGTCAATTAAGAGTAGGAGAACAGGTCCGCCACGCCATAGCTCACATATTGCAGCGGGGTATTTTGCTTGATGATACCTTTAAAAATATTGTTATTTCTGTCTCTGAAGTGCGTATGTCATCAGATTTGAAAGTTGCTACTTGCTTTGTTTCTTTTCTTAATACCGTGGATAAAGCTTCTCATGATACTATCGTTAATGCTTTAAATAAAAATAGCCGTTTTATCCGTGGAGCAATCAGTCATCAGTTACGGCAAATGAAATACATGCCTACACTCCGTTTTCGTTTCGACAACAGTTTTGATAATTTTGCTAAAATTGACGCTTTACTCCGATCCCCTGAAGTTGCGCGTGATCTTCGTAATGATAAACTTAAAGATAAAAAAACGTGACACGACAACGCAAAAAAAAAGGTCGTTCTATTTCCGGCTGGATTATCCTTGATAAACCTAAAGGAATGAGTTCGGCAGCAGCTGTCTCAAAAGTCAAATGGCTTTTTAATGCACAAAAGGCTGGACATGCTGGCACACTTGATCCCCTTGCTTCTGGCATATTACCTATTGCACTAGGAGAAGCAACAAAAACTGTTCCTTATGTTATGGACGGTGCAAAAACTTATCATTTTTGTGTAGCCTGGGGAGAAGAGCGTTCCACAGATGATTTAGAAGGTGAGATTACTAAAATATCTCCGATACGCCCAACACAAGAAAGTATCCTTACTCTTTTACCAAAATATACAGGTATTATTTGGCAAAAACCTCCACAATTTTCAGCAATTAAAATTGCTGGTAACCGTGCCTATAATTTAGCGCGCAAAGGTACAAGTATTGAAATTCCACCTCGTCAAGTGGAAATTAAAACCCTCAAACTCATCGAAATCACTGCTCAAGGACATTCTATTTTTGAAATGACATGTGGAAAAGGAACCTATGTACGTTCCTTAGCACGTGATATGGGACATGATCTCGGTTGTTATGGGTATATTGCTGACCTACGCCGTATAAAAGTCTCACCTTTCAGAGAAAATGATCTCATTACATGGGATGAATTAAAGGCAGCAATATCTCGTAAAGAAACAACAGATCAAAATTGTACTTTGCCGAAGAGAGATTTCTCTACACTTGATCAGTTCTTGATTAAAACAGATACCGCATTACATTGCCTATCACACTATACTCTCAATGAAACTCAAGCACTCCATATAAAGATGGGTAATTCAGTAGCTTTATTTGAAAACAACATCCCTATCGATAAAGAAAATGTCTATGTAACTTACAAAGACCAGCTTCTGGCTATAGGTACAATTGATAAAAATCAATTTAAACCAAAACGGATTTTCACAATTTAATGAGCTGTTATTTCCAATGCTACGCTAAGCAGCCCCCTACAGAAGATTTTTTTCTACACTGACAGCTCTTTTCTATTTTACACTTCAGTTCTACAACACTCAAATTATTGATTATTGGACAGTTTCAAGTGTATCTCATTAATCTTTGGTACTGTTTGCCACTTAATCATGCGATGCACCTTTACACTATTGGAAATGCGGTTTAATTTATCAAGGTTTTTATTAACCTCTACATCTGCTTTTGTGCGACGGCGATTATGGCGCAAATAATCCACCCATGTTGGTATATGATAAGACTCTGTCCAATATTCTGGTCTCTCAAGATCACGTAAAAGAATCCACTGGCGAGCTCCATCACGTAGTCGAATATGGCGACGACGTATCATAACCTCGAGAAACTCTGCAAGATCATTTTCATTAATTTGATAATCAATCATAATCATAATTGGACCACTTTGTGCTTCTAGATCTAATGGAGGCTCTGGCTCTCTGTATTGATCAAGCGGCTCAAAATTAATTTGAGGAATTTCCTGAATCTTGAATTTGATGCCTGCAAGAGCTCCACAAATTAAAAATATTGCACAAACATTCAAAGCAACTGTTAAAGAATAGCCCTCAGCTAATATACCCCAGATTGCACTTCCAACGGCCATACCACCATAAGATGCAGTTTGATAGAAGGCTAAAGCACGTGCAACAACCCAGCGTGGTGTAGAAAGCTGTACAGATGTATTAAAGAGTGATAATGCCAAAACCCAACATAAACCAGCAGGAAATAAAATAAAGTGGCTTATAAACAACGAATGACTCATTGCTAAAACAAAGCAAGAAAAAGAAAGTCCAACAAATGCGCTTGCAACAATTATTTCTGACTTAAAATGACTTCGTACAAACGCATTAATCACGCCAGCGGTAATAGCTCCCAAACCAAAACAACTCAGTAATGTACCATAAAGCAGTGCATTTCCCTCAAAAAATTCATGTACAACGATTGGCAATAGCGCAAAAATAAAAATAGCACCCGCACAAAAAAGGAATGCTCTTACCATAATATTCAAAAGATTAGGAGACATTACTACATAACGGAGACCATCTGCCACAGCCGCTAAAAACCTCTCCCGTGGCAATGTATTACTCTTATAATTTGGTTTCCATAAAAACAAAACGCTAATCAAAGGAATATAACTTAGTGCATTGACAAAAAAAGCTGTAATACTACCAAAAGTAGAAATAATAACTCCTCCAATAGAAGGGCCTACACTGCGCATCAAATTCAAACCAACACTATTCAGACTAACGGCAGTAGAAATATCTTCTCGGCTTACAATATCCCCTATTGTTGCTTGCCAAGAAGGATTATACAAAGCGGTTCCACATCCAATCAAAAATGTAAAGCATAAAAGAAGCCAGGGAGTAATTAATCCCATATAAGATAAAATAACCAAACTAATTGAGAGAATCATCATCATAATTTGTGCGAAAAGCATAATATAACGCCGATTAAAATTATCAGCTAATGCACCTGCCATCAGAGAAAAAACAACAAGTGGCAATGTCGTAGCACTTTGCACAAACCCTACCATAGAATGTGAAGAACTAATCAATGTCATCATCCAGCTTGCTCCAACCGTCTGTACAAGCCCCCCTAAATTAGCTACAAGAGTAGCAACCCATAAATTTCTGAATGTTGAATTATGAAAAATCTTTAATTTTGAAACCCTCTGCATCTTTTGTCTCCAAATCAGCAGTTTATTCTTCCCTTTACTATTAGTACATTATGTAAAGTTATAATCTTATCTATCAATTAGAATAATAATTTTTTAAGAAACTTTCATAAAAAAGTCTCAAAATAAACTCATTTAAAGAAAATCTTCAAGGGCTAGTATTTTAACTTTATTTACTATATAAGTATCAAATATCAGCATCAAAACAAGTAAGATTTTCTCTCTTTTTGTTTTTTGTTCTTTTATAACCTTTGCTGGATGGCATCTCGGCTACAGGTGTTTTTTGCTCATTTCTTGAAAGGATAATACGATGTCAATTACTGCTGAGCGTAAACAAACTCTTATTACAGAATATGCAACTAAAGCCGGTGATACAGGTTCACCAGAAGTTCAGGTTGCTGTTCTTTCTGAGCGTATTTCTAATTTAACTAACCACTTTAAATCTCATAAAAAAGATAATCATTCTCGTCGCGGTCTTTTAAAAATGGTGTCCCAACGCCGTCGACTTCTTGATTACCTAAAAAGCGTTGATCAAGATCGCTATCAGAAGCTTATCGAAAGATTAGGCCTACGCCGCTGAAGATAAAGTGGGGGAGTATTTTTCTATGAAAAATCACTCTTTTCTTTTAATATGTTGCTGGTCAGCAAAAACTAATGAAGAATCGTGAGCAATATTGCTGGATGCTTTCATTTGATCTATCATTTATTTCTCTCTGCACAAAAATAGAAATGTCTTGTCGTATTGCCCATAACTTTAAAACATAATTCAAAACCAAAACGTAAATATTAGGTCATTAAGGATAGAAAATGTTTAAAACCCATAAGGTAGAAATTGAATGGGCCGGCCGGCCATTGATCCTCGAAACAGGAAAGATTGCACGTCAAGCAGATGGTGCAATTATTGCTACATATGGTGAAACTGTTGTTTTGGCAACCGTTGTTTCAGCAAAAACTCCAAAACCAGATCAAAACTTTTTTCCACTCACTGTTAATTATCAAGAAAAAAACTACGCAGTTGGTAAAATACCTGGAGGTTATTTTAAACGTGAAAACCGTCCAAGTGAAAGTGAGACCTTAATTTCACGGTTGATTGACCGTCCAATTCGTCCTCTCTTTGTTGATGGCTATAAAAATGATACACAAGTAATCGTCTCTGTCATCCAGCATGATTTAGAAAACAATCCTGATATTCTTGCTATAATTGCATCTTCTGCTGCGTTAACTCTATCAGGTATTCCTTTTATGGGCCCAATTGCTGCTGCTCGTATTGGTTATTGTAATGGACAATATATTCTCAATCCTAATATTGATGAGATGCCTGAATCAAAACTTGATCTCGTTGTTGCTGGAACAGAAAATGCTGTACTAATGGTCGAATCAGAAGCGCATGAATTACCTGAAGATGTAATGTTGAATGCTGTCATGTTTGGCCAAAAAAGTTTTCAGCCTGTAATTAATGCTATCATAAAACTTGCCGAAGTAGCTGCTAAAGAGCCTCGCGACTTTATTCCAGAGGATCTGTCTATCCTTGAAAACAATATGCTTAAAATGATTGAACAAGATTTAAGAGACACTTATACAATTACCGACAAACAAAAACGCCATGCCGCGATTGATCTTCTTAAAGAAAAAGTTATCAATAACTTCATACCAGAAGCAGAAGAAAACTGTGAATTTAATACAGATCAGATCGCAACTGTTTTCAAAAATTTGCAAGCAAAAATTGTTCGCAAAAACATCCTTGATACGGGAAAACGTATTGATGGACGTAATCTTTCAGACGTTCGTCCAATTCAATCAGAAGTTGGTCTTTTCCCTCGTACACACGGGTCAGCATTATTTACTCGTGGTGAAACACAAGCACTTGTCATAGCAACACTAGGAACCGGAGAAGATGAGCAATATATAGACTCCTTGACAGGTATGTATAAAGAAACATTCCTTCTTCATTACAATTTCCCACCTTTTTCAGTAGGTGAAATAGGCCGTATTGGTTCTCCCGGCCGCCGCGAAATTGGTCATGGTAAATTAGCATGGCGCGCTATTCATCCCATGTTACCGACAAAAGAATCATTTCCTTACACCATTCGTACTGTATCAGAAATTACTGAATCAAATGGCTCTTCTTCAATGGCAACTGTTTGTGGAACCTCACTAGCGCTCATGGATGCAGGTGTTCCTTTAGCTCGACCTGTTGCTGGTATTGCAATGGGTTTGATTAAAGAAGGTGAACAATTTGCTGTTCTATCAGATATTTTAGGAGATGAAGATCACCTTGGCGATATGGATTTTAAGGTAGCAGGTACAGAAAACGGCATTACTTCTTTGCAAATGGATATAAAAATTGATGGCATTACTGAAGAGATTATGAAAATCGCACTTGCACAAGCTAAGGATGGTCGGATCCATATTCTCAATGAAATGGCAAAGGCCTTAGCTCGTGCACGTAGTGAACTCAGCGAATTTTCTCCACGTATTGAAATAATGAACATTCCTGTAGATAAAATTCGTGACGTTATCGGTTCTGGTGGTAAAGTGATACGAGAAATTGTGGAAAAAACTGGAGCTAAAATTAATATTGAAGATGATGGAACAATTAAAATTGCCTCTTCTGATTTAAAAACCATTGAAGCAGCAAAACATTGGATTCTTTCAATTGTTGATGAACCTGAAGTCGGTTCTATTTATCAAGGAACAGTTGTTAAAATTGCAGAATTTGGTGCATTTGTTAATTTTTTTGGTTCTCGCGATGGACTTGTTCATATCTCTCAACTCGCATCAGAACGGGTAGCAAAAACGACTGATATTGTCAAAGAAGGTGATAAAGTTTGGGTTAAATTAATGGGCTTTGATGAACGTGGTAAAATTCGGTTATCAATGAAAGTTGTTGACCAACAAACTGGAAAAGAACATATCCATGATGACTCAATAGAAACAGATAAAGGCAATAATATTCATGAAAGGAATCCATCCGAAAAGAAAAACCGTCGTAAGAAAAAAGAGGATTAGTTTTATTTTCTTATTATAAAATAAAATGCCATTCTAAAATATTGAAGAGGCATTTCCTTGAAAGAATAAAATGTGTCTCTGTTTTTACCTTTTGAAAACTATGATCTCCCTAAGCCTTATTCGAATCAACATTTTTTAGGTTTTGGTTTAACCAAAGTTCCTGATAAACAGTGGATAAAAAATCTTGACATTATAACCCCTTGGCGACAAGACTTTTTAAAATTTACCAATGCTAAATTTCAATGTAGCCCACAAATAAATCAAACTATAATCTATGATGGAGCACTGCTACAACTTAGTAAATATCGTGATCTTAATCAGAATCGTTTTCTTGACCTATTAGAAAAAGTCAAACCTGGAGGCTGGATCATCATCAGTGGAGAAAAAACAGTTGGTTCTGCCTCAATGATGAAATGGATTAACACTCTTGTTCCTATTAGTAAAAAATTATCCAAAAATCATAGTCATGTCTTCTGGCTTCAAGTACCGCGACAAATAGACAAACAAAATATTGCTCATTTTCGCTCATTACCACTCAGTTTTGGAAATAAATTTCAAACTACTTCTGGTATGTTTTCTCACGGTCGTATTGACCCAGGATCTGCTGCACTTGTGCCTTATATGCACAAAATCATTTTTGGAAAAACAGCTGATTTTGGAGCTGGTTGGGGATTTCTTTCCTATACTGCACTTGAAGTAAGCAAAAATTTAACCGCACTCGACCTTTATGAAGCTGACTATAATGCTTTAGAGGCAGCAAAAAAACATCTGAAACATATAACAACCTCTCTTCCAATTGGCTTTTATTGGCATGATCTTGTTTATGAGCCTATAAAAAATCTTTATGATACAATTATTTCAAATCCACCATTCCATACACAACAAACAACAGATATTTCATTAGGACAGCATTTTATTATAAATGCTGCAAAATATCTTAAACCTAAAGGTCGCTTACTGCTCGTTGCCAATCGTCATCTACCTTATGAAACACTATTAAAGAAACTCTTCCACACAGTTTTTATACATGAAGAAGTTCATGGTTTCAAAATCATAGAAGCACGTCGATAGACTAAAATACAAAAAATCTTCTAAAGAACAAAACGTGAAAGATCGATATCAGAAGCAAGCTCTCCTATAGATTTTCTGACATAATCAGCATCAACTTTAAATGAAGTACCGGCTTTATCAGGTGCTGTAAAAGAAATTTCATCCAAAACACGTTCCATAACCGTTTGTAAACGACGTGCTCCAATATTCTCGATCCTCGCATTTAAATCAACAGCGATATCGGCTAAAGCATCAATTGCGTCATCAGTAATTTCTAAATGAACTTCTTCCGTTGCCATTAAAGCAATATATTGTTTAATCAAACTAGCTTCAGGTTCAGTAAGAATACGCCGTAAATCTTCTCTTGTTAAAGCATTTAACTCTACACGGATAGGCAAGCGACCCTGCAGCTCTGGTAATAAATCAGAGGGCTTAGATACATGAAAAGCACCAGAAGCAATGAAAAGAATATGATCTGTTTTTATTTGCCCATATTTAGTCGCAATTGTTGTTCCTTCAACTAAAGGCAAAAGGTCCCTTTGAACTCCTTCGCGTGAAACAGTAGCAGTTGCCCCACCATCGCGAGTTGCAATTTTATCAATTTCATCAATGAAAACAATTCCATCATTTTCAGCAACACGCAGTGCCTCTTGAATAATTTGATCTTGATCCAGAAGTTTCTCGGATTCATCATCAATTAATGGTTTAAAAGCATCCTTTACAGTTGTTTTGCGTATCTTTGTACGAACGCCCATCTTTCCAAAAAGATCTGATAAATTCATAATACCCATTTGTGCACCAGGCATACCAGGAATATCAAAAGTTGGGGCACTATTACTATTATCAGTTACTTCAATCTCAATTTCTTTGTCATCTAATTCTCCTTCGCGCAATTTTTTACGAAAACTATCACGGGTAGCAGGACTTGCGGTTTTTCCTACAAGAGCGTCTAAAACTCGTTCTTCAGCATTAATATGAGCTTTTGCTTTTACTTCATCACGCTTTTTTTCACGTACAAGAGAAATTGCAATTTCAACGAGATCACGAATAATCTGCTCAACATCGCGGCCTACGTAACCTACTTCGGTAAATTTAGTAGCCTCTACTTTAACGAAAGGAGCTCCAGAAAGTTTTGCTAATCGACGAGCTATCCCTGTTTTACCAACACCTGTCGGCCCTATCATCAGGATATTTTTAGGCATAACTTCTTCACGCATCTGCCCTTCAAGCTGTTGTCGACGCCATCGATTACGCAGTGCAATAGCAACAGAACGCTTAGCATCATTTTGTCCAATAATAAAACGATCAAGTTCAGAAACAGTTTCACGAGGGGAAAATACAACACACATTCAAATAGCTTTCTCTAAAGAAGGTAACTCAGCATCCAATGTTTCTATTGTAAAATGATCATTGGTGTAAACACAAATTTTAGCTGCAATACTCATAGCTTTACAAGCAATAGTTTCTGCATCTAAATCCGTGTCCATTAGTACTCGTGCAGCTGACAAAGCAAAATTACCTCCAGAACCAATTGCCATCACTCCATCTTCTGGTTCTAATACATCACCAAGACCTGTTAAAGCCAAAGTAGCTTTTTGATCGGCCACAAGCATCATTGCTTCAAGACGACGTAAATAACGATCAGTACGCCAATCTTTTGCGAGCTCTACACATGCACGCATAAGCTGATCAGGATATTGCTCAAGTTTTGTTTCTAATCTTTCTAATAGTGTGAAAGCATCTGCTGTAGCGCCTGCAAAACCAGCTATCACTGCTCCACCCTTCCCAAGACGACGGACTTTGCGTGCATTGCTTTTCATAATTGTTTGTCCAAGTGAAACTTGACCATCACCCGCCATAACTACTTTATTGCCTTTTCTTACCGTTACGATTGTCGTACCATACATAATATCAGGCTTATGCTCTGTCATAAGAAAACTCCTTAACATTGCTTCCTTTTATCATACATAAAATCAAATCACTAATCCCTTTATTTAGTAATATATATAGCAAAACACAATAATTGAGCACACCTCAATTTTTCTCAATATAAAAAATGATATCATTGTTGTACACTCGAATTATTGTTATATTGTTTTGTATAAGCAATCTGCCTTCTTATAGGGGAAAATTATGAAAAGAATAGCAGTAGGTACACTAGGTGGAACAATTGCAATGACAGCCAATAATTTAGGCCAAATGCAACCAACTTTAACATCAGATATACTCATAAAAAATGTTCCTAATTTAGAAAAAATTGCTGATATTCATAATCACACGTTAACACAACTACCAAGTGGATCTTTATCTTTTAAAATTCTGCTTGAAACAATAGAATGGGCAACAAAACAAATCAAGATCGGCGCAGATGGTATTGTTTTAACGCAAGGAACCGACACATTGGAAGAAACAGCTTTTTTCTTTCCCTCTATTGGAATAAAGCTGAACCGCTTGTCGTAACTGGTGCTATGCGTACACCCTGTGCAGCAGGAGCTGATGGACCTGCTAATTTTTTAGCTGCAACCCGCGTTGCTGCTGATCCACAAAGTCGTAATAGAGGAGTTCTAGTTGTAATGAATGATACTATTCATTCACCCTACTGGGTGCAAAAAAGTCACACTGTTAAAGTCGAAACATTGCAATCAGGTCTGACAGGCATTCTAGGAACAATTTTAGAAGGAAAACTCTTTTATTTTAATGATCGAAATTTTTTCCCTACAACTTTCGCACTACCTAAAAAAAATGATCATCAAGTTGCACTGCTATATTCCTCTTTATCATCTGATACGCACTTGATGCAATTTTGCCTTGAAAGTGGGCATTATTCAGGCCTTGTCATAGCAGGTTTTGGTGCAGGCCACTGCAGTTTTCAAGAAGCAAATATAGTGCGACAATACGCAAAGAAAATACCAATCATCATTGCAAGCCGCTCTTATCATGGCCCAACAATTCGTACAACTTACGGTTATAAAGGTTCAGAAATTGATATGATTTCTTCTGGTGCTTTAATGTCTGGCTATTTATCAGCAGTAAAAGCACGTTTACTTTTATGGGCTTTTTTGGCAGAAGGTTTATCACAAAAACAAATCATTGCATGCTGGAATGATTGGACTATAAGTTAATTCACTATTTTAAAGCAAAACATGATTTAAAAAAAAACAGTCTGTTGTTCTACTCTTAATCATAACAATTTCTAAAAAATAATCTAAAAACTCTTGGCCAATAAAGATGATTGATGCTACTCTATTAAAAACCAATCAAGAAGATAACTTGATCAATTATGTTTCCGATCAATATTCCCCCTATACTTTTTTTACTGTACAAGAATGGTCTCAATTCCGCGCGAATACACCGCTTACCTTAACTTTTGATGAAATTAAGCGCTTACGATCAATCGATGATCCTATCGATTTAGAAGAAGTGCAATGTATTTATCTTTCTTTGGCACGCCTCTTATCATACCATGTTGAAGCAGTACAGGAACTCTTCCGCAAACGTCAAATATTTTTGCATCAAGCAGATACCAAAAAAACACCCTTTATTATTGGAATTTCTGGTTCTGTTGCGGTGGGGAAGTCAACAACCGCACGTATTCTTCAAGAACTTATGAAAAGATGGAAATCTAGTCTTAAAGTTGATCTTGTTACAACCGATGGATTTCTTTATCCTAATACCATTTTACAAGAAAAAAATCGTATGAATCGTAAAGGATTTCCTGATTCCTATGATATTAAAAAATTACTGCGCTTTCTTTCTGACGTAAAAGCAGGCATTGGTAATGTTAGTGCACCGCTTTATTCTCATATGATTTATGATGTTTTAGAAAATCAAAAAATTATTATTGACCGACCCGATATTTTAATTGTTGAGGGTGTTAATGTGCTTCAAGTTAATGATTGTCCTAAAGATGGAAAAATTGTACCTTTTGTTTCAGACTTTTTTGATTTCTCAATTTATGTAGATGCTGCAACAGAAGTGATCCATCAATGGTATTTAGAACGTTTTAAACATTTACGTAAAACAGCTTTTCAAAAACCCGAATCTTATTTTCATCGTTATGCACTGTTAAATGAGGAAGAGGCCTCAAAAATCGCTGAAGACCTTTGGTACACAATTAATCTAAAAAATTTACAAGAAAATATATTACCAACGCGACCACGAGCTGATCTTATTTTACGAAAGGGAAAAAATCATTTGGTTGAATATGTTGCACTTCGAAAACTATAAGGATTATAAATACATGCTTCAACATCAAATTAATTTTACTGCAACACGTTCCGATAAGAGCTGCCCTATCCTCTTAATTGATACAAAAAACTTTGCTAATTTAGCTCTTGATCCGCCAACAACCTCATGGATGAAAGTTAATGGCTTTACTGGAAAAGCAGGACAAATATTATTTATTCCCCACGAAACAGGACAATTAAAACAAGTTTTATTTGGCCTCGGTGATCAGGAAAACGCTTTCATCACTGGCCTCCTTCCTAAAAATCTCCTTACTGGCCATTGGCATTTAGAAGGAACAGCCTCGAATGAAATGAATACCTATCTTGGATTAGCATTTGGAAGCTATCAATTTAACCGCTATCGTCAAAAATCCCCTTCTAAATCATTATCGATCTATGTACATAACGCAATTGATCTGGATGAACTTAAACGAATTTATGAAGCTGTCTTTTTTGTTCGTGATCTTATCAATACTCCAGCTAATGATATGAATCCTAACACTCTCGAAATAATAACGCGCCAACTAGGACAAACTTATAATGCTCATGTAACAAGTATTTGTGGAGATGATCTTTTAGCGCAAAATTTTCCGATGATTCATACCGTAGGACGAGCAAGCAGCATTGCACCACGACTCATTGAACTACAATGGGGACAAGAAAACCATTCTAAAATCACATTGGTTGGCAAAGGAGTAACTTTTGATTCTGGAGGATTAGATATTAAATCTGCCAATAATATGCTATTAATGAAAAAGGATATGGGTGGTAGTGCGCATGTCTTGGGATTAGCAAAACTAATTATGGATGCAAAACTTCCTTTTTGTTTGCGTGTTTTAATTCCCGCCGTTGAAAATTCCATTTCTGCTAATGCTTTTCGGCCAGGTGATATCCTTCAAAGCCGTAAGGGATTAACTGTTGAGGTTGGGAATACAGATGCTGAAGGTCGGCTTATTCTTGCTGATGCCCTAACCTATGGTGATGAAAAAAGCCCGCAATTCATGATCTGCATGGCGACTTTAACCGGAGCAGCTCGCATAGCGTTAGGGCCAGATCTCCCTGCGTTTTATTGCAACGACCCAATATGGGCACAGAAAATTTCTCAATCGGCAAATTCCGTTACTGATCCTCTATGGCAAATGCCGCTTTGGAAACCCTATAGAGAAATGTTATCATCACCAATTGCCGACATTAGTAATACATCCGGAAACAACTTTGCTGGTTCTATAACTGCCGCTTTATTTTTAAATTCTTTTGTTGAAAAAGCTGAAAATTTCGCTCATTTTGATCTTTATGGATGGACTCCAAAAGAAACACCAGGTTATCCTGTCGGTGGAACCGCACAAGCTATTCGTGCTCTTTATAAACTCTTCAAAGATTAAATTTAAAGAAAATTACAATTTTACTCTTTCTGTTGAATAAAAATTCCATTAATCTTCATTGATAGTTCGTTAAAGGTAAAAAAATGCCCTATAAAAATTCAGAGTTCCATACATCTCAGGATATCCTCACAAATCAACAATGTGAAAAAAAAATAGAGACTCCATATTCTATCCAAGGGGAAAAAAGGCGCATTAATACAGCTGTTGCAGGTCTATTTAAAGAGAACAGTAAAAAAAGCGAAAGGCAAACAGAGTGCCTCTTCGGAGAAGAGGTCTTAATTCTTGAGCACGGTGAGACCATGTCAAAGGTAGAAGCGCTTAAAGATGGTTATGTCGGGTACATTGATACACAAATTCTTTGCACGTCAACCATAAAACAAACACATATTGTTTCAGTTCCTCGTACTTTTCAATATTCGCAAGCTGACTTAAAAAAAACCGTAGAACGCGCTTTATCTATGGGAAGCAAAGTAACCGTTATTGATGTAACCGAAACACGGGGTACAATGTATTCTATTCTTGAAAATGGAACAGCTATTGTTTCTTCTCATCTTCGTCCTATTGAGTATACATTCAAAGATTATGTAAATGTTGCTCAGACTTTTATTCGTACACCTTACCTTTGGGGCGGTGTTAGTGGTTTTGGACTTGATTGTTCTGGACTAGTTCAACTTTCTATGATGATGGCAGGAAAAACAGTTTTACGTGATACTAGTATGCAAGAACAAACTATAGGAAAACAACTAACAGACATTGATGTTCTTGAACGGGGTGATTTTATTTTTTGGAAAGGTCATGTTGCAATTATGATTGACTATGAAAATATTATTCATGCAAATGGTTATTCTATGGATGTTATGGTTGAACCTTTAGAAACAGCAATTATAAGAATTGCTAAAAGTGGTAAACATCCTGTAGCAAAGCGTCGCCCACTTCAATAATACCGTACAATCTAATGTTATAATATCTTAAATGCTGTTTCAGAACCTTCTATTTATCGAATTATTTTGATTTTTAATATTTTTAAATAAAATCTATAGCTCTCATTTATTCTTTTAATGACTATTTTTCTATATTTAACCTTTTGATACTATAAATTATTTTTTTAAATAAGAAACATATAAACAAATGAAATCTTTCTAACTTTCAGGAATATTTCTCTATATCTTATAGTCATATAAAAGCTTTTAAAACATACTTAATAGTAGCTTATGTATTTAATTTAAAGATAAATTATGCAAAAAGGTAAAATCATTTGCGTGAAAAAAACTTCATTTACTATTTAAAGAGTCTATAAATATGAAGTTAATGGGTTTTATATATGACTATAAGATATAGAGAAATATTCCTGAAAGTTAGAACCAGGATTCCTGTGAGTTCCGCTAAAAAACTTAACGAAACCCACAAACAGTCATTCAAAACAAAACAGACTAATCTTGAAGGACTAAAATTGATAACGTAATCCACTAGAAACACTAATTCCAGAAAAACCAGCTTTGGTTAACTTATGCTTGTATAACAAATCGCCATGCAGTGCTATAGTATCAGATAATTGGGCATGAACACCCATACCTGTTTCAACTGTAGAACCAAATGCACCTAACTGAAAAGCATCTTTAAAATATACTATCCGCTTATTTTCATAACTATGTGCAAGATGAAGTTTACCATAAAAGGAAATGACACGTGCCTTTTCAGAAGAAGTAACAGCTTTTGTTAAAGAACCACCAACGCGTGTTATCAATTGATCATGCTTCCCTAGCTCAATATCAAACCGATCAATATCACGAGCTTTATCAAACATGATAGACTGATAAATAACTTGAAGCTGCGGCTCAATAATAAAACCATTATAGCCTGTGATAATAGCCTGACCTCCCATCAAAGAGGTACTCAAAAGTCTACCTTTTAATGCGGCTGTTTTACCTCGAGCAAGAGTTACAACATCGCCCTTTAAAAAATCGTAAGAGAAAAATCCATTCACATAAAAACCTGCATCATGCTGTAAATTAGCATAAAGCTTGCCTGACCATTTATTAAAAACACTCTTTTGACTTTGTTTAACGGCAAGAGGCTGAAGAGAGAGCCTACCATAAGTCCCCATCATTCCAAAAGACAAAGCACTCTGTTTATTCTCTAATGTCTTTAAGACAACACCTGCTGTCATACTGTTATAGTCCAGATCGGCTCCATAACCATGTTCAAGAACAGACAAATTTGAAGTATAGCGATGATTACTCCCATAACCGCGTATAAAAAAGCTTGTCTTTCTATTGTCATCAGCTTCATTAGGAGCATTTTGTATGATTTCCAAAAGTTCGTGTTGATTACTCATATCTACCACACCTGCATGAAATAAAGCATGAGGTAAGAGCAAATAACTTGGGAGTTGTGGCACAACTGCTGGCACTCTTGGACCTGGTTCTGGCGCTGATGGTGGTAATGGTTTTGGTTCTGGCGCTGGTGGCGCTGATGGTGGTAATGGCTTGGGTTCTGGAGAAATATATTCACTCTGCAAACGATAATCCCAAAAATTATTTCCATCACCATTAACTAACTTTTGCTCAGGATTAGCCTGACCATGAGAAGAACTTGGACCATAAGCAAAAAGACCATATTTATAAGGTGAGCCATCGATTGTAATATAATCGCCATTCAGTTTGAAGGAATTTTCTTGTGCTGTACCGGAAACCTGAATAAGCGAAATACCCTGAGTATTCCCATTCTTCCCTATATCACCTTTCGAACCTCCATTTTGAGCAGTAACATAAACAGTGGTCGTACCGGACACATTGCCATGGATCAAAACTCTATCAGTTTTTTGATCATTAATGTTATCTTCTTTACTAATAAAAACATTCAAGTGAAGCTTTGCATCATTCGTAGCACTATAAACAACACCCGATCCTTTTCCAACATTAAGTGTTTGATAAACAATATTTTTTGGTGTATCAAACTGAACAATACTATGATCCAGTTTTAAAGATGTTATAGACCATGCGATGTTATTCAAATGCTTTTGATTTGTAAAATTGTTATTTTTTCTTGTGGTTAAAATCCAGGTTGAATTATTCTTCAAACTAAAATTTGCAAGAGCTCCATTAGCAATAGAAACACCCCCTTTTAGGATAGACTGATCAGCTTGAATTTCTATAACGCCTCCCTGAGCTTGTAACAAAAGATCACCAGAGATATTGGAATTTTTTGATAATTTAACAATGGATTTTTTCTTATGGACACCAAAATTTCTCATTAAAGAATTTTGTTTCGTAATATAAATAGCTGGATATGTCTCAGCTGTAATGGTTGAGTTTTCAATATCGACTTTTTCCTCCGCAATACTTTTATCTACAGCCTGATACATTACTATACCATAAGTATTAGAAACAGAAACTTGCCCATCCTTTAAAAAAATAGACCCTCCTGTATCTAGATACAGTCCACCTCTATCATCTGTTTTTTCCTTATCATAGTTGTTTTTTCCAGTAATTATAACACCATATAAATCAGCGTGTCCTTTTTCTCTTACAAGCACCCCAACTCCATTTGTAAAATCAATTGACCCACCAATCATTTTAAGCTTACTGTTATTACTAGCGATGTATATTCCTAATGAATCATAAGGATACTCATTACTTCCACCATTCTTCACCGTAATTTTTACATCAGTTAAAAAAATATTACCCTGAGACTCCTTATCTATTATAGCGCCAGTACCAAAAACATTTATTGCCCCATTCATCATTGTGATTTTGGGATTACATATCCTATTAGAAGAACATCCAGCATATAAACCTATATTAGCACGCTTCTCCTTCCCTTCCTTCAATGTAATCTGCACATCCTCTAACTCTACTCCTTGGCTACTCCACGAGCTTACTCCTATACTCCTTTCATCATAATTCAAATCAATTGTTCCACCCACTATTTTGATTGCGCCACCTTCACTAGCAGAAAGGCCTTCTGCTACTCCCTTAATAACCGAATTCTGCAAAATAACTTTTCCATTTTCTTTTGCAGATACACCTGTTTTAGAGCCAGTAATGGTAATATTCTTCGCATGAATAACTGTACCTGTTTTTTCTGCGAATACCGCTCGAGAAAGTGAAGAACCTTTCTGCTCATTTGATTGATAGGTCTTATGCATAAAAGTATGTGTTTTACCATCAGAACATTTAAGAAAAGAACTATTCTCTGAACAATCTTTCATTTCAGATGTCGCATTAACATCTATATTTTGCAAAAAGAAAAAAGCACTTGTTGTACAAGCACAAACGTAAGTATAAATTTTAAAAACTTTAAGCATAGTTTTGCCTCAATTTTTTCCTTCCAATCACAATTAACGTCTCGAAAGATATATTATAACAACTAAAAAGTGTGTTATTATATTTTTACACGTATATTAATTTAACACATTATGTGTTCTATTTAATACGTTACGTATTTTATGTAAAGCAAGAAACTAAACTTTTTCATGCTCGATATAATCACCTTAGTCCATCTTTCTATGCAAAAATCATTACTCTTTACTTGAAAATGGATTTGTGCCGTATTAGGGTATAACGATACCACGCTTTATTGAAAAAGAATAAAAATCATATACTTTTTACTTTGTAGAAAATTCACATAGAATACATAACTGATCGCACTAAACTGACATAAAAATTTTTGAATCTATATATTATTTTAGCTATTTTTATAATAATATCTCGAGTATTTAGACCTTTTTAACCAACTGTATGCCATGCTTGAATAAAGTTTCGAATGTATCCTCCGTATCTCAAATTGCGAATTACACAAATGAAGAAAAAGAGGTGTAAATATGAAACATTTTATTTGGTTTCGCCTTTTTATACTCTTATCATGCGTATTAATGACAGGAAAGCTTCTATTTGGCTCTCTTGCTTTTTCACATCCACAAACACTCAATCAAAATTTAGGCACTAGTGGCTTACCACTTCCACGATTCGCTTCAATAAAATCCGCTCGTGTTAATATGCGTATTGGACCAGGAAATAATTATTCTATTATCTTTACTTATCAAAAACAGGGACTGCCTATTGAAATTATCCAAGAATATGATCAATGGCGCAAAGTTCGTGATGCAGAAGGAGATGAAGGATGGATTTACCAATCACTATTATCAGGAAAAAGAACTGCAATAACTATTCCGTGGCAAAAGGATAAAGTACACAGACTTATGTTACGTAAAAATCCAGGAGATAATGAGAAAATTGTGGCAGAAATAGAACCTAATATCATTGGTAATATTCGCCAATGTAATGGTATCTGGTGCGAATTAGATATCCGTAATACTCGTGGCTGGCTTCATCAAAACCAATTATGGGGAATTTATCCTGACGAAAAAATTAAAAATTAAAAAAGCTTAAACTATCAGCACTTAATTTTTATTTTTCACACAACCTTTGAAGTCCTAAAATTAAATAGAACTCTTTGGCCTTAAACGGATGATTAAATCGACATGCGAAATTTCCATATCGTTTGGCGGTTGAGGGAGATTTTCAATAATAGGAGAACCTTCTAAATTACAAGGAATATCAAGAATACGATTTTCACCTTCAACATAGAAATGATAGTGATCAGATGTATTCGTATCAAACCAAGTTTTCGAACCTTCTACAGCAATAATTCGTAATAAACCTGCTTCTGTAAACTGATGAAGAGTATTATAAACTGTTGCTAAAGACATAGGTATACCTAATTTAACTGCCTCTTCATATAACTCCTCAGCAGTAACATGGCAATTACCTTGAAAAAAAATCATATTAGCAAGTTCTAATCGTTGACGTGTTGGCCGTAAACCATTTTTACGCAAATGTTCTTTTAGCTCAGATAACGAAAGGCAATTCATAACTTCCTTACGATTTCTTATAAATCGTTCTTTTTTATTCAATCTCAAGTCATCAGCACTCATCAGAATACTATAAATCGTCCTACATGCATATGCAAGTTTGGTTTGGAAATTAAACACAATGAAAAAACAAGATAATAAATATATTAAATGATAATCTTTATGTAACAAGAAACACAAAAAACTTTTTGTCACCCTAAATATACAAAATCATTTCCCTCTCCTGAAAATTTGCTTTAAAAGTAGATTAAGATAGAGGTATAAAAAGAAACATGGAAATAACAATGGCTAAACAAAAGTCTCACTACACTTATGAAGAGCTTTTAAACTGCACTCGCGGCGAAATGTTTGGTAAAGGTAATGCACAATTACCTGCACCTCCAATGTTGATGATTCACCGAATCACTCAAATCAGTGAAAGTGGTGGAGAATATGACAAAGGAGTAGTTTGTGCTGAATTTGACATTACTCCAGACTTATGGTTTTTTGATTGTCATTTTATCAATGATCCTGTCATGCCAGGGTGTCTCGGTTTAGATGGTATGTGGCAATTAACGGGTTTTTTTCTTGGATGGTTAGGTGAACTAGGAAAAGGACGTGCTATTTCAACAGGAGAAGTAAAATTATCAGGCATGGTAACTCCGCAAACCAAATTGCTTCAATATCAAATAAATTTTAAACGTATTCGACGTGGACATTTGGTTTTAGGAATAGCGGATGGATGGTTAAAAGCAGATGGAGAGACAATTTATAAAGCCAATGATTTACGTGTTGCTTTATTTAAAGAAAGTTAGACATTCTTTCAACAAGATAAAGATATTTTGTTACTCTATAGGAAACAAGGAGGTATGAATGCGTCGAGTTGTTGTAACCGGAATGGGTATTATCTCCTCAATTGGAAATGAGCTTCAAACTGTTTTAACGAGCTTATATGAAGCGAAATCAGGAATTTCCTATGCACCCAAGCATGCTGAATTAGGTTTCCGGAGTAGAGTACATGCTAAACCAGATATTAATGTAGAAGAATTTGTTGATCGGCGAGCCATGCGTTTCCATGGCTATGGAACAGCATGGAATCAGATTGCTATGGATAGAGCAATTGCTGATGCGGGTTTAGAACCTAATGAAGTATCAAATGAACATACGGGTATCATTATGGGCTCTGGAGGACCATCAACTCGATCAATTGTTGAAGCTGCTGATCTTACACGTCAAAAAGGTCCAAAGCGCGTTGGACCTTTTGTTGTGCCCAAAGCAATGAGTTCTACAGCTTCAGCAACTCTCGCAACCTTTTTTAAAATTAAAGGGATCAATTATTCGATTTCCTCAGCTTGTGCTACATCCAATCATTGTATTGGAAATGCTTATGAGATGATACAATACGGCAAGCAAAAGCGCATCTTTGCAGGTGGGTGCGAAGATTTGGACTGGACATTATCTGTTTTATTTGATGCTATGGGTGCTATGTCCAGCAAATATAATAATACACCAGAAACAGCTTCACGTGCTTATGATATTAATCGTGATGGATTTGTCATTGCTGGTGGGGCCGGTGTTTTGGTTCTTGAAGAACTGGAATTAGCTAAAGCACGCAGTGCAAAAATTTACGGAGAAATTGTTGGTTATGGTGCTACATCCGATGGTTATGATATGGTCTCTCCATCTGGTGAAGGAGCAGAAAGATGTATGCGTATGGCTCTTGCAACCATAAAAAATAAAATTGATTATATTAATCCTCATGCAACAGCAACAATTGTTGGTGATTCCTCTGAAATAGATGCAATTCGTCGTGTTTTTGGAGTAGGAGATCAGTGTCCACCCATCTCTGCCACAAAGTCTTTAACTGGACATTCCTTAGGTGCAGCAGGTGTTCAAGAAGCAATTTATACACTGTTAATGATGAATCATAATTTTATTTGTGAGAGTGCTCATATTGAAGAAATTGACCCAGCTTTTGCCGATATGCCAATTATTCGCAAACGTCTCGATAACCAAAAACTTAATACCGTATTATCAAACACTTTTGGCTTTGGTGGTACCAATGCAACGCTTGTTTTCCAACGCTATACATAAGCAGGAACTCTTAGTGGATTGAAACTACATAGTCTTACGGAGAATAATATGAAAGGTTTGATGAAAGGCAAACGTGGTCTTATTATGGGGATTGCAAATGACCATTCGATTGCTTGGGGTATTGCATGTCAATTAGCAAATGCAGGAGCTGAACTAGCTCTTACATATCAAGGAGAAGCTTTTGGAAAACGCGTCCAACCACTAGCAAAAAAACTTGGTTGTAAATTATTATTAGAATGTGACGTTGAAAAAATTGAAAATATCAATCGCACTTTTCAATATCTTGAAAAAGAATGGAAAACTATTGATTTCGTTGTTCATGCTATTGGTTTCTCAGATAAAACACAATTAAAGGGACGTTATGTTGACGTGACAACACGTGAAAATTTTAATCGTACAATGGTTATTTCAGCCTATTCCTTTACTGAAATTGCCCAACGTGCCGAGAAACTTATGCCTAATGGCGGTGCATTAATAGCACTTACTTATGGAGCTTCACAGAGAGTCGTTCCTAATTACAATGTCATGGGTATAGCTAAAGCAGCTTTAGAAGCTATGGTGCGTTATTTAGCTACAGATTTTGGGCCCCAAAATATTCGTGTCAATGCAATTTCAGCTGGACCTATTCGGACTTTAGCTGGTAATGGCATTGCATCTGCGCGAGCAATTTTTTCATATCAACGCCGTAATGCACCTCTACGCCGTACTGTAAATATTAATGAAATTGGAAATGCGGCTCTTTACTTGCTCTCTGATTTATCATCAGGTGTTACAGGTGAAATTCATTATGTTGATTCAGGCTATAATATCTTGTCTATGCCAACACTTGAAGAACTAAAACAAAGCGAAGAAACTCAAGAAAATAAAAACTCACACAACGAAAAATAGTAGAAGTGTCTATTGTAAAAAAAACTATAAAGTTGGAAAAATATTTTAAACTTCAAAGATGTATTTAATAACATATACTAACACTAAAAAGCAAAATTATAAGCTTTAAAATTAAAGCGCTTTAATTTTAAAAGATAGCAGTTTTTATAATTGATTTACTAGATTCCTCCGCTTAAAAAGTTGCTTTATTGATCTGATATCTTAGGAAGTTTTTCTATTGTTTCTAAAGCTTTAGAAGGCTATTCGATTGATTGTGGTACAGCAATGAATCTTTCTTCTGAAATAGTTGCATTTATATCCGGTTCAACAATACGCCCTGAGCTGCCCATCATATTATAATTCAAATGAGAGATAGCCCACCAAGTACCACCAATGATAATAAAAACACACATAGCTGCAAACAATAAAGCTGCTAGATTCCACTTGGCATCTGGACCAGAACTCAAATGCAAAAAGAAAACAATTTGTATAATAATTTGTATAAGTGCCATCCCAATAAGATAAATAACTTTCGTACTAATAGCCCAACTATCTAATAATCCATACATTACAGGAATAAAAGAGCCTAAAGTAAAAAGAACAGATAAAATAAAGCCAACTAAATAAGAACCAATACCTGGATCATGATTTTTGTCATACATACTCATTACAGTGCCCCCAACAAATAAACCATAGTGAAGACACCAATCCAAACAATATCAAGTAAATGCCAAAAAATTGAGAGACATGTTAAACGCGTCTTATTATCCTGATCCAAACCACTGCGATGCAGATGAAAAAACATTACAACCATCCACAGTAAACCAACACTCACATGAAGGCCATGAGTACCAACCAACGCAAAAAATGCTGACCAATAAGCGGATAGAACATTTTTCCCAAAAGATTTTATGCCTGTCGCAGGATCAACACCAGCATAAGCATTAGGATCGTAATAGAACACTTCATTGAGCAATTCATAAAATTCATAAATTTCCATTCCAATAAAGCATAATCCAAGCACGAAGGTAATTGCCATCCAGACACGTAACTTAGAAAGACATCCCTTATGAGCATAAACCATAGCAAACCCATAAGTAATTGATGAAAATAATAAAACTACCGTTTCAACCAAAACAAAATTTAAATTAATAAACTCATTACCGGCTTTACCTCCGCCATAAGAAGCAGAGAATACAGCAAAACTCGAAAACAATGTTGAGAACAAAATTAAATCTGAAAGAATGTAAACCCAAAACCCAAATATCATTATCGAACTATTGTGATGATCGTGGTGATATTCGTCCGTGCATACATGATTCATTATCGTCGCACTCATACTTTTACCCCTTGTTTTTCTAAAACAGCTGTGAAGATATCTTCTGTTTTCTGCACCTCTTCAGCTGAAATATAATAACCATGATGATCACCCATTAATGAATGATAAATAATCGTCGCAATAAAGCCAACCAACCCAAGGATAGCTAGCCACCAAATATGCCAAACAAGAGCAAAACCAATAATTAATGAGAAAAAGCTTGCGACAATTCCAGCTAATGTATTTGAAGGCATATGAATTTTTACAAACCCACTTGTTGGGCGCTGATAACCTTTCTTTTTCATATTCCAATAGGCATCCTCACTCCATACCTCTGGAATAATTGCAAAATTATAAGAAGGAGGAGGAGAAGAAATAGACCACTCAAGTGTTCGTGTATCTCCCCAAGGATCATTGGATGTTACCGGCAAACGCCCTTTATGCTTAATACCATACCAAATTGCTAAAACCATTTGTAATACAAAACAAAGTATACCAAGAAGAATAATAAAAGCACCTATTGCAGCAACCATAAACATCGGCTGCCAACTTGGCTCAATATAATGCTGAAGACGACGCGTAGCACCCATTAATCCAAGTATATAAACTGGAAAGAAAGCAAAGTAAAAACCAATAAACCAGCACCAGAAAGATGCAATACCTAATATACGATTTGGTTTAATGCCAAAAACTTTTGGAAACCAAAAGGCTAATCCAGCTAAATAGGCAAAAACAACGCCTCCAATAATCGTATGATGAAAGTGAGCAACTAAAAATAAAGAATTATGAAACTGCCAATCGGCAGGAACAATCGACATCAAAACACCCGTTAATCCACCACCAACAAACGTAAAAATCATCCCCATGCACCAAAGCATTGGGGGTTCAAAACGAATCCGACCCTTATACATAGTTAGTAACCAATTAAAGACTTTAACACCCGTTGGAACTGCAATGATCATTGTAGCAATACCAAAGAAGGTATTCACAGCTTCACCACCTCCCATTGTAAAGAAATGATGTCCCCAAACAAGCAATGAAAGAACCAAGATCACTACAATTGCCCATATCATTGAGGCATAACCAAAAAGGCGTTTTGAAGAAAATGTTGAGACAATTTCCGAAATAATTCCAAAGGCAGGAACAACTAAAACATAAACCTCTGGGTGACCAAAAACCCAAACATAATTAATCCACACCATTGGGTTTCCACCAGCAACATTAGTAAAAAAATTCATGCCTAAATAACGGTCAGCTGCCAAAAGTAGAAATGCAACAGCTAAAACAGGATAAATAACTAAAATAAGAATATTACTAACAAAAGCCGACCAACAAAAAATAGGCATTTTCATCATCGTCATTCCAGGAGCACGCATTTTAATAATGGTTGCCACAAAATTGACTGATCCCATAGTTGTTGCAATGCCAGAAAGCTGAAGAGACCACAAATAATAATCCACTCCTGTATCTGGACTATTTTGTAATTCTGAGAAAGGCGGATACATTAACCAACCACCACGACCAAAATTACCAATCCCAAGTGATATATTAATTAATACTGCTGCCGCAACTGTGATCCAAAATCCTAGATTATTTGCAAATGGAAATGCAACATCACGGGCCCCAATCTGAAGTGGTACAAGATAATTAAAAAGACCAAATAAAATTGGTGTAGCCATGAAGAAAATCATAATCACACCATGTGCTGAAAAAATCTGATCAAAATGCTCAGGAGGTAAATAACCTGCGGCTTCACTCCCAAACGCTAAAGCCTGATGCGTTCGCATCATAATCGCATCAGCAAAACCACGAACAAGCATAATAATGCCAAGAATGATGTACATAATACCAATTCGTTTATGGTCAACAGTCGTAATCCAATTTTGCCAAAGAACTTTCCACCAACCAAGTATTGTTAAAGCAACAGCAACAGTTAAACCGCCCAAAACAATTGCAATACATGTATAAAAAACGATTGGCTCATGTACAAGTGCATGAAAAGCAGCCGCTGTAGGATCTGTAAGTCTTCCAAACATTTTCTACCCTATATAAAATGAATTCTAATTGAAAAGAATCCTTATTTAAAAATAGTTTCTTTTTCGATTAACTATTTCCTAAATAGCACTTGATCAAAAACTGAACAGAGTGCGCCCCAAAGCGTCTGAGCAGCAGCCCGCTTCATTAAATCTTCATTACAGATGACATTTCCATCAACACATCGATTGACAATACGATAATAAAGCTGTTTTTCAACAGGTGCAAAATAACGCACTTCAGCATCTTTTTCTTTCGCAACAATATCACCCATAAGAGGAGAAACAGACAGTTGATGATAAGACAGACGATCAAGCTTTTGACCATTCGCCCGAACTTTAGCAACCCAATTATCGAAATCACTCAATGATACAGAATGCCATTGAAAACGCATATTTGCAAAACCATCGCCACTATAATTTGCTGATCTTCCATTGAAGATACCTTGCTTATCAGCCATTAAATGTAATTTAGCATTCATCTGCGGCATAGCATAAAGAACTGTACCAAGTCTTGGAACCCAGAATGCATTAACAGAGCTCTCTGATGTTATCTGCAATAACACTTGACGACCTTGCGGTGCATAAATTTCATTAACCGCTGCAATACCATATTCAGGATAAATAAATAACCACTTCCAGTCTAGTGCTACAACGTTCACTTGCAAAGGCTTTTCTTCACCGACAACATCCATAGGAAGAGCATTTGAGGGCTCAAGCTTATAAGTGTAATAAGCCGTTAACAGTCCCAAAACTGTCACAATAATAACTGGAATACCCCACATAAAAGCTTCAATTTTATTTGAGTGTCCCCAATCCGGTAAATAATCCTCCGTCGTTTTTGAAGCACGATATTTTATAGCTAAAAAAACCACTGCAACCATTACTGGAATTACAACGCACAACATAATAAGAACACATAAGGTAATCAAAATAAGCTGTTGGCGCGCAACATATCCCGCAGGCTGAAGAACATCAATTTTACAACCAGATAAAAGTAATACTATCCATAAAAACCTGAGTATCTTTATTTGCCGAATAAAGTCTCTCATTCCTATCTTCCCCGTGCACGTACGTACCTAGCAATTGCCATAATATACAGTAACAACATTCCTTAAATACGTCTTACTTACTCAAACAAAAATTATCAAGTAAATTTTAAGATAAGCATATTGATATTAACCAATTTTAGCGTTTTAAATTATATTTAAACTACTTAGCAATATATTAAGTGCAAGCTAATACCCTTCCAACCGCATCTGACAATAAGCGCATTTATTTCTATAAAAATATAAGAATAATAACCAAAAGATTCACGTTGATAAATATTTGATAAATGGACTTCTTCTATTGGTTACTTGGTCATAGAAATATTTTAATGCATCAAAAATCGTAAAAGATATACCACTATAAGCAATTGGCTTGATAATCAATCTGGTACTTACTCCAATGCCTGTTTATCTCCAATCTACTAATTAATCTTCACAATTACTTTGATAAAAAATGTAATGTTATTACAAATCCTACTACTTAATTTTTACATAATCTTTCAATATCTTCTAAAGTCGCAGTGCTATAAATTTCTAGCTTATGTTTACCAAGAAAATTCAAATTAGGATCACACAAAACCGTTATAATCATAAACATGATGCGGTGTGTTTTATTTCAATTATTTATACATTGTTTATTGTAATAAAATGCCATTTTCAATTTCAAAAAACTCTGCCCGCCCTTTTAAAGAGTCAAACAAAATATGATCTGTTCCTGTCATAAACGCTTGCCCACCTAAATCATCAAGAATATCAAATAAAGCAGCACGCCGATGGGAATCAAAATGAGCAGCTATTTCATCAAGAAGGAGAATAGGTGTCATCTTAGATATCGTACTTGTTAAACGTGCATGACACAAAACTAAGCCTGTTAATAAAGCTTTTTGTTCACCAGTTGAACAGAATGTCGCGTCCATATTTTTATCTGCATAAAAAACTTGCAAATCTGTACGGTGTGGACCTTCTAATGCTCGACCAGCAGCACAGTCTATCGCACGGTTGTTACGCAACCGATACAAAAATTGTTCTTCAACTTCAATAGCGGATGTTTCGCTAAGCGCTTTTTCCAAAAAACCATCAACTTGTAAAAAAGCTCTTGGAAAAGGTATCCAAGCAGAAACTTGCGCAAACATATCATTCAAAAGCTGAATAATATCAACCCGTGCTGCTGCAATGGCCGTTGCAAGTTCAGCCATTTGCAGCTCCAAAGCATCTAACCAAGCACGATCGTCATTTCTATCTAAAAATAAACGATTGCGCGCACGCATAACTCTGTCATAATCTGCTATACGACGGCCATGCAAAGAATCAATGGATAAAACCATACGATCTAAAAAACGGCGCCGATCAAGTGCAGGTCCTGTAAAAAGTCCATCCATAGAAGGTGTCAATATACTAATATGGCAATAGTCCATTAAGCAATCGCTTGCCTCATTTACACCATTAATATGTACTTTCCTACCACCATCATTAGCTTCTAAAGCTGTACCAATATTTGCTTCACCATAAAGCGCACACTGCAGACGAGCAAATACAACAAACCCTGTACCACTTCCCTCAGAACAACTGATATCAGAATAAGGTGCACGTCGCAAACCACGACCAGGAGAAAGAAAAGATAGTGCTTCTAAAAGATTAGTCTTGCCAACACCGTTACGACCTGTCAAAACAACATGTTGACCTAATAAATGAAGAGCTAAAGAACAATAATTACGATAATTTTCCAATTTCAGTTGTCTGACAGCCACTTTATGTATATGGCTAGTACTGCATCGCAAAACACATCATCCTTAAACACGAATAGGCATCAGCACATAAAGCGAATCTGTATCACTATTTCCACGAATCAACGTTGGCGCTCCAGAATCAGCAAACGTAAAAATCATTTCATCACTTGAAAGTTGTGCTGCAATATCCAAAAGATATCGCGAATTGAAACCTATCTCAAGCGGATCAAATGCATAATCTGCAACCAACTGATCCTTCGCACTTCCTGAATCAGGATTATTCACTACAAATCTTACAAGTCCTTTCTCGATCATCAATTTTACTGCACGCCCACGATCGCTTGAAATTGTTGAGACACGATCAACCGCAGAAGAAAAATCTCGTCGATTGATAATCAATTTTTTATCATTTTTTAATGGAATAACACGTTGATATTCTGGAAATACCCCATCAATTAGTTTTGATGTTAAAATTACAGACCCAACAGAAAAACGAATCTTTGTATCTGAAAGCTCTATACACACATCATTATCAGCTTCTTCCCCAAGAAGTTTTTGCAACTCTCCCACGGTTTTACGAGGAATGATAACACCTGGCATACCATCAGACCCCAAAGGTGCTTCTATATCGACCTGTGCTAAACGATGACCATCAGTCGAAACTAAACGCAACTTCGAAATATCATCAGAAATGATATGAAAATAAATACCATTCAGATAATAACGTGTCTCTTCAGTAGACATAGCAAACTGCGTACAATCAATTAAATATTTCAATTTTGACGCTAACAAAGAAAAACGACAACTAAACTGGCCTGGAAGCGATTCTGGAAAATCTACCTTAGGAAGACATTGAAGCTGAAAATTAGTACAACCAGAGGTAATAGACATAGTACTTGCCTGACTTTCATCAACGTCTAAAATAACCTCACTATCGTCAAGAAGTTTGCGAACAATATCGTAGAGCAAATGCGCTGGAACAGTTATCGCCCCGCTTTGTTCAATATTGACTGAAGAAGATTCTGTAATTTCTAGATCGAGATCTGTTGCTTTTAATTGCATCCTTCCATCACTCGCATCTATCAATACATTTGACAAAATAGGGATAGTATTACGACGCTCCACAATACGATGAACACGACCAAGAGATTTAAGTAGCTGACTACGACTAATTGTAACGCGCATAAAAATCCCTGTTTATAATTTTCACCCAAATAACTATAGGAATTCGATAAACCAAAAGCAATCAATTGACTTACAATTGCTATATACTTAAATTTTAATAAACTTCTCTAAAAATAGCAAGATTTTAATACAAACCAAACTATTATTTTGGTCAATCTTCTCTGATATTCTTCATAATAAGAAAAAGACTATAAATATTATGCAGCATGTTCTCCTATTAATCGCTTAAGCAGCTCAAGCTCTTTAGCCAAAGTCTGATCATCACAAACTAAATCTTCAATTTTACGTACAGCATGTAAAACAGTCGTATGATCACGCCCCCCAAAACGGCGTCCAATTTCAGGTAATGAACGAGGTGTCAAAACTTTTGCCAAATACATCGCAACTTGCCGCGGTTTAACAATTGTACGCGTTCGACGATTAGACAATAAATCCTGCCTAGAAACATTATAATGACGTGCAACAGTACGCTGAATTTCCTCTATCCGTATGCGTTTCGATTCACCTGAACGTGTCAAATGACTTAATAATTCATCAATCCGCTCTAAAGATAAATCAATTTCAAAAGATTGGCGAAATAACAACTGGTTAAAAGCTCCCTCAATATCACGACCTGATCCTAAAACCGTTTTAGCAATATATGCCAAAATCTCATCAGAAATCATAACCATATTATCATCTTGCTGTGCAATTTTTAACCGTTGACGCAACATTTCCAAACGCATCTCATAATCCGGTGTTTCAATTTCAAGGGCCACACCTCCTTGAAGACGAGAACGCACACGAAGATCAAGCGATTCTAATTCTGCCGGCGGACGATCAGCAGCCACAATAACTTGTTTTGCACTATCGAGTAGCATATTAAGCAAATGGCAAAATTCACGTTGAATTGATTTCCCCTGTAAAAATTGCATATCATCAATAATTAAAAGATCAATGTCACGTAGCTGCTCTTTAAATGAAAGAGCATCATTATCACGAATGGCCATAGCAAAACGCCACATAAAATATTCAGCAGTCAAATAAATAACCCGCGCAGATGTCAAGCGCTTGAGTGCACCTGCTGCGATAGCCTGAAGCAAATGTGTCTTTCCTAAACCAACAGACGCGTAAATAAAAAGGGGATTAAAGCGTAAAGAACTTTTATGTCCTTCTGCAATCGAACGCGCTGCAGCCAAAGCAACACGATTCGAAGCGCCTTCAACAAAATTCTCAAAAGTATAGCGAGAATCAAGCGGAGAACCAAAAACACCAGCTTGAGTATTCTTCATTGATTGCTCAGCATAACTATCAACTAAAGGAGAAAAAGACTGCTCTTCAGGAACAATAACAACTGAGCTTTTATTAGACCTACATACAGGATCTTTTGAAACACGTTCCATACTTCTAACAATAACTTCAACACGAAGAATTGCTGAATTTTCCTGCTGCCATAAAGTGGTTAAAAGAGCACTATAATGGTTATTGATCCACGAACGTAAAAATGCTGTAGGAACAGAAAGTTTTACAAGATTACGATTATATTCAGCAAGTTTTAAACGGCCAAACCAACTCGTATAAGCCTCAACGCCAATGTTGGCTTTTAACTGTGCCATTACACGCGCAAAAGCAGCAGCACCTTCTTCCTCTGAAAAAACCAGAGGCTCTAAAGAGTTAACTGCCTCTTTTATCTTCATCATTTCATTTATCATACTCTCTGCCGATAGGATATCCACTGAAACCTTTTTAAAGGAACTAGCTTTAGAATTCAATTTATTCACCATTTTTCATCCCAAAAAAACTATAATCTTGCCCTACCAAACGGCCAAAACCTGCTCAGCGAAGGTAGAGACATTCCCTTCCCCAAATAAGATTATTCATCCTCCCCTTAGGATAGCTCTAATACAATCCTACTAACAAAGATGATCAATAAGATTTATCTTGTTTGATTGCATGATATGCTTTCCGAAAGCGAAAACATATCAATAATGAAAACTAAAAAACCTCGCTAAAAGACTGCTCAACATGCGCTTACGTACAAGGCATAAGATAAATCACTCTATAATATAGAATACTTACCTGACGTAAACCTTATGTATTTTCAATTTTCATAAGAAACATACAAAACAGCATAGGTAAAATGCAAGAGGCTAAAATGAAATCAAAAGGTCATAAAAAACAGCTATAAATTTGTATTTGCAAAAAGAAAATGAAAAAGACTATTGATTCAAATAACTTTTTTTTTGTAAAATTTACAAATAATTAAAGATTTCATGTATTAAAAATAAAAAATAAAAAAAGCTTGACAAAAAACGACTCTATCGAAATCCACAACACTTGTGGATAACTATCCAAATCTAAAAAAATAATAGTACTTTTTTGGAAGTAATCACTAAATTACCCTCCTGAAAAAATGAATGTTAAAAAAAACCAGCACCGATTTATATGC